>CAKQMB010000040.1 GCA_934254825.1 uncultured Clostridia bacterium | reverse complement strand
AAAACGTTTTGATTTAAACGGAGATTTGTCGGGCGCGGTTCTGAAAATCACGGCGGACGACTATTTCAAATTGTATATAAACGGCGAGTTCGTAACCCAGGGGCCTCCGCCGTCTTATCCCGACGCGTATTACTATATGGAACTGCCTGTCGGGAAGTTTTTAAAGCGCGGCGAGAACGTTATAGCCGTTCACACGCTTTATCAGGGGCTTATCAACCGCGTCTGGGTTTCGGGAGATAACAGAGAAAGCCTTTGGGCTGAGCTTATCGTTGACGGCGAAGTCGTTTTGGCGACGGACGAAAGCTGGAAATGCAAAATTTCTTCGGCTTACGTTCCCTTATCGGTCGTAGGTTACGACACTCAGTTTATGGAACTTTTCGACAGCCGCTCGGAAGAAATCGGTTTTGAAAAGGAAGATTTTGACGACGGCGGCTGGCAAAACGCCAAAATTAAAAAGCATAACGACTATAAATTGATAAAATCGCCGATTGAACCGCTCGAAATTTACGACGTCGAGCCGAAAACCGTAAAGAAAACCGACAACGGGTATTTTTACGATTTCGGACAGGAGGCGGCAGGTTATCTTGTCGTAAAAGCCAAAGGAAAACGCGGCGACGAGATAATAATAAGGCAGGGCGAGGAGCTTAACGAGGACGGCTCGGTTCGTTTCGAAATGCGCGCAAACTGCCGCTACGAAGAAAAATGGATACTTTCGGGCGGCGAAGATACGCTCGATCAATTCGATTACAAAGGCTTCCGCTTTGCCGAACTTATCGTTCCCGAAACGGTTGAAATCATAAGCGTAAAATTCAGAATAAGACACTATCCGTTTGAGCAAAAAGCCGTCTATAAGTCGATTAACGCCGATTTTGACGGAATCATCGGGTTGTGCGTAAACACGATAAAATACGGAACGCAGGAGATAATTCCCGATTGCCCGACGAGGGAAAAGGGAAGTTATCTCGGCGATTTTTGCGTTTCGGGCAGAGCGCAGGCTATTCTTACGGGCGATACGACCTTTCTTAAAAAGACGATACTCGATTTTTGCCGTACTTCATTTATATGCAAAGGTCTTATGTCGGTCGCGACGTCCTCTTTTATGCAGGAGATAGCCGATTACGGGCTTATTTTTCCGTCGCTTGTGCTTTGGACGTATAAATTCGACGGGGATAAAGAATTTTTAAAGACCGTCGAGCCGACGCTCAGGGGGATGTACGAGTACTTTTCGTCGTTCGATCGCGGCGACGGATTGATAGAAAAAGTATACGGACAATGGAACCTCGTAGACTGGCCCGCGAACCTTCGCGACGGTTATGATTTTCCGCTTGCGAAACCGATAGGAGACGGCGTGCATAACGTGTTAAACGCCTTATGGATAGGTTTTTTAACGGCGATGAACGAAATAGAGGCGATTTGCGGCAACGAAAAAACAGCCGAAACGGACGGAGTTGTAAAGTCGTTTTACAAGGCGTTTTATAACGAAAAAACGGGGCTGTTCTGCGACTCGGAGAGCAAAACCCACTCGGCTGTACACTCGAATATTTTCCCGCTTCTGTTCGGTATTTACGGGAAAGACGAAGAGCTTAAAAACAGACTCGTAAAAATGATCTGCGATAAAAAGCTTAATTCTATGGGTGTGTATATGGCGTATTTCGCGCTTGCCGCGCTTGTTAAAAACGGCGAAAAGGACAAGGCGAAAGAACTCACGCTCGACGAAAACGCGTGGCTCAATATGATAAAAGAGGGCGCGACGACGACTTTCGAAGCATGGGGAAAAGAGCAGAAATGGAACACGAGTTTATT
>CAKQMB010000039.1 GCA_934254825.1 uncultured Clostridia bacterium | reverse complement strand
ATAACCTGAATAGTCAGTGGAAAAACGAAATGAACGGCGGTATAATTTTCTTATCAAGCGAAAGAGGTTTTATATGAGAGCAAAAGTTTACGAAAAAGATAATTATAAAGTTGTCGTACACGGAACGCCCGACTTATCGTTGATTCCGAAAGATAAAATAGATTTACTCGCTTCTGTGTTGGAAACGATTATTTGCGAAATGGTAAAGGAGGACAATTTGAATGATAGAACGGGATCAGATAAGGCGTGAACTCAGGGATATTCGGTATTATTACTCTAAGAAAAATATGTTTGATGCCGCATTTAAGGAGACGGGCGGGAATAATATAACAGAATTGGTAGAAAAGTATAATCTTTCTATAAAGGAAGCCTCGCCGCAACTTTACGATATTTATATTTCTCTCTATATGAAAGGAAATACGCAAGAAGGCGCGGCGGAAGAAATGCTATACTCTTCGTTTTACGTCTATAAATTGAATAATAAACTTGTTAAATATTTTTATAAAAAATTCAACGAAAACGCTCCGAAGTAAAATTCGGAGTTTTTTTATGCCGGACAAGAACAAAAAGTAAGGAAACGGGTCAGTAAAGTTTGGAAACGCGGGAAGAAAAGTCAGTGGTGAAAATTTCTGAACGGGGATATAATTTTTCTGTAATCGGCGAGGATGATATATTTTCGGTCGGTTAAATAAGAAAAAAGGAGAGATTGCGAATGAAAAACAAAGAGCCGGCGTTTTTAAGGAACGCTCATAACGTTTACAGAACTCGTTTGTATATCGTTAAGCAGGAATTGAAAATTCGAGCGGATGAACGGGATAATACTCAGTTGTTCAGTAAGGACACGTTTTATTTTCGAACGGCTAAAAGAGATTCGGAATATAATTCGGTTTTTGCGAAGCGCGAGTATTTAAACGGCAAAAGACTTCCGACTACTATGTATACGCGAAAGTATATAAGGTAGCAGGGAAATTACGGCGTAATCAGACGCAAGATTTTAGCGGGCAGAGTTTCAGCGTTTTCGAAAATAAGAGCGGCCGCTCACCAAAGGAAAAGCCAACGGAACGGAATGTTACCGATATATATAAACGCGTCTGTTTTACATAAATTACAACTTAATAATGCGGAAATCGAAGCGTTCGGAAAGAATAAGCGTAGAATAAACCGCAAAACGCTTTGCTATCGGCGATACGGGCAAATTTAAAAAAGAGGTTAATTTATGGCAAAAAGTTATAATACCGAGCGTAGATGGAGTATTCCTTCCAAGCGCGCCAAAAGTTACGCGGAAGAAAGAAAAGCGAAAGTCCATCAGCACGGCGAAAAAGAAGGCAAAGAATTGACAGACTACGAAGCGGGTATGAGGTCTGGCTATTTACAGGCACAATCGGACTCCGCAGGTCTGTACAAGTACAAAAAGGCTCTCGCCGAGGGTAAAACCAAAGAAGAAGCAACAATAATTTCTAGACAGATAGGAAACAAAAAGTCTAAATCCAAAACTAAAAAAGAGAGGTAAAAGAAATGGAAGAAAAGAAAATTCAAGGCAAAATAGCAGAAAAAACGGAAGCAAAACCCGAAGAAAAGAAAATCAAGGTCGAAAGAGAAACCTATACGAAGGACGATAAAACATATTTTTCGTACTTCATAAAGGGCGTAATCCGCGGGAGAGAGGTTCGCATTGCGGTCGTTCCGCCCGATAACGGCGGGTTCAGAGTTTTGGATATCGTATTCGATAACGCAATGTCCGCAGACCTTATCTTAAAGCCTTACGAAATCAAGGACGACAGAGGTCACGTTTTAAAAGGAAACACTTATGCGGTCGTATCGGTTGACGAAAACGGAATCGATTACGAGTGCGCTATAAAACCGTTCCGCAAGTCCGACCAGTCGCTCATGAATATGCTTTTGAGGTAAGGTCATGAGTGAAAAGAAAATCAATCGCGACACAGTAAAATGGATAGTCGAAGCCGTTTTAATGTTTCTGCTCGCGGTCGGTATATGCGCTATCGCTTACAACACGAAGGACGTCGAGAGAATTAAAACTCTCGGGAGTTCTTCGTATGCGGTCGGTATTATAGACGACGATGGCAAAATCGATACGGAAACAAAAACGGCTATACATACCAAAAATCTTTATCCGTTGAACGAGGTAAAAATCGAGATGGATAAAGGCACGAACGTGACTTACACTCTGTTCTTTTACGGCACGGATAAAGAGTTGATTTCAAAGACAAATACTCAATCATCGACTTATAGAGGCACTTTTCCCGAGGACGCTAAGTATTTTCGGGTGATGGTAACCCCTACTGCCGACGAGGACGGAATTGTCAAAGGTAATGAACTTTCGAAGTATGCGAAACTCGTTACCGTTACTTACAAAAACAAATAAAATACAAGGAAGCCCGTAAAATCACGCGGGCTTCC
>CAKQMB010000038.1 GCA_934254825.1 uncultured Clostridia bacterium | reverse complement strand
ACTTTCTGAGTAGTATAGTAAACGTCTGCTTCAAAAAGTTTATCTATCTTTTTGTCTGTGTTAAATGCCACGAAATGGCTATCGCACGCTCCCGCTCCCGTAAACAATTTAAAACCGTCGGGGTAACGCACAAAGCCGACAAATTTATCTGTAACAACTATCGTCTCAATGTCTATGCAATTTACATACGGTTTGCCGTTTATTTCACCGAAGCAATACTGTTTATTGACTGCGTAATTTACCTCGTTAATCGTGTTATTGCCCGACTTCTTGTCTCCGATGCTTGCATCGAACGGGCGGTAAATCGAACTTATCGCGTAATACCTTACGGGGTCTTTTTTTACCTCGAAGTTCGTCACTTTGTACTTAAATAATGTTCCCTCGAAGTTTAAAAGTTTGAGCGAATAATTGAAAAAACTTATGTCATCGTTTATCGTGGTGGATATATTTATAGACGAGGCTTTCACCTTATCTCCGCTCGGTTGATAGACGTAAACAAACAATTCTTTATCCGCGCTTTCGGCAAGTTGCATGACAGACAGAGAAAAATCTTTTGCATTTGACGGATAGTTTTCCGCATTGAAAGAAGAGTCCTTGCTCAAATCTTCGAATACATCCGAAGCCGTTTTATCTTCCGCAAAAGCCACATTCGCGGCGCTTTGCATTCCCATAAAGAGAACGCAAAGCGTTACGCATAAAACGGCTATTCGATTTAAAATACTTCTCAAATAACGAGCCTTGCGGGAGATATTACAATCTCCGCTTCGGGACTCGGAACTCTGAACCCGATTTTGATTGTGGCTTTGTCGGATTCGGCGGTGATTACGAGTGTAAACAAATCTTCATCCGGTACGGCTTTTCTGTCGTAGTTTACCTTTGCGTCAGGGTTCTTGCTTTGCAAAACCGAGATGAGATTTCCGACCGTTTCGATGGTGAAATCGTCGCCCGTTTTTGTTATAACAAAGCAATCGGTAAAATCCTCTTCGCCTGTAAAACCGCAATTTTTACCGTCAACGGTGTATGTAAAATCGCTTTTCGCGGACAAAATCTGCACGGTATAATTCTTTTTATCCGAAGATAAAAATTTGACTTTGCATTTTAAAGGCTTGTCCTTTTCAAGCAGATATCCGCTCGCAGACGAAGCGACTTTATCGCCGTTTATTTCGACGTAAAAACTTTTCGGCTTCTCGGTAAAACCGTTCGTAATGAACACAGCAAAACCTATTGCAAGTACCGCGACCAGCAAAATAACAGCGTAGGTTATGATTTTTATTGTACTGTTCTTCATAACTCACCTCACATAAAGAATCTAATGGTTTTGTTTGCCCGCGAAGATGAATCGTAAATCCGCACGGAAAAATAACATGACTTTATAAGCGTCTGATTCTCCGTAGATTTCGCTTCGTAATCCGTCCCGTATGTCGTGCCGAATTCATCGTAAAAGACGTATCGGTCGGTATACGTTGTGGAATATCCGTCGGAACTGCTTGTTGCGTAATAATCTTCGAGCGTTCTATCTCCCGTCGTTATTATGAGTTTGCCGTTTTCGATTTTTGCCGAAGTAATAAACTTGTCCGCAATCGTGCTTATCTGTTTTTTCGCGATATCGCTGAAAGAAGTCATTTCAGATGAAGCGACTTCCGTACCGAAATACACGCTGCCGCTCCCGCTCACCTTTGCCGTTAAAACAGGCGACTCGATGTTTTCCGTAACGATATCGAAAGTGTAAGTTTTCTTAGGTTCGAGCGTGTAAAACTCACCGCGTTCGGTAGTTGTGGACGAAGTCAAATCCGAGGTAACGTTCAACTTCGCCGCGGGCGCGTCAACGAAAAAGAGTTTTATCTTTTTTTCAAGCCCGCTTATTTTGTCTTTAATATTGATATAGAAGTACGCCGACTTTATAAGGTTCGCATTTTCCGCAGACTTCGCTTTGAAATCATTATCTGCAATAAGATCGAACTCATCCTCATAAACGTAACGTTTGTAATACGTCGTTCCGTAACCGTCGGAAACGCTGCTTTCGTAGAAATCTTCAAGTTTCATATCGCCCGTTTTTATAGTCAACGTGTTATCGGCTATCGTCGCGGAAGTTATAAACTTGCTCGCCAAGTTGCTTAAGGCGATTTTTTCAAAATCCCCGAAATTCGTCGTGTCGGCGGACGCGTATTCCGTACCGAAATAAACCTCGCCTTCACCGCCTGTGGTTATAACATACACGGGATCTTGAACGCTGTTGAAAACGTTGGACAGGGCAATATCGAAAGTAAACGTTCTTTTCGGGTAGACTTCGTAATACTCACCGCGTTCGATTGAAGTTTTCTTAACGGCTTTTGTGGATATATCCATACTCGTTGCCTTGCCTACAAAGAGAATATCGCACGTTCCTTTTATGTCCGTACCCCTCGCCGTCGCGGTTAAAATCGCCTTACTGTCGCGAAATGCCGCAAAGCAATTTATGTATACGGATTTATCCGTGTTTCCGAACTTTGTAACCGTCAGATATTTGCTTATATCTTTCGATTTCAATTTCGCGTCCGAAGCCCATTTCAAATCCCAATCGAGGGTGACGTTGTTCGCATCCGCGGGTTCTACGGTTGCGGAAATCATATACGACGCGAGCACCGAACTGTTTTCCGTTGCCGCAAGTTCGGATATCGCAAGTTTCACTCCGTTATCCGTAACGTTTGTAAGTTCCATAACCGACTTTTCTCCTTTTTCTGCCGTTTTCCCGCAGGAAACCATTCCCGCAAATACGAAAACAACAATAAAAAGTAAAGCTATAAGTCGATTAACGGCATGTTTTATAATATTTGTGTTATTCATTTAAACTCCTTCAAAAAATAATTTCCGTTTCGTTCAAGACGATTCTTTCGACTTTTTTCGCCGGTTTTGTTCCGCTTTCGGACGGAAAGGAAACCGATTCCGATTCTTTCTCAGAACCTTTTTCGGATTCTTTTTCAGAACCGGTTTCACCGCCTGCCGTCTTACTTTCGGAATATTGCTCGCTTTCGCTCACGCTTTCTTTTCCAGAATCACTTGGTTTGTATTTAATAACCACGGACAGAGCAAAGAGAACAAGCAAAACCGCAACGAAAATCGTCAGAACTTTCTTTAAAAAGTTCATAGC
>CAKQMB010000037.1 GCA_934254825.1 uncultured Clostridia bacterium | reverse complement strand
ACTTTTACAAGTTCGCCGTCATTCTTCGTAAGATACGAGTAAAAACGTGCTTTGCCGAGTGTAGTTTCATTGTTTTCTGCGTCGGCTTTTTTGATTCGAGCAAGTATGTATTTAGGGATAGGTTTTATCTTTTCGATTTTCATAATTTCATCTCCGTTTCGTTGTCAAAAAGTTCGGTAAGATATTCGATAATTTCGTTTCGTTCGGGCATTGCGAGTTTTACCGTTTTTGCGTTGTTTTGTATAGGTAACGTGTCAATGATTTCGCCCGTATCTTGGTCTATAAGTTGATTACCCAAACATAACAGGCTTGAAATAAATTGTGTATCACGTTCGTTTTCAATGATATATAAATCGTGTTTCTTTACGATTTTAGCAAAGTAATTTTCGGCTGCGTGATACGGAAAACCAACCATAGGAATACGGTCTTTTAAGCCAACGTCGCGGCTTGTAATAGTAAGGTCGAGTTCGTTGCCAAGAAGCACGGCGTTGTCGCCTAAAACTTCATAGAAATCGCCTAAACGGTACGCAACGATTGCCGTCTGGTGTTCCTCTTGAAATGCCGTATATTTTTGATACGTCGGGTTGCCTTGCTGTTTATCGACAGCCTGCTGAGTTTGTATTTCTTCGTCTGACTGCCACAACGCGTCCTTTTTATCTTCTTCGGTAAATTCGTCATCGTCGGTATCGCTTTCGGTTGTTAAATCGTCGTTTGCGGTATCTTTAACGTCAGTATCGTCGAATTTATCGAAGATAGAAAACTGTAGATTTTGTGGTTTCGGCGGTTGCGATTTTACTGTTACAGGTTTTGTTGTGGCAACCTTCTTCGGCGCGGGTTTATATTCTTCGCCGTCTATGGTGTAAAGCGTGCCTTCGATTGAATCTTCTTCAAAATAGTGGATAGCCCAACCGTACACGGTAACGTCGTCAATGCAAGCGAAATTAGCGCCTTTTTCGGCAAGTTTTCTCGCTTCGTCACAAGCATATTTCATAAAGCCTGCAAGCGACTTTTTATTGATTAGCGGTTTGCCGTCTTTTTCAAACGGCGTGCCGTTATTTATTTTGTCGGCAAGGGTTTCGCTTGCGTTCTCTTGCAGGTACGCGAGGACTTTTGCTTGCCCCGAATCGGTTGCTGTTAAATTAAGTTCAATCATTGTCGTTACACTCCTTTTCGAGTATTTCTAATATTTGTTTTTCTTCGTAAGAGGACGAGCAAAGCCAGATAATTATTGCAAGCGTTTCGAGGCTCGCTCCTTGTCTATTTTTATCAAACATTTTTTCGTATTGGCTGCAATCGCCGCCCGTAAACCATTGATATTTATTGCAAAGTCGATATAGTATTTCCGTTGATATTTTCATTTTTTCACTCCTTAAAACGGTAAATCTTCGAGTAGTTCGGCGGTCGTAACTTCTAATTCTTCAAGATTCGTATAATTGTTGAACCCGCCGTGATAATCCGTTTCGTCTTTTGCTGTGCGGATTAGTATGTGGTTATACCATTCATTTGAGAAACAACGAACGTCAGATATAGAAACGTAAACGCATTTGTTTTCCGCGCTTTTTATAAACGCTGAAAAACAGTAGTGGTTTTTGCCAATGTTTACAAGTCGCCAATGATTGTTTTTGCACATTGTTTTTAATAAATTTATGTATTTGGTCTGAAAGGATTTGTAATCGTCGCCTGTATGGCAACCAGACGAAAATTCATAACCTATATACTTTTTCAAATCTTTGATGTTAGCCATTGTTTTCACTCCTTTATAATTCCGTAAATGTCGTCTGCGTAATATTCGCAGACAAACCAATTAAAAAGGGCGTGACATTTCACACCCTTGTAGTCAACCATATAATCGTTATCCCCAATCTTTTTCAAGACGGTTATTTCATCTTTTTTGCCGTTTAGCGAGTTGATATGAGCCATTGCTTTATATTCTTTCATAGTAAAACTCCTTTAATAAATTTCAATTAAGCCGTCGCTATATTCTTGCAGATATTCTTCGCCGCAATATCTTCCGTATCCTTCAAGGTCGATAAAATCGATAACACTGTCGGGTATTTCACAACCGCAACAATCGAGCATTTCTTTGCCGTAATCTTCCCACGAATAGCCGCTCCAAAGATTGATACAATCGTCCCAACGGTCGCCGTGAGATTTTACTTTTTCTTCAAAATCATCGAAATCACGCACTTCGAGGAACGCACAAAAAACTTTGTATTTGTAATCGTCGTCTAAAACGCCTGATTCTTTTAAGGTATTGAACAGCGTTTCGGGGTTTACGTAATCCCAATTTATTGAACGGTCTTCGATACCTTCAACGTCCTGTATGAACAGTTCTTCGTCGATACCGTCAAGTTCAAAGCCTTCTTTTTTAAGTTCTTCTACAATTTCGTCCCAATCGGAATAGTCCGAAAGGTCAAGCCATTTCGAGCCTAACGCTCTTTCGTTACATTCGTTATATGAACCCCAAGAACCTATTACAATATTGATATTTCCTTTCATTTCAGTTGCTCCTTCAAATCGTCGATATATATTTTTTTGTAAGTGTATCCGTATTCGATATAGTGTCCGTTAGTATCTTCAAACACTTGATAATCGAGTACGCTAATTCTGCCTTGTTTTGTAACGGCAAAAGTAATTTGTTTTTTGTCGGGGTAGTATGCCACCGTGTCAAATCGGATAAGACATTCGCCGTCGTTATAGTCGAAACCGTCTATATCTATAAAAGCAATTTCGTTTAAGTTTATCATTTTTCAGTCCTCCACGATTTTGTACCATACTTGATATTCGACTTCTAAATCGAGAATATCGTAAGAACCGTCTTTATCTCTGTAAACAGGAACGTCGGTAAAATACATTGTGATATAGCCTTTGAATTCGTTTGACCTGTCTTTAATAGGACGGCAAGCCTTTTCTACGTCGTCGAATACTCTTATGAACGGTTTATTGTTCTTCGAGATACACGGACAGAGTAAATTACCTTCGGACAAGTATCCGAAACCGGATATCTTTTTATCCGATTTACTTCTTACGTTAGAGATTGAGAATGCTACTTTTTTCATTTTTTTGTAACTCCTTTTTTATTTTCTGCCTTTCGGCAGGGGCAAGACGGCATAAGTCGAAACATTAAAAATGAAAATTTTGTTACCGTTGAATATGTCAACGACCAAAGACCTTTGAGCGAAAAATAGTGTCGTGAAATAAAAAAAGAGCCAAACTCATTATCGAGTCTGACTCTATCTTTATATATGAAATGTTTACGCGCTATTTTTCCGTGCCGTTGACATATTCGCTGACTTATGCGACGATAGCCCCAA
>CAKQMB010000036.1 GCA_934254825.1 uncultured Clostridia bacterium | reverse complement strand
CAATGATCGACCTCGCAAATGTCTTAATTGGAAATCTCCTCGAGAAATTTTTGTTGCACTTACTTGACAATCCGCCGGGTCTTGTAATCAGACTGCCGTATTCGACCTGTACGGGATCGTTATCGCCGATGACGACGGTATATTTTCTGATAGTTCTCTTTTCCTCGTAAACCTTTCCGTTTTCGAGAGGAAGTTCGTCGGGGAAATTGTTTTCATAAATAAACTGCTCGTCGTTTTCGTGAAGAAGAGCTTTAAGTTCGGCAAGCTTTGCCGCTCTCGTAAGCGTGGTAAATTCGACGGTCGTTTCCGTTCCGCGGTAATTTTTATAAATCAACGTGTAAATTATCGCGGTTTTATCGAAATGCGCGGTCAAAGTTACGTTATCGGTAACCGTGTCGTTTTCAAAATCCCATTCCTCTTCGCCGTTGAACCAACCCGCGAAAGTATAGGTATATTCCGCGTCCGCCGCCTTTTCGGGATCGGTTGCGGGCTTTTGGATTGTAGTTCCGTAATTATATTTCACGGCATCCGCGTCTCCGATAACGACGTCGAAAGTTTTTATCGTTTTCGTTAAAGTGACCGTAATGTTTTCGGCTTTGATTTCGTTACCCGTCCAGGCGTAATCGTAACCGACTTCTTTTTCATAATCGGGATATTTAAGTTCGCCGTCGGCAACGGTAAAGGTATTTTCGCCGATTTTTTCGCCATTTTCGTTCAGGAACGTAGCGGTGTAAACCCGATACCACGCTCCGCCGACCTTTCTGAACGTAACGGCTTCGGTAGTTTTATACACAACGCTTCCCGAGTTATCCCATAAACCGAAAGACGGGAATTCGCAACCCGCTTCTATAAGGATTTCGGTCGCCGTGGCGAACGCCGACTGCTGGAATACATACGAGGGCGACGGAGTCCACAAATTGAGATACGGGTCGGTCACCTCTCCGTCGTAAACGTTTTCGATATCTTCGCCGTTTACCTTTATTTTCGCAAACGTGTTAAGTCCGCTGATAGTCGTATAATTTTTGCCGTTATTATAGTTGCTTTGTCCTTCATAGTCCGAGCCTGAAACAACAAAACCGAGCCTTGTGTCGCTTGCTTTCTCGATCGCGATAACGTTCGCGTCGACATAAACAGTCCAGGCGTTTCCTATTTTTATGAACGTAACGTCTTTCGTGGTCGTATAAATCGTCGAACCCTCGCCGCTCCAAAGCGCATAGGACGGGAATTCGCAACCCGCTTCTATAAGGATTTCGGTCGCCGTAGCGAAAGCCGACTGCTGGAATACATAAGAGGGGGCTTTCGTCCACAAATTGAGGTACGGATCGGTTACGTCTCCGTCGTAAACGTTTTCGATAGCCGCGCCGTCGACTTTTATTTTCGTAAACGTGTTAAGTCCGCTGATATTCGTATAATTTTTGCCGTTGTTATAGTTGCTTTGTCCTTCGTAGTCCGAACCCGAAACGACAAAGCCGAATCTCGTATCGGAAGCTTTCAGAATCGCTATTACGTCGGCTTCCTTATAGGTAACCCATGCGCTGCCCGATTTTTTGAACGTTATCGTTTCCGTCGTTCTGTACACGACGTTACCCTCGCCGCTCCAAAGCGCGTAAGACGGGAATTCGCAGCCCGCCTCGACGGTTATTTCGGTCGCCGCGGCAAAAGCCGACTGCTGAAATACAAACGACGCTCTTGTCCACAGATTGATATAAGGATCGGTGTTGGTTCCGTCCCACGCTTCGTCGGCAATCGCTTCTCCGTCGATTTTTATCTTTTGCAAGGTGTTAAGACCGTTTATATTCGTATAATCCTTGCCGTTGTTATATTGACTGACTCCCAAATAATCCGAGCCTGCAACAACAAAACCGAGCCTTGTGTCGTTTGCTTTCTCGATTCCCGTAACGCTCGCATCCTGATAAACGTAATCCGACGTTTGTTCGTCGGCTTTCGCCGTAAACGAACTTACCGCGCCGAGCGTGACGACCGTCGTCACCGCGCATAAAAGCGCGATGAGCATAGTTTTTAATTTTCTCATCTTTCTCCTTTTCGGATTTTAAGTCTCCCGACTATTTATTTAATCGGCTTTCGATATTTAATCGACTTTCGCCGAATAAGTCTTTTAAGTTTTATCCTTTTATTCCGCCGACGGAAGTGTTGTCCATTATCTTTCTGCTGAAAATCGCGAAAAAGACAAGCGCGGGAATAATAACTATCGTCGACCCCGCGAAAATCTTCGGCCAGTCGTTCGAGTTTTTATACTTCGATATTATCTGATAAAGTCCGACGGCTATCGTGGGTTTTGTACGCAGGAACAGGTACTGCGAGAAATAATCGTTCCACGCGCTTATAAACGAAATAAGGAAGAACGCCATAACCCCGCCGAGAACCTGAGGGAGCATTATCTGAAAGAACACTCTCGCGTGTCCCGCGCCGTCGATGAAAGCCGACTCCGCATAAGTCCAGGAAACCGACTTGAAATAGGCGTACAGATACAGAAACACGCCGCCGAAACCGCCCTGCATAAGGAAATTACCTATAAATTTGTTTAACAGTTTGGTTTTATAAAGCAGGTTGTACGTTGCGGAGAGCGAACCCGTGGTCGGGATCATCATGCAAACGACGACCATAGAATAAATTATTTTACTTCCCTTAAACGGATATTTCGCGATGATATAGGACGTCATACACGATAACAAAACACTTATGCCTACGCCTATCGTCGTTAAAATAATACTGTTCGCGAACATTCCGAAAATCCCCGTTTTCTGCCACTTGAACGTGAAAATCGTCTTGTAGTTTTCAAGCGTGGGATTTGTCGGCAAGCCCCATATGTCGTTAAAGAAGTCTCCGGACAGCTTGAAGCTGTTGTAAATCATCATAACGAACGGATAAATAAGGGTTATCGCGTACAGAACGAAAACGACGAACACTATCGCAAGCGTTATCCGCTCATTCTTCGGTCTTTTCATTTCCGCCTCCGAATTTTTTCAAAGCGACCGCCGCCGCGAACAAAAGCGCCGCTCCCGAAAGAGACATAACGGAAACCGACGAATTGCAGCCGCCGCCCGAAACCGAACTTCCGCCGCCCGACGAATCGTTTCCGTCGGTTTTCGGCTCGTTCTTTATCTCTATCGTGACTTTAAGTTCTTCCCCGAACTGATTTCTGATATAAAAATTTCTCGTTCCCTCGGGGAATTTTTGTAAAAACTCTTTCTTTATAGTAACCGTGTTCGCGGTTTTGTCTATAACGTAATCGTTTTCGGAGATTTTCGAACCGAGAAGTTCGAACTCGTATCTTCCGACGTTCACGTTGAACGTTATATCTTCGGGGGAAGCCGCGTCGAACTTTCTGCGATTCCCGTCCGAAACCGCAAGGTCGGGATAATTGTTTTCGTCGTAATACTTGTCGAGGTTTTTGACCGAAACGTTATCCACGGTGAAATTCGTCCAGTTCGTAGAGCTGAAAGACATATATCCCGC
>CAKQMB010000035.1 GCA_934254825.1 uncultured Clostridia bacterium | reverse complement strand
ATATTGGGGGATGAAAGCCATGTACAATACAACATCTTTAAGCGTTAGATTTCCTGATCATACCCTTGACAATAAACAAGTAATATCAGAAAAAATGCTTCTGCTTCTTGAACGCTGAATTGTGTGGTTGACGAAAGGCCGCTATGAAAACTACGATTTCGGAAATTTCCGCCGAATTTTCTGCATAAGCGGTATTCCAATTGTTGCACCAACGAAGGATCCAGCACTTCAAGAAGTGCATTTCGAAAACGGTTTTGGCTATTTCCTTTTTGCACCAACATATTATTTATGTTTATAGTGTTGCCGTTGTGATTTGGATAGATGTGTTTTCGATCTTTTATGTAAGATAGGAAGCCATATTCAAGCTGAGGAATCAGATAGTATAATGCATCGCTAATGTTTTTTCGAAGTCCGGAAAGAATCTTCTCGAATACTACTGCATATCTGTCATTGGGAACAAATAAATTGTGAGACAGCAGATCACTCATAAAATCAGTAAACTCTTGATCAATTTTCAGATTATCAATGAATGGCCACAAAGTTAACGGACAGGAGACGACGGTATGAAGATTATAAATGTCGGATATAATCCGTTCATTTTTATCTTCGTCTGTCGCAACAGCAGATTCATAGCCAATCGTTCCATCGTCATTGAAACTGATATTATTCACCAAGTATTGAATAGAGTCTTTTTGTTTCTGACACTCATTTTCAATGTTAGCAACTTCATATGGCTTGAAGTATTCCAAAAAAACAAGAAATTGCATTGTTCCATCAGGCAGGGCTTGCATGGTTTCAATCATCATTTTCCGGTAAGATTCTGCCTCATTTGACAGATCATTATCCAATTCAAAGGTCAATGACTTCATGTCCAAAGAACTATATAATTTCTTCTGTTCCTCCTCACTCAGAAACTTCAACTCTGAAAATTGGGTAGATGCTTCACTAAAGTAAGAAGCTGCCCGTTCAAGGTAGCGATAACCATGAGGAGAGGTTCGATTTGCAACTTTTTTCGCTATATCAGCATAACGCAATTTCCATTTTTCTTTTTCGTTCGTATCCTTTATATGAGGGAACAAATTATCAATAATATCAAGAGAAATTGGCTCATCAAGGTGTTTATCAATAGTCGTGTTTGCCGCTGAAATCCCCCTTGGCATCAAGGAAGGCGCGAATTTGGGAATGAACTCAGACAAATAAAACACCAACGAAAACTCAACCTCATCGGAATAGTCTTTTTGCTCAAGCAAATCTATGACAATACTTTTCATATTTTGCTTTTTCCCGTTTTGGCTAAGCAAATACAAACACCGTTGTAGCGGCGGAATGAATTCATGCGTTTTTCCACAATTGACAAGTTCACTGAAATTCTTGTAATACTCCTCTGCCGCCTGAAGCTTTAACTTTTTATCTTTTTTCAAAAATCCGACAACATCCAGTATTTTGGCTCTTAATGCATGAGATTCTGTTAAGCCCAATAAAGATAAAGCAGTAGCTATGTCTTCTTCGGAAAGATCAGAAGGTTGAATACTTCTTTTCTCTTCAAATGCTATCATCGGCGAAAAGGGACAAGGCTGATACAAATTCGGTTGATATATAAAATCAAAGCGACCTTGAAGAAAATTTATGGCATTCTGTATGTTCTGAGGCATTGATACTGCCTTTGTGCGATATATCATCAAGTTCATTGTCAAAATAGCGTTGTTTTCATCGAGATATTGTTCTATCTTATCCATCGACTTACCTACTCTCCATAATCTGTTGTGTACAACTATTCGTATCAAAAGATATCACCGCATTTGTCACTATTGTACCAATGTGCAAAGCATAAAGGAAAAGATAAAAGTCAGAAGAAAACGACTATTCACAAACAACTTCGATTTTGTATTGGTCATTTTTCAAGCGCGTTCTATGTATCGGAATTCCTTTTTCCTTGGCGATATCAGCGACTAATTGATAATTCTCATTTGTAATATTGATGCCTGTTATAATTCTACTTGCAATTGGAAGTCTAACCAGTCGTTCCGAACTGTTTTTAATGGGAAAAGATATCAATCTCCACTCTTTTTCGCGTTCCCACTCTTTGCTTTTAGTAATCCAAGATCTCATAACACTCGGAAATACTTCCACTATTCTGTCATTCCATATCTGCTGTGTAATAGGATCATACACTTTTTGGATGTCAAGTAAAGGACGGTTCTCTGAATAACAAACTGGAAAAAGGAATGAATTAGCACATGAAGTGAACAACTTGGCAAAATCATACTCCACACAAACGCCTGTATGCTTGTCCGCATAATACGACCACATTAAGATGTCGGTTGGAGATTGTGTAAAGCATTCTATTCCTACTTGTTGCCCCAATCCTTCTCTAATTTGTCTTATGCCATCATCGAGGGTAGAATAGACTCTTTCAATATCTGCTTTCGGAACGTCAACACCGGCTAATGCAGCAATGGATTTTATCTTCTCAATAAAATCATCCTTGGATGTTAGAAGCTCTAATACCTGTCGCTCTTTCGAATCATTTATTTCTGCGACACTTGTAATTAAGCCTCTTATGATTTGGGGCGATTTGATAATATGTTGCATAGCTGTATTATCAAAAGAAAGTGTATCACCCTTGGAAATGATCGTAAGATATGCTTTTATCATTTCCGAAAAAGTGACGGGATCTTCTACAACGATAGATAATATTTCTTGGTCAGAAATATCGTGTCCGCTTTTAACTTTGTCCAACATATTGACAAAGATGGGGCTTCTTGAGCAAATAGATAACAAATGCTTCGCCGAGTCTTCTTCCAATTCGGGCGCATCATCGCCGAACATCCACGAGCTCAAAGCATCTCGGACATCTACGTTTGTGTCGGGCAATATTTTATCAAAGAAATCCGGCATAATGGCTCGAATCAATTGATTCACTGACATTCCTATATTGCAATCAAATGGATCATTGAATAAAACCGGATTTTGCAGATATATCGTTCCGTTTTTTATGTTGGGAATAGTAAAGGCAGAAGAAAATGAGTAGTATTTATATAGCTTTTTCCCTTCCAAATGATCAATTCCGCTTTGTATGCGACGCTTGAATTGTTTTCCTTGCATGGTATCATCGATTACTTTGTTGATCCAATCATCGTTTGCCATAATAAAAACACCACCTTTCCTTCGCTTATTATAATGTTAAATCTAATTCCGCAATTATCTCATCTGGAGCTAATGAATTCACACAAGCTATGGCACATGCAGAGTACGGCGCTTCTCGAGAAACAGCTATTCCAAGTTGCCTTATACATTCACCTTTGGTCATATCTCCTGCTTCATATGCGCTAATTGTCTGTGAGACTGACTCCCAAACCTTCGACCTCATATATGTAATATCCGGATGACTCAGATTATAAATTATTCTACTTGCTTCCACACGCTCTGCATCTTCCGCTATCGAAGACGCACATGTAACATCTTTGCCAAAAAAAGAGAGAATCTTGACATCTTCCTCATTACATGGATCAAGTAAAAGAGGTTTTTCTGCTTCATTTCCATTAAGAGTTAACAACGGACTGCCCGTTTTCAATGGAAAAAAGTTTTGCTTACCTCCGCCTCCTGTCTTTCGGTTGCAAAATGCACAGGATGCCCTATAGTTTGTGGCATCATTCTTTAGCCAATAATACCCCGTATCTTTTAATGGACTATTGTAGTCATACTGCTTATACTGAACAACTTCAGCTTTAGGACGAAAATGATCAATGTGAATGTCACTCATAGCTACGGGTGCTTCTGAATACCAACATTTTTTGTAAAAGAAATCTTTGAAATCACGTCTTAATGTTGGATCTTTCCATAATTCCGGTGGTGCTCCCCAGCTTCCTTTTTTTGTAAGCAAATCAGTCATGTCTATATATCTCATATCTGTGCCTCA
>CAKQMB010000034.1 GCA_934254825.1 uncultured Clostridia bacterium | reverse complement strand
CACGGAAAGAGCAATACAAAACTTTTACTCACTTTTACCGCTATATTATTTAAACCCGCAAGCCACGAAAACAAATTTTCTCTGTTTATAAAAGCCGTAAAGAATTTTGCTATTTGCTGTTTATATTCTTCCGCCGTGGTCGGCAAATATCCGCTCGCTTTGAAAACATCTGAAAATCCGTTCACGGTTGGCGTAATATTGCTTTCCCCTTTAAAGATAAGGCAGAAATAATACGCCACGCTAACCCCGAAATCTCGCATTGTTTCCCAAAGCCTAAAATACGAACTTCCGAAAACAAACGCCCCGAGAATTACGGTCGTTACCGTAATGATAACGACCGTAGCAATATTAAACGCTTTCTTCATATGTGACACTCTCCTTAACCGCCTTGCAGGTGTGCGAGATGTAGCCGAGGAAAAGCAAGCAGATTATTAAAATTATAATTGCCGCCATACGTTTAATCTTTTTCATTCTTTTCTCGCCGCTCCTTGCGTTTTTCTCTTGATGATTTTATTAGTTTTATTATTTCCGAAACGAGTTTTATGGGCAACGAAACTATAAAAATTACTGTGTTCAGAACATAAGGTAACAATGGGGCGAGTAAAACAAGAAGCAATACAAAAAGTATAAGATAAATAATACTTTTCCCCGTTGCATTCGGTTCAACTTTTATATCGATACTGTTCGACGGCTCAGTGCTTCCCGTCTGCTTATTGTCTATCACGCCTAAATTATACGTTATTCCGTCCGTTTCAAACTTTAACCGCAAAATTGTTACGTTGCCTATAAGTGTAGATTTCGTAGAGGTTGATCCGTTCGCACCACCAGAAAGCGAGTATGCCGTTTCAATAAATCTTAACACCCACTTTTTGCCTTTCAACTCGTTCAAGGCTTCGTCGGTGAGTTTGCTTGAAACTTTTACGTCCAGAACCGCGCCGTGGTAAACGTTCTCTCGGTTCTCACCGTTTATGAAGTCGTCCACGGTTTGAATTCTGTCCCATTTATAAGTTCCCGCGAAAAAACCGTCGCCTGTATGCTCAACTTTATCCGTGTATTTCAAATAGGCATAGTTGTCTTTTTTCTCGCCGAACGTTTCGTTTTGCCCGACGCCTATCGCGAACAACCACGAATATGATTGAGAAGTATAATACACGTCCGCTTCTAAAAGTTTGTCGATAGGCTTATCCGTGTTGAACGCAACGAAATGGCTGTCGCACGCCCCGACGTAAAGTTTGAAACCGTCCTTATATCGCACAAATCCGACGAATTTATCCGTAACTACAATGGTCTCGATGTCTATGCAATTTACATACGGTTTGCCGTTTATTTCACCGAAACAATACTGCTTATTGACAGTGTAATTTACCTCGTTAATCGTGTTATTGCCCGACTTCTCATCTCCGATGCCTGCATCGAACGGGCGGTAAATCGAACTTATCGCGTAATACCTTACGGGGTCTTTTTTAACCTCGAAACCCGTCACTTTGTACTTAAATAACGTCCCCTCGAAGTTCAGAAGTTCGAGCGAATAATTGAAGAAACTTATGTCGTCGTTTATAGTGGTAGATATGTTTATTGACGAAGCCTTGACCTTATCTCCGCTCGGTTGGTAGACGTAAACAAACAATTCTTTATCCGTACTTTCGGCAAGTTGCATAACTGACAGCGAATAATCTTTTGCATTTGAAGGATAGTTCGCCGCATTGAAAGAAGCGTCTTTGCTCAGATCTTCGAGTACGCCCGAAGCCGTTTTCTCATTCTCGCTTTCGGCAGCCACAGCCGAAAAACTCTGCGCTCCCGTGAGGAAAACGCAGAGCGTAACAATTAAAACGACTATTTTATTTAAAATGCTTCTCAAATCACGAGCCTTGCGGGAGATATTACGATCTCCGCTTCGGGATTCGGGACTCTGAACCCGATTTTAATCGTGGCTTTGTCGGATTCGGCTGTTATTACAAGCGTAAATAAATCTTCGTCCGGTACGGCTTTTCTGTCGTAGTTTACCTTTGCGTCAGGGTTCTTGCTTTGCAAAACAGAGTATAAATTGCCGACAGTTTCGACAGTGAAATCGTCCCCCGTTTTTGTTATAACAAAGCAATCGGTAAAATCCTCTTCGCCTGTAAAACCGCAATTTTTACCGTCAACGGTGTATGTAAAATCGCTTTTCGCGGACAAAATCTGCACGGTATAATTCTTTTTATCCGAAGATAAAAATTTGACTTTGCATTTTAAAGGCTTGTCCTTTTCAAGCAGATATCCGCTCGCAGACGAAGCAACCTTATTTCCGTTGATATCGACATAAAAACTTTTCGGCTTTTCGGTAAAACCGTTCGTAATGAACACGGCGAAACCTATCGCAAGCACCGCAACCAGCAAAATGACAACATACGTTATGATCTTTATCGTACTACTTTTCATAACTCACCTCACATAAAAAATCTTATAGTTTTGCTTGCCCGCGAGGACGAATCGTAGATACGAACGGAGAAATAACAAGATTTTATAAGCGTCTGATTTTCCGTAGATTTCGCTTCGTAATCCGTTCCGTATGTCGTGCCGAATTCATCGTAAAACACGTAACGGTCGGTGTATGTTGTAGAACTTCCGTCGGAACTGCTTGCCGCGTAATAATCTTCGAGCGTTTTGTCGCCCGTCGTTATTATAAGTTTTCCGTTTTCGATTTTCGCCGAAGTAATAAACTTGTCCGCAATCGTACTTATCTGTTTTTTCGCAATATCGCTGAATGAAGTAAGTTCTGACGAAGCAACTTCCGTTCCGAAATACGCGCTGCCGCTTCCGCTCACCTTTGCAGTCAAAACGGGCGACTCTATATTCTCCGTGACGATATCGAAAGTGTAGGTTTTCTTCGGTTCGAGCGTATAAAACTCTCCGCGCTCGGTAGTGGTAGTCGAAGTTAAATCCGACGTAACGCTCAACTTTGCCGTGGGTGCATCAACAAAAAAAAGTTTTATCTTTCTTTCAAGCCCGCTCGTTTTATCTTTTACATTCACATAAAAGTACGCCGATTTTATGAGCGTTATATTTTCTTTGGACTTTGCCTTGAACTCGTTACCGGCAATAAGATCAAACTCATCCTCGTAAACGTAACGTTTGTAATACGTCGTTCCGTAACCGTCGGAAACGCTGCTTTCGTAGAAATCTTCAAGTTTCATATCGCCCGTTTTTATAGTCAACGTGTTGTCGACTATCGTCGCGAAAGTTATAAACTTACTCGCCAAATCGCTTAAGGCGATTTTTTCAAAATCACCGAAATTCGTCGTATCGGCGGAAGCATATTCCGTACCGAAATAAACCTCGCCTTCGCCGCCTGCGGTTAAAGCGTACTCGGGATCTTGAACGCTGTTGAAAACATTGGACAGGGCAATATCGAAAGTAAACGTTCTTTTCGGGTAGACCTCGTAATACTCACCGCGCTCGGTTGAAGTTTTCTTAACGGCTTTTGTAGCGACATTCATACTCGTGGCTTTACCAACAAAGAGAATATCGCACGTTCCTTTTATGTCCGTATCCCTCGCCGTCGCGGTTAAAATCGCCTTACTGCCGCGAAATGCCGCAAAGCAATTTATGTATACGGATTTATCCGTGTTTCCGAACTTTGTAACCGTCAAATATTTGCTTATATCTTCCGATTTCAATTTCGCGTCAGACGCCCATTTCAAATCCCAATCGAGGGTGACGGTGTTCGCGTTCGCGGGTTCTACGGTTGCGGAAATCATATACGACGCGAGCGCCGAACTGTTTTCCGTTGCCGCAAGTTCGGATATCGCAAGTTTCACTCCGTTATCCGTAACGTTTGTAAGTGCCATAACCGACCTTTCTTCTTTTTCTGCCGTTTTCCCGCAGGAAACCATTCCCGCAAATACGAAAACAACAATAAAAAGTAAAGCTATAAGTCGATTAACGGCATGTTTTATAATATTTGTGTTATTCATTTAAACTCCTTCAAAAAATAATTTCCGTTTCGTTCAAGACGATTCTTTCGACTTTCTTCGCCGGTTTTGTTCCGCTTTCGGACGGAGAGGAAACCGATTCCGATTCTGTCTCAGAACCTTTTTCGGATTCTTTTTCAGAACCGGTTTCTACTTCAGCCGTCTTACTTTCGGGATATTGCTCGCTTTCGCTCACGCTTTCTTTTCCGGAATCACTTGGTTTGTATTTTATAACCACGGACAGAGCAAAGAGAACAAGCAAAACCGCAACGAAAATCGTCAGAACTTTCTTTAAAAAGTTCATAGC
>CAKQMB010000033.1 GCA_934254825.1 uncultured Clostridia bacterium | reverse complement strand
GATACAAAGTGGTTTGCTACGAGCATTCCGCAAGAAGCGTTCAGAAGGGAATACGACAACAGTATGCTGTTCGTTTTGCCGAACAAGGACGATTGCGGCGGTATGACGTATTTCATTCCGAGCGTGTTCGTCGGGGAAGATAAAAACAGCGATGATGGACGAATCGAGATCCGCTTGCCGCAGGATTTCGTGGTAAAAGCGCAGACGCGCGGCGGTGAGAAAAAGCTTGAACTTACCGCATACGATTTTTGCAAACTGACGAACAAGACGACCGCCGTGGACTATAAACGGCTGAAAACCGAAACCGTTACGGAAAACGAAACGGAATGGAATCACGTTTCCGTTCCCGAAAAAGCAAGAATCGCGACCTTTGACGACAGCACGTTATTCCAAATGCCCGACGGCGAATACGGCGATTACACCTACTATTTGCCGAATAAGTGCGTGAAAGACAGCGAAGAGAAGACCACGATCCGTTTAAGTTTACATAACGATTATAAGGTGCGCCTTACGAACAATAAGGGTGAGGAAAAGAAGACGACGGAACTTACGGCAAAGGATTTTTGCTTGGCGGTAAGAGGAAAAGACGAAAGCGCATACGGAACGGAATACAAGCGACCGAGCGAGGAAGCGAAAACGGCTTTTGCCGAAAGAGAAAAAGCGTTGCGCGCCGCAGTTCCCGACGAGATGAAAGCGCGTAAAAATTGGGTTGCCGTCAAAACGTGGAAGAGTGCAGAAAAGGATAAACTCAGCAAACGCCCGATTGATTGCAACACGGGGAATTACGCCGAAAGCGACAATCCCGAAACGTGGACGACTTTCGATAAAGCGTTGGAATACATCCGCGAACACGGCGGAACGACCGTTGCCTATGCGCTTGACGGCAAAGACAACGTTTCCTGCGTGGATATAGACCGCTGTTTCGATGAAAACGGCAAACTGTCCGAAACGGCAAAAGAAGCGTTGAAGAGAAGCGGCGCAACTTATGCGGAAAAATCTGTCAGCGGTAACGGCTTGCATATTTTCGGCAAGACGAACGGTATGGATTTACGCACTTTCTCAAAAGGCGGAGACTTGGAATTTTACCAGAAGGAACAGTTTATAGCGATGACGGGAGACGGCGCGAAAACGAAAGACCTTGTAAACTTCGATACCTGCGGAATGAAACCGTATTTAGAGAGTAAATGCGAAAAGCGTATCGAGTGGAAAGGCGTATGCAAGGGCGAAAACGGACTTTCTTCTATGTCGGATAAAGACGTGGTGGAAAAGGCGAGCGCGGCGAAGAACGGAGAGAAGTTCAAGAGGCTTTATGCGGGCGAAGATTTGCAGAATAATCACTCGAACTCGGATATGAGCCTTATGAACATTCTTGCCTATTGGTGCAACGGCGATAAAGAACAAATGCTTCGTATTTTCGCAACGAGCGGACTGTTCCGTCCGAACAAATCCCCCGATTATTACGAGCATACGGCAATCAAGGCATTGCGCGAAATACCCGTTAAATCGACCTACACGCCCACTATTCCGAAAAACAACGGCGGCAACGGGAAGAGATGATGCGACTTTATCACGGCGACTGCCTGACGGTGATGAAAGATTTGCCGGAGAAAAGCGTTGACCTGATTTTGTGCGATTTGCCGTATGGCTGCGGAAAAACAAAGCATAAGTGGGATAGAAAAATCGACCTTGCAGAGTTTTGGAAAGAGTATGAAAGGGTTTTGAAGACGGACGGGATCGTCTGCTTATTCGGAAACGAGCCGTTTACGAGCAAACTCATTCAAAGCAATGCGAAACTGTTTCGCTACAAAATGATATGGGAAAAGGAAAGTCCGACGGGGTTTCTGAATGCGAATTACAAACCGCTGTCCCTGTTTGAAGACGTCGTTGTTTTCAGCAAAGGGACGGTGGGGAGTAAAAGCAAACTGCCGATACGGTATTACCCGCAAGGGCTTATTCAAAAAGAACAAGTCAAACGAAACAGACCGAACTCGACGTGGCGAAGCGGAAAAGGGTACGGCGGCAATAACAAACTCAATTCGGATACGGAATACGTTACGCACTATGCGAACTACCCGACGGATATATTGAAGTTTTCAAGGGACAGAAACGCCGTTCATCCGACGCAAAAGCCTGTCGCGCTTCTCGAATACCTGATTAAAACCTATACGGAAGAGGGCGAGGTGGTAATGGATAACTGTATGGGATCTGGTAGCGCGGGCATTGCCTGCGGGAACACGGGCAGACAGTTTATAGGAATAGAAGCGGACGATGACTACTTTGAGTTGGCAAAGAAACGCATAGAAAAAGGCTACGGCGTGTAGCCGTAGCCGAAGAGTCAGTCTTGTTATCCGAGCGAAACGATATCGCTCACGGACACCAAAACTGTGTTGTCGTGCAAGGAAGCATATTCTTTTACGGCATCCGTAAACCCGGAAAGGGAGAACAGATAGAAATAGACGTTGCCTTCGAGGAATACTTTTGATTGAAGTTTTTTCAACTGTTGCATATCGAACGCTTCGTTTGTGAATTTGCACTCGCCGTAGATAAAGTTTTTCTTCTTGGAATCGGGGGCTAAAATATCGATTTCGAGGTTGACCGATTGCATTTTACCATCGATAGTTTGAGTGGTTTTGCCCCAATATCTCGAAGCGTTGTGAATTCTGAACGGCAACCGATTGCCTTTATTCAAAATATACAGGTATTCGAGGCAGACCTTTTCAAACGGTTGGGAGGCAAAATCGTGAAGATTGCCTTTAATAGCATCGTCCCAGACGCCGTCGACGTCGTCGTTTTCAAGGTCGGTGAGGTTTCGATAAGCAAACGCATACCAGAAGCGGAAGAAATTATCGGTCAGAATATAGTTGCCTTTGGTCGTATTGCTTTTCTCTTTATCGGAAGAAAGCGCAGGGGATTCTTTTTCGACGATGGAAATTTCGATTAAGTTCTTGAGATACACGCTGAGCTTGCTTTTTTCAAGCTGCGTTTTGCTCAGAATATCGCTGAAAGAATTGTTACCGAGCGCAATGGCTTCGACGATGGTATTGTAAACGGAAGTTTCTCGAAGTTCTTGTTTTAAGAGAAATTCGACTTCGTTATAAAGAGAGCAGCCTTTGCGGAGGATATTTCGCTTGACGTTTTCTTCCAAAGAGAGGCGGTCGCTGAATTGTCTTAAATAGTGCGGAACGCCACCGAGGATGGAATAAGCTAAAAGTTTATCTTCGTCGGAAAAGTTAGGGAAAAATTTGATCGCGTCGGTGTAGGGCATCGGTTTCATTTTGTAAATGCCGGTTGTCCTGCCGTATAACGGATTTTTTTCGGCAAGCAACTCTTTTTCGATAAAACTCATCGCGCTTCCGCAAAGGATGATCATGACGTTTTCGTAGCGTAATTTCTCATCCCATAAAACCTGCAAAACAGACGGAATGCTTTCGTTCACTTTGCAAGCGTATGGAAATTCGTCAATCACAAGCAGTTTCTTTTCGGTTGTCTGAATATGCAAAACGGAGGAAAACGCCGCTTCCCAATTCGAGAAACTATCGACGTACTCGAATGCGGGGATGTTGTAAGTGTGTATTTTATCCGTAAAAGATTGAAGTTGCTTCTTGTCGGTATATTCGCGGCAAGTGTAAAAAATACACGTTTTGTCTTTGCAGAACTCGTTCAGAAGTTCGGTTTTTCCGACGCGCCGTCTGCCATACAGAACGATGAATTCCGCATGATCGGACGAATAAGCGTCGTTCAAAAACTTTAATTCGGTTTCTCGACCTATAAACATATCGGCACCGCCTTTTAGTATAATCTAAATTAGTCAAATCACGATTTGACAATATTATTATATCCGAAAAAGAGCCTATTGTCAACATATAAAGGTCAAAAACACAAAAAAATTTTTCAGGAGGTAAAAAATGAAGAAAAAGAGCATACGAGATACTCCCGTTATCGTGATTCCGAAAGGGTATACGGTAGACGAAATGTTGGATTTCGACGACGAGGGGTATGAAAACGGCGAACCCGTTGCGGTTGAGGAGGTGAAAGTTGTCTTTGGAGAATGAAGAGAGAAATTCGGCGTATGAAAAATTAACGCCGCAGAGAAAACAACTCGTGGACAAGGTTATGGAAAACCTTGAAAAGGGCAATCTGTTCTGGTCGCAAGGGTGGGTATCGTCGGGCGCGCCGGAATCGGCGGTGACGGGTAAGAAATATCGCGGAATCAATAATCTTTTTCTGTCGCTGATTGCGATGAGCGAAAATTATGAAGATAACCGCTGGGCGACCTTTAAGCAGATGGAAGAAAAGGGCTGGACGTTCAAAAAGGACGAAGAGGGCAAAAGCGCGGCGAAAGGCAAGGGCGCAACCGTCGAATATTACGAAATGCGCGACAAAGAAACGAAAAAGCGTTTCGATAGAAGCGTGTTGGACGGCATGACGGCGAGCGAACAGCAGGAATACATGGATAAAAACGTGTA
>CAKQMB010000032.1 GCA_934254825.1 uncultured Clostridia bacterium | reverse complement strand
GATAAAAAATTGTCCGGTTTCGGTTACCTTGCAGAAGGTAATCTGCTTTGCCCTTGTATTTCTAAAAATAACAAGCCGTTTATACGAATTTTCGATGACGTTGAAAAACGTTGCCGTCCCGTAAGCGGAAAAAAAGACGAATTTCAAGGCTACATTACTATGTACTTTACAGAAGTTCCCGTATACAGAGAAAAAGACGGTTCTTACGATATGCTCGATTTAGAAGTCGAATACAAAGTTTGGTATAAAACCGTGGAGGAAAATTAAAATGCCTGAATACGATTATTTTAACGGTGAAAATTTTATAACGTTCGATTTACTCGAAGTTGACGATGAAAAACGCGAAGTCGTAGTAGCGGTAAGCGACATAGGAAGAATAACCGTTCGCACCTTTGACCTATTGTTCGACGGCAATCGCCGTTACTTTGAATACGGTTGTTTATACACAAAAATTTATATAGACGAATTTACGGAGGAAAACTAAAATGAAACTCACGCTAATTAACATCAAAAAAATGAAAGCAAATTCCACTCCGCTACAAAAACGCGTAATAGATTACATAGTGGACGAATGGAGCGAATACGACGATAAAAAACATATCTTTACGGATGTTTTATACCACGGTTGTCAATCGGGCGTTGTCGGATTCTTGATATGGTATTCGGACACTGTGCGTTTTTACAAACAATACAAAGAAGAAATAGACGAACTTTTATATGACTTAATGGACGGAACAGGCATCTACTCTCTGTCTGAACTATTCGGCAACAAATGGGATAAAGAAGATCCACTCGGCAACAGCGATTTTAATATGAATTTGTTGGCGTGGTTCGGATTTGAAGAAACTATGAGAAATATCGGATGCAAATTCGAGCAATTACAAGACTGTATTTAACAAAAGGAGACATTTAATATGAAAATCACAAACGAAATTAAAAAACAAAAAGCAATAGAACTTATGAACAAATTGAACATTTACAAACCATATATTCGCGGATTTGAAACCGACGATAAGGTTTGTTTCTTCGAGAATTTCGGAGGATTTTGGGCTTATCAAGAACCCGAACTTATGAATAAAATCAAAGAAATCGAGGAAACACACAATATACTCGTCTATGCGGTAACACACGAATATTTAGAATTCGGCGAATGCTATGATTTTCTTTATATTCCCGACTACAAAAACGAATGGAAATACGCGCTTATTCCACAAAAAGATATCTTTTATTCTTATGCCTACGTTTGGAATAAAACCGATGACAACTGTTCAGAATTCGGCACGATAGGAGTTCTTTCCTTCGGTGGCGGCATTAAAAGGGTTATGTGAGGTATATACAATGAAGATTACAATAACGCATAACAATAAAACATATGAATTTGAACACGGTTTTGAAGTGTTAATCTTCGACTGTGCCGTAAATAACGATTTTGACATTACGCACCCTAACGAACTAAACGATTTTATCTGTCTTGTCAGCGATTGTTATTTGAAAGACTTAAATCAAACACCGCTCGGAGCATTGTCGGATTATATGGCAAAAAATTGGGACGAAATCAAAGAATTATCTCGGCTCGACATTCTTGAAAAGTTTTACGATCAGGTTGCATAAGGAGAGAGTGAATTTTATGGAACTTAACTTAAAGGCAAATACGCCTTCGGAACAAAAAATATTAGAATATTTGCAAAACAATGCAAGTGACACATTAGCAGAAAAAATCAATAACGGCGTGCCGTTTGAAAAAGACGGTAAGCCGTTAATCAATAAGAAAACGCTTGCGGGCTTTATGAAATATGCCTGCGAGAAAGCAAGAAAAACCGTCGAAAACGGCTCACATTCTGCGTGTATCGAAGATTCAGTCGTTTATGGTTGGGCTGTTCATTATTTCGAGGAGGAGTCAATCGAAGGAACTTTATACACTCTCAACGGCGAGGAATATAAACCCGCTGTGAAAACAAAAAACATTCAAAAATCGACATATACGCCCACTTCTGCTCCAAAACAGCAAAATCAACAGGCTTCTTTATTCGATATTATCTCGCAAGAAAACAATACCGTTGATACAACTGAAAAAGAACAGTCCGCAACTCAGAATAAAGAAGAGCCGACCAAAGAAATGCCAAAGGTTGAAACAAAGCAAACTCTTTCGCCTGTTTATGTAGAATATAAGGCTTTAAAAGAAAAATATTCGGCTTACGTTATCGCATATCGGCTCGGGGATTTTTACGAAATACTCGGTAAAGACGCCGTGACTATCGCTTCCGAACTCGATTTGACTTTAACGGGACGTGAATGCGGGCTTCTCCACCGTATTCCGATGGTCGGTTTTCCGTACCATGCGGCGGAAGCATATTTCGCAAAAATTATTAAAAAACATAATCTTGTAATCCGTGAAAACGATAAAGACATTCAACTTATTGACAAGATAAATATTGACGATAATCGACTTATAGACCAAGATACGGGCGAAATACTCAATCAAAAAGACTTCAAAACAGACAATATGATAAAAACACTTTACTCCATTTTCGGAAACGATATCGAGGTGAAATTATGAAAATCGAAAAAATAAAACCTATACCCAAATACATATTAAAGAAAATTCAGAAAGCGGATAAAACTCATCCATATTATGGCATAGGTTATACCCGCTTTTATTCTTATTTAACCAAAAATGACGGGGAACTTACCAGAATCGTGGTTGCCGTTAAAAACTGCCGCAAAAAATGGTATTATAAACAAGTCGCCGTTCACGGGATACACTCTAAAACCTGTTTCGTGAAAGATATAGTTTTTTTTCGAATGTACGGAAATTTTGTCGGGTGGTATGAACAAGGCTTACAAAAATACCCGAAATGGTATGAAGATACCGAATGGGGCTACGGAGAAGAAAAATATTACGACCCGTTCGCCCCTGTCGTAAACCGCGAATATCTGAGCAAATTTCCCGAATACAAATATTCAGCCGTTGAATTGTGCAGAAACAGGGATATTTTTAAATATTTACGTTATTATGAGGAGTTTCCGCAGATAGAATACCTGATGAAAGCGGGGCTGTCGGCATATGCTTTTTCCAAACAAATACTCCGCAAGATAGGCAAGGACAAACGTTTTTGCAAGTGGCTTATAAAAAACCGCGAGGAACTAACAAAAAACGGGTATTACGTTGACGTTGTTCTGAAAGCGTTCAGGACAGGGCGAAATATAGACGAATTGCAACTGATACGCGAAAGCAAGTTATTTCTGCAACACGATTCGGGTCTGCAAACTCTGCGGGAATATTATAAAAAAGATATCGAGAAACTTGTTTTATATATTCAAAAACAGAAAACCAATATTTTCTCTTATCGCGATTATTTCGATGCTTGCCAAGATCTCGGTTTAGATATGAGAATGGATAAAAACCGTTATCCGCACGATTTCAAGCGTTGGCACGATATCCGTATCGACGAATACAATACGTTAAAACTCAAACGCGATGAAGAAAAACGAAAAGAGTTTTACGCTAAATTTGCCGCCGTCGCAAACAAGTATTTAAACCTTGAATACAACAACAAGTCCGCCTATATATCGATTATCGCCAAAAAACCGTCGGAATTGATAATAGAAGGCGAAGCACTTGACCACTGCGTCGGACGGATGAATTACGACCAAAAATTCGCAAGGGAAGAAACTTTGATATTCTTTATCCGCAATATCTCTTCGCCCGATATTCCGTTTGTTACAGTTGAATACTCGCTTGAAAAGCACAAGATTTTACAGTGTTACGGCTACCACGACACTAAACCCGATACCGAAGTTTTGAACTATGTAAATAATATTTGGCTGCCCTATGCAAACCGAAAAGTTCGCAAAATTCAAAAGGCGGCTTAACAAAAAATACAACCAAAGGAGAAAATCATTATGAACAACTATTTTCGCATAACCGCATATAACCCTGAACACAACATAGGCTTTATCGCCGACTCTTATGGCAAATTCGAGAAACTATGGCAATTTTCATCGTATCTAATTCAACACGACTGTAAAATCGTTGAAGTGAACAAAAGCGATAATTTTCTCGATTATAAAAACCTGCCGCTTTTAACCAAACCATCGGATAAAATCATTATCCGAGCAATGGAAGAAGGTCGGACGAACTACGTTCCGCACGTTTTAAACGGCACTAACTGCAAAATCGTGGTTATGGGCGACAAAGCATATATTCCGTCTGTCAATTTGCAACAATAACAACCCCGAAAAAATTGTTATAATCGTAATTCGCGCGACAATATTTTCGTGCGAATTGCGGTGCAAAATAACAGCAGACACCTTGTACAATCGTTATTTAATTAGTTAAAGCAAAAACGGAGAGATTTCACTCCCTCCGTCTTTATTAAAAAATTGATATAAATATTCCTGTAATTTTTTATGCGCCTTTTCGATATAAACTCTCGAATAACCTAAATCATACGACACGGATTTTAATGTTCCGCCGTTAAGATAGAGACAAACATAAAGTTTATATAATTTTGCCGGAGCAAGTTTCATCGCCTCGTTATATTTTTCGGCAAGGCAAACTACTCTATTCTCTCCGATTACATTTGCGGCTTTATGAAACATATCATAATTTATGTAGTAAAACCTGATTTCTTTTAGTTCCTTTCTGATTTCTTTTTCTGTTTTCATCGACATTACCTTTTATTTTTTCGATGATACAAATTCTCTGTTATTTTTGCCAAATTTATATAATAAACTATTTCTTCGCTTTTTTCTGAATAAAGTACGCTCCGCCGAGAGCAACCGCCGCTATGCAGAACGCGAAAATTATTATAAACACCGCGTTCCAACTCAGTTCGTCGGCAATTTTTCCGAGTCCGTAAGAGCTTATCGTGCTGCCCAGATAACAACAACCGTTGAGTATTCCCGCGAGCGTTCCCGAGAAGAAAAAGTTACGCATATACATCGGCGCCATTGCCGTTACAACGCTGTTCACCGCCGTCATAAGTAGGGCTATAAGCGCGAAAACGCATAGCGGCAATATAAATCCGCCGAAATCGCCCCATATGATTATCGGCATAAGTAAAGCCGAAACGGCAAAAAATATCACCGACGTGAAAACGAAGTTTTTCACCTTGTCGTTGACGCGGGTTGCGACGAACGCCCCGAACACAGACAAAAACGGCAACGCGAGAGAAAGGGCTATCGAGCCGCTTTCGCTAAGTTCGTATTTTTCCTTTAAAACCGAGGGCATCCAGGTGGAAAGCCCGTCCTTTACGAGGTTGTTTATCACCGCAAACACACCTAAAAACACAAGCGTTATCATCGCGTTTCTTCTTTCCGAGGAATAATTTTCGTCCTTATGTAAAACTTCGGCGGTCGCCGAGTTTTCGCCGCCCTTTTCCGAAGCCGCTCCGCTCTGCCCGTAAGTTTTACCGCTCGTAAGTTTTCCATAGAACAAAAACCACGCCGCGCCTATAACGAAAAGAACGATCGCGCCCGTCAGAAAAGACAGGTTGAAAAAATTCGCTTTCGTGAAGAGCGCGCCGAGCATATACGCAATAAACGTTCCCACGGGTGTGCTTATACTCATAGCGACCACCGCTTTTTTGAGATTTTCGTCGCTAAGGTACTT
>CAKQMB010000031.1 GCA_934254825.1 uncultured Clostridia bacterium | reverse complement strand
AGGGATATTCGGTATTATTACTCTAAGAAAAATATGTTTGATGCCGCATTTAAGGAGACGGGCGGGAATAATATAACCGAATTGGTAGAAAAATATAATCTTTCTATAAAGGAAGCATCGCCGCAACTTTACGATATTTATATTTCGCTTTATATGAAAGGAAATACGCAAGAGGGCGCGGCGGAAGAAATGCTATATTCTTCGTTTTACGTCTACAAATTGAACAATAAACTCGTAAAATACTTTTATAAAAAATTCAACGAAAACGCTCCGAAGTAAAATTCGGAGTTTTTTATTGTGCCGAACAAGGATAAAAAGTAAGGAAACGGGTCAGTAAAGTTTGGAAACGCGGGAAGAAAAGTCAGTGGTGAAAATTTTGGAGCGGGGATATAATTTTTTTGCAATCGACAAAGCAATACGGTTTTGGTCGGTTAAATAAGAAAAAAGGAGAGATTGCGAATGAAAAACAGAGAGCCGGCGTTTTTAAGGAACGCTCATAACGTTTACAGAACTCGTTTGTATATCGTTAAGCAGGAATTGAAAATTCGAGCGGATGAACGGGATAATACTCAGTTGTTCAGTAAAGACACGTTTTATTTCCGAACGGCTAAAAGAGATGCGGAATATAATTCGGTTTTTGCGAAGCGCGAGTATTTAAACGGCAAAAGACTTCCGACTACTATGTATGCCAGCCAAGAATAAAACGAACCTTGCCAAAACGCCGCAATTTACGCGCTTTTTGTCAAATTCTCGCTTGAAGTACGTATAGTACGTCTGCGTTCGCCTTTGCCAAAAATCATCGAAAATATCGGCGTTTTGGTTGCGGGCAAGTCCGATGGCGAATTTTTAGGCTAAGACAAGGCACGCGAGCGGGTTAATACTTGACGTATAACCCGCGAGCGTAACGACGTATTAGTCAAAAACTCACCGTCAGACCATGGTTCGTTTTATTATTGTCTGGCATACGCGAAAGTATATAAGGTAGCAGGGAAATTACGGCGTAATCAGACGCAAAATTTTAGCGGGCAGAGTTTCAGTGTTTTCGAAAATAAGAGCGGCCGCTCACCAAAGGAAAAGCCAACGGAACGGAATGTTACCGATATATACGCGTCTGTTTTACATAAATTACAACTTAATAATGCGGAGTTCAAAGCATTCGGAAAGAATAAGCGTAGAATAAACCGCAAAACGCTTTGCTATCGGCGATACGGGCAAATTCAAAAAAAGAGGTTAATTTATGGCGAAAAATTATAATACCGAGCGTAGGTGGAGCATTCCTTCGAAGCGTGCTAAAAGTTACGCCGAAGAAAGGAAAGCGAAAGTCCATCAGCACGGGCAAAAAGTAGGTAAAGAATTGACGGACTACGAAGCGGGAATGAGATCGGGCTATTTGCAGGCTCAATCGGACTCCGCCGGTCTGTATAAGTACAAAAAGGCTCTTGCGGAAGGGAAATCCAAAGCAGAGGCAATAAAAATTTCCAGACAAAAAGGAAGCAAAAAATCTAAATAAAGCGAGGAATTAAAGATGGAAGAAAAGAAAATTCAAGGCAAAATCGGGGAGAAACCCGAGGATAGGAAAATCAAGGTCGAAAGAGAAACCTACACGAAGGACGATAAAACTTATTTTTCGTACTTCATAAAGGGCGTGATTCGCGGGAGAGAGGTTCGTATTGCGGTAGTTCCGCCCGATAACGGCGGGTTCAGGGTGTTGGATATCGTGTTCGATAACGCGATGTCCGCAGACCTTATCTTGAAACCTTACGAAATCAAGGACGACAGAGGTCACGTTTTAAAAGGCAACACTTATGCGGTTGTGTCGGTTGACGAAAACGGAATCGATTACGAGTGCGCTATAAAACCGTTCCGTAAGTCCGATCAGTCGCTCATGAATATGCTTTTGAGGTAAGGTCATGAGTGAAAAGAAAATCAATCGCGACACAGTAAAATGGATAGTCGAAGCCGTTTTAATGTTTCTGCTCGCGGTCGGTATATGCGCTATCGCTTACAACACGAAGGACGTCGAGAGAATTAAAACTCTCGGGAGTTCTTCGTATGCGGTTGGCGTTATAGGCGACGATGGCAAAATCGATACGGAAACAAAAACGGCGATACATACTAAAAAACTTTATCCGTTGAACGAGGTTAAAATCGAGATGGATAAGGGTGCGAATGTGACTTACACGCTGTTCTTTTACGGCTCGGATAAAGAGTTGATGTCAAAGACAAATGCTCAATCATCGACTTATAGAGGCACTTTTCCCGAGGACGCTAAGTACTTTCGGGTGATGATAACCCCTACCGCCGACGAGGACGGAATTGTCAGAGGTAACGAACTTTCTAAGTATGCGAAACTCGTTACCGTTACTTACAAAAACAAATAAAACACAAGGAAGCCCGTAAAATCATGCGGGCTTCCAAAAAAATAAAGGAGTAAAAAAATGAAGAAAAGAAACAAAATTTTATCAATTATTTTAAGCGGAACATTTGCTTTGGCTGCGATCGGCTTAGGCGTAGGAATAGGCTTGAAAAAGCCCGATAAAAATCCAACGGCGGACATTGTTATGCCGAAAGAGGATATCGTTTCGGATAACGAAGGCAACAAAATGAACGACGGAGTTTTCCATAATCTCCCGATTGCAATGCTTGTTTCGCAAACGCCTACAAAGACTGAAACGTCCGACGATACAAAAACGTCTGTAAACGTTGTTGCGACAATCACGCCGGACGATGCGGCGAATAAAGCCGTCGATTGGACTGTCGCGTTTGTAAACGCGACCTCTGCTTGGGCAAACGGGAAGACGGCAACGGATTATATCACTGCAGAACCCACGACGGACGGAGCGCTGACTGCCACGATAACTTGCAAAGAGACCTTCGGCGAGCAGATTAAAATAACCGTTACTTCGAGAGATAACCCCGAGGCTTCGGCTTCCTGCACGGTGGACTATAAACAGCAGTTTACCGGATATATTGTAAAACTCAGTCAGGAAGGGAAAAATCCTGTGACTAACACGGATACAAAACGCGGTATGTTATATGCGGATTTTGAAACGGATAGCCCGTTAAGCGTACAGTGCGCGGCGAGAAAATCTCTTGTTTATACGGTGGCGCTTGATGATTCAGAAATTACTATGCCTACAAAACTTCAGGTTTCGTATGGAACTCAGGTTGCGAAAAAAATGAACGAGATAAAAGAGAACTCCGGCGAGCCGTTTGAAATCGATATCGATGGCGATACGTTTAGTTTAAACAATCTTTTCAATAAGAATATGATAAACGGATATACTGCGGCGCAGAAAAATTCGTTTATCGAAACGGTAACTACCGCTAAAACAAATGCGGCTGTATTCAAGTTTAAAAATGGCGATGAAGTTTTAACCTCATTTACTTTCAATCTCGATGTTTCCGCGCTTACCGGACAAAAGAGCGTTGAAAAGATTGTTCTCGATCAGACCGAACTCGTATTCGGCGGGAATAATTAACCGAGGCGACTATGAATTTTTTAAAGAAAGTTCTGACGATTTTCGTAGCGGTTTTGCTTGTTCTCTTTGCTCTGTCCGTGGTTATTAAATACAACCCGAGCGATTCTGGAAAAGAAAGCGTGAGCGAAAGCGAGCAATATTCCGAAAGTAAGACGGCTGAAGTAGAAACCTGTTCTGAAAAAGAATCTGAAAAAGGTTCTGAGAAAGAATCGGAATCGGTTTCCTCTCTGCCCGAAAGCGGAACAAAACCGGCGAAGAAAGTCGAAAGAATCGTCTTGAACGAAACGGAAATTATTTTTTGAAGGAGTTTAAATGAATAACACAAATATTATAAAACATGCCGTTAATCGACTTATAGCTTTACTTTTTATTGTTGTTTTCGTATTTGCGGGAATGGTTTCCTGCGGGAAAACGGCAGAAAAAGGAGAAAAGTCGGTTATGGAACTTACAAACGTTACGGATAACGGAGTGAAACTTGCGATATCCGAACTTGCGGCAACGGAAAACAGTTCGGTGCTCGCGTCGTATATAATTTCCGCAACCGTAGAACCCGCGGACGCAAGCGACGTTATCCTCGATTGGGATTTGAAATGGGCTTCGGACGCGAAATTGAAATCGGAAGATATAAGCAAATATTTGACGGTTACAAAGTTCGGAGACACGGATAAGTCCGTATACATAAATTGCTTTGCAGCTTTTCGCGACAGTAAGGCGATTTTAACCGCAACGGCGAGAGGTACGGATATAAAAGGGACTTGCGATATTCTCTTTGTCGGCAAAGCCACGAGTATGGACATATCCGCAAAAGCCGTTAAAAAAACGTCTGCCGAACGTGGTGAATATTATGAAGTTTACCCGAAAAGAACGTTTACTTTCGATATTGCCCTGTCCAATGTTTTCAACAGCGTTCAAGATCCCGAGTATGTTATAACCACAGGCGGTGAGGGCGAAGTTTATTTCGGTACGGAATATGCTTCCGCCGACACGACGAATTTCGGAGATTTCGAAAAAATCGCCTTAAGCGACTTGGCGAGCAAGTTTATAACTTCCGCGACGATAGCCGACAACACGTTGACCGTAAAAACGGGTGATATGAAGCTTGAGGATTTTTACGAGAGCAGCGTTTCCGACGGTTACGGAACGACTTATTACAAACGCTTCGTTTACGAGGATGAGTACGATCTTATTGCAGATAATGATTTCAAAGCAAAATCCAAAGAAAATATAACGCTCATAAAATCGGCGTACTTTTATGTGAATGTAAAAGATAAAACGAGCGGGCTTGAAAGAAAGATAAAACTCTTTTTTGTTGACGCTCCCGCAGCGAAATTGAGTGTTACGTCGAATCTGACTTCGACTATCACAACCGAACGCGGGGAGTTTTATTCGCTCGAACCGAAGAAAACTTACACTTTCGATATCGTCACGGAGAATATAGAGTCACCCGTTTTGACTGCAAAGGTGAGCGGAAGCGGCAGCGCGTATTTCGGAACGGAAGTCGCCTCGTCCGAATTAACCTCTTTCAGCGATATCGCGAAAAAGCAAATAAGTACGATTGTGGACAAGTTCATTACATCGGCGAAGATTGAAAACGGCAAACTTATAATAACCACGGGCGACAAAACGCTCGAAGATTATTACGCGGCAAGCAGTTCCGACGGATATTCGACGACGTACACCGACCGTTACGTGTTTTACGATGAATTCGGCACGACATACGGAACGGATTACGAAGCAAAGTCTACGGAAAATCAAACGCTTATAAAATCTTGTTACTTCTCCGTGCGAATTTACGATTCGTCTTCGCGGGCAAGCAAAACCATAAGATTTTTTATGTGAGGTGAGCCATGAAAAATAGTACGATAAAAATAATTACTTACATCATTATAATATTAGTTGCGGTGCTTGCGATAGGCTTCGCCGTATTCATTACGAACGGTTTTACCGAAAAGCCGAAAAGTTTCTACGTCGATATCAATGGAAATAAGGTTGCTTCGTCTGCGAGCGGATATTTGCTCGAAAAGGACAAACCCTTAAAATGCAAGGTCAAATTTTTATCTTCGGATAAAAAAGGTTATAGCGTGCAGATTTTGTCCGCGAAAAGCGGTTTTACATATTTCGTTGACGGGGAAAATTGCGGTTTTACAGGCGAAGAGGATTTTACCGATTGCTTTGTTATAACAAAAACGGGCGACGATTTCACAGTCGAAACGGTCGGAAATTTATATTCGGTTTTGCAAAGCAAGAACCCTGACGCAAAGGTGAACTATGACAGAAAAACCGTACCGGACGAAGATTTGTTTACGCTCGCAATCACCGCCGAATCCGATAAAGCCACGATTAAAATCGGGTTCAGAGTTCCGAGTCCCGAAGCGGAGATTGTAATATCTCCCGCAAGGCTTGTGATTTGAGAGTTTTTTTAAATCGAATAGCCGTTTTAATTGTTACGCTCTGCGTTTTCCTCACGGGAGCGCAGAGTTTTTCGGCTGTGGCTGCCGAAAGCGAGAATGAGAAAACGGCTTCGGGAGTACTCGAAGATCTGAGCAAAGACGCTTCTTTCAATGCTGCGAACTATCCTTCAAACGCAAAAGATTATTCTCTGTCCGTTATGCAACTTGC
>CAKQMB010000030.1 GCA_934254825.1 uncultured Clostridia bacterium | reverse complement strand
GGCGGCATTGCTCTGGACAGGAAGATTTTTTCCGGCGAGCGCGGAATGGCGGGCGAGTTCGGATTTTTCGGTATGAACCCGATCGACGCGACAGACTTTTTCCCTAACGACAAAAGTAAAATATTTTCAACCGTACTGTCTCTTAAAAGCATTACGGAAAAGTATTGCGAGGTTTCGGGTAAAGAGTATTCGTCTTACTCGGCGGAAAAAGAAGAATTTATCGCAAAATGTCTCAGAGGAGACAAAACGGCGGTTGACGTTCTTAACTCTTCGGTCGCGATTTTAGGCAGACTTTTATGGAGTTTGACCGAGCTTCTGGACATTTCGCATATTCTTTTCGGCGGAGAGATAGTCCGGCTTGATAAGCTTATCGGCGATAAACTTAACGAAATGTTTTCTAAAAGCCCGACTTATTCGCAATTAGACGTCAGATTCGTTGCGGAAGCCAACGAAATTTATTCGGGCGCGATCGCGGAAGGACTTAACGCTTTCGAAAAGTTTGCGGAGTGAAAACAAATCCTTAAAACATCTTAAAGATTTTTTATTGTGAAATTTTTTAAAAAGGTATTGACAAATCGTAAAGGCGTGATATAATAACTTTGTTAGTTTTTCCGACGCCTTTATTTTTGGCAAATAAACTAACTAAGTTATTTTTCAAAATCGCCGATAAAATCGGTAAAAATGCAGATATTAACAGGAGGTTAATTATGAAGAAATTTTTAAAGGGCAAAAAGATGATGGCGACAGGGCTTGCCGCGGCATTTATCGCGCTTACCGGGCTTACGGCTTGCGGCGGCGGCAACTCGACCGGCGGCAGCTCCGCGGGCGGAAATTCGGGCGCGGGTACGGTCGAAAAGATCTCGGTAGGTTATTTCGAGGGCGCGTACCGCGACGTTCACTGGAAATCATGGGAAAAACTTTATAACGAAGCTCACCCGAACGAAAAAATAGAACTCGAACTCGAAGGCGATCCCGCGTACGGCTCGGCTATCGAAAACCTTCTTTCGACGGGCGGCGGACCCGATATAATGGTTGCGCCTATGACGTGGAGAAAACACGCTTCGAGAGGCTGGCTCGAACCTTTGGGCGAAGTTTATTCCGCCGATTTCGGAAACGGAACTACGATCGGAAATTCGCTCAACGACGAGATCAAGGATAACATTAAATTCAAAGATCAGTATTACGCTATGCCGTTTTCCGAATATATGACGGGTATCGCGGTGAATAAAGGATTTTTTGACGAGCAGGGTTGGGAAATCCCCGAAACTATGGCGGATATGCTCGATATAATCGATAAAATCTCCCGCCTCCCCGAAAATAACGACAACGATACCGAAAACGATATAGCGGCGTTCGCCTGGTCGGGCGTGGAATCTCAGTACTACTGGAACTACGTTATGAACACCTGGTGGGCGAATTACGGCGGCATAGAAGAAATCAAAACGTTCAAGCAAATGGAAAGCCCGTCCGTTTATCAGACCGCGGCGAGAGAAAAGGCTGTGGACGCGCTTCTGACGCTTATCGGCGGAAACGGCTCGCCCAAAAACTGCGCGAAAGGCGTTGTCGGTATGGAAAACCTCGAAGCGCAGCTTCTGTTCACTTCGGGTAAGGCTCTTATGATGCCCAACGCTTCCTGGCTTGAAATCGAAATGATCAAAAATATGCCCGAAGGATTCGAAATGGTTCTTATCGCTCCGCCTACGATCGACGGCGGCTCGGGAGAGAAAAACCTTTACGGACACGTCGACGAATGGCTCGTTATCCCCGCGGGCGCGGAGAACAAAGAAGCCGCGAAGAAGTTTATTTCCTTTATTTTCAGCGAAAAAGGACTTATCGATTTCTTCGAAAAGACAAGCACGACGAGCGTTTTCAAGGTCGATTACACAAAAGCCGACGCGGACTCTTTAACGGAATTCGGCAAGAGCGTTCTCGAACTTCGTTCCACGCATAACATTTTCTATTCCGAAAGCAGCTCGCCGCTTATGTATATGGGACTTGCGAACTTCTGGCAGTATAAAATGGTAACGGAAATGGTAACGCAGGGTCAGACCGCGAAAGAAATAGTACAGTACGATTACGATCACGTCGTTACCGACTGGAACAGCTGGAAACAGCAGATTTAACCGACAACCGGTTTAACAAACGGCATATTTAGCAAAGATAAGGAAAAATGTCTATGAAAAAGAAAATCATCGCGCTGTCTATGGCGGCGTGTATCGCGGCTCTGGTCGGCTGCGGAACAACGAGCGGAAATACGGGTAGCTCGGAAAGCGTTAAGGAAAGCAACAGCGTTCCGATCGGAATGCCCGATTATTCCGCTTACGAAACGACGAGAGAAATGTGGATAGGCGGCTGGAATCCTCCGCCGCCGAGGCATACCACGGCTATCGACGACGAAACTTACGATTTCCAGACTTTGGAACGCTATAAGCAGATGGCGGACGCGGGAATCAACGTGGGAATTTGCGTTTACGAAGAAAAAACGGGACACCCCGACGAATTTTATAACGCGCTCGATTTAGCGGAGCAGGCGGGAGTAAAGCTTCTCGTTATGGATTACGACGTCCGCCCCGAGAATTTCGACGCGAACATGACCGCGGAAGATCTTTTGAGAAAAACCGCGTCCTATAACGAACATCCCGCGTTTTTGGGACATCACGCTTACGACGAACCGGGTGTCGACGCTTTCGACAATATCGGAGCGATGAAGAAAGTTTACGCGAAGGCTTTCCCGGATAAGTATTTCTATGTGAACTTGTTCCCGTCGTATTCTTCGGCGAGAAGTCTCGGCACAAGCTCGGGTTACGATTATTATTTTCAGCATTTCATCGACAGAGTAGATCCCGATTTGCTCTCCGTGGACTATTATCCGCTCAAAGGCAGCGCGCTTAAACCCGTTTTGTACACGGGGCTTTTAAGCGACTACGAGCTTTACGCCGAAAACTCCAAACTTTACGATATCCCCTTTTACACGTTTATAGGAACTATGGGTTTCACTTCGGCGATTCGTCAGCCGAGCATTTACGATCTGAGATTTATGGTGAACGCCGCGCTTATGTTCGGCGCGGACGGCGTAAACCATTTCTGCTACTGGCAGCCTTACGATTCCGTTATCGAAAGCGATACGACCCATGCGATGATCCTGCGCGACGGAACGGTCACCGATCTTTATTACGACTGCAAAACGGTGAATTACGAGGTTAAAAACTTCGATCACGTTCTTTTGTCGTTCGACTGGCAAGGCGTAATGGTAAACGCGGGCGAGCTTTCGGACGGAAAACTCAGCGCGTCGTTCAAACAGCTCAAGCACCCGCTCGAAAGTCATAAGAGAATTTCCTCGATTAAAAGCGAAAGAGATCTCGCCGTGGGCGTTTTCAAGGACGAAGCGGGTTACGACGGGTTCTATATGTTAAACTACAACAACCCCGGTTACGCCGATCTGAAAAACAAAATCACGGTTAAGTTCAACGACGCCGACAAAGCGATAATTTACTATCGCGGCGAAGAAAAAACCGTAAATCTCGCGAACGGGGAATATTCCTGCGAACTCGAAGCGGGCGACGCGATTTTCGCCATACCCGTCAAAGGATAAAATTATGACAGATAAAAATATCGGTTCTTCCCAAGCGTTAAGCGGCGGATTGAACGGAAAACCGAGAAAATTCGATTTTAAAAGCGGAAAATGGAAGAGAACGGCGTTCATCGTTCTCTTTCTCGCGTATCCCGTTCTGAACTGGCTCGTGTTTTTCCTTTTTGTAAATATCGATTCGATAAAGCTTGCTTTCGAGACTTACAGTTACACTAAGGGCGATTACGTTCCGGTTGGATTTTATAACTTTCAGAACGTTTTAAGATCCTTCTTTTCGGCAAACGCGCATCCGCAATACAGATACGGAATAAGGAACTCTTTGCTTGTGTTTGTGTGGAATACTTTCGTTATTCTGCCGATATCACTTCTTTGCGCTTATTATTTTTATAAAAAGGTGTGGGGCGAAAAGTTCTTTAAAATAGTGTTTTATCTGCCGTCGATCATAATGCCCGTCGCGCTGTGCATGCTCTTTTCGTTTATGTTCAGCACGAATTACGGACCCGTGAATATGATTTTAAAAGCCATAGGACTCGACGGGATTATTCCCGAAAACGGCTGGTTCGGAAGTTCGAACACGGTGTTTCCGATGGTTCTTCTGTTCTCGCTATGGTCGGGTATCGGATATAACGTAATAATGGTTGCGGGGTCGATCGCGAGAATACCTCCCGAAATTTTCGAGGCGGGCAAAATAGACGGAATAAATATGACGAGGGAATTTACTCAGATAGTCGTTCCGCTCATTATGCCTACCGTTTCCACGATGTTTATGATGGGTATCGCCGTTTCGTTTACTTACTTTCTGCCGTCTATGCTTCTCACGAACGGCGGACCTTCGGGCGAAGGGTACACGATAGGTTATCTCATCACAAACCGCGTTTCGAGCGGTAATCTCAACGAAGCCGCGGCGATAGGCTGGTGCGCGGCGATCGTCGGAACGCCTCTTGTTCTTCTCGGCAAGTTTGCGATAGACAAGTTAGTTCCCGACGTTGAGTTTTAAGGAGAGAAAATGAAAACAACTAAGAAAAGCGTAAAATCGTTAATCGCCGCGTTGGCGGCGGCAACTATACTTGCTCCGAGTGCGATTACGGCTTCTGCCGCGACGAATAAAGTTTCCGTGGTTAAAGACGAGATCACGGCGAACACGCTCGTCGGCGGAGACTGGCAGACGAAAACGGACAGCAAAATATCTCACAGGTGGTCGGGCGGCGTTACGGCAAAGCTCGGCGGTTACGAGACCGCGGGTTGCAACGTAAACGCGTTCGCCACGACAAAACCCGTGACGTTCGCCGAAGACGAAGATCTTATGGCGGAATACGACGTACTCGGCGTAACCTCTTCCACCGTTCATTTCGGCGTTATGCAGGGAAGAACGCTCGGGGATACTTCCGCGTGGGATTATAACTACGGTTTCGTGAACACGTTCGGATATTATTCGGGCGCGGATTCCACGTCTTTCACGTTCGAGAGCGCGTCCGCGGACTACAAATTCCCCGAGGTTTACGAGAACGGGGAGTGGGTGAAAGCTTCGAAAGGCAATCTCGACCTCAAAAACGGTTCTTACAGAATAAGGCAGATTTACCGCAGCGCGGCGAAGGGTAACGAAACGGCGATAGAAGTTTTTGTCGCACCCCTTTCCGAGGACGGCGTTTACGACTGGAACGCGGAAAACGTAAAGCGTTATAAGGCAACGGCTTCGCAGGTGGAAGGCGCGAACGCCAACGGTTTTCAGAACTTCAAAATAGGCGACGGCTACGTCGGCATAAACGTAGAGGACGTGGGCGTAAATGCGGGCGACGGAGTTATCCTCGACAACGTTAAATTTTCGAAGATTTCCGCCACGGGTACGGATATAAAATCGGTAATCGCGAGTTGCGATTTCGAAAGCAAGAAATTGCCCGCGGAACTTACCATGTACGGTTTAAGTACCGAAAAATGCCTTACGTTTATCGATTATTCCGACCTTAAATTCGACAATACCTCAAAAGACGATTTGTTGTATTCGAAATTCGCGCTTACATTCGACGAAAAAGTCGACACGGCTTTAAGCGGTTCGTTCGATATAGCTACGGCAAGCGGAGCGGAGAACGCGTTTTTGGGTATCGCTTTCGGCGTTAATCCCGAAAACGGATATTCGGACGATTGTTTGTCCGCCGGTATCGAAATTTCGGGCGGAAACGCTGTCGCCGCGTTTTACCTTGCGGGCGAGAGAATTGCCGAAACCGAAAGCTTCGCCCTGAAAAACGACGAATATACAAAAATATCCTTCGAAATCGCAAACGAGACGAACGGTATGATCAAAGTCATTCTCGCCGCGGGAGAAAACGAAACGGAAGTAAAAGTTAAACGCTCCGTTGCGGAAGGGTATATCGCGCTCGGAAACTTTACTGAAAATCCCGCCGAGTTCTATATAGACAACGTTGACGTGACGAGATACGTTTATTCCGAATACGCGGGCAAAAACATATCCGAGGATTTCGAAAGCGGAACGCCGGGCGACGACTGGTATTATCAGACGAGCGGCTCGGTGAAACTTTCCAACGATATAGTTCCCGATCCCGATTGCGCGAGATATACCGCCGATTCGGGCGTGAAGTTCGAGAACGGCGTTATGCATTTCGACAGAACGGGCGATACGGCAATGTTCGGACCAAAGCGTTCTTACGGCGACTGGGAATTTAAGTTCGATCTTTTGCAGTATCAGTACGAGGCGACAAGCACGGGCGAGGGAGACTCGGAACTCTGGACTCCCGCTTCGCAGTGGTTCGGATTTTCTTTCCATAAAGGCTCGGTTAAAAGCACTTTCGCGGCTTCATCCGTATATAGCCTTATGATGACGAGAAGAAAAACAAACGACGAAAATAAGTCCGAACTTACTCTTTTCGGCTGGCAGATTCCTTCTTACGACGGCGCGGCGGTAGTTCCCGTGAACGCGCCCGCAAGCGAGCCGCTTTCGATAAAAATAACCGCCGTGAATCAGACGATTACGGTTGAATATAAATTGCGGAAAGAAACGGATAACGACTGGAAAAACGTCGTTTCGTTCGGGGACGTGAACACTGCGGGATATATGTCTTTCAGCTCTACGAACTGGACGAATTTCACCGTGGATAACGTTTCGGTCAAAAACCTCGACAA
>CAKQMB010000029.1 GCA_934254825.1 uncultured Clostridia bacterium | reverse complement strand
CGTTTTTTAAAAGGGAGCGACCTTTTTGGTCGCAGGAATTTTAAAAAACAAGCGGAACGCAGCATCACGAGATGAATAATCGCCCGCAAAACCATTATCCTTTTATTCCGCCCATCGTAACATTCCCCATTATCTTATCTTTAAAGATAACGAAAATCGCGAGTATCGGCAGGCACGCGAGAAAACACGCGGCAAGTTTGATAGGCGTGGTTAAATCCTGCGTTACGCCTTCGATCTGATTGTCGGAATTCTGGATCTGGAACAATCCGTAAGAAAGCGTAGGCTTTGCGGGAAGGAATATCATCGGAACGTAGTAATCGTTCCAGTATTCGATAAAAAGCAGGATAAACACTGCGGAAATCGTGCTTTTAACGAGCGGGAGCATTACCTCCAAAAACACTCTTAAATGCGAAGCTCCGTCGATCTGCGCCGCCTCGGCGTAAGTCCAGGAAACGCCTTTGAAAGTCGCGTAGAAAACGAGGAAATATATCCCCGTGAACTTACATTTCATAATGAATATTCCGAGAAAGCTGTTTCTGAAATTAAAGAAGTTCGCGAACTCCACTTCGGAAGCGAGCGAGCCGATAATCGGAATAAGCATTACTACGACAGCTACGCCGTAAAAGAATTTTTTGAGTCTGAAATCGTATTTCGCGATAGCGTACGCCATGATAATCTCGGTAGCCATCGTGAAAACGGTAAGTCCCACGGCGTAAATAATCGAGTTGAAAAACATATCCCAGAAATACGCGTATCCGGTGGTTCCGGGGATCGAAACCATAAACATTTTGATAGCGTTGGAATAGTTGTCGAATCTCCAACCCCAGTTGGGATTGTTGCGTCTCGGAAGCCCGAAAAGATTGTTGTTGAAATCTCTTTCGGCTTTGAAGGAATTTATAAGTCCGAACCCGAGAACGAATATCATAGACAAAACGTAAACGGACACTATAACGTACAGAATAATCTGAAACGCGTCCATTTTACGCTTTATTTTAGAAGTTTTAAATATGCGTCTTTTCATAATCAATCCTCGCTCGGTCCGTACTTTTCCAAAAGATGCTTCGTAATCAATGTTATCGGAGCGACTACGAGCGTGAAAATTATACCGCCCGCCGCCGCAAACGTACTGTCGGACGGGTCGTTGGAATTGCTCACCTTAACGAAGAAGTTATATCCTAACGTGTCGAAAGGCTTCTGCCCCGTTCCCGACGCGCCGTAAAATGAATAGAAATGTCCGTAATTGGTGAAAAATCCCGCTATCGCCACGACGATATAAGTTACGATCGTCGGGAATATCGACGGAAGAACGACGTACCAGAACTCTTTAAGCGACGACATATTTTCAAGTTCGCCGTACTCCAAAATATCTTTCGAGATACTGCACATCGCCGACAGGTAAATGACGAGTCCTCCCGCGAAGTTCATCCACATTCCGAAAATCAGAACGGAATAAAAACTCGAAGAATCGAACACCGTTATCATAAAATCGGGGAAAATGCTCGGAATTCCGTCGAAAAGCAGAACCCTCGTGCAGATAACGAAAACAAGGCTCGACAAGATGTTCGGCATAAAAAGCATTATCTTATAGAACCCGGAAAGCGGCACTTTTTTGAAAAGCACATACGCAACCGTCACCTGTATCGGCATGCCGATAAATAAGCCCGTTAAAAACTGGATAGTCGAATTTTTTACCGCGAGTTTAAGGTCTCCGTTTACGAAAATCGCCTGCAAAACCCTGTCGAAATTCTCGAACGCCGCGAACGTCGGCTTTCCGCCGTCGTATTTTATGAACGCGAGCTTTATGGAGTTAATGTTCACTCCGACGTAAAACACGAGAAATTGCAGGACGGGGAAAAGCATAAAGAAGAACAAAAACACGCTTTGCCCCGCTTTTTTGTTGCGGGGCTTGGGCTGTCTGTCTTTCTTTTCGCTGCCGAAAATTTTAATTTTCAATCCGTACAAAAACCACCTTATGCGGCTTAACACGGACATTTTATTTCCTTTCATCTGTTAAAATCAAACCTTGAATTTATCCGCAAAGGACGTTTTGAACTCCTTGAAGCAATCGTCTACGGTTTTGTCTTTGTTAGCCGAATACTTGAAGTAAGAGAACGGATCGTAAAGCGCGCCGGTGGAGGTGGTTACGATGAACGCGAACGCGTTGTTCTCTTCGTCGAAAAGCGAAACGTTGTTTCTGCGCTTTTCGGCAACGGGAAGATTGCTCGTAAGCTTTGCGCCTTCCGCGATATATTTAGCTATGCTCTGAGTGTACTTGGTGTAAGTAGCCGTTTCTTCTGCGGTCGCGGTGTACTTGAACGATCTGAAACATCCCGTGTTCGCCGTGAACTTGACGAGCTGGCTTCTTTGCTGAATGAACTGAATGAAGAGCTTCGCCACTTTCGTCTGAACTTCGGAGTCCTTATTGCTGTTTTTGGCGGCTATGCAGATATAGTTATCCGCGCCGCGCCCCGCGATCACTCTTTCGGTGTTGGTCTGATCCTTAATGCCGTCAACGCCCGTGAAGTTCGGGATAGGCATAAATCTGTAATCGTGTTTGCCGTAAGCGTAAGAAGGATCTTCCTGAGCGAGCTGATTGAACGTGGAACGCGCTTCGCTTTCCCAATAGCTGTTTTCGAGGAACATCGCGACGGGCTTTCCGTCCACAACGCTGTTGATAAACTCTTTCTGAGCGTCGAGGTGGTTGTTACCGCTTACCGATTTACGGGTGTAATATTTTTCGTTGCCCGCTATATCGTAAAACGCCTTTATCGCCGCTTTTCTTCCTTCCTGGTTGGCAAGATCCTTATAGTTCTCTTCGGTAATTTCGCCGAGAACGGAGTCCGTACCGTTGAAAGTGTAGTTAAGCATAAAGTTGTTGTAGCCTTCGTAGTTCGCCCAGATCTGCGTGAAAGCTCCCGAACGCTGATATTCGTGAGTCGCGTCCCATGCAAAAGGCGTTACGTCGCTGTTAACCATTTGTTTCATAAGCTTGACGAAATCGTTCCAGGTTGCGGGAAGTCCGTCGTCGGCGGTGCCGAGTTTTCCGTCGGGTCCCGCGCCGCAGTTGCCCGCGTCGATATCGGCTTGCTTTGCTCCTATCGAGCCGTTAGCTTTGAAATAGAAACCCTTTTCGTTGAAAAGATCTGCGTTATAAATGATACCGGGAACCTGGATCCAGAACGGAACGGCATAATATTTACCGTTGTAAAGAAAACAGTCCGCATATCCGTCTACCATATTGTCCTTAATGGACTGAGTAGCCGTTTTGCCCGTATCTTTCGCAAGATTTCCGTCGTCGTCGAGAATTTTCTCTTCTACCGTGTCGGTAATATCGGCGATAAGACCCTTACTCGCAAACTCGGTGTAATTACCCTGATCGAGGAAATAAAGAACGTTATCGTAGTTGGGCATGGTTGCGATAAGGTTTCCGGGCTTGTACTCCTCTTTCTTTTTCAGAGAAATAACGGCAACGCCCGTTTTGCCCTCCTCGAAAGAGGTGTTTTTATAGTATTCTTCGAAATCTTTTGCCATTTCGTCGAAATAAACGGTGCCGAGACCGGCGTTGAAAACGCCGACGTTAAGCTGAGTTTTTCCCGAAGTGTCGGTCGTGCTGTCTTTTCCGCCGTTCGATGTACTGTCTCCGCCTCCGCCGCAGGAAACTGCCATCGTAAGCGTTGCGGCAACAGCCAACGTCGCCGCGGTGATTTTTTTGAAGAATTTCATCATATCTTTTCTCCTGTTTTTTTATTTTTTATGTTTCGGGTTTCCGAAACGTTTTTGTCTTTTACGATTTTTTGCCTTTAAGAGCTTTTCTCTGCGGAACGCAGAGAAAAGGGATATATCCCTTGCCCGTTGTCGTTTATCGACATTATTTTATCATTTCGAAGAGGGTCGTTCAATCGCTTATTTATCATAACCCGTTGTTTTTTTATTATTTTTACCACCGGAGTATTGACAAAAAAACAACCCTCATGTATAATCTGCGTATGGATTTATCTCAATACCTTAATAATATGGATAAGGATAAAGTAAAAAAACTTATCCCGAAACTTCCCGCAGACGAAGTAAGCACTTTTTTGTGGAAAGAAGAAACCGTGGTTCATCGCCACAGCGACTGGGAGTTCACCGCCACGACCGACGGAACGGGCGTGAACCTCGTAAACGGCGAGGCTTATTATTCCACGCCGGGCGTGTTTATGCTGCTCGGACCAAACCACGTTCACAAGCAGACATCGGATCTTCCGATCCGCAGAAGAGATATCTGCGTTTCGCTTGAAAAAATGAAGATTTTCGCCGATCTTTTAAGCCCCGATCTCTACTCGCAACTCTCCGCGCAGACAAAACCCATACAGATAAAACTCGGAATGCAGGCTTTCAACGAACTGCACGGCAGGCTCACCAAAGCCGACGTTATCGACGACGAAAAAAGCCGTAACGCCATTTTAACCTCGATAGTTATGTATCTTCTCGGCGTTTATGTGGAAAACACTTCCGAGAAGTTCGTACCGAAAGATATTCTGACGTTTATGCAGAAGTTGCAGGATCCGAACGTTTTTTCGATGCGCGTGAACGATATAATCGGTTTAAGCTCCTATTCGCACTCGCATTTTATCAAGCTTTTCAAAAAGCACGTCGGCAAGACCATAATCGAATACGTTTCCGATTTAAGGCTTTCTTACGCCGCGAAACTGCTCGAAAACACCGATTTGTCGGTTATCACGATTTCTTCGAACGTCGGCTACGACAACTCGTCGTTTTTTGCTCAGAAATTCAAGAACAAATTCAAAATGTCGCCCGCCGAATACCGCTCTTCCGTCCGCAAAAGCGGCTGAAACCGAACCGCGGTTAAAACCGCAGGTTAATTTTCGGTCGGCAGAAGCTCCAAGATCGTTTTGTTTCCGTTTTTAACGGAAGATAAAATTTTATAACCTGCTGTTTCGATTTTATAATCGACTTTTTCGTCCGCCGTAACTTCCAATGTCACGGCGGTTTTTTTATTTGTCCACGAAACGTGAATTCTGCCGTTTTTAACTTTCGTTCCGCCTTTCGCGAACGCGATTTTGTCGGTGAAAGACGGTTTTATCGTCACCGTTTCGTCGATATCGGAAAGTTTTATGCCGAGAACGTAAGAATACAGCCACTCGACGCACGATCCTAAACTATAATGATTGAACGAGTTCATTTCGGGATCTTCGAAGCCGTTTTCTTTTGTGTAACCGTTCCAGCGTTCCCAGATAGTCGTCGCGCCGTTTTCGAGCATATATCCCCAGGACGGGTACTCCGTCCTCGAAATAAGCTCGTACGCAAGGTCGGTTTCGCCTGTTTCGCAAAGCGCGGGAAGAATAAACCTTATTCCTATAAAGCCCGTGGTGAGATGCCCCGTTTTGCGGACGACTTCGGGCAACCGATTTTTTGTTTCGGCGGCTGTTATAAACCCCGCGAAATATGCGAGCGCGTAAACGGTCTCGGCGTCGCTTTTTATTATCCCGTCCTTAAAATATTCTTTTTTGAACGCTTTTTTTGCGTTTTCGTAAACTTCTTTATATTTTTCCGCGGATTTTCCGTCTCCCGCGATAAGGTACATTTTCGAAAGGAGCAAGGACGAATATCCGAAAAAGCACTGATTTATAACGTCTTTATCGGCATGGTTATCGACGGAAAGCCAGTCTCCGAATTCGTTTCTTATTCTCACGATATAGTCTTCGCTGTTTTTCAGATAATAATCGACCCAACCCTTAGCCGCTTCGAGATTTTCGGTTATAATGCTTTTATCCCTGTAATGCAGATAATGGAAATAAGGTATCACGGTCACGCAGTCCGCCCAACCGGGAACGCCCGCGGTCGTGGGAGACACGGGGGTGTGGAACGGCGCGAACGACGGAATTTTGCCGTCGGGCAGAACGTCGGTTCTCACGAGTTTCATATAATTTTTAAAGAACTTCTCGCAATCGGCGTTATACATAGCCGAGTTGCAGAAAACTTCCGCGTCGCCCGTCCAGCCCACTCTTTCGTCTCTTTGCGGGCAATCGGTGGGAATACTCACGAAATTGCTTTTCTGTCCGTTTTTCGCCATTTCGTAAACGCCGTTTATGATTTTATCCGAACACTCGAAACTTCCGTAATATTCTATATCCTGCGTTATGAGAAGCCCTTTAAGGTCATCGATTTTAACGCCGTCGTCTTTGCGGATTTCGGCAAATCTGAAACCGTGATAAGTAAATTTCGGGTCGAAAAAATCGCCGACGGTATCGCCCGACAACGTAAGCTCGTCGGTACATTTCGCGCGCCTTAAATTCGCGGTGTACAAACTGCCGTCGGCGTTTAAAACCTCGGCGTACTTCACCGTAACTTTATCGCCCTCTTTTCCGAAAGCCTTAAAGCGAACGTTTCCCGCAAAATTCTTTCCGAAATCGTAGCGAATCGTCGTCTCGTTTTCGAAAATCACCTCGGGAATTATTTCCTCTTTAACCCTTACGCTCTCATACGAATATCTGTCCAATGAAGCCGAAAAATCGGCGTTAATCGCCTTATAGAGGGGTTTTTTATTGTTTTTGCCGCGGCGGAAGTCGATTGCTTCGCCGTCGAAAAAGTCGGCTTTAACCACGTTCGAAACAGTGACGTCCCAACTTTCGTCGGTCTCTACGATCTCCTTTTCGCCGCCCGTATAATAAAGAGTCAAACGGGCGAAAAGTCTTAATTCCGAGCCGTAAACGTCGGTTTTCGTGCAACAACCGAGCTTTCCTTTATACCAACCGTTCGCAACGGTCGCTTCTATCGTGTTTTCCGTCTTTAAATAATCGGAAACGTCGTAAACGCAAAGATTTATGTACTTGTTGTAATCCGTCCAACCGGGCATAAACAGATCGGGAATTTCTTTTTCGTTGATTTTTACCGAAAATATGCCCGTAGCCGTTATTTCGAGTTCCGCTCTTTCGAGTTCCCCTTTCAATCCGAAATGTTTCACGAAAGACGGTAACCCGCCGTTTTCAGCCTCTTTGCTCAATTTAATCCACATAATTACCTGCCGTCATTTTTTATCAACCGTAAAAACTTTCCTTTGCCGCCGCCGAGTTCGATTTGCCCTTCAAAGATTTCTTCTTCCTGAAAATCTTTTATCTTCGGAGCGTATAGCTTCGCGTTTTCGTATCCTTTAACCCGAATTTCCGCCGTTTTTGCTTCTTTCGAGAAATTCGCGACGGCGATATACGTTTCGTCGCCGACAATATAAATTGTCGCGAGAACGTCCTTTTCGCCCGTCGAAACAGGGTTTTCCTTATCCCACCAACCTATCGTTTCCGCTCCGTCCAAGCCGAATTTATCGAAAATTCTCCATATTTCGGACGGACTTTCGGGATTTGTTTCCCAACCGAGCCTGCTCGTCATTCCGAAAAGCAGTCCGCGGTATTTATTGCCTGCGTCCATCATCTCGCTCATAACTCCGTAAGGAATTCCGCTCACTTCCGTAAGCCAGTAATCGGGCGACTCGTCGTAATCGAACCCCTCGCCTAACCAGCACCTGTCGACGTAAGGATAAAGTTCCATATACATCGCGGCTGTATTCCCCTCGCCTGCGAGAACGTGATTCCACTGATGAAAATCTATAAGCGCGTTTTCCTTTTGGTCGAGAACTTTTCTCACCCGTTTCATAGTATTTCTGTCGTACGCCGTATCGTCGATATAAATTCCGTCGATATCGGCGTGTTTAACGAGATAATCGATACCTTCGACGTAAAAATTGCAAAGGCGCGACTGCCCTTCGGTCAGAACCGAAGCGTCGTACTCATTTTTATACTTTACCCCTTTAAGAGGTTGCCGCCAGGCGCAGATAACGTCCTTCCCGATATTTTTCTCTACCCAATCCGCCGCTTCCTTCTGCCAGAAATTCGTTTCGGCGTTATGCTCGTTTTCGGCGATAATCTCGCCGTCCATATCGCGGAGAGCTTCAAATTCCGGCGAATAGACGCTCAGTTCCCTTATCGTGTAATAAGGCTTGATCCTCATTCCTTTTTTATGCGCCTTTTCGGCAAACTTTTTCAGCTCGTCAAGCTCGGCAAACGGATAATTTATGTAAGGATTAAGATCGTTGCCGTGGTGAACGTTTACAACGTTCGCTCCGCCCTTTTCCGCCTCTTCGAGCCATTTGTCGCTGTCGTACATTTTATGGAAAATGCGCGTTCCGAACTGTTTTTTAAGGTCGATTTCTTTAAGCGGCGTAACGAGAAAATCAACGTCGAACACAAATTTTTCGCCGCATTCGGCGGTTTTTTTACCCGAATACGCGATAAACTTATCGTTTTCGAACCTTATTCCGCCTTTTCCTCCGTTATCCCAGCTTTCGGGTTTATTGAGCTTTCTGCGGTTGTAGTAAATGTTCACGAACGGTTTGCGATAATTTTCGCCTTTCAGTTTAACTTTAAGTCCGCCGTCGGTATCGCCGCACCAGAAACTGTCCTGATTTTTGTTTTCGTCCCACTTCCAATCGAGTTTACCGTCGAAATAACCACCCTTTTTGCCGAGACCCGTGAAATATTTCGCCTTTTCGGCGGTAAAAGGTATCGTCAGGGAGATATCCGAAATCTCGACGTCTTTTAAACAGCGTAAAGTATTTTTAACTTCGATAAAACCGTCAAACTCGACCTTCGTAACGGTCGAAATACTGAAATTCTCGCTTATCCCTTCGATTTTTCCGATCACGCAATCGTCGAAAACAGTTTCTTCTTTACTCGTGACCGAAAAATTTTCGTTCCCGACTTTAAATTCGATCGGACTCGGAATAATATCCGTAAAATCGTCGGCAATTTTAACGCTTTGGGTAAAATAGCTTTTAGTTCTCGCCGGAAAACCGTTTTTCAGAGTAATTTTTCTGCCCGTAATCGAGATTTCGTCGCCGCAGACGGAAATCTTATCGAACGGTTTCGTGACGTTATGATCGATATTCTTATCGGAATTAAGCCAGACGAGCCTGTTAAGACTTCCGGGATTTGCGAACGGTTCAAAAGAAGCCTTTCCCGAAGGCTTTATCGTCACGGTTTTTTCGGCAAGTTTATTCCCTTTTTCGTCCGTCAGCGAAATAACGCACTCGCCCGCCGATTTCGCCGTAAACCAAAATCTTTTCGGTTTCCCCTTTTCGAGTTTTACGGTTTTTCCGAAGGTCTCGCCGAGATAATTTTTCCCGCCGCAGTTATAACAAACCGCGCCCGCCCCGTTCGCAAAAACCATAACCGAAGCATCTTTGTCGGCGATGATATCGGCGGAAAAGGTAACGTAATCATTTTCGTTTATGAAATATTCTCCGCTCGTGCGAATTTCCGCGCCGAGCGACATAAAGTTAGTATTCATCTGAAAAATTATACAACGGAAAACAAAGCGTTTAAAGCATTTTTTTATCTTTTTAGGCTATTTATTGCTTATTCCGAAAATAAAAATATTTGTCTACCCCAAATAAAGAAATATTTTTTCAACACGTCGTTAACAATCGGCTCCGATGACGATCGGGGCTTTTCTTTTGGCGGGCAACTTTTGCTACGAACCACCGCGGTGTTCCTCATCTCACCGCGCCCACCAAATATATCCGTTGTCCGATAGGACAACGGATATATTTGGTGGGCTGGAATTATCCTCAAACGAAATCATCGGTTTGAATTTTCCCCGCTCGTTATAGACTTGCATTTCGATAATTTTACGGATTTTATCTACGGATGACAGTAAAATTTAGTTTTAATTTTTACCGATTATTTCTTAGCCGCGGATTTAACATTTATAATTCATCCCAAAATTAAACAACCCCGCGTGGTACGCATTGTTAAGAGGCGTGCGGGGTTCTGTTAGTATTATTATATGCAATTTTTAGGAAAAAGTCAATATTTCTCTTGGGTAGTAGTTAATTTAAAAAACATATCATTTAACATTTATAATGTTTTAACGCCTGCCCTTTCAAACATATACTAATCTTTATTCTCGATTTATATATCATATAAGTTTTTCCGCTCGGGAGAATCACAACAGACGGATTTGTTGTTATAGTACAATCCCAATGCGAGCAATCGCGAGGCTCTAAAAGCGGTTCGTCGCGGCGGATAAATTCGCTCTCGATATCATCAGCAACGGCAACGCCGATACGTACGCCTAAACAAGAAATATTTTTATTCGTCCGTTTTCGGGCAAAATCGTAATTTCGTTCGCAATGAACCCGCCCGTTAAAAAGAAAATTTCCTCTTCTTTTGCTACTGTGCCTACGGCGATTTCCGCTTTTCCGTTTATGAGCGGAAGAACGAATTTCGTTCCTTCGGCGTTTTCTATGTCTATCGTCATTCCGTTTTCCGAAAGAAGGTATTTTATCGTCGGCTTTATGTCCTCTAAGGTAGCGCCCGTCTCGTATGCTTTTTCGCCCTTACAGGTGACGCCCGTTTCCGCCGTTACTTCAAGCGTTTTTTCGTCGAAAGTCATTTTGCCGTTGCCGAAATAGGACGAATGATAAGTTTTTCCGTTTTTTTCGACGATAAATCTCGGCGTTAAACTCCTATGACGGGCAATATCCTTGACCTGTTGCATATTCGTCGGTTCGACAAGAACATAGTCCGTAACCGAAGCCATAATCATCGGCTCGTTGGTTTTTCTGTTAAATAAAGCCGTCAATGTTCCGCCCGAGGCGTGTCCGCTGAAAAATATATCAAAGTCGTAATTGGTAATCGTGGCGAGATAATTTCCTTTCGCCGTTTTCACGGTGTCTATTTCTTTATAGTGCTTAATTCCTTCCGCTTTGTCGCACGGAAGAGCCGTTCTGTCAAACTTCAAAAACTTCTCGTCGATGTTTTCGAGCGCGAATGCGATAGCGTTTAAATGCTCGAACGCGTGGTGCGTACACGGATATTCTCCGTGCTTTTTATAATGCGCTCCGCCATATAAAAATCCGTTTATAGCGCACTTATCGATACATTCGAGGTTGCGGAGAGCGGCTTCTTTGAACGTTTCGTTTCTGTCCGCCATCAAAAGATATGCGGGCTGGCAACCGTCCGACGTTCGCGAGCCGTAATAAGTCCATTTGTTGTTTCTCGTGCCGAAAGTGTTATCCCACGCGCCGTCGGGAAACATAAAATCAAGCTGGTTTTCGAGAACCTTTTGCAGTCTGTTTTTTAGCTCCTCGTCGCCTGCGATATAGGCGTATTTCACCATTGCTGGAACAGACTCTTCCACGTTATAACCGAGGTCGACGCCTACAAGTCCGTGAGCCGAACGCTTGTCGTGCGGCTTGCACTCGCCGTACAAAAAACCGTTTTCGCTTATATGTTCCATCGCGTAATATATAAGCCGTTTAGCTTTCGCCGAATACTCCGCTTTCTTTAAAAACCTTCCCGCAAGAGCGAGCGTTAAACCCGTTGTCGTCGAATAATTTATGTTCGCGCCCGTCTTTTCGTCGATATTTTCGTAAACCCATTTTGAGGACTTCTCTATTCTCTTCCGCATTTTAGCCTTAAAGGACTCGGAAAGAATATCTTTTCCCGCTTCGTATGCTTCGATAACGGCTATCACCTGAAAAGTCGTAGTGTATCGCCACGTCGTCTGCGCGTCGTTATAAAGTCCGCCGTCGGCGCACATAAGGTTTTCGCCGTAATCGAACACGCTTTCCGCCGCTTCGAGATACTTTTTATCACCCGTGAGTTTATACGCTTCCACGAACGGAAATACGGCGTCCGGGCATCTTCCGTGAATATTTTTACAGGCTCTGCAATATATTCCGCCCCTGAACGCGGGGTCGTCCGACTTATCCTGAACGGAAATAAGTCCGTCGCAAAGCTCTATAAGAAGTTTATAGTATAAATTATCTCTTTTCATCTCAATAAATCTCTTTTTCGTCGTTGAAAACTATAAGCGGCGCGGTTGCCCACGGGTGGAATAAACTCGTGTTCCATTTCTGCTCTTTTCCCCATGCTTCGAAAGTCGTCGTCGCGCCCTCTTTTATCATATTGAG
>CAKQMB010000028.1 GCA_934254825.1 uncultured Clostridia bacterium | reverse complement strand
AGAATAATTTATACTGTACCTTCTTTTAATTTGCTTGAAAATGAAGAAAAAAGAAGCGTAGAAAGTTACGATTTACAGCTGTGTAGCAAGTATCGACATAGGAGCTTATAATACTTGCAAAAATGGTTGCTTGTATTGTTATGCAAATTATAGTGAAAACACAGTTGGAAAGAATTTTGGCATGCATAATCCTAAATCGCCATTATTGTTTGGAGAAATTGATGAATCTGATATAATCAAAGAGAGAAAAGTAAAGTCATTAATCAAAACTCAAATGAGTTTGTTTGACGATTAATAAAATGATGAGATTTTATGGAGGTGTTTAGAGATGATATTACAGCTTAGCGTAAAGAATCAGAGTATTGAATCTTCAGGAATCACAAATGACTACAAGGAGGCTATTTGTGAATATGTATGGAATGGATTTGAGGCTCATGCAACAGAAGTTAATATTGATTATTCTTTAAATATTGCTTCTGGGGTTAGTGAACTGTCTATTTCAGATAACGGAGATGGAATTGTTTATGATGATTTATCAGACACCTTCGGAGCTTTTTTGACATCTCAAAAAAATCTTTTGTCATTAAAAATGAAATCCAAGGCTAATAAGGGTAAGGGAAGATTTTCTTTTTCTGCTTTTGCTACTGGAGCAAAGTGGATTACCACTTATAAGGATTCTGATTCCATTGAATATAAAGCATATGAAATAATATTGGAAAATGATAAGAAAGAAGTCCTCAGTTATACAGAACCGAAAGTTTCTGCAATAAGGAAAGCAGGAACAAAGGTAGAGTTTGACAATATTTTTTCCTTGACGGCGGAAAATATGGCATTTGAAGTTCTTGAGCCAGCATTGTTAAAGGAATTTGCGTGGTTTTTATATTTGTGCAAGGGCAGAAATTTAAAAATAAATATAAATGGAAAACCAATTGAATATGAAAAATATATTAATACAGAATTTAGCGAAAAGACAATAACGACGATAGCTGGAAGTAGATTTGAAGTAACACTCATTGTATGGACAGAGGCGATAAAAGAAAAATTCTGTTGTTATTTCTTTGATAGCAAAGATGAAGTGAAAAGTATTGAGACAACATCATTTAACAGAAATACTGTTGAGTTTAATCACAGCGTTTTTGTGAAATCTGATTTCTTTGACGGACAGGAAAATGACTGCATGGAAATGGAGAGTGACCAGATAAGTCTGTTCACAGATGAGGATGATAAAAAGGTATATAAAGAACTCAAAAAGTTTATAGCTAAATTTATCGAAAAGAAAATTGGTAATTATATGTCTCAAAAGGCAGATGATGCAGTAAGACAGATGATTGAGGAACGAAAGACATTTCCAGAATTTCCGGATGATCCATATGGGAAAATGCAAAAACAAGATCTGGAAAAAGTAACAAAGGAAATCTATAAAATTGAGCCGAAAATTTTTTATAAATTAAAGCCAGTTCAAGAAAAATCTTTGTTAGGTTTTTTGAACCTTTTGCTTAATTCAAGAGAACGAGAAAACGTTCTAACAATAGTTGAGCAAATAGTGGAACTAACACCAGAGCAGAGACAAGATTTTTCTGATATGTTGCGTAAAACAAAGCTTGAAAATGTAATTGACACAATTAAATTTGTTCAAGATAGATATAAGGTTATTGAATTGCTGAGAACAATTGTATTTGATATGACTCAGTATGCAAATGAGAGAGACCACATTCAGAAGATAGTGCAGCAGCATTTCTGGTTATTTGGCGAACAATTTAACTTGGCAAGTGCAGATGAAAGAATGAAGAATGCTTTAGAAAAGTATATTAATTTTTTATATGGAGTAAAAGATATAGAGGCGACTCTCGATGAAGATGCAGAGCAAGAACGTAGAATGGATATATTTATGTGCAATGTTCGTGATATTGAAGCTTCATTTGGAACCACGATGGAAGAGAATATTATTGTAGAGTTAAAGGCACCAAAGGTTATCTTGTCAAAGAAAGTATTAAGACAAATCGAAGACTATATGGATTTTGTAAGAAAGCAACCTAATTTCAATAGCGAGTACAGAAGATGGAAGTTTATTGCCGTTTGCAAAGAAGTGGATGAGGATGTAAAAGGCAGATACAAGACATTTGAAGACAAAGGGAAAATTGGATTGGTTATACAAGTAGAAAATTACGAAGTCTATGCATTAACGTGGGATGATGTTTTCAAGAGTTTTGAATTAAGACATGCGCCTTTGTTGAAACGATTGAACTATGACAGAGAGAAATTAGCTAAAGAACTTATGAAAGATATTGAAAACGAAGAAGGACGTGATAAAGTAAATACATTAACTAATATTGCAATTGGTAAGATTGGTGATGTAAGTTAAGGGTCATTTTAATATGTTTACAGCAGGGGCTGATGTGCTAAGCTGTTATATAAGCGATAGGCTCAGATTTCTGTGAGGAAATCTGAAATTTTGTGCATAAACTGAATATTCCGGATTAGATTCCATCAGTTGTCCGGTGATATGGAAATCACTTTTAGATTCACTTTTGTGCATACCGAATCATAATTTTTATGAGAATATTAGTAAAGGCTGCTACGCACCGCAGATGCGGCAGGGCCTTGACTAATATCCCCATAGAAATGGACAAATAGTCAAGCACAAAAAGGTGGTTTCCGAGTACCGGAACTCCGATTTCCAAATTTCCGGACTTGCGATTTTGAGCCGCAAGAATATTCATAAACTTATCAACACATTAGTGGTTTCATGCTGTCAACATATAAAATTGAGTAAAAACCTTTGAGAACTGACTGTACTGCCGTCCGCGGGAGAAATCCTGCGGGCGTTTTTTATTACAATTCCATGAAGTCTATTGACAATATCATCTACATCATGTAGAGTATATTTATCTACATGATGTAGATAAAAGGAAGGAGGAATCATATATGCCTACAATGGGAGTACTTGAGTCCCGTTTTGCGGATATTATTTGGAATCATGAACCGTTGGCTTCCAGAGATCTTATTAAAATGGCAGAAGAGGAGTTGAGTTGGAAGTCAACCACCTCCTATACTGTTCTAAAGAGATTGTGTGAACGAGGCATTTTTCAGCTTCATGACAAAATGGTTACTTCGCTAATATCACGAGAAGAGTTTTATGGAATGAAAAGCGAGCAGTTTGTCGAGGAAACTTTTGACGGCTCTCTTCCTGCGTTTATAGCTGCTTTTGGCACACGAAAAAAACTATCAGATGAAGAAGTCGAAGAACTCAAAAAACTCATTGACGGATTGAGGAGGTGATTTTATGTTCTTCTATACATTTTTACCCAAACTATTAAATATGAGTCTTACTGCAAGTGTGGTTATCGTATTGGTTTTGCTACTTCGGCTTCTTCTTAAAAAGGCTCCGAAGGTTATCTCATATGCACTTTGGGGAATTGTCCTTTTTCGACTGATATGCCCTGTATCTATTGAATCCAGTTTTTCGCTGTTCGGTTTAATTGATACTCCTGTTGCTGAAAGTGGCACAATGGCAAGTCGTATCGAGTATGTTCCGAACGATATTGTTCATACAGAGTATCCTAATATTGTGCTGCCAGTTCCCGGTTTTGATGATGCAATTAATAATACTTTGCCTCAAGGGGAGGAACAACTAAGAGCTGACCCACTTGAGGCACCGATGGCAATTGCTACCTATGTTTGGATGGTAGGTGTCATCGGAATGGGTATCTATGCGGCAGTATCTTACAAACGGCTTCGGAGAAAGCTAATCACTGCTTCGCCATTACGGGAAAACATCTATCTGGTAGATGATATTACATCGCCGTTTGTCATGGGGTTATTTAAACCTAAGATTTATCTTCCATCCTCTGTAGAAGAACAGGAACAGTCCTATATTCTGATGCACGAGCAGCATCATATCCGCAGATTTGATTATATTATAAAAGCTCTGGCTTTTGTTGTATTGTGTATCCATTGGTTTAATCCCTTGGTATGGATTGCTTTCATCCTTGCCGGTAGGGATATGGAAATGAGCTGCGACGAGGCTGTGATAAAGAAAATGGGAGATTGTGTCCTGGCAGATTATACAGCATCGCTATTAAGCCTTGCTACTGGTAAACACATCATTGCCGGTACGCCGCTTGCCTTTGGCGAGGGCGACGCCAAGGGGCGAATCCGTAACTTGGCAAACTGGAAGAAGCCTGCTTTTGGGATAATCGTAGTGGCGGTTGTTTCATGTGCGATTTTTGCGGTCTGTTTGTTAACGAATCCTAAGCAGGAGAGTTTCAGACTTAGAATTATCATACCTGCCGGTAGCCAGGAGACCGTTGTATATGCCGATGAGGAGATATCCCCCCTGGGAAACTACATTACGGTAACCGCCGATGAAGGTCTTGGAGACACGCAAGTTTTCCTAAAACCAGTACAGGTGAGAACAGAAACAGCCTACGATGAGCCTGCTTATCTTATCCCTGGTATGCCTGTGAAAATGGATGCGGAAAAAGGTGGCTGGTTCAAAATTGGTGTGAATGTGCAAAATAATACGGATGAGGATAAAATTGTTTATGTGAATGTAGATAATATTGAAGTAAGAATAGAAAGTACAATCTTGGATGATATAGAACAATACAGGACGGACTATATTGGCGATGCTCCAAAAGTCTCCTCAATTGCGCAGCTTCTCTCTTATCCAAAGGATTTCCGATATTCATCAATAGAGCTTAAGACCCAGACGAAGCCTTACGAACTCATTGTTTATCTTACCGGCAATGATCCTGTACAGAAAAAGGATTTTGATCTTTGCGCAGCTACCGCTTTTGATCTAATCGGAAATATGGATGTTATTACTTTTTGTAAAGTAGAAACTGGTGAAACTATCGCGTCTTTCGTGCGATCAGATTTCGATAAAGTAGAAGTATATGATCTTGATACTGCGATCAACCAGGCAATTTTGGAGCATTTCTCCGACGAGAATACGGACGGTCTAATCCATGTAGAAAGTCATGTGCTGCTTGCAAACGAGGCCATAAGCGGTACCCCGATGGTTGGTGAAGATACCCACATGGAGGAAGAAACCGTATATCTTCTGGTTCTTCATGAAATCTATAGTACCTATGGCGGCACTTTAGAATCCGTTGGCGGGAGCTTTATTCCCACTGCCATTACTTTCGAGGTCCTTGATTCGGGAGAGTATACGTTGAAGGAATATTGGGAACCGAGAGACGGAAGTTATTATACAGACGATATTCGGGATAAATTCCCCGGTGCTGCTGCGGATGATGCGCTGAACGATCAGGCGTATATCGAAGATTTGCAGACACAGAATTACAGTAAGGCACTGGCATGTCTGCATAGTGCGGGCAGTCTGGATACGACGATTGAAAAATTGCTGGATACCATCATGGCTTCTCCGACTGCCTCCTCCAATCCCTCCGATTACACGCAGACACATGAACCCGAATATCAGGAACTGCTGAGCTACGGGGAATACACCCTCCGGTATTGCTTCTCAGAGTTTTTGCAGGGAGGGCAGACTGAACTACGTGGACAGATTATGGCATTAATCTGTCAGAATATTATGCTTACATGGGGAGAGGGGTACGCCATTGACCAAGATCTCGTCACTGGACAGGATTGGTTTGATGCTTTCAAACGGCGCGCAGAATCGCTTGACAAACAGTATAGTGATGAGGATATGGAAAAATATTATCCGGGAAGTTGGCTTCTTTGGCAAATAATAAATGAATAAGAATTAAACCATCAGGGCATTATCAGCCAGTGGTTGTTCATAGCAAATTCTTTTATCTTTTTGCTTGGTTCATTGTAAGTGAATCTTGACAAAATCAAACAAATATTCTATATTTAACAACGGAGATTCTATACCCAAAAACAGAAAATATGAATGCACAAACGAAGCTCAAACCCGTGTGGTTTGGGCTTTTTCCAATTTTATATGAACTCTGAGAACAACAATTTGCAAAAAGTCAATTATCACTTTTTGAAAGTTTTTGGACAGAAATTTTCACAAAACGGTTTATGCAATACTAACAAATTTTTGGGAAAGAAATAGTCTCGCAAGCGTAACAATATGGCAATCGAGTAACATCGGTTGCTTTTTTGTTGCTTATTTTTAGAAATCATTGTTTGCCCTGGAAGAATGATTTCAAAAAGAAACCAGAAATCAAAAGAAGAGAGTGGAGGAAATGCAAAATGAAAGAATATTCGAAAGGTATTTATGTGAAATTTAAACCGGAGGAGGTGGAGATACTGCATAACCGAATGAAGGAGGCCGGAGTTCAAAATATGAGCGCCTTTATCAGAAAAATGGCTTTGAATGGATATTTGATAAATTTGCGATGGCCAGATTTGAGTAAGGTGTTGTCCTTGCATTCAAGAATTAGCAATAACCTAAATCAGTATGCGAAAAAAGCAAATGAAACCGGAAATATCTACAGAGAGGATATTGCTGAATTAAAAGAGATGTATGCTGAGCAAACTAAGTTACTTAGAAAAACGCTTAAGTCAGTTATTCATCTTTATGATGTAGATTTAAGGAAGAGAAATTAATTATTTTCAAAAAGTGTCAGCGTGGCTCTGCGGCTTGCCAGCAGTTCAAGGGGATGGGGGCATCTCCCCAACAAGCAAAAAATGCACCTGGTATATACCGGTGCACTGCTTGCCAATTTGTGAAATAGCATGATAGTTAGTATGAATAATGTCAGAAAGGATTTTAATTATGGTTAAGAATAAAGTGGTTCTAAAAGAAAGAGATGCCTGGAGTGATTTGGCAAATTTTATCGGAGAAATGGTAGCAAAGTATGCAGAAGCGATGGATTTGGATAGTTTGCCAGATCCGGATCATTATCTTCCCATGAAAAGAATTAAACAGCTGTATGTTGAATTTTATAAACCGAAGAATATAGTAAAATTCAGAAATACAAAAATCTCTATTGAAAGAAAAGCTGTCGCATGATATTATAACCGTAAAGACGGATATTACACTTACAAAGTACGGATACGCATGAAATGTTGGTGGAGGAAAAATCATGATTATCAGTGAAAGAATTTTTTATGTGATGGAGCAGAAGAAAATAACGCAGTTGGAACTCTCAAGAAGAACCGGAATTGCAACGAGCAACATCAGTGACTGGAAAAAGAAAAAGACAAATCCAAAAGCGGATTGTTTGCTTTCAATATGTGATGCATTAGATATTACTCCTGAACAGCTTTTAACAGGAAAGGGAATTGACCCGGAATATAACGATGCAGATATGGATTATGAAGTCACTAGGACAGATATTAAGATTTTAAAACAGATACATAGTCTAGGTGATGAGCAGTATAAAAGACTGATGGCGTATATGAAGGCTTTGCAGAAGTTGGAACAGATGGAGAGCATTGTGGAGGAATAGAGATGGCAAATAAAATAGTTAGGGAAACCATTCACGCAAAAGGAATTGATATTGGAATCTACACGAATGATTTTGAGAATGAATATATTTCATTGACAGATATTGCGAAATACAGAAATGATAATGACCCAAGATTTGTTATTCAGAACTGGATGCGAAATAGAAATACAGTTGAGTTTTTAGCAGTTTGGGAAGAACTTCATAATCCGGATTTTAACCGTGTGCAATTCGAGGCGGTTAGAAGTGAGGCTGGATTAAACAGATTTGTTATGACACCTACTAAATGGATTGAACAGACAAATGCTATTGGAATAGTGTCGAAAGCTGGCAGGTACGGTGGAGGTACTTATGCACATAGCGATATTGCAATGGCATTTGCTACATGGATTTCTCCAGAATTCCAGTTGTATATTATGAAAGATTACCGCAGATTAAAGCAGGATGAAAATAGTCGGCTTTCATTGGATTGGAATTTGAACAGAGCTTTATCAAAGGTGAATTACCATATTCACACGGATGCGGTGAAAGAAAATTTGATTCCACCAGAACTAACACCGGAACAGATTGCCTATACATATGCCAGTGAAGCAGATCTTTTAAATGTTGCTTTATTTGGACAAACTGCAAAGCAATGGAAAAATAACAATCCAAGCAAAAAGGGTAATGTGCGTGATGATGCAAATTTAAATCAGTTATTGGTATTGGCAAATATGGAGAGCTATAATGCTATTTTAATTGAACAGGGAAAATCTCAATCAGAAAGACTCATATTACTTAGAAATTTGGCAATTAAGCAGATGGATACATTAGCCAGTATCAATTTATCAGCAGTTTCGGTGCTTCCTGGAGGTGACATGTAAATTGAAAAAAGAAAAAATCAAGGTATATTTATATACCCGTGTTTCTACAACCATACAGATAGACGGTTATTCTCTGGATGCACAGAAAACAAAAATGAGGGCCTTTTGTAATTATAATGAATATGAAATTGCTGGTGAGTATGAGGATGCAGGAAAATCCGGTAAATCCATAGAAGGAAGAATTGCTTTTAATAAGATGATGGACGATATCAAATCAGGAAAAGACGCAGTATCTTATGTCCTTGTATTCAAACTTTCCAGATTTGGCAGAAATGCAGCAGATGTACTTGCTACACTACAGGTGATGCAGGACTTTGGAGTTAACCTAATCTGTGTAGAGGACGGAATTGATTCATCTAAGGATGCCGGTAAGCTTATGATATCTGTGCTGTCAGCAGTGGCGGAGATTGAGCGTGAGAACATTCGTGTTCAGACTATGGAAGGTAGGATGCAGAAAGCCAGGGAAGGAAAATGGAATGGTGGCTTTGCACCGTATGGATATTCACTTATTGATGGAAAACTGGAAGTCAATGAGGAAGAAGCAGTGGCTATCAGAACGATATTTGACCAATATGTAAATACAGATTTGGGAGCGAATGGAATTGCTAAGTATTTGGAAAATCACGGAATCCATAAGATAGCCAGACAGAATGGTACAAATCCACTATTTGATGCCGCTCTTATCAGAAGAATTATTCAGAATCCGGTTTATAGTGGTAAAATCTCTTATGGCAGGAGACGGACAGAAAAAGTTCATGGTACGAGGAATGAGTATAGGCAGGTAAGGAAGGAGGATTATCTATTAGTAGATGGTTTACATGAAGCTCTTGTATCAGAGGAAGTGTGGGAACAAGCACAGGCCAAGGTAGCAGCACAGGCTAAAAAATACGAAAAGGTAAACCGTGACAAGGGAGAAAAGATTCATCTTTTATCGGGAATTTTGAAATGTCCTGTCTGTGGCGCAGGAATGTATGGCAATAAGGCGATTAAGAAACGCAAGGATGGAAGCAATTATAAGGATTTTTATTACTATGGTTGCAAGCACCGCAATATGACCAGAGGCCATAAGTGTGATTACAGAAGACAGGTGCATGAAGAGATGTTGGACGTTGCTGTTGCAGAGGTGATCAGCAAGTTGGTTAGCAATCCTAAGTTCTCAGATTTGATCCGTAGCAAGATAAACATGGAAGTAGATACCAGTACACTGGATCAGGAGATAGCAAATTATGAGAAGCAATTAAGACAGCTATATCATAACAAAGATTCTATCTTGTCTGATATTGATTCTCTTGACTACGAGGATAAGCATTATCAACGAAGAAAAGCAGATTTGGAGAACCGTTTGTACAAAACCTATGATAAAATAGAGGAAGCAGAGGAACTGCTTGTATCTGCAAAAACCAAGAGACGTTCTCTGTTGGCAGATAAGATTACCAGAGATAATATCTACAAGGCACTTATTTTCTTTGATAAACTGTATGATAAAATGAACGAAGCAGAGAAACGAGAGTTCCTGTCGCAGTTAGTGGATAATGTACAGATTTATGAAGAACGGAAAGAAAATGGTCAGTGGCTAAAATCCATAGAATTTAAGTTGCCGATTATAGAAAAAGAGTTTACACTAAGTTTGGACAATGATGCGCAAAATGAGACTGTATGTTTATTGTCCAAACTCCACGAAGCGAAGCCATCATGTGAATGTGAGACTTGACATGGACGAGATGGATTTAACGGCGGCTGAGAGGCGCTAAAGGTCGATTAAAGCAGGATGAAAATAGTCGAATTTCATTGGACTGGAACATGAACAGAGCTTTATCAAAGGTGAACTATCGTATTCACACGGATGCGGCGAAGGAAAATTTGATTCCACCAAAGCTCACACCGGAACAGATTGCTTATACATATGCCAGTGAAGCAGATCTTTTAAATGTTGCGTTATTTGGTCAGACTGCAAAGTGAAGATTAACATATTAATTATCTATTGAATGATAGTTTAATTTATTGAAATGACTTTGTATTGCAATGTTGTAAATTATTGATAGAATGTATTGTCAGTGAATGACAGAAAGAGAGGATATGTTATGCGTGGATTATGTAAAATCATTGGTTTTTATATGATAATGCTGGTTATTACCATTATGTCTCTAGTTTGTATATCTGATGGTGTATGTCAGGCAAAAGTAAAATCAGACAAATGTAAGACAAAGAAGATTAATCTTCGGGTAAGTGAAACATATAAGATACGGTACAAGAAGAATGCAAAGTATATAACTTCAAGGCCAAAGGTTGCTTCTGTGTCAAAGAAAGGCTTAATAAAGGCAAAAAAGAATGGTCGTTGTGTGATAAAAGTAATGGCAAAGAAAAAATGCGTAAGTAAAATAAAGGTAACAGTCTGTAATGATAAGAGAGAAGAAATACATGATTCAAGTTCAGTTAATCAGGATATGAATAATGTGAATGTAACGGATAATACAGGTCATAATAATTCTAATCAAGTGTCATGTCCGCCGGGCACTTATCCGGATAATTCTGTTCTAGGAAGAAATAATATGACATTGTTAGAAATTGAGAAGATTGATGACAATAATGTATATTATATCTTTGACAGTAAGGAATGGCATTGGAGTATGGCAGGGGGTCTTGATAACAGATGCAAATATATAAAACTTAGAATTAATAAAGATGATATAAAAATTGACATTAGCGTTGGAGATAAAGTATCCGTATCCCTTGCTGCTGACTATACAATAGTTGGAGAGAATGCAATATTTGAAACTGGACTGATAAATATATCACCTATACCGGAAAAGCAAACGAATACTACATCATGATACTAACGTACCGACCTATTGATATTTAAGTAAAATATTCTGGCAATTTCATCCATTTTATAGTACATCAGGGAGAACGTCAGATACTTTTCTGGACAGAGCAATTTTGGACGAAAAAGAGATTTCTCACGAGATTAAAGTTTCAGTAGTGATGGAACTGGTATGAGTGGACACAAAAATCTATAGTTAACATTTAAGGTTATTTCGAGTAATAAATGCATCAACAACTTAATAAGAAAAGAGTCGCGAGACCGTTTGTTTTAAACATCTTTGGATGTGAAAGCAGGCGGTCTTATCTTTTTTGTCAGCTTTCATGTCTAAACTTTCAGATTGGAGGAATGAGAAAATGAAAGAAACAAAGGAAATGTATCCATCATGGTGTGTGACGACCATGGTGTTAGGTTGGAAAACGTCAAAATTAAGGATTTACACGACTTTAAGGAACAACCTTTTCATGTTGTGGAACGGAGGCAAATTATGCAATGGTTATTGACTGATGATGCGCTTGGTCGTAATATCCAAACAATAAGAATGAGTAAGAATATGACACAAAATGAAGTTGTCGCTCAGATGCAATTACTTGGCAGTAATATGTCTCGTAGTACGTTAGCTAATATTGAAACTGGTCGGAGAAATAATAAGGTAAGTGATTTGAAACTACTGAAGAAGGTATTATCTACCAGTTATGATGACTTTTTTGCCGATTAGAATTGAGAAAAATCATTGTTTGTTAGTGCTATGAGTATATGCTATAATTAAGCTTATGGGGAAAGAGGTTATTTATGTGAGAAAGTGTAGCTAGTGGGTATACAGAATTATATTTGTGTGGGAGATAACCGGGGCGTGTTGAGAATTGGTATATGTGATGACGATGAGCAGTTTACAATGCAGTATGGAAAGAATTTAAAAATAACAATCCTAATGCTAATAAAACGGAAATATTAGAATTCTTAAGTATTATTGAAAAGTCATTTGGAATTAGTGAATATAAGGCAATACCAAAAGAATAAATATATGGAGGGAATTAAGTTGTTTTATGTTGTACATTCGGAAATTGATGACCACTATGCTCAAGCGGAATATAGCTTGCAAGAATTTGTAGAATATACATGCGAAAAATGTCAGGCAATATATAGGAGTGATAGAATAGGGGCTTATCGTGTTCACTTTATAGATGGTGAGCTGCTAGATTTTTATAATGCACCTGGTTGCTATCTTGGGAATGATTTTGTTATCAATATGTTAGAGAAATATAAATTAACAGGATATGAGTTGCGCGAGATAGAATGTACGGGTTGGTATGATAAGTTTGGAGAAATGCAACATTTAACTGATGTTGAACTAAAGGAAATATTTATTTTGGGAAGGTGCGGAGCAATGTGCGATGCTGAAGGATTTGAGATTGAGAAATGCTCAGTTTGTGGTATGGTTGCTCTTAGCACAAAAATGCGAATAAGAGGGTTGAGTGTTCCGGTAGAAACATGGGATGGGTCGGATGTGTTTTCGTTTGATAATTGGCCAGGTGTAATGATAGCAACTCAGCGGTTTAAGGATGCGTGTGAAAAAGAACAGATAAAAGGTATTACTTTTCAAGATGTTAATAAATTTTGCTTCATGCCAGGAATTAAAATATAAGGAAAAGAACTGCAGCGTCCAGAAGATAAAGAGAGTGCAATTGTGGAGGCATTGAAGCATTTTAAGATGAATAGTTAATAAAGAGAGGTGCATATGCTAT
>CAKQMB010000027.1 GCA_934254825.1 uncultured Clostridia bacterium | reverse complement strand
CACAGAAGTTAAGCTTCAGCGCGCCGAAAGTACTTGCAGGGTGACCTGCCGGGAGGATAGGTCGTTGCCACATTCCACTAAAACACCGCTATTAAACGCGGTGTTTTTTGTTATGTATTTTTATGTATGTTGATATACGATTTTTGCGTTTGTAATAGCCGGCGGCTACACATATCTTATACCGAACGCAGAAGTTAAGCTTCGGCGGCGCCGAAAGTACTTGCAGGGTATTGTCGCCGAACGGACGGATAAAATCTCCGTCAAGCGAAATATCTTCCGAATTCTGCTGCATAAAACGTCCTCGGAATACATAGAGTATGCCTTCGGGCGTATTTATTTGCATAATACGAAATCTCTTCCGTTTGCCGCCGATTTTCTCTATCCGTTCGGCTTATCTGTCGGGAGGATAGGTCGTTGCCACATTCCACTAAAACACCGCTATTAAAGCGGTGTTTTTTTGTTATATATTTTATATGAAAGATTATAATCGATAAGAATTGTAAAAAAAGAAAGCCTTCCCATATTGATAATGATGGATAGCTCACCATTTTTCAAAGGACGAAGGCAGGAATGTGTAAAAAAATCGACATAAAAAGCGGGCGAATAATGTTCACCCTTACTTGTTTATTTATAGATTGTAAGCTATCAGCAATCACCCGCTTACATAAAGCTTTAATTTTATATAAGAAACTCATCTTATCGGTTGTTTCTGTCTGTTTTTGACCGAAAAAGCGTATTAACCTGAAACGAATCGAAAATAAGAAGCCTTCCGCTGATTGTTTTCTTCAATGCGAAAAATATAAAAGTCAATCGGTTTCAAAGACTTCAACGAACAAATCGTCGGTTTTTATTCCTAAAACTTTTGCGATCGCAAATACCTCTTTGTCGGTTGCTATTCTTATTTGTCCTTCTAATTTAGAGTAACTTGTAGGGTTTATGTCCAAGCCTTCAAGTTGAAGTTTTGCGATAAAATCTTTTTGTTTTATCTTCTTATCTTTTCTCAACTGTTCGACTTTTCTTCCGATAATATTGCAGTCACCGTATTTATTATTTCTTAATTTCATAACTTCGCACACTCGTTTTAATTCATTTTTGGAATTATAACATTAAAAATGCTTGACATAATTCCGTAACGGAATTATAATTGTGTTTGAAAAAGTAAAACGGAGGAGATACTTGTGAAAAAAGTTTTTAAATCGGTATCATTATGTGCGATTTTATTGTCGATTATTAGTTTATGTATTGCATGCAGTATTTATTCTTCAAATCCGATAAAGCCGCATGAGCATGTTTTTGAGCGAAATGTTACGGATAAATATTTAAAATCCCCTGCGACATGCACTACGAAAGCGGTATATTATTTTTCCTGCGAGATTTGCGGCAAATACGACGCGAATACTTTTGAATACGGCGACTACGGGCATAGATTAGTTACATACAAGGGAGTGGAGCCTACTTGTACGGAAAGCGGAATTACCGAAGGAAAAGTATGCACGTTATGCAATGAAATTATAGCCGCTCAGGAGGTTATTCCGGCTCTCGGACACGATCTTGTTTCTTATGAGGGTAAGCCGTCCACATGCACGGAAAAAGGGTTTGCGGCATACGAAACCTGTACGCGTTGCGATTATACGACGTACCGTGAGCTTCCGCTTGCCGAGCATGATTTGGATAACGGTTTTTGTAAAAACTGCGGACGTGAAATCACTCCGCACAGTCATATAGAGGTTATCGACAAAGGCACACCCGCAACTTGCCTTAAACAAGGCGTGACGGACGGAAAGCATTGCTCGGTATGCAATAAAATACTTTTGGAACAGGAAATCATACCTGCGCTCGGACATAACATACTTGCGCATGAAGCTGTTGCCGCGACATGCACGGAATCCGGATATAACGCATACGAATCCTGTACGCGTTGCAGCTATTCGACGTATATCGAAATTCCCGCACTCGGACACGACATAACTTCTCATCAGGCAAAAAACGCGACATGTACGGAGTTCGGGTGGAAAGCATATAAGGATTGCTCGCGCTGTAATTATACGACTTACGAACAGATCCCGGCACTCGATCACGATTATATTTTCCACAAGGGGAAAGAGGCGAAATGCGATGAAAACGGTTATGCGGATTATGAAACCTGCTCGCGCTGCGATTATACCACCTATGAAGAAATACCTTCGCTCGGTCATTCTTTTGGTGACGGAAGTTGTCTGAATTGCGGAGAAACGGATCCGGAATACTCGATATATTTTACTTTTACGTCGTTGGACGGCGGAACGTGTTCTATAAAAAAATCGTCAAATGCTTTGCCTGAAAAAATAAGGATTCCCGCCATGAATAACGGAAAATATGTAACGGAAATCGCGGAATCGGGATTTTATTATTCGCCGACATTGAAAAGCGTTATTATTCCGCACAGCGTAACAAGCATCGGAGCGCAAGCTTTCGGCGATTGTTCGGCATTAGAAGAAATATTTGTTTCTCGCGAGAATAAAAATTATTACAGCGAATATAACTGTCTTATCGACAGAGCGCAGAAATCGGTTATTGCGGGCTGTAAAAACAGCTTCATCCCCACAGACGGAACAATCGAGAAAATAGGCGATTATGCGTTTTATAACTGTGTAAATCTGGAACAGATAACCATTCCAAACAGAGTTATAAGTATAGGTTCGAATGCATTTTACGGGTGCAAGACATTGAAAAAAATCGTCATACCGGACAGCGTGAAATCAATCGGATCATCGGCGTTTTCGGGCTGCGGCGGCTTGTCTGAAATTAGTTTGGGAAACGGCATATCCGAAATAGAAGATTCGGCTTTCAGATATTGTAATAGCTTGACGAACATTATCCTTCCGAACAGTGTTACAAGAATAGGGGGCTATGCGTTTGCAGAATGCAGCGGGTTAACGAGTGTTACAATCTCGAATAATGTCGTAAAAATAGAATCGCGAGCATTTGGCAAATGCACGTCTCTTAAATCGGTTATATGGAACGCAACAAATTGTACTTACGTTGCTTCCGATAGTACATATTATGATTATACTATTTTTACCGGATGCAAAATTGAGAAAATCATCCTGGGAAATACAGTACAATTTATACCTGCTTTTGCGTTTCAGGGTGCGAAATGCGAAAGCATTGTTATTCCCGAAAGCGTAACTACAATTAAAGAGGCGGTTTTCCGAGCTTGGAATGACCTGAATGCGGTATATTATATGGGAACGGCTGAACAGTGGGAAAAAATTATGATAGAAGAAACTTACAATTCTTGTTTCCTTAATGCCGCGCGTTACTATTACAGCGAGACCGCTCCGACGGAATCCGGAAACTTCTGGCATTACGACGAAAACGGAAATATACTCGAATGGTAAAAGGATAAATCGATATTATATATAATAAAAATGTAAAGCTTTTGTAAAGTGTCGTTACAAAAGCTTTTATTCTTGCAAAAATACAGCAGTTGTGATACAATTTCATACGGGAGAATTTTTAGTCACAGGTGATTGCTTTTGGGCGGGTTCGAATGCAATCATACTTGCCGTATTATAAGCGAGTTTAACGCGGATTTTGCTGATTTTGCGCCGTTAAAACTTAATGTGGCTCGAATCCATCTCGGCTATTTTTCGGAGAACGGTATGATAAAAGCAATAATATACGATAAAGACGGAACGCTTATGCGATTTGACGATTTCTGGGTTCCCGTGGCGAAGGAAGCGATAAAAGAAATTGTGAAAAGACATACGAACGTCCCCTCGGAAACGGTTTTGAAAATTTCGGCGGAAATCGGGGAGAATATAGGAATTTTTAACGATACGGTCGACCCTAAGGGGATTTTATGCGGCGGAACGTACGCGCAATTTGCCGAAGCTGTAACCGAAACTCTTAACAAATTCGGCTTTGACGTTTGCGTTGACAGGCGGGAAGTCGAGCAAGCCGTTTCGGATAATACCGATAAGGGCGTTATCTTGCCCGCTTGCGAAAATTTGCGCGCTAAGCTCGAAAAAGCTCGCGAACAGGCGGCTTTATTCGTCGCGACGACCGACGATCGCTCGATAACCGAATTTTGCCTTGAAAAACTCGGTATTTCCGATCTTTTCGACGGTATTTATTGCGACGATAACGGTATTCCGCATAAGCCCGATCCGTTCGCCGCAAACGAAATAGCAAAAAAACTCAATGCGGCGAAAAACGAAATTTTTATGATCGGCGATACGAATACCGATAAACGCTTTGCGGATAATGCGGGGATAGGCTTTGTATTTGTCGGGAGCGACCCTTTGCTCAAAGAAAAATCGAAGTTCGGCGCGGAAGACGCGGGAGAAGCCACCGATCTGATATTAAGCCTCGATGAAAACGTCACCCCTGACGTAATATCCGAAGCCAAAACCGACGTTATACCCGCATGAAAAAATTTAAACTTATAAATTACATATTGCCGTCGGTCATTTCGATGGTTATCGTCGGAACGTATACCAATATCGACGGACTTTTTATCGGTAACCGAGCGGGCGACGAGGGACTTGCGGCAATAAATATCGCGTGGCCGATAGTCGCGTTTATCACCTCTTTGGGAACGGGACTCGGTATCGGCGCGGCTGTCGTAATAAACGGTTTTCGCGGGGAGAACGAAAATCGCCTTGCGGAAAAGTCGAAAGCCGTTTCGCTACGGCTTCTTGTTATCGGCGGGCTGATTTCCACGCTTTTGTGTTTTGCGGTTTATTCGCCGCTCTTATCTTTACTCGGCGCAAGCGGAACAGTTAAAACTTATGCCGAAAATTATTCTTTGATAATTTCGCTCGGCGCGCTTTTTCAGGTCGTCGGCGCAGGTTCGGTCGTGCTTTTGAGAAACGAGGGAAAAACCTATTCCGCGTTGATTTACACGGCGATAGGTCTTGCGGTACATATCGGACTTGATTTTCTCACGGTAAAGAAATTCGCTTTGTACGGCGTCGCGGCGGCAACCGTCGTTTCGCAAGCCGTCGTTGCGGTTTTGGCTATCGTCACTTTTTTAAAGCAAAAAAATACCGAGATCGCAAACGAAACCGTAATTTCGGGGAAAAGCGCAACATCAATTTCGGAAAAACGCGAAACCGAAACTTCGGAAACGTCGATGCGCCTTGCGGCGAGGATTTTGAAAAATTCCGTAGCTCCTTTCGGATTGAATTTCGTGCCGTCCGCAACATTGCTTTTTACAAACTTTTTCGCGCTTAATAACGGCGGAACGGCGGCGGTCGGGGCGTATGCGGTAATGAGTTACGCGCTCTATACTTACGACTATATTTATCAGGGAGTGTGTGACGGCGTGCAACCCGCGCTCAGCTATTACAGGGGTGCAGGCGATCTGATCGAAGAGCGAAAAACGGTCTATAAGTCGATTATCACGCTTATTTGTCTTTCTGCGGCGTTTATCGCGCTCACTCCCGCGGCGATTCTTTTTCTGCCGAAAATCTTCTCGGTGTCTGCCGAAGCCGCGGAAATGATGAGAGTCGGCTTTATAATTTACGCGATTGCGTACCCATTAAAAGCGGCGGTTAAATTCGTCTGTTCTTACGCGTACTCGACGGGCAGAATTATAGTGTCCAACATCGTGACCTATCTCGATCCGTTCCTGTTCACTCCGATAAGCCTTGCGGTTTTGTCGGGCAGGGGAACGAGCGGAATCTGGGCGGCTTTGCCCGTTTCGCAAGTGTTGACATTGCTTGCGGCGGCGTGTATATTCCTTATTTTAAAATTCAAATCCGAACATAAGTAGCCACAGGTGATTGTGTTAGAACCCGGTCTTGCGTTGTGTTTTTGGCTAATACATCGTTGCGTTCGCGTGTTATACGCAGAGTATTAACGCGCTCACGCGCCTTGTCTTAGCCTAAAAACGCAAGGCAAGACCGGGTTCTAACACAATCACCTGTGGCTAGCCGAGCGGAATTCGAACCCGCCGAAAACACAACGCGGGACCGAGTTGTGGCTAAACGAAATCTCTATGAACGTGCTGTTTACTGCATTCAAGGGCGGACATAATTCGTCCTTTAACCTTATAAAAAACATTGAAAGCGATAAACTTTTTTTAACGAATTCGTTTGACGGGTTAAGAAAAGATATCGTGAATTTTGATTGCGGCGATTATTCCTCGGTTGTAATGTTCGGACTCGATACCGAACTTAAAGACAATGTGAGGATAGATGTGTGCGCGAAAAACGACGGCAAAATTTTGAATACGGCGTTGAACGTAACCGAAATTTCGCGAACTTTTTCGGCTAACGGGGTTTTAAACGTCGTTTCGGACAAAACGGCGGTTTCTTTGTGTAATTACGCCTATTATTTAATGCTTGAAAAAGTAAGCGGGCGGGCGATATTTATCCATATTCCGCCGCAAAAATTTCTGACCGAAGAATTTAAAAAGAATATTATTCAATCGTTATGCCAGCCAAGAATAAAACGAACCGTGGTCTGACAGCGAGTTTTTGACTAATACGTCGTTACGCTCGCGGCTTATACGTCAAGTATTAACCCGTTCGCGTGCCTTGTCTGGCATACAAAATAAAACCGTAATATAAAATAAAACGCCGTCGGTACGGCGTTTTTTATATAATGAATTCTTTAATATAATGATTTTTTATATAACAAGATAGTCGAAAAGCTCGGTTTACGCAACAAAAGCCGCCGCATCGGAAATAAAATTTCGCGGCGGCTAAATTCTTATAAATCTCAGGGTTGATCCGTTGTTTTGCAGTCAATAGTCCGAAAGACCCAATAAATAGTCGGCTGTAACGTCGAAAAACTTACATAATTTAATAACGGCGTCCAGGCTCGGCTCGGTTCGTCCGCATTCCCAATCGCAGATACTGCTGTTATTTGTCTCTATTATCTCCGCTAACGCCTTTTGGCTCAGCTTCTTTTCCGTGCGAAGTTCTTTCAAGCGTTTTCCTAATTTGTTCATACCTTAATTTTATGTCTTTTTTCCTAAATTTTGTGTATATTAGGGTAATTCCCTAAGTGATTATTTCAAAAGAATTATTAAAAAGCAGTTAAAAACAGTTGACATTAGGGAAAATCCCTAATATAATATCACTGAACAATTGCTCAAAAAAAACAAAAGGAGGCAATATGGAGGATAACAATCAATATAATCCGGCGGACGAAGTGAAGAAAGCTAAAAAGAAAAAAATAATCGCTTTGATTATCGCCGCGGTTGTTATTGCGGTTATCGCGATAATCGTTTATTCGGCAGTGAATAAAAACGCAAAATACGCGGGCGTATATTATTTAATCGACGAGAATTTCGAGGGTGATTACTTCTTTTACGGCAGCAAGTATTATATCGAGCTTACGAAAGACGGGAAGTTTATCGAAGAGGGTTTTCTCGGTTCTTACGAAGCAAAATCGGGAAAGATAAAGCTTATTCAATCTGCGCTCGGAATGACGGTGATGATGGACGCGACGGTGAAAAACGGTATTTTAATCGTTAACGACAATTCGACGTCGAGTTCGATACGTTATTATGTAAAGCTGGACGCTCCGCCGGATAACGGTCAGGTGTACGGCAAGCTTCCTTTTTAAAACAAGGTTTTCGGTAAAAACGCGAGCTTTTGTTAAAAAAATCAAAACACAAAGGAGAAACAAAAAATGACTTCGGGAAAAAGCAAAAAACTCAGAAACGGCGTAATTATTTTCGCCGTGATCTTCATTATCGTAGCTGTCGTTCTTCTCGTTCTGGCTGGTATGTCGACGGGAAAAGCGAACGAACTTAAAGAAAGCGGATATTCTATATTCGGTTCGGTACAGGCTCAGATAAAAAATTATGAAATGTACGCCACGCTTTACACGGTTTTAGGGCTGGTATTCCTTATTTTAGGGGTACTTTATGTCGTTTTTATGCTTTCTGTCTTTTACAGAACGCAGATAACGATTGCGGACGACGGAACGCTCTGCGGAACGGGTACGGTAGGACTTAAACGCAAGGCTTTTTCGACTAATATTTCCGAAATCGAAATGCCTGTTACTAACGGTAAAAATTCGCTCGGTTTCAATATTAAAGGTTTGCATTACAGCGTTTTCACCGACGACGCGCCGATGTTCTACAAGAAAATGTGCGAATTGAAGAAAAAATAAAATGAAAAAACATACGAGATTTGTCGCTTTGCTTATGGTCGCGTTGCTTATCGTGACGGCGAGCTTCGCGTTATGCGGTTGCGATACGTTGCGGGATTTAATGGATAATCTCACTCAGACCGGCGACAACGGCGGCAGCGAAAAAAATGCGGAATCCGAAAAATCCGCAGAATACGCAAGGCAGGCGAAAGTCGTTAAAACCAACGTGAGAAAAGACTCCGGTTCGAACAAGCTTGTTCCCGCGAGCGACGTTATAGCGCGAGGACTTCACGACGACGTAACCGTAGAATCCTGGTATGACGACGATAATTATTGTTATATCGTATATCTCGGGAGAATTGAAAACTTTATTCTGCACGATATTCACACTTTCCAGTATACGGAAGATTATCGCGTGTACGGGAAAGTGAACGTGAAACTGAACGTCGCCACGACGGAAACGGTGGAGACTTCGTATAAACGAACCGTGCAACGCTCCACGTCGAGGACGATAGAAAGTTCGCTTAAAACGAGCGTGGGAGCGACGGTATCATCGAAAAAAGGCAATTTTAAGGACGAAGTTACGGCGAATATCGAGGGACAACTGAAAAACACATGGTGCAGTACGCTTGTGGAAACGAGCGAAGAATATTACAAACAGGTAGTTACGAGAAGCGAAGAGATTTCGCACGAACTTACTCTCGATTACGACGAGTGCAAAGACGGTATGTGGTATAACTACGCGGTCTGTTCCGATATCGACGTGTACGCCGCAGTATGTTATAACGTTGAAAACGCCGACGTTACATACAACTATTATACCGACATTGTAGGAAAGATAGGCGAAAAGGTTTTTTCTTCCACAGGCGAAGATTTCACGGCGGTTGCCGAGAGATTCGAGCTTGACTTATCGTCGTTTGTGTTCGAAAAACCCGAGAATTACATCAGTAATCACCCCGTCGTCGAAATCTCCTGCGTAGGCGCGGAAACTAAATTGACCGTGCAGAAAGGAACTACGATTTATCCTCGTATCACTTTCGACGAAGTGAAGAAAAAGGACGGAACGACCGCCCCCGCGCTCAAATATTATTACGAGAACGGTTACAGGCATATGGACGTTAAAATCGAGCTGAATTTCAAAAGCTCGATGTCGAATATGAATATTTTTATTTGCCCCGTAGCCGATCGCGAAACTGCGGTTTTCCATAAGGAAGAGTCGAAAAACGGGTATAAAACGTTTAATGCCGAAAGACTGGAATTGTCGACGTTTGCCGACTTCGGCGTTATGTATATAGCCTTCAAGAACGACAATATTCTCGAAGCGTTTACCGTTTCCGGAATAAAAGTAACTGTAAAAATTTACAGATAATCAATACCGCCGCCGCGAGTTCAAACTCGCGGCGGCGGCTTTTTATGTTTATAAAGTTTTAACGTATATTATCGGAATTCGGCTTATATTATATAATATGTTTATCAGTCTTCCGTGAATAAGGTTATAATCATAGATTTGACCTTGCTTTTCATAACCGCATAATCGAGATAGTCGTGCGTGTCGTAAACGTATTCGTGCGCAAAGGACTGAATTACGTTCATCGCAAGGTGTACCCTCTCTTCCGCATTCGGCTTATCGTAACCGAACCGCGTAAGCTTTTCGGTGATCGTGTCGGTAATTTTATCCTGTAAACTTAAAAATTCGGCGTTCACTTCCTTGTCGCTTCCCTCCAAAGCGTGCAACGCGCTGTGAAGATGCGAGTTGTCCTTGTGCGCCTTTATCGTCGCGTCTATGTATGCGGCGGCGATTTCGCCTATGTCGAGCGGAACGGACACGTTTTCCCATAACGCCTCGAAAGGCTCCGTCACTTTATCGATATATATTTTAAGCACATAGAGAAGAATATCGCGCTTGTCCTTGAAATAGCTGTAAACTATTCCCGTGGAAACGCCCGCGCGCTTCGCTATCTCCTGCGTGTTGGCGTTATAATAGCCGACTTCCGCAAAAAGTTCGTAGCTTGCATTGATTATCTTCTGCTTTTTTTCGTTCGACCGCTCCTGTTGCGGCTGTCTTATCGTCTTTTCCATACGCCTATTATATACCATTTCAAAAAAAAAAGCAATAAAATTTTATGAATATGAAAAAATATTCATATTTTTGCTTGACAAGGGAAAAGTGCGGTGCTATAATGAATGCGAAATTGAAATTTCATTCACATTTACAAACCGAATGAGTAAGCCATAGGTTCGGTTTGAGGCGAGCGAAGATTTAATACCGCCTGTTGCGGCGGGTTCCGAATTCCGCTCGGTTAAGTGAAAAAGGAGAGAAGGTATGCCGATAGTATTAGCACCGATTAACCAACAGCTTAAAATAGTTCGGATAGCAGCGGACGAAAAGCTCAAAAAACATCTCGAAAGTCTCGGGATAACGTTGGACGGTGAAATAACTGTTGTAAGTTCGAGCGGCGGAAGCGTCGTAGTCAAAGTGAAAGACGGACGTATCGCCCTCGACGGTAACCTTTCGACGAAGATTTTCGTCGCGTAAGAATTGTAATCAATCAGTTTTGATTTAAGGAGAAATAAAATGGAGAAAACACTCAATTTGTTTGAAGTCGGCGAACACGGAACCGTAAAGTCCGTGGTCGGCGAAGGCAAAATCAAAAGACGTCTTTTCGATATGGGCATTACTCCCGGCGCAGATGTTCTTATGAGAAAAAAAGCTCCTCTCGGCGATCCGATCGAGATCACGATCAGAGGCTACGAACTCACGCTTCGTAAAAACGAAGCCGTTTGCGTAAATATGGAGGTAAGCAAATAATGATGAAGAGATTTGCTTTGGCAGGTAACCCGAACTGCGGTAAAACGACGCTTTTCAACAGTCTGACGGGTTCTACGGCTCACGTCGGCAACTGGCCGGGCGTAACGGTAGACAAACGTGACGGCGTTTACAAAAAATGCGCCGAACCGATCGCGATAATCGACCTTCCCGGTATTTATTCGCTTTCGCCGTACACCCCGGAAGAAGTAATCGCGAGAAATTACGTTTTAGACGAAAAGCCCGACTGCGTAATCAACATCGTAGACGCTACGAACTTGGAGCGTAACCTTTATTTAACCACTCAGATCCTCGAAATGGACGTTCCCGTGGTCGTTGCGCTCAACATGATCGACGCCGTTGAAAAGGCGGGCGACAAAATCGACGAAAAAGCTCTCGAAAAGAGCCTCGGCGTTCCCGTTGTTAAAATATCCGCTCTTAAAGAAAAAGGTCTTAAAGAGCTTATGGATAAGGCTTACAACGAGAGTAAGAAAAAACGCGAAGGCGTAACCGTTTTGAAGGATTCCCCCTTAGCGCACGTTATAGGCGACGTTAAGATCGCTCTTGAAGGGCAGAAGGTCGCAAATCCTTTGTTCCACGCCATCAAACTTGTAGAAAACGACGAAATCGAAGTTAAAATGCATAAAGACACCGTCGGAATGGTCAACGCTTTCAAAAAGACCTTCAACGACGACGTTTTCGGAAACGACTTCGAAGCTTTGGTCGCGGACGCGAGATATAAATACATATCCAAGCATTTCGCTCCCGTCGTAACGCATAAAAACAAAGACAAATTCAAGACTTCCACTTCCGATAAGGTCGATAAGGTTTTAACGCATAAAGTTTGGGGTATCCCGATCTTCCTTGTGGTTCTGTTCCTTATCTTCCACCTTACTTTCTCCGAAAACCTCTTCTTTTTGAGCGGTATCGGCGGCGAGTGGACGGGCGTATCCGATATCGAAGCTCTTCTTGAAAAAGACGACGACGGAAATATCGTTTACGAAGAAGAATTCGTTGCATTAACCAACGCGGAAGACGCGGAAATCACCGTTGACAGCGAAGGCGTAACCAAAAACGCGGACGGTACTTACACGGCGATCGTCGACGGCGAGACTTACGAAGGTCTTATCGCCGATGAAAACGGAGTTCTCGGCACCAACGAACTCGTTCTCGATTACATAATGGACGCAAACGGCGACTACGTCGTCGCAGGCGGCGAAGGAGTGACCGAAAACGCGGACGGCACTTATACTTACACGGCAGACGGCGAAGATCCGATCGAGGGTCTTATTGCCGACGGCGAAGGTTATCTCGGTAACAAAATCCCCGTTCTGAACTACGGCGGAAGATGGGTTGCAACCATTTACGACGGAGCGATATTCTCCCCCGGCGTTGTGATCAACAACATTTGGAACGATATGATCGTAGGCGAAATCGCGGGACGTATTCAGGACGCCGTTGAAGGCAGCAGTATGGCGGAATGGGCAAAAGGACTTATCAACAGCGGTATCATCGACGGTATCACTTCCGTTCTTTCCTTCCTTCCCCCGATCCTTGTATTGTTCTTATTCTTCTCGATCCTCGAAGATTCGGGATATATGGCTCGTATCGCGTTCATTCTCGACAGAATGTTCCGTAAATTCGGGCTTTCGGGCAGAGCTTTCCTTCCTATGATAATGGGCTTCGGATGTTCTGTTCCCGCAATGATCAACACCAGAACTCTGGCAGACGAAAAAGAAAGAACGGCAACCGTTCGTGTTATTCCGTTCTTCTCCTGCGGAGCTAAACTTCCTATCCTTACAGCCGTTGCCGGCGCGCTTGTTATCGGCACGGGCGTAAGCGCGGACGTTATTACTTACTCGATGTACCTTCTCGGTATCGTAACCGCTATCGTCTCCGTACTTTTGATGAGAAGCACCTCGCTCAAAGGCGAAACGCCTCCGTTCATAATGGAACTTCCCGCATATCACGCACCGCAGTTCAAGAACCTTATGGCTCACCTTTGGGATAAAACGAAGCACTTCGTAAAGAAAGCGTTTACGATAATCCTTGCTTCGACCATCGTCATCTGGTTCCTTACTCACTTCGATTTCTCCTGGCATATTCTTGCGGACGAAGAGATCAACGAGAGTATTCTTGCCAACATATCGATGCTCGTTCAGCCTATCTTCACTCCGCTCGGCTTCGGAAGCCAGCTCGGAGAGTTCGGTTGGGTATTCGTTCTCGCGGCTGTTTCGGGACTTATCGCAAAGGAAAACGTTATTTCGACGTTCGGAACGCTTGCGGCTTGCCTTATGGCTAATCCCACGGTCGCTGCCGAAATCGGTCTTGCGAACATAACGAGCGAAGCGGGTATCGGTGCGGTTAAAGCAATGATCCTCGCAACGGGCATTTCCGTTCCCGCGCTCCTTGCTTTCATAGCCTTCAATATGACGACTATCCCGTGCTTCGCGGCAGTAGGTACCGCCAAGGCGGAACTCCAAAACAAGAAACGTTATCAGTGGACGCTCCTGTTCTGGGTCGCAACCTCTTATATCGTAGGCTCGATGATTTACACGATCGGTTCGTGGTGGTGGACGGCGTTCATCTGGGCGGCTGCTATCGCGGCGGTAACGGTTGTCATCGTTATGAGAAACAAGAGACTTGCCGAAAAACAAAACGGATTGCTTGCGTAAATTAAAAAGTAATCAGGGAGTATAAAAATATGGGACCGTTTGAAATTCTTCTTATAATTGCCTGCGCGGCTGTGGTTATTTCCGTAAGCGTGGTTTCGATAATAAGAAAGAAACAGGGAAAACACGATTGCGATTGCGGCGGCGACTGCGCGCATTGCTCGGGTTGCCACTATAACACGGCTCAGAAAAATAAGAAAAAGTGATTTCTTGGCGCTCCCCGAAGCATCGGGGAGCGTTTACTTTGATAACGAGTTAGCCAAAGCTAACACATAAAAACGATTATAATTAAGGAGATGACTTATGTCTTTAATAGAATTAAAAAACGTAAGCCGGGTTTATAAAAGCGGCGAACACGAACAGAAAGCGTTGAACGACGTGAATTTAACTCTCGACGAAGGTAAATTCGTCGTAATATTAGGACCGAGCGGAGCGGGAAAGAGTACTCTTTTAAATTTGCTCGGCGGTCTCGACAGCCCCACGAGCGGAACTATCACCGTGAACGGCAAGGATATTTCCAAACTTTCGGGAGACGAGCTTGCCGATTACAGAGCGTCGACGGTAGGATTTGTATTCCAGTTTTACAATCTTATCCCCACGCTTACGGTAAAGGAAAACGTGGAACTCGTAAAATCCATTTCGCCCAAAGCTTTCCCCGCCGAAAAGATGCTCGACGAGGTGGGGCTTATAGATCACCTGCACAATTTCCCCGCAGAACTTTCGGGCGGCGAGCAGCAAAGAGTTTCCATTGCGAGAGCTTTGGCTAAAAACCCGCAAATTCTCCTTTGCGACGAGCCTACGGGAGCTTTGGACTCCGAAACGGGCGCGCTCGTTTTAAAATTGCTTCTGAAAATGGCAAGGGATTACGGTAAGACCATAATAGTTGTAACTCACAACCAGAATATCGCCAAAATGGCGGATAAAGTCATAAGAGTTAAGAACGGCGAGATAAAATCGGTCGAGGATCAGGCTGAACCTCTTTCCGTGGACGAGGTGGACTGGTAATGCTTTTCAAGAAACTTATAAGAACGATCGGCGTTTACAAAGCGCAGTTCATTTCGATGATAATAATGATCGCCTTAGGGACGGCTATTTTCGTCGGCTTCAACATGGAATGGTACGCGATAGAGTATAACACCGACAAATATTTCGAACAAACGGGTTACGCCGATTTCAGAATTATAAACGAAACCGGTCGGTTCACCGAAGAGGAAGCCGAAAAAATCAAAACGATAGACGGCGTTAAGGAAGTTTCGAGGTTTGTTTCGGTAAACGCTACCGTAAACAATTCCGACCCGAACGCCGCCAAAAAAACGCTCGCGATAACCGTAACGGAAAACACGAAAGTTTCGTTTTTCACGCTTATAAGCGGCGAAAAATACGACCCCGAAAGCGAGGACGGAATTTGGCTTTCGGATAAATACGCTGATGTGAACGGCGTTAAAATCGGAGATAAAATAAGCTTTTCTTACGCGAAATTCAAAATGGAAGGCGTAGTTAAAGGGCTTGTGAAATCGAGCGAATATCTCGTCTGCGTGGAGGACGACTCGGAGCTTATGCCGAAATACGAAAAGCACGGCTTCGCGTATATTTCGCCCGCGATGTTCTCGGCGGCGGTCAAGGACGGCACGCACGGGATTTTTACGGAGTTTTATCCCGAAATAAACGTGATCGGAGAGGGAGAACTCAAAACCTTTAAAAAAGCCCCTTAATTGTAAAGGTAACGTCCACATATAGAAAGAAAAGTAAGGTAGTCGAAGTAAGATTTACAAAAAGAGTAAG
>CAKQMB010000026.1 GCA_934254825.1 uncultured Clostridia bacterium | reverse complement strand
CGTCCGCAAAAAACGCCGTTTTTGCCGTTTTTCAATTTTTAGTTGTTTTTGCGGAACTTACCTTTACTTTTGAGCAGCTGTAAAGGCATAATCACGGATAACGAATCAATGAATAATTGATGGAGCGTAATCGTGGTTATGCCGATACGACAACTTAATATTTTTTACGCTTCATCGCAAGGAGGAAACAACGATAAGCGTAGAAAATAATAAGAAAAGAAGTTACACGGTGAAAATCGACAATACGATTTTTATTGTGGAAACGGAAGAATCGGAAGCGGCGCACGAAACAGCAGAGCAGAAAATCAAGAAATTGATAGAAGCGGGAATAGACGGTTTGGTAGACGAAGAACGCCGCCGATTAAATAATCAAAAGGCTACATTTGAAGGCTGATTTTTCAGAAGGAGTATAAAATGAGAAATCAGTCAGCAATCAACAAAATACCGTTTACAGAAGGTGATGAAACCGCACTGTACACTCGTTTGAGTAGAGATGACGAGTTGACAGGCGAATCGAACAGTATAAAAAATCAAAGAGAATTACTCTTGCAATATGCGAAAAGTAAAGGCTATGCAAACGTTCAGGTTTATGTGGACGACGGGTATTCGGGAACAAACTTTAATCGACCTGATTTTAAGCGGATGATGGAAAGAGTCGAAGCAGGACTTATTAAACGAGTTATCGTCAAGGATATGTCCCGTTTCGGCAGAAACTATCTCGAAGTCGGTTACTATACGGAAGTTATTTTTCCCGAATACGACGTGCAGTTTATCGCAGTCAACGACAACGTGGACAGCGAAGTTCAAACGGATAACGACTTCACGCCGTTCAGAAACATAATGAACGAATGGTATGCGAAAGACATCAGCAAGAAGATGAAGTCGGCAATCAAGGCAAAAGGTAATTCCGGTAAACATACAAATCCGTTACCGCCTTACGGATATATAAAAGATCCGAACGATAAGAACAAGTGGCTTATCGACGAAGAAGCGGCAACGGTTGTAAGAAGAATATTCGGACTTTGTATGCAAGGTTTCGGTCCGTCGCAAATCTCACGGATATTGACGGACGAAGGTGTCGATACGCCGAAAATACACGCTAAGAAAATGGGCAGGAAGGTTACGATAAGAGCGAACGAAATGCCCGAAGCGTGGGCAGACCAAACGGTTGGAGCAATACTCGGTTATTGGGAATATCTTGGGTGGACGGTAAATTTCAAGACGAAGAAAAAATCGTTTAAGTCGAAAAAAGTTATCTTGCTACCTTCCGATGAATGGCAAGTTTTCAAGGATACGCAAGAGCCGATCATCGACGAAGAAACGTTTTGGGCGGTGCAGAAAATCCGAGAAGGAAAACGCCGCCTTGACAGTCTTGGCGAACCGAACGCATTGTCGGGAATGTTGTTTTGCGGAGATTGCGGACATAGGCTATATTTACGCAGACAACGTAATCCGCACCAAAAAGATTATTTTGTGTGTTCGGTTTATCGAAAGAAGCGCAAGTATTTCTGCACGTCACACTTCATAAGACTTGCGGACATTGAGAAAATTCTTTTACGGGATTTGCGTCAAGTAACGGCATTTGCAAGAGAACACGAAAGCGAGTTTTTAGACTTGGCAAAGAAACGTTCTTTAAGAGAAACCGAAAAATTGCGAGCCGAAAACAAAGCGTCGCTCGACAAAGCTGTCAGACGCATTGCCGAAATAGACGGAATTATTCAGAAACTTTACGAAGATAACGTTTCGGGTAAAATAAGCGACGAGCGATTTGCAAAGATGACGGCAACGTATGAAGCGGAACAGAACGGATTACAGCAAACCGCTCAAAGGCTGAAAGATGAAATATCCGCCGTTCGGGAAGAGGGTGAAAGCGTGGATCGGTTTATGAAGTTGGTAAACAAGTATTCCGACATCACGGAACTAAACGCCGAAATCATAAGAACGTTTGTGGAGAAGATAATCGTTTATGAAGCCGAAAAAAATGACGGTGTAAAAACGCAGAAAGTGAAGATAGTCTATAACTGCGTTGGAACAGTAAGCGTTCCGAACATCGACAATGAGCCTGTAAAAACAGACAAAACAAAAATTATAGAAGTGGCGTGACAATGAAAGCCGCGCCACTATCTAAAAAACAAGAAAAATCCCTGTGCCTATTGATTGTGCGTTTTCCTATTGCGAGAGTTTAACGAGCGTTACGATACCGGGCAGTGTGAAAGGTATCGAGTGTGGAGCATTTTCCGGTTGTAAGAGCTTAACAAGCGTAACGATACAGAATGGTGTAACAAATATCGGCGAGTATGCATTTGCCTGGTGCGACAATTTAACAAACATTGAAATACCTAACAGCGTGGCAAGCATCGGAAGGGAAGCGTTTGAAGGTTGCGCCGAAAGTCTTTATATAAAGGTTGGTGGGGTTGTTTATGTCGACAATTGGGTGATTGGTGTTGTTAGCAAAACAATTGTTTCCGCAAATATTAAACCGGGTACTCGCGGTATCGCGTTTGGTGCGTTTTGCCAGTGTAGCAGTTTAACAAACGTAACATTTCCGAGTAGCATGACCGATATCGGATCAATTGCGTTTTTAGGTTGCAGTAGTTTAACGAACGTAACGATATCTGATAACGTGATTAATATCGGGAATGAGGCATTTTTGGGGTGCAGTAACTTAACGACTGTAACAATATCGGACAGTGTGATAAATATCGGAGAAAGAGCTTTTGCTGAATGCGGCGAAAGTCTTTATATAAAAGAGGGCGGGGTAATCTATGTGGATAATTGGGTTATTGACATTTTTGATAAAACAATTATTTCCGCAAATATCAAATCCGGAACTCGCGGTATTGCGGATAATGCGTTTTACGATTGCGACAACTTAACGAGTGTGTCGATACCGAGCAGCGTAACAATTATCGGATATGGAGCGTTTTCAAATTGCGACGGTTTAACGAGCGTAACGATACCTAATGGGGTGATAAGTATCGGAGAGGAAGCGTTTTGCGATTGCGGCAGTTTAACGAGCGTTACGATACCGAGCAGTGTAACAAATATTGGAAAACACGCATTCCGGTTTTGTGGAGACTTAGCTAACGTGACGTTTAGTGGAACTATGACACAGTGGAAATCAGTTAAGAAAGGTTACGACTATTTGAGCTATCCATATACCGTAAAATGCTCGGACGGTGAAGTTTCGATATATGAATAAACGAAAAGCTTTCGGCTGTGGATTTTTCTCGCCGAAGGCTTTTTATTTTAGCTTTTTCGATTGAAAATTTGTTTAAAACAAACAAATAGAAAGGCTTCCCCAAACAGAAAAAGAAAATTCAAGGCAAAAGGCAATTTTGGGGGAAGCTGATAATGCCAATCAAAAGAAATGTAAGTACGCCTTAAAGCCATCTTTTTCGCGCTTTTTGCGAAATGCTCGCTTATAGTATGTGTATACAATTGCGTTCGCCTTCCACAAAAATCATCAAAAAATATGACTTTAAGGTCTAAGGAGTTTGGCAGCATAGTAGTCGTTTAGGGCAAAGTGTTCCCACAGGTTAGTATAATTCAAAAATTTATGCGGCTAATTCGCCAAACCGTACATACATTTCTTTCGCTTGGCATTTAGCGGCTGATGAGGGGTTTAGTGAAAATTTTTGATTGAGCAGAAATAAGAAGTAAGTAGTAAGTAGTAAGTAGCTGCCCCTCATCCGTCGGCTGTGCCGACATCTTCTCCCGCTATTATGCCGAGTTTCTTATTCAAGCTTTTATCTAAGGGAGAAGGCTTTTTATTTTATCTTTTTCGGTTTAAAATGTGTTTAAAACAAACAAATAGAAAGGCTTCCCCAAACAGAAAAAGAAAATTCAAGGCAAAAAGCCTATTGGGGGGAAGCTGATAATGCCAATCAAAAGAAATGTAAGTACGCCTTAAAGCCATCTTTTTCGCGCTTTTTGCGAAATGCTCGCTTATAGTATGTGTATACAATTGCGTTCGCCTTCCACAAAAATCATCAAAAAATATGACTTTAAGGTCTAAGGAGTTTGGCAGCATAGTAGTCGTTTAGGGCAAAGTGTTCCCACAGGTTAGTATAATTCAAAAATTTATGCGGCTAATTCGCCAAACCGTACATACATTTCTTTCGCTTGGCATTTAGCGGCTGATGAGGGGTTTAGTGAAAATATCCGATTGAGTAGAAATAAAAAGTAAGCTGCTTGCCCCTCATCCGTCAACTTCGTTGCCACCTTCTCCCGCTATTACGCCGATAATTTTTATTTCAAGCTTTTGTCTAAGGGAGAAGGCTTTTTGTTGGTTGAGCCGCCACGTTCCCCCGATTTCAAGTGTTTTTTCTATCCGACCGTTTCAATGTGGGAAGGCTTTTAAAAGTAATATTGAAAACAGCCGCGGATAACAGTTGAATTTCTGTTATCCGCGGCTGTCGGTCGTAAAGTTTATTCTTTTCGCATGTCGGCGAAAATTTTCGTTTTTTTATTCCTTTTCCGCTTCGGCGGCAGAGGATTTTTTGTTGTAATCGTTAAGCTCGTCTCTTAAAGCGTTTTTGGTTTTAAACGATAAGAGGAAACTGTATTTCTGCTTGATCTGCTCGGTTTTGAGCTTGATCGAAAGTCGGAATTCTTCGAGTTTGACGACAACGTTGTTTTCTTTTGCCCACGAACGGATTTTGTTCACGACGTTGAACGAATAGAACACGTCGATAATAAAAATACCGAAGTAAATGCCGATAAAGAACGAGTAGATTTCGTTGAGATTTATCCAGTCCACCGCTTTTAACAGAAGCGGGTGAACGAAAATAGCATACAACGCGCCGATCGCGCCCCAAAAAAATGTGAAAAGCGGACAGATTATTCCTTGAATATTTCCGGGGCGTTTAGAGTAATCCCAAAGCTTGACTTTAAGACCTTTAATGAAAATAAGTCCCGTAATGTATTCGATCAAAGTCATAACCACGGTTATAAGGGCGATTATGAACACGTCGCGCCAGACTTCGCTTTCGATAAAGCTATAATCGAACGAACAGATTATAAACAGGAAAACGACGCCCGTTCCGTAAAGCGGAAGGCACGGACCGACAAGGAAGCCGGGGTTTACCCATTTTTTATGCGCAAATCTGCGGAAAAAGAGTTCGATGACCCATCCGCACGAGCCGCCGACTATAAAGAGAAGGCATAAAGTTATAAATATTTTCATAAAAACCTCGCTTTGCCTTGCGGCGTAGTTTTTAAAATGAGTTCTGTTGATTTTATATTTTTATATTGTTAATTCGGGCGGGCGAACATTGTTCGCCCCTACGGTGTGGGGTGGTTGTGTTTACCGCGAACCCCTCATCCGTCGGCTTCGCCGCCACCTTCTCCAAGGGGAGAAAGTGAAACAAATTTGCGGGTTATACGAACGGGTTTTCTACGGTTATGACCGCGTTTAATTTTTTGTCGTAAGCCCGGAGCTTTTCGTTGATCATCCGTTTTATCTGTTTTTCGGGAATTGTGTTTTCGGGCGGGATAACCAGATCGAAAATCACGTTCGCGTGGGTTTCGCCCTCGTTCATTCTGAAATCGTGAAGGGAAAAATCGGGATTTATCTCCTTGACGATTTTAACGCATTCTTCCTTTATGGCGTTAAGCCGCGGACTCGTCGTGACGACGGGATCCATATGAATTGTCGCCAAACAGTTGAATTTGCTTTCGAGTCCGCGTTCGATATTGTCGATAACGTCGTGAAGATCGAGCATATTTCCTTCCGCGGGCACTTCGGCGTGTAAAACGATTATTTTTCTGCCGGGACCGTAATCGTGAATCATCAGATCGTGAACGCCGATTACTTTTTCCTTGTTGAAATTCAGAACGTAATCCGCAACGCCTTTGACGAGCGCGGGGTCGGGAGCTTCGCCGAGAAGCAGATCGATAACGCTTTTTATCGATTTAATGCCCGAAATCGCGATAAATAACGAAACTATCGCGCCCGCGAAACCGTCGAACGGCACGTTTTCGATAAATGCCGACAAAGCGGAAGAAATCAAAACCACGGACGTTGCGAGACAGTCCGAAATACTGTCCGTGGCGGTTGCGAGCATTGCGACCGAGTTGAGTTTTTTTCCGACGGATCGGTTCATTATTGCGAGATAAGCTTTTAAAAGTATCGAGAAAACGAGGATAACCGAAGTTACTATGAGCGTTGTTTTCGAGCTTGCCGAGACAGTTTCCCACGCCGTGATTTTTTCAACCGACGTAATGAAAAGTTCCGCCGCCACGACGAGAACGATTACCGAAACGCCGAGACCCGCGCAGTATTCCATTCTGCCGTGACCGAACGGATGTTCTCTGTCGGGTTTCTTTTCGGAAAGCTTGAAACCGAACAGGGTAATTATCGAACTGCCTGCGTCGGACAGGTTGTTGATACCGTCCGAGACGATCGAGATCGCTCCGACGATCAGACCCGTTGCGATTTTCATAGCACAGAGAAGTACGTTTACGATAATTCCGATAACGCCCGTCCGCTTTCCGCATTTTGCGCGTATTTCGGGTTTTGCGAGGTCTTCCTCGCCGTATTTTTTTAAAAATCCGTCAAACATATAAGTTTTCCGCCAAACGAATTATTTTTTAATTGTTTCGCGGCAAAAATAAACCGAAAAGCGATTTATTTTTGCCGCGAATATAAAATCGGTAAATCCGTCGGGCGAAAGCGAGTGAAAACGAGGGTTATTCCTTTTCGGCTTCCTCTTCCGCTTCGGGATGAATTTCGACCTTTACTTCGAGAACTTTTTTCAAAGTTCTTTTGGTTACGGTTACGGTTAAATTGTTATAATCGAAAGTGTAACCGATAGGCGGAATGTCTCCCGATCTCTCGATGATCCAGCCGCTCACCGTGTTGGAGTCGCTTTCCTCGTCCTCTTCCTGCGAAAAGATCTCGCAGAATTCCGAAAGTTCGGCGTTGCCGTCGACAAGATAATGATCGTCGTCGAGCTTGGTGAAATAGTCCACGACTTCGTCGTGTTCGTCCCAGATCTCGCCCACGAGTTCTTCGAGAATATCTTCGAGCGTAACTATTCCGAGCGTTCCGCCGTATTCGTCCACGACGGTAGCCATATGCACTTTCTGTTTTTGCATGCTTCTTAAAAGCGTGGAAATTTTCATATGTTCCGTGGCGAGAGCCATGGAAGTGACGATCCCCTTGATATTTGCCGCGCCGTTCATATATGCGGCATAGAAATCCTTTTCGTGAATCATTCCGATGATAACGTCGATAGAACCTCTGTAAACGGGCAGTCTCGAAAATCCGTGTTCGGAGAAAATCCTGCGGATCTCTTTCATCGGCGTGTTTTCTTCCACCGCGATCACGTTTACTCTCGGAACCAGAATGTCGCCGACTTCCGCGTCGTTAAATTCTATCGCGCTCGAAATAAGCTCGGTTTCGTTGTTGTCGAGCGTGCCGTCCTCTTTGGCTTCCTCTATGTATGTGAGAAGTTCCTCTTCGGTAATGACGTCGTCCGATTTAAACTTGAAAATCTTTCTTAAAAGAAGTTTCCACCCCGTGAAGACCATATTCAAAGGATAGAGAATTATAGTGAACACGTCGACAATCGGCGCGACGAACATAGCCACCTTTTCGGGGGATTCCTTAGCCAGGGTTTTCGGCGTGATTTCGCCGAAAATAAGAACGGTGACCGTAGAAATAATCGTCGACATAGTCGCCGCGAGACTTGCGGAATTAACGTAAATAGCCGAGAACAACAATGTGGAGATCGTTGCGAGCGTAAGGTTTACTATGTTGTTGCCGATAAGGATGGTATAGAGCAATCTGTCGTAATTTTCGACGTAGTTAAGAGCTTTTTTCGCCGATTTTTTGCCGTCGTCCGCAAGTACTTTAAGTCTTGCGCGGTTGAGCGAGGTGAAAGCCGTTTCCGTTGCCGAGAAAAATGCCGATAAGATGAGCAGGGCAATGAGAACGATAACGTAAATCGTTATATTCTGACTGCCGGGAGGGGGTTTTGCGTCTGCGTCCATAAAAAAATTAAATACTCCTTTTTGTCGTCCGCTTTTGTTTTTTCGTTTATTTGTCGGCTTTGCCGACGGCGGGCGCATATAGTTAAATACAATTATATCACAAAAAATCCTTTTTGTAAATCTTTTTGCAAACAATTAGTCGGTAAAAAAGAAATCCGCAACGGAGCAACGCGAATTTTAACAAAATATCCTTTTTTGTTCACCGAAAAGGTTGACATAATTCGTCCTTTATCATATAATTTATTCAACGAGTCAAGTTAATAGAACGTAATAGGTGGAGTCTGTCGCAATTAGTATGAATGCAATAAGTATGAATACTTTCGGCAGACTTTTTTAAAAATCCGAGTTTACTCGGGTTAAATTCGGGCATAAATCACATAAAATCGGATTTGGATCAAGAGGCGACCGCCTCGGAGGAAACAATGATAGAAGAAGTTCTCAAAAAGGTTTCTTTAAGCGAAGAAACGGCAAAAAAAATAAAGGAAGAAAGCGAGGAGAAATCTTCGCTCATTCGTGCTGCCGCCGATAAAAACGCTGCCGAAATCACGGAAAACGGCGCGTCGGACGCACGCGTCAAGCGGCTTTCGGAAGTGCAGAACGCGAAAATGAACGCCGCGGCGCATTTCGAAACCGAGAAAAAAGCGTACTTCGCGGAAGCCGGGAAATTCAAAACCGAAAAAAGCGGAAAAGTCGAACAGCTCGCGGAAGAGCTGTTCGGGAGGATAAAAAATGGCGATTGCTGAAATGTCGCGCCTTACCGTCGTCGCGCTTCTTTCCGATAAGGATAAAATTTACGACGCGCTCCAAAAAACGGGCGCGGCGCAGATAAAGAGCCAGACGGAAAAGGAGTACGCCGTTCCTCTTGCGGCGGCGGACGACGCGGAATTAAAAGCGAAAATCGATCGCGCGAAAAAGTGTCTCGATTTTATTTCGGACGAAATCGAACTTTTGCCGAAAGACGAACGGGGCGCGGGCGTTATAAAAGACGGTTTTCCCGTCACTACGTCCGAATTTTTCGCCGTCGGAGACAAAACGGATGAAATCGAGGGCGTTTTGAGCGAAATCGAGAAGTTGTCCGATAAAAAGAACGCGCTTAAAGCCCGTCAGGCGAAAGTGAACGAAAAAATCAGAAGCTACGAGCCTTACGCGCTTCTCGAAAACAAGTTTTCGGAGTTTTCGGACACGCAGTCGGTCAAGGTTTATTTGGGTATAGTCCCCGCGGACAAAACCGAAAAATGCCTTAAAGAGATAAAGGATTGCGAGCTTTCGGAAGCCTTTATCGAATGCGACGGCAAAAACGGAGAAGTCGTATCGGCGGCGGTGTACAAATCTTGCGCGGAAGCGGTCGAAAAAGTTCTTTCTTCGTGCGGGTTCGTCAAATGTCCGTTTAAGGAAGACGTTACCGCAGCGGAAAAAATTTCCGAGGTGGAAAACGAACTCAAAGAAATCGAAAACGAGTTTTTAAGCGTTTCGAAACAGGCGGCGGCTCTTGCCGATCGGTCGCGAGAAGTCAAGCTATATGTCGATTATCTCGCATATCTGGTCGAAAAAGCCAATGCGGACGGCTCGCTTTATCACACGGCGGACGCCTTTGTTCTGGAAGCTTACGTCCCCGCGGAAAAGACGGGAGAGGTCAAAGCGGCGGTGGAAAGCGTCGCGAGGGCGTGCGAGATCGAGTCGGAAGTTATTCCCCGTAACGAATTCGCGCCCACGCTTATGAAAAACAGCAACGCCGTATCCAATTTCGAGGCGGTTACGAATATGTATTCGGTGCCCGCGTACGGCGCGTTGGATCCTAATGCCGTGATGTCGTTTTTCTTCTCGTTGTTTATGGGACTTATAATGGCGGACTTCGGCTACGGACTTTTAATGATAGTCGGCGGATTTTTGTTCGCGGCAAAGCAAAGAAAAGGCACGAGCATTTATCGTATGGCGAAAGTTTTCGCTTACGGCGGCTTCTTTGCCTGCGCGTTCGGCGCGCTTTTCGACAGCTGGCTCGGTTATCCGCTTATAAGAACGATCACGGGCGAGGGGTCGGCGTATTGCAAATTTTACGCGAATTACCTCGACGCGATAAATTCTCCCGCAAACATCGCGGGTATAACCGTTCCGCAGATGCTTTTGTGGTGTCTCGGACTCGGAACGGTGCAGATTGCGGTAAGCTTAATAATGAAAGCCGCGCAGTGTTTTTCGAGAAAACAGTACGCGGAAGGATTTTTCTCGGGTATAGTTTGGTCGATAGGACTGCTTGCGTTTGTCGCGGCGGTGTTCGGAATGGCTTCGAACAACGATTTTCTTACCAGGTACGGCGCGTATGTCGCGATAGTTCTGATCGCGCTCGGCGTTCTGACTTCTGGCATAACCGAAAAGGGTTTCGGCAAAATCATGAAACCGTTCTCGTCGTTATACGGACTTATAAACTACGCTTCCGATATATTGAGTTACGCCCGTCTTTACGGACTTATGCTTTCGGGCGCGCAGATAGCATCGATTTTCACCAACAACTTAGCGATAGATCTTCTTTTCCCGAAGGGTGTCATAGGCGTTGTTTTCGGGGTGATAATAATTATCGCGGGCAATCTGTTCAACCTGGCGATGAGCCTTTTAGGCGCGTTCATTCACGATTCGAGACTGCAATACGTCGAATTCTTCGGGCGTTTCTACGAGGGCGAAGGCGAACTTTTCACGCCGCTCGGAAGGAACGGAGAATATACTTACTTTATTTCGCAGTAAACGACTGACAAAACGCGAAAAGCGGGCTATAAGTCGATTATTGAATATATTTTTAAACGAAAAACAATTTCGGAGGAAATTAAAATGGAAAAATTCATCGGTATTTTAGGTCTTTCGCTTTGCATGATTTTGTGCGGCGCAGGCTCTGCATTCGGTCTTTTCAAAACCGGTTCGGCTGCGGCGGGCGTGCTTTCGGAAGACAACAAGAAGTTCTCCAAGATCATAGTTCTTGCCCTTCTCCCCGCAACGCAGGGTATTTACGGTTTCGTTCTCGCCGTTATGAAGATCGGCGCGATCGCTCAGGGCTGGACGCTTTTCGGCGCAATGCTCGGTCTCGGAGTAACCGGTATGCTTTCGGCGATTTTGCAGGGTATCACCGCTTCTTCGTGTATTTACGCGATCGGCAAAAACCCCGCAGGTTCCGGTAAATACGTTCTTTTCCCGGCGATGATAGAGTTCTACGCAATTCTTTCCCTCGTTCTCGGAATAATGATCCCCGTCGCTTAAAAACAACGTCGGGTTGCGTAAAAACGACATAAAAAAATGGAAGAAAAAAGAGATATTTGTTCGGCGATAATCTCCGACGCGGAAAAATACGCGGACGAAACCGTGAAAGCCGCGGAAGAATACGCCGAAAAAAAACGTAAGGAAGCCGAGTTTCAGGTTCAGGCGTACGCCCTTTCGCAGGATGATCTTGCGGCAAAGGAAATAGCCGACGTTTCGGCTAAAAACGCCGCGGCGGAAAGAATGGAGAAAAAGAAAATCCTCCTCGCCGCCAAGGTCGACCTTTTAAACGACGTTTACGCCCGTCTCGAAACCAAGCTCGGAACGCTTCGCGGCGAAGAACTCAAAGCGTTCACGGAAAAACTTATCGGAAAGTACGCCGAAGAGGGCGACGAAATAGTCGTTGCGGCGAATTCCGCGATAAACGCGGAAACGGTCGCGGAATTTCCGACCTGCAAAAAGCTTTCTCTGAAAGTTTCGGGCGGCGGAGATTTTTCGGGCGGCTTCATGATAAAAGGCAAGGCTTACGACAGGGATTTCTCGTTCGGAGCAATCGTAAGGTCGGTAAAAGAGCAGACCGAGTCCGAAGTTTCGGTTAAGCTTTTCGGCTGAAAACCGTCGGACGACGCGGCGATCGCGTTTGAAATGCGACGACTTTGATAATAAGGAAATAAATTATGGCGATCAAAGATATGACTTTTTCGAACGGAATAATAAAATCGCTCGAAAAAGATCTTCTTACACCGTCCGCGCTTATGCGGATCATAGACGAACCGAATTATAAAACCGCGGTGTCCGCGCTCAAAGAGCAAGGTTTCGGAAAAGGGGTTGCGACGGACGGCGGCGACGAGGAAAAACTTTTCGTTGCGGAAACGCTCGCGCTCGACGATTTCGCCCGCGAGTTTTCCCCGAGCGGAGAATATTCGGAATTCTGCCTTTCGACGATCGATTTTTATAACGCCGAAAGTTATTTGCGTTCGGAATATATCAAAAACTACGATTACGCTCCCGTCCGTACGGGACTTATCGCGGATATTCCGTCGTTTTTGAGCGAGGCGAAAAAGAAAGGAAAATGCGCGAACGAAGAACTCGTTTCGGCTTACGAAGAGGGCAAAAAACTTTTCGAAGGCGGAAAGGCTTCGGGCGCGGAAATTTCGTCGGTTTTTTTAGAAGCGAGATATAAAAGGCTTTTGAAAAAATGCGGCGGAGACCTTAAAAAGTATCTTAAAAACGAAATCGATTGCAAAAACGTTTCCACGGCTCTTCGCGCGAAAACGGGAGAAGACGTCGGAAAGCTTTTCATAGGCGGCGGAAATCTGAAAAAAGAAGATATACTTTTTATTTTCTCGGCGGACGGCGAAAAAATCGGAAAGAAATTCGCGTTCACGCCTTTTAGCGAAATGCTCGGCGTCGCGATAAAAGAAAAATCGGCTTCGCTCCCGCTTATCGGGTTCGAGGCAAAAGCCGACGGGTTCGCGCTCGGCGAGCTTAAAAAGAAAAAATACGAAACGGAAGGAGCAACTCCGTTTTTGCTTTACTATTTATATAAATCGGCGGAAATTACCAACGTAAGGATAATTCTCGGCGGAAAACGCGCGAAATGCTCCGCGGAAGAAATAAAAAGGAGACTGAGAACTGGTTATGACGGGTGAGATCGCAATAATCGGTAAGGGCGAGAGCGTCCTCGCGTTCAAGGCGGGAGGTATCGACGCTTTTTACGCCGACGACGAAAAACAGGCGAGAGAGCTTTTAAGGAAACTGGCGAAAACCTATAAGGTTATATTCATCACCGAAGATCTCGCCGAACAAATCGACGATCTGATAAAAAGAATGCTCGAACAGCCTTATCCCGCAATAGTTCCGTTGCCGTCGAAAAGCGGCGGAAGCGGATATGCGAACGCCAAAATGAAGCAGTATGCGGAAATGGCGCTCGGGGCGGACGTGTTATTCGGTAACGATAAGAAGTAAAACGGTCGGCAGATCGCCGTTTTTCGCAAAACGCATTCTGCTTTTCGCAAAATGCATCCTGCGGCGCAGTTTCGTAACATAAAGGATGTTTTGCGGCGTTAAATCGCGCTTTTAAAAAAGAGGAAAAATAAACAATGCAAGGAAAAATCGTAAAGGTTTCAGGACCGCTCATCGTGGCGGAAAATATGGCGGACGTAAAGATGTACGACGTCGTTAAAGTGGGCGAAAAGGAGCTTATAGGCGAGGTTATCGAGCTTAGGGGCGACAGGGCGTCCATTCAGGTTTATGAGGAAACGTCGGGTCTCGGCGTGGGCGACAAAGTCGTCTCGACGGGCGCGCCCCTTTCCGTGGAGCTTGCCCCGGGACTTATCGAGGGTATTTTCGACGGTATTCAGCGTCCGCTTAAAACGATCGTCGAAAAGTACGGCGACAGAATAACGAGAGGTCTTAAAGTAAACAATCTCGACCGCGAAAAGAAATGGCATTTCGTACCCGCGAAAAAAGCGGGCGACGAGGTCGTTGCGGGAGATATTCTCGGAACGGTTCGGGAAACTTCGATAGTATCGCATAAAATTCTCGTGCCTTACGGAACGAAAGGAAAAGTTTCCGATATTTCCGAGGGCGATTACAATATCACGGAAACGATAGCGAAAGTCGGCGGCAAGGACGTTTCGATGCTCACCCGCTGGCCTGTCAGAAAAGCGAGACCGTATAAAGAAAAACAAACTCCCGATATGCCTATGGTCACGGGGCAGAGAGTTATCGACACTCTTTTCCCGATAGCAAAGGGCGGCGTTGCGGCTGTCCCCGGTCCTTTCGGAAGCGGAAAGACGGTCGTTCAGCACCAGCTTGCCAAGTGGGCGGACGCAGAGATAATCGTTTACGTCGGTTGCGGCGAACGCGGCAACGAAATGACGGACGTTTTAAACGAATTCCCCGAACTTAAAGACCCGAAAACGGGCGAACCGCTTATGAAAAGAACGGTGCTTATCGCGAACACTTCCGATATGCCCGTCGCGGCGAGAGAGGCTTCCATTTACACGGGTATCACGATAGCCGAGTATTTCAGAGACATGGGATATAACGTCGCGATAATGGCGGACTCCACGTCGCGTTGGGCGGAAGCTTTGAGAGAAATGAGCGGACGACTCGAAGAAATGCCGGGCGACGAAGGTTACCCCGCGTACCTCGCTTCGAGACTTGCCGAGTTCTACGAAAGAGCGGGCATCGTCAAGGTTTTAGGCAGTGAGGACAAACTCGGCTCGGTTTCGGCGATCGGCGCGGTATCTCCTCCGGGCGGCGACCTTTCCGAACCCGTTTCGCAGGCTACTTTAAGAATAGTAAAAGTATTCTGGGGCTTGTCGGCTCAGCTTGCGTATAAGAGACATTTCCCCGCTATCGACTGGCTTATAAGTTATTCGCTTTACGCCGACAGAATGGGCGAGTGGTACGAAAAGAACGTCGGAGCGGACTTTATGGAACTCCGCGCGTTCATAATGAACATATTGCAGGAAGAAGCGAGCTTGGAGGAAATCGTAAGGCTCGTCGGTATGGACACGCTTTCCTATAAAGACAGAATGACGCTCGAAACGGCTAAGATGATAAGAGAAGACTATCTCCATCAGAACGCATTCCACGAGACCGATACTTACACGTCTTTGGATAAGCAGTACAGAATGCTCAAACTCATAAAGAAGTTTTACGATCTCGGAAACGTCGCCGTAGCCAACTACGCGGATATAGACGAAGTTACCGCGATCGAAGCCAAAGAGAAGATAGGCAGAGCGAAATATATTGAAGAGAGTTCGATCGCCGCTTTCGACGAGATAGACGCCGAACTCGAAAAAGAGCTTAAAGCGCTTGCGCTCAAAGGAGAGAGCGATGTATAAGGAATATAAAACGATAAAAGAAGTCGTAGGACCTCTGATGCTCGTGGAAGGGGTAGAGGGGGTAACTTACGACGAGCTTGTCGAAGTAACGCAGGAAAACGGCGAGATAAGAAGAGGTAAGGTTCTCGAAGTCAAGGACGACAAAGCCGTCGTTCAGCTTTTCGAAAACACGCAAGGATTGAAAATCTCCACTTCCAAAGCCAAATTTTTGGGCAGAAGCTTATCGCTCGATCTTTCCGAAGATATGCTCGGAAGAGTTTTCGACGGAATGGGCAAACCCCGCGACGGCGGCGCGCCGATTATTCCCGAAAAGAGTATGAACGTAAACGGCGAGCCGATAAACCCCGCCGCGAGAAATTACCCCAACGAGTTTATTCAGACGGGTATTTCCGCGATCGACGGTCTTAACACGCTTGTCAGAGGTCAGAAGCTCCCCGTGTTCTCTATGAGCGGACTTCCGCACGCAGAACTTGCGGCGCAGATAGCCCGTCAGGCGAGAGTTTTGAACGCGAACGATAAATTCGCCGTAGTTTTCGCCGCGATAGGTATAACTTACGAGGAAGCGCAGTATTTCATAGACGACTTCAAAAAGACGGGCGCGATCGAAAGAACGGTTCTTTTCACCAACCTTGCGAACGACCCCGCGAT
>CAKQMB010000025.1 GCA_934254825.1 uncultured Clostridia bacterium | reverse complement strand
GAATTCGGCACGATAGGAGTCCTTTCCTTTGGCGGTGGAATTAAAAGAGTTATGTGAGGTATATACAATGAAGATTATCATCGTTTCTCCTCGTATTTTATTTAACGATGATACAAGTTATCCCACTGTTTTTGCCGATTTTATAAACCTTACAAGATACATTTCAAAAAAGTTCAAAAGACACTCTTAACGCTGCCACGTTAAAATTTTTTTTATAGGGATAATTATTCCTTACGGGCGTGATCGCTGCAAAAATCACATTCGACGCAATCTTTAAAAGTCTGTCCGCTATGCGGAGCATGTTTTGACAATACTCTTCGGTAGTCGAAAACTATCCATCGCCGAGAAGGTACCGCCCCACAATACGTTATTCCAATGAATTACGTTGCTGCCTGCGATTTAGTCTTTATAATCGAAAAGTATACGGAGCGTGTACTTTGCAAACCTGCAATTATCCTCGGGGTGAAAAACCTCTTTCCCTCATTTTTCAACATTTCGACAATTTTTTGCAGTAACCGACCTATCGAATAGAATCAGCTAAAAGCGTTATTTTTTATACTTATTTTCTCTCTAATTTTATTCCTACGACGTAGGTCGCGCCTTTGAAGCTATACGGATTATCTCCGTCGCCGCTCGCGCAGAAAAGATAAATCGGCTCGCCGTTTTCGTCGAACAAAAGCGACGGACGCTCTAAGTTGCACTGCGTCGTTTTTCTGCCGTCTGTCCACTCGAGATTTCTCGAATACACTTTCGGATTTCCCGATATTTCAAAGTGAATACAATCGTCGCTTTCGGCGTAAAAACCCGAACCCCACTCGCCCGTTATGCCGCTGTCGCCGTTTTTGGAATCGTCTTTTGCAATCATACAGAATTTCTTACGCCCCTCGTCGTACCACAAAAACGGGTCTTCCATATGCTTGTTCGTATCCTCGAATTCGAGTATCGGGTTTTCCGTAAGCCGCTCGAATTTTCCGTCCGGTTTATCGGCTACGGCAATCCCGAGTTGCAACGGTTTTCCGAACGCTCTTCTCGATTTGTATATCATATAAGTTTTGCCGTCCGGCAAAATCACGACCGACGGATTCGTCGTTATCGTGCAATCCCAATGCGAACAATCGCGCGGCTCTAAAAGCGGCTCGTCGCGACGGACAAATTCGCCCTCGATATCGTCCGCAACGGCAACTCCTATACGCTTTCTGTTCCATGTTTCTCTAAGGCGTAATGTTCGTCTATAAGTCGATAATCGCCCGGAATGTCGCCGCCATAGGTAGTTCCCATGTAGTATAGATAATACTTACCGTTCCAGTATTTTACGCAGGTATTGTGGGTGTTCATTCCGTCGAAAAACCGTCTGCCTCTGCGCGGAAGAACCACGCCGTCGAACTCGAATTTCCCGTCCGGACTATCCGATTTGAAGCGGCAGATTTCGCTGTTGAAAACCCAGTTCCAACCGAAGCCGATTTCCTCTTTCCAACGCGAAGCGAACATATAATATTTGCCGTTTTGCGCTTTTATTACCGACGAATCCCAGACGTAATATCCGTTTTCTTTCAATGCGATATGCGCTTTGCCTGTTTTATAAATAAAATTATCCATTGTTTTTATATCCATACGGAAGATTCTTTGAAGATTTTGCCGTCAAAGATAACCGTTCTAACTTCGAATTTTCCGAATGAAAAACTCGCTTTTACGTTTCCGCAGGCGATTTCGCAATTTATCGGACAAGCCGAATTATTGAAAAGCCGCAATTCGTAACTTTCGCCTGCCGCCCTGCACGAAGAAAGCGAAATCGATTTATCGCTTAAAACAAACGCTTTTGCATCTCTCTTTTCCCCGTTCGGGTAGTAATTCAACCCCTCTTTTTTCGAAGTAAATTCAAGGGCGGCATTCTCTATTTCCGAAAGTTTGCAGTAACCTATCCTGAAATTAAAGGTATGCTCTCCGCTTTCTACAAAGGGAATATACCTGTCCTTTTCGAGAAGCGGTCTGTCGCCGATAGGGTGCGCGCAATAAGCCACGCCCCGAAGAAGAGTTATATACAAATCGTCGCCGTCCATCGAAAAGCCGTAGACGCCGTCGTTGGCGATATACATCGCGTTTTCGCCATCCGTTATGCCGACGAATCTCTGCGCGGTTATTTCTTTGCCGTCTTTCGCGAATTCGTCCGAGGCGTAAGGAATCTGCCCTATAAACCTGCCTTTGAGCAAGCAAGGCACGCGAAGTTTCAAAGCCTTATCCTTTTCGTTCCATAAAACGTTTATCGCAACGTCGACGTAAGGCAAATCCTTATAAATTTTATAACTTACCCGAACGAAACTGCTTCCGCCCTCGTAAAAACTTTCGACCTCGGTTAAAACGTCGCCGTTTTCTATAACGTTTACGTTTTTAAGCCCCGCAAACATTCCTTTTTTGCAATCGGATAAAATCATATCCTCGGACTTATCGCCAATTTTTTCCATATCCCAGCCCCATGGGTCGGGATAATCGTTAAAGACGACGGGGCGGAACGCTTCGCCTTTCAATAAATTGTTTCCTTTAGCCAAGAATTCCGTCATACAACCTGACGATTTTTCTATGATAATCGACTTATAGGCTGACTTTTCGCTTATATTGCCGCTTGGCTTGTCATAGAAAACCTTAGGCTCTTTTTTGATCGTGACGTCGAACCGCGCGACTCCGAACGCAGGCAAATCGCCGCAAATCGCAAGGCGTTTTCTGCGATCGTAATTTATGTTCACGCTCTCTTTTATAACCTGACTTTTTACGACTTTTCCGTTTTGCTTAACCGTTACCGAATATTGCTCCGTATCCGAAACAAGCGAATCGAGAACGAGAAATTCTGCTTCCGTAACGGCTTTTCTGTCAAAGGGCATAGAATTGAAAACAAATATCGGAAACTCGCCCTCTTCCGCCTTGTTTTCGTGTTCGAGACAAGCGAAAAAAGCCTTGTCGTATGCCTTTTTGAGTATCGTCAAAGCCGAATCCGCCATTTCGAGCGAAGTTTTTTCCGCCGCGCGGCAAACCGTACCCGCAAGCAGATCGTGAAACTGAAATTTCGCGAGGATTTTTTGAGCCTCGTTAAACAGATTTTCGTCGATTTCGGTTATATAACCGTTGAGTTTTGCGAAGGCGCAGATTTTTTCGGTTTCAAAAAGCGCCGTTTCGAGTTCGACGTTCTTCTTTTTTACCCTACTCATCGACGAATAGCACCCGACAAGGCAAGGTTGCATAGATTTATCGAATCTCTCTTTAAATTCGGCTTTGGCATAGAAATTCTCTGGAGTCGAATGTTTTATTTCGACCTTTTCGCCGTTTATTTCGGCAACCGCAATTATCTCGGAAACGTCTTTCAAGTCTTTCCGCGAAGGATTTCCGCCGTGATTTCCCACACCCCAGAGAGCCGCGCCGACAGGTTTTTCCTTATACATCGCGGCTTTTCTTTCGATATCTGCTTTCGCCGTTCCGAAACCCGAACTATAAAGGGTTATATCGTCTATTCTCGCGACCTTCACTTCGCTTCCGTCCTTTCCGAGCCAAATGAACTCGTTATCGGGAAGTTTTACCATGCCCTTACGCCACCAACTCATCGGGCGGCAACACAAATAGCCGTCGAAACCCGTTTTTGCGAGAATCTGAACAAGCCCAACGGAATGCCCGAAACTATCGAAATTTACGGCAACCGTCGGGCGCGCGCCGAATTTTTCGGCAAAGTATTTCCGCCCGCATTCTATCTGACGGGCGAACGCCTCGCCGGACGGAAGATTGCAGTCGGGCTGAAGATACCAGCCGCCCATAATTTTCCACTTGCCGATTTTAACGAGTTCCTGTATTTTTTTGAATAATTCGGGGTCGTATTCCTCGATATATTCGTACAAAAGGGCTTCGTTATGGCAAAAAACGTAATCGAATTCGTCGCAAAATTTCGCCGCCTGACGAAAAGTGGAAATCGCGCTCGCCGCGCCTTCTTGCCAGTCCCACATCCACACCGGGTCTAAATGAGAATTGCAAATCAAATGGAGTGTTTTCATTCTTATCCTCGGAATACGAAAAGAAGAACCGAATGCTATTTGGGCAAAAACGCACTCGGCTCAACCTTTTCGGTTATTTATTATCGGGTTTTAAATCGATTTTTTCTTTTTAATCATGACAAACGCCGCGACCGAAAGGAGCGAGAGAACGCCCGCTAAACTTTCAACCGTACCGAAACAACCGCCCGCAGACGAGTCTTTTCCGGACGAAGACGATTCTTTCCAGGACGCATACACGGTTACGTCGGCGGTTATCGCCTGATTGAAATCGAACGTCTTTCCGTCCTTATCCACCCAGCCGAGGAAGGTTGCGTTGTCCTTCGTCGGATCGGCAGGCCTGTCGGCATAGCCCTCTTCTTCAATCGTCTGGCTTTTAACAGTGCTGCCGCCTTTCGTGTCGAACGTGACGGTGTAAGCCTTAACCCATTCGCCTTTTACGTCCACGTCCTTGGTGATAACCGTTTCGGTTGTAAAATCTCTGCCGTCCAGTTTCCAGCCGAGAAGTTTATAACCGTCTTTAACAACTTCGGGAAGTTTCGTTACCGTCTGTCCATCGATAACTTCGACCTTATTTTCGCCGTCGAATGTTACCTTCCAGATTACGTTATCAGCCTTTTGGTAAGTACCGTCCGCCTGTTTTACGAACATTACGGACTCCTTCACTTCGTAGTAGAATACGTTGTGAATTTCAACGCCTTCGGGAATGTTGTTATAAATAGGAATCTGACAACCTTTTCTTATTACTATTCTTTCGGGCGCAAGATTCAATCCGTTAACTTTAATTGCAAACGTACCGTAAGCCGTTTTGTTTATCCAGGATCCGATTTCGACAACGTTTTCTGCCTGCATCTTTTCGATGATAGCGGCAAGAGTTACACCGTCAAAGGAAATATGATCATAGCAAGCCAATTCACCTTCGAAGTAATTATCTATGGCTTTTTCGCCGTCCGTCGGGAAATCGGTTCCGTTTAAGCCTATTTCAAGCGTGTTATCACCGAAAGTAATGCCCGTAACTTCGATATCGCCGTAATCTCTGTCCGCAGCCCAGTTCGTCGAGAACGTTGCGTGGTTTTCCTGCGTGGGCGCCCAGTCCTTAAGATAAATCGTTTCCGCAATGACGTATTTTTTGAACGTACTTACATTGCCGGAGGTGTAATCGTAAGAAGGAATTTCGCTTCCCTGAGGAATTACTATTCTCACAATCTGATCGGCGTTGTATTTGCCGAGCTGAACGGCTACACAGTTTTGTTCGCCCCAAATATTGTAGTACGCTTCTCCCGTAGCGGGTTGGACTTTTTCTTCGGTTCCGTCCATATACGTTGCGGACGAAGTGTGCGCGTCTCTGAGCGTGATATAATCGGTTTCGGAAGTGTAAAGCAATATTTTATCGAGTAAGTCGTATTCCGCGAATTTTTCTCCGATAGGTGAGGTTGCGGGAGCGTTTAATATATCGGTTTTGCTGTCGAAGAAAAGAAGCAACTTAGTGTCGTTCGTTCCGTTCTCTCTTATTGCACCCCTGATATGAGCCGCGCTTGCTTTAAGGAATATTTCCTCGGGTTCGTAAATCCAGTTCGTGGACTGATAGCCATCGCCCGCCATTGTTTCCGCGCTGTCGTTATTAACGAACGAAACTTCCGCATCTGTAACGTAAGCGGCTTTCCCCGTTACCGCAGACGGGAATTCGCAATCCTTTCCGATAACGACTTTGGTAACGGTGGAATTTTTATAAGTCGTTCCGTCGAGTTCTATCGCAACGCAACCCGCGTCGCCGTAATGGTTAAACCAGGCGCTAGCGTTTTCTTTTATCGCATTTTTTAAAGAAATATGCCCGTTCGCCGTGTAAACTTCGACGTTATTAAGAAGATTTTCAAGTTTCATCGCTTCGGTTGCGTCTGCGTTTAAAGCGACTTTATCGAAGTTGTTTTTCGAAAGGAACATAAAGAGTTTGTTGTCTCTTACCTGAACTTTCGATACCGAAGTGACCTTCATTTCTTCAGAAGGCGTATCGGTAACAGACCATTTCCACGCTCCGCCGTCGGATTCGAGTTTTCCGCTGTTGAGATAGGTTATATCTTCAAGTTGAGTGTACGCCGCCTTTCCGTCGTTGTCGGGGAAAGTACAGCCTTTCTTTATCGTAACCATTTTAACACTCGTCGCATTGTCCGTTCCTTTAAGTTCAACGGCAAACGCGCCCGAAGCGTAAAGATTATAGAACTTAGCCGAACCCGCGGCATCGCCCAGAGTCACGCTCGTTTTTTCGTCTGTCCAGATAAGAACGTTATCCGCGATATTGCAAGCGGCATAACCTGCCGAAGCGTCGCTGCTTGCGGTTGCTTCCGAGTATTTATTGCCGTCGAAATAGAAAAACAATCTGTTATCTCTTATCTGAACATTGTTTACGTTTATCGCAAGACCGCCGTCCGTTTTAGCCGTTTCGAGTTTACCCCAAGAGGTGTTTTCGGCAGCCGTTTCGCCGTAGTTATTGTTCTGCAGCGTTACGGCGGAATTTAAAACATAACCCGCTTTATGCGTTGCCGCCGACGGGAAAGTGCACCCCTCTAAAAACGTGATATATTTGATTTTGCCGCGACCGTATGCGCTCGTCGTGTCGAGACAGACAGTTCCCGTTTCGCCCCATACGTTGTAATACACTTCCGTACCCTCTTTTGCCGCGGTGCGGAGCGTAACGTAAGTGTTATCGTCGAGATAAACGAGCGTTTTATCGAGAAGGTTAACGCCTTCAGCCGAGATATCCCCGGGTGCGGCAGTAGTTGCGCCTACGGAAGCGTAATCGCTTGTCGTAAGTTTGATTAAAAGACGGTTGCACGTATCTCTGTGTTGTACTGATTCTATGCTCGTTTCGGCATTTGCCTCTTCTGCATCCGCAAAGAATAATCCCGCGGAGAGCGAAACGGAAAGCACAAGCGTAAACATAAGAAATACGCTTAAAAAAAGTTTTGTGGTTTTTCTCATTTTTTCACCTCATATTTTTTTATACAATTCGGAATGCCTACAAAGCATTCTGTGTATCGATGTTATTTCTTCCTTTAACCTTTTATTCCGACAGTAGAAACACCTTCCATAAGTTGTTTCTGGAAACACCCGAACAGTATCGCGCAAGGTATCATCATAAGAACGCCCACCGCCATGGTAAGGTTCGTAGGATCGTTCGATTGTCCGTACTCGATATACAAAGCGAGCGACAACGTATACTGCGATTCGTCTTCAAGGTACATAAGCGGGCCCTGAAAATCGTTCCATACTCCGAAAAACGTCTGAACGGAAAGGAATATGATTATCGGTTTGATAAGCGGAAGAACTATGCTCCAATATATTCTCAAATTGCTTGCTCCGTCAAGAATCGCGGCTTCCGTATAAGTTTTAGGTATACCGCGCATAAACTGACGCATAAGGAAAATATTCATGGCTCCGCCGCCGAAAAGCAACGGCACCCATAACGGATAATTAGTAGCCGTCCAGCCCATTTTGAGATACATGGTGTAAAGCGGAATGCTCGTTACGGTAGACGGTAAAAAGACAGTTGCAAGAATAAGAGAAAATACGACTTCTCTGCCCTTGAATTTCACTTTCGAAAGCCCAAAAGCCGTAACGGACGACATAAACGCCGAACCTAATATATTGAGTATGACAAGCTCTAACGTATTCCAGAGATACTTAAGCAGTTCCGCGTCCTCTATCGCTCTCGTATACGTGCTGAAATCCAGTCTTTCGGGGAACAGCGTAAATTCGTAGAGCTGGTCATCAGGTACGAGCGACTGCAAAATCATACAAAAAATCGGGAACAAAAAGAACAGCGCGAAAACCACGAGAAAAAAGTAACTTACTATCTTTCTCGTAAGCATCTTCGGATTAACGCTTCTGCGAGCATGACGAGTGGAATATGCGGTAGTCACTTTAGTTTTCCTCCCCGTAATAAACCCATTTGCTCGTTTTGAATACAACTGCCGTCAATATTCCTATAACAAGGAACAATAACCACGAAAGCGTACATCCGTAACTGAAATCTTTTCCGACGAACGCGGTTTCGTATATGTATATACCTATAAAGTTGAGTTGGTCTTTAGCCGCATGGTTCGCCGGATTCGTAAATATCGGATAATACGCGGAAAACGTCTGCAGCGAGCCGATTATTCCCATTATCAATTGGTAAAAAATCATCGACGTTGTCATGGGAACGGTTATATTGAATACTTTCGTAAAATAACTCGCGCCGTCCAGATCGGCGGATTCGTAGAGTTCCTCCGGAACGTTCTGCATCTGAGCGAGCCACATTACCATATTTCCGCCCCAACCGAATACACTAAGCATCAATATAGTAGGATACACGGTTTCGGCAGAGCCGTAAAACGGGTAAGGTTCTGTGTTAAAAACGTTTACGAGGATAGCGTTTATATATCCGCTGTCCGGATTCGTTACGGCGTTCCACATAAGAGTGCCTGCGACTGCAGGTACCACGCAAGGTAAATAATACAGAACCCTGAACGCCGAAATGCCTTTCAATTTCTGGTTAAGAAAAAGAGCGAGCGCATACGAACCGATAAGTCCCGTAGGAATAGTGACGATAGCGTATATAAACGTGGCTTTAAACGATCCCCACACTCTTCCCCAATCGTCCGTAAATGCCTCTATGTAATTATACAACCCTTTGAAAACATAAGCCGACTGATTGCCGAGAGTGGACGAAATCTGTCTGTATTCACCCAAACTCCAATACAGGGAAGTTATCAGCGGAAACAGCGTAAATATCAATATACCGAGCAAAACCGGGATACACCACACTATTCCGCCGTAATCTTTTTTAAATTTCTGAAAGCCTGAAAGTTTACCGTTATTATTCATATTTAGAAGGATTGAAGAACTGCGCTTCCTTATCGAAAGCGTCATTGTATTTCGGGAAAGTATTGCTCGTCATATTATTTATCGAACCCGTATTTACGTCCTGCAACGCGCCGAACGTGGTTGTAAATATGCTGCGAAGTCCCGCTCTGCTCTGAGGATCGAAAGCGTTGAACAGCGTTTGAGAAAGTTCTTTCCCTTGTGCGAATGCCTTGTGGTTGAGATTTTCATCTATCGCTTTAAGCCAACTGCCCGTTTCCGCAAGAGATTTCAATATAGGCTGAGTATAGCCCGACGCCCCGGAAAGTTCCTGCCCTTCTTCCGAAATTATAAATTTGATAAAATCCCACGCGAGTTCCCCGACGGTTTTCGTTACTCCGTTAACCGTTTGAGTTTCATTCTCATGAATACTGGTTATGCCGTAACCGGAACATCCGGCGGCAACGTATTCGGTGGGATACGGAAGAAAATCAATCGCGGGCGTTCCGTCCGAATTTTTAATTCTTTCGGCATAAGATTTTACGAGCGGACGAGAAGCCGTAGTCATAAACACCGTGCCGTTTGCAAAGGAATCATTTGCGTCGAAACGCTGTTTTACGCTGTAAATCTCATTATACAGATATTCGAATATCTCCTTATTCTTATCGCTTGCGCAATTGTACTTTCCGTCTTTCACAAGTCCGTCCGAACCCAACGCGTTGAATACGGTGGTATAAACAGGCTCCCAGGGGAGGAAAACGTTAGCAGCTCTCTTTGCAAGATCCTTATTGCCTCCTGCTTTGATTTTATCGGCTATCTGTTTGATAAGCGCAACATACTCTTCGAAAGACCAACCGTCGGAAGTATCGGGAACTTCTATGCCGAAACTATCGAACAACTTTTTATTGTAAATAATGGCAATTTGATTGTAATCTCTCGGCGCGAAATATATTCCGTATTGTCTGGCATTATTCGCTTCAAGCCCGGACAAATCTCCTGTATAGGAAGTAGTGGGACGGAATTCGTCCGAATACGAAGCCGCGTGAAGCATACTTTCGTAGTAAAGCGAATAGTCCGTATCCGAGCTTTGTTCGTAATATTTGCGCAAATCGACGAAATATCCGCCCGCCGCGTAATAATCGAACTGGTCATCCGGCATCCATATCATCATGGGCAGGTCTTTTTCGCTCATTGCGTATTTCGACATATAAGATTCGAAGAGCGCGCCCTTAAAGTCCTTGATTACGATATTGACGTCGGGGTTCTTTTTCTCGTAAGCCTCTTTGAAAAGTTCCATGAGTTCAACCTCGCCGCCCTCTTTCTGAACGGTGATCGTGAGGTTAAACTTTTCTTTTCCGTCGCTTTGCTTATTGTCGCCGCTGCTTCCGCCGCCGCAACCGACGAGCGCAGCCGACATAAGCATTGCCGCAATCAATAAAGTTACTATTTTTTTCATGATTTTCTCCCTGATAATTATTTTCTGTATTTGTCAAGTTTCACAAGTTTTCCGCCGCCGAGCCTCGATTCCTCCGCCGCGATAGCCATATAGTGGCTTTCTATCGATTTTTCCAAAGACGAATCCACGGTGTTTTTATCGGTCGTGTAAATCTCGTAAAGCCTGTCTATCATCCTGTGATCTCCGCCGCCGTGGTCGCCGTCGCCTTTGCCACCCAAAGCATCTTTAAGTTCGGAAATCTTCCATTCTTCGTCGGCGTCGTTATATCTCTTCAGAGTTATTTTGTCCGCGCCTTCGCAAAGATCGAGTTCGCCCTCGCTTCCGAAAAACCTGATATCCCTGCCGCCGTATTTTACGAATGCTTCCATCTTCAAAGTCGCCGTAACGCCGTTTTCAAAAGTCATTATCGTTGTCTGATTGTCAACAACGTCGTTATCGCAATCGAAAACGCATTTTCCGTAATCCGTGGTTTTAAGCGACTTTAAAATAGTTTCGTCGGTTAAGGGGTACGCGTCGGTAATGTTGCTTACAGGCAACGTCCAGGCGGGACGCCCGTCGTTTTGCCAGGCTTTAAGATAAATCGTCTCCGCGCTGTAAGGGCATTGCTCCTTGTATTTGCAATCCAGACACCTCTCCGCCGCGCCCTCGGGCATATGCTTTTTATTGAAATATCTCAGATCTCCCATAGAGGAAACAGACTTGCACTTTGAACCGATGAAATACTGAATAAGGTCGAGATCGTGGCAACATTTAGCCATTATCATAGGCGTGGTATCCTCGCTTTTGCGCCAGTTACCGCGCACGTACGAATGCGCTTCGTGCCAGTAAACTACGTTTTCGGTGTGGTCTATCGAAATAAGTTGTCCGATTGCCCCGCTGTTGAGAATTTCTTTAATCTTTCGTATCATAACCGTGTAACGAAGAACGTGGCATACCATTACCATTCTGCCCTTTTCTTTCGCAAGTTCGGCGAGTTCCCTAAGTTCCGTCGGGTTATCCGATATCGGCTTTTCGAGAAGAATGTCGTAACCGGCGTTAAGCCCCTCTTTCGCCATTTTTACGTGAAGTTTGTCAAGACTCGCAACGATTAAAATATCGCTTCTTTTCTCTTTGAAAAATTCTTCTTCGGACGTAAATCTGTTTTTTTCGGGGATACCGAATCTGTCGCCGAATTTTTTGAGTTTAACCTCGCTTATATCGCAAAGCGAAACTATTTTAAATTTGTCCTTAAGTTCATTGATATACACGCCGTAAGCGTTTCCGCCCCTTGCGCCGACGCCTATTATCGAAACCGTAATGATTTTATTTTTTTTCATTCTGATTTTCCTTGATCTTCGCATTCTCTTGTTTTCGATCACTCTTTTCCCCCGTTTATATCGGCAAATTTCTTTCTTACGCGATAATACGTAACCGTGGAATTGAACCCGCATTCGTAAAGAATCTGAGTTTTGGTTGTGTTGCGCGTTTTGTCCGACAGATACTCGTCCACCTTAGCAAGCCTTAAAAGATTTACGTAATCGTTGAAAGGATAACCCGTAACCGACTTCAAAACTTTCGAGCAGTATCCTATCGAATATCCGAGTTCTTTCGAAATCCCGCCGAGCGTTATGTTTCCGGTATAATGCAGATTGGTATACTCTAAAATGTTCTTCACGAAATTGTTCTGCTCTATGTTCTTTTTCCCGACGAGCGGATACGCGTCGACGACGTAAGAGAACAACAGGCAGGCGTACCCCGTATTTTTGAGATAAGACGAAGAAAGATCTTCTTTCCACATCTTTATAAGAGAAAACAACTTCTTGTTTTTCTCCTTGTCCGTCATAACGGTCGGGAATTTGCTGTCTTTATATATTTTCTTGAACTTCTTGAAGTATTCGCGGCTTAAAACGCACACGATAACTTTTGAGTTTTCCGCAGCCTTTTGGTATCTGTGCACTTCGTAACTGTCCGCATAGAAAATATCGCCCTCGCAAAGTTCGAATTTTTTATCGTATAAAAACGCGTCTACCTTGCCTTGCGTTATGAAAATAAATTCGATACTGTCGTGAAATTCGCTGAAATAAGACAATTCGTCGTCCTCTTTCAGATAAATATGATGAAGGACATCCGCTTCGGAAGTGTAATAAAGTCTTTTCAAGTTATACCCCCGAATTATATCTGTAATTGAGCCTGCCGATAGGCGCCGAGTCTCCGTCGGTATAATAGTTGTCGATATTTCCCTGATCGGAAATTCCGTCCGCGACTTTAAAGTCCACGGTAAACTCCGAAGAGTTTATTCCGAGGCTTAAGAGCGGAATTTTAACGACGAACACATTGCCCGCAAGATAGGAGTCGCAATCGGTAACGCCTGAAAATGCGAATTTGCCGTTTTCCGAAACCTTTTCGAGTTTGGTTTTGCCAAAACCCTTGCCCGCGGGGATTCTGTTCACGATAAAATTATAACCGTTCCAGTTCGCGCCCGAAACACCCTTGACCGAGAGAAGGACGTTCATATTGTTGGTTTTTGTTTCGTCGACGACTATTTCGTCTTTGGTCGTAACCTTAATATAAAGGTTTTTATCGTCGTTGACGACTTCGGTTTTTATTATGTCGTTTCTGTTAGTCCGGTTGACGTAAGTTTCTTTTCCGTCCGCGCGGCGGAAGTTACGGGCAATCGCGTCGCCCTCGAAATCGAGATAAACGCGCGCTCCCGCAAAGTTTCCGTCAAGTTCGGGGCTGCCCTTTGCTCCCGCGTAAGCGACTTTCGCTTTATTGCTCTTGAAATCTCTTACGTTCAGCATATTCTGCAAGAAAAAGTTATCGGCATAACCGCCTTTCATCATTTCAAGGTCGCGCGAGAATTCCATATTGCAGGCGTCCACAAAGCAGACTCTGCCGAGGTCGTTGTCATCGAAACGTTTATAACTCGTCCCGGGAAGTTTGAACGCTATCCACTCGTTCCAGCCCGTGACCATAACTTCTTTGATCTCTGCGCGATTTTCGTGCGCCGTGTTCCACTGCGTTTGCAAGTTTGTGCCTCTCACGGCGTTTGCCGCTATATTCTTTTCGGACGTATAACTCCACCCGCGCCCTCTGTTTTCGTTATACGAAACGTCGGCGGTGTCGGGGTTTACGGACTTACTGAACGCATAAGAATTATGCTGAGCGACCGAAACGCTCATAAAGCCGTCCATATCGTAAACTCGCTGAGGATATTCCCAATCCATCCAGGACATATCGTTCGGATAAGACGAAGGAGTCTGGAACGGCCAGACAATATTTCTGAAATGCAGGCTGTTTTTTATCTCGTCGGAAAGTCCGTCGAAAGCCCATTTCATTCCCAACCCGATAAGCGGTTTTCCGTCAACTTTATACCATACGTCGTTATATTTTTCGTTTTTATAGAATTTTTCGTAGAATTCGGTTATTCTTCCGACGTCGTCGGGAGAATCGTTCTCCGCGCCCGATAACAGCGCGCAAATGCGCGGAGGATTCCAACCTTGCGCCTGAATTTCGACCACTTTATCCAAAAGCGCGCGGACGTTCTTTTCGTAAATCGAAATATTCGTAAGATCGAGCGCAAGATAATCCATGCCCGACATCGTCAAAAGTTCGAGATGCCTTTCCAAAACCCACGGATCGTCCGACGCGTAATAACCGTATAACGGCTCGCCCCAATAATGCGCCGCGTTAAGCGGCGAAACGGTGTTCGGCTGCTCGCTCCAGAGGCTGCCGGGGGCGGTTTCGTCGAGTTTCGTAACGTCGAAAATACCCGCTTCGTTATGCTCGCCGTGCCACACGAAATAAAACATGCCCACGTTTTTATCGCTTCCGCTTATCGCGCTTTCCCCAAAACTTCTGCCTAAAGCGTCGGTCGCGACAAGACTGTTTATCGTCTGGGCATACGCGTCGTTTAACGGTGTGGTATATTTCCCGCACATACTGCTGTCGCTCGGGTTTGTTTCCGAGTTTCCGCCTGTCTCTCCGCCGCAGCCCGCCGTTCCCAAAAGAAGGCTCGTTGCCATAACTACAGATAAAATCTTTTCTTTCTTCATCTTCTTCACCTTTTTATATTTTTGCCTGTTTTAAAATTTCCACGCACGGCGCAGGTATTCTCCCGAGATAATCCGGACCTACGTTCAAAAGATAATTTATTCCTCTATCGTTCAGGTGCTTTCTGATTTGTTTTATTGTTTCCGCGCTTTTCCAGTTCTGATCGTAGGGCTTATAACCCCAGGTATCGTTTAAGGTAGCGGGGGTTTCAAACATCATCGAACCGTCCTGATATTCGTCGGGGATTTCGTTATCGCCCCAACTTATATAATCGCACTTGCAACCCGCCGCGCCTATTCTCGAATTTATAAGGCAATCGGGCTGAAGAGTTTTTACCATATCGTAAAGTTCTTTCGACTGCTCTTCGCTGATCGTGTGCGGCGTGTCGAACCAGATCAGCGCGACGTCTCCGTAGTTTGTGAGAAGTTCCTTAACCTGCGGCTTGATTTTTCTTTCAAACACCTCTCCGTAATCCTTGCCGTCGTTATCGGGGAAATCCCACGTGTTGCCCCAACTCATTCCGTCCACGTTAAGTCCGCATTCTTTACCCCAGCCGCCGGCGTTTCTTTCGCGCCAGTCGAGAGCCTGAGAATAATACAATCCGAGTTTCAAACCCTTTTTCTCGCAAGATTCGGCAAGTTCTTTGATAATATCTCTTTTAAAAGGAGTTGCGTCCACAACGTTGAATTTATCCGCTTTTGAATGAAAAAGAGCAAAACCCTCGTGGTGCTTGGCCGTAACTACGAGATATTTCATTCCCGCGTCGATTGCGATGTCGACCCATTCGTCCGCATTGAAATATATAGGATTGAAAACGGTCGCAAGTTTTTCGTATTCTTTGTTCGGAATACGGAAATACGCCTGCGCCCATTCGCCTATGGTTCCGCCCATACGTTTTCCCTGCCATTCTCCGCCTAAAACGGAATACAATCCGAAATGAACCATCATTCCGTACTGCGCTTTCTTAAACCACTCTTTGTTTGTCATAGCAACGTTCCCTTTGTATTTTTCGCATTTATCATAACATAGTTTTGCAACAAAATCTATATCATCAGTACAATTTTTTGTTTCATATTTTGCACTTTTGATGAATTTTCTATTTCTTAGGGATTCCATTCGTCATCACTAATTACCGAAAAGGCGTCTTTTTCGCCATTTTCTGCGGCCGTTCCGGGCGCAGTACATCCAGTACAGCAACCCTCACGCTCGCAAAAAATCATCAAAAAATGCGCTCTTTTTCGGTGCGAAGCATTTTTGCGGATGAGAAACCAACCGCATCGTGGCTCGTTTATCGTAGGTCCGTTTAAAACTAAAGAAGACGAGGGACAAATCGAAAAGAGAATAAGCGGATATTGCAACGAAACGGAAAAGTTCAACGCGATAGAAACGCTTATTTACGCTCTGTTCGAGTATGCATTGTCTCAAAAAATCATACTTATCAGTCAGAACAACTTTATCGATATTTTCGACGATTATTTGCAGGAACACCTATCGGAAGACATAAGCATACAGTCGCTCTGCTCGCATTTTTATCTGTCGCAGAAACAACTTTACACAATTATAAAAAACGCAAAAGGAATTGCGCCGAAAGCGTACATCGTTCAGAAGAGAATCATGGAGACGAAATACCTGATTAAAACTACCGACTTACCGATTCAGCAAATCGCCGAAAAAATCGGCATGCCCGACTACCCTCATTTTTTCAAGACCTTCAAATCCATAACAGGCAACTCTCCGAACCACTACCGCAAAAAGTAGACGTATCGCTACGCTTAAAAATAATCAGAATCAAAATAACGGTTATATATGTTCAGACTCAAAAAGACTATCTGATTTTTGCAAGGCGCATAAAAGCTTAATTTAAGCCACGCAAAAACTCTTCAATACGCAACGATTTCTTAATAACGATTAGCATGTTAACACTTAAAATGATACTTTAAAATTGCAAATTTTATCATATTAATTCGCATAGTTGATTGTAAGACGTGTGCTTGTCTTGATACAAGTCGGCTCGGCTTCGCCTCGCCGAAGACAAGCACACGTCTTTTTTTAAACCCACCCGTTAAATCAACCCGTTGCATATCCGCTCATCAAATCCAAAGGCGCGGAAGTTTGCCGCTAAGCCACTTGGCAAATCTTCCGCGCTGCCTTTGGCTTTTTATTTTTCTTTATTTGAGGGATTAGTCGCCCGTCAGGCAAGATT
>CAKQMB010000024.1 GCA_934254825.1 uncultured Clostridia bacterium | reverse complement strand
AACGTCCGCAAAAAACGCCGTTTTTGCCGTTTTTCAATTTTTAGTTGTTTTTGCGGAACTTACCTTTACTTTTGAGCCTTTAAAAAAGCCGTCGAAGAAAAACTCGGAAAAACTTTGCTCGTTTTATCCAAAGAAGAGTCGTCTTCTTACGTTCTTTCGCAGGGCGAAGCCGACGAGGGCAAGACGATGGGAACGATTTTCCCCGTGCTGTTTATGGTTATCGCCATTTTAACGATGGTAACCACGATGCACAGGCTCACCGCGAAAGAGAAAACGCAGATAGGCATTTTAAAGGCTCTCGGCTTTAAGGACAAGCGGATAACCCGTCATTACACGTCTTATGCGTTCGCGGTAGGCGTAGTCGGGTGCGCGCTCGGGATATTGCTCGGAATAGGCATCTGCGCGATTATTATGAACCCGAACGGCACGATGGGAACTTATTTCGATATGCCGAAATGGGAACTCGTAGTTCCGTGGTTCTGTTACGTCGTAGTCGCGGCGATAATCGTTTTCCTCACGTTTATAGGCTTTTTGTCCGTCAAAAAAATGCTTAAAGGCACGGCGGCGGACGCTCTGAGACCTTACGCGCCAAAGAAAATGAAAAAACTCGCGTTGGAGAAAACCAAACTTTGGGATAAAATGTCTTTCGGAGCGAGATGGAATATGCGCGATATCATGCGCCACAAATCGAGAACGCTTATGAGCCTTATCGGTATCGTCGGGTGTATGGTAATCGTCGTAGGTTCGGTCGGTATGAGAGACACGATGAACGGATTTATCGATTCGTATTATAACACGGCGATGAATTACGTTTCCAAAATCAACGTTGCGGACGACGCCGAGGAAAATTCGATTAAATTCCTTACGATAAATTACGACGGCGATTATAGCGGAAGCGTTGCCGTGGAGTACGAAGAAAAAGCGTATTCGCTCGAAATTTATTCCGTAGAACATGATATGATAAAGTTTATGTCCGATAAAGGTTTCGACCCGTTGAAACTTTCGGACGACGGCGCGTATGTTTGCAGAAGAATAGCCGATAAGTACGATCTTAAAAAGGGCGACGAAATAACCGTAAGACCTTACGGAAAGAGCAACGACGAGGCGTATACCTTTAAAATAAACGATATTATCCGCTCGCAGAGCGAAAGCATAGTTATAACGGCGAAATACGCGGAAATTATGAACGTCGATTATTCCGTTACGGCAATTTACACGAACGCTTCCGCGAAAACTATCGATAACGACAAACTTGCCGTCGAAGGCGAAGCTCCTTACGACGTGATCAAAACCATTCAGGAAAAAGACGAACTTATAAAAACGTTCGACACCTTCCTGCAAATCATGAACGAGATGATAATCCTTCTCGTGGCGGTGGGCGTTGCGCTCGGAATAGTCGTTTTGTATAACCTCGGAACGATGAGTTATGCCGAGCGTTACAGAGAAATGGCTACGCTTAAAGTCGTCGGGTTCAGAGATAAAAAGATAGGGCGACTTCTTATCGAGCAGAACTTGTGGATAACCGTATTCGGAATGGTCGTAGGTTTGCCGCTCGGCGTGTTCACCCTCGATTATCTTATCAAAGCCCTCGCTTCGGAGTACGAAATGAATATGATGTTAGGACCTCTTACCTTTATTTCGGGTATCGTCGTAACTTTGGGCGTTTCGCTCGTGGTCGGCTTTATGATCGCAAGGAAAAATAAGAAAATCAATATGGTCGAAAGCTTAAAAGCCGAATAATTTATCCGACGAAAAAAAATTATATTCGCAAAAAAATTTAAACCGAGGAAAAATCGATGAACATAAGGGAAATCTTAATTATTATTCTGACAGTTCTGATTGTGATTTCGATAATATTGTCGGTTAAGAAAATTTGTTTAACGGAGAATAAGAAAATGATTAAAACTGTTTTGAAAATCGAAGGAATGAGATGCGGTATGTGCGAAGCGCATATCTGCGACGTTATCAGAAAATGCTGTTACGTTAAAAAAGTAACGGCTTCGCATGTAAAAAACGAAGCAGTGATAGAAAGCGAGACTTCGATAGATAAAGAAGCTTTGAAAACCGCTATCGAAAACACGGGTTATAAGGTAGGAGAAATCACGGAAGAGGAATATAAGAAAAAAGGTCTTTTCGGATTTCTTAAAAAGTAATTAAAGTTTGCGGGCGAAAATGCCCGAATTAAACAAAAAGGTTGCGTTTCTGTCTTTTTCCGACAGAGCCGCAACCTTTTTTATATATCGACTTTGCGATAATTGTTCGCGGCGTTTTTTGTTTGCCGCTTATTTCGGATTTTATTTATATATATGACAAGCATATGTCAAGATATATGCCGTATAATAGGCTCGTAAATTGAATTGCGGAATACGTTGAGGCGATTTTTAAGCGCGTTTCGGCGGAAAATTCCGTAAAGGAGAAGTGTATGGAAATGAGCGGCGTGTTGATAAAAGGCGAAGCGTTAAATCGCGAGGAGAGCTTTTTCGCGGCGGGCGAGAAGTATTTTTTCGGTAACGGAGAAGAGAAAAACGTCACTCTCGCAAAAATCTGCTATATCAAAGCGGCTAAATGCGGTAACGCCGCGGCGGCGTATATGGCGGGATATATTATGGTAAGCGGCGCGGAAGGGAAAACCAACGTGAAAAGGGGTACGGCGTATCTTAAAAAGGCGGCGGCTAAAAATCACGACGGCGCGATTTTGCTCCTCGCGAGAAATTATTATTACGGTTACGGCGTTAAAAGAAACGTTAAAAAAGCTTTTCGGTGCTGGGAAAAGGGCGCGGAGATCGGGTGCGCGGAAGCGGCTTATTATCTCGGTCTATGCTTTGCCAAGGGGATTTATGTAAGACAGAACGCGTTCAAAGCGAGGGAATATCTCACGGAAGCCCTCGAAAACGGCTTTACGATTGCAAAAACGGCTATCGACGATATCGGGTATATGTGCGCGTGAAAAGGGGTTTTAGCGTTGCTCGCAAACGCTGACGATTATTGAAAACATTTTGCCTGTTTACCGCATAATATATAGTAGCGGCGAACGAAGCGAAAAGCTTTTCGCCGCCGAGGTTATACTTATGAAAAATTGCGATTTTTTGCTCGGTGCGGCTCTCGGCGCGGTCGTCGTCGGAGCGGTTATCGGTTGCTCGGCGAAAAAATGCGAATGTTCGGGCGGTACTCCTCCTCCCGAGCATGAATGTCCGCCGATAATAATGCCTCCGTGCGGTTTTTGTCCGTGTTGTCCTCCCGGAAACTGTAAAAAACCAAAGAAAAAAGACCCGTGTAAAGGTTGTTATTACGAAAAATACGAAAGAAAAACTTGCAGATGAACAAAAAATAAAATACATTCGGGCTGTCGCGGCGAAAAAAACCGCGACAGCCCGTTTTGCATATCAACGGAATTTACGACAAATGTTTATAAAAAGCGGGCTATAAGTCGATTATCGGGCGTTTTTTGCTTTGATCGGATTGAATTTCGGGCGCAAAAACGGGAAGATTGTCCTTATTCCGGGTTTTCGTCGGCTCCGGAATTTTTCAAAATCGAAAGCCGTTTTCACTTAAAATTTTCGGTGAAATAAAAATCTGTGAGCTTAAACGACCTCTCTTTGATTGCTTTTTATAAAGAAATATAGTATTATATCCGTATATATTTTTATCGGACAGGCTTTGGAAGAATGTGCCTGTACGCGGATTTTTTTGCGGCAAGGCGAAAACAAGGCGAAAATATGCTTGAATCGGTTGTAAAAATTAAAGATAAAATTGAAAAATTTGCGTTGAAACCGACGTTTGTTTTCGTCGTCTGCCTTATCGCGTTTGTTTTTCACGCTTTGGCGTGGGATCTGGCGGGGCTTTTGATTTTTGCGTTCGTCGGAGGGTTGTTTTTTGTTTTTCTGGACGATTGCCGCCCCGCGCTTACCGTTCTGTTCTTTACGATATTCGTCGTTTCCACGCAAAACAGCACGGGTTTTCCGCCGCAGAGTCCGACGAACCCTTATTACAGACCGGATTATTACCTTAGAAATTCTACGATAATCCCCCTTGTTTTCGGCGGGTGCTTTTTGTTCGGATGCATAATTTTCAGATGCGTCAGAAGAAGGGAGAATTTTCTCACGGCAAAATCGATCATACCGCTTATCGCGGTGTCGGTATCGCTCGTTTTATCGGGCGTTTCGTCGGCAAAAGAATATCATTACGGGGAAAGCGTTTTGTTTTCGCTCGTGGGCGTGGCGTCCTATCTCGGGCTTTACGCGGTTTTGTCGGGCGTTACCGATTGCTTCGACGGACTTTTAGATTTCGCGATGACGTTGTTTTCGGGAGTCGCGCTTATAATTTCGCTCGAAATTATTTACGTTTATATCCTGAATTTATTACCGCCGTTTGAATTTTTACCCGATAATTGGAAAAACTGTATGCGATCGGGATATTTCTTCGGTTCGATAATGAATTGGAAGCCGTATCTCGTTACGGGGTGCGGAGTAAGCAATCAGTCGGGCGCGATGCTCGCGTTTCTCCTTCCCGCGGTGTTTTATAAGATTTACACGACGAAACGCTATATAGGTTACGAACTTCTCGCGTTTCTGGCGGCTGTTTCGATAGTTCTTTCGCTTTCGAGAACGGCAATGCTTGTCGGCGGACCGCTCTTTATCGTGCTGTCCGTGTTCGTGGCGATAAAACTCGAAAAGAAATCGACGTTTTTCATTGTTTACGGCGCGTTTGTCGTTCTCGCGCTCGTCGCGCTCGCGATCATAACGGTTGCGTGCGACGTGGACATAATCGATTATATTCGTCCCAGTACCGGACCGAAACTCAACGGCAGAAACAAATATTGGAAAATGGCTGTGGAATATTTTAAAGAGGCGCCGATTTTCGGCACGGGATTTGCTTATCCTTGTTACGATCCGCGGTTTATCAAAGCCGTCGGCGGTTCGTTTTCGCCGTTCCGCGCGCTTTATCACAGCTTCTTCTTCCAGCTCGTCGGTTCGAGCGGACTTTGCGGGTTGATCGCCACGGCGTATGCGCTTGTCGATATTGCGATAAGATTTATCAAAGAAAAATTCGACGGAAAATTCTTTGTGTTCTGTTTTATTATCGCATTTATGGTCGCGTCGCTGTTCGATATAATCTATTTCGTACCTTACGAGGTGTTTTTCGTAATGTTCGTGATCGTCGTTGCGGAAAAACGGATTTATAAAAATAAAAAGGATTTGCCGGAAAAACAGGCAGATTAGCAAAATCAAAAAGATTTATAAAACAAAAGACAAGAAATATTCGGGGAATAATGCCGTAAATAACGTACACAGCGTATAAAACGCACATAGCGTATATAACGAACGCAAGCCGATTTTCTATCGGGCGGAAACTTCGTTATTTCGGCGACATCGGAGGCAAACTTAAAAAAATGAGCGAAAAAAAACCGAGAGTGGTATTCCCGTTTGTCGAAGCGGGCTTCGGGCATATTATGGCGGAAAAGTCCATTGCCGACGCGTTTGAAAAAAAATACGGCGAATATTTCGAAGTCGTCCGTTCGGATTTTTTCAAAGAAACGGGCAGCGAAGCTATGCAAAAATTCGAAAAAAGGCTATGTAACGAAGTCCGTATGTACAACAAATGCAATTTTTACGGCTATCTGAACATTGCCTGTATGAACTTGTTCGGACCGAGAGTTTCGAGCTGGTTCGTGATGTCCAAGCTTTATAAAAATCTGTTCAGAGACTCTATGGAGCATATGCGCGAGCTGAAACCCGATTGCGTGGTTTCGACGCACTGGGCGACGAATTATTATGCCGAAAGGCTCGAAAACAAGCCGATAACGGCTATGTACGGACCCGACGCGCATTTAAACGCCCTGTTTCGCTATCCTTGCGATCTCGATATGATCTCCATTCCGGAAGGGTATAAACGGGCGATGAAAAGATTTCCGAAAAGATTTAACGAGGATAATCTGAAACTCGTTCCCACGGCAATAAGGCAGGAAGCTTTTTCGGTCGAAAGGGATAAAAGCGTTCTGAGAAACAAACTCGGACTGCAAGATCGTTTCACGGTTCTTCTTATGGAGGGCGGTTACGGCATAGGTCTCACCGAGCAGATATGCAAGCTTCTTCTCGAAAAGGATCTGCCGATAAATCTGATAGCGATCTGCGGGAAAAATCCCGAACTGAAAGCTCGGCTCGACAAACTCGGCACGGGGCTTAAAACGGCGTTTTATCCGTTCGAGTTCTGCGAGAATATTCTCGAATATATCTCCGCTTCCGATCTTTATCTCGGCAAAAGCGGCAGCGGACTTTTGGAACCCGCGTTTTTCCACGTTCCGATCGTCGTAACGCACTCGGCGAACACGATAGAAAAACTCATTGCCGAACATTACGTTTCGTATGTCGGCGACGCGGTAAGGATTTTCGACGCCGAAAAAAGCGTTAAATTTATCGAGGAGGCTTTGAACGGTTCGGAAAAATTCACGGCTATGCAAAATTCCGTCGATAAACTTCAAAACTTCGGCGGAGAGGGAATTGCCGACGAGATTTTCGAAAAACTCAACGCGAAATTCCACGTTCTTTAATGTTCGGTTTTTAATGGCGATAAACGGGCAAAACCGCCGATAATCGGCTTATAGGCGGACTTTTTGATAAAGATTTTAACATTTTTAATATGCGACCCCGCATAAAGAGGTAACATAATGGCAGCAAACAACAAACCGCTCGTAGCGATCGTGGGGAGACCGAACGTCGGAAAATCCACGTTTTTCAACAAGGTTACGGGTCAGAAAATTTCAATAGTCGAGGACACTCCGGGCGTAACGAGAGACAGGCTTTACGCCGACGCCGAGTGGTGCGGCAAAGCGTTCACGCTCATAGACACGGGCGGAATAGAAATCAAATCGCAGGACGAAATGTGGACGCATATCAAAAAGCAGGCGACGATAGCCATCGAAACGGCGGACGTCGTAATCTTTTTCTGCGACGCGAAAACGGGACTTACCGCGGCGGATTACGACGTTGCGGAGATTTTACGCCGTTCGGGCAAACCTATCGTCCTTGCCGTAAACAAACTCGACAATTACAAAGCCGAAGTTCTTTTCGATTTCTACGAACTGGGTCTCGGACACCCGATAGGTATTTCCGCGGAGCAATCCAAAGGCTTAGGCGATCTTTTAGACGAAGTTTGTTCGCATTTTAAACCCGTCGACGCGGGAGATGACGACGAAAGGCTTAAAATCGCTATCGTCGGCAAGCCGAACGCGGGCAAATCGAGGCTTACAAACGCCCTTTTAGGCTACGACAGAACGATTGTTTCCGACATTGCGGGCACGACGAGAGACGCTATCGACACTCCGCTCGAAGTCGACGGCAAAAAGTATATGCTCATCGACACGGCGGGCATAAGAAGAAAGCGTTCGGTCACCGAAGATCTCGAATATTACAGCGTTTTGCGTTCGTTTGCGGCAATCCGCAGAGCGGACGTGTGTCTTATCGTTGTGGACGCGTTCGAGGGACTTTCCGAGCAGGACGTTAAAATAGCGGGTTACGTTCACGAACAGGGCAAACCGTCGATAATCGTAATGAACAAATGGGATAAAGTCGAAAAAGACACCCACACCATAAACGAATTCGAGAACAAGCTCAAATGCGATCTCGCGTTTATGGATTACTATAAATCCATTTATATTTCGGCTAAAAACGGGCAGAGAACGAACAAAATATTCCCTCTTTGCGAGGAAGTTTACGCGAACGCGCAAAAGCGTATCACCACGGGAACGCTCAACGACGTCGTTTCGGACGCGGTCCGCGCCAACGAACCGCCGACGAAAAACGGAAAGAGATTTAAAATTTACTACTGCGTGCAGGACGGAGTTTGTCCGCCGACGTTCATTCTTTTCGTCAATTCCGCCGATCTTATGCATTTTTCGTATAAGCGTTATATCGAAAACACGCTTCGGAAGACTTTCGGCTTCGAGGGTACGCCGATAAGGATTTTCGTTCACGAAAAGCACGAGGACGATTAAAATTCATATAAAAAATATTTTCATAAAAATTGAAAGGTTTGATTTAAAAGACAATAAATAAGCCGCCGAACTTCGGATTTCTGAAGTTCGGCGGCGTTTTTGTTTTTTTATCGGGAGAGTTTTATCGGATAACGGTGGTTTTGTACACGTTCCATAAGGATTTCAGATAACTCTCGAATTTTGTTACCACGGGGCATACGAGTTTTTCCGTAAGGCATCCCGAGGTTATGGTGTTCGTAAGGAAATTGTCGATTTCGTGCGAGTTTTCTCTTAAAATATACAGTATCGAAAGGATAAGCACGCATAACGCAAACCCGATCGCAAGTCCGAAAAACAATCCGATAATTCTGTCGACTTCGAACAGAGGATCTTTGTTCGCAAGGGGTTTTAAAGCGAGTTTCAAAAGCTTGAATACGATCGTGATCACTATCCATAAAAGCAAAAATACGCCGAACATAACGACCCATCTTGCCATTATCGCGCCGCCGTTCACGATGCCGTTAGCCGCCGCGATTTCATCGAGTTTCGCAACCGAAAAAAGCTTGAACGCTCCTTCCAACGTAATTCTTAACGATTCGAGCGCCGCGCCGTCCGCAAACAAAAGCTTGTAGAAAAGCGGCACGAGCATTATTGCCGCGATAAGCGAAAAAAACCAGCAAAACAACGTCATAAGTTGCCTTGCGAGTCCTCGCCAAAGTCCTATCAAGCCGAAAAGGACCATTATTCCAATACATATGAAATCTATCGGAGCCATCAGGTAAATCCTCCCGTAATAAGACAAGCCCGAAAACGGGAATACCCCTTTTTATCTTATCACTTTATTTGATTTTACCACACAAACAGGTTTTTTGCAAGCGTTTAAGAAATAATTTTGTGTAAATAATACTATTTATGAGAACGTATGCAATTTGCGCGGGCAGCCCCCGCGCCGAAGAAAATATCGCGCGGGCATTGAAATTGTTCGTCGGAGATAGTCTGCCCGTGTTCGTGTGTATCGGTACGGACGCCGTTTCGGGCGATAGTTTAGGACCTCTTATCGGAACGCTGTTAGAACGAAAATTACGGGGGAAAACCTATGTTTTCGGAACTCTCGAACGCCCGCTTACCGCCCGCGACGTAAACGCTTCGGCGGAATTCGTCAAAAAAATCTGTCCTTACGGAAAAGTCGTCGCGATAGACGCGGCGGTCGGCAGAAAAGAAGAGGTCGGCGGGGTGCGGGTTTCCGATTCGCCGGTTAAACCGGGACTCGGCGTGAATAAAAATTTAAGCGACACGGGCGACGTGTCGATCATCGGCATCGTCGACGAGAAAAAAGACCCGGGCGCGGGCGGAAATCTCGGACTCGTCAGATTTTCGCTCGTTTACAAAATCGCGGAGACGATAGCGGGCGGTATAGAGAAGTTTTTTGCCTGATTGCGGAGCGTTTTCCTTGAAACGCGAAAAAGCGGCGGGTTACGGCAAACCGTTATAATTTTAACCGAGCGACGATATTCTGTCCGCCGCCTTTAAAACATCTTCGCGGAAAAGAAAAGCCGAAGCTCGGAAATATTCGCCGTTCTGCTCGTAAAATCCCTTTCCCGGGGTTACGATAACGCCGGCTTTATCCGATAAAAACGAACAGAACGTTTCGTCGGTGAAACCGCTCGGGCAACGGGCGTAAACATAAGGCGAGTCGCCCTCCGAAACGCATTTTGCGCCGATTTTTCCGAGCGCCTGCCTTATTATTGCGGCGTTGGTTTTGTAATAGTTCACCCGCTTTTTCATTTCCGCCTGTCCTTCTATGGTAAAACAAGCCGCGCCGCCGCGTTGGACGACGTAAGAAACGCCGTTGTCGAGACACCCCGAAAGGCGTGTCCTGAGTTTGTTGAGTTCGGGTTGTTCTTTCGGTATGACGATATATCCGAGCCTTAAACCCGTAAAACCGTAGCCTTTCGAGAAAGACCTTATTTCCGCCGCGCAACGCTTTGCCCCCTCGATTTCGAAAATCGATTTCACGCCGCCTTCCGAAACGTAATCGGAATAAGCTCCGTCGAAAAAAATCGTCGCGCCCGAAAAAACGGCGTAATCGACCCATTCTTCGAGCTGTTTTCTGCCGAGTGCTTTCCCGCTCGGATTGGACGGCGAACAAAGGTAAATCGCGTCGCATGCGGTTGAAAAAGGCGGGTGGAAATCCTGATTTTCGTCCGCTTTACAAAGTACGGGTTCGTTTCCGAAAAGAACAGCCGACTCCGTCCCCGCGGGGTAACACGGAACGGGAAACAGAATTTTGCTTCCTTTTCCCAAAAGCGCGTTTATGGAAAAAAGTTCGCCTTTTGCCCCGTCGTTTATGAAAATCTCCTCGGGAGATAAGTAAATCCCCGATTTTTTATAGTCCTCGACGATTTCGTTTTTGAGAAAATCATACCCCGTCGCGGGCGGATAACCTTTGAATTTATCGGCTTTCGTAAGCTCTTCGGCGGCTTTTTGCATTTCGTTTTTCACACAGTTAAAAAGCGGAAGTTTAACGTCGCCTATGCCGAGATCGACGAGTTCGTTCCCCCATTTTTTCTTTGCGAGAGCTTTTTTCGCGGCGATAGAAGCGAAGACGTAAGAGGCGGGAAGACGTGAAAAATTATCGTTGAATTTCATTCGGAAAGTCCTCCGTTTCAAACGTTTCGCCCTCGAAAACGGGTGTTACCGTTCCGCCGAGATAGGATTTTTTATCGTCGAATTGCACAAAAAGCGTACCGCCGCGCATTAAAATCGGATAACTGTCAAGCCTGAAATTAAGCTTTTCACGGGCAGCGAAAGCTGTCGCGACGGCTCCGCTTCCGCACGAAAAAGTCGTCCCCGACCCCCTCTCGCACACGTCGCAGATTATGCTTCCTTCGTCGATTTTCGCGCTCTCCGCGTTCACTCCGTCGGGGAAAATCCCGGCTGAAAAAAGCAACCTCGAAATGTCTTCCGCGCTTTTTTCCGCGTCGAAAAACACGGCGTGTAAATTGCCGTTGCCGACCAATGCGAAATTTGCTTCCGCGTTTTTAAAATTAAAGATTTTATCGGGAATTTTCGGACTCGGTAAAACTTTCGGCAACGGAAAATCCGTGGAGGAAAAGAACTCGGATCCGCGCTTTTCGAACGTCACCGTGTGGACGGAGGAAAGAGTTCTCACGGTCACTTTTTTTGCGGTCGTTCTGCCTGTGAGATAAGCGAAAACGGCGGAGCATCTTATGCCGTTTCCGCAGGTCGCGCCCTCCGACCCGTCGGCGTTGAAAATACGCATAAAAAAGTCGGCTTTTCCCGTTTTGTCGGAGGAGAGAACGATAAGCCCGTCCGATCCGACGCCGAACCGACGGTCGGATATTTTTTTTGCCGCGGCGGAAACGTCCGCAAAGTCATACTTATCGCCGTCGACGTAAACGTAATCGTTACCCGCGGCGTGCATTTTGATGAATTTCATACAAAATGTGTATGCGTTAAGCTCTTTTTGTATTCGCGCTTAAAATTGCGGCGCAAAAAAAACTCCCCCGGGAAAGGGGAGTAAGCGTTGTCGGGGCGTTGAATTACGGGCGGAAAATTTTCGCGCCGCCCTTGACTATCGAAAGGTCGAAGTCCAAGCCGTCGTAAAGTTCGCCGTCTACCTGAACGGTAACGGGTTTATCGAATTCGAGACGGATATGCTCGACTCTTTCGAAAGAAGTGAAATCCTGTTCGAGAATTTTGCCTTTCATAAGCTTGACGAACGCGCCGGGGATTTTGCCTTTTTTGAGCTTGCCCGCGATTACGAAATCCAGAAGTCCGTCGTCGATAACGGCTTCTGGACACATTCTTATGCCGCCGCCGAACCGTTTTCCGTTGCCCACGCAGGCGATCAGAGCTTCTTTTTCCTCTCGTTTGTCCGAACCGTCTCTCACTATGTAGAATTTATAGAACACGAATTTGATGAGCGATATGATAAGCGACACGACGTATTGCAGTTTTCCTTTCAGAATTTTGCTTTCGCGGCATCTTTTGAGTATGTCCACGTCTATTCCCGTGCCTATTATGTTAAGCCCTCTCACCCCGCCGCAAACCATATAGTCGGTGGGTTTCGCTTCGCCGTCTAAAATAAGGTCGACGGCGGCGGACGGGTCTTCGGGAATTCCCGCCGAAGCGATGAAATCGTTGCCGCTTCCGCAGGGGATTATTCCGAATTTAACCTTTTCCGCGTCTATTCCGTTGAAAACTTCGTTTATCGTTCCGTCTCCGCCGAGCGCGATTATCGTATCCGATCTTTCCGAGAGTTTTTCGGCGATTTTCGTCGCGTGTTTGGGCGCTTCGGTGAAATGTACTTTATATTCCGCGCCCCTTTCTTTGAGTCGCTTTTCCGCGACTTTCAAAAATTTAAGCGACTTTTTCCCGTTAGCCACGGGATTGACTATTATATCTATCATTTTTTCGTCCTGAGTTTTATATCGGCAAGCCGTTATTTCACATTATAATCAAAAATCACGAAAAAAGCAAACGATTGAGGGAAGCGGCGAAAATTTTTTAACGGAACTTATTCCGACGGGGCGATTTTCGTGTAAAACGGCGGCGGAAACTCTGTCTTGCGGGAACGGGCGGCGGGAGTCGGCAAAGGGCAAAAAACGCGAAAGTAAAACGAAAGTAAATTTTTCTTCGTTTTTTTTGTCCGCCGAGGCGATTTTCGCAAAAATTTTTTCCGTCCGATTGACAAAACTCTTGTAAAAATATATAATAAAAAAGCAAATCTATTATATTCGTGCGTGCGTGAACGCCTGCGGGCGAAAGCGATCGCGGGGATATAACGGAAAACTCACATGCAACGTAGGAGATGCTGTTATGAGTAAACTTTTCAAAAGGCTGCTGTGTCTTTTACTCGGTATCATCATGGGTATTTCCGCAACCGTCGGCTCGATAGCCACTTCCGTATATTACCTGTACGGAAATCTTACGGTTTCGGACGTACTCCCTGAGGATAAAGACCGTCTGAAAGACGCGCTGGGCGACCTCGGCAAGTATTCTACCGAGGATCTTATCGCGCTTGTCACAAAAGCGCTCAAAGCGCCCCAGAACTACACGATCGAAGACCTCGAAAGAGATTACGGCTTCAATCTTGTGGACCTTATCAACCAGGCTGCCGGTTCGGATATTATCGACACGTCCGACCCGAACAACAAGCCGTACATAGACGATCTGAAATCCATTTCGTTGTTCTCGCTTTTATCGGGGCAGGTAGACGTCAAGGAATTCCTTTCCGAAATTCCGCTCGGCGCGTTTATGAGCTTTATCCCCGCGGACACGATCCTGGACTACGATCAGCGTGAAAAGCTTCGGAAATACAGCTTAGGCTCCCTTCTCGCAAAAGACGAGAATACCGAGCTTCCCGTTATAATAAGCGCGATATCCGACCTTACCGTGGGCGGAATTCTCCCCGGTATGTTCGAAAAGGTAGGGGATAAGTACGAGGTCAGAGCGGGCAAACCCGTTGCGCTCAATCTCGTTTCCAACCTTAAACTCGGCGGAATCATCAATCCGCTCGTAGGCTCTTCCTCTTTCGGCGACGAACTCGTTTCGGGCGGACTTTCTTCGATAGGCGAACTCACGCTCGGCGAACTTTACCGCAGCGTAGGTATCGAAGAGGATAAGAACGTCTCCGCCGTTTTAGACGGCGTGTTCACCGGCGACGACGGCGCGCCGATTAAAATAAGAGACCTTTTCGCGAAAGACGTTACGAGCGGCGACGATCATTACGTTTTCGTTATCGATAAGCTTCTGGACAGTATCAGATTCGGTACTCTTTTCGGTCTGACCAAAAAGGGCGGATACTGGTATGTCACGAAAGAAGACGGCAGCGACGTAAGAATAACGGGTCTTCTCGAATTCCTCGCGGATCTCAATCTTACCGACGTTTACCACGCCTTAACGGACGCGGCTTCCACTTCGGACAGAATACATAAAATCATCCTTATCTTCGGCGATCTTACCGTCGGCGACGTTTTCGAGTCTCTCGGTTACGGTAAAGACGAAAACGGCGACTGGATCAAACCCGACGGAACGAAGTTCAAGAGTAAGCTTCTCGGCAACCTTCTCGATTTCTCGGTAAGAGATCTCGTTGGTTCGGAAAGCGAAGATCTTACGCTTACGCAGATAAGAAAGAACGTCGTGGGGGCGATATGCGACCTCAGCGGCGATTTGTCGTTCGGCGAAGGTCTGGGCGAGCTTTTCGGCATACAGTACACGGACGGCGTTTACTATAAAGACGGCAACCGCGTAAACGACGCTCTTGCCCGTATTCTCGACATAAAGGTCAGAGATTTCGTTTCCTGCTTCGGTAAGGACGAAATAGATTTGGACGAAATTTACGGACTTGTAGAATCCGCCGCGGGCGGCTTGTACATAGGTTCGATTTTAGGCGCGGAAAGAATAGACGGCTACTGGTATAAGGACGGCGAAAGGGTAAGCGACGTCCTCGCCGTCGTATACGATCTCCGTATCGAAGGATTATTCAGCTTATTAAAAGAACTCGGAAATTCCGACACACTCTCCTACTCCGAAATAATCAAAGGTTTCATGCCCGAAACGTGCATCGGCGACTTCGTCGGTCCGCTTCTCGGTCTCACAAAAATAGGCGTCGGCGACAGCGCGTACTTCGTTGACGCGGAAGGCGCGCCCGTCGGCGGACTCAGCAAGCTTTTAAGAATAAGACTCTGGCAGATCGCCGCGGCGTTCGATAAAAACGGCAGCTACGATTTCGAAGACGAACTTAAAGGCGTTAAACTCGGCGACCTTATCGGCGCGACGTACGACGAAGAGTATAACGTATGGATCCTCGGCGACAGAGTTGCGCGCGAAGGTCTTGCCGACCTTCTGAACGTTTCGCTCGATCTGTTCTTCTCGGGAGACAGAGATCTCATCGAGGAGACTATGACGGACAAAGCGTTAAACGTCAGTCTCGGCAGTTTGCTTACGTTCGCTCTCGGTTACGACTCCGTGAACAAAACCGTTCTCGGCGACACGGAAGTAAACGAATTCATATGCAGAGTCCTCGAATGGGATAAGCTCACGACGAAGTACGTTATGGATCTTGTCGACAGCGGAGACACCGAAACGTTAAGACAGGATCTTATCGACGCTATCGGCGATCTCGATTTCGGCGAAACGTTCAGACCGTACATAACCGATATAGTCGACGGCAAGTACACGTTCACTCCGCTCAAAGAGCTTGCGGGCTTGCTCGATCCCATATTCAACACCAAAAACGAAGTATACATAAATTTCATTTTCGACCTTATTAACGGCGAAGTGAATATCGAAGACCTTATCAAAGCCATTTACGGCGACCTTACGTTCGGCGAACTTCTCGCTCCCGTTCTCAATATGAAACTCGTTACCGTAACGGAAGCGGGTTACGATTACGGCAAAGAAGTTTACGTTCTGGAAGACGGTAACGGTCTTTCGCTCGGCGTCGGTATAACCGACCTTCTGAAAACGAGCGTATACGGCGTTATTCAGAGTATTCTCGATTTCATTCTCTCGGAAGAAGATAACGGCTTTGCTTATTACTTCTTCATGCCGAGAGACGACGCGACGATAAATATCGATCATATGATCGGCGATTACGTTTACACTTTCCTCGGGTTCGATTACGATACCGCCGCGAAAGTGTGGAAAAATTCCGACGGTAACGAGATTTACGCGCCCTTGGGAAAACTTCTTTCCGTAAACGTTTACGATCTCCTCGATCATATCTTCGATCTTACCAAAAAGTATACCGATCAGGAGAAAGAGGATTATTTCTACGGAATTATCGACGATATAACCGTAAGAGACGCGCTCTCCTTCTCTGCCGAACTCGTTTCTCCCGATAAGTATTTCATTCAGAAAGTCGGAGACGTGGGCATCGCTCCGTTCGTCCGCGAACTTATCGCGTCCGACGATATCCTCAAAACCGTAAGAGACAGCAAGTTCGGTAAAGTCGAAGTCGGCGATATCGTTCAGTATTTCGCGGATCTCAGAAAGGACGAGACCGGCTGGATAAGCGGCGATCATTACGTTTACGCGATTTTGTCCGACCTGTTCGACATAAGCGTCGAAAACGGAATAGATATCGTAACGGAATTTATGTCCGACGTAAAGGGCGGGGCGATCAAAGCCGCGGAAGTAATTCTCAAACATAAATTCTACGAGTATGTAATCGATTTCGGTTACGATATGAGAGAAAAACGTTTCTTCGACGGAATAAGCAACGTTGTCGTCAGCGATTTCGTCAAAGATATGCTCGGCGAAAACGCGCTCGATAAACTCAAAGACCCGTATTTCAAAGACGTAAGAATTATCGACGTCGTAGAGCTTTTCACCGAGATCAAGTCGGAAAGCAAGCAGTACGTCGGTTCGGACGGAACGACGAGAACGGTAAACGAATACTTTATCGGCGATAAATCGCTCGGTCTCGGCGTTTCCGCTCTTTTGGACGCGAGAATTGCGGGAATAATCGATATATTCACGACAGAAGAAGGAACTGTTTTAGAAAAAATAGAAAACGCGGTAAGTATCGACTTCATGGTCGGAGATTATCTTACCGTTATGGGTCTTCTCGGTATTTCTTACGAGAACGGCAAGTGGGCGATGAACGGCGAGGAAATTTACGCGCCGCTCGGTAGTCTTTGCTCGATTTATTTAAGCGAACTTCTCGATCACCTTCTCGGAGATTACACGGACGACGAGAAAATCGAGTACATAATAGATATTTTCGACAACCTTACCGTAAGAGACTTCCTTTCGATAAGCGAAGACCTCGCTAATGTCGACAAGATCATCTTGCAGGATTATATTTACGATATTGTAATAGCGGACGTTCTCAAAGACATCTTCGTTTACAAAATCGATATAGTCGATATTCTCAGAAAATATCTCGGTAACATTCCTCTCGGCGCGTTTGCGAACCTCGCGATCGACACCAAGCCCAACGGCGGCAAGTGGACTTACGGCGCGGACGATATGCCGTATATCGCAAGCGACGTGTTCGACGTTACGATAAACAATATTCTCGATATCGCGGACGCGTTCGCTCAGAGCGGAGTTAAGGAAGGAATAAGCGCGATAGCCGATATATTCAGTCATACTTTCCACGCTTACGTTCTTGATTTCGGTTACGACCTGAACGACAGCAACCTCTTTGCCGGAATTAAATACGTTGTCGTCAGAGACTTCATTAAAGATATGCTCGGCGACGACGCTCTCGATAAACTCGAAGAGTACTTCAAAGACGCGCGGATAGGCGATATAGTCGCATTCTTCGTCGCCGTGGAAAGAGACGGAAAAGGCTGGAAGAAATCGGACGGAACGTATCTTGCGGTAATGCTCGGCGATATTCTCGATATAACCGTTAAAGATATCAGATTTATCGTAGATAAAATCAACGAGGGCGGCTCGAACGCGATCGTAGACATATTCAACGAAATATTCCCCGGAAGAAGGGTCGGCGACCTTATCAATATAATAATTCCCGATCTTTCCGACGAGTGCGTAAGAGGAAAATACACGAACGTATGGGGAATGAATAAGGCAAGCGGCGATCTTCCGCTTATCCTTTCGGACGTATTCAACCTTAAATTCGCAACGATATTCGACGCGATCTTAGGCGAACATGCAAGCGCGGCGGATATAGTTCTTTCGATAACGGACGAGATCTTCGGCGACCCGATAAACAACCGTCCCGAAGACGCGTCGTGGGCGAGAACGTTCAACGATTATATGCTCGACCTCGGTCTTACATATCTCGACGAATATGAAGCTTTCGACAAGATCAAAAAAGAGAAAGTCGGCGAATTTATCTATCATATATTGAAAGACGAAGATCCGGTAGCGTATATCAAGGGTCTCGTATACGACATAACGCTCGGACAGATCGCGGAAATTCCGCTCGGAAGCGAAACCGTAAGCAAACTTCCTCTTATCGTGAGAGACGTGTTCAAAGTAACGCTCGGCGATATAATCGACACTGCAACGCAGAGTGATCTGATAAAGGAAAACGTTTGCAAGATACTTAATAAGATAACGGATAACGACGCGGAAGGACACCACCTCGGAGATTACATAGACGATATCTTAAAGGGTAGCGAAAACGAAAGCGTAATCAAGAAAAACCTTGGTCTTAAAGGCATAACCGATATCAGCATTGCCGAACTCGTAAGCGTAATTCTTAAAGTGAAGACGGGTATTAAGCTTAACCCCGACGGAACGCTTGCGAAATTCGACCTCGAAGGTATGCTTCCCGCAGATCTCAGAGATCTTATAGTCTATATCTGCGACAATATCACCGACCCCGTACTTGTCGGCGACTTTTTGAGAAATACCAACGGAATAGGCGGATACAGATACGATAAAGAGGCGGGCAAGTGGTACGACGCGGACGGAAACGAATGCCCGGATATCCTTAATCAGCTTTACAGCTGCCCGACGACGTATATTCTTCTTTTAATCGGCGGCGTTTATGTCGTAGCGACCGATCCTCAGGGCGTACTCGATATGCTTATGACCTACAAGGTCGGAACGGTTCTCATGCCGATTTATAACGAAGTGTTCAAATCTTACGCAGGCTTCGAGAGCGAAATGACCTGCACGGGCGAAAAGGAAGCCGACAAGGTTTACACGATAAACGGCTTGTTCAAGGATCTTCTCACCGAGCTTTCCAACTACACGTTCGGAGATATCAGAGATAAATCCAAGGATAATTCGTTGTGGATTGCCGAATATTTCTACAACAGAAGACTCGGCGATATCCTTTACGAACCGCTTGCGATGTTTGTGGGCGACTTCCTTAAACTCAACGGATTTGCCTGCGACAATAAGACTGCGGGCGGCGATTACAAAACCGAAAGAAAGGTTCTGGCAGCCGTATTCAACATTAACGTATACGATCTTATCAATGCCGACGACAAGGTCTCTTATATCAAGAACGCGTTCGCAGATATCGCTCTGAGCGACTTCCTTGCTTTCTACGACGGAATGAAGAGCGAAGTTAAGTCTTACGTCGGATCGGACGGAACGACGAGAACGGTAAACGAGTACTTTATCGGCGATAAAACGCTCGGTTTCGGTATTTCGGGTCTTCTTGACGCTAAAATCGTCGGAATAATCGATATTTTCACGACTTCCGAAGGAACGCTGTTAAGCAGAATAGAAAAAGCGGTAAGTCTCGATTATATGATCGGGGATTATCTCACCGTTATGGATCTTCTCGGAATTTCTTACGAGAACAACAAGTGGATGAAAGGCGGTGAAGAGATTTACGCGCCCGTCGGAAAAGTCTTCGGGGTTTACCTCGGCGAACTTCTCGATTATATCCTCGGCGACCATACTGCGGAAGAGAAACGTAATTATATAATAAGAATATTCGACAAGCTCACCGTAAGAGACTTTATGTCGATAAGCGACGATCTCGCGAATATCGACAAAATCCTTTTGCAGGATTATATTTACGATATAGTCGTAGCGGATCTGATCATCGATCTCATAGAGACCGACGATATTAAAGACACGTTGCTCGATTATTTCGGAGATATTCCTCTCGGAGCGATCGCAAACCTTGCGCTCGACACCGAACCTGCCGCATCTATTACGACGTTCGCGCTCGCGGAAAAGGCTCCCGGCAATAAATGGACTAACGGAGCGGGCGAAATGCCGCTTATCGTAAGCGACGTATTCAACGTTACCGTAAGCGATATCTTCGGTATCGTCGACGAAGTCGATAACGGTTTGGACGATGTTATCAAATCGGTTGCAAACGTCATACTCGTAAGAACGTTTGACGATTATTCGAGCGATTTCGGCTTCCCGATGAAAGACAAGGCAATGTTTGCGAAACTTGCGGACAAGAAAGTTTGCGAGTTTGTAAGCGAGCTTATCGACGCGGAAGATAAAGTCGCGTATATCAAAGAGTACTTCGACGACGTATCGATCGGTGAAATCGCGAAAGCGTTTGCGGACGATATGTTCACCTACGAAGGAACTCCGAGAGATTGGAGCATAAACGGAACGAAGCAAAAGCTTATCGTAAGCGATTTGCTTAACGTAAAAGTATCTCAGATATTCGAAATAATCGACGCATTCACGAAAGAAAGCGTAGAAAA
>CAKQMB010000023.1 GCA_934254825.1 uncultured Clostridia bacterium | reverse complement strand
GTTATTAACATTATACCATAGATTTATATGAACTTCTTTTTTTATTTTGCCTGTTGCACTTAATAGTATAATTCGCCTTTCAGGCAAATCCGTTGTCCAATAGGACAACGGATATATTTTTATGTGGGCGCGGTGAGATGAGGAACACCGCGGTGGTTCGTAGCAAGAGCTTGGCGGAGTTGATAACAAGCGAACACAGCGGCAGAAATGAGAAAGGCGAAGATATGCTCGTCGCCGAGAGATTGGAGAGAGTAATGAAAGAGAGAAGAGCAAGATAATCTCTCGCACTCCACCCCTGCCGAAAAGATTTCGGGCAAAACCGTTGTCCTATCGGACGACGGATATATTTTTATGTGGGCGCGGTGAGATGAGGAACACCGCGGCGGTTCTCAGCAAAAGATGCCCACCAAAAGAAACCTAAAACGAGACACTTTTTAGTGCTTTTGTTTTGGGTTTCTTTTAATTTTTCAATATTTTTACATTTAATTATCCTAAATCCGTAAAGAGATATCGAAGTGCAATGAAACAGGGGTTTTTCGTTGCGGAACGTCGTAAGTTATTCCTATCTTTTTATTGCAAAAGAAAAGCCCCGATCGTCATCGGAGCCTCTTGTTAAAAGCGCGCGTTTTACAATCAAACGGCAGATTTACTGCTCAAAACACGGGTAGAAACAGATTGTTATTTACCGTTCGATTTTGAAATTTTTCGAGATTATTTTATTCTTTCGGCTTTGAATCGTTCAGTTTATTATCTTTCGGTTTTTTACCTGTATATTGCTTATACTGACGGAAAAAAGTCGCGTAGTTGTTGTAGGAATAACCTTCGGAAAGATGGGACAACGAAAGTCCCGTCGGAATAAGCTTTTCGATAGTCAAAAGCTTCTTTTGATTTATATATTTTTTCAGACTCATACCTAAATAATTCTTGAAGCTATGAGAAAGCCACGATTTACTCACGAAGAATTTCTCGGAAATAATTTCCGCGTTCAAAGGTTCGGTTATATGTTCGTCTATATACCTTATTATTTTATCGATGACGTCGTTGGAAATTCCTACGTTTTCGTTATCGACGGATAAGTATTTAAGATGATAAAGAATCTGAGCCAGAGCGGATGGGAGGATGGCTTGTAAATCTTCTTTTGAAAATTTTAATTCCGCGTCCGAAACGCTGTCGATAACCTTAAAAACAGGGTCGTCTTTTTCAAAATGATATATTCTGTTAAAATTGTTTACCGCAGGTTTTAACTCGTCGGGTATCATGTTTTCCGAAAAATAAATTCCGCAACGCTCGTAGTTCTGAGAATACGGAATCGTGAGATTATGGATCGTTGCGGGCTTTATGAAAACGAAATCGAACGATTTCAACTGATATTTAAAGCCGCTTATGTTAAAGTACGCCTCTTCCACGGAATATACGAAAAGAATTTCGTAATTGCTGTGGAGATGCGGCGCCCAGCTCACGTTATCGGGAGTTGTCGGCGTATCGAGGGAATGATAAAAAGAGATGTTTTCGTTATTCATAAACTTATCATATCATACAAATGCCAAAAATGCAATAATATTTTGCAAAAATCGCTATTGAATTGCAAAAATTATTATGCTATAATAATTTCGCACAAAGAGGAGTGTTTTTTCGTTACGGACGAAAAGGTTCTTCTCGAACGAAAAAAAAGAAAAGGAGAAAACGTGTTATGAAAAACGTTTTTAAAAAACTTACCGCGCTTATGCTCGGTGCGGTCACGGCATTTGCTTTTACGGCTTGCGGCAACACCCCTTCCGGTAACAGCGACGGAGGCTCTGCGGGCGGAAACGAGTCGGTCAACGGCGAAAAAATGCAACTTTATGTTTATAACTATAACGGCGGATATGGTTCGCAATGGATCATGAACGCCAAACAGAGATTCGAAGCCGCTCACGCAAACGACGAGTTTTCCGGCGGTAAAAAAGGCGTTCAGATAATAGTCGACGCGAACAAGGATAACATCGCGACCAAAATAAACAGTTCAAACGAAGTTTATTTTGCCGAATCGGCAGACTATTATTCTCTTAAAAATCAGGGAATGCTTGCGGATATCACTTCTGCCGTAACGACCAAGCTCGACGGCGAAAGCAAATCTATCGAAGACAAGATGGACGATTCGCAGAAAGAATTTTTCAAGGTAGACGAAAAATACTATGCGATTCCTCACACTAACACTTTTGCGGGACTTACTTACAATAAGGACGTATTCGACGCGAAAAACTTCTATTTTGCCGCCGAACCGTATCTTACGGACGGTAAAGTCGCTTCGATAGAGGACTGGTTCATCGCGGATAAGGGCGACGCGAAAAGCGTCGGACCCGACGGACTTTCAAACACCGACGACGACGGACTTCCTTCCACTTACGACGAGTTCTTTATTCTTCTTGAATATATGAATCAGAAGAACGTTCAGCCCATAACCTGGAACGGTTACAGATATTATCATTATCTCACCTGGTTCTTCCAGGCGCTTGTTGCCGATTATGAAGGATACGATCAGATGATGCTTAACTACACAATGGACGGAGACGCTACCGACCTCGGAACGATTTCGGGCGGAGCGTTCGTAAAAGACGCGGCGCCTCTTAAAATAACTACGGAAAACAAGAACGATCTTGCAAGACAGGCAGGTAAATATTACGCTTTGAAATTCCTTGAAAAGCTTGAAGAAATGGCTGTGGACGCAAGCGGAAATACCACCGATATCGTCGGCAAAAAAGGCGTTTTCAATTCGAGTTATACGCATCTTAACGCGCAGGAAGACTTCATCACGGGTTCTAACGACGGCGTAAATAAGGATATCGGAATTTTAATCGAAGGTATCTGGTGGGAAAACGAAGCGGCACCCGCTTTTCAGACCTTGGTAAGCAAAACTCACGATCAGAATCTTGCGGCTAAAAACCGTAACTTCAAATTCATGCCTCTTCCCAACGCAAATGCCGAAATCACTGCGGCAAAAGCTAACGGGACGAAGAAAAACACGATGATAGATCAGCTTTTCGCTCTCGCATGCGTAAAATCCGGGCTTTCGGCAGAGAAACAGGCTTTGGCGGAAGAATTTATCAGATTCTGCAATACAGACGCCGAGCTTCGCGCGTTCACGGTATGCACGAACACTCCCAAGGCTTTGAATTACGCTTTAAGCGACGCGGATAAGAGCGAAATGACGAGTTTCGGTTTGTCGGTCTGGAACATGAAAGAGAAATCGGAGGTTGTTTATCCTTACGCGACTAACTCCACGTATATGAACAACATGCAACATTTCTCGGCGTTTGAGATGTATAGTTCGACGTTAGCCGGCGGCACGCAGACTTATGCGATACAGGCGTTCAGAAACGGCGCAACCGCAGAAGATTACTTCACGGGGCTTAAAACCTATCTCGACAATTACAACTGGAACTGATAAAATGACGGGATGCCGCAAAGCAGGGCGAAGCGTTCTGCTTTGCGGCAACTTTTAAAAAAGGAGTTTAATTTATGCTTGCTTCGCCAAAGAAAAAAGCATTTAAAAGCAAAGGCGACAGAATATTTTACGGAGTGATGATGGCGTGGCCGATTCTTCAATTCGTAATTTTTTATCTTGTGGTAAATTTTAACAGTATTTTGCTCGCGTTTCAGAAAATCGACGTCGCGTCTAACACCGCGACTTTTACGCTTGTAAATTTTTCGACGGCGTTCAAGGCATTGTTTAAAACCGAGCTTGTTCCCGCGTTTAAAAATTCATTTATATTGTATTTATTGAATCTCGTCTGCGGGGTGGGGCTTGGGCTTTTGTTTTCTTATTACATAAGCAAAAAAATGCCTTGCGCGGGATTTTTCAGAGTGCTTTTGTTTATGCCGTCCATTCTGTCTGCGATAGTAATGACGGGTGCTTTCAGTAAATTCGTAGACGCGGGCATTCCCGCGCTCGTTAAAAGAATAAGCGGCGGAAAAACTGTAATAAGCGGATTTTTGGAAAACAACAAATACACCGTGGCGACCATTATGTTTTATAACGTACTTGTAGGTTTCGGGACGTCCGTTTTAATGTATTCCAACTCGATGAGCGGAATTTCTCAGGAGATTTACGAAGCGGCTAAAATCGACGGAGCTAAGGGTATGCGCGAGTTTATAAGCATAACTCTCCCCATGATTTTCGGGACTGTTTCGACCTTTGTTGTGGCGGGCATTGCGGGTATTTTCACAAATCAGATGAACATTGTCGCGTTTTACGGAACAAATATTCCCGACCCCTCCTGGCATACGCTCGGCTCGTATATTTACACCGAAAGTTTAAAGGGAACTATAAACGGCGGAGCGACTTACCCGTATCTTTCCGCGCTCGGCTTATATCTCACGATTATAGCCGTACCCGTAACGCTTGCGGTTAAAAAACTTCTTCAAAAATACGGCCCCGGGGAGGATTGAGTTTATGGCGGCTAAAACAAATAAAATAAAAAATAAGCTCACCCCTTTGGGAATAGTGCTTCTTATATGTCTTTGCGCCTATGTAGTCCTCCTTCTTGCGCCGCTTTTATGGGCGTTTTTATCTTCGCTCAGAGATCCGTGGTTTTATCGTATGGATTCGCTCTGGTGGATAAAAGGCAAGGAAGGTGACGTCCTGTATTTCGAAAACTATAAAACACTCGGCGAAATTTTCTGGTGTGAAGTCACGAGGGTGGGCGTAGGAACTTATAGAGTAGGCATGTGGAAAATGTTCGGCTTTTCGCTTTTGTATGCGATAGGTTGCGCGTTTACTGCTTCGTTTGTTCCGTGCGTAACGGCTTACTGTTGCTCGAAATTTCCTTGCAAGCTTTCAAAAACCGTCGTTACGATAGTTATTATATGTATGTCTCTCCCTATCGTCGGCAGTCTTCCGTCGGAAATAAAAGTAGTGAAGTTTTTAGGGCTTTACGACAGATTATGGTCGATGTGGGTGATGAAAGCTAACTTTTTAGGGCTGTATTTCCTCGTCTTTTACGCGGCGTTCAACAGTGTTTCGGACACATATTCCGAAGCCGCGAAAATCGACGGAGCGGGAAATTTCAGAATATTTTTCGGCATAATAATGCCGCTCGTGAAGAACACGTTTTTCACGGTAATGCTTATTAAATTTATAGAATTTTGGAACGATTATCAGAATCCGCTTATTTATATGAACAGTTATCCCACGATTGCTATCGGGCTTTATTCGCTTCTTACGACGAACGATCCGAGAAAGATAGCAAGCACCAATTACGCCAATACCGACCCTCAGAAAATGGCGGCGGCAATGGCGGTTCTGTTTCCGATTCTTATAGTGTTCATAGCGTTTCAGAAAAAACTTCTCGGCGATTTAACGATAGGAGGTGTTAAAGGATGAGAAAACACAGATTGATTCTTTTCGGATTGGTCGCAGCGTTTGCGATAAGCCTTTTTGCGGGCTTATTCACGCTTAACAAAAACGTAAATGCAAGCGGAGTTCCCGTATGGGGCAAAGTGACCGTTGAAGAAAGTTACGAGTACGGTTCGACGTTCACCCTTCCCGAAAGGAAAATCACCGTCGGCGGAAAATACGGTAAAGTCACCACGCTTTTAAGATATCCCGACGGAACGGAAACAAAAGAATCTGCGGCAAAGCTCGACGAAGCGGGTATTTACACGCTCAGATTCATTGCCGAAGCAAACGGCGAAGTTTATCTCGACGAGATGAACTTTACGGTTACGGCAAAATTCGCCGTTGCGGGAGAAAAGTCTACGGTAACTTATAACGAAGAGTCGTGTAAGCCTGGTTCCGGGGCGTTATATGTAAGGCTTGCCGCAGGCGAAACGCTTACCTTTTCCGAGCCGATAGATATTAAAAATTCGACGAAAAACGATAGACTTATCGAATTTATGGCTATCCCCGATAATATCGGAAACCAGGATTTCGAAAAGATAACCGTTCGTCTTACCGACGTTTACGATCCCTCGATTTATGTCGATATTATTTCTTACGCTGCGGGCGGAAGCGATAACGGTTACAGAGCTTTTATTTTGTCTCGCGGAAACGGTCAGATTCCCAAAGGTTATTTCCATAACGGAAGCACGCTCGTATTAAATCAGAATATTTCGGGAACGAGTACGGCGCACAGCTTCGTCGGCTATACGGGCGCGGACGGAAAACAGCTGTATTCATCCGTAAGGCTCGCGTTCGATTATGACAGCAATTCGATTTACGTCAACGAAAGATATAACATCGATCTCGATTCGCCCGATTGTTTCCCCGAGCTTTTATGGTCGGGCTTTACGGGCAGTAAAGTGAAAATGTCGATAACGTGCGATTTGTATTCGGCATCTACCGCTAATTTCGAAATATATTCGGTTTACGGGCTGGATATTTCGAAATCGTTATACGAAGACGACGTTAAGCCCGAAATAATCGTGGAAAACGATACGGACGAAATGCCGCTTGCGGAAGTAGGTAAAAAATATAAAATCCCTTCGGCTTACGCGTTCGACGACGTTTGCGGATATCTCGACGCGGATTGCAAAGTTTCTTATAACTATAACTCGAAAAATCCCGTATCGATAAGCGTTGAAAACGGAGAATTTAAAACGGATTATGCGGGATATTACGCGATAATTTACACGGCGGAAGATTTCAGCGGCAACGTATCCGAAAAGATTCTTTGGGTCAACTGTCTCTCCGACGCTCCCGACCCTGTTATCGCGATTGACGAAAGCGGAAAGCAAACCGAAGTTAAAGTCGGCGAAAGGGTAAACGTCGCAAATGCGAATTTAAGCGGCGGCTCGGGAAGTCTTAACCTTGAAGTATACAGAGAATATAACGGCGAAAAAGTTGTCGTAGAGGACGGCGCGTTTATTCCCGAATCTGCGGGAGAATACAAAATCGTCTACGTCGTAACAGACGAAATAGGGCAAACCGCAAGCGCGGAATATTCTGTCGGCGCGGTTGTTTCGCCCTCTCCCGTATTTTCGTCCGATGCGATTTTACCGTCCGTTCTGATTGCGGGCGGAAGCTACAAAATCCCTGCTTTTGTCGGCGGAGATTACAGTGGCGGAGCGAAAAAAGAAATAATCGCCACCTGCAAAGTTACCGATAAAAACGGCGAAAAAACTTATAACGCGGGCGATGTTTTCGTCCCCGAAATCGACGGGAAAAAGGGCAGTGTGAAATTTGCGTTCGTAGCAGGCGCAACCGAAAAGATTTACGAAGTACCTTGCGTCAATGTGTGGAACGTTGTCGGAAACAGAAAAAGGCTCGATTTCGCTTCTTATATTTATTCCGAGGACGGAGTTTTGACGGAAAAGACCGAAAACGGACTTAAAGTCACCGTAAACGGCGACGGAACGGCGGAGTTTGTAAATCCCCTTCTTGCAGACAAGTTTTCTTTGACGTTCAGAGGAATTTCCGGCGGATTCGGAAAAATAACCGCCGAGCTTACGGACGACCGGGACGGCAATGTAAAAGTAACGGTTGTTCTGGAAGAGAGAAACGGAAAAGTTTATCTTTCCGCAGGTGGAACGACTGTAACTCCCGAATTTGCGTTCGACGGAGCGAAAAACATAGAAATCGCTTATTCCGCAGGTAAAATTACGGCGGCGGGCTTGACGATAAATATCGGAAAAACCGACGCGGGCAAAGTTTTCGAAGGCTTTAAGTCTCATAAAGTAAGATTGAAATTCGCATTCGAAACAAGCGGCGAAAAATCGTTTTATATAGAAAAAATAGTCAACCATTCGTTTATGGGAACGGTAACGAGCGACAGCACGGAGCCTGCGTATTATGTGTCCGGTATGGCGGGCGGTTCGTTCACTCCGGGCAAAATAACTATTCCCGCGGCTTACGCGGCGGACGTTCTCGATCCGAACGTTTCGTTCACGATGTCCGTTATCGACGCGGAAGGCAATTTCCTTTCGGATATAAACGGAACGTTGATGAGAAACGTCGATCCGACCAAAGATTACGTCGTGAATTTCGATAAAATAGGCGAATACGCCGTAAGATACGTTATTTCGGACGTCTTCAATTCTTCGGCAAATTCCACGCCTTATTCGGTTTCGTACACCATTTTGGACGACGAGCCGCCTGTATTTAAATTCTCGGGCGAGTTCAAAACGGAGATAAACGCAGGCGAAAATTACGTTTTACCGAAATTTACGGCGAGCGATAACTATTCTGCGGCAGAGGAGATTTACGTTGCGAAATATGTAGTCGATCCGTCCGGAAAAATGAACGAAATCCCCGCTAATTCCAACTCGTTCAGGGCGACGAAAGCGGGAACTTACAAAATAATTTTAATGGCTGTGGACGGTATCGGCAACGTGGATTATTTCACGACGACCGTCACGGTTAAATAAGGAGGAGTGCAATGAGAAAACTTTTGAGCGGAGTACTTTCCGCAATGCTTATCGCGGTTATGCTTTTTGCAAGCCTTGTGTCTTGCGGAAATGGCGGAGAATCGCAAACCGACTCGGTAAACGCGAGCGAATCGGTTTCGGATAAGCCGAACGACGCAACCAATCCGATAGACGTAAAAGAAGAGCATTTCTGGTACGGCGGGCTTCATAAAGTCAACGTAACCGAAAACAAATCGAGAGTGCTTGCCGCAAGCGGTCGTTCCGATTATACGATTATTTACGACGGCGAATCGTCCAAGGCTTTGCAGGCTGCGAATTTTATTCAGAAGCATATTTCCGCGGCGCTCGGCGCAGACGTGAAAATAACGACGGGAGAAGATATTTCCGCCGTTTCGGAAAGCGATAAATATATCGTTCTCGGAAGAAATGATTTACTTTCGTCTGCGGGGCTTACGATGCCCGAGGACGATCTTGCTCCGTCGGGTTATTATCTCAAAACTTACGGAAACGTAGTGTTTATGGAAGTCGAAACGAGTTTTGGTTATCAGCAGGGCGCGATTACGCTTTTAAAACATGTTTTAGGATATACGATGTATTCCGAAGATACGGTCGTATATACAAAAAAGGACGGAACGATACCCGATATGGATATAATCGAAAAGCCCGATTACGGTTTCCGCGTTCAGGGTAACGCCGTTTCCGACGAGGCGCGTTACGGAATGGGATTTATCAAAAATCAGGATATAATCATCCCCGTAGGGCAGGGCGGATATTTCCACAATTCGCTTAATTATTTCGATTCGAGCGAAAACAAAATCGATCCCACGCTCGGCGCGGAACATCCGAAGTGGTTCGCAACGAACAACCGCGAACTTTGCTACACGGCGCGCGGCGATAAGGACGAACTCGAACTTATGATAAACCGCGTTGCGGAAATCATCGAGCAGAAAGCCGAGGAATATCCCGAAACGCCCGTTATAACGTTCACCATTCAGGATAACTTCTATTCCTGCGAATGCACCGCGTGCAAAAAATATGAGGAAACTTACGGAAATGCGGCTGCGGCGGCGAGGGTAATTCAGTTTACCAACAGAGTCGCTAAAATAGTAGACGCATATTTCGAGGAGAAAGCGGCGGCGGAAAACACCGAAAAGCGTGATCTTCTTATAAATATCTTCGCATATCATCACACAACTCAGGCTCCCGTAGTCAGAAACGCGGACGGGACTTATTCGGCAATGGACGAATCGGTCGTTCTCGAAAAGAACGTAGGTGTTTTTATCGCTCCTATCGAGGCATCTTTCACTCATTCTTTTTATGAAGACGTAAATAAGCAGTATGCCGAGATAGCGGAGGGGTGGGCTTCGATAGCGTCTCACGTTTACGCCTGGCTTTACGAGCCGAATTACAGCTATTATCTCTATCCGTTCAACACTTTCGACAGTTCGCTCGAAACGCTTCGTTTTTTCAGAGCAAACAATTCGGAATACGTCTGGACGGAAGGACAGACGATGCAGACCAACGCTACCGGTTTCAATAAGCTCAAAGAGTATATAAATTCCGTAGAGGAGTTCGACGTAAACTGCAATTTACGGGAAATAACCGACGACTTTTTCGCTAATTATTTTTGCGAAGCGGCAGAACCGATGCGTCAATTCCTGTCCGAGTTTCAGATATGGAGCAGAAAGATAGAAAACGACGACACGAACGAAATCAGCGGAACAATTTACGAACAGATAGCCGTAAGCAAATATTGGCCGAGAAATCTTCTCGCTCACTGGCTCGACCTTATAGACGAAGCTTATGAAGCGATAGAACCTTTGAAATATACCGATAACGCAAAATATCAGGTTATCGCAAAGCATATTAAGATAGAAAGTATTTTCCCGAGATACGCGCTTTTAACTCTTCATTCGGGTTATTACAGTCAGGAAGCGCTCAGAGCCGAAAGAATTAAATTCAGAGACGATTGTAACGAATTGACCATTCAGTACACCGCGCAGAACGTCGGACTCGACGTATTGTTTGCAACCTGGGGAATTTAAGGAGGAAGGAATATGAAAAAGATATCGATAACGGCGCTTATTTGCATATTCATTCTTATGTTTGCGCTTTTTGCAGCGTCTTGCGGTAATAATAACCAAACGGACTCGACTTCCGACAGTTTACCCTCAACATCCGAAAGCAATCGGACTTCGGACAGCGGTGAAACCGCGGCGTTGAAATTTATCACGAAAGGCGCGATTCTCGAAGCGGGCGAAACTTTCGCTATCGAATACGAGAAAGTCGGAAACGGCGAAATAAAATGGAAATCGCTTGACGAAAACGTCGCTTCCGTAGAAAGCGGAATAGTTACGGCAATCGGCGAAGGCGATACGAAAATCGAAGGGGAACTCGGAGAAATAAGCGAAAGTTTCACCGTAAAAGTCGAAAAACAAACTTCGATACCTTCCTTAAAGCTTTCCGCTAAGGACGTGGAGCTTGTTACGGGCGAAACCGCCGAGGTTTCCATGCAAGCCGAATATAAAGGCAAGGAAACAAAGGCAGAATCTTATGGTTTTAACACCGAAAGCGGCGTTGACGTTGCGGAAATTTCCTTAAACGGAAGCGTTCTTTCCGTAAAAGCTTTGAAAGAAGGAGTTTTAACTACGGTTGTTTATGCAAAAGTCTCCGGTACGGTGGCGGCGGAAAGACTTACCGTTACAGTGCGGGAAAGTAAGCCTTTGATAGTGGTATCGAACGCAAAACCCGCCGCGGACGGTTTTGAAGCCGACGTGGCGGCGATAGAAAACCCGACAATTCCGCTCAGTTTCAAGCCCGCCGCAGAGGTGTGGGAGAACGGAAAAATTCAGAGCGGAGCGATTGTCGAATGGACGATGGAGAATAACGATTTCGTCGGTTCGGACGAAAACGGTTATTTCGGAAAATCTTTCGGAAGCGCGGTCGTCGTCGGAACGTATAAAGGCGAAAGCGTTCGCCTTACCGTAAATTGCGCCCGCCCGACATTTAAATCGGACGAAACCATAACCGTAGAGCTTGCCGACGGATTCCCTGCCGAAAGCCTTGCGGGAACGGTTTTATCCGTTAAAGCGGGGGATAGCGAAATTTTCAAATCGGTTGACGAGAGCGGAAGCATCGAGTTTAAGCTCAACGCCTTGAAAACCGCGGAATATAACGTAGAAAAGAAGATTTCTATCGCAACGGATAAGGCGATTTACGAATACAACGGAAAAGTCGTTACGGATATAATCACCGACGAGACCGAACTCAACGAATTTCTTACAAATTCGCTTGCTTCGGCAACGGCTTCTATGTCCGCAAACGGATATTTCATTCTCGGAAACGACATAGTTTGCGGCGGAGAATACAAATCTTACGAACGTTATCCGTTCGGGGTTCAGTCGGCGAACGGTTTTCAGGGCGTGTTCGACGGTAACGGAAAGATTATCAAAAATCTTAACGTTACGGGAAATTACTGCGGATTTATCCCGATGATGGGCATAAGCGGTATCCTGAAAGACGTTATATTCCTAAACGGCAAGTTGAGCGGAAACGGCGGATTTATTTCCTGCCACTCGTTCGGAACAGTTGAAAACGTGTATATCGAAGCGGAAATAACCAATAATTCCGAGACGGTAAGCATGGGAGACAGAAGACTTTGCGCAAGCGTTATCGCTTCCGAATCGACTCCCAATCTGAACGTTAAAAATGTTTTTGTCAAGTATCTGAGCGAGGTTGACGAAGAACTGCACGCAGGGCATTTGTTTATACTCGGAGACTGCAAGCCCGACGGACTTATCGTTGTGGGACATAAAACTTTCTTTACAAAGACTTATGGCGGCTTCTCCGACGCAAAAGCGAGAAGTTACGCAACCGAAGCGGAATTTATCGCCGCGAAGGACGACTGGACGGAGCTTGCCGCAAATTATTCTTCGCTTATATTCAACGTAAGCGATGCGGGCATATCCCCCGCGAGAAGAATTTAAGGAAAATGATCGGCTGACCGATTAAAAATATAAAATTTTTCGGAGGAAAAAGAGATGAAAAAAGAAAAAACCGAAGGCTATCGCAAAATATCCTTCAAAAAAGCGATTACGCTTGTTTTATGCTTGTGTTGCGTTGCGGCGTTTGCGTTCGCGGGGGCAAGCCTGAACAAAACTGCCGCCAGGGCCGACGAAGAGCTTGTTGAGGTGATGAACGACCATTTTACGGCTGTCGTGGATACGAACGGTTACAGAACAGACTTTATAACCGATCAGATGATAAAGTTGCAGTACGACAAGCAGTTCCACGCGACCGACGCCTGGCTTAACGATAAGGGAAGTTCGAATTACACAATCGACGGAATGGATCTCGGCAATTATCTCGTTATCAACGGAATGACTTTCAACGAGATAAGAGAAGCTTATTCGGGAGTATATACTTCCGTGGACGGTAGAACCAATCTCAGCAAAGGCGGAGACTGGACTCCCGTTACGGTGCGAGCTTATCCCGATTCCGTTTATCTTGCAATTCACAGAGGATTAACCGACATCGGCGCGATGACAGTCGGTCTTAAAGACGGGTTTTCTTACGTTTACAACGGAACGACCTATAAAACAGAGGGCGACCTTATTTTTAAATCGACGTTAAACCCGACGTCTAATTTTGAAACTCCGATTTTCGTGAAGCAGGAGGAAGCCGACGAAACGGAATATGCCGTAGAAACCTTTTCGAGAAGCCTTGAAGACGGCGGAACGAACGGCGAATACAAATGTCTGAGATTTTTCCCGCTTTCAGGCGCGGATTACAGCGCTTCTTATAAATCGCAGTGTCTCGGCGACCATTATTTGTACGCAAAGGATTATCTCCTTATTAACGATAAATCCGTAAATTATTGGAATTTAAACACTTATTCGTCCGAGGATGATTACACGACGAACCCCGTCGGAAACAGCGGCAGACCGTATTCCACGCCCGTTATCGCGTATTTATATAACAGCGGCGAATTTCAGATATGGTTTCACTCCGCATGGGCGGCGAGAAACGGCATCGATCTGAATAACGTAAAGATTTCTCTCGATAAGGGCTTCCCGTTTGTTAAAAAGGACGGAAAAGTGTATGTAACCGAAAACAAGTTCTCCGCAGAGAGAATAGACGGAGCCGTTTACTGCACGAAATCCGAAAAGAATATAACGCCGACCGTTTCTATCGAAAACGTAACCGAACAGACCGCGCTTAAACACCTGGTAGTTGACGTAACCATTTCCGAGCCTATGGACGATATCGTATGGCATATGATCGACGGCTACGCGCCTAACGCAAACGCGCTTACGAAAATTCTTATAAACGGAAAGTCCGTTTCCGAAATCAATTCTTCCACCGACGTTTCGGGTTGGGATTGGAGCGGCGGATGCGGATTCAGCGCGACTAACGCTCTTCTTCAAAAACCGGTGCTTATTCTTTGCAACGGCGGTAAGATGACGATTTACATTAACGGACAGTACAGAGATCTTTTGTCGAACGGCAAAAATACCGACGTGAAAATCGAAATCCTCGGCGGCTCGAACGTTTTATTCCAGCCTTCGAAAACGGACGCGGGCAATAAATATTCGCTCGGCGCTATGGCGGAAACCGCGATTTACAACAGGACGTATACGCTTAGCGTTTACCCTGACGGGAAAGCGGGCGAAGCCGTTACGAGCGAGGTCGTTCACGGAAGCGCAATCGATTTAAGCGGTTATAAAAAGGAAGGATATTCCGTTAAGTGGGTCGACGCGGACGGTAACGCGGCTCTTGGCGTTATGCCCGAAAAGGATTATGCCGTTTACGCGGAATACACGGCGATAGAATATACCGCCGAGGTCGAGTATTTGAGCGGAACGACCGAAACCGTTACTTACACTATCGAAAACAGAGCGGAAAAGCTTGCCGGAATAAAACAAAAACTTACAAAAAATACGGCGGAATACGAATACGTTTTGGATAAAACCGAATTGCCGCTCGAAAATTGTACGGTTAAAGAGGTTAAAACTCCCGTCGAATACACGATAACTTTGAAATTCGCGGACGGAAATACCGAAGAAGTTAAATTCAACGTCGAAAACAGAGCCGAGGTTCGCGCCGCGCTCGACAGAAAGCTTACCGAAAGCACCGACGAATACGAATATTCCTGGAAAGGCGGAATGCCCGAAACGTTGCCGCTTGAAAACCTCGAATACGAGGTTGCGAGAAAGGCAAAGGAGTACACGCTTATTCTCGATTACGTCGAAAAAGACGACGAAACGATTATCTTCACCGTCGAAACGAGGGACGGCGTTCTCGCTTCGCTTGCCGAAAAGCTTACGCCTTCGGCTAACGGTTACGCGTACAGCTGGAAAGACCTTCCCGAAACGCTCGCGCTTAAAAATCAAACGATTACCGAATTAAAGACGGCAATAGAGTACACGCTCACGTTAGTTTATTCCGATAGCGGAAAGGAAAACGAAGAGCTTAAATTTACGGTTGAAAATAAAGACGCCGTTTATGCGTCCCTGTCCGAAAAACTGACGGCAACAACCGCCGAATACGCTTACGCCTGGGATAAGAGCGAACTTCCGCTCGAAAACGTTACGCTTACCGAGGTTAAAACCGCGGTTGAATATACTTTGACGATAAAGTATGTCGAAAAAGCGGACGAAACGCTGAAATTTACGGTTGAAAACAAGGATGACACGTTCAATTCTCTTGCGGATAAAATCACTCCCGATTCCGCGGCCTACACCTATAATTGGGATAAAGACGAATTAAAACTCGAAAACACGACGATAACCGAGAAAAGAACGGCAAACGAATACGTTTTAACCGTTAAATATGCCGATAAGGCGGCGGAAACGATTAAGTTTACCGTTGAAACGAGAGACAGCGTTCTCGCTTCGCTTGCGGAAAAACTCACTCCTTCCACCGAAGAATATGAGTACAGCTGGAAAAATCTTCCCGAGCAGCTCGAACTTAAAAATCAGACGATAGAGGAAGAAAAGAAAGCTAAAACTCCGACCTCCGATTCTTCCGACAGCGGTAAATCCGACGACAGCGGAAAGACCGATGACGGTTCGGATTCTTCCGGAAGCGGCTGCGGCGCAGGTGTTTTCGGCGGATCGGTATTCGCCGTAATAGGTCTGTTTGCGGCGGCGGTCGCTTTGAAAAAGAAGAAAGACTAACGCGAAGAAAGTTTATTTTAACGGTTTGGGGGCGGCGATTTTTCGTCTCCCCCGAACGTTACGGAGCAAAAAATGACTAAACAACCCGAAAAAACGATAATTCATCTCGTTCCGAGCGCGCATTGGGACAGAGAATGGTATTTGAGCTTTCCGAGATTTCAGGTAAGGCTCGTAAGGCTTATCGACAAGGTTATGTATCTTCTCGAAAACGATATTTACCCGTGCTATCTTCTGGACGGGCAGTCGGTTATGATAGAGGACTATCTTGCCGTAAAACCGCAGAACGAATTACGGCTTAAAAAGCTTATTTCGAGCGGCAAGCTCGTTATTGGACCGTGGTATACCGTCCCCGATACGTTTCTGCCTTGCGGCGAATCGCTTTTGAAAAACCTTGAAACGGGAGAAAGTTTAAGGGTGCGTTTCGGCGGCAAAGGCAAGGTCGCTTACACGCCCGATTCGTTCGGTTTAAACAGTCAGTTTGCTCAGATCGTCGCGAAATACGGTATGGAATACGTTTATTTTTCCCGAGGGGAAAGGCTTGAAAACGAGGCTTTAAGCGGGAAAAGAAGCGACGTTATTTTAAGGGCGAAGGACGGAACGGGTTTGATCGGCGAGTGCGATAAATACAGCACGGGCAGCGGACTTGTTGTTCCCGGAATATGGAAAAATTTTGAAAGGCATAAGGTGGAAGAATCGGACGCCGTGAGGTGCGCCGACTGGACGTTCGATTATCAGAGTACGAGAACGGCGTATAAAAACAGGCTGTGGATATGCGGAACGGATCACCTCGAACCGAGGGGAGATCTGCCCGAAATAGCGGCATTTTTAAACAAAACGTATAAGAACGCAGAGTTTAAATTAAGTACGATAGATTTGTTTTTCGAGGCGGTTTCAAAAGAAAATCCGTCCGAAAAGCCTTATATAGCCGAGGGCGAGCAGCGTGGAAATTACGATAAGCATTACGAGCTTTCAAGCACGCTTTCCTCTCGCCCCGATATCAAACTTTTAAACAGAGAAGCCGAAAATCTTATGTTCGGCGCATTTGAAAGTCTGGATATTTTTGCGGAAAGAAACGAAAAATTCGGTTATTTCGACAGGCGGGCGATAGCCGAACACGCATATAAAGAACTTCTGAAATCCCACGCGCACGATTCGATTTGCACCTGCGGCAGCGAGGAAATGTGCGAGGACGAAAAGGAAAGGCTTCGCGGCGTGAAAGAAGTTGCCCTCGAACTTATAAAAGAAGATTTGAACCGCATAGGCTCGTCGTTAAAGCGTGTAAACGGCGGCGGAGAATTGCTTGTGTTCAACCCTTTGCCGTATGACAGAAAAGAAGTAGTCGAGGGCTACGTTTCCGTCCCATACGATACAGACGGAAATAAACTCGTCGATGAAAAAGGCAGAGTGATCGAAGATTCTTACGTCGAAATTCTGTTTAAAAAGCGGATAGATATCGAGACGATGAAATACACCTCTTTCGATGAGATATCGACCGACGAAACGAGGACTTTTATTCCCGAAAACGCGGGAAAAGAAGATATTCAGACGGGCATTTATTACCGTTTTACGGCGGAAGTTAAGGCTTTGTCTTTTGCGCGTTACGGCTTTTGCTTTGTCGAAGAAGAAAAGGCAGTAAAACCCGACGAGACTATTTCAAACGATTTGCTGAAAATAACCGTTTCAGCCGACGGAAACTTTGTTATAACCGATAAATGCGGCGAAAAAGCCGAATTTTATCCCGTTATCGATATCGACGACGGAGATTCGTATACCTATGCGAATAAAGAAGCGAAACCGCCGAAGAAAGCCGAAAAAGTCGAGGTCAAAGAGACGGTCGGTTGCGGGCTTTATTCTCGGAAAGAAATCGAGTACTTATTTGAAAACGTCGGTGTAAATCGGAAAACGGTCGGGCTTTGTCTTAATATAAGGCTTGAAAAAGGCGACGATAAAGCAAAAATAACCGCAAAAATAACGAACGACAAGTGTTACGGTTTCCGGCTCGGACTTGTCGAAAAAATCGACGGTAAGGCTGATTTCGTGTATGCGGATACGCCGTTCGACCTTGTTAAAAGACCGATAAACGTCAAACGTGATCCGAGCAAAGATATTTTTACCTGTTCAATGAGAAACGTTTCGTTAATTCCTCAAAAAACGGGGTCGGTAGCCGTGTTTTCAAAGTCGTTTCACGAATACGAGGCGTGGAAAACGGAAGAAAACGAGGTCTTCGTACGTTACACTCTTTTGAGATCGACCGAAAAGGTTTACGACACGTTCCTTCCTACCAAGGACGAAAGCGGCGCGGGCAAGGGTATGCGCTGGCAAAGCGAAAGTCTTAAAATGTTCGGGAAAAGCGAGTTTGAATTTGCGGTTAAGCTTTACGACGAGTTAAAGCCCGCAAACGAAATTCTTACCGACGCGTTAAAATATCAGCATCCGTTTATTGTAAAAGGAATCGCGCCCGACGGTAATTCCGATATCGCGGATTTAACGGGGTTTTCGCTTGACGGGGCGGTGTTTTCAAGGGTGATCGAAAGAGAAGAAAACGGCAAAAGAACGTTTGTCGCGAGAGTGTTTAACCCTTGCGAAAACGTCGTTACCGCCACGCTCGGATACGAAAACAATGAAATAAAAATCGATTTGCCTGCGGGTAAAATCGAAGAAATAGATTTGGGAAAAGCCTTCGGAAAAAGGTTTAGTTTATGATAACCGAAAGAAATACGATAATAAAAATAAAATCGGACAATTTATCGGGTAACGGCGTTTTATCCGTTGTTTCCGAAAATAAAATAACGAAAATCAGATTTGTTGCAATTTCTCCGACGGGGAAAGAGAACGTTTTTAATTTTTCTTGCGACGGAAAAGTTTTTTCCGAGAAATTCAGAATCGAAAAGCCGCGCTTGTGGAGTGTTGAAAAACCCGAATTGTACCGTTTCGGAATTTCGGTTAAATACGAAGGCGAAACAGAACCCGAGAAAGCCGAGGGCGTTTTCGCGTTCAGAAAAATAAAGTCGGAAAACGGGAAATTTTATCTTAACGGTAAGCCGATTTTTATCCGCGGGTATATCCGCGGAGCTACGGCGCACGAACATTCAAACAACTGCGGGCTTGACGAAAAGGAGTTTTATCGTAAAAACATCCGCGAGGCTAAAAAATTCGGGTTTAATTTCGTGCGTTTTCATTCGTATATCCCGAGCGAGAAGTTCTTCGAGGTTGCGGACGAGGAGGGAATGCTCGTGCATTACGAGTTCCGCGTTCCCGAGTCGGCGTATAACAATCTCGAAGAAATGCTTATAACCAACACGAAATTTGCGGGAAAGGATAAAATAGGCAGGCTTATAGACCTGTTTTATAACCACCCGTCGCTTGTCGAATACTGCATCGGCAACGAAATAAAAGAAGGGCGGGAAGAGGTCGGAAAACTCGGCGAATTTATCAAAAAAACCGACTCGTCCAGGCTTTATATCGACACATGCGCCTGGGGGCTTAACAACCGCAAAATTGTCGATCTCGACGTTCAGCATATGGGGTACTTTTTCCCGTACGGCAGACACTCGGAAATGTTTAACCGTTTCGACAATATGCTTGTCTGTCCGTCTTACGATTCGGACGAGGTTGTTAAAAATTGTAACAATTCGGTAATTTCGAGAACGCCCGTGTTCAACGTCCCTCTTGTCGCGCACGAGGTTTGTCATTATGCCGCGCTTCGCGATTACGAGGGGCTAAGGGCGAAATTTAAAAAATACGGAGTAAAAGAGCCGTGGTGGATAGAAGAAGAGCTTAAAATTATCGCCGAAAAGAGGTTTAAATGGAATTACGGCGCAATGTATAGCGCAAGCAAATATTTTCAGAAAGAATGTTGGAAAACCGCGTTCGAGGCTCTTCGGGGGAGCGATTTGCTGGCGGGATTTCATTTTTTGCAACTTGCAGATACCGACGTTTACGAAAATTCCAACGGCATAATAGATTGTTTCGACGACGAAAATTACGTCACGCCCGAAGAGTTTCTGCGCTTTAACGGAAACGCCGTTCTTTTGTCGGATATAAAAAACAGAAACGTCGTCGGCGGGCAAATGCTCGAAGTTTGCATAAAACTCAGCGATTACAGGACAAGCGGCGAGACTTATGGCGATTTCGTTTATTCGCTCACGTCCGAAAACGGCGAGATATTCGCGAGCGGAGAGATGAAAGGTTTAAATATCGAACGTCGCGGGAATTACGAGATCTGTAAGATTTCCCTTAAACTGCCGCCCGTAAAATCGCCCGAGGGATGCCTTTTAGGCGTTTCGCTCGCGGCAAACAACGGAGGCATTGCGGAAAATTCGTGGCGGCTCTGGATTTATCCAGACGAAAAAGGCGGAACTTACGCCGAGTTCGTTAATTACGAAAACGGCAACGAAATTATCACCGACGATATCGAAAAGACGTTTTTCGCGCTCGAACAAGGCAAAAACGTTTGTCTGATATACAGAAGCGGCTGGACAAGACATTTGCTCGATAAAAAAATGCCCAATCCGAAGTATGCTTTCAAAGCGACATGGAGCAGATTTAAACCCGTTATATGGGACAGGGGAACGAATTACGGCGGACTTTGCGACGAAAAAACGCTTAATAAATTCGGCTTCCCGACGGACGAGTTTTACGATTTCAATTACGGCGAAATTTCTGAGGACTGCGATAAAATAATTCTCGACGATTTCCCGATAGAAGTAAATTCGCTTGTCACGGGTATCGATAAATCGACGAGAGACAGATTCGACGCTTATAAATCGAGCTTCAATCTCCCCGAAATCATGCCCGACAGGTGCTGGCGAAAATTTTCGTATCTTTTCGATGCGAAAGTCGGCAACGGTAAGCTGCTTGTGTGCGGATTTAACCTTACGGGTTTGAACGAAAACGAGCCTTCTTCGGTCGCAATGGCAGGATTTATAAAAAGATATTTAGCTTCGGACGATTTTGAACCGAAAAACGAAATTGCGCTCGAAGAGCTGAAAGCGTATATGAAAAAATGCGCCGAAAAGCCTGTTAAAGAGAGAATGATGACGCAGTATTGGGAGCTTGACGACGCTCCCGTGGAAAGTAAAAAGTACTGGGAAGAATCGAGGAAATACCTCACGGAAGAATAAAATGCAAGGAAAATTCATAAGTCACGAGCTGTTTGCCGATTTAGAACCGATAAACGTTTTTCATACCGAGTACCCGCAGGTTGCCGTGCCGAACGCCGCGGAGAAATATGCGGACAAGCACGTTTTGTTCAAAAAACGTTTTGATTTAAACGGAGATTTGTCGGGCGCGGTTCTGAAAATCACGGCGGACGACTATTTCAAATTGTATA
>CAKQMB010000022.1 GCA_934254825.1 uncultured Clostridia bacterium | reverse complement strand
GTGAGATAATTTATCCAGGGCGAGGGCATATCGTGACGGTGAAAAATAACTTCGTCCGCGCTATCGTTAAATTCGTAATATTCTTTGTAATTCGATTGCATTTTTATTTCCTTTTATCGGGACTCGGATTTGCTCGCCTGATTTTTAAAGATTGCGTATATATTTCAGCCATTCTACGGGTGTGTATGAGGTCATCCCTTTGAAAAAGTCCGAAAAGTGCGAATAACCGCTGTAACCTATTTTAAACGAGATCTCGTTCATCGACATATCCGAATGAAGCATAAGTTCCTGAGCGTAGTTAAGTTTCTTTTTTTTCAGATAATCGGTCGGCGTTATTCCGATATCGCGAGTGAAAACTCGGTTTATGTGAGAATATGAGTAGCCGCATTTTTTAGCGAGTTCGGAAACGCTCAGGCTTAAATTCGATGGGTCGTTCAGCAGTTGAATGAGTTCGTTCGTACAGAAACAATATTGCCTTTTAATACCTTTATTGGTAAGATAATGCGAACAAATCTCCTGCAAAACAGGCATCAGGTAAAGAGTCATAGCCTGGATTTTTGTGTTTGCCGAGTCGGCGCAGAGTATATTGTCGGAATATTTTACGAGTAATTCCGCGATATTCGGAGATACGTTATATTCTATGAAATCGTCTTTTAAAAGCTTGTCGTAGAGTTCGAGTCCGAAGCCTGAAAAAATGTCTTTGAGATATTCGGAACGCAGAGCAAGATTGAAGTGAAGCGACGAGGTCTGCGGCGACTGAATCATACAGTGCCTGTCTGCGGGGCGGATCACGCAAAGGGTGTTTTTGTTCAGCTTCCGGATCTGTCCGTTGATCTTATGGATGATTGAACCTTCCGATATAAACATAAATTCCCAGAAGTCTATGTGGGTGTGATACGTCGGATATGCGTTGTGGTACATATGAAACATGATTTTATCCGTCGGCGATTCAAACGGTAAACGAACGGCGTCCATAAAAACTCCTTTAAGCAGTAATCCTTTTTGTATGCATTGTAGCATAAATAGTAACGAAAGTGAAGTAAAACAATCCAAAATGAGTAAAAATAGTAAAACTAAGGAGAATTATAGAGTTGAATGGGTAAAAAAAACGAGTTATAATATGCTAGGAAAAACGAGACTATCGGAAAAATGTCGTTACGGGCATTTTCCGGTCTGCGCGCGAGAATGAATATAATGCAGGTAAAAACTTTAAAAAACTGGATATTGACGGGGGAAGACGGCGGAAAAATCGAAACGACGGTCCCGGGCGACGTTTTTAACGACCTTTATTCGGCGGGAATGATCGACGATCCTTTATACGGCGATAATCTCGAAAAAATCAGACCGCTTTTCGATAAAACGTGGAAATACGCCACGACTTTCGACGTTTCGAAAAGCGACCTTAAAGCCGAAAGAGCGGTGCTTGTTTTCGAGGGGATCGATACTGTTTCGGAAATAACGCTCAACGGGGTTCTGATCGGGAAAACCGACGATATGTTTCTGCGTTATGACTTCGACGTTAAAAGCCTTTTAAAAGAAATCGGCAACGTTCTGGAAGTGAAGATATTTCCCGCGACGGAATATGTGAAGGAAAAAGCATATAATTATCGCGCGCTGTTCGGGCAGCGCAGACTTGCGATAAGGAAAGCGCAGTGTCAGTTCGGCTGGGATTGGGCTCCCGATTGTCCTACGGCGGGGATATGGCTTCCGTGCCGCATCGAGTTCCGTGATGAAATAAGTATATGCGACGTAAGGATAAAATCGGATATAAGCGGCGACGTGTCCGTGATGGTAACGCTCGATAAAAAGGGCGGAACGGTTTATTCGGACAAGGATAAATATGTTCTCGAAGTAAACGTAAACGGCGAAAAAAAGAATTATAACGTAACTCAGCACGCCAGCCTTATAAATTTTAAAATAGAAAATCCGAAACTTTGGTATCCGAACGGCTACGGCGAGCAGAATTTATACGGTTACGAAATAAAGCTGTTAAAAAACGGCGAACAGACCGACAATAAAAGCGGCAGATTCGGGATAAAGGAAGTAAAATTAGAGCGGAAACCTGTCGGAACGGACGGTTATTCGTTCGGAATAATCGTAAACGGAATAAAAATATTCGCAAAAGGTTCGAACTTCGTTCCCGTGAACGCGCTTTTAGGCGCGGCGAAATCGGAAACGTACGGAAAACTTATAGAATACGCAAAAGAAGCCAACTATAATATTTTAAGAGTCTGGGGCGGGGGAATTTACGAAAAAGACGAATTTTACGACCTTTGCGACGAAAACGGAATACTCGTATGGCAGGATTTTCCGTTCGCATGTTCGGAAATTCCGTTTGAGAATGATTTTGTCGATAAAGTCCGCAAAGAAGCGGAATATCAGCTTAAACGTATAAGAAATCATCCGAGTCTCGCGATTTTGTGCGGCGGCAACGAAATGCTTGAATGGAAAAGTAATTTTGATTTGCTTTATTATGTTCTTCACGGCTATTGCGCCGAGCTTTGCCCCGAGATCCCGTACATTTACGACAGCCCATATTCTGTTATAGACAACATCTGGACGCAAACTACCGGAGACGTTCACGACGGTTGTCTTGAAAAGGTTCTTGCGGCGGACGACGCGAAGAATTTCAGAGATTATATCGTTTCGGGGCGGACGACGTTTATTTCCGAATGTGTGGATTTAGGTCCGTCGCGATTGAGAAGTCTGAGAAGATTTGCGCCCGAGGAAGAAATCGAAAAACTCGGAAACATTCTCGAATATCATTTCGTGGACAACCCGTATCTTCCCGAGCCTAAGGAAACGTTCCTTACCAAAGAGAAAAAGTACGCGGGCGAACTTTTCGGAGAAGTCAAAGACGCAAAGGATTTCGTTAAAAAATCGATGATCGCGCAAGGCGAAATCATGCGCGCGGAAATAGATCAGGCTCGCGCGGGCGGTTTTTGCAACGGGTTTATGAACTGGATGTTCAACGACACCTGGGGCTGCGGAACATGGGCTACGGTTGATTTTTACTTGGAGAAAAAACCGATTTACTATTATCAAAAGCGCGCCTATAAGTCGATTAACGCCATAATTACCAAGGTCAACGGCGAGTTATGCGCGTGCGTTGTGAATGATAAAAACGATGACGTTTACGGCGTGTTGACGCTTATAGGAAAGACCATAGGCGGCGAAATCGTTTTTGAAACGGAAAGTGAAATAACCGTTAAAGCAGGCGGCGCGGTAAAATCCGAAATACATAATGCGATAGCTTGCGATTATCTGATCGCGGAGTTTAAAACCGAAGAAAAAACGTATCTGTCCGACTCTTATTTTGTAGACGGTTGGAATTTCGGCTGGAAAACGGACGTAGAAACCGCGATAACCGAAGAAGAAAGAGACGGCAAGTACGTTTACATTATAAATATAGCCGCAAAAAGCTTTGCGAGAACCGTTTTTCTCGATACGCCCGACAATACGGGAATTACCTTCGAAGACAATTTCTTCGATATGGAATGCGGGGAACGCAGAAAAATCGAAGTCATATCGGAAAGGAAACTCGCCGAAAAAGAAATAACGATAAAAACTTTTGCGGACGAGTGGGAAGACTGAGTCTGCGAGAAACCGAAGCGAAGATATTGAAAATCGAGGGACGTCCCTCCTTTCGTCTGACGACGAAAGGAAAAACTCTTAAAAGCCGAAACAGGATAAACACTGATATCGGATAAACAAGGTAATAACGGTAAAGAGCGAGAAATCGCGAAAGATCCGCATATTATAGAAATCCAACAGGAGGAAATAAAAATGAAAAAATTCAAAACAAAATTAACGTCAATCGTTCTCGCGGCGGCTGCGACTTTCACGCTTGTCGCTTGCGGCGGCGGAGAGTCGAACACGAACAGTACGACCCCGAACGAGAGCGTAAACTCGGGAAAATTGCAGTTGTACGTCGTCAACTACAACGGCGGATACGGTTCTTCGTGGCTTAACGGAGTAAAAGCGGAATACGAGGAATTACACAAAAACACAAAATACGGCGACAAAACGGGTATTCAGATCCAGATAAAAACCGACAGACCGAGTATGGAAGCGGGAATTATAAAGAGCGGCGAAAGCGAAATTTATTTCGTCGAGCACGTTCCTTACCTTCCCTATGTCAGCGATGACGTAATGGCGGATATTTCGGATATCGTTACGGGCGTTAATCCTTATGACAACAAAACGCTCGAATCCAAACTTTCCGATCAGCAGAAATCCGCATGGAAAACGGATGACGGAAAATATTACGCGTTGCCGCATTATTCGGGAACATACGGAATTATTTACGATATGGATTTGTTCGAGGAGAAAAATCTTTATTTCAGAGCAAAAGAAAACGTTCCCGCAACGATAACCGACCTGAAAGATTATTTCGTTACGAGCAAAACCGATAAAAAGAGCAACGGTCCCGACGGAAAAGCGGGAACTTACGACGACGGACTTCCCGCAACTTACGATGAATTCTTCACTCTTTGCGAGCGTATGTCCGTTCTGAACATCATTCCTATGGATTGGTCCGGTCAGTACAGAAACCAGCATGTAACCTCTTTCCTTTCCACCCTTGCGGCGGATTATGAGGGTCTCGAACAAGCTCTTATGCTGCTCAACTTCGACGGAACGGCGTCGGGACTCGGAAAAATCGTAAACGGCGATTTCGTAAAAGACGCAACCGCAACTACGATTACGGACGAAAACGGCTACGAGCTTTTCAGACAGGAAGGTATTTATCAGTCGCTTAAATTCTTCGGACGACTTCTCGGAAATTCGAAGTATTACAACACGTCTTACGCGTTCTCCGAGTCCGATTCAAATCTCGACGCTCAGGACAGATTCCTGATGTCGAAAGACGAAGGCAAACGTATCGGAATGATTATCGACGGCGACTGGTGGTCGATGGAAGCGAGCGAAACGATTAAAAAACTCGAAGCGGGAGACAGAAAGTTCGGTTGGATGCCCCTTCCCAAGGCTACGGAAGAAAAAGTCGCGGAAGGAAACAAAAACGTTTTATACGACAGACATTCGGCTATGTCTTTCATAAAGAGTACTATTGCTTCCGAAAAACTGGAAGCGGCAAAGGACTTTTTGCAATTCGTGAATTCCGACAAAATGCTTGTTAAGTTCACGCAGGAAACCAACACGTTCAAAGGTTTTAACTACACGCTTACTACCGATGAGTATAACTCGTTGTCCGCGTTCGGTCAATCTCTCTATGATGTAAGACAAAATTCCGACGTCGTTTACCTTGCCTCCAAAAACAAGGTTTACGCGAACAATCAGTCTATGTTCCAACTCGATGAATTGTACAAATCCATGAAAGCAGGGACAACGTCTCACGACGATACTCCGCTTAACGCGTTCAAAGCGGCGGCGGACGCTAAAAAGGAATTCTCCGTAGAAAGCTATTTCTCGGGTATTTACGAATACTTTAAAGCAAATTGGCCTAAAAACTGAAAAACATAAACAAAAACAAAAATATAAGCCGGGCGGATGAAAATTCCGCTCGGCTGAAAGAGAATAAACGGAAAATATACATTCAGGAGAAATAAATGTCTCAAAGCAAAGCGGAAAATGCGATACAACGCCGGAAATCGGAGAAAAACGGGCTGAGTAAAGGGAAGAGGAACGATCTTATATGCTATATAGCGTTTATGGTGTGGCCCGTTCTCCAATTCGTGATATTTTATATCGCGGTAAACGCCAACTCGTTCTTATTGGCGTTTCAGAAAATAGATATAACGACAAGGCCCGCAACGGTAACCTGGGGACTGTGGAATTTTGAAGAGGTTTTCAGACTGCTTGCAACCGATCAGATGAAACTGCGTGTATGGTGTTCCGTAAAGTCGTTCCTTATAATGCACTGCGTGAGCGTTCCGCTCGGGTTGTTCTTTTCTTATTACATTTATAAGAAAATGTTCGCGGCGGGAACGTTCAGAGTCCTTCTCTTTATGCCGTCGATATTGTCGGCGGTAACGACGACGGTGCTGTTCTTTCAGTTCACCGATAAGGCTCTTCCGAAACTTCTGACAAACGTTTTCCACGTCGAAAACGCCGTCGGTCTGTTCAGCGGAACGGATAAAGGGAAGTACGCCGCGGTTATGTTTTATAACCTGTGGATAAGCTTCGGAACGTCCGTACTTATGTATTCCAACAAAATGATTTCCATTTCGCCCGAAATTTCCGAAGCGGCTAAGCTCGACGGAGCGAGCGGAATAAAAGAATTCTGGTATGTAACTCTTCCGCTTACTTACCCCACGCTCTCGGTGTTTTTAATAACGGGCGTGGCGGCGATGTTTACCAACCAGTATAACGTATTCTCTTTTTACGGATGGAGCGAAGGCGCGCCGATAAACGTGCAGAGCGTAGGTTTCTATCTTTACTTAAAAGCTCAGGGCGCGAAATCGAAGGCGGAATATCCCGAGCTTGCGGCTTTGGGATTGGTGCTTACGGCGGTCGCCGTGCCGATGACGCTTCTCGTCAAATGGCTTCTCGAAAAATACGGACCGAGCGAGGACTGACGGAGGGGAACATATATGACTAAAAATTTTGATAAGAAAAAATCGAAAGTCGGAAAAACTCCGTTCACTCCGCTTACGGTAGTGATGCTCGTCGTGCTTTTGATTTACACGTTCACACTTATAGGGCTTCTGTTCTGGGGCGTTACGACTTCGCTTAAAGACAGATACGAATTTATAAAAAACCCTTACGGATTGCCGCAGAAGGTAGTCAATAACTTTTCGAGGGTTCTGAACGAATTTAAAATAGACGTCGACGGCGGAAAATCTGTCGGAATGGCTAAAATGTATCTGTATTCGTTGTTATACGCGGTAGGTTGCGCTATAACGAATACGACCGTTCCTTGCATAACGGCATACTTCTGCGCAAAATTCAAGTATAAATGGTCGAAGATTATGCATACCACGGTTATCGTGGCAATGATAATCCCCGTCGTAGGAAGTCTTCCTTCCGAAATTCAGATAGCCGATTTCTTCGGACTTCGCAATCATATCTGGGGTTTATGGATAATGAAGGCAAACTTCTTAGGGCTTTACTTCCTTGTATTTTACGAGTTTTTCGCTTCGCTCCCCGATTCCTATATCGAGGCGGCGAAAATAGACGGAGCGGGGAACGTGTCGGTTCTCGTAAGGATAGCTTTGCCGCTTGCAAAGAGCATTTTCCTTACGGTGCTTTTAATTAACTTTATCGGTTATTGGAACGACTATCAGACGCCTCTCGTCTATATAAGAGACAATTATCCGACGGCGGCGTTCGGTGTGTTTATGATTTCCACGTCGAGCGTAGCTCCGTGGTCGCAAGTACCGATGAAGATCACGGGCGCGGTTATGTTGTTCACCCCGATGCTCATACTGTTCATTCTCACAAACAAAATGCTTCTCGGCAATCTCAACGTCGGCGGCATCAAAGGATAAAAATTCGCGCCGGGCGTAATCCGTAAATCATCGGGTTTCGGTCGGCTGAACGAATATATAACAAAAAAAATAAGGAGCGATAAATGAAGAAAAAGACACTCGTTGTATTGCTTGGCGTAATCGCGATATGTTTTCTTGCGGTTTTCGCGATTAACGTATCGCACATATCTGCGGACGCCGAAAATTGGAGCGACGAACAAATCGCCGAATCGTATACTTACGGCACGGAGTTCTCGATTCCCGAAAAAACGGTAACGGTAGGCGGAAAAACCGAAAAAGCTACGGCTTCCGTCGTTTTGCCGGACGGCTCGGCGACTTACGCCGCGAAAATTACTTTGAACAGAACGGGAAGCTATCGCGTTAATTACAGCGCGACGGTAAACGGAAAAGTATATTCCGAAACCCACGAATTCAGAGTAATAAGCCCGTTGTTTTCTCATTCCGATAAATCGAGCGTAGGCTATGGCAAGGTTATCGACTACGATAACGTCAGCGAAACGGAAACAAGCGGACTTATAGTAAGTCTTTCCCAAGGCGACGAATTTACCTTCAATCAATTTATAGATGCGTCTTCGCTTACGTCTGCGACTACGTTTTTAAAACTCTTCGCACTTACAGGCACGAAAGGCTCGGCGGAGTTCGCCAGATTCAATATAATGCTTTACGATTCGGAGGATCCGAGCGTTTACGTTAAAATCGTGGCGAAACAGCGCGACAGAAACGAAACGGTTGCTCAGTACGGACAAACGCACGTTTTTGCCGGAGCAAACGGTCAGGATATGGTCGGCGACGAGAACGGAACCGTTCATATTAACGACGAGATCGGGCAGCTTATCAACCATACTTTCGACGGACAACATAAGATTTACGTCGGAAAAGACGATAGCGGAAATATTATAATGCAAGCCTTGAATCTCCATGCCGACGCTCTTCCCATGGATATTCGTTTTGACTATGAGAGTAAAGGAATTTACATCGTAAATAAGACGTACAACAGAAAAGGCGATTTCAACGGCAACGAAATGAAATTCGTAACCGATCTCGACAATCCTAAGTATTATAGCAATCTTTTTGCGGGTTTCCCGAGCGGAAAAATAAAACTCGGTATTTCCGCCGGGGCGTATAACGCGGCTACGGCGAGATTTTGCATAAGCGACGTTTTCGGTATGGATATCACGGCAACCGAACTTAACGATGTGAATGCTCCCGAAATAACCGTAAACACGGATTATGAAGAAATGCCCGCGGCAAAAATCGGAACGGGATATCCCGTGCCTTCGGCTTCGGCTAAGGACGATTATACGAAAAATTGCGACGTCGAAGTTAAGGTTTATTATAACTACATGGGAGAAACTCCGATTTCCGTCAATATAAGAGACGGAAAGTTCGTTCCGGCAAAGGAAGGGTTTTACGCGATAGTTTACCGGACTTCGGACGACGCGGGCAACAAAGCCGAAAAAGTCCTCTGGGTGCGCGCGGAAAATGAAATTCCCGCCCTTAGCGTTGCCGTAACGGGGGCTTATGATCGGGAAGTTTCGCTCGGCGAAATAATTCTTCCCGCAAAAGTCACCGTCACGGGCGGAAGCGGAATATCGACGATTAAATATTACGCTTCTACAAACGGGGTTGAAGAAATCGAAGCGACGAACGGATTTATACCCGAAAAAGAGGACGTGTGGACGATAAAAGCCGTCGCGACGGACTATATCGGAAATACCGCTTCGGCAAGTTATGAGATAACCGCTTCGAGAAGCGATCTTCCGATTCTCACCGATAATGTCGTTTTGCAGAAAATTTACGTTTCGGGCGCGGCTTACGTTCTTCCCGTCGCGTATGTTAAAGATTATTCTTCGGGAGTACGCGAAAATAAGCTTTGCGACGTGGAAATCGAGGACGCGAACGGAAAGAATACCTATAAAGCCGGCGATAAATTCACGCCGAAGGTAACGGGCGATTATGGCGAAATAAAAGTTTCGTACAAGTATAACGGAACTACGTTTACGACCGAAACAATTCCCGCGATAAGACCTTATACCGACGGTATGTCTTTAAGAGCCGACAACTATTTCTACGGCGAGGGTTTGGTAAAAACGGCGACCGCGGACGGTATGTCGATAAAAACTCCGCAAAAAACGGACAAAGCGAGCTTCCTTTTCGCAAATACGCTTATCGCGGAAGATTTTTCTATCGCCATAAGATCGATAGCAACCCGCACTAATTTCGACGAAATCAGAATAACTTTAACCGACGCGGAAAACTACGACGCGTCGGCAACGGTCAGATTTATAAACGGCGGAGATTATGTGATGTTCGTCGTAGGCGACTCGTCGCTCAGAATAGAGAAGACTTTCTCCGAAGTCAACGATTTCCCGATAGGGTATAAAAAAGGATATTTCACGCTCGATAAAACTCAGATGGAAGTCAAATCGACCGATAACGGCGAGGCGTTTAACGGTTTCGGCGAAAAGGTTTATCTTTCCGTTGAATTTATCGGCGCAAAAACGCAGGCAGAACTTTTAGTCGTTTCCATAAACGATTGCCCCTTCACGCAGGCGACGGACGACGTAATTTCTCCCAAGCACGTTATAAACGGAGCTTCGGGCGGAAACGCGCCGAAAGATTCTTTGTATGTGTTGCCGAGCATAACGGTCGGCGACGTATTCTCGCCTAACGTAACGGCAACGCTCAGCGTGAGAGACGCCGACGGAAAATTCGTGACTGACGAAAACGGATTAAAGCTTCAAAGCGTCGATCCGTTTAAAGAATACACGATAAAACTTACCGAATACGGCAGATACAGAATAATTTATACGATCGGAGAAGACGAGGAGTTCAACCCTACGCCGAATATACAGACCCGTCAGTATACGCTCACCGTGTTCGACGAAATGCCGCCCGAAATAACGCTTACGAGCGGATATACGAAAACCGTAAAGGTCGGAGAATATATTATCCTTCCCGATATTAAGGTAAGCGACAACGTTTCGGCGGAGGAGAATATTACAATCGTAAAAATGGTTATAAACCCCAACGGCAGACAGATTCATTTAACCGAAGGAAATGCCGTACGCGCTCTTTACGAGGGCGTTTACGAAATTCAGATCGTCGCAACGGATGAAATCGGAAATATGAATCTTATAAAGTTGTACGTCACGGTTACGAAATAAGAGAGGGAGAAAATTATGAAAAAATTTAAAAGATGGATTTCAATGCTTCTCGCTTCGGTTCTCGCGTTGTGTCTTGCTTCGTGCGGGGACGTAGACGATTCTTCTTCGGGCGAGAGTAACGGCGGCGGAACAAATATTCCGTCGGCTGTAAATCCCGTAGAAGATTACGACGAACATAAGGTTACGGGAACTTTGCATAAGGTAAACGTCACCGAAAACAGCAGAACGTTTGTTTCGGGCGGCGTAACCGAATATAAACTCGTTTACGATTCCGCGGCGTATATATCCAAAGCGGCAAGCTTTATCGCTTCTCATATTTTCGAAGCGACGGGTGCGAGACTTTCCGAAGAAACTTCGCCCGTATGGAGTGAAAACGCTAAGTATATCGTTGTCGGCAACAAGGATTTTATGGCGAAAGCGGGAGTTTCCGCTCCGACCGAAAATATCGGAACGACGGGTTACGGAATTAAAACCAAAGGCAATTCGGTGTTTATCACGGCAAACGGTTACGACGGTTATCAGCTCGGCGCGATTTGCTTTTTAAGGCAGGTCGTCGGCTATGATATGTTGTATGAAGATCTCGTGATCTACGAGAAAGACGGTTCGACCCTTCCCGATATGGATATAGTCGAGCGTCCCGATTTCGATTACAGATCGGGTTCGAACAATGCCGTATTGAACGTGCCTTCGGCAAGATACGGAATGGGTTTCACAGATAACTCTATTTTCCTTGCTCCGCAGGGCAAACGTTATCATAACACCTTTACTTATCTTCCGCTTGAGACATATGAAAAGACTCATCCCGAATGGTACTCGGACAATTCCAACGGCAGATACGTTAATTCGCAGCTTTGCTACACGGCTCACGGCGATAAGGACAGTTTAAAGGAAATGCAGACGACAATCGCGGAGCAGGTTTTGGAGCTTGCGAGCGATACCGAGCTTAAAAACGTTACCATCTCGCAAGAAGACACCGAGAGTAAATGCGAATGCGACGCATGCAACGCGATCGTCGAAGAATACGGTTCGATTTCCGCCGCGATAATAATGTTTATGAACGGAATCGACGACATAATTCAGACGAGACTTCAAGCGGAAGCGGACGCGAACAATACGGAGAAAAAAGAACTCAATATAGTATTTTTCGCGTATCATTTCTCGTCGGCGGCTCCGAACAAAATCGACGATAGTGTTAAATGTCACGAAAACGTCGGAGTGCTTCTCGCCCTTTCGAGAGCTTCTTACACGCACACCTTGTACGAATCGATAAACAGCAGTCCGCTTTCCTTCCTCGAAGGCTGGAAGACCTTTACGGATAAGCTTTACGTCTGGATGTATCAGACGAATTGCGCGACGTATTCTTATCAGAGTATGTTCAATTCTTTCGATAGCGTTATCGAAAACTACCGCGCGGCATATCTCAACAACGCCGTTCTCGTTATGAACCAGGGCAACTGGGAAAGCATAAACTCGGGCTTCGGAAGATTTAAAGATTATATCGATTCTCACGCGCTTTTCGACGTAAACGTGAACTACGTTGAGCTTTACGAGAAATTCTTCAAGTATTTTTACGGCGACGGCGGAGAATATATGAAACAGTTCTTCGACGAAGGCATAGCTCAGCTCAAATATATCGAAAAGGCGTACCCGGGCGAGCAGACGGGCTTGATCGTTCATCAGCCGCTTAACAAAACGAAATTCTGGTCTTTCAGAATGCTTGCGAACTGGAAAGATCTGTGCGAAAAGGCTCTTGCGGCGAACAATAAGTACGAATTTACGAATCCGCAGTATTATAACGCGGTAAAGGCGCATATAACCGTCGATTCCGTGTTCCCGAGACTTTACCTTTGCATACTTTATTCGAGTTCTTTCTCGGACGAGGTTTTGTCGGAAATGCGTAAAGAACTTGCTACGGATTGTAAAAACTTGCAGATAACCCACACGGGCGAAGCGGAGTACATCGCGCCGCTTTTCGATAGCTGGGGAGTTTAAGCGGAGGTGAAAGATATGAAAAAGAATAAATTATGGCTCATTGCTTTACTTTCCGTTATTTTCGCTTTTACGTTCGCCTTTGCCGTTTCGTGCGGGCAGGACGAAGAGTCCGGTTCGTCCGAAAAGCCGAATCAGAGCGAGAGCGTAAGCGGCTCTGTATCGCTCGATAAAGAGGCGTTGGAACTCGATCTCGACGAAAAATACACTCTCGTCGCGACGACGGAAGGAACTTCCGCGCAAGTCGTATGGACTTCTTCGGACGAAAAGGTCGCGACGGTAAACGGCGGAGTAATAACTCCCGTCGGCGAGGGCGTGGCAAATATAATCGCGTCGGTCGGAAACCTTTCCGCAACTTGCGCGCTCAAAGTTTACAATTCTTATTCCGCGCCTTTCGTTTCGCTCGGAGACAACTTAATCACGCTTGAAAAGAACGACGAATACGACGTTTCCGTTTCGATAAGATATAAAGGCGAGGACGTAACCGCAACCGCCGATTATAGCGTTTCGTATGCGGACGGAGCTGCGGAAAACGTCGCTCGCGCCGAAAAACGCGGAAACGCTCTCGCGATAACCGCGCTCGATTACGGAACTACGAAGTTCTGTGTGTCTGCGACATTAAGAGGAATTCTCGCGGCGGCGGAAATCGAAGTAAACGTTAAAAGTCTCGGCGTAATATTCGACATAGCAAATCTTATCCCCGAAAACGGCGGATATCTCGCAAAACTCGCGACGACAAGCGCAGGCGGATATATCCGTTCGATAACTCCCGAAATTTCCGTTTTTGAAAGCGGAAACAAAGTTTCGGGCGCAACGGTCGGTTTGACAAGTGAAAATCCCGCAGTCGCGAAGGTTGAAAACGGTACTATTTCGGCTGTTTCGGTCGGCGAAACGATCGTTACGGTAAACTATAACGGGAACGAAACCGATATTCGCGTAACGGTTGAAAAACCGACGTTCGTTTCCGAAGGAAAACTCCTGATAGAGGCGGGCGATCTTGCCGAAGTAACCTACGCGGAAGCTCTGGCGGGAACGTTTATCGGCGCGACGATCGACGGAAACGACGTTGCGGCTTCTTTTGCGGGCAACACTCTCGTTCTCGATAAGTCGAAAATCGATAAAATGCCGATCGAAGCTTACGGCGACGGAAAAGAGCTTATCGTCGAAACGGACGAAGCGTATTATTCTTCGGCTGCCGACGTTTACACGCTCGTTATCGAAACGGTCGAAGATTATAACAGAATGGGCGAGCTTTCCAAAGCGGCGGGCGAGACGGACGTTTTATACGGCGGTTATTTCGTTCTCGGAAACGATATTTCTCAGGAAGACGGCATAAAATTAAACGAATTCCTTCATCGTAACGGCGCGGGAATGCAGGGCAACGGAACGACGGGCTTCACGGGAATTTTCGACGGAAAAGGACATACGATCGACGGATTGTATAAAATCAAAACGGGGTTCGGCGGCGGATTTATCGGCTTGCTTGCGGGCGGCGTGATCAGAAACGTTTCGCTCACCAATTTCGTTATGGACGACACGTTCGGGTGCGCGGTTACTCACGCAGGCATAGGCACGATCGAAAACGTTTACGTTTCGTATAAGAGTATTTTAAACTGCGATCCGAAAATGGGCGGTACTTTCTTCGGCGCGAACAACGCAAACAGAGATACCCCGTCGATAATAAATTGTCTCGTCGACACGCTTAATGCCGAAATAACCGACGCGGGTATGAAGTACGGCGTTTTAGGCAGCGGCGGCGTAAGTAATTGCGCGGTTTTGATGCCCGAAGGTTCGAGTATTGCTCCCGCAAACGGCACGGGAACTATCTGGGGCGATAAAGTCATCGAAAACGACCTCGAAGAGGCTCGCTCGTCCGAAAGTTTCGCGAATTGCATAAGCGGATGGGACAGAGATTTCTGGTATGTGGTCAATTCCCTGGTTGTGCCGAGAGGACTTTATAACAACTTCTATGCGGACGGCGTACAGATTAAAATAACAAACGAGCTTCCTTCGGAGATAAACGAAGCGGCTACGATAAAGGTAAGAACGAATCAGAACTTTTACGTTCTTTCCGTTGACGAAAACGCGGGCAAAAAGGGTGTAGCCGTTAAGGGCTCGTCCGTAATCGTTCCGCTCACGTCGGATATGACGGTAACCGTCACGGCTTCGTCCGTGTTCAATTCTTCCAACAACGTTTCGTTCTCTTTCGAAATTTTCGGCAGCGAGATTATGGAAGAAACTCAGAAGATAAAACTCGAGCTTCCCGTCAACGATTCGGTTGTTTCGGTAAGCTCCGAGAAAGCGGAAATAGACCTTTCGGACTATGACGCCGCGGACGGAAGCATAGAAGCCGCAACGCTCGAAGGAAAACCGCTCGATATCGGAAAGTTCAGCCTTGAAAACAGAAAGCTTACGATAGACGCGTCTGTTTTCGGGTTTGCTTATGGTGAAAAGATGCTCGGTGTCCAGCTTAAAAACGGCGAAAATTCGAGCAAAATTATCATAAACTGTCTCCTTGTTTCCAAGACGATTCGTACGAAAGCCGATCTCGATCTGATAGGCGTAATCGGAAAAGCCTGCGAAGCTGACAACGAAAAGATTTGGGGCGGCTATTTCGAACTCGGAAACGATATCGACCTTACGGGTTTAAGCGAACTCGAAGCCGAAATGAAAGAGTTTATCGACCGCGGCTCGAATTCTTTCAGCGCAGACGGCGATCAGGGCTTTAAAGGCGTTATCGACGGAATGGGCTATAAGATTATAGGTTTAAGGAGAACGTTCAATCCCTCGAAAGGCAACGCGTTTATAAGCGTTATGCATAACGACGGCGTTTTGAGAAACATCGCGTTTACCGACTGCGTTATGAAGGCGAACAACGGCTCGTTCATAGTTCAGGTCGGCGGCGGAACGTTTGAGAATATTTACATTTCCTACAAGGAAATTTCCACGCAAAATCAATATAGCGGAACTTTCTTCGGCGCAAGACCGACACAAGCGAATATGAAAGGCGTTGTCGTGGACGCGTCCTCGGCTGTCGTTTCGGACGGAACGATATTTATGCTTTTGGGGCAGATAATCGAGCCTGACGGCGTATTCGGTATAAAAGCGATAACGAAAGATAACGTTTTGAAAGGAATTAGCGGTATTTACGCCGATTACGCGGCGTTTAAGGACGCTATCGATACGAATACGACTATCGGAAACAACGTCCGTTCGTGGGATAAAACCTATTGGGATATGAGCTCGGGTTACCCGATTTTCAAGTCAACTAAATAAAATAATTCCGAAAGGAGGATAATGATGAAAAAACTTATAAAACTTTTAATCGCCGTAATGTGCGTTTTAGCTCTTACGGCAGGGGTGATCGGTTGTTTCGGCGACGTTCCCGGCGAAAGCTCGGGAAACGAGCCGACGAGCAATCCGACGGAATCGGTTTCCGAAAGCGATTCCGCGTCGCCGAGCGAATCGGACAGTCTGTCGGAATCGACTCACAGTCACGTTTTCACGGCTATTACGATCAAAACTCAGCCGAGCAAAACCACCTACCTCGTAGGCGATTTGTTCGATAAAACGGGTATGGTCGTAGAGGGAACGTGCGAATGCGGAGCGGTTACGATAACCGATTACGAAATCGTTTATGCCGATGGCGGCACTTCGCTTAAATACGGCGATACGTCCGTTACGATCCGTTACGGCGAGCTTACGGCAACGGTTTCGGTCACCGTTGAAAAACGCACCGTGGAAAAACCCGCCTCGGACGAAACCGTTTACACATACAACGGGAGCGAGCAGACTTATAACATAGTTGCAAGCGAGCTTTACACGGTAAGCGGAAACAAACAGACGAACGCGGGCGAATACACCGTAACGGTTGCGCTTAAAGACAAAGAGCATACTTCCTGGGCGGATAATTCGACCGACGATCTGACGTATACTTTCACTATCGCAAAATTAAACGCCGAAGTTGTCTGGACGAAGGCGAACGAGTACGTTTACAAGGATACCGCGCTTGCCGCACCCACGGCTAAAATCGTAGGGGCGGACGGAAGCGACATAGCTTTAACCGTTTCGGGCGGCGAAATAATGGGTAAGGGCAAATTTACGTTCACCGCTTCGACGGATAACGGAAACTATACGCTCACGAACACCGCCTGCGAGATAACCGTTAAACTTTATAACGAGATAACGGGTCTTAAATTTGAAAACATCAGATACGGCGAAGAACCGTCTTACGATAAAGGCGAACTCTCCGTCGTTCACGGCACGCCTGTGTTTACTTACGCAACCGAGGAAAACGGCGAATACGTTGCCTGGGCGGAAGTAACCAAAAAGGTCGGAACGTATTACGTTAAGGCGTACGTCGAAGGAACGGACGATTACGTTTCGGCGGTCGCTTACGCTACGTTCGAGGTTGTAAAAGCCGACATCACCGCAACCGTAACGGTCGCGGATATAACCTGTAAGGGTACTCCCGCGCCTTCTGTATCGATTTCCGCGGGTAACGGAGCGGCAACCTATTCTTACGCAACCGAAGAAGACGGCGAATACGGCAATATAACCGATTTCGTTGCGGGAACTTATTATGTCAAAGCGCATATCGCCGCAACCGAAAATTACAACGAATGTTATTCCGCGGCGGTTTCGTTCACCGTTTCGCACGACCATAAATGGGTTAATGGCGAAACGAACGATGAAAAGAAATGCGCTTGCGGCGACGTTTCGGAAACGATTAACACCGTTTTGGACGACAGGCAGACTATCGACCTCGATATTTCGACATCGGGCGTAAACGGCGAAAAGACGGTCGGGCTCGACCTTAGCGCAGTCGGCACATACAAATCGGTGACGAAAGTTGCTTACAACGGTACGGATATTTCCGATTCGGCTTCCGTTTCCGTGAACGACTTCGGTTATGCTTACGGCGAGAAAGAACTTACCGTAACCGTTCTGACAAGCGATGACGCCGCTCATACTATAACCGTTCCCGTTCTTCTTGTAACCAAGGTTATAAAAACCGCGGACGACTATTCGAACTGGATAACGATAGCCAAAGCTTGCGAAAGCGAAGAAAATATCTGGGGCGGATACTTTATGCTCGGAAACGATATTTCGGCTCAGACAATGGTTACGTTCAAGAGAACTTCCGTGGACGGCAAAACCGGCTTCAAAGGCACGTTCGACGGTTGCGGTTACGCTATCGACGGACTTAACAAAGCCGATAACGATTCCACTGCGTTCATCAGCTGTATGACCAGCGATGGTGTTTTGAAAAACATTTCGTTCACAAACGCAAAATTCAGTGTTTTTTACGGAAACTTCCTCTCGTCCGGCGGAAAGGGAACTATCGAAAACGTATACGTTCAGTACGCCGCGATAACAAATTCCGACTCGAAAGGATACAGCGGAACGATTTATAATCAGAGCGGTTCCACAAAAGGAATATTCATAGACGCAAGCTTTGCGGAAATAACCTCCGCGGGCTCGAGCTTCCGTCTTATAGGCGGCAACAGCAGCGGACACGGTGGAATTTTCGCAATCTGCCCCGAGGGGTACACCGTAACTCAGGCGAGAGATGCGAAGTTTGCGGATCACGCTGTTATGGCGTTCGCTTCTTACGAAAAATTTACGTCAAACGCAACTACTGCGGAAGTTGTAAGCGGCTGGCATAATAACGGATTTTGGGTCGTAAATAACGGTATTCCCGCGCCCGTAAAGCTCGACATACAGAAAATCGATATCGGTAATCAGGATATAAATCTCGATATTCTCGTAGAAAACGGAGCGGCGAAACTTAACGACGGCGCGTTTACCGCAAAGTATCCGTCGATAGGATTTTATTTCGGAACGGTAACTACGGTAACGATGGGCGAAACCGACCTCGGCGCGGAAGACGTGACGGTAGAGGGCGGAATAGTTTCGATAAAGCTTTCTAAGTTCGGTTATGCGTACGGCGAAAACAAAACGATTACGATAACCGACGAAAACGGCAAAACCATAACGATGAACGCAAAGCTTATCTCCAAAGTTATAAAGACCGCGGACGATTATTCGAACTGGATAAAAATAGCTAAGGCGTGCGAAAGCGACGCAAGCGTCTGGGGCGGATATTTCACGCTCGGAGCGAATATAGATGCGACGGGAACGGCGATGGTGACCTTCAAGAGATCCTCTACCGACGGCAGTAACGGTTTCAAAGGTACGTTCGACGGAAACGGTTACGCAATCGACGGACTTAACAAAGCCGATGACGATTCCACGGCGTTCATAAGCTGTATGACGAGTGAAGGCGTTTTGAAAAATATTGCGTTCACGAACGCGAAATTCAGCGTTTCGAACGGAAACTTCCTCTCGTCGGGCGGAAAGGGAACGATCGAAAACGTTTATGTTAAATACGTCGAAATTTCCAACGCAAATTCGGGCGGTTACACCGGCACGTTGTTTAACCAGAGCGGTTCTTTGAAGAATATTTTCATCGACGCGAGCGAAGCCGTCGTGAGCGAGAGCGGAGCAAAATTCCGTATTCTTGCGGGCAGCTGTTCGGGTTACGGCGGAATCTTCGCGATCTGCCCCGCTTCGGGTTACACCGCTTCTCAGGCGGCGGACAGAGGCAATAACTACGGCGCGGTTGCGTATTTTGCGGACGCCGCGGAAATGCAGGCTAACGAAACCACGCAAGCTAAAATCGAAACGTGGGATACTGCTTATTGGAATATAGTTGACGGTGTTCCTCAATTTATAGTAAAATAATTTTACAGTCGCCCGCCGCGATAGCGGCGGGCGGCAAACCTTTTTACGGCTTATCGGCGGTGTTTTATGAAACCTTTTATTTATGCAAAATGGGTGTCGGCGGGAAAGTGCGATTTCGCCCCGATTATCCTTAAAAAATTTAATGCCGTAAAAGGCGAAAAAGCGGTTATAAACATCAGCGGACTCGGATTTTACGAGCTTATTATAAACGGCGAAAGAGTGAGTAATGACTTTTATAAGCCTGCCGTTTCGGACTATGCTCCGCGCGATTTTTCGCGGTATACCTATCCTTTAAACGACGTTACGTCGCACAGGGTTTATTACAACGCCTACGATATTACGAAATATCTGAAAAACGGCGAAAATACGCTTGCCGTTATGCTCGGAAAGGGCTATTTTGCTCAGAAAAAGAGGCTTGCCGAGGGCGACGTTTCGTTTTCCGAAAATTTAAGGTGCATATTTGAAATCATGCTTTCGGGCGGTGAAAAAATATATAGCGACGGAAGCGAAGACGTAGCGGAAAGCTTTATAAAATCCGACAATCTTTTTTACGGCGAAACTCAGGATTTTGAGGGTTTTTCGTTCAATAAGTTTAAAATCGTTACGAAAGTAAAAGTCGAAGAGCATAACGAAAAACTTATTAAGCAACGTTGTCCGTCCGACAGAATTATCAGAAAGATAAAGCCGATTTTAATCGGAACAGACGGAAACAGAAAAATTTACGACGCAGGCGAGGAGATTTCGGGCGTAGTCGCGTTAAAGGCTTTAAGCGACAAAGTAATTGTCCGCCACGGCGAATTTATCGAAAACGGCAGGATAAATTTCGACACAAGTTCGGGCTATTCCGATCAAATTTCTACCGATGTGTATCTGAACGCGCAAAGCCGCGAACGGGTTTGTCCCGTGTTTAATTGGAGCGCGTTTCGTTATTTCGATATAGAGGGCGAAACGGAAAACGTCGAGGTTCTCGTTATTCATTCAAACGTTAATCAAACGGCGACTTTTCAATGCGGAAATAAAACTCTCGAATGGCTTTTTAACGCATATATCCGTACCGAACTTATCAATATGCACTGCGGAGTTCCCATGGACTGTCCGCATCGCGAAAGGCTCGGTTACACGGGCGACGGACAGCTTACAGCGGAAACGGCAATGCTTTTTCTTGACGGGAAGAGTTTTTACGAAAAATGGGCTGCCGATATCGCCGATTGTCAGGATTTAAAAACGGGGCATATTCAGCACACCGCGCCGTTTTTCGGCGGCGGAGGAGGTCCCGGGGGATGGGGCTGTGCAATCGTCGAAGTGCCTTACGCATATTACAGAGTTTACGGCGACAAGAAACTTATAAAAAAATATTATAAAAATATGCTTCGTTATCTCGCATGCATGAAAGGCTTTTGCGAAAACGGGCTTGTTACGAAAGAACGCGAAGGCGGGTGGTGTTTAGGCGACTGGTGTACGCCCGATGACGTCGCTATCCCCGAACCGTTCGTAAACACTTATTATTATGTAAAAAGTATGCGGCAGGTTATGAAAATAGCCGGGATTATAGGCGAAAACGCCGATTTTTCAATAGAAATCGCAGAGAGCCTTGCCGCGATGGACAGAGAATATTTTGACGAAGAAAGCGGCGATTATTGCGGCGGAATTCAGGGTGCGAATGCCTTTGCCGTGCTTTTGGGATTAGGAGACGAGCGGACGAAAGAAAATCTCGTCCGAAAATACGAAAAGACAAAAACTCTCGACACGGGAATGTTCGGCACGGACGTTTTAGCCGAAGCTCTTGTAACCTTGGGCAGAACGGATTTACTCGTCGAAATTTTAAGCGGCGATAAAAAACCGTCGTTCGGATATATGAAATCGCGCGAAGCGACTACGATATGGGAAGGTTGGTCGGGTTACGGCTCGATGGCTCATCCCATGCAAGGCGCGTGCGTAAAACAGTTTCTTTACGGCATTTTAGGCGTTTCGGGAGACGACGGGTTTAAAAATATAACCGTTAAACCCGAATTTATGGATAATATAGGCTATATAAAAGCGAAATTAAAACTCGGCGGCAAGGTCGTGAGATTAAATTATACTTACGAAAACGGTCGGGTTATTGTAAATAAATTTATCGAAGGTGAAACTTATGACGAAAGAAAAGAAATATGACGTAGTAGTTGTCGGCGGAGGCACGGCGGGCATAGCCGCGGCTCTCGCTTCGGCGAGAACGGGTGTAAAAACAGCCCTTATAGAATCGACGTATATTCTCGGCGGACTCGCGACGGCGGGAATGGTAACTTTCTATCTTCCGCTTTGCGACGGAATGGGAAATCAGCTTTGCCACGGAATATCCGAAGAGCTTTTAAAACTCTCTATTTCTCACGGCGCGGAGGGACCTCTTCCCGAAGAATGGCTTCGCCCCGCAACGAGAGAAGAGCGCGACGGAAAACGTTATACAGTGCAATATAACCCCTACGTTTTCGCAATCGAAGCGGAAAAATTGCTTGCAAAAGAGGGCGTCGATATTTTATACGGCGGAACTCTTTCAAAGGCGTTTACCTCCGAAAACGGAGATAAAATAGAAAAAATCGAGGTCGTCACGAGAACGGAAACAATTTATTATGCGGCTAAATCGTTTATCGATTGCACCGGCGACGCGACCTTGTGCTATTTAGCGGGCGAAAAAACAGCTCTTCCTGCGCACGGAAACGTGCTTGCCGCATGGTACTATGAAGTGAAGGACGGCGAATATCGTATAAGGCAAAAAGGTAGCGGCGACCTTGTGTATTCGACAATGCAAGGCGACGAAAACGCTTTCGACGGTCTCGATTCCGTTAAGATTTCCGAAGTTATGCAGGAAGCTCATAGCGTTATGCTTGATGACTTTTTGAGCCATGGCAACGGAGACAGAAAACACGCTATGGCAACGATTTGTTCGATCCCGCAGGTGAGAATGACGAGAAGGCTTTGCGGTGTGTTTGAAATGCAGAAGTCGGACGATAAGAAACGTTTTGAAAACAGCGTAGGAGCGTTCGGAAGTTGGAGAGAGTACGGGCTTGCCTACGAACTGCCGATAGAGTCGCTTTACGGAGCGAAAGTCAAAAATCTTACCGTTGCAGGCAGACTTGTTTCGGTAAAAAACGACGATATGTGGGATATAACAAGGGTTATTCCCGTTTGCGCTGTAACGGGCGAAGCGGCAGGCGTTATTGCGGCGTTGTACGATGACACAGATAAAATAGACGTCGAAAAAGTACAAAACGAACTCGTTTCTCGCGGGGTAAAACTTCATCTGAGCGATTGCATTCTCTAAAATTCCGCCCCGAAAACCTTGCGGTAAAAACAGGTAATCAATGTGCGAAAGTCGGCGTATAAGTCGATTATCGAATATAAATAAGCAATTTAAAAGAGGAAATACAAATGCTTAAATTGTTTCCGAGAGTGATTCTTGCGGATAAAAAAACAAAACTCGTCCTTAGCGGCGACGAACTTAAAAACGTTAAAACTGTAAAAATCGCGGTGCAGTC
>CAKQMB010000021.1 GCA_934254825.1 uncultured Clostridia bacterium | reverse complement strand
TCTCCGCGAAAGCGGAGTAAGCGGAGAGAGACGAAGTCACGCGGAGCGCTACGTTATTTCCTTAGCCTGTCAGGCGCGAACAAAAAAAGACGATTGCAAACTTGCAATCGTCTTAAAATGGTGTGCCTGACAGGGATCGAACCTGCAACCGTCAGAATCGGAATCTGAAACTCTATCCAATTGCGCTACAGGCACATTGCGGCTTTCGTCTTTGTTAAGTCGACAGAAACAGCCGACGCGTAAAGACTAATTAAAATTATATATTTTTTCTTTCGATTTGGCAAGTACTATTCGCTCCCGTTTCAAAAATAATTGACATTATTTTGCCGTTAAGTTAAAATATAGTCGAAAAAAGTCTTGAAAATACGAGCTTTATCGGCGGGAGGTTTTTATGTCCGGGAAAACGGTTGTGGTAGGAATGAGCGGCGGGGTAGACAGTTCGGTCGCCGCGCTTCTTTTAAAGCGGCAAGGTTATAACGTTATCGGTCTTTTCATGAAAAACTGGGAGGGCGACGACGTCGACGGCTGTTGTACCGCGGACGACGATTACGCGGATGTAAGAAGGGTTTGCGCAAAGCTCGATATTCCTTATTACGGCGTGAATTTCGCAAAGGAATATATGGACAGGGTGTTTTCTTACTTCCTCGAAGAATATAAGCGCGGAAGAACGCCCAACCCCGACGTTTTGTGCAATCGCGAAATAAAATTCGGTCCGTTTAAAGAGTATGCCCGTCAGCTCGGGGCAGACTATATCGCGACGGGTCATTATTGCGGAATTCGCCACGAAAACGGCGTACATTACCTTCTGAAAGCCAAAGATCAGAACAAGGATCAGACTTACTTTTTAAATCAGCTTTCGCAAAGCCAGCTCGAAGACGTTTTGTTTCCTCTTCAAGATCTGCCGAAACCCGAGGTAAGACGTATCGCCGAAGAAAACGGACTTGCGACGGCGGAAAAGAAAGACAGCACGGGCATTTGCTTTATCGGCGAGCGTAATTTCAGAAAATTCCTTATGAATTATATCCCCGCGAAAAAGGGCGAGATACGAACATACGACGGAAGAGTTCTCGGCGAACATTGCGGACTTATGTATTACACGATAGGTCAGCGCAGAGGTCTCGATATAGGCGGTCAGGCGGGCGACGCGGGAAGATGGTTCGTCGTGGAAAAAGATCTGAAAAACAACATCCTTTACGTCGCGCACGGCGCGGAAGACAGGCTTTATTCCAAAGGCTTATATCTCGATAAGTGCAACTGGATACCCTTCGCGCCCGATAAAAAAGAGCTTAAATGCAAAGCGAAATTCCGTTACCGTCAGGAAGAACAGGGCGTTACGGTGCGCGTGGAAGACGATCGGATTTACGTCGATTTCGACGAAAAGCAACGTGCCATAACCGAGGGGCAGTTCTGCGTTTTTTACGACGACGAGAAATGCCTCGGCGGAGGAGTTATAGAAAAAGCGATTTTCTGATCGGATCGAAAAAAGCCCGTTTATCGACTTATAGACGGGCTTTTTTGTCCTCACAGCGTTCGGATTAAATCCTTACAGGGGAAAATCTTCGCTTCGCTCGGGATAAAATTATAAAAAATCGAAAAGAAAACAAACTATTCTTGGCCGGCATAAAAAGGAGGCAAAATGAACGATATCAGAAACAGAACATATGCGGCGATAGACTTAAAATCGTTCTTTGCTTCCGTGGAGTGCGTGGAAAGAGGTCTCGACCCGCTCGGGGTAAATCTTGTCGTCGCAGATTCTTCGAGAACGGAAAAGACGATATGCCTTGCCGTTTCGCCGGCATTGAAAGCTTACGGAATTTCGGGGAGAGCAAGGCTTTTCGAGGTCGTGCAGAGGATAAGAGAAGTAAACCGCGAGAGAAGAAAAAATGCCGAAAACGGTAGATTTAACGGAAAATCTTACGTCGACGAAGTTGTCAGATCCGATCCGAATAAGGAAGTAAGTTATATAATCGCTCCGCCGAGAATGGCGAAGTATGTGGCGACGAGCCGCAAAATTTACGAAATTTACAAACAATACGTCTCCGAGGACGATATTATCGTTTATTCCATAGACGAGGTTTTTATCGACCTCACCGATTACCTTAAAATATATAATACGACCGCTCGCGAGCTTGTTATGAAAATGATCAAGCATATTCTTTCGGAAACGGGCATAACCGCCACGGCGGGGATAGGCACCAATCTGTATTTGTGCAAAATCGCGATGGACGTAGAGGCGAAAAAGATAAAAGCGGACGAAAACGGAGTGAGGATCGCCGAGCTTGACGAGGAGAGTTATAAACGGAAACTTTGGGAACATAAGCCGATAACCGATTTTTGGAGAGTGGGTCCGGGGTATGCGAAAAGGCTTGCGGAACAAGGTCTTCACACAATGGGCGATATCGCGAGGTGTTCGCTCGGAAAAGCTTCCGACTATTACAACGAGGAACTTTTATATAAGCTGTTCGGGATAAACGCCGAGCTTCTGATCGATCACGCCTGGGGCGTCGAACCTTGCACCGTGAAAGACGTAAAAGGGTATAAGCCCACCGAAAACAGCGTTTCTTCGGGACAGGTTTTGCAGGAGCCTTATCCGTTCGAAAAGGCAAGGCTTATCGTCAAGGAAATGGCGGATTTTCTGTCTATGGATCTGTTCGCGAAAGGACTTGTCACCGACAAAATCACGCTTATGGTCGGGTACGACGTGGAAAACCTTACCGACGGCGGCGTAAATTACAAAGGCGAAATCAAGACCGACCGTTACGGCAGAAAAGTACCCAAAGAAGCCACGGGGTCGCAAGGTTTCGAAAGCTTCACTTCGTCCACGAAAAAACTCGTTGAAGAATTCGATAAGCTTTTCGTCAGAATAGCCGATAAAAATCTGTTCGTGAGAAGGCTCAACCTTTGCGCGGCGAGGGTCGTTGGCGAGGGCAAAGCGAAAAAAATGACCGAAGCCGAACAGCTCACGTTTTTCGACGACAAAGCGAGGGACGAAAAGGAAAACGAATTGAACGAAAAGGAGCGGAAACGCCAGGAAGCCGTTCTCGAAATACGCAAAAAATACGGGAGCAACGCAATGCTTAAAGGTATGAATTTTTCGGACGGCGCAACGGGAAAACAACGCAACAAGCAGATAGGAGGGCATAAGGCGTGAGCGGAAAATACGACGATATCATCGGTCTTTCCCGCCCGTTGTCTCCGAGACCGAAAATGACCTTGAACGACCGCGCGGCGCAGTTCGCGCCGTTTGCCGCATTGACGAAATTCGGGGAAGAGATAAAGGAAAGCAACAGAAAAACCGTTTACAAAGAGGAATTCGCCGACGATTATCTCGAAGAAACCGATTTTGTTTTTAAACGTATAGAAGAAAATATTGCGGAAAGACCGAAAATAAAAGTTAAATATTTCGTTCCCGACGAGAGAAAATCGGGCGGGGCGGAAAAAGAATTTATCGGAAAAGCGAAAAAAATCGACCGCGCTTTCGGCGAAATCGAATTCGAGGACGGATTTAAACTGAAAGTCGCCGATATTCTTTCGTTGGAACTTGCAGATTAAAAATACGCCGCCGACTTTTTTAAATCGTAAAGAAGTCGGCGGCGTAAATTATATCGTAAATTATAATCGCATAAAATGCGTTATCGGCTGACGAGCAGAGAAAGAACCGCCATTTCTATAAGCGGCAGATTTTCGGCTTCCTCGACGCCGACGAAACGGGGCGAGGAAAGAACGTCGTCTTTGAGATTTCCGTCGGGAGCGACGGGAAGAGTGTGGAGAACGAGCGCGTTCGGAGCGTGAGCGTCCAGCATGTCGTTATCTATATCGTAATCCGCGGAAAGTCCGTCGTCGGAAACGAAAATGACGTCCGCGCCTTTAATTCCGTCAACGATATCCGTTTTAACTTTCACGTCTCCGAACTGACGGCAGTAACCGTAAATTTCGGCAGAAGGAGCAAGTTCCTCGGGGCAGACGAAAGTGACGTCGAACCCGCAGTTCACGAAACCGTAAACGATAGAGTCGGCAAAAGCCGAACTGTCGCCGACGAACGAAATTTTAAGTCCCGAAAGTCTGCCTTTTTTCTGCCATACCGTGTACAGAGCGGCGAGAGCTTCGCAAGGTCCGCTTTTGGGGTTTGCGTTGATTATGGGGATATTCACCGATTTTTCGATAAGTTCGGCGTCGCCGAGTTCGGAAGTCTGAACGACGATGGCGTCCATACCGTATCTCGCGAGTGTTTCGAGCGATAATTTATCGTTGATCATCGTTTCGAGTTCGCTTCCGTGGAGAGTGGAGACGATCGCCGAGCCTTGCAGCATCGAAACGGCAACTTCGAACGCGATACGCGAACGGGAAAAAGAACGCTTCGTGATAAGAAGAGCGTACCTGTTTTTGAGCGCGGGGGTCTTTTCTCCGACGGCTTTTTTCTGTGCGAGTTCTCTTGCTTTCAGTAAAATTTCGTAAATGTCCTCTTCGGTGTAACCGGAAAGGGAAAGCAAGTGTTTTTTGTTTATCGCGCCGACGGGCGTAAGTTTATTTATATCCATAAAAACTCCGAAAATCGTATAAGGTTAAAAATATTATACCAATAAATGTATAAAAAGACAACGGATTTGGGGCGGAATGTACAAAATTGATAAAAGACCGTATAAAATTTTGTAATAAATGCTATTGCCCGAAAGCCCGAAATAAGATATAATATATATGATGATATGAAAATCGGTAAAACCGAAAAATTCAGGAGGAAAAAATGGCAAGTCTTAATCTGAAAGACATTTACAAAGTTTATCCCTCGGGCGTAGTTGCCGTAACGGATTTCAGCTTGGACATCGAAGACAAAGAATTCATCGTCTTCGTAGGACCTTCCGGTTGCGGAAAGTCTACCACGCTCCGTATGATAGCTGGTCTTGAAGAGATTTCGGACGGCGAGCTTTACATCGACGGAAAGCTTATGAACAACGTTCAGCCCAAGGACAGAGATATAGCGATGGTTTTCCAGAACTATGCTCTTTACCCGCACATGACCGTTTACGACAATATGGCGTTCGGTCTTAAATTGCGTAAGAAACCTAAGGAAGAAATCGACGAAAAGGTAAGAGGCGCAGCGAGAATTCTTGGTCTTGAAAGCTACCTTCAAAGAAAGCCCAAGGCTCTTTCCGGAGGTCAGAGACAGAGAGTCGCGCTCGGAAGAGCAATCGTTCGTGAACCGAAGGTATTCCTTCTCGACGAACCCCTTTCCAACCTCGACGCTAAGCTCCGTGCTCAGATGAGAACCGAGATTACCAAGCTCCACCACAGACTTGCAACCACCTTCATTTACGTTACTCACGACCAGGTCGAAGCTATGACCATGGGTACGAGAATCGTCGTTATGAAAGACGGTTATATTCAGCAGGTCGACGCACCTCAGAAACTTTACGATTATCCCGCAAATCTTTTCGTTGCAGGCTTCATCGGCACGCCGCAGATGAACTTCTTCGACGCCGTTCTTACTTCCGACGGAAAGACCGTTTATGTGGAATTCGCGGGCAACAAAGTCGCTCTTCCCAAAGCTAAGTCCGACACGATCGAAAATCCCGCAAAATATATCAACACCGGCGTTCCCGTAGTATTCGGCGTTCGTCCCGAGGACTTCCACGACGAAGAAAACTTCATCTCCAACAGCAGAGAGACTGTTATCGACGTTAAGGTAGACGTTGTCGAGAAACTCGGCGCGGAAACTTTGCTTTACTGCGTATTCGCTAACGACGCCGCAAACTCCGACGATAACGTCAAGAGCTTGGTTGACGCAGGTTCGCAGTTGACCGCTAAGGTCGATTCGAGATCCAAGACGGAAAGAGATCAGGTTATCGAACTCGCTATCGACATTATGCACAGCCACCTCTTCGATAAAGAGACCGAGCTTACCATATTGAAAGGCGAAGGACAGCCCGCTTACGTTCCCGTTGTCGAGCTTGAAAGAAGAGCTCAGAGAGCGCTCGAAGAAGCTAACGCTCCCGAGAAAGCTCCTTCCAAGATCGGAAACATCTTCGGAAAACTCGGAAAGAAGAAGAAAGACGGCGAAGACAAGAAGGAAGATAAATAAGCGTAAGCTTAAAAAGTCTTTTATAAAGATCAAATGCCGTAAAGGCTTGAAATTAAACATAAGGAAACGGCGGAATTCGTCGTTTCCTTTTTTTGACGTTATCGACATTAAGACTTGACTTCTCTCTTTGGGAGACGTCTTTTGTACGCGTAAACGGGCGAAAGACGGAAGAGGACAAAATTCGGTTTCGGCAAAAACGAGAGAAAAATCGGAGGAAAAAAATGATACATTCGTTAAGCGGCGGCGTTCTGGACGGCGACGAATACCATACCCTTATAAAAGTGGAGATCGCGGGGACGGACAAATCCGAATATTATCTTTGCGACGATTTCCGAGCCGCCGAGGGCGATAAGGTCGTCGTCGAACAAAGGAGCGGCGGAACGGCGGAGGGAACGGTTATAAAAGTTATGAAAAACGTTTCGGCGAAATGTTCTCCGCTTCCCGTAAAGAGAATGCAGAGAGCCGTTAAAAAATTATAAACATTATTATATAATATATATAGCCGCAGGCGATTTTATTATGTAATATATAACCGCCGATATATAGCCGCAGGTGATTTCACCGAAACGAAATCGCCTGCGGCTGTTGATTTATATGCGGAATTCGGAACGATTTTTTAATCGGAAAATACAAATCGACAAAAAGAAAAACGGGCGCTAATCGATTTATAGCCCCGTTTTTTGAGTTTAATGAAATTTTTCAGTCCTTGTTTTCGTCTAATTTCGTTCCGCAGTTCGGACAGAATTTGTCGCTCGCTTTAACCTCGTTTCCGCAAGTCGGACAAGCTTTATTAAGCGCGGCTCCGCATTCCGAACAGAACTTGTTTTTAGCGGAATTTTCCGCCCCGCATTTCGGACATTTTTTCGTCTTTTCGCCGGCTGTCTTTTCGTCGGCAGTTTTTTCGCTTTCGGCTTTTACGTCCGAAACGACCTTTTTCACCGTCGGAGCGACTTCTTCTATCGCCTCGTTCAAAACGGGAACGCCCTCGTTTTTGGAGTAGTGCATGATCTCGCGTTTATAGGCGAAAGAGAGCATCGAAGCTCCTATGCCTATCATCGGGAAACCGGGAAATACGAGAAAAAACGCCTTGGGAAATTCGTCCGATCCGAAAGCCGAGAAAAAGCTTATCAAACCCGCGGCTGAAAGAATTACGCCCGCGCCGAGGACGATAAAACCTATTATTTTGAGTTTCTTTTTTGTCTCTTCGTGATTGTTGTTATCCATTTACGCACCTTTATTTTCTGGCGCGACTTCGGGCGAGGGCAAAATCGCCGCCGCTTGTTCGCCGCCGTTTTCCGAGTTCGTCGTCTTGTCTTTGAACAATAATTTTAAAAGTATCGGGCAGAGTATCGAGGAAATTACGATAAGCATGATCGTCGCAACGAGCGGGTCGAGTCTTCCTTCCGCCCCCTCGTGCATCATAAGCATACTGCCCGAGGAATAAACCGCTAAGGCGACTTCGCCGCGGGCAATCATTCCGCAGCCTATCGTCGCGCATTCCTTTGTTTTAAATCCGAACGGTTTCGCCGTGAGTCCGCAGCCGATAATCTTTCCGAGAATACCGAGCGCGACGAACGTGAGACCGAACAGGAGATACGACCAGGAAAGTCCGCTGAAATCCGCCGAAATTCCTATGTAAGAGAAGAATATCGGGGAGAAGATCATATAACCGCTCACGACGACTTTTCTGTCTACGAACTTGGTGTCTTCCAGACCGCTGAGCATTATTCCCGCCATGTATGCGCCCGTTATCGCCGCTATATCGAAAAACTTTTCGGCGCAGAACGCGAACAAAAAGCACATTCCGAAAGCGTAGATGCTCGTTCTTCTTTTATGCGGAAATTTGTGTTCTTCCCATTTGAAATACATTCTGAGAAGTATTCCGAGACCTACGGAGAATACGAAAAATCCCGCGGCTTTTAAAAGCGTTATCCATATTCCCGAAAAATCGCCGCCTTTAAGGCTCGTTACTATACTGAGCGCGATTATGCCGATAACGTCGTCTATAACCGCCGCGCTTACTATCGTCTGCCCGACTTTGGTGTTGAGCTTGCCTATCTCTTTGAGCGTTTCGACGGTAATGCCTACGCTCGTCGCGGCGAGGATCGTTCCCACGAAAATGGCATTCAGAAGTTTATCGTGCGAGTATGCGCCGAAGCCGTTCATGAAAAGAAGCGCGCCGACGGTACCCAAAGCCATCGGAACGAGAACGCCCGTAAGCGCGATGCACGTTGCCGCAAATCCGCTGTGTTTAAGTTCGTTAAGGTCGGTTTCCAGTCCGCTCGAAAAAAGTATAAGCACGACTCCGACCTGGCTGAACGCGTTTAAAACTTCTTTTTCCGCGGGGGACGGTTTCATGAAAATCGTGCTTAAAATCACGTTGTCGTCCTTGTGAAATCTGCCGAGCAGTCCGATTATAACGCCCGCGATAACCATTCCCGCAACCTGCGGAAGCCCGAGTTTTCTTGCGAGAAGTCCGAAACTTTTCGCGAAAATAAGTATTACCGCAAGGTAATAAAAAATATTTACTATCTCCATTGTTTTTCGTTTGTCCCGTATGTTTATGAATTATCCGTTTAACGGAAGTTGATTATACTCCCGAACGGGATAAAAGTCAACATAAAAACCGATCAAATCTTCAAACGGGCGCGAAAAATTTTTTTGTCCGCCCCGCCACTTGACGAGCCGGAAACGGGATCGGAGAAAAAAAGTGCGAAAAAAGGCAATTTTTTTAAATTTTTCACTCTATATTGCTTGAAAAAATTGCAAACGTAGTATATAATAGGTATATATAAAAGTATAGGTACGGGTCGAGCCTTCGTTTTTTGCCGATTCGTCGCCGATACGAACGTGAAGAGGTGCGTTTATGAGAACATATTCGGGCAGATACGTCAACGACGAAGCAATCAGAGCCAACGGCTTTGCGGCATCCGTTAAAGAAGACGGATTTCTCGTTACCGAAGAGTTATTGGCTCTTGCGGAAAAAGACGAGAGAAAATATTACCCGATCGACGCAGGCAAGGACGTGACCGCGGATAAGGACGCCGCGGCAAAGGAAACGGCGGCAACCGTCGCGCCCGTGACTTTCGGCGGCGAGGATTTCGCTTTTGCCGACGAAGCTCCCAAATACATACCTTCGCCCACGTTCGCTCAGAAGATGCTCCGCGCGGACGAAATCATTCAGGACAGATACGACGAACTTAAAAACTACGCTTTGCGTTTCAAAAAACTCAAAACGAGAATTTCCAAGAAGTTCGACAGTATAAACCAGGGCAGACTTCAATTCGTCAAACTTTCCGTTGCGGGTAAAACTTTGAAGCTTTATCTCAATATGGATATCGAAACGACCGATCCGAAGTTCCACTGCAAGGATATGAAAGACAAGAAGACGTACGTCACGGTTCCCGTTCTTCTTCGTATCAAATCCGGCAGAGCGATGAGATATGCGAAAATTCTGATCGATCAATGCGCCGCTCAGCACGGACTTAAAGAAAATCCGAAGTTTATGGAAGTAGACGCCATCGGAATGATAGAACAATTCCTGTACGGCGGCGGCGAGGACGTTTCCGAAGAGACGGAAGCTCCCGCAGAGGAATAAGATAAAATAAGCTTCCCGACAGGGGCGGAAAAAAGGCAAAAAGCAATTTAGCCGATTAAAAATCAAAAAAACCGTAAAAAACAGTTGACAAAGTTTTTAAGGTATAGTAAAATGAATTAGCACTCCGCATAAGGGGTGTTAATTTTTTGAGAAGGCGAAAGATATGGCAAAAGGAAGTAGAACCAGAATAACCTTGGCTTGCACCGAATGTAAGCAGAGAAATTACGACGACTATAAGAATAAGAAGAACGATCCGGACAGAATAGAGCTTAACAAATATTGCCCGTTCTGCAAGAAGCACACCGTTCATAAAGAGACGAAGTAATATCGGCTTTGCCGACTTCTTCAACGCGCCGGAAAAGTTCTTGCGCGTGCGTTTTCGTATAATGAAAACGGATCATGACGAAAACGAACAGGCTGTTTTTGACAGGAGGTAGTCAAGAAAATGGATAAGAACAATCAAGCCGCGGTAGAAAAGACCGACAAAAAGGCTCAGAAGAAAAATCCCGATAAAAAACCGAATATATTCGTGCGTTTGGGCAGAAAGATAAAAGCAGTGGTATCCGAGCTTAAAAAAGTAACCTGGCCCACGTTCCCGACTGTTCTCAAACAGCTCGGTTGCGTTCTCGTAACGGTCGTTATCATGCTCGTTCTGATACTCGCTATCGATTTCGGTTTGCAGCAGCTTCTCACGCTCATAAAGGGCGGAGCGAAGAGCGCGGAACTTGTTTCGCTCATTAAAGGAGTGCTTTAAAAATGGCAAATCCCGAAACGGCGAATTGGTATGTTATCCACACATACTCGGGCTATGAAGCGCTCGTAAAGGATACGATCGAAAAACTCATAGAGAACAACAATCTTGCCGACACGATACTCGATATAAAGATCCCCACCGAGGAAACCATAGAGGAAAAGGCTAACGGAAAGAAGAAAATCGTTCAGAGAAAGATTTTGCCGTGTTACGTTTTCGTAAAAATGGTATATTCCAACGATATGTGGTATCTTCTCACAAACACGAGAGGCGTTACGGGTTTTGTAGGACCGCAAGGTAAAGCCGTTCCGCTCACCGAAGAGGAGATAAAGAAAATGCGTCTCGAAGACAAAGTCGAACATTTCGATTTTGCCGAGGGAGACAGCGTGCGTATCGTATCGGGTCCGTTGGACTCTTTTATCGGAGTTATCGAATCTCTGGATATCGAAAATCAGAAAGCGAAAGTCAAGGTTTCGATGTTCGGAAGAGATACCGAAGTCGAACTCGATTTCGTTCAGCTCGACAAACTCGGAGTTATCGACACGTTGTGATTTTGCGCTTTTGCAAAATGTTAATTTGCGCTTTTTAACGAAAAGCGGGCGCGTGTAAATTTATTATAACGCGTATATATAAATATGTTTAAAACGGACAAGTTCCGTTTTATATAAAGTGGGAGGAACGCTAAAATCTACTTAACATCGGCGTTCTCGCTATTACCACGTTTTATGGAGGAGTAATATGGCTAAAAAAGTTACTGCAATCGTAAAATTGCAATTACAAGCCGGAAAAGCTACACCGGGACCCCCGGTAGGTTCGACTCTTGGTCCTTACGGAATCAACATTCCCGGATTTACCAAGGAATTCAACGCGAAAACCGCAAACGAAGTCGGTTTGATTATTCCCGTAGTCATCACTATTTATCAGGACCGTTCGTTCACGTTCATTCTCAAAACCCCGCCGGCACCCGTGCTTATCAAGAAAGCGTGCGGAATCGAAACGGCAAGCGCGAAGCCCAATAAGGACAAAGTCGCTAAGCTTACCAAAGCTCAGGTCGAAGAGATTGCTAAAACGAAGATGCCCGATCTCAACGCAGCTTCTTTGGAAGCCGCAATGAGTATGATCAAAGGTACTGCTCGTAGTATGGGCATAACCGTAGAGGAATAAAAACAGACGTGGGAGAGAGTAAATCTCGTTATAACCACAAGGAGGATTCTTAAATAATGAAACACGGAAAGAAATATACCGAAAGCGCGAAACAGTACGATCGCGCTAAACAATACGACGCACCCGAGGCAATCGAGCTTGTTTTAAACAACGCAAAAGCTAAGTTCGACGAAACCGTTGAACTTCACGTCAGACTCGGCGTTGACCCCAAGCAGGCAGATCAGCAGGTCAGAGGCGTTTTAGTCCTTCCCCACGGAACCGGTAAAACGGTCAGAGTACTTGTTCTCGCAAAAGGCGAAAAAGCAGACGCGGCTACGGCTGCGGGCGCGGATTACGTCGGCGCGGAAGAACTCGTCGCTAAAATCCAGAAGGATAACTGGTTCGAATTCGATACCGTTATTACCACTCCCGATATGATGGGCGTTGTAGGTAGAATCGGTAAATTGTTAGGACCTAAGGGACTTATGCCCAACCCGAAGAGCGGTACCGTAACGATGGACGTAGCAAAAGCTATCGCCGACGTTAAAGCTGGTAAAGTCGAGTACAGACTTGACAAACAGGCTATCATCCACTGCGCTATCGGAAAGAAGAGCTTCGGAAAAGACAAGCTTGTAGAGAACTACAACGCGCTTGCGGAAGCTATCGTTAAAGCTAAGCCCGCAGCCGCAAAGGGACAGTACATCAAGAGCGTTACGCTCACCAGCACTATGGGTCCCGGCGTAAAAGTTGTTCCCAAGAACGTATAATCGTTTGACAAGTCCGCTTTTTAGTGGTATAATTTAAACAGTTAAATAACCGAAGACAGCCGGTCTTAAAGCATAGCTTCTTATGCTACCCGCCGAGGTACGATAAACGAGGAATGATATTTTTTCAGCCCCCGACCGTATTTTCGCGCGGTCGGGGGCTGTTTTCATCAATCAAAACGGAGGTATATAAAGTTGTCAGCAAACAAAGAGGCAAAAAAGCAAATTGTAGAAGACATCAAGGCGAAGATTCAGTCCAGCAAATCGATAATTCTTATCGACTACAAGGGCTTGACCGTTGCCGAAGATACCGCATTCCGTTCTAAAATGAGAGCGTCGAACACCGAATACAAGGTTTTGAAAAACACCTTGCTTAAAAAGGCGTTCAACGAACTCAACGTCACCGATTTTGACAGCGATCTCAACGGTCCCACGGCAGTAGCTTTCGGACACGACGAGACTTCCGCCGCAAAAGTCGCTTGCGATATGTGCAAAGACACTAACGACAAGATTTCGGTGAAGAGCGGTTATGTCGACGGCGCTTATGTCGACGTTAAAGCGGTTAAAGAACTCGCTTCGATTCCTTCCAAAGAGGTTCTCGTTGCAAAACTTGCCGGCGCATTGTCCGGTATCGTACGCGGCTTAGCGGTAGCTCTTAACGCAGTCGCTGAAAAGAAAGAGCAGAACGCTTAATTTAAGGGCGTAAAAAAATAATTTAAAGAGAGGAATATTAAAATGGCAGATATTGCAAAATTCATTGAAGAGATCAAAGGTATGACCGTTCTTGAACTCAACAGCCTCGTTAAGGCTATCGAAGAAGAGTTCGGCGTTAGCGCTGCTGCTCCTGTTGCAGTTGCAGGCGCTGTTGCCGCTGCTGCTCCCGCAGAAGAAGAAAAGACTGAATTCAACGTTGTATTGAAAGACGTCGGCGGAAACAAAATCGCTGTTATCAAAGCTGTCAGAGAAATCACCGGTCTTGGCCTTGTTGACGCTAAGAACATGGTTGAAAAAGGCGGCGTTGTTAAAGAAGCTGCTCCCAAGGACGAAGCTGAAAAGATGGTTGCTAAGCTCAAAGAAGCAGGCGCTACCGCTGTTATGGAATAATTTCCGTCAGTTATTTAACTATCGAAAGGTCGAGGTTTTTCCTCGACCTTTTTGTTTGTTCAGATCTCGCTCGGCTAGCCACAGGTGATTGCGTTCGACCGCAATCACCTGTGGCTAAGCAAAACGTCGCAATGCGCTTGACTTTTTTAAGGTTTAGGATTAAAATATAGCCGAAAGACGAGAAAAGGAGAGTTAAAAATGAAGATAGAAGATTTCAAAAAAGTTAAAATAGAAGCGATGAAGGCTCACGACAAGGACGCCGTATCCGCGCTTAACGTGGTTATCAACAAACTTATGCTTGCGGGGATAGAGAAAAAAGCCGCGGGCGAGGAAATGACGGACGCGGACGTTACCAAAATTTTGCAGAAAACCGTTAACGAACTTACCGAAGAAAGAGAAGGGTTTGTAAAAGCGGGCAGAACGGAAACGGTTGAAAGTCTCGACCGTCAGCTTGAAACGGTTAAAAAATATCTCCCCAAACTTCTTTCGGAAGAGGAGATAAAGGCTATAATCGAAAAACTCGACGATAAAACCGTTCCCGCCGTTATGAAGCATTTCAAAACCAATTATGCGGGTAAAGTCGATATGAAGCTTGTCGGCGAAGTACTTAAAAAGCTTTAATTTTAAAAGATAGCAACAAAAAGACGCCCTTAGCGATGGCTTTTACGGCTTTCGTTAAGGACGTTTTCATATTAAAATCAAAGATAATTCACCTTAAAACTTTCAAGTTCGGTAACGGTTTTTTCGGTAAAATCGTAAACGAACATATGGTAAACGTCGGAAGCGGCTTTGGCTTTAATCATTTCGAAAAAGACGTATTTTTCGGTGAAATATACGGTGTTTCTCGATTGGTGCCGAATTCCGCCGTCATAGGCGAGATCGTCGCATATAAAAGTATCGGCGGAGCCGTCGGAAACATAAAATTTTCTGTTTTTCCAATATACTACGTTATCGCCCGAAAACGCTACGAAAAATGCGCCTTCGGTTTTGCGTAAAACGACAAATTCGTCGGTTTCGGCGGTATATTCGTAGTAAACGGAATACGCGATTTCTTCCACGCCGTAATTTCCTCCGCCCGAAAGGTAGCCGACGGTTTTCTTGTATGTGTTGCAAATGCCGTAGATTTTGCCGTTTATAAGATATCCGCGGGTGTAAATAACCGACCTGTCGTTATCCTTAATATGCAAATCATTGAGATGCGGAAGTATATTTTCGTACCCTTCGGCGATTTCGAAACCGTATCTCGGGGCAGTTCCGCCGCTGACGGCGATATTTTCGTATAAAGAGTAGTTTTCCTCGGTCGATTTCGGGTATGAAAAAGTTTTTTCGTCGATATTTACGAGCGTTTGTCCGTTCCGTCCGTAAAATTCGGCTTTGCCGTCGGCGAAAAACACAGTTTCGGGAAGAAAGTAATAATCTATGGAATTTCCCGCTATGCGAGTGCAGGAAATTGCCGTCAAAACGCCGAAAATCGATAGAACGGTGACAGAAATTTGTAAGATTTTACGCATTGTTTTCATAAAAAAAGTATATAACCTAAAAGGGGATATGTCAAGTGTAAATAATTGACTTTAAAGGGTAATTGTTGTAAAATAACTTTGAGGTAAAAAGATGACTTGGTGGATGATTGTTCTCTCGGTCGTTATCGGCTACTTGATAGGTTCGTTGAGTATGTCCGTTATCGTTTCGGGGTTGATTTATAAAGGAGACGTAAGAAAATACGGCAGCGGCAACGCGGGCGCGACGAATATGGCGAGGGTTTACGGTTGGAAAGGCGGTCTCGTCGTTCTGATCGGCGATATCGCAAAAGCCATACTTGCAATGGTGTTGTTTCTCGTTCTGGGTGATAAACTCGACGGGCGCGGCGTAGATTATATGTGTATTGCGGGTGCGGCTTGTACGCTCGGTCATGCGTTTCCGATTTTCTTTAAATTCAAAGGCGGAAAATGCGTAACCGTAGGCGCGGCTGTCGCGCTTATGGTCGATTGGAGAGTTTTTCTCATAGTCGTCGGGGCGTTTCTTATCGTGGTTCTGATAACCAAAATCGTTTCGATAAGTTCGATAACTGCGGCGTTTTTCCTTCCCGTATCGTATGTCGTTTTAGGCGTTTTAAGCGTTTACGAGATTTGCACGGCGAAGTTGATACTTACGATCTTCGTCGGAATTTTGGTGATCGTACTGCATTATAAGAATATAATAAGGCTTTGTAAAGGGGAAGAAAAGAAGTTTTCGTTCAAGAAAAATACCGATAAAAAATCAGCCGATGAACATTAAAATATTGCGTTTATCGACTTATAGCGAGGTTTATTATGGTCGTTAGCGTAATGGGTTGCGGAAGATGGGGCTCTTTTATCAGCTGGTATCTGGCAAATACCGGGCATAAAGTCGCCGAATGGGGCAGAGCGGAAGGAAGAGCTTTTAACGAACTTAAAGAGAACGGCAAAAACGAATACGTCGAACTGGACGAGAGGATTTGTCTTACGTCCGATTTGCCGTATGCGGTACGTTCGGCGGAAACGATAGTAATTTCGATCAAGTCGCAAAGTTTAAGAGAATTCGCCCGCGAAATCGGAAAGTACGGAGCGAAAGATAAAACGGTGGTTCTTTGTATGAAAGGTCTCGAAGAGGATACGGGCAAAAGACTCACCGAAATTATGCTCGAAGAGGGCTACGACAAAGACAAAATCGCGGTTTGGGTCGGTCCCGGGCATATCCAGGAGTTTACGAAAGGCAAGCCGAACTGTATGGTGATCGACGGTTATAATGCCGATCTCGTAAGAACTCTTGCGGACTCGTTCAAGAGTAAACTTATCCGTTTTTATTACGGCGAAGATATCATCGGCAGCGAAGTCGGCGCGGCGGCGAAAAACGTTATGGGTATCGCCGCGGGAATTTTAGACGGCGGAGGACTTTGCACTCTCAAAGGTCCGCTTATGGCACGCGGAGCGAGAGAAATTTCGAGGCTTATAAAGGCTATGGGCGGAAACGAGCTTTCGGCTTACGGACTTTGTCACCTCGGGGACTACGAGACGACGTTATTCTCGGAATTTTCCAACAATCGTCGGTACGGCGAGGATTTATACCTCAAAAAACCGTTCACGAAGCTTGCGGAAGGCGTTTCCACGGCAAAAGCCTTGAAATTGCTCGGCGAAAAGTATAACACGGAATTGCCGATTTCAAATGCCGTATATAACATTATTTACGAGAATAAAGAGCCTTTGGAAGAGCTTTTGAAGTTGTTTGAAAGGAAAACGGTCGAAGAATTCAAGTCGAAGCCGTAAAAAAGAATATTTGCAAGATTTCAGTCGGGCGGGTTTTTGTCCAAGACGGACGTAAAAGCCGCCCGTATTAAAAAAATTTTAAAAACGGCATAAAAAGTGTTTACATTTTTTTTAAAATAGTATATAATCAATTAGCAAATGCGAGATATCTGGGTGTAGCGCAGTTTGGTAGCGCGCTTGAATGGGGTTCAAGAGGCCGGAAGTTCAAATCTTCTCACTCAGACCAAAGATTTAAAAGAAAAACGCAGGGCAAATCGCCCTGTGTTTTTCTTTTACCCTTTCGCAAAAGCGAAAGAGGGAACTTCCTCTCGGAAGTGACGCGATTGCGGACTTTAAGTTTCGGAAAATTGAAAAAGTCTGCATGTCCGAACAATCGCTATTCCGTCGCTCCGCTCCTTACAAATCTTCATTAGCCGCGGGATGCGGCAACATTTCTCAATCAGACCAAAGATTTATATAAAGCACAGTAGCAAATCGCCCTGCGTTTTTCTTTTACTCTTTCGCAAAAGCGACGATAAAAAATAGTTGCCGCTTTTGTGCGTTCTGAGTTTATTTAAAATTTTTTTTCGTTTTGCTTGACAGCGGGAATTATAAATGATATCATAAAGATATCAAAACAATTTCAAGGAGAGAGAAATGGAAGAAAAAGTTTTACAAGGCAAAAAACACGGAATGCGCAATCTTTTGCTCGGTATTTTGTTTGTAATTATCGGAATAGCGGGATTTATTTTCGGCGGAAGCAAAATCGAAGCCGAAGATTACGTTCTCGGTTCGGTACTTATGGTCGGTTCGGCGATTTTAGTGCTTGTAGCCGTATTTATGTTTACGGGGCTCAAAGTTCTTAAACCGCAGGAAGCTTTGGTTTTAACCCTTTTCGGTAAGTACATAGGCACGCTCAAAGGCGACGGTTTTTATGCCGTAAACCCGTTCTGTTCGGCGGTCAATCCCGCTTCGGACACTAAACTCAATCAGAGCGGAGACGTTAAAACTCTTACGCCCACAACGAGCGTAAACAGCGACGGCGTTACGGTGAACGTTGCCGTGCCGAACAAAAAAATCTCGCTTAAAATAATGACTTTAAACAATAATCGTCAGAAGATAAACGACTGTCTCGGTAACCCCGTCGAAATAGGTATCGCGGTTACCTGGAAAGTTGTGGATACGGCGAAAGCGGTTTTCTGCGTCGATAACTATAAGGAGTATCTGTCTCTTCAATGCGACAGCGCGCTCAGAAATATCGTCAGAATTTACCCTTACGACGTTGCGCCCAACGTAGACACGACGGGTGACGGCTTGGCGGACGAAGGCAGTTTGAGAGGTTCGAGCGAAGTCGTTGCGGAAAGAATCAAGAAAGAAATTCAGTCCAGAGTGGAAACCGCAGGGCTTGAAATAGTCGAAGCGCGCATAACTTATCTTGCTTACGCGCCCGAAATCGCGGCGGTAATGCTTCAACGTCAGCAGGCTTCGGCTATTATCGACGCGAGAAAAATGATCGTCGACGGTGCTGTCGGCATGGTCGAAATGGCTCTCGACAGACTCAAAGAACACGGAACGGTCGAGCTTGACGAGGAGAGAAAAGCCGCGATGGTTTCCAATCTTTTAGTCGTTCTTTGCGGCAATCGCGACGCGCAGCCCGTAGTTAATTCGGGAAGTCTCTATTGAGATGAGCGACGGAAAGAAAAAGCAAATTCCGCTCAGGATCAGCGCGGAATTGTTCGACGAGCTTGCGAAATGGGCGGACGGCGATTTCAGATCTGTGAACGGTCAGATTGAATATCTGCTTACCGAATGCGTTAAAACGCACAAGAAAAGCGGGAAATACGTTCCCGAAAAATTATCCGACAGCGATGCCGGACAAGAATAATACGAACCGTGGTCGGACGGCGCATTTTTGACTAATACCGCGTTCCGCTCGTGCGTTATACATTCGGTATGAACGCGTTCGCGCGCCATGCCCGGCATAACAAATAAATAACCTGCGCCGCCCGAAATTAGGTTTAGCCTTAATTTCGGGCGGCGCGATTTTTAAAGAATAACTTTAAAAAGTGAGCCTATAAGTCGATTAACGGCTTATTTTTTATTAAAAACAATAATTTGCGGGATATTTTTACAAACATTGTTACGAATTGGCTTATACGGCTTGTAAAATTCGGATAAAAATGATATAATGCTATTATTAAAAAATCGGAAAAAGACAACCTGAATATGAAGACAGAAATTATAAACAACTGGAAACTCGGCTATCTTGAAAATAAAGAGGTCGGGAAAGAGAATTTCGAACCGAAAACGGGCGCGGAAGTTAAGAAAAGATTAAAATGTATTTCCGCTTCCGTCCCCGGGAATTTCGAACTCGATATGATGCGCGAGGGGCTTTTGCCCGATTTATATGTCGGCACGAATATTTTCGAGGCTCAGAAACTCGAAAATCTTCATTTGTATTATTTTACGCAGGTTTCGTATGAGCCGAGCGATAATGCCGACGATAATAGCGGTGATGATACCGAAAAAGATACCGAGGATGTTCTCGTTTTCGAGGGGATCGATACTTTTGCCGAAATATTTATAAACGGCGAAAAGATCGGATTTACCGAAAATATGCTTCACAAACACGAGTTTCCGCTCGCGAAAATTAAATCTTCGAAAGGAGTGAAAGGCGGTAAACTCGATCTGCTTGTACATATTTTCCCGACGGTTATTTACGCAAGGAAATTCGATATCCCCGCGATGTGTTTCGGAATGAAATACAACACCGATTCGCTCGCGGTGAGAAAAGCTCCGTATATGTTCGGTTGGGATATTATGCCGCGTATCGTTTCGGGCGGACTGTGGAAGCCCGTAAAAATCGAAAAACGCCCGAAAATCCGCGTCGAAAATCCTTTTCTTTACACCGATGCGTTGTCAGACGGCGTTGCGGAACTTAAATTCACGGGCAGAGTCGTCACCGAAGACGATTTTATTTCCGATTACTATCTGCAAGTTAAAATCGTATCGGACGGAAAGATCTGCGCCGAAACCAAACAACGTTGTTTTTCGGCAAATCAAAGACTTTTTATGCGCCTTGCCGAGCCGAAACTCTGGTGGCCTAAAAATTACGGCGCGCAAAATCTTTATACGGTTAAGGTGGAGCTTATCAGAAACGACGAAACCGTTTACGAAACCTCTTTCAGAACGGGCGTTCGCACGGTAAGGCTTATCCGCACGTCCTGCGCGGGCGATAACGGCGAGTTTCTTTTTGAAGTGAACGGCAAAAAAGTGTTCTGTCTCGGAACAAACTACGTTCCGACCGACGCGTTCCCGTCGCGGCAGAAAGATTACGATTTGCGCGCGCTTAACCTGTTGAACGAAATCGGTTGCAATATGATTCGCTTCTGGGGCGGCAATATTTACCCCTCGCAGGAGGTCTACGATTTCTGCGACGAACACGGCATTATGTGCTGGCAGGATTTCGCGTTCGGCTGCGGACATTATCCCGACGACGAAAGGCTTTGCCGTTTAACTCGCGAAGAGGTCAGGCAAGTTGCCGGTGCGTACCGTAATCACCCGTCGCTCGTTTTGTATGCGGGCGATAACGAGTGCGACACGTTCGTAGACCATCATTTCGAGTACGACCATTCGGGTGACGGCGCGCTGAGCTATCTCGACCCGAATTACAACGCGCTCAGCCGCAACGTGATTTTGCGTGAACTCAGAAACCACGACGCGACGCGCCCGTATCTGCCGAGTTCGCCGTATTTAGACGAAACCGCGCATAAAAACGGCTTGCCGTCGGAAACTCATCTTTGGGGTCCCCGCGATTATTTCAAGGGCGATTATTATAAAAATCCCGTTTGCCATTTCGCTTCGGAAATAGGTTATCACGGGTGCAATTCTACGGAAAGTCTGAAAAAATTCATTTCGGAAGCAAGTCTTTCGGGTATGGGTTCGTCCGGCGACGGTTGCAAAAACGCCGAGTGGCTCGCGCACGCTTCGTGTATGGAAACGGTTTCTTCCGCCGAGGGTAATCCTTACGCTTACCGTATTCCGCTTATGATTTCGCAGGTCGAGCGTATTTTCACCGAAAGAAAAACCGATCTGGAAGACTTTGTCAAGCAAAGCCAGATTTCGCAAGCCGAAGCGGATAAGTATTTTATCGAGCGTTTTCGTATGGAAAAATGGCGTAAAACGGGCATAATCTGGTGGAATATCATCGACGGCTGGCCGCAGATTTCGGACGCGGTCGTCGACTGGTACGGGCAAAAGAAACTTGCGTTTTATTATATCCGCCGCGCTCAGCAGCCGTTTTTTATGATGCTCGGCGAACCGACCGACGGAAAAATGAAACTTTACGCCGTAAACGATTTGCAAAATTCCGTCAGCGGAAAGTTTTCCGTTAAAAATCTCCAAACGGGCGAAGTTGTGTGTGAGGGAGACGTGTCGAACGAAGAAAACTCGTCGGCGGTCGTTGCGGAAATCCCCGAAAAGAATCACGCGTTTTATCTTATCGAATGGGAAACCGACGCGGGCAGAGGAGTTAATCATCACGCCTGTTCGCTCGGCGAAAAATGGAAATTCGAGGATTATATCGAAAATATGCGTAAAGCCGGATTTTATTCCGAATTCACAGAGTAAACCGCGCGGTATGCGCCGGGTAAACTTAAAGTAATTTATAATTTATATAACACGCGCCGCCCGAAATTCGGTTTTGCCTGAATTTCGGGCGGCGCATTTTTTGTTTTATTATAATTTTTGAATTTCTTGCACATTCGCTTATAAACCGAAAATATCGTTAGGCGTAACGTCGAAAGCTTTACAGATAGCGTTTATACTGTCGTAAGTCGGTTTCTTTTTACCCAAAAGCCATTGGCTCACCGTGGTCTGATTAACCCCTATCGTATCGGCGAATTTTTGCTGACTTAATTTGTTATTCGTCATTATATCTTTAATCGTATCGATATACGCGTAATCGTTGTTCTGCGAATTCATATGAGAATTATATTAAAAATCAGGTCAAAAGTCTTGACATAGGTCAAAAGACCTGATATAATGTAGTCAAATAAAATTACGGAAGATGAAATTATGACAAGAAAGAAAACTTTTTTATCGGTGTTGGCAATTTGTATGCTTATGATTTCGTGCTTGTTCACGGCGTCCTGCTCAAACAACTCTAAAATAAGCGGAACTTATTATTTCAAAAATTGTTATGTCGACGGCAAACTCATAAGCCGCGAAGACAATTACGTTGAAGACGGCGTGGTCGCTAATGATATTATTGTAAATATTTACAAAGATAATACGTTTTCGCTTTCCGTTTCGTATGACGGAAAAACAGTAGAACAAAAAAGTATTTGGGTCAGACAGGGCGAATATATTTATTCGGCGTTTATCGGAAACGAAAGCGTAAGTTTTTCGTTTAGCGACGGAAATATTATTTTATGGAGTTATAATCAGACGATAATATTTACCAAGAAAAAACCTAAAAAATAATTCAAATAAAAGAAAAGCGACGGAATGATTTTTCCGTCGCTTATTTTTTTTTGCGTATAACGTTGTCTTAATCGTTCTTAACGTGAACGTCGAGCTGATTGAACGGAATTTCGATGCCGTTTTCGTCGAAAGCTTTTTTAACGCCCTCGGTGATATCGAAATAAACCGTCCAGTAATCTGCGTTTTTGCACCAGAACTTCGCCGCAATCATAATCGCGCTGTCTCCGTGAGATTGCATTCTTACAAGCCCCGCGGGGTCTTTCAGAATAAGATCTTCTTTTTCGGCAACGCCGAGAATTATCGATTTGGCTTTTTCGAAATCGTCCGAATAAGCGATAGAAAACGTGAAATCCACACGCCTTAAATCCTTTTCGGAGTAGTTTACGATCTCGCTTGTCGAAAGTTTTCCGTTGGGGAGATAAACGACCTTGTTGTCGGGCGTAATGATTTTCGTGTTGCAGATGAAAATATCTTCAACCGTACCCGAATAACCGCACGCTTCGATAAAATCGTCCACTCTGAACGGTCTCGTTATGAGAAGCAGCACGCCGCCCGCGAAATTCGAGAGCGCGCCGTTCACGGCTAAACCAACGCCCACTCCGAGAGAAGCGATAAGCGCGCTTATTCCGCTCGTGTCAAGTCCGAGATAGCCGATAACCGCTATAACGACGAGAATTTTCAGAACGATTTTCAAAACGTATGAAAGCGTTCTGTAAAGCGTTTTATCGACTTTTCCCGTCGCTTCGATTTTTCTTTCTTTTCTTGCGATCGATTTACAGATTTTGTTTATTATCGCAAACGATATCAGAATGAGGATTATCGAGATGAGAATTTTAATTCCCGTCGTGGTGAGCCAACCCTGAACGGATTGCCATATTTGTTCCCAGTCCATTTTTGTTTCCTCCGCTTATAGTTTCAAATAAATCGCGTTGTATTAAATGAATTATAAAAACCCGCCTATAAGTCGATTATCGCCGCAAATTTGCGCAAATCACAAACTTAAAGCCGCCAGTCTATCGGCGTTTCGCCTATCGATTTCAAATATTCGTTGGTTCTCGAAAACGGTTTGCTTCCGAAAAATCCGTTGTAACAGGATAAGGGACTCGGGTGCGCGCTTTCGATAATGAAATGTTTCGAAAGGTCTATGAGCGATTTTTTCGCCCTCGCGTTGCCGCCCCAGAGAATAAATACCACGGGTTTTTCTCTTTCCGATATTTTTCTGATTACTTCGTCGGTAAATTCCGTCCAGCCGCATTTGGAATGCGAGTTCGCAACGCCTCTTCTCACCGTAAGCGTAGTGTTTAAAAGAAGTACGCCCTGTTTCGCCCAAGCCGTGAGATCGCCGCTTCGGGAAGGCGTTATTCCGAGGTCGGAATCGAGTTCTTTGTAAATATTCACAAGCGACGGCGGGAGCTTCGTTCCCTCTTTAACGGAGAAGCAAAGTCCGTGAGCCTGCCCCGGTTCGTGATATGGATCCTGACCCAAAATAACGGCTTTAATCGACTTATAGGGCGTTATTTTGAATGCGTTGAATATGTCGTACATCGACGGATAAACCGTATGCAAAGAATATTCGCTCTTTAAAAACTCTCTTATCTTTTCGTAGTTTTCGCTTTTGAAAAGGTCTTTTAAAACCTCGTCCCAGTCGTTTCCGATATTAACCATTTGCCGACTCCTTGCCGTCAGACTTATCGTCGACCTTGCCGTCAGTCTTGTCGTTGTCGTCGAAATTTATTTTTTTGTTCGCGATGTAAATAGGTCTGTTCTTGATATCTTCGTACATATACGCGAGATAAAGATCGGAAATCCCGCGGGAGATAAGAAGGATCGAACAGGCGAGTCCTATCGTCGGGAAAAGCCAGGCTTCGAGGGGAAGAGGTTTGCCGATCGCCGCGAGAACGATAAACGTTATGAACGCCGCTAAGGACAAAACCGCGCCGAAAATTCCTAATTTACCCGAGAGTTTCAAAACTTTCGGACTGTACGGAATAGTGCTTTGCTCGGCGAAACGTATCATCTTTTTGAGCGTGAATTTTGTTTCGCCCGCCTTTCTTTCCTCTCTGTCGAACTCGACGGAAGTCTGTTTGAAACCGACCCACGCGACCTCGGTTCGAAGCGATCTGCTTCTTTCGGGAAGAGAAATTATCGCGTCGATGACTTTTCGTCCGTAAAGTTTGAATTCGCCCACGTTTTTGGGAATATCGAGTTCCGAAAGCTTGCGGGTCATGTTTATCCACATCGCGGAAGAAGCTTTTTTGAAAAGCGACTCCTTTTTGCGTACTCTTCTCACGCCGTGAACTACGTCGTACCCTTCCTGCCATTTGGCTATCATTTCGGGGAATATTTCGGGCGGATCCTGTAAATCGGCGTCTATTAAAATCGCCGCGTCTCCCGAGCAGCTCGAAAGCCCGCAGAAAAATGCGGCTTGCTGACCGAAATTCCTCGAAAAACTCACGCATTTAAGGCGCGGGTCTTTTTTGCAGTGTTCGGAAATTATTTCAAGGCTTCTGTCTCTGCTTCCGTCGTCGACGGCGATTATTTCGAAGGGCAGTCCTGTTTTTTCCATTATCGGAACGACCCTTTCGTAAAAAGCGGGTAAACTTTCCTCTTCGTTGTAAACGGGCGTAACGATGCTGATAATCGGTTTTTCCATTTTTCCCTCCCATTTTATTGATTTTATTTTACCATTTTAAACGACAAAAGTAAACAATAATTATTATTTTTTGTAAATTTCGAATTATATTTTGACATTTATTCCCGAATATTATATAATGAAAACGTTCAGATAAAGAAATAATCGTTTAACCGCCCGATAAATTTTTACCCGGGCGCATTCTACGGGAGCAGAGCAGATATGGATTATAAAGTAAATTACGAAAATTGGATTTCGAGCGAGTATCTTTGTTCGGAAGGCGTTGCGGAACTTAAAAAAATAAGCGGCGACGAGGAAGCGATAAAGGACGCGTTCGGCGCGGAACTCGAATTCGGAACGGCGGGCATGCGCGGTATCATCGGTTACGGAACCAACAGAATGAACGTTTACACCGTAAGGCGCGCGACGAAAGGACTTGCCGAGTTCATCAAAGCCAACGGTAAAGCCGCAATGCAAAGGGGCGTAGCCATTTCTTACGACACGAGAAACAAATCGGAGCTTTTCGCGAGAGCCGCGGCGGGAGTATTATTATATAATGATATAAAGGTTTATATTTATCCCGAACCGAGACCCGTTCCGATGCTTTCTTACGCGGTAAGAAATCTCAACGCTTTTGCGGGTATAATGATAACCGCGAGCCATAACCCGAAAGAGTACAACGGCTATAAGGTTTACGGCGAGGACGGCGCGCAGATGTCGCCCGAAGATACCGACGAGGTCGTTAAATATATTTCCGAAATCACCGATTATCTTTCGGTTAAAGAAACTTCGGTGGAGTCGATCAAGTCGAAAAATAATCCGCCGATGCTCGTCGTAATCGGCAAAAGCTTCCAGAACAGATATTACGAAGAACTCGTAAGGCTTTCTCTTTCGAGAAAAGAAGTGAAAAAAGTCAGAAAGAGCATAAAAATCGTTTACACGCCCGTTCACGGCAGCGGTTATGTTCCCGTTATGACTATTTTGAAGAAAATCGGCATAAAGCCCGTAGTCGTCGAAGAACAAGCCGTTCCCGACGTGAATTTTTCCACGGTTCAGGTTCCCAACCCCGAATTCAAGGAAACTCTTTCGATGGGCATCGACCTTGCGAACAAGGTTAAAGCCGACGTCGTTTTCGGAACAGACCCCGATTGCGACCGTTTAGGCGTTGCGATAAGAAACAACGAGGGCGAATTCGAAGCCTTAACGGGTAATCAGACGGGTATTCTGCTTCTCGATTACATTTTGCAAAGACTTAAAGCGGAGAATAAACTTCCTTCGAACGGCGTCGTCGTGAAAAGTTTCGTTTCCACGGGTATGGCAAAACTTATTTGCAACAATTACAACGTCGAACTTGTCGAAACGCCCGTCGGATTTAAGTTTATCGGCGAGAAAATCAAGGAGTACGAAGCGACCGGCGAAAAAGAATTTTTGTTCGGCTTCGAAGAAAGTTGCGGATATTTGCGCGGAACTCACGCGAGAGATAAGGACGCAGTCGTCGCGAGTATGCTTTTCGCCGAAATGACGTGTTATTACAAATTTATCGGCAAGGGCGTTTATCAGAGACTTTGCGAGATTTACGAAAAGTACGGCTACGTTCTCGATTGCACGGAAAGCGTGAAGTATTCGGGTCTCGACGCGATGAAAGAAATGAACGCCGCAGTCGAAAAAATGAGAGAAAGAAAGGTCGCGAATATCGGAATTTATTCGGTTTGCGCGGTCAGGGATTACCTTTCGGGCATAAGAACGTCCGACGAAGGCGAAACCGAACTCGATATAAAGGGCGTAAACTGCGTTTATTACGAGCTTTTAAGCGGCGGTTTCGTTTGTCTTCGTCCGAGCGGCACCGAGCCGAAGCTCAAAATTTATTATTCTATCAAGAGTAAGGACAAGGCGCATGCCGAAAAACAGATAGAAGAAATGAAAGCTGATTTTATGAAATTGCTGCAAGAATAACTATATAATGATTTAAGAATAGTTTGTCGGGCGGGTTTACGGGTATATTGCCGTAAACCCGCTTTTTATATCCGTTCGGCATATGAGGAGAAAACGCCCCGCAAAAAAACTCGAAAAATTTTTTTAAAAACTTCGAAAAAATGCTTGACATACAAAATGGCTTATGTTATGATATGTAAGCTCACATTGAGAAGCACGTTGTGTTTCTTGCCGAACGGTTTGCTCGGCGGAGCGGTTCCGTAGAATGCGGAGAGTTGAAGATTGACAACTGCATAGAATGTTAATAATCAAGAGAGATTAGTAACGAGTTTAAAATAACTTTAA
>CAKQMB010000020.1 GCA_934254825.1 uncultured Clostridia bacterium | reverse complement strand
GTGCCGACGCAAAACGGGTATGCCGAGCTGCGTAAGGTTATGCGCATTTATAACAGCGCTCCCGAGCTTTCCGCCGACGAGCGTATTGTGCTTGCCGTAAAAGAAACCGGCTTTGTTGAGGAGAAGGTCGCCGAGCTTGTTGCTATCGGCAAGGCTTGCGAATATCCCGTCGGCATTGTCCCGACAGACGAAAACGAAAACGCGGCGAACGGCACCGTTGCGGACGAGCTGATTGAAGACCTGTCCGTATCTCTGTTTGAGGAAGTGCTGCGAAGTATTTACCGTGACAATTTCCGCGATGCCGCCGGCAAAATTTCTCCGAAGGATAAGCAGATTTTGTCTCTTTCTCTCGGCGTATGTTTTGACTGTTTCGGCGTTTTCAAGCCCAGCACCTATGCAGAAATTACGTTAAAACAAGGTGCGTCGGGCGAAAAAAGCATTGAGAAAAAACGCAAGGCGGCAATCGAAAAATTTGCAAAGAAACTTTGCGACATGGGCTTTTACGACGGCGTTACTTTAAAGCAAACTGATATGGTGCTTGTAAAGGAAGACGGCGAGAAAAAAGTGCAGTCGGTAACCTACGCCTATACTCCCTATGGAGAAGGCGAAACCGGAGAGATCATTCATACCACCATCAGTAGACACCGCTTTCAGGTCATTCGCCTTGCAGAGTTTGATATGACCGGTGCCTACGCTGAACAAGTTACAAAAATTATCGGCTATATGAACGGTAATTTTATTAAAGAAAAGTTTTATACCATTCCCTTGGAGGAACTATCCAAAGTGAATAAGCATAACACTAAACCCAAGCTGCCGTTTTATAAAAAGCCCCGTACAACCGAACAGAAATAGTTTTATCGATCCGTAGGCCGTTTCAGATAAAACAAATGCCTACAAAGGCAAAACAAAAAATTTCCCACCGGATATCGTGGCAAGGTTCAGTGCCTGACCGCCGCTTCCAGTGGGTATTTTTATATTTCTTCCACCGTTCCTAAGCCTTCCATTACTTCGACCATTATGCGTGTTGCGAGGATAAATCCCGAACTGAACGCTTCACGCTCGGTGATGCAGTACAGTTCGCTTGTGCATTCCTTAAATTTTTCAAAAGTTTCTTTCTGCTTTTCCGTGAGACCGGCGTTAAGTTCTTCCTCGTTTTTGCATATCAACTTAACAAGCTTATCCACTCTCGTTCCCCTCTTGATATACCGTTCGTGCGGACTAATGTTGCCATAGTATAAATTTTCAAGTGTTGTCACGTGCGTTGCACCTCCTTTTTGCAACACAAACACATACCACAACCCCTTCCACAAGCCCAGCGTTTTTTTAATAAAAAGCAAAAGCGCCTCATTTCTGCGACGCTAATGTTTTAATTACAGAAGATGGGTTTCGCCAAGTTTATCTTTCCAACACTCATTCCATTTTCGTGTAAATACGCCTTTGTGTCCACGATTAAGTTCCCACAAATTACGATGAATCCTATTAAAGATTCTATGACTACCTAATAGTTTCATATTTTCTTCCTTGCACACAAGTTTTTGAAATGCCAAACTGTCGTCAAGAGAAGCAAGCTTTCCAAAACTACTAAGATATTCATTTTTGAGTTCATCTGGTTGATTTGAAGAAAAAATAAATTCGAAAAATCTTTTGTGTTGAGGAACTTTAAACATAGGAACTATTTTTTCTTGTGGCAACTTATCAAGATCTGCTTCAAGCTGTAGTTTCTCAAGAAAATCATAATGCTCTGACATAATTGAAAACATTTCCGGAACATGTTCATAAACAGAAATATAGTCTTCAAAAGGTATATTTTCATCAAGAATCATATCCTTTTTTCTCAAGACATCAGCGATTATGAAATTAATATAATCTTCCTTCTCATACAATACTTTGCACAGAGTCTCAGATAGACCGTCTCTAATAAAGTTTTCATCAAGCCATTTCAATGTTTCTGAAGAAAATTCATTCATTGAAGCAATTAAAGCCGAATATTTTTTACTATCTTTTTGAACAATCGGTTCTATTTCTGGAATTAGGCAATCGAATCTTTTCATTGCACTGATAGCATCATCGGGAGTATTGACTACAATTACATCAGCGATAACGCTGTAAGTATAGTTCCTTTGTTGATCATCAAGTTTTCTTAGCTCAAGTTTTCTTAGATCCAATGATTCAAAAAAGTTCTTTCGCAATACAGGGTCGCTAATGCAGTTCTCATTTTTTTCATTATTGAACAGCCAATCAAATAAATCCACAAGTTCTGATGTAGCGTAAGTTCTCTCACATAGCGTATCCGAAACTTCACTATAGTTTTCTTCGCTTATTTGTGAAGTATCAACCAGTTTAAATAATTCGCTTGCTTCAGTCATAGAAACATATTCTTCGGTTGAAATTATAGGAAATGGCTCAAAATACAATATTTTATATTCTGAACGCGCCTTATTTTGAAATGCGTATTTTCTAAAGCCAATTATAACATCTTGATAATCCTCATTGATTTTTTCACATGTTTCCAATAGTTTTAAGTTATTAGCTAAATGTGAATCAAATTTAGAAAAATCATTTTCTTTGGCTAAAAAGAGTAAAGGTGTATAGTAGTGCTTTTCTTGTAAAACAGTATCAATAATGTCTTCCGATATATAATCATCAAACCCTAAACTATCAATGATTTTAATATATTCAGCGGACAATTCGCTTGCAGAAAACTTGTTTAAATAGGTTGCAATGTTTAGATGTTTGATTTCTGCCTTCGAAATAATCTCAAAGAACCCATCGTCAAGATAATTATTTATATCTACAAACTTTAATAAACCATCTCCCATTTCAATTGGAGATAATAATTTAGAAAATCTACGAAAAACATTACAGGCAATTTTAAATGTTTCACTATTCTGATTAAGCGGTTGATTATTAATGGTTGCTGCGATATATTCGTAATTATCTTTCTTGAGAACATTAACATCTATGAACTTTAGGATGATATCAATGTCATTGATAGATTTAATTTCATCCGCTGTTATTAGCGGGATCATGTCTTTGGAGTTTTCAAATAATCCGATAAAATCCGCAATTTTAGAACGCAAACCCAATATGATAGATTTGCGAATTTTAATTATTTCGCTCGAACTTTTGCATACAACTAAAATTTTATTAATAGCTTTATGTACAAAACCTTCATAGTCGAGGGTTTCTAATGAATTGAGTCTAAACCAACATTCAGCTTTATACTTTTCATCATAGTCAGATTCAATGATTTCTTCTGAAAATATATCAAACGCTTTTCCCAAAGAAACTTCAACAGCAGTCACAAATAAAGTTGTATTTTTAAGTATAACTGGTGGGTACTTTTCAAGCGATTTTAAGGTTTTTTCTACAATGCTATTTTTTCTATCCTTAAAAACCTTTATAACAACTTCATCTAAATTATCATGATTTTTATAGATGTTAGGAAATAGCAAATAGTTGCAAAGTTCACGTTCATCGGTCGTTTTTATTGGACTTCCTTTAGGATAAGTATAAAAATACATTCTAAAATCATCATTAAAAACGCCAGAAGCTACTAAACCGCAAAGTTCATCAACGAAGGTCTTAGAATACGCTGCATTATTACTGTCACCATTTTTAAATGTTGTGTTAAAAGAGGCAACTAATGCTGGTTGAACATCCTTGGTATTGCCATTGATTATTTCTGGTGTTGTGCGCATAAATGATGCAAGCCCTGCCTCATTCTTTATTAACTTATAGTATTCTTTTGGGTAATGGCTCTCAAAATACGCAATAGCAGTACACGCTTCAAAATTTGCCGCAGTACTCACCTGATAATTTTTGCTTTTTATTGATAGCATTATTGCTATAGCATGATTCAAACGGTCTTTAAGATCTCTTAAAGTTAAGTTTTCGCCCTTCTTAATCCACTTAAAAGACTGTGGAAGGGTATCTTTAATTTCTGATTTAATCAACCGTTGCAGTTCTGCTTTTTGCTTTGGATTATTATCGATAAGTTTTAATAATACCGAGTCATAATCATCAAAATGAATTGGTTTTAACGATATAACTGTGTCAAATACTTTTGTATAAACATTATCCTCAGCTGCACTATTAGGTTTTAATAGCGCTTCAGGTTTTATGGATACCACAAAAACAAAGTTTTCGCTATACTCTCCCAACGTATCATGGAAGCGATATAATTCTTTCAGAAATTCGACAACCAAAGGCTTCTCTGTAATTCTATCTAAATCCTCAACAATTACGAGCCGCTTCTTTCGTTTGCATAACGGCCGAATTTTATTAACAATGGTAGAATATGTATCGAAAACATCGTTGATTTCTAATTCTCTTTTTTCTTGCATCTTCCAATGAGAAAATGCAATATAGGTATCCTTTATACCCAAAATTAAAAATACACATGCAAGGAATAGAAAGAAGGGAGACAAGAGTTTTACACCGGAAGCTATAACTCCAAACCTCTCTGGAAGATATTGCATTATTCCCGTATTAGTAAGTGTGGATATTTTATATATCACAAACATTAACCCTGCAATGATAAACATCCACCAAAACTTCCAAGAATTAATGCCAAAAGAGATATTACCATAATTTTTGCTTAAAATCTTATTTATAAAACTCCCAAATTTTCGCCCATGCCCACTCGAAAGTTGATATAAAAATGATCTTGTTAATACTGATATTTTCTCATCATCAGATGGCTTTGGATTTGCGTTTTTTTGCAAACAATCCCAAAGATTAATCTTTATAGGCTTTGTAATTTTCTTTCGTTTCTTTAAAGATTCTGACAAAATATCCGTTAAGCTGGATTTACCACTACCGTAGTCTGCTATAACGCCAATCATATTTGCCCCAGACTCAATAGCGCAAGCCAATGTTTCTACCTGACTATCAAAACCGACGATATCATCTTTTTGCCTTTTCACAGGATTATTGACAAACACAATAGGCTTGAAATTTTCATTGTCTTTATTAGAAATAGTTGATTTATTACGAAATAGCAATATATACACCCTCTTTTTATAAGCGATTATTGATTGTTTGAATGGATTCACATAAATAATCTGCTTTTATTCATTATCTTTATCCTTTAGACCGATAAGTTTGCATTCAAACTGACAATCCAAAATTCCTTGTAAGTCCTCGACAAAACTTTTCATTTGCTCTAACTTTCTTTTTCGAAAGAAATCTAATATATTATAAATATTAAGAAACGCCAAGCCCATTGAGGCGATTGCAACTATCATAGTAACGGCATACACAAGCAGGAGTGACAAATCTGTTTGTTCTTTTATAATTGCTGAAAAAATAGCTAATAATATTGGAATTATAAGAATCTGAATCCATCTATCAATACGATCTCTTCGCTCTTTGCGTTTCTTTTCTAACATATCAATACGTTTATTTGTTCTCGTTATTATTTCTGTAATATTTTCTGGTGTAACATTCACGCCAACTGAATCAAGCCAATGTTTGATTTTTTCACAGTATTCTTGATAAACAAACAACCGGGAATCACTTGTTTTTATTTGAAAGTTTTCTGTATAGAAATATAACACCACACAGGTTAATACTTCAACCGCTAAACAATAACCGTACACTACTCTAAGACAAGGAACAAAAAGAACCAAAACACTATAGACTAAACAAAGAACAATCATTGCTAAAAAAATCTGTACCCATACAGGCAATTTGAAAATCGCCTTTATGAAATTGTCTTTTTGTTCTTTTTGGTATTTCCTGTAACCGTCAAATAAAATTGATTCCATACGTTACCCCACTCATTTTAAACTTTCCATGGTTGTTTTTAGTTGCTGGCATATAATTTTTATTTATATCAATTATTTTCCTCAAAATTTTCGACCTGCTCCATAACTTTTTGAAATACTTCAGGGCTATACTGCGGCGGATAACCATTTTTGATAAGGCAAACCTTAATGTCAAATTTCAGCTGGTCGCGGACAATTTGATTATTAAGCCAATCGGTAAATGAAGATTTGGTGTCAATAATTTCTTTGATTTTTCTTGCCAAAGATTTGCACTTATCATTTACGGAAATACCGCCGACAGTTTTATCTTCGCCGTACTCAAAGTTATACTGATTTCTTAATGACATCAAGATATCATAAAATGCCTTTTCTTCAAAAGTCAATCCGATTTTGCGGAAGCTTTCACGGCTTTCATTCATCTCCCGCAATATCTTCAATGCCTGTTCGGTTGCAGATTTAATAATATCTTCGGACGCCTGCTCCTGCGTTTCGCCCGCTTCTTCTACTGTCAAATGCTTGCGGCGCTCGTGATATTCTTCTATCGTTTTTTCGAGCATTTCCTGAAACTTCTTTGCTTCCACCTGATTCGTTTTGCGGTATTCTGTAATTTGCTTTCTAAGTACCTTAATAAGCAATTCCAACTTAGATGCCGGCAATTTAACATCGGACAGTTTTTCAAAGTATTCAGGGCTGAAAATATCTTCTTGTTCGCCTTCGCTAAGCACACTTTCAACCTTGTTGTACTGAAGAGCCTCTTCGACCATTTTGGATACATGGCGGTTCATTGTCTCTGTATCTACCTCGGTTGTGCCGCTCATTTTGCGAACAAAGCCGGCGATTGCCATATAACATTGCGCGAGAGCGGATTCTTCGTCTCCGAGTTCTCCGGACGGCTGGCAAACATCAAAAGCCATCCGCATCCTTTTTACCGTCTTCAAAAAATATGTTTTGAACGATACTGTTTTGACAGATTTTCCGCTGTTGCTTTCGCTCTGCAACTCCTGCGCAGAGGCAAAGACGTATTCAGCCGCTTTCGCAAGAAGCTTGTACCGCTCAAACGGATCACCGTCGGGATTCAAAAACGGCTTTAAATCATATCCGGAAAACAGATTGTTAAGAACAGATAGCTCCTCCCTAAATACTGTAGTAGCCTGTTCGACATCATCTGTTGTAGGCGCAACCGATGTGTTGCCGCCGTATATCTTCATTGCCTCACGCATGTTGTTGCGGATACCGATATAATCGACGATCATTCCGTACTCTTTTCCGGGATATTTTCTGTTTACGCGGCTTATCGTCTGAATCAGCAGATGCTTTTTCAGCGGTTTGTCATTGTACATATATGTGAGCGACGGCACATCAAAACCGGTTATCCACATATCGACTACAATGACAATGTGGAAATTTGATTTATCCTGTTTAAATGCGGCATCCAAAGCCTCGGAGCGCTTATCGTTTTTCACGCCGCCGAGGTAATTGTACATATCTGCCTTGTCATTACTGCCGACACTGGCGACCATAGCCATAAAAGGCATCGGCGTTAATTCTTTCAACTCCTCATCGGTTGCCGTAAATCCGTCAGCAACCTTTTTTTCTACAAACCATTCCGGATATTTGTCCTGAAATTTTTTGAGAAGTTCATAAGCAATTGTTCTGCTTGAGCAAACAATCATTGCTTTCTGCACTCTGTCTGGGTCTTTGGCGCAGGAGGATACATAATGATCGTGAATATCTGCAGCAAGGCGCTCCAAGCGGGACGGCTCACCGAGGATAACTTCCATAGAGCTCATAGCCTTTTTGCTTGCCTCGATATCCTCTTCGGTTGCACCGTCATCAGCGCATGTTTTATAATATGTTTCTATCTGTTTGATTTTTTTGGCATCAAAGAGCACCTTAGCAATTCTCGGATGATATTTGATAGAAACCGTCAGTCCGTCGGCTACCGCCTGATCCATTGTGTAGCGGTCGATTTCATCACCGAATGTCTGATATGTTTCGGCGATGGGTGTGCCTGTAAATCCGACAAAGGTTGCATTCGGGAACGCCTCTTTCAACACCTTTGCATAGGGCTTTGAAACCATGGCTTTCATATTCTCGTCGGCATCTTTACTGAACTGAATTTTTTTAGAATGTTCGAGCTGTGTTCTGTGAGCTTCGTCTGAAAAGCAAATAATATTCGCCCGTTCGTTGAGAAGTCCGATTTTGTCGTCCTCGCGATCACAGAATTTTTGAATGGTGCATATATAGAAGCCGCCGCTTTTACGGGAGCTTAATTCCTCTCGCAAAACCTTGCGATTGGGAACAACGCTTACTTCACCAAGGTTCAAAAACTCTTTGCTTTTTGTGAACAGTTTTGCACCCTGCTTTTGAAGCTCATCACGATCAACGATCATTATGATCGTCGGAGAACCAAGCTCGGGACAGCGCATTGAAAGCTGACGGGCAAGGAAAGCCATGGTATAAGTCTTGCCGCAGCCTGTTGCGCCGAAATATGTACCGCCCTTTCCGCTTTTTTCTTCAACGGATTTTACAATGCTCTGTTTAAGAAGTCTTGCGGCAAAAAACTGAGGATAGCGGCATACGATTTCGCGCTCGTCGCTGTCGTAAATGCTGTCCTGAAAATAGATGTAGTCGCGAAATATTTCAAGAAACCGTTCTGGCGCATAGACGCCCTTTATCATATTTTCGGTTTCTTCAAAAGGCAATGTTGAAACCGCGTCGCCGTCATTTACTCTTCTCCAGGCATAAAAATGTTCATAGGGAGTACGAACTGTACCGAGCCGGGTTTTCACGCCGTCCGAAATACATGCCAAAGGGCAATAGTGAAGCAAATGAGGAATATCACGCCAATAACGAATATTGATCTGCTCCCACGCGTCATAAATTGTGGCATTGGCATCAGCCGGGTTCTTGAGCTCTATTACGCAAAGCGGTAACCCGTTGACAAACAACAGTACATCAGGTCTGCGGGTTTCTTTTTGACCGTTATTGATATATTCTACAGCAAACTGATTCACGCAGCGGAAAATATTATTGTCCGGGGTTTCAAAGTCGATCAGTGATATTATTCTCGGGATGCCGTTCTGTGGAGTGAATTGTATACCGCTGACCATCCAACCGTAGACCTTGTGCAAAGTGGCAAACTCGCTTTCCGCACCTACAAGACGAACGGTATCCATAATCTGATGGATTTCATCGACAGTCAGATCTGTATTGGTTTTGCTCAAAAACTGTTCCATATCATCGGCATATAAAACCGAGATTTTTGAATCGCGCGGAATACTGTTGCCGTGCAGATAATGCCATCCCTCATCCTCTAAAAATGATAGAAAAGCATATTCATATTCAGATTCACAGTAACGGCCATTATATTCTTGTAATTTTGCCATTGTTTTGTCTCCACTCAAAAGTTTTTTCCTTAATTATCTGATTTAGAAGTCTCTTTGCTATGAACGTAATCCCTAAAAGCCTCCAAATACCCAATAAGCAATTCTTTCTTTTCATCATCTGTGTACTTTTCGGGATCTAAACTCATTACCCCTTCTTTTAACGCATCAATGATAGCTTGTGCAAATAATGCTGCTTGTGCTTTATCAACATCTTCTTTTGTTACATTATTATCCTTCAGCATTTCCGCCTTATCTTTTTTTAATGGCATTAAAATATCCGTAAACAGACATAAAATTGAATTTGTTGTAAGAAAAAATGAAAAAAGCAAAATATTTTGTGTGATAATACCATCTGGTTTCGCACTAACATATATTGCCGATGTAGATATTACGAGCAAGAACAAATTTATAGTCAGCAGAATCGCTGTGGTAAATGTTGTTTCAACTTCTTGAAAATAAGTTTTCTTTTTTAAAACTAACGTGTATTGTTGAAACAAATTCAGCGAATCGGATTGCTTTGGCTCCTTGTTTTTTAAAAATTCTACCATAATAACATTCCAAACCAGAAAAACAGTCAACGATAGTCCAAAAATTGTCCATTGTAACGACAACACATCATATACTATATCGGTAGACCAAAAAGTTTGTTTTTTTATCGATGCAAGTGCGAGAACAACAAGAACATAACTTAGTAACAATTTCGGATAATTCTTCCCAAGCCAAAACGATAATTTTGTTTCTCCAATTTGTTTTGTACTATGAACTATTAGCGTAGCCCCTACGATGGAAATGATTATACTAATTATTAGACCACGCCAAAACCATATCATGTCTGATAAGTCAATAAAATTATTGATACATTTCAATATAAATCCTACAAAAATAGATGTTAAAAGCATTAGGACAAAAAACGCTAAAACAAATAAGCAAAACATTTTTCTTTTCTTCATTATTTTCCATCCTTCAGTTTTATAATAAGGTTTTACAATAATTTATTAGAATCAACAGTATATCCCATAGATTTTTGCTCTTTAAGCAAATTGATTTCACATTTTGCCGTATCAGTATAAACAACACCTGACAAGTCAGAGGGCATTTCAATTCCTTTATCTGCCAAAAGCACAACATGATCTCTGCCGAGCTTGCCCATAAAATAGCCGGTTTCCAAAACTACATTCTGTCTTGCACGAACATTATCTGTAGTATCATTTTTTGCTCTACCAAAATCGTCAGCAGTAAATAAACATATTGCTCCGCCAACATCACTATAATCTTCAAATTTTTCAATAATTGTGCGACCTTTGCTTGCTTGCTCGGATAAGATAATAGCATCAACATCCTGTTTTTCGATAATTCTTGCAACGGCTTGTTTCAGCTCTCCGTCATTACCATGAACGATAAAAACTCTCTCATATTTACTGACGGGAATTTGTTCTACAACATTTACTGGCACATCATCATCCAACTCGTCTAAGTAGTTTTGAAATACCAATTTTGTAGAAACTAAACCAGATTTACAAGCTTTAATAAATGTTGAATCCGGTGTATTGGTTGACCATATATGCAAAGAAAAATCGGTATCATTAAAGTGCTCATATTCAATGCTATCTTTACCGTATTTTTTTACTAAAAAGCGTTCAGCTTTATTTTTCCATGCTATAAAAGCAGGAGTATCCGAAGTTACATGATGATTAATCAAATCATCAATCTCATCAATTATTACTTTTAGCTTTTCGTAATCTGTCATTATGCTTTTCCTTCCTCCAACGATCCTTTAATTAAAATCGGGCATATATCTTTGATTTGTGTTTTTAGCCGCTCGTTAATCCTTTTTCGTGTGTTATACACCGTATACATCTCTGCGATTGATTTTTGAATTGTTATATCAGGAATCGGAATTTTAACATCACACATATTATCCCAATCGAATGTTTCTCGTGCTGACCCCCATGAGTGGAATCGTGCATATCTGTCAAATCCAGCTCTTGAAAAAAACAGCATTAAATATTGGGGCAACAATTCCTCCATGTCCTTGCTTTTGAACACCACATATGAAGAAGAGCAGATATAAGTTTTATTGGAATCGTTTAGTGCAATAGAAATTTTCCCTCCATTTCGAGATGTCACAGTCACATACGAAAATTCATTAGGTTGAATTAAAAGATATGGGCTAAGATTTATGCCCTCCATATCAGCTTTTGTTTCAATAAGTTTTTTTTCGATAGAGATACCCCTAACATCATTGATACCATACTGCAAGTCCACGTTTGTAGTATCTGTCGGCTCTATATACTTTCCAATCCTCTCGCACGGCATTCTTCTTCGTAAATCTTCGATATACGCGTCGCAAGTGAGTTTCAAATCCTCCAAGCCGCGTTCGTAAGCTTGCTGATTGGCGACCATAGCGTTATAGATATCAACATATTTCTGCTGTGTAGGCAGGTCGGGAAGCTCAATATCAATATCACAAAGAGTATCCCAATCAAAAGTTTCTCTTGCTGATCCCCAAGAATTGAATCTTGCGTAGCGGTCAAATTCAGGACGATTAAAAAACATGAATAAATAATCAGAAACCAATTTTTCATTATGATTCACGCGAAAAACCGTATAGATTGATGAAATCAAAATCGGTTTATCGCCGGTATTAAATGCAATAGCTATCTTTTCTCCGCGCCGTGAAGTGTCTGCAACATATGCAAATTCCCTTTGAGCGACGACTTTATATGTTAGCAAACTGACACCATCCATATTTGCCTTAGTGCTAATGAATTCTTTTCCCGTTGAAATACCACGTACATCATCGAGAATATATTCGTTATCAGAATTACGCTGGTCACACTGCTCAATCAGCTCACCCAACTTATACTTACTCAATGCCATAGCCGATCCCCCTGAAGGCGTCTTCAAGCATCTTTTGAGACTGCTTTTCCTGTTCTAATATTTCATGCATTTCTTTTTGAATACGGGTCATCTCGGCATTGTAATCAAGATCCAGATCATGATCAATAAATTCAATATATTTGCTGGGTACAAGACTCCATCCGTTCTTTTCGATTTCGTCTATACCGACACTGCGATAAAGTTCCGGCACGGCATAATCTGTGCCGTTTGTACCCTCGTTTTGCCATGTGTGATAAATATCGGCGGCTTTTTGAATCTGCTTGCTGTCAAGCAGAACTTTCTTTTTATTTTCGCCCTTTACGGGGTTTTCTGTCCATGTGCGCAGATCCATAAACAGTATTTCATGCTCACGGTTACGCAGATTTCTGCCGTGATAGCTTCCGCCTTTTTTGTTTTGATTCAAAATCCAGAGAGTTACGCTTATATCGGTTGTGATAAAAAGCTCACGCGGAAGAATAACAATTGCCTCTACTTTATCATTTTGGATCAGACTTTTGCGGATTTCAAGAGTATCGCTGTCGCCCAAAGCGCCGTTTGCGAGCAGAAATCCGGCAACTCCGTCCGCAGCTTTCAGGTGAGAAAGTATGTGCAAAATCCAAGCATAGTTGGCATTGCTTTCCGGGGGAGTTACATAATCTGCCCAGCGAGAATCATTTTTCAAATTCTCGTCATACCAACCTTTAAGGTTGAATGGCGGATTTGCCATAATGTAATTGAAGTAGATACCTTTATGTAAATCGTGCGTGAATGTAGAGTCCGCCTCTCCGCCGAGGTGATGGCTGATTCCGCGCAAAGCAAGATTCATTTTTGCAAGACGATAGGTTGCAGGCTCTTTTTCCTGACCGTAAACATTGATTCGGCTGATATCGCCGAGTTTTGCTTTTACAAGGTCAGCACTCTGAATAAACATACCTCCCGAACCGCAGCAAGGGTCTATAAAGACGCTGTCTTTGATACAAACAGAAAAAGCCTTCTCAGGCACATAAGTGCTGAAAAAGGCTTGAAATAAAGGGCTTTCGAGGTTCCGCTGTGTTTTACAGCAGAGCTTCGGAAGCCCTTTTCCTGTTTATTCGATTATTGCTGGCTGGTTCTGTGGCTTTTGAAACTTACCCCTCAAAACCGGCTGCCAGAGGAATAATTAAAAAGTGTGGAATAATTAAAAGGTTTCAAACTCTAATCCTTTTTTGTAAAAGCCTTCACCCCTGTCCATATTGCTCCGCCTATTAATGCGAGAACTCCCATTACAGTAACGCCTGTATCTCCGGCTTTCTTTTTACATGCAGAACAAATACCTGTCTTGTTTTTACCTACTATGGTTTTTCCACACATTTTGCATTTTCTCTCTTCATTGTTATTCTTGCTCATCATTTACATCCTCCACTGAAACTATGTAAACATCTTTGTTTTCGATTGCGAGTCTTGTGCTTTCTAATGCAGGTTCGAGTTCTTTTGAAAAGGTATACCAACAATCTGTGTTTTCTTTGCTATAGTGATAGTTATCGTGCATCAGCTCTATAGCAGACATACCTCTTCCGCCTATTTCCTGCGTGATAAAATCGTGCATTACGGTTTGATAACGATCCAATACGAGCTTTGAGTCCTCCCGACGACCGAGCGCCTCAAACACCTGCATTTGTACACCAGAAAACTTTGTTGCCAACTGCAAATCATCCGATAAATTTGAAAGAAGAGTATCTATAGAAGATTGTTTGTGGAACAACGACCATTTTGTGTTCTTCGTAAGATGTAATGAAGCAGTTCGCATTTCCGCATATACGCTATTTAACGCTGTTGTCATCCTGTCAGATGCCTTTTCAAGGAACTGGTTCCTCGATTCAATAGAAGTTGCGTTCTGCGCTTGTAAGATATAGTCACGAGCATCAAAGAAAGGCGTGAGAATATCTCTATCCCGATCTCGATCCAACTGATAACTCTGCATTTCTTGGATACCTTTTAGTGTGTCTTGAATTTGCTTCATTTGCATTTGATTAGCGATACTTCGAGTGGTTTCGAGAGTTCCGGGATTATTAATCACTTTTTTAAGTGTGATATCTTTGACACGAACCCCATTTTCATCAACGATTACCGCACGAAGGTTACCATCCACTTGTTTTGAGTCTCCTATAGAGTATAGACCCTGTTTGAGCTTTTCTTTTATCCCTGCTGGCAGGCTATCAAAATCAGGAACAAGGGTGATGTTTCCTCTGGCAACAACAGCTGCATGTTGAACAACATCATTTATTATTCCAAGGTCTGCAACAGGAATATTTGAAACCACTTCAACAAACGGACTATCTGCCAAAGATCGTGTTAACTGTTGAGCATATAAGCCCATGAAATCACTCATTTTTGATATTTCATATCCGTTCGTATCTGCGTCAGTTACAAGAATATGTAGTTCAGAAGGAACAAGAGTAGTGTCAGATTCTTTGTTTTCCTGATCCTTGTATTCATTTGAGTCAATCACGGTGTTTCACCTTTTTACACTTGGATTTTAATCATGCAAAATGCTCTATGACTATGGCATTGAGCTGTGTGGCAATCTCCGAGAAATCCTGGTTTAAATCAAGGGTTTTCACACTGATTTGATTGCCGCTCATCTGATAGCTGTTGTCCGGCTGGATTGCTTCGTCTGTTGCCGCATAAAGGAGCATGCCGGAAACCTTGTGGGGCTGGTTCCCGAACTCCGTATCCTTGTTCTTGACGTAGGTAAAGATCTGATACAGATTACCCGAATGGAGCGTGTGGACGTCATACTGTGTTTGTGTGGTATGCGTGTAGTACTTGGCGTCAATGATAAGCACTTCGCTGCCTCTGGTGAGCATGATGTCGCTCTGCATTACCGGCAGCATCGTCCCCACACCATCATCCAAGGCCCATGGGATCTGAGAGGCCATCGCCATTACCTGCGGACACTCCTTAGCGTAGTATTCGAGGATGAATTTCTCATACAGACGGTTCATGCGCTGTTCATCCACAAAGGAGGCCAGCTTGTATTCTCCGGAGTCTGTGGTCAGAAGCATCCCTTCCAGAATGAGCTGGCACAGGCTGATAAGCATACGATAGGTATTGTTGTTTCTCTGGAACCGAATGGCTGACCAGCGGATCATGGTAGGATTGATTGTGTCAACATTCGAGAAAAACAGCATTTCCTTTTTCAGCTCGCTTTTGTACTCCTGATCCACCCTCGTGTGCCGGAGCAAAAGCATAACGGTCGTTTTCAGTATCTGATTCAGGAGATTGTTTTCGGAAAGCTCGTCGTACTCGCAGGTCAACACCCGCTTTCTGGCAAGACGGTTCTGAATGGTCCCCGGCATATCAATCTTGCCCCGGACTACCGCCACATCCTCTTTACGGTTTAAATACTCCCGGTAAAGGCCCTGCTTTAACTGTCTGCTGATGCCCTTCGCCAGAATCGCAGCGAAGAGGTTATGCATGTTCTCGAACTCTTCGGTAGCAACATCCTCATAACCGCCTTGATTCAGCGTCGTGAAGGCATACGAAAGCATATAGTATATGTTTTTTATGAAGATGCTCTTATCCTTAATCATTGAAACACACCTTGCAGAATGTTCTCCCAACGCTGGAGCTTGTTGGCGTCGTCAAACCAGTATTCACTGAGCATCGGAAGAATGTCGTAATCAACGATTGAGTGCAGCCACTCCTCGGTGCAAATATCCCTGCCGCAGAAATAGCTGTGGCCGATGCAGAAGCCCTTACCCAACGATTTATCAAGAGAGATTTCACGGTTCAGGTCTTTCACCTTATTTACGAGTTCATTCAGCGTCTCGTTGTTCAGGCTGTTCTGGTAATGGATGAAGCCCTCGGAATCGAATCCCGGTTCCACTTCAAAGAAGCTGAAGCGGCGACGAAGCGCATAATCGATCATGGCAAGGCTGCGGTCCGCAGTGTTCATCATGCCGATGATGTAGAGGTTCTTCGGAACGGAAAATGAGAGCCCATTATAAGCGAGGGTCGCTTTTGTGCCTCTGTAGTCCTTCTCGATCAGCATCAGCAGCTCGCCGAAGATCTTACTCATATTTCCACGGTTGATTTCGTCGATGATAAAAAAGAACTCCTTGTCCGGCTGGTTGGCGGCCTTCTGGCAGAAGCGATAGAAAATACCATACTTCAGCTCGAAACCATCCTCGACCGGCTTATAGCCCATCATGAAGTCTTCGTAGGAATAGTTCTGGTGGAACTGAACGAATTCGATGCGGTTATCGTTCTTTTCACCCATCATAGACCACGCCAGACGTCTTGCGGCGAAAGTCTTACCAATTATTGCGAAGAACGGCCACAAGGTTCTCGTAGCGTTTTTCGGTCATATACACTTCATCGAGGAAATCGCTCTTTGTGTAAGCGTCAATAGAGGCCTCCTGCGCTACCGGATTTTCCTCACGAATCATATCAAGGATGAAGTCAAATTCGCCTCTGGTGAGCTTGAACAGGCTGCCTTGCGGATTCTGGAAATATTCCATACGATCCAGTTCCGGGCATCCTCTCAAGGTCGCATAATCAATCGGTGAAGTCAGGCCTTCGACCTTCTCAAAGAATAGTTTCTCGCCGTCTTGTTCTGCGCTGACACGACCGATAGCAACAATCTGCTTTACCGGATTGGATTCGTACCCGATGATCATGTCGCCAGCCTTCGCATCAAGGAAGTTCTGGAAGATGCGACGCTTGTTGCCATTCTCATTGTAGAGGGTGTAAGACTGGACCTCGCCAACAGCAATATCCGTAAAGCTCCAGATCTTCGGATTTGCATTCAGCCACCAGTAACCATGGTCCTCCTCGCCGGGAGCAGCTTTAACATAAAGCTCGATTTCAGATAAATCAACTTTATCCAACGCTTCGGAAAGCTCATCACGGAGTTTCCAAATATATGAGCCTTGTTCATCCTTTGTCGCAGCGCGGCCCACATAAAGGATTGGCCACCATTTGGAGTTTTCAGTGTCAACCTCCATAAGAGGACAACCAGTTTTGTCAGCAATTCGCTTAGCAAGGGTGGACGAACCTGCATTGTAGAAATTACTCGATTGGCCGTATTTTACAGATAGCTGTTTACATGTGGCCTGTCCACCGTAGTCTTTCATGCGTTTCATGATTTCGAGACTGGCGGTGGTAAAGACTTCTGAATCATTAAGGAGTTTTATCCATTCATCAACTGTAATTCCCGGTGAATAGGTGGCTGGGAACCATTCAGCTTCTTCTTGAGCGGCTGTATCTTTCTGTGAGTAATACCGACTGATGTAAAAACCAACGTCGATAGTCAGAGTCTTCAATTCAGGATCGGGATAGCAGGTATCAGTCAACTGCGACTGGAAGAGGTTCACAAGTTCGGTGTCCTCTTTTAGTGCCACGCTGATTTCATCATAGAGCTTTAGGAAATTCCTAATATTATCAGCATAGGCCCCTTTCTTGAACCGGTAATCCGCTCCAAGCTCGCTGGCGACTGTTTTTACTTCACCGAATTTGTAAATGTAATACTTGTTCGGGTACCGAAGCCATAGGTATGTACTGATTGCATTCTCATACTGGTAATGCTGTGCTGCTCCGTTGCCGTATTTTTCCAAGAGGACAGATGATTGTGTCTTGAAAGTATCCATCCGTTCAAAAACATCTTTACTCTCGTCGAATAGAGCGATGAACATTGCCCTGACTTCTTCAGGAGCAGCCTTGGCAAATCCAACGATCATTCCTTTCGGGAAATTATTGTTAGAAGCCAGCAGGTTGAAGGTCTTGTCCAAAGAACGAGTCAGCATCTCTGCAAAATCCGAAGCGTTCACATCCCAATTGTCCTGAAACCATTTTACAGCTTCCCATTTGTACTTTTCATCTCCCCACTGCTTTGAGACGAAATTCTGCTTGTAGGCCACAAGCACATCCTTTAGTTTCATCATGTCAAACATAAGATCACCTCAACCTCTTCATTCTTGCGCCCAATCATCGGCCAGATTTGCCGCTTGTGTCATTACCATCTGAATCGCTTGTTCCTGCTTATCCGGCGGATAATCATATTTCTTTAGAATTCGTCTAACAATAACCATTAGTCTTGCTCTAACACTCTCTTTAACCGCCCAATCTATGGTCGCATTCTTCCTTACTTTGTCTGCGACTTCACGAGCGATTATTCTTAATTGCTCATCACCCAACACCTCAGTTGCGCTGTCATTCAAACTGAGGGCATCATAGAAAGCGAGTTCGTCACAAGACAACCCCATCTCCGAGGACCGCATATCAGCCTTTTTTAGGTTTTGAGCAATTTTTATAAGCTCATCAATTACTTCTGCAGTCGTAAGTAAATTATTCTGATACTTGCTAATTACACCATCCAGCATTTCCATGAGAGTTTTGGACTGAGCTATGTTTCTGGTCCGCACCTTCACTTCATCATTCAGCAGCTTTTTCAAAAGCTCTAAAGCAACATTCTTGTACTGCATGGATTTGACTTCCTGCAGAAACTCGTCCGACAGAATGGATATATCTGGTTTATCTATTCCTGCGGCCTCAAAGATGTCAACAACTTCGTCAGAAGAGATTGCCGTGCTGACGATACTTTTTATTACTGAATCATATTGATCTTTGCCTTCGTGCCTGTCGCCATCAAACTTGCAAAGTCTTGCCTTTATCGCTTGGAAAAAAGCAATTTCCTCCGCATTTTTCATAGCCTCATCAGACGGCTTGAAAAGCGCATAAGCCCGTCCCAGCAATGAAACCTCTTTTACAAACCGAGCTTTACCGTCTAGAAGGCCTAAAACATGATTCTCCGCTTGCAAGATGATAGACAACTTTGCTTTTACATTCGCATCAAAGAAACAAGTATAGTCAAACCCATGAAGCATTTGGCGAACAACTTCAAGTTTTTCTATCATTATCTCTGTCGCCCGAATCTGGTTTTCTGCAGGCATTCCCTTTCCACCGCTTTCAGCATAGAAATTCAATGCTTGCTTAAGACTCGTTCCAATGCCAATGTAGTCAACAATTAAGCCACCCGGTTTGTCTAAAAAGACTCGATTCGCCCTTGCTATTGCCTGCATTAGATTGTGCCCTTTCATAGGCTTATCGACATACATTGTGTGCAAACAGGGGGGGGGCATCAAATCCAGTCAACCACATATCTCGAACAATTACTATTCTGAGCGGCTCATTAATGTCGTTCACTACGGCTACATCGAGAAGTTCATCGAGAGCCTGAGTGATCGTTTCAATATTCGGGAGATCGCCTTTGACCGTTGGGGTGCTGTGCAGATGGTTCAGAACCTGGAAGGCATGGGCTTCACAGTTGTTCCTTTCGGACAGGGCTTCAAGGATATGTCTCCGCCCACAAAAGAATTGATGAAACTGGTGCTGGAACAGAAAATCGCCCATGGTGGGCATCCTGTCCTCCGCTGGATGATGGACAACATCTTCATCCGCACAGACCCGGCAGGCAACATCAAGCCGGACAAAGAGAAATCCACAGAGAAAATCGACGGCGCTGTGGCAACGATCATGGCGCTGGATAGAGCCATCCGCTGCGGTAACGACACCGCCGAGTCTGTCTATAATAACCGAGGACTGCTATTTATTTAGGCGGAGATTAACAAAGCTTGCTGCACTAAGGGAATAACAGCACATATTGCCTGTACGAGACTTGCCCCCGTTGCAATCCTGCGTTCAATCTTTTCAAAAGCCTTTTTCCGTTCGTTTGCAGACAGGGTGTTCATAAATTCATAGTCAACCGTTGTAATTTCAAAAAAGCATGGGCCAGATTGCGTAGTGTTTTGCTTAATGAGTCCTGCGTCAATAAATGACTCTATCTGAGATGTAAAAACTACGTCTTTTATGTAAGGGTACATTCCTGGAAAAACGGAATTTTGGTTTTGTGCAGCATCGAGTAATTCCTCCCAGAACTTAGGAATTCTCTTGATTCGGCTATCCGCCGAATATGGGACAGGGGTATTCTCTGGGATGTCATAAACACCTGTTTTTTCGTCTTTAGTGGTTGCCCCCAAATACCCCTTCTCGTACCACGACTTAATTTTTCTACTACTGATGGTGTGCTTATCAGCAAATTCCTTTGCAGTTAATCCCATTGTCTATCGCCCCTTTCTTTATGAATTTATTATATCACACTTAGTGTCCCAAAAATAGGACAGGAGGAGGATTTATGTCAGTATTTTCAGGACTGTCCAAATCAAGGGACAAGCCTCAAAACCGCACATCTGGCAACAACTATGCCTTTTTCATGGGCGGCACGACATCCGGCAAAACAGTGACCGAGCGGTCTGCCATGCAGATGACCGCCGTGTATTCCTGTGTCCGCATACTGTTCGAGGCTGTGGCAGAACTGCCGCTGCACCTCTACAAATACACGGACAGCGGCGGCAAGGCAATGGCGCTTGACCATCCGCTCTACCGCTTGCTCCACGACGAGCCGAACCCGGAGATGAGTTCTTTCGTGTTCCGGGAAACCCTCATGACACATCTGCTCCTCTGGGGTAATGCCTACGCGCAGATCATCCGCAATGGCAAGAATGAGATCATTGCACTGTATCCCCTCATGCCGAACAAGATGTCGGTGGACAGAGACGAGGATGGTCGCCTGTACTACACCTATTACCGTGGCACAGACCAGGCTATCAAGAACAAGGAGTTCGCCGTAACGCTTCAGCCCTCGGATGTGCTGCATATCCCCGGACTCGGCTTCGATGAAGTCGAGAACCTCGTCTCTGTGCATATCGTTCATTTCATACGTCGGAGTGACCTCGTAAAGCGCACCGTCTTTATTTTAATATGTGAAATTACCGCAGTACATGAGACGGATTCCGCCCTTTGTACCCATGAAGTCGATATATTTTTCCTCTTCGACTCCGATATTTTGCGCCCACGCGCCGTTGAAGCTGATTACCGCGCCGTCGGTTCTTACAATTCCGACAACAGAATCATCAACGTCGTACGTGCCGTGTTCAATGTCGGACGAATCCTTAGCCCACATGGAGGTCGTTACATAGTTTTTCATGTCTTTGCCGAGTTTGCAGAATGCCTCGCCGTCACAGGAGAGAACCTTGGGGTCGTTTAAACAGTACATGATGAGGTCGAGATAGTGAACGCCCCAGTCAATAAGCGTTCCGCCGCCCGATATGGCTTTTGTCGTAAAGTCTCCGCCGAGTCCGGGAATAGAACGGTACGCTCTGAATGAAGCGTAAACATGATAAATTTCGCCGAGCATGCCGTCGGCTATCATCTTTTTAATACGGTTTACCGAATTTGCGTAACGGTTGCATACGCCGATAGAAAGCGATCTGCCCGTTTAGTAGGAAACCTTTTCCATTTCGAGAGCCTCTGAGAGTATTCTCGCGGCGGGTTTTTCGCACAGAACGTCCTTTCCGTGACGCATAAAGTCGATAGAAATAATCGAATGAAAATCGTTGTGTGTGCATACGGAAACCGCGTCAAGCTCGGGGTCGTCAAGAATTTCGTGGTAGTCGTAAACCGCCGTACTGCATCCGTATTTTTCTACGGATTTATCCGCGCGGTCATGCAGTATATCGCAGAAATACTTGATTTCGGCGATGTCCGATGCCATGTATGCGGGAATGTGCGCCAAATTTGCGATATTTCCGCATCCGATAATTGTAACTTTGATTTTATTCTTTCGTTTTGCTCATCACTAAACAGTGCTATCTTAATTACAATTAAAATGCTTTAACCAAAATTAATAATTATTAAAGATGTTATGCCGATCAGGATTCCCGCAGCGCTTCGCTTCGTAAGTTTTTCTTTAAAGAAGCATGCGCCCGTCAGTGCGGAAAATATTGTTGCTCCGCCGTCGTTTATCGGGAACATAACGGCTGATGGAACGTTTTTCGCCGCGACGGTGGCAAGCTGATTTATTGCAAACAGAATAACCGAAAGGATCGTTCCGTATAAAAACAGCTTACGCGGGACGGTTTTGATTTCTGTTCTGTTTGCTTTCGAAAACGAATTTATAATAAGTCCTGCAAGCATACCCGCGCCGAGCAGTGAAAACGTATAGAATGAGAACACCGACGCGCTCATATCGGGAAGGAATTTCGAAAACATTTTCTGCGAAAGCATGACCGTTCCGTTTGATAACATACTGCCGATCAACAACAGCAGAGTTTTAAATGTAAACGCACCCGTCTGTTTTTTTGAATAGCCGATGAGAAGCCATCCCGAAAATATAAGCAGAGCAATTCCCGCAAACTGCATGAGCTTCATTTTTTCTGCGAACATAAATATTCCTGCGATGCAGGGAATCAGCAGTCCGGCAGAGCCTGCGAGAGAGGACAGAACCATAACTCCGTGTTTGAGCGATTCGAGACTGAAGTAAATATTAAGTGCCAGTGCCAAGGCTCCGAGCGCGGATATCCCGAATGCGTACGGATTGAATTCGGGCAGTCCCTCGCTCAGCATCAGAACAAATGCGATTAATCCCGCAAGAACGTAGCTGTAAGAACAGTATACGAAGTACCTCGGCGTGCTTGTGACGAGAGTGCTTGTTTTCTTGTTAAAGAAGCTCTGCGGAATACGCAGAATAAGAATTGTTATTAAAAATATATAGTCTTTCATTTATCTTATCGCTATTACGGTATTGGGCTTCATTGTAATAAAAAATTCTCCGTTGTCGGAGGCGCAGGTTTCGGTAAGCTCGAAATCCTTATCCTCATCAAGCGTAAAAATGCTGTAAAGCCTGTCCTTTTCGTTTTTTCCGAAGTCGATTTTGAACGAACGCGTTACTGCACGGTCATCGGCAGAGTAGTATGCTATCATGGTTACGCATTTTCCGTTTCCGACGGCTGACGCGGCGTAGATATCGGGAATGTCGCATTCTGTTTTGCACTCCGCCCCCATTTTGAGCATTTCACCCCATAGCTTGACGGGATAGTAGCCTTTTTTCGGCTCAAGCGTATTACGATCAAACAGATTGTTCATGCTTGACTGAATTCTTGCGTCGTAATACATGAGCATATCGGCTGAGGATTTTTGGCACTGCGCCATGACGGCGGCGCAAAAAACCGCGCCCTTTACGGAATTCATTTCAATAAGACTTTTTTTCCACGTTTTGCCCTCCCAGCCGACAACGTAGTTCCATTCGTTTAATATGCTTTCGGTTTCTGTGTATCCGTATTTATCCAAAAGCTCGCGGTGACGCTCTGCGTCGATAGTGAAATCCTCGATTTTATCGGAATATCGATGCCATGAGTAGAAATCCATGGGTACGCCGTGTTCGCGCATATATTCAAAAAACGGTACGAGCCATTTTTCGTTATAACAGCATACTGCGGGGCCTCCGATTTTAAGAGACGGAAATTTTGATTTTAAATGCTTTGCCGTGACGGCGAAAAGCTCGTAGAATTCCTCGGGCGTTCCGAGCCAGCATTTGTTGTTAAAATCGGGCTCGTTCCATATTTCCCAGTATTTTATTCCCATTTTAAAGCCGTCCGCCCAGCCGTAATTATAATGATTTATGATATGCTCGCATATCACAGCCCATTTTTTATAATCCTTAGGGGGCATAATGCCGTAATGCTTCGGCCAGTGTTCGATTTTATTGCCGAGACGGAAGAATACCTGTGCTCCTGAGCGTTCTATATTTTTTAAATACATATCCGTAAGCGTGAAATCATACGAATTCGGGTCGTTTTCATCCTTTTCGAAATCCGGAAATATTCCGATTATGTCAACGCAGTGCTCTCCGCCGTAATCATAGCATATCGATGAGTCGTGCGTTCTGGCGTACGGAATATTAGCGTCGATAAAGTACGGTATGTTCGTTAAATTCTGATCGGCGTTTTCGGTATATACAGGACCGTTGTTAACGGCGTTCATCGGCTTTATTCTGCCGGTTATCGAGTTTTTGTTTACAGTTAGCTTCATATGTTAAACCTTCCCTTTTGAGATTCTGTCTATACGGTATATTTCCGTTTCATACTTATATGGTATGTTTTCGTCAAGAATAATGAGCCTGCCGCCGCGCTCGCCTCCGTATGTGTGGTAGCCCGCACCTATTGTCTGAACAAGGTCTATGCCCTCAACGTTTTCGGTAAAATCGTTTACGTGGTCGTGACCGAAAAATGCCGCGGCGATATCGCCCGTTCTGACCCAGCTTTCGAATTCGTCTCTGCGTTCGTTCGTCGGACACGGTGCCTCATTGAGCCTTCCGGACGAAAAAACGTCGTCGGGAACTTTATAATAACTTCAGTTCTTTTCGAACGCGCCGTCGGTTCCTTTTGCCACCTCTTCGAAACGGTCGTATTCCTGTAAAACGGGAATATGCTGAAACAGTATCGACGGAACATTTTTCCCGCCGTTTTGCTCTCTTAATTTAAGCGCGGTCCTTTCGCGCCATGCAATCTGATCCTCGTGAACATAGTCGTAGCCGAGGTCGACGGGGCGGGAGTAGTCGGACTGCCTTATATAGTCGTTTGAGTCGACGCACCATATATTCCATGCGATTTTGTCGGAATTCGAATGAAGAACAGGCAGTGAACAGTTCGCGCAGCCGAAAATGTCCTCGTCGTTCATGGAGCTTCTGAAGTTATCATACTCGCTGTAAACGCAGATTTGATTTTCTCTCTGCATAAACGGGTTTACGTATGCGCTTTCCGCGTCGTGATTCCCGAAAACGATTGCAAGAGGAATGTTTTTCTCCGCAATCGGAGCTACAATTTTTTTGATTGTCGAACGCATGTATTCGTATGTAAACTCTTCCCAGAATCCGCTTATGTTGTCCCCGCCGAAAACGACGAGATCCGGTTTTGCAAGCTCGACGCATTTTCTTATGACGTTTATAGTTTCTTCGCTTTTTCTCTTCGGAATTTCCGGGTCCTCATCGTCGTCCATTGCGGGGTCAACCTCGTGAATGTCGGTAAGATGAAGAATTCTGAATTTTCCGTTCGAATTGAAACGAAGCGGTTTTTGGTTGTCTTTTATATGCCTAAATGCAGTTGGCAGTCCCGAAGCCATAAGAAACCTCCGAAGATTGATTTACTTGGTTTAATATAGCACATTCTTGCATGGGTTGCAACGGAGAATATGAAATACAACGGATTTTTATATTGAAAATATAATATTGCTTTGAAACATGGAGCAATCTTGTTAAAAAGCGGAGAATGGTGAAGAGAGAATATGTAAAAATCGGCAAGTACCGTCAGATACTTGCCGATTTTTGACAATACTCCCGGCTGCGAAACGCAGGAGGTACGGCTGTCCCTGTTCACAAAGGGCAGCTACACCAAACTGAAAAACGCGCTTGTCCGCGCCTTGCTGGGTGCGGACTTCTATATTACCGACCGCCGGTCGATACGGCGGTCTGGAAAACCTCGGCGAGAAGCTGATGAAATCCGAGAACTTTGAAATGGCCATTGGCGAGATCGTATGGCTGATTACGCTTCTGGCAAATAAGAGCATCCTCATCCACAACATCAAGGACAAAGAGCACCCCAAGGAGCTGCTCACGGAAGATGTGGTGGAGCTTCTGACCACGCCCCTCGACCTTGCGGGATACAAAACCGCCATTACGGAGGCGCTGTACAAGGGCACCAAGCGGAATGTGGAAAGTGAGAAAGACTCAAAAAACGCGCAAGTCGGGTAACGGTCTCCGATGCGGAGCTGTTTACCCGGTTTCTTTATTACGGCCTTGCCCACCTGCATCTTAGCCAAGATGAGGTGTGGCTGATGCCGTTCGGTCTGTTTTTGGACTTATGGGGGTGCCATAAGCAGTATAACGGGCAGGCCACCCCGGCACGGGCGCATTACATCGACGATATTATCCCGGATGGCATTTGACCCATATCGGACAGTTTCACCTCGAACTTAGTCCGTTTCCGTCGCAACTTCTTTGTGAACTTTTTCGTATAGCCTTGATATTTTTCAAAAATCGTGGTATACTACACATAGAAGTTCGGGCGGTTTCGTCCTAAGTACGAGGTGAAATGCGTGGTTAAACGAGATTCCTATATGAACCGACTGATCCACAGTATGTGGAACGGCGAGATAAAGGTCATCACAGGCATACGCAGATGCGGCAAGTCCGTACTGCTTTTCGATCTGTTTTTCGAGTATCTTCTTTCGCAGAACGTTTCGGAAGATCATATTTTGAAAATCGAACTGGATCAGCGGCGGTACTATAAGTTCAGAAATCCGATCACTCTGTGCGAATATGTAGAAAGCACCGTCCGGGACAGGAAGGATGAAAAATTCTATCTGTTCATTGATGAGGTGCAGCTCACCACGAAAGTAGTGGATAAGGAAAACGGCGGCATCGAGGTTACCATCTACGATATGCTGAACGAACTCAAGGCATATAAAAACCTTGATGTTTATGTCACCGGCAGTAACTCCAAAGGGCTGTCGAAAGATATCGCAACAGAGTTTCGCGGTCGTGCTACACAGATCCATGTGTTCCCTTTGTCATTTGCGGAGTTTTATTCTGCCGTGGGCGGCGACGAGCAAAAAGCGCTGGATACTTACATGCTCTATGGCGGTATGCCTAGACTTTTAGCACTGGAGGATGACAAAGATAAGAAGGACTATCTGACCTCCCTCTACAGCGAATTGTATGTCAAGGATATTGTGGAGCGAAACGGCATCGAGCGCGAGGATGTTCTGAATGATATTCTGAACTTCCTTGCTTCGCAGATCAGTTCGCTGACGAATCCGACCAATATCGCAAATGCCATCGCGTCCATGAAGAACGAAAAAATCAATCCTGCGATGGTTTCAAACTATGTGCAGTATGTTATCGACTCCTTCCTCATTTCAATGGCAAAGCGATACGATGTCAAAGGAAAGACCTATTTCAAGTATCCGAACAAATACTACTATACGGATATCGGGCTTCGGAACGCACGGCTGAATTACCGCCAGTACGATCCCGGTCATATCATGGAAAACATGATCTACAACGAACTTCTGCGGCGCGGGTACTCTGTTGATGTCGGTGTGGTTTGCGACCGCGCAGGCGACAGCAAGGTTCAGAAAGAGATCGACTTTGTGGTAAACGATGCAGATAAAAAAATCTATATTCAGTCCGCTTTCCGCATGGATACCGATAAAAAGGAATTCTCCGAGCTGGCATCGCTGATGCTTACCAAGGATTTCTTCAAAAAGATTATCGTTCGCATGGATGTGCCGCACAATTTTTATGACGACAACGGCATCTTCCACTGCAATCTGATCGACCTGCTGCTTGGCCGGGTAGAATTGTTCTGACAAAATAACTCATATATCTACGAGGAGTGACCTTTCGGGGTCGCTCCTTTTTCATACCATCAGGCACGCTCTCATCGAAAACTTCGGACGGTTTCGTCCCAACTTCTCGGTGAAAGGGTGCTTTTTTCATGCCATCCACAAGGAGGTGACGGCGAATGGCAGACAGTTTCGGGCTGAAGATCGGTCTTGAGGGCGAAAAGGAGTTCAAACAAGCGCTGGCGGAGATCAACCAGTCCTTCAAGGTGCTCGGCTCCGAAATGAAGCTCGCCACCTCTCAGTTCGATAAAAACGATAAATCCGT
>CAKQMB010000019.1 GCA_934254825.1 uncultured Clostridia bacterium | reverse complement strand
GTTATTAACATTATACCATAGATTTATATGAACTTCTTTTTTTATTTTGCCTGTTGCACTTAATAGTATAATTCGCCCCTCCGAAAAAGCCCCGTCCGAAATCGGACGGGGCTAAAAATAAACTTCATCTTTTGTTGCAGTTTAAAAATCTTTTCATATCCGGACTTTAACCGTCGGTCGGGGAAGTTCGCCCCGTCAAAGCTTTTTACCGAAAAAATCGTCAGATGAAAATAATTCGGCTTGCTCTCGCAGACTTATCGCCGTCGGTCGCATTTACGGAAAACCCGCGCAAACGAAACGGTGACTCACTGCCGGTGGAGATTTTCACTCCGCCCCAAAGATTTCGGCTACATTCTACAACGAAACTTGTATCTTGTCAAGTATTTTTTTGCGTTAAGAAAAATCCCGTAACTTAATATTTGAGATTTGCCCGTATGTCGGAGGCGAGTTCGGCGGCGTTTTTTACGAAAAGTCTGTCCGCAACGGACATCAGCCCTACGGCTTCTTCGCTTTTACGGCTCGACGTGAACCCGCAGATTTCGCTTCCGCTCCGAAGAAAATACCGTATGTTTTTAACCGACGAAACGCCCTCGCCCGTATCGAATTTGCCGCTCGAAGTGACAAAAGACATAACGCCCGCGCCGTTCAACGCTCTTACGGCTTTTTCGGTTTCGGCGGAATTTATTATCCCGTTTTCCAGAACGGCGGAAACTTTTTTCTTTTTCGCCGCCTTGATTATCTTTTTAAACTCGCGTTTTATAAGGTCGGTCGCGCCGAATTTCACGGCGGAAACGCCGACGGGAACGTAAACCCTGTCCGCGCCCTTTTCGATAGCCTTTTTCACCGCGTATTTTTTAACGCCGAAACACTCCTCGCCGAACGGGAAACATACCGCCGCGACGACCTCGACTCCCGAGCCTTTAAGCTTCATTTTCGCGATTTTTATTTTCTGCGGAGTTACCACGACCGCGCCGAAACCGAAATTTTTGGCTTCGGTAAGCTTCTGATCGAGCAGTTCCGGACTGAATATCCCCGTAAGGTCGCAATCGAATTTCTTGAAAAGCTTCGCGGCTTTGAACGCCTTGAATTCCCTGCGCATTTCATCCTCGCTCTGCCCGAAAATCACGGAAGCTTTATCCGCGGTATCTTTTCCGAAAGGACTGTCTTTCGCGGCGTCCGTTACGGGATTTTTAATCAGGTTTCCCGCCGCTCCCGCCGTTACGCCGATTGTCGGATTAACCCGATTAACCGTATTCGCCGCAGTAACCGCATTAGCCGAATTAGCGGCATTAACCGCGTTTGCCGCATTAGCCGCATTGGTTTTTTCGGCGTAAATTTCTCTCTTTTCGACAAATTCGGACGGCTGAGTTCCGAAAGCCGAGGCTTTTATCTGCGTGCTTACCGAATAATTAAGCGGTTCGTTCATTTTTGCGCCGTAAATATTGCGCACGGCGGGGAAAATCTTTTCTTCCTTTTTTTCGATCGATTCCGAAGCGTCGTTTACGGAATTTTCCGCAATTTCCGTTATTTCTTCCGATGTTCCGAGCGTTTCGTTTTCTGCGTTTTCGACGGTTTCGGTTTGTTCCCTTGTTTCAACTTTTTCTATTGCGTCCATTTTTTTACCTCGCTTTTAAGTTTGTGTTAATTCTTTACTCTTATTTATGTTTTTATACCGCCGCTCCGCGACTTCGACCTTAAAAGACGAATTTCGACAAAGTTTTCCAAAAGCAAACGCCCCGAACAATATATAATGAAGAAAAAAAATCGATCGGTTGAACCGACGAAGCCACGCCCCCACAACCGACCGAGAGGAAAAACATTATGCCGAATTTTTATCAGTTTACTCTGCTTTTTATTTCGATTTTCGTTTCCGCGTTCGGATTTGCCTGCATTATCCGTTTTTTCGGGAAATATCTCGAAGAGCTTAAATCGGGCGTAAAGAAAAATTCCGCGAACGCAAAAAACGCGCGCACGAAAAGGAAAGCGCAAATCGCCGAGGAAATAACCGAGCCGCCGAAACGCGACCCGAAAATTTATTATATACGAAACGCCGAATTGCCGCAAAAACCCAAGCCGAAACGCAAAAAAAGAACGAGACCGAAACCCGATCTCGCTTTTAAAGGGATTATTATTCAGCCCGAGGAATTTTGCGAAAAAAGATATAAATAAACCAAAGGCGGGAGCGGCGGGAAATTTTCAAAATTTCCCGCCGCTCCCGCTCTTTTTATGCTGTAAAATTAAATATCTTTGTTTAAAACCCTGTACAAAAACTCTTTCGTTCTCGGATTTTCTGGTTCGTTGAAGATCACTTCGGGAGAATTGTCTTCGGCGACGTAGCCGCCGTCCATAAACACCACTCTCGAAGAAACGTCCTTCGCGAACTGCATTTCGTGCGTTACGACGATCATCGTAAGTCCCGTTTTCGCAAGCTCTTTCATTACCGACAGAACTTCGCCGACCATTTCGGGGTCGAGCGCGGAAGTAGGCTCGTCGAACAAAAGCACGTCGGGGTTCATCGCAAGCGCCCTCGCTATCGCGACCCTTTGTTTCTGTCCACCCGAAAGCTGAGCGGGGCGAGCGTTGATAAACGCGCTCATTCCTACTTTGCCGAGATATTCCATCGCTATTTTTTCGGCTTCCTCTTTGGTGCGTTTTAAAACTTTCATCTGCCCTATAACGCAGTTTTTCAGAACGTTCATATTGTTGAACAGATTGAACTGCTGGAACACCATTCCGACTTTCGCGCGGTAAGAAGCCAGTTCGAAATCGGGCGCGAGAATACTGTTTCCGTTATACAAAATCTCGCCGCCGCTCGGCGTTTCGAGAAGATTTATACAGCGAAGCATCGTACTTTTGCCCGAACCCGAAGCCCCGATAACCGATACGACTTCGCCTTTTTTCACCTCTAAATCGACGCCTTTCAAAACCTCGTGATCGCCGAAAGATTTTCTTAAATTGACAATTTTTATAATGCTGTCAGTCATTGGGAACTCCCTCCTTGGTAACTTTTATCATAGAAGCCGAGTCGCTTTGCGAACCGCAGATCGTGTAATTATCCTTGCCCGCGAGAAGCTTTTCGATAAGCCTTAAAAGTCTTGTTATAGTGAACGTCATTATGAAATAAATAACGCAGCAGATAAAGTAAATCGGGAAGTTTTTATATGTCTGTTTGACTATCACGTTCGTAAAGAAATACAGCTCCGTAACGCCGATTACGTTCAACACCGAAGTATCTTTGATATTGATTACGAATTCGTTCGAAACGGCGGGAAGAATATTTCTTATAACCTGCGGCAGAATAACGTGAACCATCGTCGCGACGTGTCCCATTCCGAGCGCTTTCGCCCCCTCGAACTGCCCTTTGTCGACGGAAATTATTCCGCCCCTCACTATTTCCGCTATATACGCGCCCGTGTTTATCGAAACGATGATAAGCGCGGACAGGAACAGATTGAAAGTATTTCCGCCCGTGGCAAACGCATAGCCCCAATAGATGACCATCGCCTGAACCATCATCGGCGTTCCTCTGAAAACTTCGATATATACGGAAAGTATTACGTCGACTATTTTCTGAATGACCGCAACCCATTTCTTTTTCGAACGGGGAATAGTTCTCACAACGCCTATGATAAGACCGATAAGAAGACCCGCGACGGTGGAAATAAGCGCGATCGAAAGGGTGTAGCCGATACCTTTAAGAAAATCTTTCCAGTATGTTTTCAGAATATTACCGACCGAAACGAAAAATCCTTCGTCGTCGTTCTGTTTCGCGTTGCAAACGGCGTTCGCGGTAGGTCTTTCGGCGACGTAACCGTCTATCGTTCCCGCCTCTAACGCCATTCTCATATCTACGAACGTCGCGAGGCTGTCCACCACCGTAAGTTTGCTCGTCTGAGTTTGAAGCGCGGTAAGGTGGAACGTTCCCGGTTGCCCCGCGACTTTTACTCCTTCTCTGTCGATTTCCGCCAGGGATTTCGCGTCCGCGATAACGGAACCCTCGCGCGTTACGACGACAAGCGTCGAACGATAATAAGGAGTCGTGAAATCTATCTCTTTTTTTCTGTTTTCCGTGGGACTCATACCCGCGACGATTGCGTCGAGCGCGGCGCTGTTTACCGCGGGAATAAGGCTTTCCCATTCGTACTGATAGATTTCGATAGTCATATTCATCGAAGCGGCGACCATAGCGGCTATCTGAACGTCGTAACCGTTGGCGTATTTACCTTTCAGATTGGCTATCGGAAGCGCGCCGTTTCTGTCGTCGTCCTGAGTCCAGTTATAAGGCTCGTAAGCGCATTCCATACCGACTTTCAGGACTCCGCCGTCTGCGGAAGAAAAATCGTACCGCGGAGTGAAAGTTGCCGTTTCGTCGTTTAAAATCCCGATAATTCCGCCCATAATATCTTCCTGTTCTTCGGCAGAAAGCTTATCGAGAAACTGATTCATTTTATCCTTATAGACGTTGCCCTTGGCAAGACCTATGGAAATTGCGACGTCTGCGTCGGTCGCGGTGAAACCCGTGTCGTTGTTGACAAGGTCGACGTAAGTAAGTTTAGCCTTATTTCCGCCGCCGCAACCCGAGCAGGAAAAAATAAGGAAAACACACGTCAGAATTAAAATCAGATTACGCGTTTTTTTCATTTGTATTCCTCCGAATAAAAATTTAAGTTAAAACGATTTCAATAAAAAATCCCGCGGGAGAGCCATAAAGCAATACCCACGGGAAAAATCCGTCAATACCACGATAGCTCTCCGCTTTAAAAAAGCGACAGTCGTCGATATATTTTACCGACGCCCAACCTGTTGCGAGGTGCGAACACGCAACGGTTTCGGCAAGACTTCCTTTCTTTCTCGTTCCCCTTCGACGGGTTCTGAACGAGAGCTACTTTTAAGCCCTGCGCCTCTATCTTTGATTTTCGATTTTTTATTACAAAGAACGTTTCCGCTCTTTTTTCAGGTCAACGGCAAAACCGATTTTTTCGTCGCCGCCGCCTGACATATGTGCATTTTAATACTTTATTTTAAAAAACGCAAGCGTTTTAACGCATATTTTTTAAAATTTTTCTTTCTCTGCGGCTAACAGCGTCTGCGAAAAATTTAAACTTTCGTTCATTTGCATATTGACAATCATAATTATATAATTTACTGCGCGGACGGAAAACTCGATAAAAACGGCGACGAAATAGCATAAACAAATCTGATAAAACACTCAAAAAAGCCTTTTCCGCTCGGAAAAGGCTTTTTATCGTTTGTACTTGCCTTCGCTGTTCGGAAAAAGCGGATTTTGATAGCGACAGCAAACAAAAAACGAAAAAGACACAAAAAAAGTCAGAACATTGAGCTTCGGAGAAATCCGTTTGCAGAATGTTTTGACTTTTTATTCTTTGTTATTTGTTATTTCGTTTTTTTTATTTCTTCGCGTCGTCTTCGTCGTTATCGTTGTCTTTTTCTTTGTTTTTCAAGGCTATCGCCGCGGAAACCGAACTGAAAACCGCTCCGACCGCAAGCGAAATAACCGCATAGGTCGTATAACCGTTTTCACTGCTTCGCATAAAGAACAAAACCGCCGCGAGAACGTAAAAAACTATCGATAAAACGCGGAAAATCATACCCGTTCCGTTATTATTCTTCATTTTCTTCCTCCCCGCCGTCAAAATCTTCGTCGAATTCCTCGTCGGCATTCTCGCCTGCCGAAGAACCGTAAAGCGCGATATTGTTTAAAATTTCGTCAAGTTTGGCGAGAACTTCATCTTTGCCCTGCCTCGTCTGCGAGGAAACGGCGATCACGTTCTGCTTTGTCACGGCAAAAAATCTCGCAATGTCTTCCACGTTCTTTTTTATCTGCATTCTCGAAAGTTTGTCGGCTTTGGTGGCGATAAAACTGAACGAAAACGCGCACGAATGAAGGAAATTAACCATCGTGACGTCGTCCGCGGTGGGTTTGTGACGGATATCCACGAGCGAAAAAACATAATTCGCGTTTGACTTATCCTCGAAAAACCTCTGCATCGTAACGCCCCACTTCTCTTTTTCGCTTTTGGAAACTTTCGCGTAGCCGTAACCGGGGAGATCGGCAAGCACGAACTCGCCGAAATCGAAATAGTTCACAAGCCTTGTGCGCCCCGGGGTGTCCGAGGTTTTTGCGAGTTTTTTTTGGTTCGCAAGCATATTTATGAACGAACTTTTCCCCACGTTCGATTTGCCGACCACTGCGATGATCGGCTTATCGGGTTTTATGAACTGCGACGGCGAAGCCGCAGAAGTTATGAACGTTGCGTTTTTTATTACCATAATCTTCCTTAATTTTTCCTGCGTTTTGCCGCTTTCGGGCGAACAAAAAGTTTACGGACGAACGATTTGAAAATTTACCCTCGCGAAATTCAAATGTTTACCCCGCGAATAGCTTCGTCGAGAACTTCCGTGACCGTGGAAACGGGAATAAAATTCATTTCCTTTCTTATGTTTGCGGGAATTTCTTCGAGATCTTTCACGTTCTGCTTGGGTATAATGACGTTTTTGATACCGAGACGGAACGCCGCAAGCGATTTTTCTTTAAGTCCGCCGATAGGCAGAACTTTGCCGCGAAGGGTAACTTCGCCAGTCATCGCGATATCTCCGCGTACCTTTTTACCGGTAAACGCCGAGGCGATCGCCGTCGAAAGCGTAACGCCCGCGCTCGGTCCGTCCTTGGGGGTCGCGCCCTCGGGAACGTGGATATGCACGTCGTATTCCTCGAATTTCTTCGGATCTATTTCAAGCTCTTTTGCGTGAAGTTTTACATAAGTAAGCGCGATTTTCGCGCTTTCCTGCATAACGTCGCCGAGTTTACCCGTAAGGTTAAGATTTCCTTTACCCGGATACAGCGCGACCTCTACGGGAAGGGTCGTTCCGCCGACCTGAGTCCAGGCAAGACCCGTCGCGCAGCCGACCTCGTCGCTTCTGAGTTCGTCGGTATACGAATATCTGTCCGCACCGAGAAGTTCTTCGATCGTCTTTTCGTCGACCTTAATCTTCTTTTTGCGTTTGTCGTCCGCGGTTTTCGCCGCTATCTTACGGCATACCGAGCCTATCTCTCTTTCGAGATTTCTCACGCCCGCTTCACGCGTAAACCCGTCTATAAGTCGATAAACGGCATTTTCTTCAAACGAAAGGCGAGCGGGATCGAGTCCGTTTTTCGTTATTTCCTTAGGTACGAGATAACGTTTTGCGATCTCGAATTTTTCGTTTCTCGTGTACCCGCCGAGTTCCAGAACTTCCATTCTGTCGAGAAGCGGAGCGGGGATCGTATCGAGCGAGTTGGCGGTCGTTATAAACAGAACCTTGGAAAGATCGTAAGGTATTTCGAGATAACGATCTCTGAAAGCGACGTTCTGCTCGGGATCAAGAACTTCCAGAAGCGCGCTTGCGGGATCGCCGCGAAGGTCGCTCGAAAGTTTATCGATTTCGTCGAGAAGGATTACGGGATTTACCGTTCCCGCTTCTTTCATGGCGTAAATAATTCTGCCCGGCATCGCGCCGACGTAAGTTTTTCTGTGACCTCTGATTTCGGCTTCGTCCTTAACGCCGCCGAGACTCATTCTCACGAACTTTCTGTCCAAAGCGCGCGCGACCGACTTCGCTATCGAGGTTTTACCGACTCCCGGAGGACCGTATAAGCAAAGTATCGACCCGCCGATTTTGCCCGTAAGCTTTAAAACGGCGAGATATTCGATTATTCTTTCTTTGACTTTTTCGAGACCGTAATGGTCTTCTTCGAGAATTTTCCTAGCGTCCGAAAGGCTTTCCCTGTCTTTGCTCTCCTCGTTGAACGGCAAATCCAAAATCCAGTCGAGATATCCCGAAAGTACCGTGTAATCGGGAGAAGACGGACTCATTTTGTCCATTCTCGAAAACTCCTTCAAAGCCTTTTCTTCGACTTCTTTCGGGAGTTTTTTATCGATTATGCGCTGTTTTAATTTTTCTCTTTCGTCTTCGTCGTCGCCGAGTTCGCTGTGAATGGCTTTGAGCCGTTCTCTTAAATAATATTCCCTCTGACTCTTCTCCACGCTCGCCTTGACCTTGTCGGAAATCTCCTTTTCGGTCTTTATTATTTCGATTTCGTGAACAAGGAAATTGAAAAAGGCGTAAAGCTTATCTTTAACGCTCGTGTATTCGAGAATTTGCTGTTTGTCGCCCTCTTTGAAATTCATATTGTAGGAAGCGGCGTTTACGAAATCCTCGGCTTTATCGAGTGCGAGAATAGTCGCGAAAACGTCCTTATTAACCTTTACTTCGGGCGATTTCAGAAAGTTTGCAAGCTCGGTTTTCACCACTCTGAAATAAGCTTCCGTCTCGGCGTCTTCCGCGTCGGCGGCAACGCGCTCTTTGACGGTCACGAGAAAATAATTCTCGTTTTCGTGGTAAGAAATGATTTCCGCGGCATAAAGCGCGTTGATATTGACCCTTATGTTGTCGCCGGGCATACGGGCTATATGTCTTATCCTGCAAACCGTTCCGACGGTGCATAAATCCTGCTCGGTCGGCTCCTCCACTTTCGCGTCGCGCTGGGCGGAAACGAAAATAAGCGCCTCGTCGGTATCGACGGCGGCGTTGATTGCCGCAAGCGATTTAATTCTGCCCACGTCGAACGAAGTTGCCACGCTCGGCAAAATAACCTTGCCCCTGAGCGCAACCATGGGAATAGTCCTTACTTCCGGACTTACTATTATATTTTCGGGAGTTTCGAGACCGTTGTCTCTGAGATCTTTATAAGCGTCCATATTACACTCCTTTTCCGGACAAGCCCCCTTCGTCGCCGTCTCCCCGCGGTTTCCTCGCGCCGCGCCGTTTGCGTTTTGCAACGGTTTTCTATCGACTTTTGCCCGTCCGAATGAATTTCTGCCTCATTATATATTACTAAATTAAAAACTGTAAGTCGTTCAGCGCAAAAAACAGTGAAATTTCTTACGCCCGAAAAAATCGGTCTGCCGATAAAAAGTACTTTTTAAGCGTTTGTATCGGGTACGTCGGTTACGATAACGGTCGCCTCTCCGCCGATTTTAAATTTCGTTTTGCAGGGAACGAAAAAGCTGTCGCCTTTGGAAAACCCGTCCGAATATCCGCCGCCGCAGATTTCTCCCGATCCCGAAACGACGGTCAATGCCGTGAAACTGTTCTCGTCGTAAAATTCCTTTTCGCCCGAAAGCTTAATTTCTCTCACGCGGAAATATTTGCATTCGGCAAGCGTTTTTTCGTCTTTTTTACCGTCCGAACCGAACGAAACGGGGGCGTACTTTTTGAAATCGATAACCTTAACGGCTTTATCGACGTGAAGCTCTCTGAGTTTTCCGTCCGCGCCGCGGCGGTTGTAATCGTAAACCCTGTAAGTTAAGTTGCTGTTTTGCTGTATTTCGCAGATAAGACACCCCGCGCCGATCGCGTGAACCGTGCCCGCCGAAATAAAGTAACTTTCGCCCTTTTTAACGGGAATAAAATTTAAAAGCTCCTCGACTTTACCCTCTTCGAGGTATTTCAGAAATTCTTCCCTGGAACTGTCGCGCTTGAAACCGCAGTAAATACCCGCGCCCTCGGTCGCGTCCACGATATACCACATTTCGGTTTTACCGTAGGAATTTTCGTTTTTCAAAGCGTATTCGTCCGACGGGTGAACCTGAACCGACAAATTGCTTTTCGCGTCGATAAGTTTTATAAGCACGGGAAAAAACTCGAATTTATCGCAATTTTTGCCGAGTTCCGATTTGGTTACGACGTCCCGTAAAGCTCTTCCGTCGGCAATTTTCGTCGGTCCGTCTTTATGAAAAGAGAGTTCCCAGCTTTCCGCGCAAGGCGTTTTGTCCGTTATTTTGCCGTATTCCGTTTTAAGTCTTTCTCCGCCCCAAAGGTAATCCTTGCACTCGGGGAACAATTTATATATTTTATCGTCCATAATTTACAGCTCCGTAGTTTGCCCGTTTGTCTTCTCTGCGCTTTGACAGAAAAAACAATACGGCAAAATTATTTTATAAACATATTATATATGATTTTTTGTTTTTTGTAAACTTTTTTGTCTTTCCGTTCGGGCAAAGCCTCCCGAAAAATGAAAAAAATACCGCGTTTTGCTCCGTTATATCCTTTTTACATAAGCAACTTCCCGCGAAAAATAAAAAATAAACGCATTATCCCCTTAATCGATTGCAGATAACAAAAAAAAAGTGTATAATAAAACCGAAAAATTTTTTACGGAGGACAATTATGCCACTTGTCAATTCTAAGAAAATGTTTGAAGCTGCTTATAAGGGCGGTTACGCCATAGGCGCATTCAACGTAAACAACATGGAAACCATTCAGGGTATCGTGAACGCGGGCAAAGCTCAGAACGCTCCCCTTATTCTTCAAGTTTCTTCCGGCGCGAGAAAGTACGCAAACCCCAAGTATCTTAAACATCTCGTTCTTGCCGCCGAAGAGGATTCGGGTCTTCCCATCGTTTTACACCTCGACCACGGCGATTGTTTCGACCTTTGCAAGAGCTGTATCGATAACGGCTTCACTTCCGTTATGATCGACGCTTCCAAGTACGAATTCGCAAAGAATATCGAAATAACCAAAGAAGTCGTAGCTTACGCACACGACAGAAACGTTACCGTAGAAGCCGAACTCGGCAAACTTGCGGGTATCGAAGACGACGTTAAAGTTCATTCGGACGACGCTATGTTCACCGATCCCGACGAAGTTTACGAATTCGCCACCAAAACGGGTATCGACTCGCTCGCTATCGCTATCGGAACTTCTCACGGCGCATATAAATTCAAACCCGGTCAGAAACCTCAGCTTCGTTTCGATATTCTCGAAGAAGTAGGCAAACGTCTTCCCGGCTTCCCCATCGTTTTGCACGGCGCGTCCTCCGTTCCGCAGGAATTCGTCAAGACGATCAACGAATTCGGCGGAAAAATGCCCGACGCAATCGGCATTCCCGAAGAAATGCTCAGAAAAGCCGCTACGATGGCTGTTTGCAAGATCAATATCGATTCTGACCTTCGTATGGCTTGCACCGCGGCGATCCGTCAGCATATGGTAGAGCATCCCGATCATTTCGATCCGAGACAGTACCTCGGCGACGCAAGAGCCAACGTTCAGAAGATCGTCGAACACAAACTTGTCGACGTTTTAGGTTGCGCAGGCAAAGCCGACGAATGCAGATAATCCGTTTATCTTAAACTTTAAATCGCAAATTAAAAGGCGTTGCTTTCACGGCAACGCCTTTTCTTTATGTCTTACGTTTTTATCAATGCGATTAAACGTTTTTATCGAGTTAATCGACTTATAGCCCGACTTTAACCGTTTGTTTCGTCAATACTTTGACCGCAAATCGCACACACTCCCTCGGCGGACTCGTCGGGCGTGTGCGCAAGACGCACGGAAATCACAATCAGCATTCCGTCGTTCTCGCAGGTAAAATACGCCAGTGAAGCACTTGCGCAAGAAAGAGGGGTCGTATTGCCCAAAAGCCTGAGTCCGGTCGCCGCGAATTCGTTACTGTCCGCAAAGATCATAACTTTGTTTTCGTCGATTTTCAAACCGTTTAAGTCGTGAATTCCCGTCCGGGGAATTATATCGACGATTGTCTGAGTTTTTCCGTTCTCAACCAACGTATATATTCTTTTTCCGTCATTACCGCACGTTACTTCGATTATTTCTTCCGTGATCGGCTCGTCCGAAACATGTTCTGTTCTGCATCCGTCTTCCTCGCAAGGAGCAAGAACGCCGTTTTCATTCGTTCTTTCTCTCTGACATACGCCTATAAGATGATACTTTCCGTCCTCGGAGTCGGCTTTGTCGATAATCGTTCTCTTATAATCATGCCCCAACGGCTCGACCGTTTCGACAACGCCCTTTGTTTCGCATACGGTACAGTCATACTTGATCCAACCTTCTTTTGTACAAGTCGGTTTTTGTTCGTTACCTTCCGCGATTTCGACAGGCGGGGTATGCGGTTTTATGACCATAATGCTAATAACCTCATCGCATTTTTCGCACACAAAATATCCGCCTACCGCTCCGCCGTCACATGTAAGCCTACCCTCCGAATTCCCGAAAAGTTTAACGCCTTTCGTCGTAACGGGAAAAGGTTTATAATAGCTTACTTTTTTGCCGTTAAGAACATGTTGAACTCTTGCTGCGTTAACGACGATTTTCTCCGTCGTACCGCTTGATTTTGTAATCGTATATACCGATTTCCCCTGCTTTTGGCAAGTAGAACGAATGAGAATTTCGCATGTAATCGGTTCAACAGAAACATAATCGAGCTTATATCCCTCGTCTTTGCATAATTCGTAAACGCCTTCATTGTTTTCAAATTCCCGACAGCACTCTCCGATAAGATGATATTTCCCGTCTTCGGAATTTTCCTTATCGACTATCGTCCAATTATATTCGTGTCCCGAAGCTTTTTCGTAAACTTTGTCTACAATATTTTCTTCGCAAGCCGTACAGTAATAACTTTCCGTACCGTCTTTAATGCAGGTTGCGGGAGAATTTGTATACGTCCCCGTTTTGATCGTATGCGAAATATAAAGAACGACCGTAATCATTTCACGGCATTCTTCGCAAACAAACGACCCGCCGAACGGAGATTTGCAGGACTTAACCGCATTGCCGTAGGGTTTTATTTCGGGATATGACGAAAGAGAATATTTCACTGCGTCGGAAATTCTCTCAGTTGTTTTATCCGCTCTCAGAAGAAGGTGATCGAGTTGCTTTTCGACCGCTTCGAAAATTATAACTTTTCCGTCTTTTTTATAAAGCGTATATCTTATAAGTCCCGTTCTTTTACAAGTCGCTTCCATAACGACTTCGGTTTCTATGTTTTTAAGATTATCGTAAATCACATAGGGATTTTCGCAACTTGAAACTTTTCCGTTTGCAATATTTTGACATATGCCTATGATTACTCCGTCTTCCGCGTTTACTTCGTAAGCATAATCGTGTCCGACGGCAGGTATCGATTCGGTAATGGTTTTATTACAGGTTTTGCAATCGATTTCCTTCTCGCCCGAAGCTTCACAGGTAGCGGGCGTGATAATTCTTATTCCGGACTCATCGCCGGCAGCATGACGCTGTTTTACCTCGACCAGAATTACTCCGCCGCATTTATCGCAGGTAAACCAAGCCTTAGAACTATATGCGCACGAAAGATTTCCCGAATTACCCGTGAGTTGAAGTCCGCTCGCGTCAAATTCCGCTTTGTCCCTAAAAATCATAACCTCTTCATAGTTGATTTTTTCGCCTTTAAATGTATGCATTTCGCCGGGAATCGCAACGTTTTCGATTGCAATTTTCTGTTCGTCGATTTTTATTGTAAACGTCCCCGTCTTTTCAGCGCTGCAAGAAGCTCCTTCGGGGCGAATATCGGAAATAGTATACGCTTCGTTACTGCAAGAAGGAATAATCTTTTCCACGTTGTTTTTGCAGACTTTACATACCCCAACAATCGTTCCCGACATAATCCACGTCGGCTCGTTTTCTATCGTCCATTCGTCGGAATGATGTCCGCGCGCATTTTCGGGAGAAATCGTAACATATTCTCCGAGAGTATGCCAGCCAAGAATAAAACGAACATTGCCAAAACGCCGCTATTTCCGCGCTTTTTGTCAAATTCTCGCTTGAAGTACGTATAGTACGTCTGCGCGAGTCTTTACCAAAAATCATCGTAAATATCTACGTTTTGGTCGGGACGAGTCTGACGGCGGATTTTTAGACTAAGACAAGGCGCGCGAGCGCGTTAATACTCTATGTATAACACGGGAGCGGAACGCAGTATTAGTCAAAAATACGCCGTCAGACCAAGGTTCGTTTTATTCTTGGCTGGCATAACAACGAGAACATACTTCGATCGATAAACCTCCCTCTTCGCACCATTTTTTATTTTCTTCCATGGAAGAACCCGGCGGAGAAAGGACAAAATCATGCCCGAGCGCGTCGGCTGTTTTTTCTTTGTCGGTTATGTATTCGCAAACAGGGCAATACAACCAGGTATAACCGTCCGACATACAATCGGGTTCGCTGACACGGGTTATAAATGCATGTCTCACGTCGGAAATCGTTTTGGACATATTACAGTCGGGACAAATCATCTGATAAATTCCGTTTGTGAACGTTCCGTCGGGGTTCATTTTATGCGCAACCTGTTCGACATATGCAGCGTTTTCGTGCGTACAAGCAGGACTTTCGTCAACGCTTATTTTTTCGGAAATACCGTCGCTGTAATCAGCCCATAATTCGTCGCCGACATAATAAATCCTTACGATATATCTTTTCTGTCCGCCTGTAACGCCCAGATTTTCGCTCGTACCGTCGGTGTAAGTTATGATAAGTTCGCCTTTATCGTTGATTTCCATCGAAGCAATTCCTCTGCCCGCTTCGCCCTTATCGCCTTTATCGCCCTGGTCACCTTTGTCACCTTTTTCGCCTTGATCGCCCTTTTCGCCACGGTCGCCCGTTTTTCCTTTAAGCCATTCAAGGAAATCGGCTTCGGTTCCGTCATAGCCGCCGTCGAGCCAGATTTCGTAAGCGGACTTTCCGTCCTGTCCGTCTTTACCGTCCTGTCCGTTTTCGCCTTGGTCGCCCTTATCTCCTTTATCGCCTTTACTGCCCGTATTTCCTTTGTCGCCTTTGCTTCCGGGATCGCCTTTGTCTCCCTTATCGCCCTTTTCGCCTTTCTGACCTTTAAGCCATTCCAGAAAATCGGCTTCGCTTCCGCTGTTGCCGTTCTCCAACCAGATCTCGTAAGCGGACTTTCCGTTCTGTCCGTCTTTACCGTCCTGTCCGTTTTCGCCTTGGTCGCCCTTATCTCCTTTATCGCCTTTACCTCCCGTAACGACGCCGAGATTTACGGACGTTCCGTCGGTAAACGTGAGAATAAGTTCGCCTTTTTCGTTCACGTCCGCCGAGGCAATGCCTTTGGCTTCGGTTTGCCCTGCGCTTGCGCCTGTTCCGGTCGTGCTTTTGTCGTCGCTATCGGGGCGAACGGCGTTAACGTTGCACGAAACAAACGCGAGCGTTCCCATAATCACGGTTAAAATCGCGATTATCGTAAGTAACACTTTTTTCATATTCTTATTTCTCCTTCTATCGGCTAAGCCGATATATTTTTTATAAAACTTGCAGCTTTTACAATTTTTCCGATACGATAAATATCACAATAAAATTTACTTGTCTAAGCAAACAACGGTTGCTTTATCAAAACAATATTACACGTTGTTTACACAGTTCATTCGGGAAATTCCGCTTCTTTAATCTCCTCGCCGTTTATAAAGAATTTTGTTCCGCGATAAATCGGAGAAGAACAGCTTGTGCAATCACCGTTGTGAGTCAAATTGAGATTGTTCCACGATTCGATGCTTCCCGAATAGTTTACTATGTTGATTTTGCACATATCGAATGCGCCCCCTTTTATTTCGGTAATCGACTTCGGCAAATACAAATTATCTATCAAAGCAAGCGAAAACGCGCCTTTTTCAATGCATGTTACACCCTCAGGAATGTAAAGATCGGCATATTCTCTTTCCTCCGCTCTCGGAAAGCCGTAAAGTACGCTTTCAATATAACCGTCCAAATCAAAACTTTCTATTCCGACAAAACCCGCAAAAGCTCCTCTACCGATTGTTATAACGCTTCCGTCGGAAGGAATAACACTGTTTTTACATGCTTGAACCAGCGTTTTTGTTTCTTTTTCGATGACACAGTTATTTTTGCTGTAATACTTTGCGTTTTTTGAGGAGACGGTTATGCTTGACAGTTTGATCATGCCTGCAAACGGACTCCAACCCAGCTCCGACAAGCCTTTGCCTATCCTGATTTTTTCTATACTCGAATACGCAAATGCTCCGCCGCCGATTTTCGTTACGCTGTCGGGAATTGTTATTTCCTTTATATCTCTGCAAAGTGCGAACGCAGTCTCGCTTATTTCAAGCACCGAACCGTCATTCGGAATAAACGCGTTTTTACCTGCGGCGATAAGCACGCCGTCGTTATCGATTAAGCAGTTATGTTTCACTTTGAGCCATTCGTTACCCTCTTCTACATAAATTTTTTCGAGATTAGGAAACGAAGCGCGCAAATTTACGACTTTTTGAATAGTTTTCGGAAATACCACTCTTTTAACGGCTCCCTTGGTACACCCTGCGGAAGTTATAAAACCGATAACGGGTTTACCCTCGTGTTCAGACGGAACCACTATATCCTCAGGGTATGTTTCTTCCGTAACGCCGTCCGGCATACCTTGCGACATCATCACAAAATATGTGTCGGCATACGTTTCGTCGTTTGTTATATAATGAAACTCGAAAAACTTGTCGTCGGTCGGCTCGAAGCTTATCGGTTTTTCGTTTTCCGAAGCGGAATTTTTTATGTTTCCGCTATACGGATTGCACGCAAAGGCTATCGCGAGAAACAAACTCAGCGATAAAACACAAAGCAAAAATTTAGTTAATTTCCTCATTTTCGTTCTCCTTGTTTTAAAAAATTTTTTTAGGTTGATAATACGTTTAGCTATTTTACCACCCGACAGAACATGCTTTGAAGCCGTCTTTTTATGTTTTTACCGGTTTTATACTTTTACCGACGGTATTCGCACTATATCCGCATTACAGTGTTTGCCAATGCGTTCACAGCCTGTTTATAGGATTTTTTAACGGCTTTCACAATACACTTTAAAAAAAGACGCGAATAATTGTTCACGTTCGTTTGTTTAATTTTAATTATAATTGCACAATGTGCCTTTGTCAAGTAAAAAAGGCACAATGTGCTATACTTTTTGTATGATAGAATTGAAAGACATTCAAAAAAGGCTGCGGGAAGAGATAAAATCGAGCCATTTGTCGCAAAAAGAGATTGCCGAAAGGCTCGGCGTAAATCCTTCCACCATAAGCAAATACCTGCGGCTCGACAAATTCCCCGCGATCGACACCTTTGCCAATTTGTGCGAAGTGCTTGACGTTTCCGCAGACGAGATTTTAGGACTTAAAAAATAGCGAATATTTATATGGTTTGCAACCGTTTTAAAAAGCCACGGCTCGGGCGGAATTTTCCGCCCGAGCCGTGGTTTATATAATAAAAAATACTTGTTAATCGACTTATAGCCGTGTTTTTACAATTTAATCGTCATATAAAAACGAAATCAAAGTTCGAGTTCGTCGAGAGTCTTTTCAAAGCTCGGAAGAATGTTTTCTATAAAATACTTCACCGCTTTATCGTCTATCGCCGAAATATCTTTTCCGATACTCTCTTTCGCTTTCAGAAACTCCTTATTGCCGCTTTTGACCTCTTCGACGCATTTTATATACGCGGCGATGCGGTCGGCGGCTTTCATTATCTTATGCTCTTCCGTACCCTTATCGTCGAGAATAAAGTCTCTGTAACTCGGTTTCAACTCATCGGGAAGCTTATCGATAAGCTTTTCGCAGGCAAGCGTTTCCAGATCCTTATAAGCGGTGTTTATCTGCGAATTGAAGTATTTGATGGGCGTGGGCAGATCGCCCGTTATGACCTCGCTCGCTTCGTGATAAACGGCAAGGCACATAACTTTATATTCGTCCACGTTTCCGCCGAACATTTTGTTTTTTATAAGCGCAACGGCGTGGGCTATTTCCGCGACTTGAAGGCTGTGTTCCATTATGTTTTCTTCCGTAGTGGAATGCATAAGCGCCCAACGCTTTATGTATTTCATTCTCGATAAATATGCAAAAAAATCGTAATCCATAGACAATTCTTCCTATAAAAAACGCCGCCGTTAGGCGGCATTTCTGTATTTTTGATTAAAACTTCTGAGTTAAAAGCTCAACCGAAACACCGTTAAGACGAGCATTTTCGTCGATAACGAAATCGGTTATGTTGTTACAACCGTAAAACGGAGGATTTAAACCGATACCGCCTGCGGTGAGCGTTCCGGGGATATACACATAAGTTAAAGCCGCACAATCCATAAACGCATAGTCTCCGAGCGTCACGACAGCCGAAAGTTCGACGCGGAGCACTCTCGCAGACTTGAACGCATAAGCTTCGATAGCTTTTACTCCCCTGCCGAAATAAACTTCGGTAAGCGCGGTGCAATCGGCAAACGCGCTGTGACCGACGGTAAGATTGGCTTCGTTGCCTTCGCCCGTCGAAGCAAGCGTAACATTGAAAAGTTTCGGAAGTCCGTTAAAAGCGTCGGTACCGATTTTCTCGTAACCGTAAGGAATTATAAGTTTTTCAAGGTCTTTGAAAGCTTTAAATCCCGAACTCGAAACGGCGATAACTTTCTTGCCGTCATGCTCGGTCGGGAGCTTCAACGTTTTCGGATATTCCGACTCGGATTCGTTTGCCGCAACGGAATAGCACTCGTTACCCTCGTCGTCGACGATTTTTTCGAATTTGAAATATTTCTCGTCCGACGTCGGTAAGCCCGTAGACAAACAGGAGCATAACCCCATAAGCGCGAACGCTATACAGAAAAGAAACGAAACAAGCCTTTTCATATCGTACCTCTTTCTTACACTTTATATAGCTAATTATAACACGAAAACAAACAAAATACAAGTCATTTTATTTATTTTTTCGTTTACTGAAAATTTATAGACAAATTTATCGGCGAAATTACAAGTCGATCGAGTATTTATACACTTCCGACTTAGGCAAATTCCTGTCTTTCGCCACGGCTTTGACGGCTTCCTTTTTATCGAGACCGCTTTTCATATAGTATAAAATATGCTCTTCGACGGGAAGTTTTGTCAAAATATTTTCTTCCGCCTGCCCGCCCTCGACGATTATGACGTACTCGCCTTTCGGCGTTTCTTCGCTCAGTTTCTCGCCGAGCGTAATGAGTTCCGCTCCCTCGTGAATTTTGGTTATTTCTTTGCAAACGGCGGCTTTTCTCGCGCCAAACGCCGCGAAAAGCGTTTCGAGATCGGCTTTCAGATCGTGCGGGGCGGAATAAAATATGAGCGTCATATCGAGATTTTTGTATTTTGCGAGAAGCTCTTCCCTGTCCTTTTTCTTATCGGGCAGAAAGCCGACGAACGCAAAACGCGATGCGGGAAGCCCCGACAATATAAGGGCGGGAACGAAAGCGGTCGCCCCCGGGATAGCCGTGTATTCTATGCCGTTTTCCCTTAAAATCGTCGACAAAACGTTACCCGGATCGGACACAACCGGTGTTCCCGCGTCCGTTATAACGGCTATGTTTTTGCCTTTTTTAAGCTCTTCCACAAGCTTTTCGGCGGCAACGGTCTCGTTAAATTTATGATATGCCACGAGCGGCTTTTTTATTTCGTAATGATTTAAAAGTTTTAAAGACGTTCTCGTGTCCTCGCAGGCGATTATGTCTACCGACTTTAAAACTTCGAGCGCGCGAAGGGAAATGTCTTTCAGATTTCCGACGGGCGTCGAAACAAAATACAGCATGGTTTTTTCCTTAATTTTTAATATTTTCCGCAACGAAAAACTGCGGTTTTATTCCTTTTCTGCCTTCGATAAGGAACAAATACGGCTTTTCGGACTGCCCGCTCGTAACGAATTGAAGTTTGACGGGTTCGAGATTATTTTTTCTCATCTCGTAAATCACGTCCGTGAGCCGCTCCGTTCTCTGACACATACAGAGTCTGCCGCCGTTTTTGAGTTTTTTTGCGGCAATTTCCACTATTTCTTCGAGCGTTATCGTTATTTCGTGTCTGCAAACGGCGATATGGTCGTTCGGATTGCGTTCGCCGCCGTTTAGTTTTTTATACGGCGGATTGCATAGGATCAACGAGAAAAAATCGTTATACTCTTTCGGAATTTCTTGAAGCGAAAGGTTCACGCACTCGATTTTGCCCTCCAACCCGTTATATTCGACGGTTTTTTCGGCTAAATCGCTGAGGCATTTTTGAAGTTCGAACTCGTACACCTTTTTAACGGCGTTGTGGAGCGCGTAAAAATGAATGCCGACTATCCCCGACCCCGAACAGAAATCCGCAACGACGTCGCCTTTTTTAAAGGACGCGAATTTCGAAAGCAACACGGAATCGCTTGAAAAACGATAAAGCGTTTTGTCCTGTATAATTTTAAGCCCGTCGATCAGAAGATCTTCGAGCGTTTCGTTTTCGTTTAATTGCATTTCGTGATTTTTAAAAAGCGGCTGTCGCATTTAAGCGACAGCCGCTTCTCCGTTTTTTTTACTCTTCTACGGGAGCTCCTACGGGACAAGTACCCGCGCAAGCGCCACAGCTGATGCAAGTATCTGCATCGATTACATACTGAGAATCGCCTTCCGAAATAGCAGCTACGGGGCAATTTTCAGCGCAAGCACCGCACATAATGCAAGCGTCGGTAATTTTATAAGCCATAGTTTTTTACCTCCGATTTATTTTTAATTTGTTTCGCGCGTTGCGGCAAGGCTTTTCGCCCGCCTGCGCGTTTTACCACTGTATTATAGCACAAAACTTGAATTTTGTATATGGTTTTTCGGTAAAATTTTTGTATTTTTTATTAAATTTTAGAGCTTAGTCGTTTTTATGAATGATTTAATCCAAAAGATCCTTTATTTCTTTCAATTCTTCCTGCGAAGGCTGATCGTCGTCCTTAGAATTGTTCTTTTTGAATTTTATATCCGAAAGCGGAAAATCCTTATAAACGAAACTGCCGTCCGAATTGGACGTTTTCACTTTCACGATAAATTTAAGCATATTGTTGGAAACGACGGTCGCTTTTCCGTCGGGCGTAGTGACCTCGCTGCCCACTTTCGGCATTTTCTTGAACGCTTCGCTGTAATGTTCGTTCTCGTATTCGAGACAACACATAAGTCTGCCGCAAAGCCCGCTTATTTTTGTGGGGTTGAGCGAAAGACCTTGCGTTTTAGCCATTTTTATGGTTACTTTTCTGAAATCGGGCATACAGCTTGCACAGCAACATACTCTGCCGCACGGCGCGATGCCGCCTAAAATTCTCGTTTCGTCTCTTATTCCGACCTGACGAAGTTCTATTCTTATGTGGAACGCCGAAGCGAGATCTTTAACGAGTTCTCTGAAATCTATTCTGCCCGCGGCGGTGAAATAAAACACCACTTTGCCGCCTTCGAAAGCGAATTCGGCGTCGATAAGCTTCATTTTAAGCCCTCTCGCCGCAATTTTTTCGTTTGCGAGCTTTATCGCGTCTCCGACTTTGGCTTCGTTTCTCTTCACTCTGGCTTCGTCCTCGGGCGTGGCTCTTCTCATTATCGGTTTTAACGGCTGAACGATTTTATCGTCCGAAACTTCGCCGGGAGGCGTAAGCACTTTTCCGTACTCGACCCCTCTCGCCGTTTCGACAATCACTCCGTCGCCCTTTTTTAATGCCATTTTAACCGGATTGAAAAAGTACACCTTTCCGGAATGTTTAAATTTGATGCCTACAACCTCTGCCATTTATATTTTTCTCCTAATATCGACAACAAAATTCCGTCCGCCACCATCGTCGTGTTGGCGTTGAAATATATCGCGCGTTCCTTTTCGGTAAGCATGTCCGCTATCGCGATGAGCGCGCCTGTCGTGTAACCGTTTTCCTTTGCCTTTGCTTTATCTTTAATAAGTAATTTCGCCACTTCGCTTTTGAGTATCGCAACGAAATCCTTTAAATTGTCTTTATTTATCCTGCTCGAATACGCCGCGACTTCTTTTGACGAACGCATCGAAAACAGCACTTCGTCGCAGAAAATTCTCAGTTTTTCGATTTCCCCGTCCTGATAAGACTTAATTACGCTTCCGATTTTTCCGCCGCCGAGCGCGATTGCGGAATCGAGCTTTGCAACGTCGGGATATTCGTCTTTTAACGCCTCGCGCACCTCGCTGTCCGAAAAAGGCGGAATATCCAGTCTTTTCACGCGCGATTTAACCGTCGGAAGAATTGTCGCGTCGGACGCCGCGCCTATTAAAATACACACGTTTTCGGGCGGTTCTTCCAGGGTTTTGAGTATTTTGTTCTGCGCCTCGGCAGTCATATTTTCGGCTCCGCACAAAACGAAAAGCCGCAAATCGTTTTCGATCGGTTTAACGATTGTTTTGGAAACGAGATCGTCGCTGTCCGCGGTTTTGATTTTATCGCCGTCTTTCGGATAAAAATCGCAGTCCGCGTAAGCTTCCTTTTCGATAAGTCTGCAAGGGCGGCATTCTCCGCATGCGTCGCCTTTTTCGCACATAACGAGCGAAGCGAAAATCTTCATATAAGATTTAAGCATTATCCCGTCCGGGCAAACGATCAGATACGCGTGGCTGAGTTCCCCGCGCTTTTTATCGCCGCGGATGATCCTGTACGCGTTGGTATTTTTTATCAGTTTTTCCGCAATCCCTTTCACTTATCGAAGTACCTTTATCTGATGATTTTTCTGTTTCTTAAAACGGTTAAAACGTCCTCGAAAACTTTTTCCACGCTCTGTTCGGCATTTATCGCGGCTATTCTTTCGGGAAAGTCTTCGAGTTGTTTTTTATAACCCTCGTAAACTTTTTCGTGGAACTCTCTGCCGCTTTGCTCTATTCTGTCGTTTTTATCCGCGCCGCCTTTTCTCAAAAACGCTCTTTCGGGCGTTATGTCGAAAAACAGCGTTACGTCGGGCATGCAATGCTTTATCGGATAGGAATTGATTTCGTCTATAAAATCCTTTCCGAGACCTCTCGCATAACCCTGATAAGCCACCGACGAATCGATAAACCTGTCGCAAACGACGATTTTCCCGCTTTTAACCGACGGAATTATTACTTCTTTTACAAGTTGCGCGCGCGAAGCGGCGTATAAAAGAGCTTCCGTCTCGTCGGTTTCTTCCTTGTTTGCGGCGTCTAAAATTATCTCGCGGATCTTCTCGGAAATTTTCGTTCCGCCCGGTTCGCGGGTGAAAACGCAATCGTAACCGTTTTCCGTAAGATAATCGGTCAGAAGTTTGAGCTGTGTGGATTTTCCCGAGCCGTCGCCGCCTTCGAGAGAAATAAACGCGCCGCGTATGTTATTGTTAGTCTGCATAATAGCTGAATGTTTTAATCGCGTTTTCGATTACGGCAAGAGATTCGAAATCGAGATCGGGTTGATCTTTTCCGAAATTAAACACCGACAAAACAAGTCCGTCGGAACGTCTTTCGGGATCTTTGTCTCCGTTCTCGTTTTGGATATAATCCCAGAAATACCATATATCCGAAAGTTTTTCCTTTTCCGAATTCTCGGTTTCCATGGCTTTTTGATTGAGTTTATATAAATCTATACCGTAAGGAACGTGTTCTTTTTTATATTCTTCCGTGGGAGCGAAATCGCAATACCAATATAAATCCACGCCCTCCGCCGCGGCTTTTTCGATTGCGCCGACAACGGTGAGATAGGTTTTTTGAAGGGTTTTTATCCTTTCGATTTCGTTTTTAACGCCCTGAGCTTTCTGTTCGTCCGTTCTGTAAGTTTTCTTGTAATTGCCCGCCTGCTTTATTCTCACGGAAAGGAAATAATCCTCGACGGCTTTTTCGTCCACTTCGCCGTTGGTCAAAAATCTTTCGATATAGTTTTTGGCGGAATTAAGGTATTCGTCGAACGGAGCGACGTAACTGTTGTTGATTATCGCCTGAGCGTCGTCGTTGACTTTCGTCATCGCGGCTCCGTTTTCGTCGGTTTTTACCGTTCCGTCCTCGTTTTTAACTTCTTCGTTTTTGCCGTTGAAAAGCAGAACGTCGCCCTCTTTGGTCGAGGCTTTAAGCGATAACATATAAAGCGCGGAATAATTTCCCGCCGCCGTTACCGTGCTTACGCTCGTTTCGAGTACGTCGTAAGAAAGCTTGTCCTCGTCTTTAAGTTTCGTTATCATCTCGTAGGGGTAATTTTCTTTGAAATATACCCCGTCGAATATCACGAAATAGAACTGCTCGCCGACCGTTGCGCGGGTTGCGCAGGTCGTAAAAAGAAGCACCCACACCGCAATCGCCGCGGCTATCGCGATGATGATCTTCACGAAATCGTAAGCGATAAGGTTGGAAAATCTTTTCTTTGTTATTTTAACGTCCATATTTTATTGCTCAGGCGTTTCAGGCGTATATTTTAAGTATTTTAACCTGATACGAGCATTTCGGAGCTTTAACGGTAACTATATCTCCGAGTTTCGCGCCGACGAGAGCTTTGCCCAGGGGCGATTCGTTGGAAATTCTGCCGACCGCGATATTCGCTTCGGTCGTTCCGACTATCTCGTATTCGGTTTCTTCGTTCATATCCACGTCGAGAACCAGAACTTTGTTTCCGACGTTTACTACGTCGTGTCCGCCGTCCGATTTGATGATTTCGGCGATTTTGAGCTTCGCTTCGATTTCGACTATCTCGCCCTCTATTCTCGCCTGCTCGTTTTTCGCCGCGTCGTATTCCGCGTTTTCGGACAAGTCTCCGAAGTCTCTCGCGACTTTAATTCTCTCGGTGATTTCGGGACGTTTAACGAATTTCAATTCTTCGAGTCTCTTTTCGAGTTGCTTGTATCCTTCTTCTGTAAGTATAACTTTTTCGCTCATTTTAATTGCTCCTTTTGCCTCTTTCGTTTGTTTTTGAGGAGGCTGCTTCGGGCGTTTTCCGCCGCTTATTTATGAATGTGCTTGCCTTCCCCGACAGCCGCATAATGACTGTCGGGGAAGGCAAGCGATCCGACTTTTTGATTACGTTTTTGAATTACGCTTTTCGGCTTTCCCTGTTACGCTTTAAGCGTGTAAGTGAAGCCTTTTTCGGAAGAATCTTCCTTAACGTTTGTTGCGGAAGGATAACGAACGAGGTTGTTCGAGCGCATCATATGCGAGATTGCTCCGAGAGCTTTCTTGCAATCGTCCGCAGTCTTTACGACCATAAACGAATCGAGACCTTCGGCTTTCATCGCGTCGTCCGCGGCGTTAAGTCCTTCTGCCGCTCCGCTGAGATAAATGTATATTTTTCCGCCTGCAAGGAAAGCTTTCATCAAGGTCTTTTCCGTAACCGCGCCTTCGTCCGCGGCAACGAACGATTTCGCATAAACTCTTATGAGTTTGAAGAATTCTTCGGGCGTGGACGCGACCTTACCTTTTGCAAGCTTGAATTCGTAGCCGCCCTTTCTCTCCGCGTCGGAGCATTCGGTTACGGCTGCCTTTTCGGCTTTCATATATCCTTTATCGTAAAGCGTTTCTTCGATAAGCTCTTTTGCCGAAGCGATGTCTTCGTCTTTCGAAACAATCGTTTTGACGGGAAGTTTTGCGCCCGCTTCGACGGTCATACCCTTTTTAGCGAGTTCGTCCGCTTCCGCGTCGGCTTCCACTTCTACGGTATCTCCGACCGTTTTAATCGAAACGGCGACTCCTTCTTCGTTTAAACCGAAATCGAGATCGTCTGCCGCCTTGTAGCTTAAAAGCTCGGCTTTAAGTTCGTCGAACGCTTTGCCCGCGTTGAACTTCTCTTCGGGTTTTTCCTCGGGCTTCTCGTCCTTCTTTGCCGCCGCAAGGATTGCGAGCGCGGCTTGTTCGGCTGCGAGTTTAGCGGCAAGTTCCGCGTCGAGACGTGATTTTTCCGCCGCGATCTCTTTTGCTCTCTGCTCGTCGTAAGCTTTGAGCTTGCTGTCGATAAGCTCGTTTACTTTGCCTTCGTCGATAGACGGTTCGGCGGTTTTCGCGGCTTCCGCGGCTCTTATTTCTTCGAGAACTTTGTTTCTCTCTTCTGCTTTCGCAAGGCTTATAAGAGCTTCTCTTTCGGCAAGAGCCTGTTGAAGAGCGAGTTTTGCCTTTTCGGCTTCCTTCTCCGCGTTTTCTTTGGCGTTGTCGTTATCTTTTGCCGCCTGAATTTCTCTTATAGTTTGAAGTCTTACTTCCTCGGCTTTTCTCTCTTCTTCGGCTTTCTTGGCTTCGTAGCTGAGTTTTTCGATTTCGAGCTTGGCTATTCTCGGATCTTCGTCGTAACCGATCGCCGCCTGATGAACGCCTGTTCCTGCCGTTCCGTTGGCTTTGCCGCGATAATCGCTGCAAACTCTCTTGGTTATAAGTTCCTGAGCATCGTTTAATTTATCGTATTTCGACTGCGGCAACCATTTCGCGTAAACGGTAACGCATCCGCCCTTGTGGGTCGCAACGTCGAATTTTCTCGTGCATTTCTTGTTGGTGTACCAGCCCATGAACTGGTATCCTCTTCTCGTGGGGTTGTTGGGATAACCGAGATTTTTGCTGAGTCTGACTTTCTGTCCGTTGGAAAATCTGCCGCCCATAGCATTGTATTTCACTTTGTATCTCTTACGTCTTACATGCGCGACGATTGCCCAGATAATCAAAGCGACGATGATAAGCGCGATTACGCCTATGGCGACGAATAAGGCTATGTTCTTGAAAGAATCCTGACTTAAAATCCCTACCGACATCGCGGTGTTCACGTTTCCTAAGAAGAATGTCATTTTTACATCATCTCCGTCATTTTTTTGCTGCTCGTTATCGCAAACGAACTTGATTTTCGAGTGGTCGTAACCGATTGCGACGAATTCGCTCGCATCCTGTACTTTTTCCTTATCGAAGGTAAGCTCGACTTTGAACTGCATTCCTTCGTTTAAAGATTTGATCCGCGCGAATTCCCTTTCGTCCATCGCGATATAGCTTATGTTTTGATTGTTGCCTTCCGCGTCCGCGCTCGTTGCCGGAACGAGAACGGAGAAAGACAGGTAATACCTGAGGCTGTGAACGTCGGCAAGTCCGAGTTTTTCGATATCGGAAAGTTCGCTCGACGCGACCTGCATCTTTTCCTCGTTGTTGAGGATAAGATTTATGTTTCTTTCGACGGCAGGTATTCCGCCGAATACGACTTTAAGTTTTGCGTTCTGATCGAAACAGTTTATCTCGTTTCCGTCTTTATCGACGGCTGTAACCTTGACCGACGGAATTTTTTCCTGCGGGAATATCTTGTTGAAGATACTCGATATCGGGTTGGACGGCGGAAGAATGTTGTTGAGAACGTCTATCGTGAAAATCTTTTCGTTTTCCGTCGGAACGAATTCGAGCGTCGGGGTGTTGAACCACTCTACTCTTTTCGTCGATTTATCCTCGCAGACGAGCGCGCCGTTTCTCGAATAGCTGTTTATAAATCCGTCCGCTATTTCGGGTCCCGTATATCTCGGTTTGTTCTCGCCGTATCTCGAAGCGAGAGTGTCGGCAAGCCTGTTGGCTATGTCCACGTTGTAGCTTACCGTTGCGTCCGCGGATATTCCGTACTTGTTTGCTTTGGATATCCTTATCGCTTCGACCGCCGATTTCGTGAGACCGACGTATTTGTTGAGAATGTCTCTGACGTTATCCCAATCCGCGCCCTTGTATTCAGCGCCTGTATCGGTTTCGTCCCCGGTTTCTCCGTCCGGATTTATCGCGACGGTTTTAACGTTTATCGTAACCGTTCCCGTCGATAACTCTATTTGGTAATTTTCTTCGAGAGCGTCGAAATGACGAAGATATTTTTCGATAAGCGCGAGTTCGGCTCTGCGTTCGTCGGTTTTCTTGTCGCGCTCTTCGTCCGTGTCCGAACTTTCTATCGCCGCCGTTTTTCCGAACCCGTTCACGCGTTCGGCGGCGACTTCCATATAACGTTTAAGTCCTTTTTCGACGGTCGCCTTTTTGAAGTAAGCGTCGAGTCTGTCGAGAAGTCTCTTTTCGAGGTCGCTCTCGCTTTTCGCGATCAGCTTGTAATCGGCGAGCATCATCGTCCTTATGACGGTGTAATCTCTTTCGGCAAGCGCGTCCGCGGTTTCGATATCCGTCGAAAGATCGCCGTAAACGATCTGCGACGGTGTGCGGCAGTTGTAGTTTACCGTATCGTCCGCGTATTTACCCGATTTGAAAATGAGATAATAGTAGAAATCAAGCGTTTTCTGCTTGTCGGATACGATCGCTCTGCTGTTTATGTTCGTAGCGACGATTTCGCTCACGACGTCCGTTTTAAACGCTTCGACGTATTCTTTCGCGTAAGTCGCGTTGCAATCCGTCGAGCAGTCGCTGTGTCCTTCGCCCGGTTTGCCATCGAGTTTGAAGGAAGTTCTCAGAAGCTTTTTGGCTCGCGTGATTATTTCCTTCGCCTTATATCCCGCAAGATCGTCCGGATCCTCGGAAAGGTAACCGCCGTTCCCCGTAACGGAGAAATCCTTGCGCATATACACGAAGTTCGCGTAAAACCTGTAAGCCGTCTGATAAAATCCGTAAAGACCGTTAAGATCATGATCTTCGTACAAAAGCTTTGCGGCTGCCGCGCAATCGGCTTCCGTTATCGCGCCGGGTTTGGCTTCGCCGATATAGCTGTTTACTTTGCTTACAAGTTCGTCGAGCTTAACGTTTTTCGGATCGGGTTCGAAAACGATTATCGAGTCGTCCGTAACGTCGGTAGCCGCGGAAGCTTCGGCAAAAAGCCTGAGGTAGCCTTTTATTATTCCGCCGCCTTTTATGCCGACGATAAGCTCGTCCCTTCTCGCACGCAACGAATCGACGTTTAAATCGGGGTCGGAATTCGTGGTGTATTCCGGAAATTCCGCGTCAGGCTGTACCGCTTTATCGTCCGTTACCGAAGTCGAAGTTCCTCCGTCGGTCGACGCGGACTCCGAAGTCCCGCCTCCGCCGCAGGAGACCGCGAAAAGAGCCAGCATAAGCGCAGTAATGAGCGCAAGCAGGCTGAGCGGTAATCTCTTGTTCCCGTGCTTATTTTCCATAAACTTTCTCCCGTAAACCGTTTTTATCGCGGATTTTACATTTACGTCCGCAAGCAAAACGATTCAAATATACTTTCGATGCTGTTATAGAGTAAATCTTTTGCCTTTCGGGCAAATCTTTAAAAACCCTCTGCGGGTTTATGCAAAAACCTGCGTTTTTGCTCTTCTCGGATAAAATTCCGCGAAGCCGTAAAGCCTTGCGGGCAAGTCCCCGACTTCCAGTTATAAATATAATAACATATATCGTGAATTATTTCAATTATTTTTAACGATTTTTTTTATTTTCGGTTGATTTTTTTAAGTTATTTTTGCGTCGCGCCGCGTTTTTCCGCTGTTTTCCCTGCCCCGAAAAAGGCAAACGTCAACGGCTCGGGCAGCGCAAAATCGGCAATAAGTCCGCCTATAAGTCGATTAACGGCACTTTTTGTTGTTTTTAACCTGTTAAAAACGCTTATCGTCCGCTTACGAAAAGGCATTTTAAAGAAAAAGTCGTTTAATGTCGGATTTAACGCCGAAGTTTTTCGGCTCGGCTTCATTCCGCGGCAAAAAGACTTCGGTATACTTTGATAAAAACGGGTCAACTTCTGTTTCGCGGCAAAAACTTCTGTAAACTTTGACAAAAGAGGGTTTATATTTTTGTTCCACAAAAAATGCTTCTGTAAACTTTTATGTTACAAATAAAAAAAACGGAAAACTATTACTCCTCAAAAAAAGGCGTCGAAAACATTTATTCTATAAGGGCGGAAAACTTTTATTCCATAAAATACCGGGTGAGGAAAACTTTTATTCCATAAAATAATGGATGACAAAAACTTTTATTCTACGACAAAAAGGGCTTCGGTTGAAGCCCTTTGCCTATGTTAAGATTTAATCTCGACTATACTCGAAAAGTAAACCCGATCTCCGTATTGCCGTCAGGCAATCTTCGATCTACGGTTAAAACGCCGACGGTCAATAATTAACCGTTAACGTTAAACGATTATTTTACAAGCTCGATGATAGCAACGTCTGCCGCGTCGCCTCTTCTCATGCCGAGCTGATAAATTCTCGTATAACCGCCCTTTCTTCCGGATTCGGCATACTCGGGAGCGATCGTGTTAAAGAGTTTTTCGACAAGCGGATGCTTAACGCCTTCCGTTCTTGCCTTGAAGTCCTTCATAGACTCTCTGTTAACTTTAATTTCGCCGTCCGCGTTTTTCTCGACGCTCTTGCCTCTCTGCTCCTGAACATCATAAACGAGACTCATGATCTTTCTTCTTGCAGCGAGTTTCTTTCCTCCGTCTTTAACGACTTTGGTGGTAACGTCTTTGCCTTTTTTATCCTTGGTAGTAACGGTAGTTTCTACAACGTCGTCATAACTGTTGATGGCAAGAGTAATAATCTTTTCTACATACGGTCTGAGTTCTTTAGCTCTGCCGAGAGTAGTTTCGATTCTGCCATACCACAAAAGGTTCGACGCCTGATTTCTTAATACCGCTTTTCTCTGCGTGGTTGTCATACCTAATTTTCTTGGCATTTCTTTAGTCCTCCTTTTCTTTTAATGCTAAACCGTAGGTGCCTAATTTATAGATTACTTCGTCCAAAGACTTCTTGCCCAAATTTCTGACTTTAAGCATATCGTCTTCCGTCTTTTTGGTTAAATCGCCTACAGTGTGGATGTTTGCTCTCTTCAAGCAATTGTAAGAACGTACGGATAAATCCATTTCTTCGATACTCGTGCTCAAAATGGTCTCTATGTTGTCCTGCTTTGCGGGAACGACGATAGGACCGCTCATAACGGTGCTGAGTGCGAAAAGCTGGATATGCTCGCCTAAAATCTTTGCGGCGAGACTTATTATTTCTTTACCCGAAAATGCTCCGTTCGTCCACACTTCGAGCGTCAGTTTATCGTAATCGGTGCTTTGTCCGACTCTCGTGCTTTCCACGTTGTAACTGACTTTTTTAACAGGCGTATAAATAGAATCGATAGGAATATAGTCTATTTCTTCGGTCTTGTTGTGTTCTGCGCCTTTATATCCTCTGTCTCTTCCAATGGTTATTTCCATGTCGAGTACAGCGCCTTTGTCAAGCGTACAAATATACGCGTCCTTGTTGAGTACCTCTACTTCCATGTCCGACGCGATATCCCCTGCAAGTACTATTGCGGGACCCGTCTTGTAAAGTCTTAATACTTTTTTGAAGTCGGGGGCAGTGGTCGTGGTTTTGAACGCTATACCTTTGATGTTCAAAATGATTTCGGTAACGTCCTCTTTCACTCCCGGCACGGTGGAAAATTCATGCTTAACGATTCCGTTGGCAAATTTTATTCCTTGCGCCGCCGCTCCCGGAAGAGACGATAAAAGCGTACGTCTGAGTGCATTGCCGAGCGTTAAGCCGAAGCCTTTTTCAAGCGGCTCCGCTACTATCTTGGCATACGTTCTGTCATCGCTTTCAACAGTCACTATCTTGGGCGTTTCTATTTCCATCATAGAAAAATATACCTCCTGATTATTTGTTATGGTATATATTACTTAGAATACAACTCGACAATCATCTGTTCGGTAATCTGCGAATCAATATCCTCTCTCGTCGGAAGTGCAAGAATTTTTCCTTCTAACTTTTCAACGTCGAAATCAAGCCATTTGGGCATTTTCGCGCTCTTTGCGGAGCCTTTCAACGCTTCGAAATAAGGAGACGATTTCTTTCCTTCTTTAACGGAAATAACGTCGCCGACCTTAACCTGGAAAGACGCTATGTCAACGGGTCTGCCGTTTACGTTGAAGTGTGCGTGAGTTACAAGCTGACGCGCCTGACTTCTCGAAACTGCAATTCCCATTCTGTATACCACGTTATCAAGCCTTCTCTCCAAAAGAGCAAGCATGTTTTCACCGGTAATACCTTTCATTTTATCGGCTTTCTCGTAGTAATCTCTGAACTGAGATTCGAGTACGCCGTAAATTCTCTTTGCCTTCTGTTTTTCACGAAGCTGAAGTCCGTATTCGGAAACCTTCTTTCTGTCTGCTCCGTGCTGTCCGGGAGCTACCGGTCTTCTTTCGAAAGGACAAGAGGTTTTGTAACATTTGTCGCCTTTTAAGAATAACTTACCGCCTTCGCGTCTGCACAAGCGGCACTTTGCGTCTGTATATTTAGCCATCGCTTATTTACCTCCCAATTAAACTCTACGACGTTTCGGCGGACGGCATCCGTTGTGAGGAATGGGGGATACGTCCTGAATGAGCGTTACTTCCAATCCTACGTTTCCGAGTGCTCTGATAGCCGATTCTCTGCCCTGTCCGGGTCCCTTTACATAAACTTCGACAGAACGAAGTCCGTGTTCCATTGCCGCCTTAGCTGCGGTTTCCGCTGCCTGCTGTGCGGCGAACGGGGTACTCTTTCTCGATCCTTTGAAACCGAGTGCGCCCGAACTGCAATGAGCGATGTCGTTTCCGTTCGTATCGGTAACGGTAACGATAGTGTTGTTAAAGGAGGATTTGATATGAACCTGACCTTTGTCTACGTTTTTTAATTCTTTACGTTTCTTTACGACTTTCTTAACAGCCATTTCTGTTTACCTCCTTGTATTACTTGCTTGCGGTCTTCTTCTTGGCGACCGTACGACGAGGACCTTTTCTCGTTCTCGCGTTTCTCTTGGAGCTTTGTCCTCTTACGGGCAAGCCCTTTCTGTGTCTTACGCCGCGATAGCAACCGATTTCCATAAGTCTCTTGATGGAAAGGGATACTTCGCTTTTAAGCTCACCTTCGACTTTAAGGTGATGCTCGATGTATTCTCTGAGTTTTGCAACGTCGTCTTCCGTAAGGTCTTTAACCCTCGTATCGGGATTGACGCCCGTCTCTTTTAAAATTTTGGTTGCCGTAGGTCTGCCGATACCGTATATATACGTTATACCGATTTCTACGCGCTTTTCTCTTGGTAAATCTACGCCGGCAATACGAGCCATTTTGTATATCCTCCGAATTTTTTTAAAATTTGTTTTTTGTGTTTCGGTTTCCCGAGAATTGAAAAGTAATTAACCCTGTCTCTGTTTATGGCTCTTGTTCTTGGAGCAAATAACCATAACCTTTCCTTCTCTTTTAATGACTCTGCACTTGTCGCACATAGGTTTCACTGATGGTCTTACTTTCATTTTTTTGATCCTCCGATTTTAAGTTTAAATTAACAAAATTGTCAGTTTTTGCTACGCCAGACTATCCGACCTTT
>CAKQMB010000018.1 GCA_934254825.1 uncultured Clostridia bacterium | reverse complement strand
TTCATAGACGACTTCAAAAAGACGGGCGCGATCGAAAGAACGGTTCTTTTCACCAACCTTGCGAACGACCCCGCGATCGAACGTCTCGCGACTCCGAAAATGGCGTTGACTTGCGCGGAATATCTCGCGTTCGACAAAGGTATGCACGTTCTCGTCATTATGACGGATATTACCAACTACGCCGAAGCTTTGAGAGAGGTTTCCGCGGCTAAAAAGGAAGTTCCGGGGAGAAGAGGTTATCCCGGTTATCTTTACACCGACCTTGCAACGCTTTACGAAAGAGCGGGAAGAGTGAGAGGTAAAGAAGGTTCGATAACGCAAATTCCTATCCTCACGATGCCCGAAGACGATAAAACTCACCCCATTCCCGACCTTACGGGATACATCACGGAAGGTCAGATAATTCTTTCGAGAGAACTTTTCAAAAAGGGCGTCAATCCGCCGATAGACGTACTTCCGTCTCTTTCGAGACTTAAAGATAAAGGTATCGGCGACGGAAAAACGAGAGAAGATCACGCGGACACTATGAACCAGCTTTTCGCGGCGTACGCAAAAGGTAAAGAGTGTAAAGAGCTTTCGGCGATCCTTGGCGATTCGGCTCTTACGCAGACCGATAAGCTTTACGCGAAATTTGCCGAGGAGTTCGAAAAACAATACGTTTCGCAAGGCTTCACGACGAACAGAAGTATAGGAGAAACTCTCGATCTCGGCTGGAAGCTTTTGAAAATTCTTCCCAAGTCCGAGCTTAAACGTATCAAAGAAAAGCATATCGAAAAATATCTTGATAGGCACTAAAATATCCCGATAATCGACTTATAGACGGGTTTTAAGGTAAATAATATGACAAGATTGAACGTCAACCCCACAAGAATGGAGTTGAAAAAATTAAAAGCGAGGCTGTCTACCGCAACGAGAGGGCATAAGCTTCTGAAAGATAAATCGGACGAGATGATCCGCCGCTTCACCGCTTTGATAAAAGAGAACAAGCGGCTCCGCGCCGAACTCGAAGCCGAGCTTTCGGATTGTCTCGACAGGTTCGGTATGGCTTGCGCGTGCCTTTCGAAAGACGAGATCGACAAGGTGTTTTCGATGCCCGTTTCTTCCGTCGACGCCGAGTTCGGAGTTAAGGACGTTATGAACGTGGAGGTTCCGTCGATAAAGATAACGGAAACCGAAAGTTCGGCGGCTTACCCTTACGCGTTTGCGGAAATAACGAGCGAAGCCGATTATTCGGTTGAAAAAATCGGAAAACTCGTCGGAAAGCTTTTAAAGCTTGCCGAGATCGAAAAAACGGTCGCTATGCTCGCGGTCGAGATCGAACGCAACAAACGAAGAGTAAACGCGCTCGAATATATTATGATTCCGCAGATCGAGGAAACCGTCAAATATATCAAGAGTAAGCTCGACGAAAACGAACGCGCGGCGACGACGAGACTTATGAAAGTAAAGGATATTTTAAATAATTAGTAGTTTTTAATTGATTATAAGCTCTTTTTCGGGGTAAAAATCCCGAAAAGGGGCTTTTTATATTGTTTCGACATGCGAAAGCCATACCGATGATTATCGGTGAAGTAAAAAGGGTTATCAGGGGCAGTAACAGTCTGAGGGTCGCGAGGAGCATAAGAGACACCGCGTACAGGGTTTTGCAGGCGCGGAGCAAAATCGAAGCCGAAAAGGACGACGTGGCGACTATGGCGGAAATCGCCGAAACGCTCGCCATTCCCGAACGCGAGGTCGTTTACGCGCTCGACGCGATTTCCGATCCCGTTTCTCTTTACGATCCCGTTTATAACAAAAACGGCGACGCGCTTCTCGTTATGGACCAGATAAGCGACGAGAAAAACACCGACGAAAGGTGGACGGAAAACGTTGCGCTCGAAAGAGCGATTTCCTCGCTCGGCGAACGCGAAAAACGTATTTTGTATATGCGTTATTACGAGGGTAAAACGCAGACCGAGATTTCCGCGGAGATAGGTCTTTCGCAGGCGCAGGTTTCGCGTCTCGAAAAGAACGCGCTGAAAGAAGTGAAGCCGAAACTCAAAGCGTAAATAACTTGCGGATAAAAACGGCGACGGATAAAGCGGTAACGTTTCGTCCCTTTTCGGCATAATTCGACCTTTCGGGTAATACGATAAAAGGGGAGAATAATTATGGAATACAATCTTACCGATTTAAAAAAGAAAAAAGTAATCAACGTCGCCGACGGCAAAGATCTCGGCAAAATCACCGATATGGTGATAACTTATCCGGAGGGTAAAGTCAAAGGGATAATCGTCCCCGGGAAAAAGAACGGCTTGTTCTTTTCGGGCGAACTTATCATCGGGTTCAAGTGTATCGAGCGTATCGGCGAGGACGCCGTTCTGGTAAGTTTATGCGAAAAGCCCGCTTTGAAAAGCGGAGCGGGCGCGACCGACGAAGAGGACGACGAGGAGCTATAAGTCGATTATCGTTATAATTTCGATACCGAATAACGAACTCGTCGGGACGGCGGCAAAAGAGCGATAGCCGTCCCGACGAGTTTTTTTGTCCGGCATATATAAAATAATTGTAAAAACGCGCGTTTTATGCTATAATATAATAGTATACATATAAAAAGAGGGTAAAATGGTATGCGGAAAATCACGGAAGCGAAAAAAGTTCTCACGATGAACAGTATCACGATTGCTTTCGTGGGAGACGCGGTTTACTCGCTTTATATGCGGGAATATTTCGCTCTTAATTGCGACGCGAAACCCTATATGCTCACCGAAGCCTGTTCGGAAGCCGTGAGCGCGAAAGAGCAGGCGAAGAAAATCGACGCCCTTTTAAGCGACGGCTTTTTGACGGAAGAAGAGATAGCCGTTTACAAAAGAGCGAGAAACGCCAAAAAGGCGAACAAAGCCAAAGGCGCAACCGTGACCGATTACCATAAGTCCACCGGTTTCGAGGCTCTTTTGGGATTTCTTTACCTTACGGGGAACAACGAACGGTTGGAGCAGATTATTTTTTACGGATTAAATTACGGAGATTATATAAAAACAAATGAAGATTGAAGGTAAAAACTCTGTCAGAGAACTTCTGAAAACGGGTAAAACGATAGACAAAGTGCTTATTGCAAACGGAATGAGAGACGCGGAGTCCAAAATGCTCATAAGCGTTATCAAAAGCGCGGGCGTTAAGGTCGCTTTTGCGGACAAGTCCGTTCTGGATAAGGAAAGCGAAACGCGCCGTCATCAGGGCTTTATCGCCTACGTTTCCGATTATAAGTACGCCGAACTCGGCGATATTTTAAACGACGTGAAGGATAAAGAGGACGCGTTCATCGTCGTTCTGGACGGCGTCGAAGATCCGCACAATCTCGGAAGCGTTATAAGGGTTTGCGAATGCGGCGGCGTCGACGGACTTATTATCGGAAAACACAGAAGCGCGAGCGTTACCGATGCCGTTATGCGTATTTCCGAAGGCAGCGCGAACCATCTCAAAATCGCGAGAGTTACGAATATAAATTCCGCGCTCGAAGAGATAAAGGACGAAGGCATATGGGCGTATGCTTTGGAACTCGGCGGCGGAAGCATTTACAAAACCGACCTCAAAGGTCGTATAGCGATCGTTATCGGCGGCGAGGACACGGGCGTTAATAAGCTTACGCAGAAAAAATGCGACGCGGTTATGAGCATACCAATGTACGGAAAAGTGAACAGTCTTAATGCGTCGGTCGCCTGCGGAATAGGCGTTTTCGAAGCGTTAAGACAAAGAAAAAATGTTTGAGAAATTATCGGACGAGGAGCTTATCGCCCTGCACAGGGCGGGGAATACGGACGCTTTCCCCGCAATTCTGGAAAGGTATAAAGAACTCGTCAAATCGGTTTCCCGTTCGTATTTTCTTGTCGGCGGAGACGACGACGACCTCGTTCAGGAGGGAGTTTTAGGGCTTTTAAAAGCGGTCAATTCCTTCGACGCGAAAAGAGGAGCGTCTTTTAAAACGTTTACATACAGATGCGTGTCTTCGTCGATACAGAACGCCGTTAAAAAGTCGCTCAGCAAGGGCAATATGCCTTTGAACGATTCGGTGGAACTGACCGACGAATTGAAGCTCGTTTCGCCGTTCAATCCCGAAGAAATGCTTATGATAGGCGAAGAGGGCAGGGAATTTACCGACGGCGCGACGGCTATTTTAAGCGAACTCGAATATAAAATTCTCAAATATTATCTCAGCGGAATGACTTACGCGGAGATAGGCGAAAAAACGGGAAGAAGCGCGAAGTCGGCGGATAACGCGTTGCAAAGAATAAAGAAAAAATTGATGAACAATCTCGGAAAAGGTGGTTTTTGATGGCGTATCTTGCATTATACAGAAGGTTCCGCCCGAGCGGGTTCGACGGACTTATCGGTCAGGACCATATAGTGAGAACTTTAAAAAATCAGATAAGTACGGGCAGAATAGGGCATGCGTATCTGTTCTGCGGAGCGAGAGGAACGGGTAAAACCTCGGCGGCTAAGATTTTCGCGAGAGCGATAAACTGTCTTTCGCCCGTGGACGGCTCGCCTTGCGGCAAATGCGAAACGTGCAAGGCTTTGGCGGACGGAGCAAATCTCGATATTCTCGAAATGGACGCCGCTTCCAACAACAAGGTCGAAAACGTAAGAGAGATCCGCGAAAAAATACAGTACCCGCCCGTAAGCGGCAAATATAAGGTCTATATCATAGACGAAGTGCATATGCTCACGACGGAGGCTTTCAACGCGCTTTTGAAAACGCTCGAAGAACCGCCTAAGCACGCGGTTTTCATCCTCGCGACGACGGAAGTGCATAAGCTTCCCTCGACGATTTTATCGCGTTGCATGCGTTTCGATTTCCGCCTTATCCCCACCTCGCTCATTGCGGAAAATATCGGGAAGATCTACAAGGAAATCGGCAAGGAGTACGACGAAGAAGCCGTTACGGCGATAGCGCGCGCGGGTATGGGCAGTATGAGAGACGCGCTTTCCATAGCGGATATCTGCGTTTCGTATAAAAACGAAAAACTTACTTATAACGACGTGCTTGAAATTCTCGGCGCGACGGATTCTTCGAAGATAACCGAACTTATCGAAAATATTCTGCGTTCGGATACGGGCGCGGCGCTCGAAACGGTCGAAAGCTTAACGGAGTCGGGCAAAAGCGTGGGCGTGCTTTGCAAGGACGTTATCGCAAGGCTCAGAGAAACTATCGTCTGCAAAACCTGCGCGGGCGCGAAGAAAATTCTTTCTCTTCCGGACGACGTTTTCGAGACTGTAAGACACGCGGCTTCGCTTGCGGACGAACACAGAATTTTGCGTACCATCGAAATTTTCAGCGAAGCGGAAGGCGCGATGCGTTACAGCGTAAGCCCTAAAATCCTGCTCGAATGCGCTTGCATAAAGGCTTCCGAGCCGTCTGCGGATTATAATATCGACGCTTTGCTCGGGCGTATTTCCGCGCTCGAAAAAGCTCTCGCGGAAGGCGGTTTCGACAGAAAACCCGCAGTCGGAAGCGTCGGCGGTGCTGTTGGCGGAGCGGTCGGCGGAACAGCCGTCGGAAAGGTCGGTGGAACGGAAAACGCTGCGCCGACGAAAGCGGCTTTCACAACCGTTGCGTCGGAAAAATCTGCGGGAAAACCTGCGGATAAACCCGCGGAAGAAAAGCCCGCGAGAAAGACGGAAGTTTATAACGATTATGCGGACGAGGGAATCCCTATTCCTCCGCCCGAAGACGAATACGAAATCGAAAAACCCCGCTATAAGTCGATTAACGAGCAAAAACCCGCTCAATCGGAAGTAAAAACCGTTAAAGCAGAGAGCGTTTTCACCGAAAACAGAGAGCCTTCTGCGGCTACGGCGGTTACGGGCGGACAGGGCGCGGCGGAACAAAAAGCCGACGCCATGAGCGCGGGGAAAATCTGGGGAACGGTCGTAAGAAAACTGCGAGCCGAAAAACAGATCGTTTTATGGATAGCCTGTCAGGAGATGACGGCAAAGCTTTGCGGAAAAACGCTGAAAGTCGCCGCGTCGGACGAGGCGGGATATAACGCGGTCACGAAAGCCGCCAACCTCGAAACGCTTTCGAAAATAGTCAAATCTGTCGGGGATTACGATATAGAAATAGTCAGATCGACCGAGGAAGAAAAGGACGGCTTCGAAAAGGACGTGGACGAAGTGAAAAAAACTTTCGGCGCGAATTACGTTAAAGTCGAAGATTGATTTTAATCCGAGACTAATTCGGAAAAGAATTGTCGTCAGACGAACTCGGAAAAAACAATATAAAACAGTATTAAATATCAAAAAATATAAAAAATTTAAGGAGAAACTACTTATGGCATACGGCAGAGGCGGTTTCGGCGGCTTCGGCGGCGGAAATCAGATGCAGCAACTTATGAAACAGGCGCAGAAAATGCAGGAACAGATGGCTCAGGCTCAGGAAGAGCTTGAAGAAGCCGAAATCGAGGGCGAAAGCGGAAGCGGACTCGTAAAAGTGGTCGTGAACGGCAAAAAAGTCGTAAAATCGCTTTCTATCGATCCGAAAGCCGTCGATCCCGACGATATCGAAATGCTCGAAGACCTTATTGTCGCCGCGCTTAACACGGCATACGAAGCCGCGGACGAAATGTACGAGGAAAAAATGGGTAAATTCGGCGGAGCGGGCGGTCTCATTTAAGTATGAGCGCGTATATCGAACCGATAGGCAAACTTATAAATCAGTTCACGAAACTTCCGGGCGTAGGCGCGAAAACCGCGCAAAGATACGCTTACAAGGTGATAAACATGACCGAAGAGGAAGCCGCGGAATTTGCCGAAAGCATACTCAAAGTTAAAAAGGAAGTGCATTATTGCAGGATTTGCGGAAACTACACCGATAAAGACGTCTGCGATATATGTTCTTTCAGAGACGGGTCGGTCATCTGCGTCGTCAAAGAGCCGAAAGACGTTCTCGCAATGGAAAAAGCGCATGAATTCAAGGGCGTTTATCACGTTCTGCACGGAGTTCTGAGTCCTATGGAAGGCATAACGCCCAACGATATAAGGATAAAAGAACTTCTTGCGCGCATTTCGCAAGGCGGAGTCAGAGAAGTTATAATGGCGACCAATCCGGACGTCGAGGGCGAAGCCACCGCTATGTACATTTCGGGGCTTTTAAAGCCGCTCGGCGTGAAAGTCACCCGTCTTGCGCACGGGATCCCGATCGGGAGCGAACTCGAATATGCGGACGAAGTGACCATTTCCCGCGCGATTTTGGACCGCAAGGAAATGTGAATCGTTAAAAAATAAAAAAACGATTGACAATATATTGTGATGGTGATATGATTTTAAAAAGGGGAATTTGACAGACTTTTGCCGTCTGACGTAGTTTATTCCCTCGGTTCCGCTAATTTCTTTGCCGAAAAACTTTCGGCGACCGCCGCGAACGATTGAAAGAAGGATCGAAAAATTATTTGCGGCAAAGGAGTCACTATGAAAAAAGCATTATGTAAATTGTTTGCTTTAACGGCTGTCTGCCTTATGTCGATAGTCGTGTTCGGCGCATGCACGATGCCGGAAAACGTTTCGGTTGAAGGCAGACCCGATTTAAGCAGGAATTACTACCTTGACGTTGTCGATATTCCCGACGAGATAAAAGTCGGAGAATTCGATAAAGCCGGGATTAAACTGAAAGTGAGCTATGTGAAAGGTGAGGAGTTGACTTACGACGTAACTTATTCTATGCTGACCGAAGAATATCGCCGAATGCTCGATACGGTCGGAACGCACAGGGTAGGGCTTACATACAACGACAAGAAAATCGATTTTATCGTGAAGATAGTCGACGGTTATCACACGGTGCGTTTCCTCGATATGAACGGCGAGCTTATTTCGGTTCAGAAGGTTGCCGACGGCGAGGCGGCGCAGGCTCCGACAGACGAGCTTCGCAAAGTAAACGGTTACGTTTTCAAATCCTGGGATAAAAAGTTCGACAGTATTACCGCCGATACCGATATTTACGGGAAATACGCCAAGCTTTACACCGTCAGATTTCTCGACTTGAACGACAGAGTTATTTCCGAGCAGCAGGTCGAAGAAGGCAAAACCGCGAAAGCTCCTTCGGAAGAAGAAGTTGCGCTCGACGGTTACAAATTCGACTCCTGGGATAAAGAGTTCAAAAGCGTTAAATCCGATCTCGTCGTCAAAGGCGTTTATACGAAAGCTTTTGTCGTGAGATTTCTCGATATGAACGGAAGCGAAATCGCCGTTCGGAAAATTTACGAGGGAGACGAGGTCGTTGAGCCTTCGGAAGAAGAGGTCGAAAGAGAGGGTTATAGATTTAAAAACTGGGATACAGATTTTTCGGAAATTACCGCCGATACCGATATCCGCGGAGTTTACGTCAAGGTCTGGACGGTAAGATTTTATAACTGCGACAACGTTCTTATTTCCGAACAGATAGTCGAAGACGGCGAGTCCGCGACGGAACCGTCGGACGAAAGCAAACACGTTGACGGTAAAAAGTTTAATTGCTGGCTTGCTTCTTTCGAAAACGTTCACGAGGATCTCGAAATCAGATCCGTTTATTCGGTAGACTACGAAACGGCTGACGATAACGATTGATTTTCGGCATGTCGGACATAAATATGTCGGACATGAATATGCCGTACATGAACAATACGGGCGTCGCCGGGACGGACGGAGTTCGTATGCGGGAAAAGAATAATGCGAACATTGTCGGGATAGACGGCGCTCGCATAATATCAAGACATAAAACGGGGCTGCAAGCCTGTCCTTTCGGTCAGGTTTGCAGCCCTTTTAATATAAAGTCGGCTATCGGGTAAGAATATATATCGCCTGTCGGCAGTGGTAAACAAAAAACCGAAGACGACAATAAAAGTGCGCCTATAAGTCGATTATCGCGTAAATTCGATAAGGAACGACCTGAAATCCGCGTCCGAACAGATTTCTTCCGAAAGCCTGTATTTCTCGTACGGAATACCTTCCGATAAAACGTCTCCGCCGATAACGAACGTGTCGAAAACGTCAAGATTTTTATCGTAAACGGTCGCAGTGTATTTTTCGGCTTTGTCAAGTCCTTTGAAAGCTATTCTGCGGTTGGAAACGCCGTTTTCGCGGCTCGGCATGATAACGCTCGCAAGCGATCTGTCCTTGCGGGGAGAAACGACCTGAAATCCGCATACTCCCGTCGGCAATCCGTCCGAAGTCGGACTTGAAAAACAAGCGTTCAAAGCTCCGCCGCAATCAGCCGATGTTCCGCCGCCGAGCCTGTAAAAATCGCCGTAAAGGATAACGTCTCGTCTTTTTTTGTAAAAATCGGTAAGCTTTGCCGCTTCTTTAACTTCTTTATCGGTAAAACCCGAGCAATCGAGTTCGTAACCGAAATTGAACAGGCATGCAACGTTGAACCGATTTTCCAAAGAAAACTCTCTTTTGGTAAATCCGTTCGGCGAGGCGGAAAGGTGCGCCGTCATGCAGGACTGCGGATAGCAAATCGAAGTGTTGGTCTGGATTACGGTTCGGGCGGCGGCGTCGGTGTTGTCGCTCGTCCAGATCTGCGGGAAATAGGAGAGAATTCCGAGGTCGAACCTCGCTCCGCCCGCGGCGCAACCCTCGAAAAGAATATCGGGGTGGTTTTCGGTGAGCGTTTTCATAACGGAGTACAGAGCGACGACGTATCTGTAACAATATTCGCCGATAAACACCGTTTTCGAGAAGCAATCGCTCATAACCCTGTTGAAATCCCACTTTATGTAGGAGGGTTTCGCGAGTTCGATAGTTCTTTCCACGCTGTCGATAACGAATTTCTTAACTTCCTCGTTGGTTAAATCGAGCATCATCTGAAATCTGCGAAGATACGGCTTTTTCCCGGGGATCGCCATAGCGTATTCGGGGTGGCTTCGGAAAAGTTCGCTGTCGGGCGAGATCATTTCGGGTTCCAGCCATATTCCGAAATCGAGTCCGAGCGCGCGTATATCGTCGGCGAGACGGGATAGTCCGCCCGTTTTTTCCGCGTTGTCGAACCAGTCTCCGAGAGAAGACCTGTCGTCGTTTCGTTTTCCGAACCAACCGTCGTCCAGAACAAAGGTTTCCGCGCCGATTTTCTTGCCTTTTTTCGCGATTTCGAGTATTTTTTCTCTCGTGAAATCGAACGCCGTGCCTTCCCAGTTGTTTATAACGACGGGGCGTTTTTTGTTCTGCCTGCGCTTCGGAATTATATGTTTATTAACGAACGAATGAAGATTTAAGGACATTTCGTCCTCGTTTTTTGAAAAAATCATTACGGCTTCGGGCGCGTAAAACGTGTCGCCGCCAGCTAAGCGGTATTCGAAAGCGAAATCGTTCACGCCGCAGATTATTCTCGTTCTGTTGTAAGCGTCGGTTTCGTAAGAGGTTTTGTGATTTCCCGAATAAACGAGGTTGAAAGCGTAAACGCCGTTCCCGTTTTTTATAAACGAAAACGGATTGTGCTGAGAGGACGAAGCTCCCGCAAGCGATTGGTTTACGAAAAGTCCAGAGTTGAGCTTTGTGTCGTGACGATATCTTTCGCTCGCCCAGCCGCCGTCGAAGGTGGAAACCGTGAAATCGCTTTCCGGAATATCGAGTTGAAGAGAAGCGAATTTCTTTATCGAAAGGTTTTTTTCGCCGAGGTTTGTAAGAGACGAACGGGCGGTTATAACGTCGGTGTCGCGATAAGAGGAATAGCTTATCGTAAGCAATAAATTTTCGGTTTCGTCGACGAATTCGAAAGTGACGGTCTTTTCCGCGCCGAAAGACGAGGGAAGATCGGGTATTCCTTTCTTGCCTTTGTTAACGACCGCGTTTTTAAATACGAACTCGTTGGAAAACGAATTGTCGGGATTGAAAAGAAGAACAGACTTGTCGCGATGATCGTCGTCTCCGAAACAGGAGAAAAGCTTGTTTTTTAAATCCGTGCCGATATTATCCCATTTCACATAACAGACTTCGGGCGGCACGTCGCTTATTTTTTTGCCGTAATAAAGGTAATAAACTTTATCCTCGTCCTGCATAAAGACGAGAGAGGTGTTCGGCGTGTCGAGTCTGTAAGTTTTCGCGTTCATTTATAAATTACCTCCGCTTTTATCGTTTCGCCCGCGTTTCCTTTCGGGAGAAGGTCGTTTTCGAGCTTTATTCCGTTAATATATACGCCCGCGGCTTTTTTATCGTCGCGTTTTGCGGCTATTTCGTATGTAACGCCGCGGAATTTCCTCGTGAGATTAAATTCGTTTATTTCCTTAGGCATACAAGGTTTTATCGTAAGCCCTTCGGGCGTGGGTTTAACGCCTAAAATGTACTGCGATGCGTTGACGAACGTCCAGGCGGCGGTTCCCGTGAGCCAGCTGTTTTTCGCCGAGCCGAAGTCGGGCGCGTCTTTTCCCGCGATCATCTGACTGAAAACGTAGGGTTCGGTTTTGTGTATCTCGCTTATTTCTTCGAGATACGCGGGCGAGATCTTGCGGTAAATTTCGTAAGCCCTTTCGCCGTTTCCGATCGTCGCTTCGGCGCAGCTTATCCACGGGTTGTTATGGCAGAAGATGCCTGCGTTTTCCTTGTAACCGCAAGGGTAGGACGAAACTTCGCCGAGATTTAAATGATATTCTTTGTATGCGGGTTGCAAAAGCACTATTCCGTACTTCGTGTCGAGATATTTTTCGACGCTCGACAACGCTTTTTCGGCTTTACCGTCCGTAACGCCTATCCCCGCCATTACGCACATTCCCTGCGGTTCGATAAATATCTTTCCGTCTTCGCAGGTTTTACTGCCGACGGGGTTTTCGAACGCGTCGAAAGCGCGGATAAACCATTCGCCGTCCCAACCCGCCGTTTCGACGGTTTTTGTCATAACGGCTACTTCTTTCAGAATGCGTTCGGCTTCCGCTTTGTCGCCGAGAAGATCGCAAAGCTTCGCGTACTCTTTGCCGTATTTAACGAACATACCCGCAATGAAAACGCTTTCGGCTTTGCCGCTTTCGAAATTGGAACAGGTCTGAAAGCTTTCGCCGGGTGTTTCGGAGAAACAGTTGAGATTAAGGCAGTCGTTCCAGTCGGCTCTGCCGATTAAAGGAAGACCGTGCGGTCCTTTGTGGGTTACCGTAAAATCTATCGAGCGTTTCAGATGCTCCATAAGGGGCGCTTTGTCGCTTTCGTCGTTGTTGAACGGAACGTTTTCGTGCAAAATCGAAAAGTCGCCCGTTTCGGAAATATAAGCGTAAACGCACGCGATAAGCCATAACGGGTCGTCGTTAAACCCTCCGCCTACGTCCGCGTTGCCGCGTTTTGTCAGCGGTTGATACTGATGCCAGGTCGAGCCGTCGGGCAGTTGAATGGAAGCAATGTCGATAATTCGTTCGCGCGCTTTTTCGGGCAGGATATGCACAAATCCGAGCAGATCCTGACAGGAATCGCGGAAGCCCATACCTCTGCCGATCCCGCTTTCGTAATAGCTTGCGCTCCTGCTCATGCGGTAGGTTATAAGGCACTGATATTGGTTCCAGATGTTAACGATCCGATCGAATTTTTCGTCCGAAGAACGCACGCCGAAATTGCCGAGGAGATTATACCATTTGTCTTTAAGCTTGTCAAATTCGGCGTAAACGCTTTCTTCGCTTATGTATTTCGCGATAAGTTTTTCGGCTTTCTTTTTGTTTATAACGTTCGGAGCTTCCCATTTTTCATCCTTTTCGTTTTCGATATAGCCGAGAAGATAAACGAGCGAAACGGTCTGTTTCGGTTTAAGGGTAACGTCCTTTCTCAAAAACGCGGACGGCGCCCAACCGCTTGCCTTTTCGTTGTAAGAAACGCCGAGTTTAACCGCTTCGGGAGAGTCGAAACCGTTGAATTTTCCGAGAAAAGTGTCTCTGTCCGTATCGTAGCCGCTAAGCTCGGAGTTCAAAGAGAAAAAGGAGTAATGATTTCGTCTTTCGCGGTATTCCGTTTTGTGGTAAACCGCTCCGTAACGCTTGTCGGCGGTTATTTCCACCTCGCCCGTATTGTAATTGCGCTGGAAATTGGTCGTGTCGTCCTGCGCGTTCCAAAGGCAGAATTCCACGCCGCCGTAAACTTTAAGATTTTTAGTTTCGTCGGACTCGTTGGTTATTTTCAGCAAATTTATTTCGCAGTCGTCGTTTAGCGGAACGAAACACATAAGCTCGGCGCGCACGCCGTTTTTCGCGCTTTCGAAAATCGTGTAATTCAAACCGTGGCGGCATTTGTAACCGTCGAGCGGGGTTTTGCTCGGTAAAAACGAGGGTGAAAACGTTGTTTTTCCGTCGGTTATATAGTAATATCTTCCGCCGTTGTCGGTCGCGGGGGAGTTGTAGCGGTAACGCGTAATTCTCCTCAGTTTCGCGTCGCGGTAAAAAGAGTAACCGCCCGCGGTGTTGGAAATAATCGAAAAAAAGTCGTCGTTGCCGAGATAGTTTATCCAGGGCAACGGCGTAAAAGGCGTATCTATAACGTATTCTTTATTCTTGTCGTCAAAGTGTCCGAATTTCATTTTCTAAAAACTCCTTTATTTGTTTTATTCTTGTCCGGCATCGGCTAAATAATAACAAATAAGGGCGCGCGTGTAAACGGCAAAGGCTTTTTACCCGAAGAAATCTAAAAAATAAAATAAGAAAACATATTGCAAATATTTTGATTTTGCTTTAAAATGACGGTGTGTGAACAACGGGCGATTTGCCCGGGAGGAGTAATTATGAAAAAAGATTTTGTCTGGGGCGCGGCTTCCGCGGCGTATCAGGTCGAGGGAGGTTGGAACGAGGGCGGCAAAACCCCGAGCATATGGGACGAATTCACTCACGCGAAAAAATCTTTCCGCGAGCAGACCGGAGATATCGCCTGCGATCATTATCACAGATACGAAGAGGACGTTTCGCTTATGAAAGAGCTTGGGCTTAAATCTTATCGTTTTTCGGTGTCCTGGGCGAGGATTATCCCTCGCGACGGATTTCTCAATGAAGAGGGCATTTCCTTCTATAATCGACTTATAGACCGACTTATCGAGAATAATATTGAGCCTATGCTCACTCTTTATCACTGGGATATGCCCCTTTGGGTTTATGAAAAAGGCGGATTTACAAACAGAGAAACGGTGAAAAAATTCGCGGAATATGCAACCGTTGTCGCCGAGCGTTTCGGCGACAGGGTCAAAAAGTTTATAACGATAAACGAACCGCAATGCGTTCTTCACGGCGGGCTTTATTCCGACGCGCTCGCGCCCGGGATAAAATTGTCGCTTAAAGAACTTCTTTCGGCGGGGCATAATCTCCTTTTGTGCCACGGAGAAGCGGTGAAAATTCTCCGCGAAAAGGTAAAAAACGCAAAAATAGGATTTGCGACTTGCGGCTGGGTGACTTGCCCGTCCGACGATTCGCCCGAGGCGGAGCAAAAAGCTTACGAAAACTTTTTCAAAGTGTGGAAGCAACAGCCTATGAACTGTATGTCCGTTCTTTCCGACCCCGTGTATCTCGGAGATTATCCGAAAGAATATTACGAATACTTCAAAGACGATCTGCCGAAAATCACGCCCGAGGATTTAAAACTTATCTCCGCGCCTCTCGATTTTATCGGGCAGAACATTTATTCGGGGTTTTATATGGATAAAAACGGCGAAATCGCGCCTTTTCACGACGGTTCGCCGCTGAGCGATATGGGTTGGGACGATATCCCCGAGTCGGTGTATTACGGGTTGAAATTCCTGTATAAAAGATATAAAAAACCGATTATAATAACCGAAAACGGCACGGCGCAGAACGACAGGGTGTGTCTCGACGGCAAAGTCCGCGATTATTATCGCATAGATCTTACGGCAAGATACCTTCTCGAAATGAAAAAAGCCGTCGACGAGGGTGTTCCCGCGGACGGCTATTATCACTGGTCTTTTACCGACAATTTCGAGTGGAAATGCGGATTCGCAAAGCGTTTCGGTCTTGTTTATATCGATTATCCCACGCAGAAAAGAATTAAAAAAGAGTCGTACTTTTTCTATAAAAAAGTTATAGAAACGAACGGGGAAATACTGTCTTCGCCCGAAAAGATATTCGGCGGCGATCTGCGGTAAAACTCAGCCAAAGGCTTTGCAGTCAAAACGCTTTGCGATGAAAATTTTCAGATAAAGTTATCGTAAAGCTTGCCGATTTCGGCTTTTATATCGTAAAATTTAATAAGTTCGGAAACGGAAACGACCTGAAAGCCGCGCGCTTTAAGGTCGGGGAGAAGCCTTTTCACGGCGTTTATCGTTCTGTCGTAACCCTGGTGCATAAGGACTATTCCGCCCTCGCAAAGGTTTTTCGACACGGCGTCGTATATGTCGTTTTCGGTCGTACCGTCCTGCCAGTCGGAAGCGTCGAGCGAGGTCGTCCAGTTGATAAAAGTCGACCTATAAGTCGATAAAACGCGATTATCGGCGTGTCCGCCCGCGGGGCGAACGAGATGAACGTCTTTCCCGTCGAACGCTTTTAAGGCTTTGTCGGTTTCGGAAAGTTCTTCGATTATTTTCTCGTTTGTAAGGGTTGTAAGGTCGGTGTGCGTGAAAGTGTGGTTTCCGAGTTCGAACTTCATCGAAACGGCTCTTTCGAGGGTTCGAGAATAGTTCGGGGAAATTTTCGCTCCTATCGTAAATAACGTGGCGTGAGCCGTAAAATCGGGATTTTTTTCGTTAAAGCTTTCGAAAATGTCTAAAAGAGCGTCGGTTTTATCGGTCGGTCCGTCGTCGAAAGTGAAAGCGATAAGTCTGCCGTTTTCGTTTATGTGCGAGATATCGACGTCGGATACGTCCCATAAATCGGCTTCGGGAAGCTCGTCGGACGTCGTTTCGGAAAGACTTCCGGAAGAAGCGGGATTTTCGGAAACGGAAGTTTTCCCGCCTGCGGAATTTTCGCTTCCGCCGCCCGCGCAGGCGGTCTGCAAAGTCAGAATTCCCGCAAAAAGAACGGTAAGCGTTAAAATAAATAATTTTTTCATCTTTTTTCACCTTACGGCGATAATAACATATATAAACGAAAAATAACAGCCGTTTTGCGGTAAAAGAGAAGAAATCTAAAAAAAATGATAAAAAAAGTACTATCATTGAAAACCGAAATAAGATACAATTCAGGAAGAAACATTAAGGAGAAAACGATGCGGGTAAATACAAAAAAGGCTTCTTGGAAAAAAGCGAAGATACCGGGATCGAAATTTAATTTAAAAAGGTATATAAGCGATAATAAATACGTTTATCTGATGATGTTGCCCGTTATCGTATGGTTTGCGATTTTCTGCTACTGGCCGATAACCTGGATACGAATGGCTTTTTACGATTACAGCCTGACAAACGGCTTTAAGGGAAGCACGTTCGTTCTTTTCAACAACTTTCTCGACTTTTTCGAGGGCGAATTTTTCCACCTTCTCGGGAACACCTTAGCCATAAACCTTCTCGCGCTCGTGTTTTTGTTTCCCGCGGCGATAGTTCTCGCGCTCGCGCTGAACGAGGTGAGAAACAAAGCTTACAAGAAAACCCTTTCGATAATAAGTTATCTGCCGCACTTTTTGTCGACTGCGGCTCTCGTCGGGTTCATAACTTCCTTTTTAGATCCCGACAGCGGACTTGCGGGGCAGGTGTGCAAAGCGCTTAATATTCCTTACGTCAATTCGCTTTTATATAAAGCCGACGCTTTCCGCGGAATACAGGTCGTGTCGGGAATATGGCAGACCGTAGGCTGGAATTCGATTATTTACAGCGCCGCGCTCACGTCCATAGACCCGTGTTTGTACGAGGCGGCGGAGATCGACGGAGCGGGAAAATGGAACGAAATTTTCAACGTAACTCTGCCGTCGATACTGCCTACGATAGTCATAATGCTCATAATGCAGATAGGCGCGATAATGGGCAGTAACTTCGAGAAGATTTACCTTATGCAAAACAACGGAAATCTCGAAAAATCGGAAGTTATCGCAACGTATGTTTACAAAGTCGCTTTCAACGATTTCAAATACGGACTTTCGACGGCGGTCGGGCTTTTCAACTCTCTTGTTGCGCTCGTACTCGTAACGATAGCGAACGTTTTCAGCAAAAAGCTTGCCGAAACGTCGCTCTGGTAAGGTGGGCTTATGGAAAGGAAAAAAATAAAAAGAAGCGTAGGCTCGCGTATCGGTTACGCCGTACTTTTAACGATTTTAACCATACTCGCGGTCACGATAATTTATCCGTTTATAAATATGATAGCGATATCTCTTTCGGATACTTCCGCCGTGAGGAGCGGAGCGATAACGCTTTTGCCGCAGGTTTTCAAAAACGGGAAATACCGCGTCGGCGCAACGTGGGAAGCTTACAAACTCGTGGCTTCGAACGACGCTATTTATCTCGGATATTTCAACACGATAAAAATCTGCGTGATAACCTGCGCTTTGTCGCTTTTATTAACGAGTTTCGCGGCGTACCCGATGGCTTTTTCCAACATAAAGTTCAAAAAGCTGTACACGCAGTTTATAGTCGTTACGATGTGGTTTTCGGCGGGAACGGTTCCCAATTATATGGTTATAAACCAGCTGCACCTTATCGATTCGCACTGGGCGCTCATCCTCTGCACGCTTCTGAGCGCGTACAATATTATCATTATGCGCGGTTTCTTTTACGGGATACCGAAATCGATCGTCGAATCGGCTAAGCTCGACGGCGCAAACGATTTCGTAATTCTGTTCCGTATGATACTCCCTAACTCCGGACCGATACTCGCAACGATCGGACTTTGGATAGTCGTGGGGCAGTGGAACCAGTATCAGAACCCTCTTTTGTATATCGAAACGTCCGAAAAAAGAGTTTTGCAACAGGTCTTAGCCACAGTCGTGAACTCGGCAAGTTCGGCGGATTTCGATATCGGCGGAAGCAATTTGAGCATAGAACAGGTCAGAAACGCCGCGCTTATGTTCACGATGCTGCCGATAATAATCGCCTTCCCTTTCTTCCAGAAATTTTTGATTTCGGGAACGATGACGGGCGCGGTCAAAGAATAAGACGAAGTAAAAGGTATATATAGAGCGCGCGGTCTGCCGCGCGCCGTAAAAAATTCAAAATAAAATCAATAACGGAGAAATTCCGTAAACGGAGGAAAGTAATGAAAAAAAGAACTCTGATAAAAGGCTTAACCGCCGCATTATCGCTCGTAACGGCATTTTCGGTTTTCGCGGGTTGCCGCGTGAACACGGAAAGCACAAAATCGGAAAGAAGAGAAAGAACGCCGAGAAGCTCCTACGAGCAGGATTACGGCTACGATTTCAATTCGAGAGATACTCTTACGATTAAAATTCTCGCGCCGATAAACGAAAACAAGTTCAGCAAAACGGAAAACCTTATCCCGCAGATAGAAGCGGCAACCAATACCAAGCTCGATATCGAATTCGTTTCCGAGGAAGCTTATGCGGACAGACTCGTAACATCGCTCGGCAAAAACGACACGCCCGAGCTTTTCTGCCGCGTTCCCAACCGTCAGGCTCTCATCAGAGACGGCGCGGCGTATCCTCTTTACGATCTTTTGATGCAGTATGCGCCCAATTATATGGATACGGTCGAAAGCTATAACGACCCGAATATGCTTCTCGAACTTACCGACGTTGCCTCGTTCGAAATATATTCGATGATGAATATCCGCGAACCCGAATGTCAGCTTTCGTTCCTTATAAGAAAAGACTGGCTCGACGCGCTTAATCTCGAAGTTCCCTCCACCTGGGACGAATTCGTAAACGTTCTCCGTAAGTTCAAAACGGACGATCCCAACGGAAACGGCAGAGCGGACGAAGTTCCTTTCTCCGTTCAGGACATAACGAATATGAGATACGCTTTCGGTATCGACACGAGATATTATTTCGCGATGGACGGTAACGATTACGTTCCCACGGTATATCATTCTCAGTACAAAAACTATCTCGAATCCCTCCAAGAACTTTACGCGGAAGGGCTTCTGGATAACCGTTATTTCGAACGCGGTTACAGCGGCTTACAGAACATAATGGCAAACAACACGCTCGGTTGCACCGTTTATTATTCCGAATACGCAAAGCTTTCCACCGAGGACTTGCGCAAAAACGGCGTTGCAAACGGAACGTGGATAGGAATTCAGCCGATAAAAGGTCCCGACGGCGAAAGCGGCGTTCAGAGCGCGGGCGGATTTGAGAACAACTTTATGATCTCGTCCAAGGTAAGCAAAGAAAAAGCGCGCGAAATAGTTCGCTTTATGAACTGGTTCTACACCGAAGACGGTATAAATCTTATGAACTACGGCGTGGACGGCGTGCATAATACCGTGAACGCGGACGGAAGCCGTACCGTAAAAGCGGAGTACGCAAACTTCACGGCGGCTCGTAAGGCGGGTATGCTTTTCGAATCGTTCAACTATCGTTTCTCGAAAGAAGCTTATCTTCAATATGTATTCAACGGCAACTCCGTGGACTCTTTGAACGAAACGGATAAGCTTTTCTACGACGCTTTGGGTCTCGGAGACAAAAACGGCGTCGGCAGATACAATTTCGTCAAAAACTGCTTCTGTCTTTACACAAACGAATGGACTAAAAACTCCACGTCGCTCGAAAAGGAAATGAATCAGTTCGAAGAAAAGGCTATCACGGGCGTATATTACGGCGAAACGCTTACAAAAGAACTCGAAAGCCTTAAAGCGAAATACAAAACTTCTTACGACGAAGCTCAATCCGCTTATAAGGAATTGAAAAAATAATTATTTTATGAAAGAAACCGACGCTTATCGCTTAAAAAACGGAATATTATACATCGACGGCAAGGCGGTGTTCGGAATAGGCAGTCATTATTATCCGTCCTATCACCCGAAAAAAGTTCCCGTACCGGAAAACGGCGACCGACTCGGCGAGATGAAACGCGATCTCGCCGAAATGAAAGCCGCGCATGTCAATATCGTGCGCACGGCGGCGATAGGCGATTTTACGCTCGGCGAGAAAGGCTTCGAGGGAAAGTTTCCTTTGGGCAAGGCTATCGCCGAGGAAACGGGCAAGCTTAAAATGGCTCTCGCCGTGCGCCTGAACGGCTACGACAACGGGCTTAACGAATACCCCGACGAGAAAATGACCGACGAAAACGGCGAACCGCTCAAATCGAGCTGGTCGCAGTTTATAACCAACAGCGTTTGCCACGACGGCGCGAAACGGGATAACGAAAAAGTTACCGAAATAGGCGCGGAGTTTTTCGGCGGCTATAAAAACGTAGTCGGTTTTCAGATTTTCAATGAACCCGCCTTTCCGCACGTCGGATTTTACGATTACAACCCGAGCGCGATCGAAAAGTATCGGGAAAGTCTTTTAAAAAGAGGCGTCGCGGACGAAAAAACATATAAAAACGCCGAACCGCCCCGCAAAAGACCGACTTATTCCGAGTCTCCCGAGGGGTGGATAGACTGGCGGCTTTTCAACAGCGAAAAGTTCAACGATTATCTTAATTTTTTGGCGAAAACGGCGAAAAAACGCAAGTCGGAAGCGGAAACGTTCACCTGTATGACCTGTTGTCCCGTTCAGATCGGAAGCAGTATGAGGGGCGCGGATTATTTTCGGGTCGCGAAAGAAATGGATATCGTCGGGATAACTATGTATCTCGACTGCAAAGGTGCGTTTTATTACGAGCAGTCGCGCGTTATGGATTACGCGGAAAGCGCGGCGGCGGCTTTCGGAAAACATTACTGGCTTATCGAGTATAACGCCCGCGCGGATATGACGGGCAGAGAATTCGAAGCCGAAACTTACGCCGCTGTCGGCAGCGGGGTTAAGGGAATTATGTACTACCAGTGGCGCGGCGATTACGCTTTCGACGACTCGCCCGAGCCGAACGGCTTCGGTATGGTCTATAACGACGGTACGCCCACGAAAAAATACGCTTCGGCAATGAAAATGCACGAAATGCTTTATAGGCTCGGCGATAAAATCGTCTGCAAAGAACGCGTAAGGCAAGGCGTGGGTATTCTGCACAGCGAGCATGCCAACGCGTATTACGACGCTGTCTGTAACGGCGACAATAAACGCGCGTGGAGCGGAAAAGAGAAAAATATTTTCTCGGCAATGAGCGTTTACAGAAAGTTCAAGCGGGAGTTCGTTTCGCTTATCGCCGTGAGGGCGAGCGAGCTTGAAAGTCTGCCGTTTTCGTTAAACGCGTTGATTATTCCCGCCGAAAAAGGGCTTTCGGAACAGGAAACAAAGCAAATCGAAGCTTTTAAGGCGGGCGGCGGAAAAGTTTATTATTACGACGAGTATCTCGATTCGTTCAAACCGTCCGATTTTTCGGGTCGGTGGTTCGAGGCTTATGAGATAGCCGATCTGCGCGGCAAAAGAATAGCTTCCGTAACCGACAGAAAAATCGACCTTAAATTTCTGGAAGACGAAAAGGAATATGCCGTTTCCGTAATCGATTTTGCCGAAGACGAGCGCGAAGTCGAAAATCTCGAAGTGGATTTTTTTGCGGAAATAAGCGGAAAAACCTGCGTTTTTTCGAACGGCGACGGCGACGAAATTCTTCCCGTCGATTATGTCGTCGGCAAGGTCGGCGATGGCGGCGGCGAAGTCTGCGAAACGGGCGGTAACGGCGGCTGTTGCGGCAAAGGCGGAAAAGCGAGGGTAGTGATACCGAAGCTTAAAAACGGCGGAATTATATTTATAAACAAAGGATAAATTCGGTTATGAGTAAATTCGTAACGTTCAGTTTCGACGACGGTATCGAGCAGGATATAAAATTCGTCGAACAGTTGAATAAATACGGTTTCAAAGCCACTTTCAACATAAATACGGGTATTCAGACCCGCGCGAACAGTTGGGTGAACGAGGGCGTGGAAATCCATCGCATGAATATCGACGGATTGAAAGATTTGTACGCGGGGCATGAAGTGGCGGTGCATACGCTCACTCATCCTTTCCTGGAAAAGCTCGACGACGAGACGATTTACAACGAGATTTATTACGATAAGAAAAATATCGAGGAGTGGTTCGGAAAAGAGGTCGTCGGAATGGCGTACCCTTACGGGACTTACGACGAGAGAGTGATAAAAATCGCCCGCGATCTCGGTATAAAATACGCGCGGACGGCGGGGACGAGTATGAAATTTTCCGTTCCCGAAAATCTTATGAAGTACTCGGGAACGTGCCATTTTTCCAATTCCGAGATATTCCGTCTGATAGACGATTTCGAGGCTCTTCCCGAAAAAACCGACGGCGGCGAAAACGGAAGCGGCAATGTCGACGAAAGACGGATTTTATATATCTGGGGGCATACTTACGAGTTCGACGTTTTGAAAAAATGGGATTTTTTAACCGAACTTTTCGAAAGGCTCAAAACCGTAAATGCGGAATTCGTAACGAACAGAGAAGCTTTCGGGCTTTAAAATCGTTGCGGGGTTTTCCCGATGCCAGCCAAGAATAAAACGAACCTTGGTCTGACGGCGTATTTTTGACTAATACTGCGTTCCGCTCCCGTGTTATACATAGAGTATGAACGCGCTCGCGCGCCTTGTCTTAGTCTAAAAATCCGCCGTCAGACTCATAGCCGAGAAGAACCTCTGATAAACTCGCCTTGAAGCCGTCTTTTCTATGCTTTAAGGCAAATCCGCCCTCGTAGTATTTGTATACAACTTCTGTCGCCTTCGCCATAAATCATTAGAAAATACGGCTTCAAGGTTGCCCTATATATTAAGATATCGATACCGCAAATTTTCAGGCGCGCCTTGCGATTAAGGCAAGGCGTTTCCGCGGGTTAGTATAACAAATACAAGCCGTGGAAAGAACGAAGAATTAAGCGTAAGGCACGCCTGAAAATCGAGTTTAGCGGAGGTTCTTCTCGGCTATCGACTAAAACGTCGATATTTCGATGATTTTTGGTGAAGGCTCGCGCAGACGTACTGGATGTACTTCAAGCGAGAATTTGCCTAAAAGCGCGGAAATAGCGGCGTTTTGGCAAGGTTCGTTTTATTCTTGGCTGGCATTGAACGGTTGACGAATATCCGAAGCATTTTAAAACCCTCCGCGGTTCGGATGAATTTCATCCGAACCGCGGAGGGTAAAACATACAAAGAAAATTAAATTTTGTAGTATTTGTTCATGCTCCGTCTGTAATCGTTCGGCGTGATTTTAACTTCGCGTTTGAAAATGGCGTTGAAATAGGACTGCGAGCTGAAACCGCAGTTTATGACGATATCGGTTATCGTCGTGTCGCTTTCGAGCAGCATTTTCTTTGCGGCGTTGATTTTCTGATTGATGATATATTGGTGCGGCGTTACGCCCGTAACCTGAGTGAACAGCTTATGGAAGTAATTGGGGCTTAAAAAAACGTGATTTGCAACGTCTTTAAGCTGAATGTTGCGATTATAATTCTTCATAATGAACCTTTTCGCTTCGGTAATTGCTTTGGAAACGTTCATATTCACGAATTTCTGCTTTTCGTAGAAATCCCTGTTTTCGGCAAGTCGGAACACGATTTCGCTTATATGACTTATGACCCTGAGTTCCGCGTAAGCGTCGTTTGCGGTGGAAGAGGGGTATTTCAGAAGCGAGAAAAACCTGTCAAGGAAGATTTTTGCGTTAAATGCCTGCATTTGCGGCGGAAGCGAGTCGAGAATTTCCTTAATTCTCCCTTCCTCGACGGAAAGATACAAATAATAGCACTTGAACGGGTTGACGGAGTATCTCACGTCTCCCGGTTTGCAGATTATGAGCGAGTACTGCTCGATATCGTATTTTTCGTCGTTGATATAAGTCGTTCCCGACTTGGAAAGATAGAGTTCTATCTCGTAGTTTTTGCAAACTCTCGGCGGGGTCGTCGTTTTTTTGCGGTGAATCCAGTCCGATTGAACGGAATCGAAATAACCGGCGTCTATATAAGTGAAACGGGAAACAAGCTCCATGATTTTCTCCTTTATCGGTCGGCGAATGGTTTTGGCGTAAAACGGCGAAAATAACATTTCGCAATTTTACTTCCGAAGACAGTATAACATTTTTAACCGAACAAATCAACAAAATTATGCGATAATAGTCGTATACGGTAACTTTTTTATGAAAATAACTTTTTTAGGTCAGAACGGACTTTTAATCGAAAGTAAGAATTCAACAATAATTATAGACCCGTATCTTTCCGATTCGGTCGAAAAAATCGAACCTTTAAATAAGCGGAAACAACCGATAGACGAGCGGTTTTTAAAAGTAAAACCGAACGTCGTCGTTATAACTCACGCCCATGCCGACCATTACGACGAGGAAACTCTGGACAAAATCCTCGGCGCGAAGGGAAATGACGAAATCGGCATCGTGAAAGAAAACGGCGGGAGCGACGGCGCGGAAGAAAACGGCGAAATCGACGCTGTGAGAGAAAACGGCGAAATCCTCGGCGGTGAAAACGATTGTGTGTTTTTCTCGCCGCCGTCCGTGTTTTTTAAAGCAAAAGCGAGATATCCGAAGTGCAATCATATCGTTTTCAGAAGCGGAACGAGCGTGACGGTCGGCGGACTGACATTTTGCGCGGTTAAAGCCGAGCATTCCGACGCGGAAGCAATCGGCGTTATAATTTCCGCCGAAGATAAGACTCTTTACATAACGGGCGATACCTTATACAGCGAAAACGTGTTCGAGAGCGTGTTTAAAGCGTTCGAAAATCTGCCCGAAGCAAAAATAAACGCGTTGTTCTTGCCTGTAAACGGGCGCGGCAACAATATGAACGCTCGCGACGCGGGGCGGTTTGCGGCGCGATTAAATCCCGATTTCGTCGTTCCCGTTCATTACGGTATGTTCGACGAATTAAGCGGATCGAAAATCGCAAACGAAATAAAAACGGAATTTAAAAACGGGGATATGATCATTCCCGAAATATACAAGGAGATAAAAATCGGATGAAGATAACCGACGTAAAGACTTTTGTCGTGGATTGTTTCAGAACTAACTGGGTTTTCGTCAAGGTTTATACCGACGAAGGCATAAGCGGAGTGGGCGAGGGAACGCTCGAATATAAGGAAAAGGCTCTTTGCGGAGCGGTTGAGCATCTCAGATCATATCTTATCGGCAAGGACCCCACGCAGATAGAAAAACATTATCACGATATGTATCGCGACGCGTATTGGCGCGGCGGCGCGGTTTTGATGAGCGCGCTTTCGGCGGTGGAGTGCGCGCTTTGGGATATTCTCGGAAAATCTCTCGGCGTACCCGTTTACAAACTTCTCGGCGGAAAGGTCAACGACGATTGCCGCATTTATGTAAACGGTTGGTTTTCGGGCGCGAAAACTCCCGACGAGTTTGCCGAAAAAGCTAAGATCGCGGTAAAGCGCGGCGTAACGGCAATGAAATGGGATCCGTTCGGCAAAAGTTATTTGCAGATATCGAACAAGGATCTCGATACCGCGCTCGAATGCGTGGCAAAGGTCAGGGAAGCCGTCGGGAAGGACGTCGATCTGCTTATCGAAGGTCACGGCAGGTTCGACGTGCCTACGGGTATAAAAATCGCGAAAGAACTCGAACAGTTCAAACCTATGTGGTTCGAGGAACCCGTTCCGCCGAACAATCTCGAAGCGTTGAAAGCCGTCAGGGATAAGTCTCCCGTGGCGATTTCCGCGGGCGAGCGGCTTTACACGAGATACGATTACAACGAACTTTTCGCAAAGCGCGCGGCGGACTACATTCAGCCCGACGTCTCCCATGCGGGCGGAATTATGGAGCTTAAAAAAATAGCGGCGATTGCCGAATATAATTATATACCTTTCGCGCCGCATAATCCGTCGGGACCCGTCGCCAACGCGGCTACGCTTCAACTCGCCGCCTGCTGTCCGAATTTCTGCATTCTCGAAATAATGTACTCGGACGTAGACTACCGTAAATTCGTAACGAACGAAAATCTCGTTTACGAAAACGGGAGAATTAAGATAGGCGACAAACCCGGTTTAGGTCTGGAACTTAACGAAGAGGAGTGCGCGAAACATCCGTACGTCGAGCATAATCTGAGACATTATACGGGCGCGCTTACGGATATTCGCCCGCCGAAAACGGAGTTTTATTTTTAAAACGCGGCGGGAACGGTAAATTTGCGAAGTTAAAGAGGGTTTGATATGTTGAAAAAATGGGTTTTGGTAACGGGCGCGTGCGTGAATACGGGCGCGGCGATAGTCGAAAAATTTGCGTCCGAGGGCGAAAACGTCGTGTTCACGGGCAGAAATGCCGAACGCGTGAGCGCGGCGGAAGAAAGTTTCGCGGCGAAATTCCCCGACGTTAAAATTATGGGCAAAACGCTTAACGCGCTTACGGATGACGGCAACGTTGACGAGAAAAGCGTCGAAAAACTTTTTTCCGAACTTGACGAAGCGGGGATTGTTATAACCGACCTTGTTCTTAACGCCGCCGATCTCGGAGTGGGGTTCGACGTTCTTAAAAGCCCGCTTTCCGATTTTCGTCGGGTGACAGACACTAACGTATGCTGGAATTTCTGTATAATTCAGAACGCCGCCAAAAGAATGGTCGGCAAAACGAGCGGCAAAACGAGCGGGGCGGACGTTGTCGGCGCAAAAAACGTCGCGGATAACGTCGCGAAAAACGCCGTAAAGAAAGTTGCGGAAAGCGACGTAAAAAATGTCGGCGGAAGCATAACGTTCATAAATTCCAACACGGCGTACAGAGCTATCCCCGAACGCGCGGCTTATTCCGCTTCGAAAGGCGGTCAGCTCGGCTTGATGCGCGCGCTTGCGCTCGATTTAGGCAAGTACGGTATAAGGGTAAACGCCGTTCTCCCCGGGATGATCCATACCGACAGGACGGACAAAAATCCCGAATTTTATAAAAACGTGCCGTCTGCCTTTTCTCCTCTCGGAACGATCGCCGAGGGGTCGGATATTGCGGAAGCCGTTTGGTATTTTGCCGCTCACGCAAAAAACGTCACGGGTGCGGAACTTACCGTCGACTGCGGCAACATGATTCAGCTTTACCCGATTATTCCGTAAATTTCAAAATAAAAATTCATCTTGCAAAACTGTTGCATAAGCAATAAAACCTTGTAGCGGGCGATCATTGATACCTTGTAGGAGCGATCATTGATACTTTAAAGGCTTCGCCCGATAAGAAAATATATTTCAAGGAAATATACTTTTCGGGGAGAAGCTGTCGCGAAGCGACTGATGAGGGGTTTTCCTCAGACAAAATCCGAACATTGTCAACGGCTGGCAATTTAAAAAGGCTTCGCCCGATAGAAAAACATTTTCAAGGCAACGTACTTTTCGGGGAGAAGCTGTCGCGAAGCGACTGATGAGGGGTTTTCCCTAAACAAAATCAAAGCATTTTCGTCGGCAAACATTTTTCGAAGGCTTCGCAATCCGAATAAATATAACAACAAACGAAAAACTGTTGTAAATACAACAAAAACCCGCCTATAAGTCGATTATCGGCGTATTTTTTTTGTTTTTTATAAAATAACGGCGGCAAACCGCTTGCGGTTTGCCGCCGCGTTGTTTGTATCGTTTTTGTCCGGCATAAGCTGTTTTTTACGTTCTTTACGTTTTATTTCCATTTTTAAAAATTTGACGAATAATCGCCCGTTCGCTTTATTTTTGTTTTGTAATGTGTTACAATTATAACAGTAAATTTACGGAGAGAAAAAGAATTGATCGGTGCGGATTATTTAGCGATAGGCGGCGCATGCCTGTTCGCCGTGTTGGGCGCGGCGCTCGGTTTCGGGCGAAGCCTCAGAGTATTGAATAAAGGACTGGTCGGGCGCGCGATAACGCTCGTGATAACATATTTTCTTCTCGGAATTATCATTTCGATGGAGCAGACAAAAAGCGCGCAGGCTAATTTTGTGGAGTATTTGCAGGCTCAGAATAACGCTTTTTGCAATTTTTTGATTAAAATAAGGATAGAAATCGTTTTAACGGCTGTTTGCGTGTTTATTGCCGTAATGCTTGTTCAGCTTCTCGTTGTGAACGTTCTTGCGGGCATATTGGAGTCTCAAACTGGCGGAATTAAGCTTCTGAACAGTATTTTGGGCGTACTTTTGGGCGTTGCGGGCTTTATCGCGCTTGTGATAATCGTGCTTGAAGTTTCGTATCTTGTCGGCGGCGGAGCAGAGGGCGCCATGGCGGAAAATCTGAAAGGCAGTTTTTTCGGATTGGATAAAATTTATCTTGACAACCCCCTTTCCGCGATTTTCCGCGCATAAAATATCTATCGTTTATAAAATCTCTGTATTTACGACAAAATTCGAAGGCTTCGCCTGATAGGAGAACATTTTCAAGGCAACATACTTTTCGGGGAGAAGCTGGCGCGAAGCGACTGATGAGGGGTTTCCCTTAAACAAAATCAGAACGTTTTCAACGGCGAGCAGTTATTGAAGGCTTCGCCCGATAGGAAAATATTTTTCAAGGCAACATACTTTTCGGGGAGAAGCTGGCGCGAAGCGACTGATGAGGGGTTTTCCTTAAACAAAATCAGAACGTTTTCAACGGCGAGTAGTTTTAAAGGCTTCGCCCGATAGGAAAATATTTTTCAAGGCAACATACTTTTCGGGGAGAAGCTGTCGCGAAGCGACTGATGAGGGGTTTCCCTCAGACAAAATTAAAACATTTTCGTCGGTAAACATTTTTCGAAGGCTTCTGCAATCTGAATAAATATAACAACAGACGAAAACTGTTGCAAAAGCAACAAAACTTTGTGGGGCGATCATCGATCGCCCGTTTTTTATTGCCTGACCCGTTAAATCGTTAAATATCTTTAACTTCTCCTTTGGCGGGGCGGAGTGTCGGCAAAGTTATCGAAAAAGTGAAAGAGCAAACCGCCAAAACGCCTTTCTTATCGAATTCTTTATTTCAACTATAAGAAATTTCTATAACCGCCCGAAAATTTAAGATTTTCCCGATTTTACCTTGTTTTAAACTTTTTTTAACCTCTCTTTCATATACTGTTTCGTAGATCGCGAATTCCCGGAAGTATACTCGGAAAAACCTTTTCGCGAAAAACGATTTAAGAAAAAACGCTCGTATTTTTATTTAATTTTCCGATAGGTTTATGCAAAAACGGACTAAAATTTTGCATAAAAATTTCTGTTTGCCATCTTGCCCGCATATAACATATTATATATATGTAACTTTTCAGGCTCTTCGGAAGCCTGTTTGCTTTGCGGAAATTGCATTATTTGGGTTTTCCTTTTTCGCCGCCCCGAGCGCTACTGCGGGCAAATTGCCCCGTATATCGGATAGCGCTCGGGGCGGCAGAACCGAAAGCGAACCGCAAAACCGAGCGTAAAGTAAACCGAAAATCAAATGCGAAGATTAACAAAACCGAGAAAACGCCTAAAAAACGTATATATAAATCGGTTGCAAAAAACCCGAAAAATAATTCGTTAAAACAGTTGACAAATCGAAACAAATGGTTTAAGATTATAGCAAAAGGGTTTACTGACGTTTTTTTAAAGGTAAATCATTCGGGAGGTGCCGGACGAAAATGGTATTGAATGAATAATTTATGTAAATTTACTTTACAAAAAAACAATCAAACAAACTTAAAAAATATTAAAGGAGAATCAAAAATGAAAAAGTTTGCAAAATGGCTTGTCATGATTCTTGTTGTAAGCTGTATCTGCGCACTCACCTTGTTTGCGACCGGATGCGGTGAAAAAGACAAGAGTGTCAAGTCTATCACCGTAAACGACAATGGCGAAATCGTAGCCGTTTATGATGATGACACAACTGCATCTCTTGGCAAAGTAGGCTTGATCAAGTCTGCTGAAATGAAGGACGGTAAGTTCGTTCTTACTCTTACCGACGGTAAGACTGTTGAATGTGCTGTTGCCGCTACCGCTAAGACTGTGGTTTCTATTAAGACTGTAGGTAATGAACTTGAAATTACATATAGTACTGGCGACGTTGAGAAAATTTCTTTGGGAACCAGCGTTACCTGCGAACACAAGAACGCTGTTTATAAAGAACAGGTTGCTCACAAGTTGAACGCTGACGGAAAGACTTTCACTAACGGCGTTTACCTTGAACTTTGCCCCGACTGCGGATATGCTTACACTTTCGTAGGCGTTCGTCACAATAACGTTGACACCGTTGTCGCTCCCACTTGTACTGCTGACGGTTACACCACTGAAAAGTGCGACGTTTGCGGACTTGAAGGAGACAAGAAGGATATAACCAAGGCTCTTGGTCACAACTATGTTGCACGTCCTGTTCTTGGTGCTTCCAAGGCTGAAGCTGCTAAGTGGTGCCTTGAAGGCGGTTTGTCCATCCAGGTTTGCGACCGTTGTAAAGATATCGGCGATTACGTTACTATCGCTAAGGAAGACGCTTACGGACATCACTCCGACGCTTGGACTCTTAAAGAGGCTCCCAAGTATGATACTAACGGTACTCTTTCCGGAACTTGTAACGTTTGCGGTAACGTTGTAGAAGTATCGATCCCTGCTTGCAAGGATTCTAAGTATACTGTTTCCGATGTTACTCCCGAAAACGTTTCTTGCTCCACTGCAAAGAAAGGTACTTTCACTATCGAAGTAGACGGACAGAAGATCGTTGTTAAAGATGTTGCTATCCCCGGATCGCTTCACACTTTCAAAGGTGTTGCGTTCGATGATACGAAGACCGTTAAGTTTGCCGACGACGCTGCTTTTGCTGCAAGCGGACTTAAACTTATGGGTAACACCAATCCTCTTTCCTGCAACATGACTTCTAACGCTTGGTTCGCTTGCGACGAATGCGGAGAAACTATTTCCGTAGTAGTTAAGAAAGCTCACGTTCCCGTTGATGCTGCCAAGGTTACTACCGTTAAGCCCGCAACTTGCGAAAATGCAGGCGTTAAACAGTTCGAATGCGTAAACTGCAAAGATAAAGAAGCTAAGGAAGAAATTCCTGCTGTCGGACACGACTACAAGTATGAAGTTAACGAAGTTGACGGAAAATACACGATCGTCGGAACCTGCCAGAACGTTGCAAACAAATTGGTTGCTGCCGGTGATTGCGAGCATGCTACCGTAACTTACACCAACCTCAAGAGCGTTGATCGTAAAGTAACGAAAGAAGCTACTTGTAAAGAAGACGGTGTTGAACATTTCGTAATCGTTGACGCTAACAACAAGACGACTGAATTCGATACTGTTATCAAAAAACTTAACCACAACCTTAAAAAGGCTGACGGAACGACTGTAAGAATAGATGAGTCCAAGGTATACTTGATGGCTAACTATCCTGACATTAAACCTTTCGGTAACGCTGTTAAATCTTGTAAAGCTCCGTTCGGTGGTTCGTTCGTTTGTGAAGATTGCAAAGAAGTTATTTCCGTAACTCTTAAAATCGATCATACGGCTCCCGAAGGAACTGATGCTACCAAGGCTACTTGTACTACCGACGGTGTAAGATCTTACACTTGTGAAGTTTGCAAAACGCCTGTTGTAGACGAAATTGTTGAACCGAAGCTTGGTCATAAGTACGAATACACTGAACCTGTTAAGGGTGAAGATGGTAAGTACACTATTACCGGTACTTGTGTTCGTGAAGTATCCGAAGGTCAGATTTGCGGAGATAAGAAAGTTTACACGTTCGACTCTTTGGAAAACAAAGTTGTTGTTCGTAAACCTACTTGCCAGGAAAAGGGTCTTACTCAGTATTTCGTAACGATTGACGGAGTTGCTACAACTCTTAGTATCGAAACTGCTGAAATTCCTCACGTTCTTAACGGTAAAGACGTTGATCTTTCTAAACCTCTTGACCTTGCTACTAAGGGCGTTAAGTTGTTCGGTAACACGACTACTCCTGCTTGCAGCAATGAAAACGGTGTTGGCGGTTACTTTGTATGCGAAACCTGCAACGAAGTTATTTCTGCTAACGTTATCACTGCTCACACGAAACCTGCAACTATTCCGGAAGAGAATATTACTCCTGCTACTTGCGCAGACAACGGTAAGATTGTTTATACTTGTGAAGTATGTAAGAAACCTAACTGCGAAGAAGTTATTCCTGCAACCGGTCATGCATTCAAGACTGCTGTTGAACACGCTTACGACAGCGTAACGGGTGTTCATACGTTAACTGTTAAGGTTACCTGCACGAATAAAGATTGCGCTTATGACGAAGAAGAAGTAGTTACTACTAAGGATTTCAGCGAAGAGAAGTACAGCTTTGTTAAACTTGTTGACCAGCCTGCTACCTGCGCTAACGAAGGACTTACTAAGTACAGCTTCGTAGTTGAACATAAAGCAACTGTTGCAAACAAGGAAAACACTTACAAACTTGATTGTACTGTTGAGTTCATAACTGATCGTCTTGCTCACTCGTTCGTAAAGACCGCGAAACTTGACGATGACGGTAATGAAGTTCTTGACGATAAGGGTAATGTTGTTCTTGTAGACAAGATCTTCGAGAAAGAAATCGTTGAAGGCGAAGGCGACGACGCTAAGACTTACATTCTCAAAGTTAAGATCTGCAAAGACTGCGGTAAAGTTATCCTTGTAGAAAAAGTTGAGAAACCGGCTGACGATACAACGTCTGACTAATTACTCAGATACTGTTTGTGAAGGAGAGCACCTTTCTCTCCTTCTCAGACACCCATTGTGATTTACTCTTTGTGAACCCTAAGCCGAGCATAGAGTACGGACCGCCACCTTTACAGTCCGACTCCCTAACATGCGAAGCAATTGCAAAGTAAAAAAACGAAGCAATAATAAGCCGATGCTATTCGTAGCATCGGCTTATGTAATATTGCGGAGTTTCTTTACGGAAGCAGGACAAAGCCGAGCATAGAGTACGGACCGCCACCTTTACAGTCCGACTCCCTAACATGCGAAGCAATTGCAAAGTAAAAAAACGAAGCAATAATAAGCCGATGCTATTCGTAGCATCGGCTTATGTAATATATAGAAAGCCTTCCCACATAGAAGCGGATAGATAGAGGAGGTTACTTAAAATCGGGGGAAGGTGGCGCGAACAGCGCCGGATGAGGGGCAATGAGAAAATTTAAATAAAGAGAAAAGGACTATCAAAAAATCAATAGTCCTTTGTAATATGCAAAAATAAAGAACGATCAAGAAAGGCTTCCCCAAACAGAAAGAGAAAAATCAAGGCGAAAACTTAAATCGGGGGGAAGCTGTCGCGAAGCGACTGATGAGGGGGATTTAATTCTTGTCTGTTGCAATATTGCCTGTTATAATGTTTTGACTATTATATCTAAAAAATAATCCGAGAAATAGCTCCCAAAATAGTTAGATAACATGCCCCTCATCCGTCAACTACGTTGCCACCTTCTCCCGCTATTAAGCCGACGAACTTATTACTAAGGGAGAAGGCTTTTTTAACCATATAAGCCGATAAAGCTTTAAATGCAAAACATAGACAAAGAAAGCCCTATCAATCGAAGCGGACAAAATGGGTATATGTCATTTTATTTCAATTACTATCTAATGAATATTGCTTTTTTATAATCAATCGAAACTAATAATTAACTTGACTATTATTTTAATGTTGAATATAATTGTTATGGTGTAACAAATGGAGAAGAATAATAGACATAAAAATAAACAATTAACTCCTTTCTCAAAGACACTCAGAAGTGAAATGACAAAAGAAGAACGGCATTTATGGTATGATTTTTTAAAAAACTTACCTGTTACAATAAACAGACAAAAAGTATTTGATAATTACATTGTTGATTTTTATTGTGCTAAATACAGATTAGTGATAGAGTTGGACGGAACGCAGCATTATTTGCCGGGGGGAATTGAAAAAGATTGCAAGCGCGATAAATATTTTAAAGAAAAAGGGATAACCGTTCTTAGATATGCTGATGTTGATATAAATAAAAATTTTGAGGGCGTATGCAAAGATATTCTTTTACATATGGAAGTATATTAGAAAGCCTTCCCACATAGAAGCGGATAGAAAGAATGATTAAGAAAGGCTTCCCCAAACAGAAAGAGAAAAATCAAGGCGAAAACTTAAATCGGGGGGAAGCTGTCGCGAAGCGACTGATGAGGGGGATTTAACTCTTGCCTGTTGCAACATTGCTTGTTATAATGTTTTGACTATTATATCTAAAAAAATAATCCGAGAAATAGCTCCCAAAATAATTAGGTAACATGCCCCTCATCCGTCAACTATGTTGCCACCTTCTCCCGCTGTTAAGCCGACGAACTTTATTTCAAACTTATTATTAAGGGAGAAGGCTTTTTTAACCGTATAAGCCGAGAAAACTTTTAAACATAAATCGTAAACAAAGAAAGCCTTCCCACATAGAAGCGGATAGATAGAGGAGGATACTTAAAATCGGGGGAAGGTGGCGCGAAGCGACTGATGAGGGGGAATTAACTCTTGCCAGTTGCAATATTGCCTGTTATAATGTTTTGACTATTATATCTAAAAAATAATACGAGAAATAACTCCAAAAATAGTTAAGTAGCATGCCCCTCATCCGTCAACTACGTTGCCACCTTCTCCCGCTATTAAGCCGACGAACTTTATCTCAAACTATTACTAAGGGAGAAGGCTTTTTTAACCGTATAAGCCGATAAAATTCAAATAAAGAAAAGGGACTATCAAAAAAAGATAGTCCTTTGCAATATACAAAAATAAAAAACGATCAAGAAAGGCTTCCCCAAACAGAAAGAGAAAAATCAAGGCGAAAACTTAAATCGGGGGGAAGCTGTCGCGAAGCGACTGATGAGGGGAATTAACTCTTGCCTGTTGCAACATTGCCTGTTATAATGTTTTGACTATTATATCTAAAAAATAATACGAGAAATAGCTCCCAAAATAGTTAAGTAACATGCCCCTCATCCGTCAACTACGTTGCCACCTTCTCCCACTATTAAGCCGACGAACTTTATCTCAAACTATTACTAAGGGAGAAGGCTTTTTTAACCGTATAAGCTGAGAAAACTTTCAAACATAAATCGTAAACAAAGAAAGACTTCCCACATAGAAGCGGATAGAAAGAATGATTAAGAAAGGCTTCCCCAAACAGAAAGAGAAAAATCAAGGCGAAAACTTAAATCGGGGGGAAGCTGTCGCGAAGCGACT
>CAKQMB010000017.1 GCA_934254825.1 uncultured Clostridia bacterium | reverse complement strand
CGCATTTGTGAAACAAATCCAGCCGAGGGCTCCCGCTTGCGGGAAACGGCTGTATCGCGTCCAAAAATCAGAACGTACGTGGTGCCTTTTAGCTTGGCAGAGGTATCAAGAAGAGTACGCGGCAACTTGTTGCCGTCGTTCGCATTTACGAAGTAAATCCCGCCGAGGGTTCCCGCTTGCGGGAAACGGCTGTATCGCGTCCCAAAATCAGAACGTATGTGGTGCCTTTTAGCTTGACAGGGGTATCAAGAAGAGTACGCGGCAACTTGTTGCCGTCGTTCGCATTTGTGAAACAAATCCAGCCGAGGGCTCCCGCTTGCGGGAAACGGCTGTATCGCGTCCGAAAATCAGAGGGGAAGGCATGGGTAAACTTGATTTGGACAGCGAAAGGTTGTTATTGTTCAACCATTTAATTTATTTAAAGAAAAAAAATAAATTAAAAGATTAAATATGCGAAATAGAATTGATTTTTATGTTCGGTCGGATTATAATATCAGAATAAAACGTCATTAAATAAAAATAATATATATTGTATGAAGAAATGTAAAATCGAAAATTTGAAAACGATTCTTTCGTATTCCGTGATAGTTCTTCTCGGCGCGGCTTCGGTTGCGTTCGGACTTATGTACGCCGAAATTACGGGAGTTAAATTCCTTATCAGACACAGAGAAGCTGCCGAAGGGCTTTTTATAGTCGCTGTCGGCGCGCTTACGATTTTGTCGGTGATCTGTCAGATCGCGAAGCATAATTTCGTTTATAAACTGACTTTTCTTACGCTTGCTTTTATGACGGCGGCGCTTGCCGTTTTGTATATCGTGAAAGTCACGGGTTTTTGGGATAAGATCGGCTCTGTTGAGGCTTTGAGAGAGTATGTTTCGGGTTTCGGCGCGTTCGGCGTTATAATATTTATCGTCATACAGTTTTTGCAGGTCGTCGTTCTTCCGATACCCGGATTTATAACCATAAGCGTCGGAGTTCTTTTATTCGGCGCGTTCCGTGGAACGGTTTACAGCGTTATAGGTATAGTTTCGGCGTCCGTCGTTGCGTTTTTCATAGGGCGGGTGTTCGGTTATAAAGTTGCAAGCTGGCTTGTCGGGAAAGAAAGTCTCGATAAGGCTTTGAAAATGGTTAAGGGCAAAGATAAGGTCGTTTTAACGTTTATGTTTTTGTTTCCCTTTTTCCCCGACGACGTTCTGTGTTTCGTCGCAGGGCTTTCTTCGATGAGCGTTCCGTACTATGTAATAATGATAACGGTAACGAGAATTATAAATATAGCGATTTCGGCTTATTCGGTGAACGGAAGTCTTATTCCTTACAACACCTGGTGGGGAATTCTCATATGGGTCGCGGTTTTTGTCGCCGTCGCATTTTTATGTTATATTATCTACAAGTACGGCGAAACGATCGAAAACTTTTTCAAAAACAAGTTTTTCGGAAAAGGTCGCAAAAAGGTTAAATAGTGTAAATTATTGCTCAATATTTGTTTGTAAAAACAAAAGAAAAATGATATAATACAATTATTATGGTAAACGGTAAATTTTTAGTTGAAAAATTGATAACTTACGCAAAAGCGTTTCTTTATCTTGCCGAAACGGACGAGATTTACACGAGAAACTGCCTTTTGGCATCGCTCAGACTCACGTCTCCCATGACGGACGTTCCCAACCTCGATTTTATCAAAGAAATGAGCGTTCCGGACGTACTTTTCGACGAGCTTAAAGACTATTCCCGCGAAAACGGCATCGCAGGTGACGATACGCAGGCTACGCTTTTCGCTTCTTCGATTTTCGGAATGCTCACGCAAAAGCCTTCCGAAATCAACACCACGTTCAATTACCTTAAAGAGAAAATGGGCGCGCAGGCGGCGTGCGATTATCTTTATAATTTAAGCGTAATGAACAATTACATACAAAAAACGGCGATTTCCAAAAATATGCTTTGGGAATATCGCGACGGGGACAACGTACTCGAAATCACGATCAATTTAAGTAAACCCGAAAAAGACAATAAGGATATTATAAAGCTCGTAAAATCGAACGACGATAAAGAAAAATATCCCAAATGTCCTCTTTGTCCCGAAAACGAGGGTTATCTCGGTTCGTATACCCACCCCCCGAGATCCAATCTCCGCACCGTGTCTTTAACGCTCGGCGGCGAGGAGTGGAGTATGCAATATTCTCCTTACGCATATTTCAACGAACACTGCATCGTCTTCAACAAACATCACACGCCTATGCAGATGACGAGACAGACGATAACGAAATTGTTCGATTTCATCGATATAATGCCCAACTATTTCATAGGAAGCAATTCCGATCTTCCGATAGTCGGCGGCTCGATTTTGAACCACGAGCATTATCAGGGCGGTAAGCACGAAATGCCCATGCACAAGGCAAAGCCGAGATATGTTCTTACCTGCGAAAAATTCCCCGACGTCGAAATTTCCATTCTGAATTGGTACAATTCGGCAATAAGGCTCACGGGATATAACAAAAATACCATTTGCGAACTCGGCGGAGACATCGTCGAGGCGTGGAAGAGTTACAGCGACGAAAGCGTAGGAATAATCAACAGCGCGGAGGAGAGACACAACACCTGTACGCCTATCGTGAGATACCTTTCGGACAACAAATTCTGTCTCGAAATCATTTTGAGAAACAACTCGACGACGGCTCTTTACCCCGACGGCGTTTTCCACGCGCATCCCGAATATCACAATATAAAGAAAGAGGGTATAGGCTTAATCGAAGCGATGGGATTATACATACTTCCCGGCAGACTTAAAAAGCAGTGCGAACAGATCGCCGACATTCTTTTGGGCGACGCTCCGTTCAATCCCGACAAGATGACGAAAGACGATCCGCTTTTCGTTCATAAGGAAATGATCATCGAGTTGAAAAATCAGTACGGTACGGTCGACGACAGGGAAAAAGCGCAGGAAATCATAAGAAAACGTATCAACGAAACGTGCGTGCATATTCTCGAAAACACGGCTGTTTTCAAGAAAGACGAAACGGGAACGCTCGCTTTCAGAAGATTTTTGAACACGCTTTCCGTCAAGTGAAATAAAGTAAAAATAAAATATCCGAAGGCACAAATTTTTTGTGCCTTTTTTATTGAAAAAAAATATATAACGGTATATAATAGATATATAAAATTAAAATGGAGGAGTTTTTGTGAATAAATTGGATTTACTTAAAACTCGCAGGGCAAAATTACTCGAAGCGGGTAAAGACGTGAGAGCGAAAATCGCCGCTTTGATAGACGAGAGCAGTTTTGTCGAACTCGACGCTTACGCCTTTTCTCATAATGATTTTTACGGCGAAGACGCGGAAGGCGAAGGCGTTGTCACGGGTTATGCAACCGTAAATGACCAACCCGTATATATCGTTGCGCAAAACGTAAAGGTATTATCTGGCGGGGTAAGCAAAGCAAATTGCGACAAAATAGCAAAATGTCTCGATAAAGCCCTTTCGAACGGCAAGCCCGTTATTTATCTTTTCGATTCTTTGGGAGTCAGCGTCGGCGAAGGCGTAAACGTTCTCGAAGGAATTGCAAAGGTTTTATCTTTATCGGACGATCTCAAAGGCGAAGTTCCGCAGATATCCGTCGTAACCGGCGAACTTTACGGTTCGTTCGCTCTTCTTGCCGCGAACGCCGATTTCAACCTTATGACCAAAACCGCGGTCGTTTCGTATGCAAGTCCTTTGGTTATTTCGGCAAAATCGAACAAAAACGTCGATAAAACGGAAGTCGGCGGAGTTAAAGCTTCGGCTTACAATTCTGTCGCTACCGTCGAAATCGAAGATCTTGCGGACGCGAAAGAGAAGATTTCGGAAATCCTTTCCGTTCTTCCCGTTTGCTCGGACATCGTAGAAGACACTAATGACGATCTCAACAGAGCGACCGAAGGTCTCAACGAGAAATTCTGCGCGAAATGTATCGTAAAATCTGTTTTCGACGACGGAAAATTTATCGAAATGAATTCGCTTTTCCACCCCGAAGTTAAAACGGGTATCGGAAGAATAGGCGGAATAAGCGCGGCAGCGGTTGTGTTCGACGGCGGAGACGACGGGGTCGAACTCGACGAAGGCAACGTTTCCAAAATTAAGGAGTTCGCGTATTTTGCCGCGGATAACGGTTTGCCGCTCGTAACGTTCGTGAACGCTCTCGGCGTTAAGGCGGATATGGAAACCAACAACACCGCTATAATGAAAGAAATAGGACATCTTATTTCCGGGCTTAAATGCTGCGAAAGAATTTCGGTCGTAACGAAAAAAGCAATCGGTCTCGGTTATTCGCTTTTCGCTTCGAAGTCTATCGGAAACGAATTTTCTTATGCGTTCGCAACCGCTAAAATCGCTCTTTTCGACGGAGCGGCTTCCGCGGCGGCGTTCGGAGATTTCAAGGTTGCGGACACCGATAAGCTTGCCGAAAAATATTCGGAAGAAAACGCGGATCCGATCAACGCCGCAAAGAACGGGTATATCGATAACGTTATCGAGCCGCAGTTCGTTCGCGCTTATGTGATTTCCGCGCTTCAAACCCTTGTGAGGTAAAGAAATGCTGATAAATTTATTGGAACAGATCGCCGCTTCCGAAAATTTCGGAGACAGAGCGGCTTCGGGTGGATTTACCTTTCTTTTGGGTATGCTTGTTGTTTTCGGCGGAATGATAATCCTCGTCCTTTGCGTTGCGGCTTTCGGAAAAGCGGCGGATGGCATTGCGAATAAGGTGGAAAAAAGTTCGGACAAGAAAAATCAAGCTTCCGAAGAAAACGTTCCGCAAGTCACGGCTTCTCAAACTTCTGACGAAATCCCCGAAGATATCAAAGTTGCGATAGTTGCGGCAATCGCCGCGTACTATGAGACGAGCGGAAGCAAAAACGAATTTACGGTAAGAAAAATAAAAAAGTTATAAGGAGAAAATAAAAATGCGTAATTTTGTAGTCACGATAGACGGTAAACAATATCAGGTAGGAGTAGAGGAAGTCGGCGCGACTTCGGACGTTACTCCCGTAGTTTCGGAAATCAAACCGGTTGCGGCTCCCGCGGCTCCCGTTAAAGCCGCAGCTCCCGCCGTTACGAACGGAACGAAAGTAAACGCTCCGATGCCCGGTCTTATCAAACAGCTTTCCAAAGAAGAAGGCGCTTCGGTTAAAAAAGGCGACGTTATTCTCGTTCTCGAAGCAATGAAAATGGATAACGATATAACCGCTCCTTGCGACGGAAAAATTTCCTACAAGGTAACCAAAGGAACGAACGTTGATACGGGCGCTTTGATGGCTGTCATCGGCTGAGGAGAATAAGATGAATTTGTTTTTAAACTCGCTTCTCAAGCTCGATATAGGCGAGTCGCTTATGAGCTTGTGGGAAAGCACGGGCTTACATGAACTTGTAAGCACGTTTACGACGGGCGGATGGCAGAATCTCGTAATGATTTTGATTTCTTTCGTATTGTTTTATCTTGCGATAGTCAAAAAATTCGAGCCGCTTCTCCTTCTTCCGATAGCATTCGGTATGTTCATCGTAAACGTTCCGGGCGTATACCACATTCTTTTCGGAACGAAAGGATATACGATAACGTCGGTTTCTTCGAACGCGACGGTCGCCACGGGAACGGTGGAGGAGCTTAATAAGCTTTTCGGAACCGATCTTTCAAAACTTCTTACCGAACTTCAAAGTACGAAAGAGGGTAAGAATTTCGTTATGTCGGACGCGATCGCGTATTATCTCGCAAACAACACCGTCGTTATCGACGGCGTAAGTTACGCGGCTAACGCTTTAACGACTTCAACCGAACAGGTAATAAGAGACTTCGGTCTGTTTTATTACATATACAAAGGCGTCGACTGGGTTATTTTCCCGCCGATCATTTTCCTCGGCATCGGCGCGATGACCGATTTCGGTCCGCTTATCGCAAACCCCAAAAGCATGCTTATGGGCGCGGCGGCTCAGCTCGGTATTTTCATTACGTTCTTCGGGGCGTACCTTTTATTCGGATTTACGGCAAAGGAATCGGCGGCAATCGCAATAATCGGCGGCGCCGACGGTCCTACCGCGATTTACGTTACCAAAAAGCTTGCGGAACATTTGCTTCCCGCGATAGCTATTGCGGCGTATTCCTATATGGCTCTTATTCCCGTAATTCAGAAACCGATCATGAGAGCGGTTACGACGAAAAAGGAAAGAGCAATAAAGATGAAACAGCTTCGTAAAGTTTCCAAGCTTGAAAAAGTTGCGTTTCCGATCCTCGTTTCGCTTATCGTCGGCGTGCTTTTGCCCGACGCAATGCCTCTTCTCGGTATGCTTATGCTCGGAAATCTTCTGAGAGAATCGGGCGTATGCGGCAGACTCGTAGACACGGCTCAGAACGGACTTATGAACACCGTAACCATTTTCTTGGGCGTAATGGTAGGATCCAAGGCGACGGGTTCGTTGTTCCTTTCGCTCGGAACTATCGAAATTATCCTTCTCGGACTCTTTGCGTTCTGCATGGGAACTTTGGGCGGACTTCTGGTCGGAAAACTTATGTGCAAGCTTTCGGGCGGAAAGATCAACCCGCTCATCGGTTCGGCGGGCGTTTCCGCAGTTCCTATGGCGGCGAGAATTTCTCAGGACGTAGGCAGAGAAACCGATCCCGACAACCACCTTCTTATGCACGCTATGGGACCGAACGTTGCAGGCGTAATCGGTTCTGCGATAGCCGCGGGCGTACTTCTCGCCCTCTTCGGCTAAGCCTTATTTTTAAGGAGATATAATTATGGCAAAAAAAGTTATGATAACAGAAACGATTCTCCGCGACGCGCACCAGTCGCAGGCGGCGACTCGTATGACAACGGAGCAGATGCTCCCGATGCTCGATCAGCTTGACGACATCGGATATTATTCTTTGGAAGCATGGGGCGGAGCAACTTTCGATTCCTGCCTCAGATTTCTTCACGAAGACCCGTGGGAAAGACTTCGCATTTTGAAATCGCATCTTAAAAAGACGAAAATCCAGATGCTTTTAAGAGGTCAGAACCTTTTGGGTTACAAGCATTACTCGGACGACGTGGTCGAGAAATTTATCGAGTATTCTATCAAAAACGGCGTTGACGTAATCAGAGTATTCGACGCGTTGAACGACGTAAGAAACCTCGAAACTTCGATAAAAGCAATCAAAAAATACGGCGGAATATGCGAAGTCGCGATTTCTTACACGACAAGCCCCGTTCACACAAACGAATATTTCGTTAAACTCGCAAAAGAATGCGAGGCGATGGGGGCAGATAACATCTGCCTTAAAGATATGGCAAACCTTCTTTTGCCGTACACCGCTTACGAGCTTATTTCCGCTCTTAAAAAGGCGTTGAAACCGACTACGCTCGTTCACCTTCATACGCACAACACGACGGGTACGGGCGATATGGTCAACCTCAAAGCCATCGAAGCGGGTTGCGATATCGTAGATACGGCTTTGTCTCCTCTCGGAAACGGAACGAGCCAACCCACGACGGAAGCTCTCGTGAAAACTCTCGAAGGCACGCCTTACGATACGGGTATCGACCTTCAAAAGCTTATTCCGATAACCAACTATTTCAAAACGGTTGCAAACGACCTTGAAAAAGCGGGATATCTTAACCCCAACGTAAGAAAAGTCGACGTAAACACGCTTGTATATCAGGTTCCGGGCGGAATGCTTTCCAACCTTATGAATCAGCTCAAACAGCAGAATAAGCTCGATAAGCTCGACGAGGTTTTGAAGGAAGTTCCGAACGTCAGAAAGGATTGCGGTTATCCGCCGCTCGTAACTCCGTCAAGCCAGATCGTAGGCACGCAAGCCGTTTTAAACGTTTTGTCTGGCGAGAGATACAAAATGGTAACGAAAGAGTTTAAAGGACTTTTGAAGGGCGAATACGGCAAACTTCCCGCAGAACCCGATAAGGAAGTTCTTAAAAAGGTCGTTAAGGACGAACAGATGATTACCTGCCGTCCCGCAGACCTTATCAAACCCGAATACGAAAAATATAAAAACGAAGTAGCCGAATATTCCGATAAAACGGAAGATATTCTTTCTTACGCGCTCTTCAACGAAGTTGCGGTAAACTTCTTCAAATGGAGACTTGCCAAAGAGCAGGGCGTAGATAAAGATATGGCTAAAAACAATAACGGGGTATATCCCGTATGAGAATTCTGGTAACTAACGACGACGGTATCGAAAGCGAGGGCATTCAGGCTCTCGCCTCGGTACTTGTAAAAATCGGTCATAAAGTTACCGTTGTTGCGCCGGACGGAAACCGTTCGGCATTTTCTCATTCTTTAAGTATACATAAAAAACTTGTTTTCACGCCGTTAAACAGCGGAAAAGCGTTCGACGAATACACATTGAGCGGCACTCCCGCGGACTGCGTGAAATTTGCCTGTCACTATTTCGAAGATAAATTCGATATTGTTTGTTCGGGCATAAATATCGGCAACAATCTCGGCAGCGATACCTGTTATTCGGGTACGGTCGCCGCAGGACTCGAAGCTAATTTTTTCGGCATAAGATCGATCGCGTTTTCAAACGTATCTCACGAAAATTGTCGGTTCGATGTCAATACGAAAGTAATCGAAAAAATATTCGATAAGCTTGTTTTTTGTTCTTCGCCCGAATATGTTCTTAACGTAAATCTTCCGAACGGCGAGGATAAAGGCGTTAAATTCGCCCGTCTCGGCAATCAGCTTTATTCCGACGAATATGAAAAAAACGAAGACGGAACGTATGTTCTTACGGGCGTTCCCGTTCCGTTCGATAAAGCCGAGGACAGCGACGTCGTGCTTTCCCGAAACGGATATGTAACCGTAACGCCGATAATTTACGACAGAACGGCTCACGACGCGCTTAAAAAATTCAAGGAAGTAAAATTCTGATGACGACGGTAGTTATCGGCGGAGGTCCCGCGGGGCTTATTTCCGCTTATTTCAGAGCCGCGCGCGGCGAAAAAGTTTTTCTTATCGAAAAAAACGAGAAGCTCGGCAAAAAGCTTTATATAACGGGAAAAGGCAGATGCAACGTCACGAACGATTGCGACGAAACGGAGTTTTTAAATAACGTTGTGACAAATCCTAAGTTTCTCATGGGCGCGATAAGGCGTTTTCCGCCCGAGAAGTTTATGGGTTTTCTCGAAAAGAAAATACCGCTCAAAACCGAAAGGGGAAACAGGGTTTTCCCTTTGTCCGACAAGGCGAGCGACGTTACGAAGTGTCTCGAAAGCTACGCGAGAGAAGCGGGCGTCGACATCGGATTAAACGAAAAAGTTTTATCTGTAAACGCTTGCGACGGGCAAATAGTGTCCGTTATAACCGACAGGCGGGAGATAAAATGCGACAACGTTATCGTCTGTACGGGAGGATTAAGTTATCCGTCCACGGGGTCGGACGGCGACGGGTATGAGTTTGCGAAAAGCTTGGGGCATACGGTCGTAAAACCGGTAGCCGCGCTTTGCGGTTTAAATCTCAAAGGCGATTTTTATAAGTCTTTGCAAGGTATTTCCCTTAAAAACGTAAACGTTTCCGTATTCTGCCGAAACAAGAAAATTTATTCGGATTTCGGAGAGATGTTATTTACGCATTTCGGCGTTTCGGGTCCGCTTATAATTTCCGCTTCGAGTTATATAAATAAAATCGATTTAAACGAAGTTTATCTCTCGCTCGATTTAAAATCCGCGCTTTCCGAAGAGCAGCTTAACGCGAGAATTCTGAGAGATTTCGAAAAATATAAGAACAGAGCGGTAAAAAATTCGCTCGACGATTTGCTTTTAAAGGCGTTTATACCTATAATTATAAAAAATTCGGGTATCGACGGCGAAACGCAGAACAACCGTTTCAAGTCCGAGGACAGAAAAAAACTCGTAAAAGCGATAAAGGATTTCCGTATGTATCCGTATTCGCTCAGAGACATAAGCGAAGCTATCGTAACTTCGGGCGGCGTTTCGGTTAAGGAAATCGACCCGAAAACAATGGAAAGCAAGCTTGTTAAAGGGCTTTATTTTGCGGGGGAGATAATCGATACCGACGCTTTGACGGGCGGTTTCAATATAACCATAGCCGCCTGCACCGCTTATTCTGCGGGAAACGCGATAAGCCGCGGCGAGAATTAACATTACATAATAACCGCAGGTTATAACATAAACGCTTGCGGCAAGCCGAAGAGAATTATTCTTATTTTCGGCTGAAAGGAGAAAAATGATAAATATCGCGCTTGACGGACCTGCCGGAAGCGGCAAAAGCACCGTCGCAAAAATCATAGCAAACAAACTCAATATTTTATATCTCGACACGGGCGCGACTTACAGAGCCTGCGCTTTGAAATGCTTATTATCGGGCGGCGACGTCAAAGACGAAAAAGCCGTCGAAAAAATCATAAAAGACATCGACGTAAAAGTCGAATATAAAAACGGAGCGCAGATCACTCTTCTTGACGGGAAAGACGTATCGACCGATATCAGAAAGCCCGAAGTTTCGATGCTCGCGTCCGCGGTTTCGGCGCATAGAGTCGTACGCGAGAAAATGGTCGAGCTTCAACGCGAAGTTGCCGGAAGTATGGACTGCGTTTTAGACGGCAGAGATATAGGCTCGAATGTTTTGCCGAACGCCGAGTTTAAATATTATATCACCGCCGACAGCAGAATAAGAGCGGAAAGAAGATATAAGGAACTTATCGAAAGAGGAACTCCCGTCGATTTCGAAAAACTTCACGAAGAAATCGTTCAGAGGGATTACAACGATTCCCACAGAGAATTCGCGCCGCTTATAAAGTGCGACGACGCGAAACTTATCGATACGTCGGATATGACGGTTGACGAAGTCGTCGAAACGATATTGAAAGACGTTTTAAAAGGTAGAAAATAATGTTTAAGCTTCTCATATGGATTATTTTGCCTTTTTACAGGCTTTTATATATGCCGAAAGTCATCGGCAAAGAAAATCTGCCGAAAAAAGGCGGTTATGTTCTCGTGTGCAACCATTTTGCCAAAATCGACGTGTTTATGATCGTCGATCTCGTCAGAAAAAAGATAAATTTTATGGCGAAAAAGGAGTGGTTCAACTCTAAATTCAAGAATTGGCTTTTCAGATCGCTCGGTGCGATTCCCGTAGACAGAGAAAAAGCCGATTTCGCTTCCGTAAAAGCATGTCTTAAAGTATTGAAAGACGATAAACCGCTTGTCGTTTTTCCCGAAGGAACGAGAAATAAGGTCGATACCGAGCTTCAAGAAATTCACGGCGGAGCAAACCTCCTCGCATTTAAGGCGGGCGTTCCGATCGTTCCCGTTGCGATGAGCAGGAAATTCAAAAAGTTTAAGAGGAATTACGTTTTTATAGGTAAACCGTATACGTTGGAAGAGTATAAAGGCGAAAAATATACCGCCGAACTCGGAGATAAATTCAACGTTATTATGCGCGAGCAAATGGGAAATTGCCTTTTGGAAGCTAAAAACGTTGAAAAGAACGCTAAAAAGAAATGAAAGTAATTCTTGCTAAAAACAGCGGATTTTGTATGGGCGTAAGGCGCGCCGTGGACGAAGCGAAGAGAACTTACGGCGAAGGGGTGTATATTCTCGGCGAGATTATACATAACGACTCGGTTATAGCCGAGATAAACGCCCTCGGAACGAAAACGGTCGACAGTCCAGACGAAGTGCCGTGCGGTACTGTTATAATCCGTTCTCACGGAGTGGGGAAGAGCGTTTACGATACATTCAGAGAAAAAGGCATAAAAATTATCGATTGCACCTGTCCGTTCGTCCTTAAAATTCATAAAATAGTCGAAAAATACCATTCGCTCGGCTACAAAATCGTAATCACCGGCGAAAAAACTCATCCCGAGGTTGTCGGAATTAACGGTTGGTGCGAAAATTCCGCTGTCGTTATCGACGAAGATTACGAATCTTTAAGCTTCGACGAGGACGAAAAAGTATGTCTTGTGTCGCAAACGACCTATTCCATAGAGCGTTTTAAAAAAATTTTAGAATTTTTTAGTAAAAAAACCGTCAAAACGCTTGAAGTTTTTGAAACAATTTGTTATACTACAAGAGAGCGTCAAGAAGAGGCAGAAATATTGTCGAAAACCTGTGATGCAATGGTAGTAGTCGGTGGCAAACATAGTAGCAATACTAAGAAACTGATGAGAATTTGTCAAGGAAATTGCGAAAACGTATATTTCATTTCAAATCCTGATGAGCTCAATTATAAAAATTTTATAAATTATAAAAAGGTAGGTATTGTTGCAGGGGCATCGACGCCCAACGAACAATCGATGGAGGTTTTCAGTAAAATGGAAGAAACTACAGAAGTTAAAAGTTCAAACACTATGGAAGAAGCTATGTCCGCTATGGGCGATAGCCAGCCTAAATTCAGAATCGGTCAGAAGATAGTCGCAACGATTTCCGCTGCAACCGAAGACGGTCTCGCTTTGTATATCAACAATACGAAGAAAGAGATCATGCTTCCGAAGGAAGAAATGAACTGCGAAAGCTATAATAAAGCCGATTATGTATCGAAAGTGGGCGAAGACATCGAAGTGATGATAGTTGAACTTAACCCCGTTAAATTGTCCGAAAAAGCGATAGTAGCTCAGAAGGAAGAGGAAGAAGCAATCGCGAAGATCGCTAACGGCGAAATCTTCACCGTAACCTGCACGGGTTCTAACAAAGGCGGTCTTACCGCAAAACTCGGCAGCTACGACGTATTCATTCCTTCTTCTCAGATAAGAATAGGTTTTGTCAAAGATCTTGACAAATTCGTCGGAAAGACTTTAAGACTTAAAGCCGAAAAGGTTGAAAATCAGGGCAGAAGAAAGCAGATCGTCGGTTCGCAGAGAGTTATCCTCGAAGCTGAAAAGGCCGAAAGAGACGCAGCCAAAGCTAAGAAAGAAGAAGAGTTCTTCTCTTCGATCAACGAAGGCGACGTCGTAACCGGTACCGTTGTAAGATTTGCCGCATTCGGTGCGTTCGTAGACGTAAACGGATTCGATTGCCTTGCTCATATCTCCGACCTTAGCTGGACGAACGCTAAAACTCCTGCGGACGTTCTCGAAATCGGCAAGCAGTACGAATTCAAAGTATTGAAATGTGATAAAGAAACCAAGAAGGTTTCGCTCGGATATAAACAGCTTCAACCGAAGCCCTGGCAGCTTGCAGCCGACAAATATGCTATCGGCGAGACCATTAAAGGTAAAGTCGTAAGAATAGTAAGCTTCGGCGCTTTCGTAGAAGTAGAGAAAGGTATCGACGGTCTCGTTCACGTTTCTCAGATTTCTCACGAATGGCTTGAAAATCCCACTTCCGTTTTGAAAGTCGGCGATGAAGTAGAAGCTAAGATTCTTGATATGGACGTTGAAAAAGAGAAGATGACTCTTTCCATCAAGGCTCTTACTCCCGCTCCCGAAGGTGTCGCTCCCAGAAGAAGAGACAGAAAGGAAGACGGCGAAGAAGCCGAAGGCGAAGATAAGCCGAGAAGAGAAAGAAGAAGAGATGCAAGACCCGCTCAGGACGATGACGAACCCAGAGAATGGAAAGAAGGCAGCGTAAGCGGAGTTTCTCTCGGAGATCTTATCAATAAGGACTAATTTATAAATAACTTAGTTTAATATTTAAGAATTAAAGAGCTTGACTTTGGTTAAGCTCTTTTTTTACCCTTTATTTGCCGTTTTCCGCTTTCAGTGCGAGTCTCGGCAGATACTTTGCTGTCAAAAAGATATTCACCTGTTGGTATGTCGGTCAAGAATAAAACAAACATTGTTAAAACACCGCAATTTACGCGTTTTTTGTCAAATCCATGTTTGAAATACGGGAAGTATGTCGGCGTTCTTCTTTGCCAAAAATCATTGAAAATATCGGTGTTTTGGTTGTGACCTACGGTTCGCTATTTTTTTGCTGTCATAATCAAAATAATATTAAAATAATATTTTCGAGTGAAAATGGTTCTTTACAAAAATCGGCGGTTCGATTAGTCGAACCGCCGATTTTTTATCGGTTAAATTTAATAAAAAACTATCAAAAAATGCAGTACAGCAGCATTTATCGATATAAAATTTGTGCATCTATTATACTAATAGATGCACATTTCGAAAAGATTATAGCAAAAAACGAACGTAATGTCAATGATTATTTTGAGAAAATATTCCGATTTTGCAAAATTTTACAATAAAACGAAGAATATTTTATATTTTTTCTTTTTTTATTTTCTTTATGTACATCTATTAGTATAGTAGATGCACAAAAGTAAAAAAAAGGAGAGGATTTTATGACAAAATCAATCAAAAGAAACGTAATCGTTTCGTCGCTGCTTGCAATTTGTCTTTGCGTAAGTCTTATCGCGGGTGCAACGTTTGCGATATTCACGTCGGAAAGCAAAGTAAATATCGCGGTAACAAGCGGTACGGTTAAAGTCGAAGCGACTGTAAGCGAGCTTGAAGCGTATTCGCCGAAAACTATTTCCATGGACGGAACGATAGCGGACGGAGAAGAAAATATCGCCGATAACAACGGTACGACGAAAAAATTCGGCAACGGCGGTACGGCTTTGTACGACGAGGAAAACAATAAGCTCGAACTCAATAAGCTTACGCCCGGAGATAAGGTAACATTCAAAATTATCGTTAAAAATCTCAGTAATGTAAAAGCAAAATACAGAACGCGCGTTATTTGCGACGAAGATACGGGTTTATTCGATGAGCTTTCTATCGAAATCGGCGAAACATATACCGGGCGCGGAGTATCTCAGTGGGCGGATCTTGCGTTAGAGCAAATGGATGAGCTTGCTTGCTCGGTGGTGCTTCCCGGCAAGGCTACCGTTCAGGATACGTCCTGCGTGATTTCTTTCGTCGTAGAAGCGGTTCAGGGAAATGCCGAAACTAAGAATGATACGGCATATTATTCTTTGAAAGAATTCAACGAATTGACCGAAATCCCCGAGGGAATTAAAAACGTATATTTAAGCATAGGTACCGTGTCTCTTAAAGACGGCGGCGTTATTATCGGTAATGACGATCTTCGCGATAAATACGAACGTAACAGTACAAGCGATGATCCATACGGGATATCTTATACCGATAAAGAGGGGATAAACCTTATAATAAGCGGCGGAACGATTAAAGACGGTCCTGATGTCGACAACTCTGTTTCCAATAAGATTTCTTTCAGAATTCCGAATAAATCTACCGTCATCTTTAAGAATGTAAAGATCGAAGGCTTCTTCGGGTTCACCGGAGCAATGTCCGATAATCCGTATGGCACGGTTATGCCTCATAAAATCGCAGGTGTAATTTTTGATGGTTGCACTTTTGACGCGTTATGGTTGCAAAACGGTAGCTTTGGTACAAGTTTGATTACCATTAAGAACAGCACCTTTAAGAAGCACGAAAACAGTGTGTATGCAAGCAATACCAATCCTTTGTGGTTTAAGAACATAGGGCAGAATGGCGGAACGGATATCTATATCGACAACTGCGTGTTCAACACCAATCGTCCTGTTAAGGTTGTGGAACAAGATGTAAGCGGTCAGACCGTTTCTATTACCGACTGTATTTTCAATATGGAAAGCGATGCCGATAATAAGAACGCGGCTATCATGTTTTCTACCACTTCTACGGGTTCGACCCTCGGAAATGTCGTTATTTCCGGCAATAAAGTAAACGGCGGCGTTGCTTTGCTTGCTTTCTATAACCCCGCTCAAATCACCATGGCGGAGGAAGCTGTTTTCACGGTTTCCGGTAATACACTCGGAGACGGTGTGAAAACAAGCGTTAAATGGGGTTCGGCAGAGGAATTTACTCCCGGCTTTGTCGGTTAATCGATTTATAAGTCGGCTTCGTAAACATGCAGAAATTTAATTAACGTCAATAGTGTTTTTACGCAAAACATAAGCGGCGGTTCGATTAGTCGAACCGCCGCTATCCTTTTTAAATTGTTTAGTTTGAGATTAGTTGTTGTTTACGTTTTATCAGTCCAGAGGGGATAAAATCGTTACATGGTTTTTTGCAAGAAATCTGTTTATCGCTTCGAAGCAGAACGTCATCGCTTTACCTAAAATCGAATCAAACTGTATAAGACAAATAAGAATTGCAATGAATTTCCAGTTGCCCTGTCTGAACCCCGTAAGCAGGTTCGGAAGCCTGAAAAGCATCGGCATAAGGAAAACCATCATTCCGACGGAGCAAAGCACAACAAGCGTCATAACAACCCCTCTGTAAGCGTTGTACGGTTTACAAATAACGTTGAAGTACGATATTCCGCCGAACGTGAGCGCAGCAACGAGAAGCGTGTCGTACATTTTCGGCGTAAGCTCGTTGAAATCGATACCTATTCTTCTTATAACCTGGAACGCCAGAACGTTAAACAAGAGGATGCAGGCACCGGGTAGCGCGTGCGACACGAGGTATCCGATAAATCGTCCGTTTACCTTGTTTGTATTCGGTTGCATCGAAAGCGCAAACGAACCGAGACCGATAACGAGCAGTTCGAGAAGTGTCATCATGTTGCTTCTGAACGGGAAAAGATTTCCGCCGATTATCGATATTATCGCGAGAACCATAGTAAAAATGGTTTTCATAAGGAACAGCGACGAAGATTTTTCTATATTATTTATAACTCTTCGACCTTCCGCAACAACGTGCGGGATAGAGTTGAAGTTGTTATCCATAAGTACGATATGCGCGATGTTTTTCGTCGCGTCGCTTCCGGTTGCAACCGTTATGGAACAATCGGCTTCTTTCATTGCGAGAATATCGTTTACGCCGTCACCCGTCATCGCAACGGTATGCCCGCTCGATTTGATTGTTTTTATAAGCAAGGCTTTTTGTTCGGGCGTAACTCTTCCGAAAACGTTATATTTCGTGGCAACGTTAATAACTTCGGTTTTAGTCATTCCTTCAAGAGAAACGAATTTATCTGCGCCTTCTATTCCGGCTCTTTTTGCAACTTCCGAAACGGTGAGCGGGTTGTCTCCCGAGATAACCTTTATCGCAACGTCGTTCTTTTTGAACCATTCGATTGTTTTGATAGCGTCTTTTCTGACGTTGTCGCTGAGCATAATAAGCGCAAACGGCGTTAAATCGTCGGGAATCTGATCGTTTTCGATCGATTTATCGGATTTTGCGAGCATCAGAACTCTTTGTCCCGTCGAGGTGAAGTGTTCGATTTGCTTTATCACGTTTTCGTTCAGATCCCGATTTGCGAAAATGAATTCCGCCGCGCCGAGGACGAACGTTCCGAGTTCTTTTCCTCCGCTTAAAAACGTTACGGCAGAGTATTTTCTTTCGGACGAAAACGGTATTGTGCGTTTCGTTATCAGCTTAGGCGAGCTTCCGAATTTGTTTTTCAAAGCTCTTGCGGTCGCGTTATTGTCTCCGAGCGCGTTTTGCATAGATGCTACGATATCGTTTATCGTGTATTCGTAAGTCGGATCGAAAAGGACGTAATCGGTCACCTGCATTCTGCCGTCCGTTATCGTGCCTGTTTTATCGAGGCAAAGTACGTCGACTCTCGCAAGCATTTCAAGCGAGTACATATCCTGTACGGAAGTATGTCTGTTTGCAAGTCTTATAACGCCCACGGCAAGGGCGAGGGTAGTCAACAGTAACATACCCGAAGGGATCATACCGATAACGACAGACGTCGTACTGCTGACCATCTGGACGATGCCTTCCGGCGTCAACACGCCGTTTACGATAAACGTCGGATTTGCGCCTTCGACGATTGCTTTATAGTTGGTATAAAGAGATCCCGCGCTTATCGGAACGATCAAAATACCTATGATTTTGATTATCCAGTTAAGGGTAATCATAAGTTCGCTGTGCGGACTCTGGAATTTTTTGGCTTTTGCCGAAAGTTGCTGAATATATCTGCTTTCGCCCACCTTATCCGCCACGACGAACGCGTTACCGCCGACAACGTAGCTTCCCGATAAAAGCTTATCGCCTACGCCCTTTTTGACGGGTATCGATTCGCCCGTGAGCATAGATTCGTTTACTTCGAGATAGCCTTTTAATATCGTTCCGTCGATACAGATCTGATCGCCGACGGAGAGCTTTATAACGTCATCCAGAACAACGTCGGTAACGGGAATTTTAACAAGCTTTCCGTTACGAATGGCGTTTGTTGTCGGTTGATTTAAAATCGAAAGTTTTTCGATTGAGAATTTGGCTCGTATTTCCTGCGAGATACCTATTATAAGGTTTAACGCGTAAACTATTACGAAGAAATAGTTCGAAATATTCTTTTCGCGCGCTACGATAAGCGCAACCACGCACAGTACGCAAAGCAGGTTGAAAAACGTAAAAAGGTTAGAGGTTATTATACTCAGAATTGTCTTCGAGTACGTTTTGCCTTTTTCGTTCGTCAGACCTTGCGCCGTTCTTAACGCAACCTGATTGCCCGTTAATCCCATATCGATATCGGGAGCAAATCGGTCGTCGTCGGGATTTCGCTTCGTTCGCTTCTTTTTTGTTCGTTTCAGATGCGGTTTTATATATCCGTCAATATAGCTGTCGGCAATATTGTCGGTAATTTTATCTTTATTTTCGTTATCCATTTTATCCTTTATATTTAGCCGCATGCAATCGCCTGTGGCAACGCGACATATATATAATTATAATCATTATAACATATTTATAGAATTTTTCAAACAAAAAATGTACCGCTGTTAAATTTTTCAATTATTTTAGAAATCGACCTTGACAAACACTTATTCTATGATATAATATAAACAAAAAAGAAAAGGAGTGAAATGATGAGAAAAAGAAGACTTTTTATGCTTGTTTTATCTTTGATTTTTGTATTTGCGGCGAGTTGCGGCGGTAATTCCGGTTCAAACGGCGGAAATTCCGATAACTCGCCCGCTTCCGATAACGGATCTTCGATTTCGACAATAATTGAATACAGGTTGGGTGTTACTATCAACAATAAAATCGCGTCGTTCGGAGAGTATTCGTTTAACGGGAAAGAATACGCCTTATCTTACGGGACGATTGCAACGATTGCGGCGAATAAAATCAACGAGACAACGGCAAATCCGCTTGAAATCGTTGTTGCGCCTTTTGAAGATGTTGCTTCTATTGTGTTAAGTAACGTTCTTACGGTAAACAGCGGAGCGGATTTTAATGAAATCGACGATTCGTGTGTTGCAATAAATAAGGATATTGTGACTAAAAGCGAAGTTGACGGGTATAACCTGAAACTTACGCTCGATACGTCTTCGCTCGAAAATTGTAAAATGGTCGTTGTCGTTGTTCACGTTTATTTCGGTGATTTCGACGATTTCGAATTGTATATAGGTGTTTCGAGGTGAATTTTGATACACATTAAAGGTCGGAGCGTAAATGTTCCGACCTTTTCGTTATTCTTGTCTGGCACAAGCATATAATATGCCCGTTTGTGGTTAATAATCGGTTATATTATTGACAAAAAAACCTTTTTTTGGTAAAATTTAATTCGTATAGATTTATCTGTTGCGGAGAAAAATATGACGAAGAAAATTATTAACGATTACGCCGAATTGCTTGTTAAAGTCGGCGTAAATTTACAAAAAAAAGAAAAGCTTGTCGTTTCCGCGCCCGTTCTTGCCGCCGACCTTGTCAGGGCTATTGTAAAATCGGCATATAAGCACGGCGCGAGAGAAGTCGAGGTGTTGTGGAACGATCAGGAAGTTTCCAGGCTCGGATTAAAATACAGAACGGAAAAAAGTCTTTCCGTCGTTCCGGACTGGGCAAAAGCGCAAAGAGAAACTTTTATCGAAGAGAAGATTTGCTATATAGCGATAGCTTCGGACGATCCCGAAGCAATGAAAAACATTTCGCCGAAAAAACTTTCCGCTTCGAGAAGAGCGAGAAATAAAGCGTTTTTAAAGTTTTTCGAATATACAAGCTCAAACAAAATCAGATGGGCGTTGAGCGCGTACCCGAATAAAGCGTGGGCGAAAAAGGTTTATCCGAACGATACTCCCGCCGTTGCGCTTAAAAAGCTCTGGCAGTCTGTCGCTTCTTGCGTAAGATTGGATACGCCGTCGTTTATCGACGCGTGGGACGAACATCAGCGTAATCTTCAAAGGCGTTGCGAGATATTGAACAACGCGAAGATAAAGAAATTTATATATAAAAGCTCTTCGGGAACCGATTTTATGGTCGGCATGCCGAAAGACTATATCTTTTGCGGAGGGGCGGAACTCGGCGCGCTCGACGGAGTTCCTTTCACGGCTAACCTGCCTACGGAAGAAGTTTTTTCCTCTCCGGACAGACTCTCTGCGAACGGCAAATTGGCATCGACTATGCCTCTTTGCTCAAATGGTAAAATAATTGATAACTTTTGGATAATGTTTAAAGATGGTAAAATTGTCGATTATTACGCTGAAAAGGGTATGGAGATATTGAAAGATATTATCGAAACCGACGAAGGCTCGCATTATCTCGGAGAGATCGCGCTTGTAGGGTACAATTCTCCCGTCAGAAAACAAAACGTTTTATTTTACGAAACTCTTTTCGACGAAAACGCAAGTTGTCATTTCGCGATAGGAAATTCTTATCCGAATTGCGTTAAAGACGGCGGGGATATGAATGAAGAGCAGCTTCGCGCGGCGGGGCTTAACACCTCTTTGGAGCATGTCGATTTTATGGTCGGAGCAAAAGATTTATCCATAAAATGCGAAACCGAAGACGGAAAGATTTTCGACGTTTTCGTAAACGGCGAATGGGTCATCTGACAATTTGAAATCTGTTTGCAAAAACGCAAACAAAAATATTTATAAAAGGAGTGTTTTTATGGCGAACGAAGTTAAAACGATACGTTATAAAATCAAACAATACGACTCGATCGAAAAAACCGTTTTGAACGACGCTTTGGAAAAGATAAAAAACATCGGCGGAATTCTGGACGCGAAATTCGACGACGAAGATGAATCTCTTGTTTACATTATCCCCGATTCTGTCGGCGATTATGAGATTTTCAGTTCTCTGATGTCCGTTCTTGACGACGCGAATATCGATCTTGTTTTCGATGAGGAAATCAAGACGGGCGACCATAAACCCGAAGAAGAAACAGCGGCGGAAACAAGCGCCGACGAGGAGATCGAAGATAAAACCGTTAAGGCGAAAAAGGAAAAGAAAGAGGAAAAAATCGAAAATATAGTAATTCTTTCCCTGTCTGCCGTTTTAATGGTTTTGGGATTTATTTTTGAAAAAAGTAACTCCAAAGCTTCTATGTGGATCTATATGTTCGGGTACGCTTTGGCGGGATATGAAACCTTGTATTCGCTTATTTCCGATATTGCGGAGAAGAGATATCCCGGCGAAAAAGTAATGATTCTCGTTTCGTCTTTCATTGCTTTGTATTTCGGTTTCAGATTATTCGGGTGCGTATTGATTTTTGCGTATTCGCTTATGTCGTGTCTGTATTCGGTTTTCGGAAACGTTTCCATCAAGCTCGAAGAACTCGGTTTTTCGGAAGAAGAGATTAAATCGTACAACGTAAAATCGTCGGTCGACGATAAGAAAATGTTCATTTACGATATGATTTTGCTTGCCGTCGCGCTTGTGGTAACGTTTATTCCGCCGTTGTTTAATGTTAAGCAATATTGGTCAACGCTTACTCAAAAATGGTTATGTATTGGCGTTGGTGTTATTTCTTTCGGACTGATAGGATATATTTCTCGTTCGATAGCGAAGAATTATGTATTTTCCCGCGTGAACGCTGCGGTTAAGGGTGCAAAGATTTACGACGATAAGTCTTTCGACGACCTTGCGAACGCAAAGAAAATTTTCTTTGATAAATCCGGCGTAATTACAAGCGAAAACGGAAAAGTCGTAAAGGCCGAAACCACCGACGAAAAATTGCTTGCGAAATACGTTCTTTCGGCAGAAAGCAATTTGCTTAATCCGATCGCTAAAACGCTTAACGAGTATTTTTCGGGCGGCGAAAAGGTCGAAGCGGACAAAACGGAATTTATCGAAGGCAAAGGCATTGTTTCCGAAATCGAAGGAAAAACCGTCGTTATAGGAAACGTTAAATTGCTTAAAAAATACGGCGTTGCAGTCGACGACTCGAACGAAACGGGAACGGTTGTTTATGTTGCCGAAAATCACAAGCTTATCGGAAAAATTTATCTTGATTTTGAAATAAGAGAGGACGCTTACGGCGCGGTTGCGGAACTCAAAGAGGATCTTTCGGTTAGAAGCGAACTTATAAGTTCCGATTCTTTGGCGAATGTGAAAGCGTTAAACGAAGAAATAGGCTTCGCGGGCGCCGTTTCGGGCGCGTCGGTCGATTATAAAGCCGAAAAAGCGAATGAAAAGGATTGTTTCTATGTCGGAAATGCTTTCGCCCATGAAAAAACGTTAAAAAAATCCGAACGTGGTATTGCGTTCGGCGCAGATAAAAAAGACGGCGAAGGAAAAATTTTCGTTGAGAATTCGGATATCAAACTCGTGCCGAAAATGATAAAAATCGCAAAAAGAAACTCGGAAGTTCTCAAACAAAACAAAATTTTGTGGCTTGTTTTCAAGTTGTTCTTCCTTGCTTTGGGCGTTGCCCTTTCGCTCACCGTCGGTTACAGATATTCGATGCTCATAGCGGCTTGCGGGGCCTCTGTCGGCGAACTTATCGTGTTTATCAACACTTGCAGAAATCTTACCGAAGCCGTATAACGTCGGTGACGAATAATGTTCCTTTTTCGACATAAAAAACAACGTCGAAACCGGCGAACTTCATTTTAAATATTTTACCGTCTTCGGTATAAGACGGGCGTGGATCTTCTGCAAGACAGTCGATAAGCGTCTGTCTTTTTTCTTGCGGAATGTTCTCTGAAAGGTTATCGGGAAAATTTACTTCGAGTCTGTGATCTTTGGTGTTTTCCGTGAAACCTTCCGTCGCGTCCGTATGACAATCGGAGTAGGGGATATAAGGTTTGATATCGAAAATCGGCGTACCGTTTAATAAATCCGCGCCCGAAACGATAAGAACCGAACCCTCGTCGGTGTTTTCGATTCTTTCGAGCTTAACGGATGATAATCCGAGATTATTCGGTCGAAACGGCGAACGGGTAGCGAAAACGCCCATTCTCGTATTGCCTCCGAGTCTCGGCGGGCGAACGGTAGGGGAGAATTTGTCTCTGTGCGAAAGCGAAAAGTCGAAAATAAGCCAGATATAATTAAATTCTTCGAGACCGCGTAAAGCGTCGGGATTTCTGAATTCGGGTTCGAACACGATTTTTCCGATAATCGATTTAACTCGTCCGCTCTGGCGGGGAATTCCGAATTTATCGTCGAAATCGGTATATATTTTTGCGATAGGTTTTAAGGTGTAATCGTTCATATCAATATAAGTTTAAATAAATCTTTAAATCTAAAGTCTTTTACGGTAAATTCATAGAATATGATAGTCGTTAAAAAAAACCGCCATTTGATAGGCTTAAACCTAAAAATGACGGTTTCTTATGGTTGGCGGAGAGCCGGCATTTTTGTACACACCCGATTTTCCTTGAAAAGCAGACTTTTCAGCCTGCTTTACAGTTCTTTCTATCTCGTCTACCTTATCAGGTAGGCGTTTTTTAGTGATATGCTTATCGGTGAAGTTGAAAGTGATTACCACTTTATCTTTATAAAGGATTACTTCTCGAATGAAGTTCCTTACAATCAATTTTCGCGTATCGTTGTTTTCAATATCGCCACAAACCGCTTTACGGAAGAAATCCTTTATGAGTTCCGGCGTGAGATAACTGTATGTGCGTTGTTTGGCTTGCTCAATATCAAAGTCATATTGTGATATTTGGCATTCAAGTTCTTTCAAGCGTATCTTTGTCTGCTCGGTAACAATACCTTGTTCGAGAGCCGAAATCAGATTGCGCGATGCCTTTAATGCTTCGGCACGTTTTTTCTCCAACGATTTTATTACCGTGCTTTCTTGCGATTCGCATTGATGCAATTTACAGATGTACTCTATCAGTGCATCAATGTCGTTATTCTCATAAAGCATTTTCCAAGTTTCGTTGAATACCAAATCTTCCAACTCTTTGCGGTGAATTGTCATCGTTCCGCATTTTTGCTTTCTTCTCCGTTTGGATAAGCAGGTGTAATATTTATAAACGGTGCCCCATCTGTTAGTGGACGTAACCCCGACCATAAATTGCTTACAGTCGCCGCATATCAATTTGCCGGAAAGTAAATAATCAAACTTTTCTTTCTTGCTTCCCGGAGAGTGTTTATTGGCGTTTCTTATGGATTGAACCGTTTGCCACGTTACATCATCGATAATCGGAGGGTAAATATTTGTGTAAACGGTATCGCCGTGCTGAACCTTTCCGATGTATTTGGTGTTTTGAATGATTTTGTATATGCGCTTATCGTCAACGTAATGTCCTCGTTTTGTCCGTATCCCACGAGAGATTAAATCATCGGCAATGCTTTTTCCTGTTTCACCTTTTGCAAAACGCCTAAAAATCTCTTTTACGATTTCCGCCTCAAACGGATCAATAACGTTCTTTTTGTCTACAACATTATAGCCGAATATCTGCATTCCGCCGGTGTAATTTCCTTTGCGATAACTTTCGTTCAATCCGCGAAGAACTTTCTGCGATAACTCGGCAGAATAGTATTGGTTCATGCCTTCCAGAAGGCTTTCAAGGATAATTCCTTCGGGACTGTCGGGAATATTCTCCATAGCGGACAACACTTTTACACCGTTTTCTTTCAAGGTATGCTTGTGGATTGTCGTTTCGTATTTGTTTCTGCTGAAACGGTCTAATTTGTAAACGATAACGAAATCCCACGCACGCTTATTGCTGTCTTTTATCATACGCTGAAAGTCGGGACGCATATCGTTCGTTCCCGTCATAGCGCGGTCGATATAAGTGTCAACTATTAAAATATCGTTGTTTTTGGCAAATTCCTGACAAACGCGAAGTTGCCCTTCGATGGATTGCTCGGTCTGACTATCGCTGCTGTACCGAGCATAGATAACTGCTGTCTTCATAACTGCTTTGCTACTCCTTTAACTTATTTTTTGTCTTTCGACGGAAACCGAACAATCCGATAACGGCGGAGCCGTCAAGGAAAAAGAAAAAAATATTGGTTGAAATCTGTTTCTTGAAAGTTCTCACAATAATTTTTTCCCTTTACGGCGACAACGGGATCGGATAGGCTTTCCGCAAGAAAGAAAAAATCGTCTTGTTTCTTTCTTGTCCACAAGATTACGAGTTAAAGTCGCAAAATCTTTGCGAGTTTGAAAAAATAGTTTGGAAAAAATTTTTGAAGTCGCAAGAAACCTGCGAGTTTGGTTGTTATGCTCTCCTCAAAAAGGAGGCAATCATATGAAAGAAACAGTAAAGGACAAATTTGCAGTTGAAACAGTTGGCGTTCCGAGCATTGCTGAATTGTCCGCAGAGGATAAAAAAGCCTTTGCTTTGGCTTTACTATCGTGTGCCATTGAATACTACAAAGAAAAACCCGAAGAAACTGACAAAAACAATTAGTTTTCGTCTACCGCAACGCTATAAGTTTGACTTTTTTCTCAAAAAACGCTAAAATATAGAAGCCAACCTCGAAAGAAGCCGTTTTGCGGTGGAATTCACAACAAACATATTTCGTTTATTGAAGTATCCTAGACAGCGCGAATGCGCATACCTAAACATCGGTAGATATATCGTCCGTGTTTACAAACAGTATGTTCGCATTGCGTCTTTTCGTGATACTTCATTTGTTGTGAACGGGGTTGGCGCTCAAACGGTCGGTATTCTATATTTGCCGCTCTCGTTTGGGGGCGGCATCTTATTTTATAAGTATCATAGCCGCAACAAAATTCGGGGCTGCGGTATGGAAAAGACAATTTCATTTATAGGTCATAGGAATGTCTATCAGACTAAAATAGTTGAAGAACGGTTGCAAAAAGTCGTCGAGCAATATATCGCCGACGGTTGCAGCCATTTTTTTATGGGAACACACGGCGAATTTGACCAAATGGCATTGCGTGTTTGCCGTTTGGCAAGAAAAAGTCACCCGGATATAAAAATAGAAGTTGTTTTAACAAGTTACCATACCGTTGAAAAGAAACACGATATAGATTACGTTCCCTATCAGGATGTTATAACTACCATATTTAATATTGAAGATTTGCACTTCAAACAGCAAATTATTGCAAGCAATCGCCAGATGATTGACCAATCTGACATACTTATCTGCTACGTTGACACAAAAAAGAACCCAAGCGGAGCGAAAACTGCAATGAATTACGCAAAACGCAAGGGCTTGAAGATTGTAAATGTATTTCACGAAGAAGATGATCCGACTTTCGGTATGACGACGGAAGAAAAAGAAAAGTATTGGCGGGATATGTTTGCAAGTATAAAAAGCATTTAGAGGCTTATCGGCAAGCCTCTTTTTTTGTAATTTGATTAATTTTCAAAATTTTAGCGTTAAAACCTCTTGACAAATCAAAAAGACAATAGTATAATTCATTATGACAAAAATAATTGTCATAATGTATAGCGAATATGTCGGACGGAGGTGCGGTGTGGTACTGCGAAATCGCGTGAAGGTATTCAGGGCGATCCTGAATGTCAACCAACAGGAAATGGGACGCTTATGCGGCGTATCACGGCAGACGATCAGCCTGATCGAACGGGGCGATTATTCGCCGTCTGTTACCCTTGCGCTGACGATTGCAAAGGTATGCGGTGTTACCGTAGAAGAAATCTTCTATTTACAGGAGGAAGAAGAAAATGAATAAGAAAGAAATTAAACGGGCAAATCGGAGAGCGTTGCCGAAATTCATCCTTGTGCTTGTCATAGCCATGATCGTTGGCTGGACAGGCGGCTATCTGTCGGGGCGCTTCCGGCTGGATACGCTCACGGGCGGTCTGAAAAGCGCAGGCTTGTTTTTCGGGACGCACATTGCCCCGTGGCTGACGGTAGCCGTCGCGGTCGTCGTGCCGGCGATCTGCATTCCGATTTACCGAAGTGCAAAGAAGCTGCTCGGCGCATGGGACGGCGAGGATGAGGACATCTCGGATGAGATTGACAGAAAGCTCTCGATCGCAATTTGGATCTCAAGCGCATCACTGGTTTTCTCGTATTTTCTCATTGCGGCAGCTTATTCCGGTGGCTTTGCTATGTTCGAAAGCAAGGAAAGAACCATTGTGCTTTTTATCGCCATTGCAGCATTTTTCGCCGTTATGGTCGAGGCGGTTATCATCCAACAGAAGTGTATTGACACTGCAAAGCAGACCAATCCCGAAAAGAAAGCATCTGTTTACGATATGAGGTTTCAAAAAAAGTGGATGGAGGACTGCGACGAAGCCGAAAAAATTATGATCGGCAAATGTGCGTTCAAAGCATACTCCGCAACAAATATGGTTTGCACGGTTTTAGCCATTGTACTTGCGATCTGTGCGCTTGTGTTTGAGATCGGCTTTTTGCCCTCGTTTGCGGTATGCCTTGTATGGATCGTCAATCTGTCGGTGTACTGCAAGGAAGCTATGCGGTATACCAAGGCCGGGAATAAAATCTCCTGAGCATAAACCGGGGGATAAAAATGGACAGTTATTTTATCATTTTGCTTGCCCTGCTCCTCCTTGTGATCATTCCGAGTATCAAACGGCGAAGGAGAATAGCGGCAGTCAGACATATTTTGAATCGAAAAAAACAGAACAAGGAGAATATTTTTATGAAAGAATTGGCACAAAAATTTATCGGCAAGGAATGCTTGGTTTATACCGTTGCGAGCGACAGCAGTGCCGTTAAAGGCACCGTGAAAGAAGTTACGGACAACGGACTCTTAATCGAATGCGACGGAAATTTACAAGCGGTAAATCTCGAATTGGTTACTCGTATTCGCGAATGGCCTCGTAAGAAAAACGGCAAGAAAAAGGAAATCGTGCTGGATTAATGATTGTGATGATAACGGTTAGACAAATTTGAATTTGGCGGTGTGAACATATGAAAAATAAGAATATTCTAATTGGCTTAATTGTTGGAATTACAATGACACTTATATGGAGTGTAGTTTTTGTAAATGTGTTAAAGAGTGCAGCAGGAATTTGTGTAGGCATATGCTTTGGCATTAGTTTTGGCATTGTATTCAGCTTGATTTTTAAAGATAAGAGCAATTAAATCAGTGTTGAGCGAAATTCGCTGTTTGGGAAAATTTTCAATTAGTTATAGGTATAATATAACAAAAGACGGTGGGGAGAATTATATGGCTCAACCTAACGAATACAAAATCAAACTTCTTGTTCTCTGGGATATTCTTTGTCGGTATACGGATGAAGATCACCCTATGCACACGGACGAAATCATTGAAAAACTCGCCGAAAAAGGTATTAGCGGTTCGAGAAAGGTTTTGTCTGCGGATATAGCACTCTTGAACGAATTCGGCTATGAAGTTTTGTCCTTCAAAAAGAAGTTTCATTATTACTACGTTGCCAATCGTCCGTTCGATACGGCAGAAATCGTTTTACTGTCCGACGTGATAAAGGCATCGAAATTAACGCCGCCGCAAAAGAACAGCATAATCGAAAAACTCTCCGGTACTCTCTGCTCGTATCAGGCAATGCTTATCTCTAAAAATATCGTTTCGTTTGATAAAGGCAAATTCGGCAACAGTTCTTTTATATACAGCGTTGACGCCATCGAACGAGCAATCAACGATAATAAGCAAATTTCATTCAAGTATTTCGATTACGACGAAAAACATTGTAAGGTATATCGCAAAAGCGGTAAAAGATACTACGCAAACCCGATAATTATGGTTTGGAACAAAGACAATTACTATATGCTTTGTTTCAACAACGGACACGATGAAATCGTTACTTATCGTTTGGATAAAATGGACGACGTATCGGTCGAAAATACGGAAAGACAGCCGCACCCGGAATACGAACTTTTCAATACCGAACAGTATCGTAAGCAAGTTTTCTCTATGTGTAGCGGCGAATTACATAAGGTAACGTTGACTTTCACCAAAGATTTGCTCTCGGAAATTTTTGACCGTTTCGGCGACGATATTCGTATTCGCTCGATTGATGAAACAAATTTCTCCGTGGATATCAATATTCAAGTGTCGAAACCGTTATTTACTTGGGTAATCGGCACGCAAGGCAAAGTAAAAATCAAATCGCCCCGAAAAGCGGTTGAGGAATTCAACAAGTTCGTTGATGTTATCAAATCCGCATATTAAATTTTGACAGTGTTTATACTCTCGCTTAACGGCGGGAGTATTTTTTTATAAAAACTTGTTTCACTGCCCGAAATCGGGAAGTGAAAATTTGAAATTCGTTTTTGTTTATGATAGAATACAGGCACACAAAACGAAACGCACCGTTTCGTTAAGCAGAAAAGGAACGCAAATGAAAAGTCTCAACGTAGAAACGCTCCAAAGAGTCAAGGAATTCAATATCGCCTATCAGCAAGAACACGGCATTACGCCGAGTTACCGCACCATAATGAACGAACTCAATCTCGGTTCGCTTGCGACGGTCAGACGTTACGTTATGGAACTTGAAAACCAAGGTATATTGAAAAGAAGCGAGTTCGGTAAGATAATCCCTTTGCCGAAACTTCAAAAAGGCAACTTTGTTCTTGCTCCTCTTATCGGCAGTATTGCTTGCGGAATACCCAACCCGTCGGAAGAAAACTACGAAGATACTTACGCCCTCCCTACGGACATATTCGGTAAAGGCGATTTCTTTTTACTGCACGCGGAAGGAAACAGTATGATAGAAGCAGGTATCAGCCCCGGTGATCTGCTTGTATTAAAGAAACAGAACTCTGCCGAGGACGGTGAAATCATCGTTGCGCTTGTAGACGGCGAAACAACCTTGAAAAAGTTGTATCATAAAGGCGGCAAAATCATTTTGCACCCCGAAAACAAGCAAATGCCGGATATTATCGTGGATAAATGCGACGTTCAGGGCGTTTTGGTTTCGTGTATAAAGAAATTTTAAGTGTTTTTGTGGGAGATTGAGATGACAAACAAATGGGACAAGCCTGTTCAATGTTATTGTCGGAACTGCGGAAAACTGCATTACGGATACCGAACGGCAGACGGTCTTGCGAAACTGCGATGTCCTAAATGCGGAATTGTAAGCGTTAGCACGCCGAAAGGTCGCAGACACGAGCAAGTGGATTATTATCCTCCGCCCGATCAACAATTAGACAATTAAATACAGAATAACGACGGTAAGGCAGGTTTTTGCTGTAAGTCCTTATCAGGTCACATTCTTTGCAAGTCGAGAGTTAAACCGGTAATCGAGAGGCTCCGATAGATAGATTTCTTCAAGAAAGAAGTCTGTTTATCGGGGCCTTTTCGTTTTCCCCGAAAAAAATCTCAAAAAAATTAAATTATTTTTTCAAAGTCGCAAAAAACTTGCGAGTTTGACCTGTAGAATGCAGGCAAGAAGTTCGGAAAAGGAGGTGAACAGCGGATATGACGGCAGCGGAAAGACGACAAGCCATACTTGAAGTCTTGTGTGTGCGCCGACACGAAACGAGAGAAAATCTCGCGTCGGAATTCGGCGTCAGCAAAAGAACAATCGAATATGACGTGTTGGAACTCTCCCTTACATATCCGGTGTACACCACCCAAGGTAACGGCGGCGGAATCCACGTCGTAGACGGTTTCAGATTAGACAGACCGCGCATGAACGACAAGCAAACGGCGTTGTTACAAAAACTACTTCTTACCCTCTCCGGAGAGGACAAAGCAACCATGCAACAAATAATAACAATTTACGGAGGACTTAAAAAATGAACTACGAACCGGATTTTATGATAGACGCAATGAACGTCTATCGCACGCGGGACTACATCGTAAAACAGGTAGTCGGCATCAAGCACAGTGAAACGGAAGATACCGTTGTGTTGAGCCACGACACATTTTATCGTCGCACGAAAAGGCGCGACCGCGAGTACGAAAACATCTTTTGGGAACGCAAGAACCTTGACGGCAAGCGTATTCCCAGCACTATGTACGCAAGAACGTATATAGACTAACCTCATCGGGTAAACCGAACGCCCAAAAATAATAAAGAAACCGATCAATTCGGGGTACTTGCAAGTGTAAGAGCGGCCGCTCACCTACGAAAGTATCGCCCGAAACGTGATGTTTCAACAAAAATAACGGCGTTCGTTACCATATTTACAATTTAATAGCGGGCTGTACGGAGTGAAAAACCCTATAAGACGTAAGTCCTGCAAACGCTGCGTTATCGGCGATACGGACAAAATTATTTATTAAAAATCAGGAGGACACGAAAGTGGCAAACAAAGAAACTACTTCGTCCAATGCAAACAATTATAACGAGCGCAGATGGTCTATCCCTTCCAAGCGCGCAAAAGGCTATGCTTTGGACAGAAAAAAGAAAGTACACACCTACGGCAAAAAGGAAGGCGCAAAACTTACCGACTTCGAAGCGGGTATCCGTTCCGGGTATCTCCAGTGTCAGAGTGATCACGCCGGACTTTACAAGTACAAAAAGGCTCTTGCGGAAGGTAAATCCAAGCAGGAAGCACGCGATATTTCTCGCAAAAAATCTAAATAATCAAAATAATCAGGAGGACTAAAAATTATGGAAAACATAGCAAAATGCAAAGTTGAAAGAGAAACTTTCGAGAGTAACGGCAAGAAGTACTATTCCTACTTCATCAAAGGCAACGTCAGAGGCAGAGATATTAAGGCAGGCGTAATTCCGCCCGACAAAGGCGGTTATACCGTTTTGGATATCGTATTCGACGGCGAAATGGAAGCCGAACTCGTAATTACCCCGTTTGAAATCAAGGACGTAAAAGGCAAAACCATCAAGGGCAACACCTATTCTGTGCGTTCTTACGATGAGGACGGCACCGTTTACGAATGTCCGATTAAGCCTGCAAGGACTTCGGATAAGAGTTTCCTTAATATGCTTTTGAGATAAGCATAACCCTTTGTAGAGAACTACGGTTTGCTTTTCGGTAAGCCGTAGTTTTTTACACCCAAAAATCTAAAATTTCGGAGGTAAAAATCAATATGTATAACGAAAAAACAAACAAAATCAAGTGGATTGCGGTCTTTACGGCAATCGTTCTTCTCTTTGCAGGCGTTATTTCTTCGCTTGTAATCGCAATCGGGAATAAACCGGTAGATACAAAACCCGACAATCAGGCAGAAGCATCGGAACTTGCTTTCAAGCCGGATAACGGACCTATCCTTCTTTCGATGAGTGCGCCGAGATATGCGGCTGCAACAAATGCAGTCGGCGTTTCTTACGACGTAACGGCAACTCTTAATCCGTCCGACGTAGATAATAAAAAAGTCGATTGGAAAATAGAATGGTCGGACGACGCTCCGCTTAAAGACAAAGCAATCACCGATTACTTTACTCTTACTCCTACTTCGGACGGCGCATTGACGGCAAAACTCACTTGCAAAAAGTCTTTCAGAGGCAGTTCGGCAATTCTTTCCGCAACTTCGAGAGATAGCGGCGTTGTAGGCACTTGCGCCGTAACGTTCAGCGGTAAACCCGCAAATATGAACATCGACGTTTCGGGTATTGGAACTCAAAGCCGAGGCAAACTTACCGGCGTTCTTCAACTCAAACGCGGTCAGACTTACACGCAAAGCATTTCTCTTACTAACGTGTTCAACGACATCGGCTCGGAATACAGCAACTATTCCGTAACGGTTACGGGCGTAGGCTCGTTTGTACAGGGCACTTTCAGAACTACTCTTACGGGAGAATCTTGGAGCGAAGAAGTCAACGTCACTCTCGATAGCGTCAAAAGCAACTTTATTTCCGCAAAGATCGAAAACGGAAAACTCGTTATTGAAGCAAAAGAACGTTATGAAAACACTCGCGGTACAACGATCGGAAACTCGTCAGGCGGTCAAACCAAAGATATGTACAAAGAGGACGTAACGGATGCAAGCGGCAATCTTCCTTACTTCCAAATCAAGGTTACCGAAGGTAAATCCGGTCTTAACAAAACACTTAACGTTTACATTGTTTCGACCGTCAACACCGTAAAAATCAGCAACGGAAACATCGACTTTTAAGGAGGTATAAGTCAATATGGAAAAAACAAATAAAATCAAATGGATAGCCGTGTTTACGGCAATAGTTCTTCTCTTTGCGGGCATTATTTCTTCGCTCGTAATCGCAATCGGGAATAAATCCATCGAAGCAAAAGTTGCAGAGAACACGAAAGCGGCAACCGAGCCAACGGAAAACCCCGTTTCGGACGAAAATATTGCTCCCGTGGCTTTGAAAATGAGTAAATCGTTTACGACTTATGCGGCAAACGGACAGCAAACCGTATCGAAAGTCATTACGGCAACCGTTATGCCCGTGGACGCGCCCGATAAGTCCGTCGATTGGAAAATCGAATGGTGTACGCCCATTGAAGGTAAGGATATAAGCGAATACTTAACTCTTACGCCCGAAAGCGACGGAGCGTTGTCCGCAACGATTACCGCATTGAAGGGTTTTGAAGGCGCAAGCGCATACGTTACGGCAACTACCAGAGTAGGCGGTTTTTCGGCAACGTGTACCATTATCTACGACGGTAAGCCCGAATCCCTTTCTTTCATTCATAACGGAAAAGAAATTACGAACACCGGCACGGTCAATCTGACGGCAGGCACGACGAACGAAATTACCCTCAATCTTAAAAACACTCTCGGCGCGGTAGGTTCTAAATACGGAGATTTCGAGATTGTAAAGGTTCAGGGGCGAGGCAGATTTACGATGACTAAGACGTATATCGTCAACGGCTCGGTAAGTTCTACCGAAGAAATCGTGTTCAACCTTGAAGAAGGCGTATACAAGTATAAGGACGAAGTTCTCGGCAACGATTTATCGCTTACCATCAAGCCCGAAGATTTTTTCACGGCGTCGATTACGGACAATAAACTTACAATCAAAGCGTTGAAATCCGAATCGTCTTATGCCTCGCCTTATCCGCGTACCGGTTACCGTTTCACTTACAAAGGAACGTATACCGATCCCCGTTCGGGCGGTATTCCCGACAATTGTATGTGGTATGTTGTTGTAAGGGATAAAGTGAGCGGCGAGGAAGCGTTGCTGGATATCGACATCACGTCCACCGTTACGAATATTTCGCTGTCGGACACGATTTACGCGTTTTAACCTGAAATGCGTAAAGGAGGCTATCAATGACAAAATCTAAAATAGGACAAGTTGTTTCTTACATAGTCATATTGCTTGTTATCGTAGCCGTAATCGGCGTATTCGCCTACTTCACGAACGGGTTCACGAGCGATTTCAAAACGTTTTACGTTTCGGTAAACGGTAAGGACGTTATGACGACCGCAAACGGCTACGTTGTAACGCCGCAAGAACCGCTTTCGGTAGACGTTAAATATACTTTTGCGTTTAACCAGAGCGAAACGAAAGGCTATTCCGTAAAGATAGTGCCGAACAAGACGAACGAAAACTTCGATTTCTCGGTTGACGGCGAAACGCATTACTTCGGTAACGAAAAAGACCTTTCAAACGGTTTTATCATCGAGAAAAAGGAAAAATCTTTTACCGTTGTCCCGAAAGGCAGCACTCCGCAAGAGATACTTCAAGCCGTGTATTCGGACAACGAAGTCGTTTGCGAGAACAAAGGCTACAACGATATGTTCACGCTTATTATCACTTCGTATAACGGCGAATCGAGCGTAAAACTCAACTTTGCGCTTGAACGCAGGGTTACGGGAATTACTTTTGACCGGGAGGTGATCGAGTTTTGACGAAAGCGATGAAAACGAAGATAGTTTCTATGTTTTTCGTTTTCGTTGCGGTGTTGTGTACCGTTTTCACGGCGGTACAGACGCCCGTCATAGCCAAAGCGGAAAGCATAACGTATTCGGGCGCGATGGACGATTTGAAAAAGGATACGTCGTTTAATCCGGACAATTACCCGACCAAAGCGGACGACTATTCATTGCAAATAGTTCAACTTGCCGAAAGCGTAAATAAAGAACTTTTCGTATACGTCTATCAGCCGAGCGGTAAAGCCAAAGACTTCAAAGCCTCGTCTATCAACATTTCGACGACCATTAACGACAGCATTTCGTATCACAATTACAAGTTGGAGTTTTTGAATTCTGACGGCGTGTTTTACAAATACAAAGTTGTCGGTCTTACGATAAAAGACGACGCCGTGCGGTATTACGCCATATCTTCTATTTATCGTCCGTTCGACGAAAACATAGACAAACCGGCAAGCGGCGGAAATACAGTTACCGAGGTCAATTATGCGGTCAATAAGCAATATTGTTTCGGTGAGATAAACGGCAAACCGTATGTAAATTGCGTAGATATCGAAACGATAGTCGTTACGGATAAGTTCGTCGGGTTCGTGCGGTATAAAGACGGTTTCAAACTATACGTCGGAGCATGCGACAGCCATTTCGTGGCGTTCAACACGGACAAGCCCATAGATAAACTCTTGGAAGCGGACGTGTATTATACAACCCAGAAGTATTCTTGGATGTTTGCAACCGGCGTCGGAGAAAGAGAAACTTTCGGGGATAAGGCAGATAAATACGCTTATCTGAAATATACCGATAAAGTTGAACATACCGGCGGAGGTTGGTTCGCGGGAACGTATAAATGGGATCGCATTCAAAGCATAGACGATTTTATTAGCGGCGAAAACCGAGAAAACATCTACCACGGCGCAATATTCGACGTAACGACTTCGTCCAAACTTACGGACGCGGCGTTAAACGAACTCAAAGGTAAAAAGTGGGTTCTTCGCTTTGCCGAAACCGACTACACTTTGAGCAGTTACCCGACTTCAACGATAGAAAAGTCTACTATCGTGGGCGATGTAACCATTCTTCGCTTGAAGTTCGAGACGGACGGCATTACATACAACTTGGGCGTTATAGACAACAAGCAATCAGGCAGCAAAGATCCGGTAAACGAAACGGAAATAGACGTCAGTCTGAACAACCGCGGAAAGACGATTTTGTATCTACTGTTGCTTATACTTTTGCTTGTGCTTCTCGCCCCGATTTTGCCGTATATTTTGCAAGCAATCGTGTGGGTAATTTCGCTCCCGATTAAAGGAATTTCGGCTATCGGAAAGAGTGTAAAACGAAAGGGGCAGGAACGCAAAGAACGAAAAATTTACGAAAAAGTCGTAGCGACGATTGACGAGCCGGACTACGGAGATTACAACGATTACGACTAACACAAACGGCGCCGGCGGAAGTAATTCTGTCGGCGTTATTTTTATAAAAAACAGGAGGTAAATCTATTGAAAACTTTTAAGAGAATTATAGCGGTTTTATCGCTTATCATCATTGTTCTTGCGGTAAGTTATTTTGTCTATACAGCAAAGCAAATACCGCAGGAAAATACAATTTCGGAGGTGTTGTATGAAGTGGCAACGACGGCTTAATATATGGCTTACGATAGCCCTAACGGCGGCATTTATTTTGCTCGGCGTGTTCGTGTTCCGACTCTCCTATTGTCGCGCTTTTGAGGCTTTAACCGACTTATACGGCAGTTTTAAGTATTATTTCTGTGTATTATTCGGTTTTGAAACGGACGGATTTCCGAGCGTGACGGACTATTCAAAAATTATTGATAGCGTAACTATTTTGCCGTCCGACATAGAGGGCTTCAAAAGCAATGCGGCAACATATTTCAGGCTGCTTGTAAGCAAAGAAAACTTCTTTTCTTGGCTCGGAGCAACGGGGCAAAAAGCAGGCGTTCTGGCAAAGGTTTTGACTATACTTTTGCCGTGCGTTTTGGTGCTGATTATAGCCGTAAAACGTCTGTATGCAAAAGGCAATAACAACTACGACGTAGATACCCTTCCTTTGCGCGTGTTCAAGAAAATATCCGCCGTAACGTATCAGCCGACAAAGCGGTTTGTTTGCGGTTATATAGAGTTTTTGCGCGACCATAATTGGGTATGGATTTCGTGGCTTGTTATGTGGGCGTTTCACTTAAATCTCGCAAGTATTGTAATAGCGTTTTTCGCGTATTATTTCTACTTTGCCGTGTCTTTCGATTTCGTCGGGATATATACGCAAATCGTAAAACTCGTTCGGGATTTACAACCGTTCTTCAAGTTTTTTCCGTGGTGGGGACTTATCCTTATCGCCTACGTTTTATTCGAGCGTTGGCGTAAGAAATTCGCCCTTAACAAACTACGCAAATACGAAGCGAAGAACTGCGGTTTTATAAACGAACTGCCTATCGTTTCGATGACTTGCGGAAGTATGGGCAAGCGAAAAACGACTATGATTACGGATATGGCATTAAGTCAGGAAGTAATGTTTCGGCAAAAGGCTTTCGATATCTTACAGAAAGCGGATATGAAGTTTCCGTATTTTCCGTGGATATGTTTCGAGCAAGAACTCGTCGCCTGTATGGATTACGGCACGGTGTATAATCTCGCAACTGCAAAAGAATTTGTAACGAAAAAACGCATACGTTACGAAAAACACGGTAACGACGACTTGCAATTATTCGGGTATGACAGTCGAAAATACGGTCTTACATACGACGACGCACTGAAAGAAAGTTATTTATTCGACGTCCTTTCTACCTATGCGCAGGCGTTTTTCATATACATTCTCGAAACAAGCCTTATCGTGGCGAATTACTCGGTAAGAACGGACAACCGCTTGCTGTCGGACGGTAATTTCCCGTTGTGGGCGTTGGACTTTTTCTCAGACGGACAACGCCGTAGCCGACATTCGCATATTCTCGACTTCGACGTGTTACGGCTCGGCAAAAAGGTTTTGGAAAACAATCCGAAAGCCGGTAGTTTTGAATTCGGGGTTGTGGCAATTACCGAAATAGGCAAAGAACGCGGAAACAATCTCGAACTGAAAGAAGTCAAGAAAAAGAACGACGAAACCAATCAGAAGAACGATTTGTTTAACAGTTGGCTTAAAATGTGCCGACACTCGGCGACGGTAGATAATTTTCCGTTTATAAAAGTCTTTACCGACGAGCAACGCCCGGAAAGTTGGGGTGCGGACGCAAGAGATCTCTGCGACATCGTAAATATCGTTTCCGCCGGGGATACTCGGCTTGCCTTGCCGTTTTATACTATCGAAGATATGCTGTCCGAAATGACGTTTAATCGCTTTATAGCCCTGTATTACGACTTCCGTTATCGTCGCGGCGACAATACTTTGCTCGTGTATCTTTTGAAATCTGTTACGGCTTGGATATGGAAACGCAATGCTCGGATTTACAACCGCTACGGCTATTCTATCGTGAAAGTCGAAAAGGAACGCGGAACGATGGACGGCAAAGCGGAAAACAAGCGGTATTTTTTGATGAACTACAAGATTTACCGCAATCGTTTTACGACCGATTGCTTTTCGGACTATTTCAACGACTTGGCAAGCAAAACGAACGTCGGGCTTTCGGATTATCTCGAATACGCAACCGAAAAAGCAAGCGTTGCCGAACTGAAAGCGCAAAACAGTTATTTCATAAGCGGTCTTTACCGCGACGAGGAGGTGTAATATGCCATACGGAGAAACAAAAGTCTATTTCGACGGCAGTCATTATATTGCAATTCCCCACACCGAGCGACCATATAGGCGGCGACCGAAAAAAGCCGAAGAAGAAATAACCGTTACGCAAGACGAAAACGGCGAAAAAATAATCCCTGCGGAAGAAAAAGCGGAAAGTCCGCCCGAAGAAATTGCGGCTGAAAATCCCGAAACCGAAACGCAAGAAACAACGGAAACGCCGAACGAAAACAAACCGCCGTTAAAGCCCGTAAAAACGGTTACGACGACGAAAAAGCAACTCTTTGATAAGTTTTACGCCGACAGTCTGAAACTGCCGAAAACGGCAAGAAAACGCTTCATAACGGAAGGTATGCGACCGTTCTTCAAAGACGAGGAAGCGACGGACAAATACGTCACGCTGAATATGGAGCGCAAGTACAGAAATCTCGTTTCAAGGCGTATCCGAATGATAAGAAAAGCAAACTTGCAGAACTTCAACTATTTCGTTACGATAACGTATAACGACGCTATTCACACGGAAGAATCGTTCAGGAAAAAACTGCGCGTTATGCTGGGACATTTGTGCAACCGCAAGGGTTGGAAATACATCGGCGTATGGGAACGTAGTCCGAAAAAGCAACGCCTACACTTCCATGGTATATTTTATATCCCCGACGGAACGATGCCGGGACGTATGGACGAAGTGGAAAGTTACAGTTTTTCGGAACGTAAAAGGCAGATAACGTATCAGAACGACTATTTTAACACGCATTTCGGTCGAAACGACTTTCGACAGATAGATACTCGCTCGCATATAGGCGAAGCCATTGCGTACATACTCAAATATATCGAAAAGAGCGGCGAAAAGATTGTGTATAGTCGCGGGCTGCCTCAATATTTTATCTCGGACATTATGGACGACGATATTGCCGGGCCTATCGGACTCGAAGATCAAAAATTACTACTCTTTGACGATTTCGTATGTTGGGACGAAGGTTGCTATATGGGTGCTGTAAGCCCGGAAGTAATAGCACAAATGCGCAAAAGTAACTAAGCGAAAATCCGCACCTGCAAATACGGGCAAAAAAACGGAAAATATTCGTAAACGAAGAATAGCGGTGATTCGCCAAGCGGGTCAGCGGCGAACACCGCTTTCGTTACGATTCCGTTTTCCGTTATTTCGGTCGGTTCGGTTAGGTTTAGGCGTGTGCTTGTCTTCGGCGAGCGCAGCGAGCCGACTTGTATCAAGACAAGCACACGCCTAATTGCCAAAGTCGCAAAATCCTTTCGAGTTTGAAAGTAAAAACAATAGCGTTTACAGCCCTATCAAGCCATTGATTTTTGCGGTGAAAAATGGTATAATTATTTCAACAAATCGGAATTTGAAGAGGTAGTTAAGATGAAAGACGGAAAACACCCAAACCCCAATACAATCCATCCAATTGCAGG
>CAKQMB010000016.1 GCA_934254825.1 uncultured Clostridia bacterium | reverse complement strand
GTTACGGCTTACATAAGCCCTCGCTCAATTTGCTTGCTTATCTTACCACTTCACACCTCTCTTTGTCAACTGTTTTTAATACCTTTTTCAAAAAAAGTTTAAAATTTTCGTTATTTCTACCTTTTACGACAAAAGCGGGCGAATAACGTTGCAAAACATGCAAAAAGGAGCACTTTTTCATCTGTTTTCGGAACTCTTTTTTTGTATTTTCGACTGAAATGATATAAGCCTCCCGATAACGATTTACTTTTAACATAAAAGGCGAGCGAATAAATCGCCCGCCTCACATATTTAGTATTTATTAAAAGACAATCAATCCTCGTCTTCGTCGTCGGGAAGATCAACGTTGTGATAAACGTCCTGAACGTCGTCGTGATCTTCGAAAGCGTCGAGCATTTTACGGAAAGTTTCGACCTGCTGATCGTCAAGCGTGACCTTATCGGTGGGGATCATCATGGTTTCCGCTTCGAGGAACTCATATCCCTTGTCTTCGAGATATTTTCTGACCGCGGAGAAATCGGAGGGAGCCGTTCTTATTTCGTAAGAGTCGTCGCAAGTGATAACGTCTTCCGCGCCGGCTTCGAGAGCGACTTCCATCATCGTGTCTTCGTCGAGATCGACAGTTCTTTCGATAACGATAACGCCTTTGTTCGAGAACATATACGAAACCGAACCCGTCGTACCCATATTTCCGCCGTACTTGGAGAAAATATGTCTGACATCGCCGCCCGTTCTGTTTTTATTGTCGGTAAGCGTGGCAACGATAACCGCGCTTCCGCCTACGCCGTAACCCTCGTAGGTAAGATTTTCATAGTTGACGTTGTTAAGTTCGCCCGCAGCCTTCGCGATACTTCTTTTAATGTTATCGTTAGGCATATTCGCGGCTTTCGCCTTGGCGATTACGTCCGCGAGCTTGCTGTTGGTATACGGATCGGGGTTACCTTTTGCCGCGACGGCGATTTCTCTGCCGATCTTGGTGAATATTTTGCCCTTTACCGCGTCCGTTTTGGCTTTTTTATTCTTTATGTTAGCCCATTTGCTATGTCCTGACATATTATTCTCCTGTTATATTTTTATTGATTTATCACTCCGCAAGCTTTCCGCCCGAACCGAGCGTAAGCTCGTAAAGCATTACGGAAAGCGCGACGCCCACGTTGAGACTTTCCGCGTTTTTCGTCATAGGAATGCTCGCGATTTTATTTGCGGCTTTTATCGTTTTTCCGCTTAGTCCGTTGGCTTCGTTTCCGACGGCAATACAGAACCTCCCCGACGGCTTATACCCGAAGATATTTTCGCCGCCCATATCCGCGGCGATAAGTTCCGTATCTTTAAAAACTTTTTCGTAATCGTCGTAATCGATGAAATGCAGTCTCGCCGAATAAATACCGCTCATTGACGAACGGACGACTTTCGGCGAAAACGGATCGCAACAATTAACGAGATAAATATCCTTTACCCCGACAGCCGCGGCGGTACGGATGATCGTACCCATATTCCCCGGATCGGAAACGCCGTCGAGCAAGATGCAGTTACCCGCAGGCGGATCGGCGGAATACTCTTCCTTTTCAAGAGCGCACGCTAAGCCCTGCGGAGTTTTACAGTCGCTTATTCTCGACAAAACGTCCTCGCTGACAAAAACGGTTTCTACCGCTAAATCGGACTTGTCCGATATAAGTTTCTCTATGCCCGATTCCTTATAGGCGGTCTCCGTTCCGACAAGCGTTTTTACCTTCTTTTTCGCAAGCAAAGCCTCGCGAACCATTTTGTACCCCTCGACGAGGTACAATCCTTTTTCGTCGCGATATTTCTTTTCTTTCAAAGAAGCTAATTCTTTTACGAGTTGGTTGTTTTTGGACGTAATCATTACTCTGTCGGGTGTTATCGACTTATTATAACGTATTCGCCTGTTTTCGATACGGTCTTAATACGTTTTAAATATGCTTATAATTTAGAAAAGCCGCAACGGATTATTCGTTACGGCCTGTCGATTATTTTGCAAGCTTTGCCTTAGCGGTCTCGGTGAGAGCCGTGAAAGCGGCAGCGTCGTTTACGGCGATGTCGGCAAGAACCTTTCTGTTGAGGTTTACGTCGGCAAGTTTAAGACCGTGCATAAACGTGCTGTAAGACATACCGTTAAGACGGCAAGCAGCGTTTATTCTTGCGATCCAGAGCTTACGGAAGTCTCTCTTCTTGCGTCTTCTTCCGACGAACGCATAATTGAGAGATTTCATTACCGCCTGGCGGGCAACTCTGTAAAGTTTGCTCTTAGCTCCAAAGTAACCTTTGGAGAGTTTCATTATCTTTCTACGCTTTTTAGCAGCGTTTACGCCTCTTTTAATACGCATATCCCGTTGTCTCCTTTATTACGCTTTATAAGGAATAAGACCCTTGATAGTCTTTTCCTGAGTGGACGAAACGTAAGTTCCGGTTCTGAGTCTTCTTTTTCTCTTGGTGGATTTTTTGCTAAGGATGTGGCTCTTGTTCTGGCTGTATCTCTTAACTTTTCCCGTAGCGGTGAGCTTGAAACGCTTCTTTGCGCCGCTATGCGATTTCATTTTTGGCATGATCTATTCCTCCGTTTTTATTACTTATTTTAATTAGATTTCAAGGGTGCGAGAATCATTAAAATGTTTCTGCCTTCGAGAAGCGGTTTCTTTTCCATAACCGCGACGTCCTTTACAAGTTCGAAGAACCTGTTCATAACGTCCACGCCCAAAGCCGAGTGCGCGTTCTGTCTTCCTCTCATTCTTATTGAAACCTTTACTTTGTTGCCCGCCGTTAAAAATTTCTGCGTCTGACGAGCTTTTACGTTAAGATCGCCTACGTCTATCGTCATAGACAACCATACCTCTTTAAGCTCGACGACTTTCTGATTTTTCTTGGCTTCTTTCTGCTTTTTGAGCATTTCGAACTTGTATTTGCCGTAGTCCATTATCTTGCAGACCGGCACGCCGCTGCCCGCGGCTATTTTAACAAGGTCGAGATCCTGCTCTTCGGCAAGCCTTAACGCCTCGCGGGAACTCATAATTCCGAGCTGCGCTCCGTCGCTTCCTATCAGACGGACTTCGCTGTCTCTGATGTCTTCGTTGATCTGAACTTGATCTTTAATGGTAGTTTACCTCTTTCCCTCATTGATTTGCCCGAAAAAAAACGGGCTTGCAAAGCAAACCCGTGACATAACATAATCTCCCGCCCCGCGCCGATACACATTAACACGCATAACGCGAAGACGATAAAATGATATGCGCCGCTTCAATTTGTCTTGCGGCGAGAAGGGTAACTTCTGCTTTACTCACAAATAATAACACCTTCAAGCCGCTTTGTCAAACGTTTTGAAGGTGTTTTTAAGATATTTTTATTTTAAACGGATATTCGCCGCCTTTTGAACCCGATTATTTATTGAGCATTATCTTTTCGTTATTGAACTTATTTATTGAGCATTATCTTTTCGTTATTGAACTTATTTATTGAGCATTATCTTTTCGTTATTGAACATTTTCGCGAGGATCACCACGCCGATCACAACGACCGCAACGTCCGAAAGAACGGTAAAAAGATAACAAAGTCCGCTGAACTCGCCCGAGAAAATCATCGCGAGGCTCTGCGCGCAGTTATAAACGGGGATAAGATAAAGCGCGGGATTTGTCGCGACTTTTCCGCCGCCGATCATCGACGTTACGCCCGCAAGCATAACGATTATCATCGCGGGCATAACGAGCTGAGAAGCTTCCTTAACGCTTTTCGCGAACGTGGAAAGAATGGACATGATCATCGTGAACATCATAACCGACACGAGAATTATTCCGAGTATTCCGAAAATCGCCCCCGCTCCGTAAACGGAAATATCCACGGCGAATTCACCGCCCGTCTGAATAAGCTTCGGGAGCGAACCCATAAGCCCGACGAACGAAACGAGCGACGAAAACAGAGAAGTTATCGTGAGCGCGATTATTTTTCCGAGCGCGATATACTCTCTTTTAACGGGCGTTACCAAAAGCGTTGCGATCGTTCCTCTTTCCTTTTCGCCCGCAATCGATTCCGTTGCCACGCCGATACTTCCCGTTACGAGGAAGATAAGGAGAATAAACGGAACGAACATGGTAATAAGCATTTTCGAGATATCCTGTTCTGTCGCAAGATCGGCGTTTTCCACACCCGCGTTTACCGTGTATCTGTACTGTATGTTCTCGACCGCGTTCTGCAAATACACCGCCTGCAATGTGGAATAAAGCTTCGCAGATTCGGTTTTTGCCGAGTTGTATTTGATTATTACGTTTTTATTTTCGCCCGCGCCGTCGAACCCGTCGCTGAAAGATATGTAAAGATCGATCTCCTTGTCGGAAAGAAGTTTTTCGGCTTCTTCTTTGCCCGCGGTAACGGTTTTGTATTTATATCCGACCGCCTGCATGTACGCGTCGAGAGTCGCGGACTCGTTTTCGGCACAGATGATATACTCGTATTCGTCGGACGGAGTGAACGCGTCGCCGATAAACGATCCCATAAGGGAATAAAGCACGAATATAAGAACGCCCGGGAGGATAAGCGACATAAGCATTCTCTTGTCGGTAAAAAATCTTTTAAGTTCTTTTTTTACAATGACAAAAATTTCACGCATTTTCGCCGCCCTCCTTTTCGTAAATTTCGAAAAATACCGTTTCGAGATCCTTTTCTGCGGTGATATCTTTAAGATCGCCCTCCGCCGCCATTTTTCCGTTGATTATTATCCCCACTCTGTCGCAAAGCTTTTCGACAAGCGAAAAAATATGCGTGGAAATGATAATCGTTTTGCCCTCGTTTTTCAAATCGACGAGGAAATCCGTCACCGTTTTTGCGGTTATAACGTCGAGACCGTTGGTAGGCTCGTCGAAAATAATAAAATCGGGGTCGTGAACGATAGAAATAACGAGCGAAACTTTTTGTTTCATCCCCGTAGAAAGATCGCCTACTTTTACTTCCGCGAACTTATCTATTCCGAATTTTTTGAAAAGTACTGCCTTTCTCTTCTCCGAAACCGATTTTTCCACGCCGTGAAGCTCGGAAAAGAAATCGTAAAGATAATTCGGGGTGAAAAAGTCTTCGAGTTTTAACTCGCTCGTTAAAAAACCTATCTTTCCGCGAACCTTTTCGGGATTTTTAACAACGCTTATGCCGTCAATCGTCGCGTCGCCGCTATCGGGTCTGATAAGCGTGGCAAGCATTCTGAGCGTAGTGGTTTTCCCCGCTCCGTTAGGACCCAAAAGTCCGTAAATCTCTCCTCTTTTCGCCGAAAACGAAAGATTATCCACGGCAACTTTAACCGAAGCGTTAGTTCGCTCGATTTTCATTTGCTTTTTGCTCAGTTTAAAGGTTTTTCTCAGTCCCGCGGCTTTCAGAATAATATCCGCGGCGGAATTTTGCCGCGCGTTGTTTTCATTCCGAAAATTCTCTTCGGACTGCGCGTTATTCTCCGTAAAATTCTCCATTTTGCTCTCCTTTTCTTGGTTTTGACTTGATTTTTATGTTTGCACGTCGACCGAAACATAACGAATTATATAAAAAACATAAGGAAATATAACGAGATATATAGGGAAATTATGGCGTGCAAATCATTGAATGCAAATTATCGAATGCGGGCGACCGCACGGTCGCCCGCAAAATTTGTACCGATTATACTATTATTTTCAGTACAAGTCAAACAAATGGACGTTATCGAAATGTAAAGCTTTTGTAAATCTTTTTTTTCTTGAAAACCAATCAGTTTTCCCGTCAAGCCCGTGAGTTATAACGGTTATCTGCGGAGCGGCGGTAATAACCCGTTCATTCGTTTTTCCGCTCGCATTTGTTATGAAATAATCTTTTATCGTTAAATCGCCGCTGTTTCCCGTATTGTACTTGTAAGTGTTTGTTTGATCGTACAGATCTGTTTCACTTAATGCCGAACTATATCCCGTAAAATCTTCTATGACATTTTCTGTCGCGGCTTTTGCGATATTGTTGTTAATATCAAAAAATGCGAGCGAGAAAACAAGAAACATAAAAGTTAAAATACCAATTAAAGTTGCTTTTTTTGCTTTAAATTTTTTCATTTGCTGTTACTCCTTTTTATCGTTTTTATATTATTTCAATCCACTTAGCATAAAGCTTCGTTTCCTGATAAATAATTCCGCCGCCTTCTGTTTCTTTCTTTTCCGGTAAAGTGTCTGTTTCGTAATTCCATTTGTTTATACACTCTTTTTCTTTATACCACCCGTCAAACTCATAACCGACTCGTTCAGGATCTTTCGGGATATACTCGATTTTTGAACCGTAATCACAATTATCAATCCAATAATATCCCGCGTTCTCCGCATTTTCGTAATTATAGAAATATGAAATGTTTGCTTTTATATGCCATTCAATACTACCGAGTATCGGTAATGTGTAATGATCCATTTGTATAGAATCGTCTTCGTTCTTTAAATAAAATAATCCTTCGAAATTCGGCGCTTTTTTAAACGCTCGACTGTTTCCCCATCCAGAACGCATCACCACGTTCGATGTTACGAAAACTTTTTTGAGTTTTTCGCTTTGAAAATCCGAATATGTCTCTCCGTACAATTCTTTTACTCGGTTTGTTTCGATACCGTTAGCACAACCGACCTGGCTAACGCGTTTTCCTTCGATACTTTCGGGAATAATAAGATATTCCTGTTCTTTGCCTTTGTCGGTTAATCCTAATATCCGTGTATTATCTCGATTTTCAATAGCCGTGTAAATATAATACCCCGAATCGCGCAAAGGGATTTGCCCGAATTTTCCATTTTCACAACCCGAAAGGCTTATCCCGAAGCAAGCTATAAATATAAATAAAAGTATCTGTGCCGTTATTCTCTTTTTCATTTTTTTATCTCCTTAATATTTTTTTTGTTTTTATTTGTTATACTGTCCATTTTGCAAACAGTTTTGTTTCCTGAAAAACAGTATTTCCGTCCTCATCTAGTAGTTCTTCGGGTAACACGTCTTTTTCAAAGTCCCATTTGTTTATGCATTCCTTTTCTTTATACCATCCGTCGAAAATATACCAGTCTCGTTTAGGATTTTCGGGTACAAAGTCAATTTTTGTTCCGTAATCATAATTATCTATCCAATAATACCCGTCGTTTTCAGCTTTTTCAAAGTTGTAAAAATAAGACACATTTGCTTTACGACATTTTTGATTATCTCTGGTAAAATAGTAATACGGATCGACAGATACATAACATTTGTTATTTTTTACATAAAATAACCCCTCAAATTCAGGAGAATCCGAATGTATATTAAAAGATGCCCAGTAAGAATATATTTCTATATCAGAATTTATAAATATCTTTTTTAACTTCGCACTCTTAAAATCAGAATATGAACTGTTTCCGTACACCTCCTCAACTCTGTCCGATTCTAGGGCATTTACACATCCTATACGTTTAACACGTTTTCCGTCTATACTCTCCGGAATTACAAGGTATTCCTGTTCTTTGCCTTTGTCGGTTAATCCTAATATCCGTGTATTATCTTGATTTTCAAAAGCCGTGTAAATATAATACCCCGAATCGCGCAAAGGGATCTGCCCGAATTTTCTATTTTCACAACCCGAAAGGCTTATCCCGAAGCAAGCTATAAATATAAATAAAAGTATCTGTGCCGTTATTCTCTTTTTCATTTTTTGTCTCCTTTCTTATTTATTCTCCGAAGGAACGTTCTTCGTTTTGCGGTAATTTTTCATACTTTCAAAATCGTAGAACTGTCGTTTGTTTTATTATAACCTATTCAAAAGCCGTCGTCAATACTCACTGACATTTTTTGTAAGAAATATTTAAACTTTACAAACATTTTACATCAGCCGCGTTTAAACTTTACCGACATTTTACATCAGCCGCGGGCAAAACCGCTTTTCCCGAAAGACCGAGACAAAAATATATAATAAAAATCGGGCGAACAATATTCGCCCACTACTTGGTTTTATATAAAATAAGCAAAAAAACGCATGAAAAAACGCAAACGAAAATCGTTTGCGTTTGCGTTTACATTTTTGATTTTAAACCGTAATTTTATCGGATAATACAAGATCGTCCGCACTGCTTGCGGAGGGCGTTTCGGTGTTGTCCGTTATTGCCGCGCAGGCGGATTTCACGGAGCTTTCCGCTGTTCCGAACTCATCCGAAGCCTCGTTAGTCGCAATCGTTGCGTTCGTCGCAGGCGTTTCGTTTGCCCCGGTCGTCGCGTTCGTCGCAGGCGTTTCGTTCGACAAAACCGCATTATCCGCGCAGGTTTCGATTTTAAGATTTTTCGCGGAGACAGTGCCGTCGGCAGTCGCCGCTTCTTCCGCGTTTGAAAGATTATCGGCTTTCAGATCGGCAACGGGATTACCGTTTTTGTCCAGAGCCGCGCTTTCGGGAAAACTGAGCTTCGGAATCATCCATTTTTTGTTTTGTTTAAGCCCGATATAACCAATAAGCGAAGCCGAAAAAGCTCCTATCGCGTCGATTATTATATCTTTCATTGTGTCGACAAGCGCGAGATGACCTTCGAGCGGAACTCCGTTTGCCGTGGAGTGCTTCTGCATATTGAACCCCATAAGTCCGTCCATGGTAAACTCGTAAATCTCCCATATCGCGCCGATCGTGACGGCGAAACAAAACGCGAAAAGGCTTACGAAAAAGGGCGAAAGTCGCATAAGCGTATGCTCGTCGCGGTTTAAGATCGTTATGAACATAAAACCGAAAAACCCGAGCATAAGACTGCTCATAGCGTGAAGCACGGTGTCCCAATGAGGAATTTTATAGTAAAAGCTTTGCGCCTCGCCTAAAAATATCGAACAATACAGGAAAATTATGTAGGCGATATACAAAAAGAACGGGATCTCGAATTTGAATTTATGCGCGAGCAGACTCGGAATGTGTATGACGATAATGCCGAGAACGCATTCCGCAATCATTAGCGCGTAATCGGCTTTGGTGTTGAACCCCTCGCCTATCGTGTCGAACGAACCGAAAATAATTTTGAAAATTAGATAAGCTATCGGTCCGATAAAGCTGAGCATAGTGAAAAAATACGCCACGAGCGCGATTTTTTTCTGCTTCGGCGTACCCGTCGTAGCGTCCACGCTGCCGATCGTCAGAATGTTGCCTTTTTTCGCGCCGCTTGTTTTATCACCCGCGTTATTTGTTACTTTTACGTTGTTTTTCGCCGCTGTTTTCGCGTTGTTCGCGCGGGTTACGTCGCTACGGCGATTACCCTGATTATTGCGATTGTTATTCTTCTTTTTCCCTGTCTTTTTCTTTCCCATAAGCTTCTTCCTCTATCCGAGAAATATATTACTACACGCGTTTGAAAATTTCTCGTAAATATACCCCCGAAAAATGAAAATTCCACGGAAATTTCCGTGGAATAATTTCATTTCGACATCGGTCGACCTTTTACTGTTTTATATCCGAAATTTTGCGTTCAGTCTTCGTTGTGTTTGAGGACGGAAACCGCGTCGGTTATCGTTTTTTCGTAAGCCTCTTTGCCGTATTTATCGACTTCGGCTTTGTTCTTTTCGCCGTGAGTGAGACAGCCCGCGCCGCCTATACAGCCGTTGATACAAGCCATACCCTCGATAAAGTTTGCGTCGAGAAGATTTCTGCTCTTTTTTAAAAGCGCGATCTTGCACTGCTCGATACCGTCGCAAACACAGGGTTTAAGCTCGAAATCGGTAAGCCCCTGTTCCTTTACGGCTTCTGAAACGGCGTCCGAAAGACCGCCCGTGCGAGCGAAAATTCTGCCGAAATACGAAGCGTTATCCAAAACGCCCTCGTCGAGCGTGGTTATATCGATATCTCTGCTGTCGAAAAGAGCTTGAAGCTCCTCGAACGTGAGCGCAACGTCCACAAACTCCTTGACTTTCTCTTTCTGAACCTCGGCTTTCTTCGCCGTGCAAGGTCCTATGAAAATGATCTTGCAAGGACTTTCGTTCTTTTTAAGATACTTCGCGATAGCCGCCATGGGAGAGGGGTTGCTCGAAACGAACTGTTTGAGCTGCGGGAAGTTCTTTTCAACGAAATCGACGAAAGCGGGACAGCACGAGCTTGTGAGGAAGCCTTTTTCGGCAAGTTCCTTGGACTCGTCCAGAGCGACCATATCCGCGCCGAGAGCGGCTTCTATCACGGTGTGGAAACCGAGTTCTTTAAGACCCGATATGACCTGACCGAGCTTAGCGTAGCTGAACTGCGAAGAAATGGACGGAGCGACGACTGCAAATACCTTGTATTTCTCGTTGTTTTCGCTTTCCTTGATTATATTTATCGCGTCGACGATAAACGATTTGTCGGTTATCGCGCCGAACGGACACTGATAAACGCAAGCTCCGCAGGAGATACATTTATCGTGATTTATGCAAGCCTGTTTTTCCTCGCCCATGGATATAGCGTTTACCTTGCAAGCCATTTCGCAGGGGCGTTTGTTATTTCTTATCGCGTTGTAAGGGCAGACTTTGGAGCATGCTCCGCACTCCTTGCAAAGCGATTTGTCGATATGCGCGACGTGGTTCTGATCGAACGAAATCGCTCCGAAACGGCAGGCGTCCTTACAACGGTGAGCAAGACAACCTCTGCAAGCCGTGGAAACCTCGTAGCCGTTGACCGGGCATTCGTCGCAGGCTATGTCGATAACCTGAATGATCCCGGGATCGCCTTTCGCGCCGCTCATCGCGTACTTTACTCTTTCGCCCAAAATCGCCCTTTCCTTATATACGCAACAACGCATCGTGGGAACTTTCCCGGGGACGATTATCTTCGGAATATCCATAGACTCCTCGAAAAGCGTTCCCGCCCAGGCTTTGCGGGCGACCTCGCGAAGAACTTTATATTTGAGGTGTTGAACCCTCGTGTCGAATTTCTTAATATTTTCCATCTTAACTCCGATTTACAAGCGAAAAACCCCGCACTATTCCGCGAGGCTTGCCGCCGTATTGTTTTAAGCTCCGTATTTTAAGCTCAGTATTTTAAGCTCGGCGCTTATTTTAAGCTCTGGGAAGAATTGCTTCCTTGAAAAATTCGTCGACGTTTCCCGGCGTTACCGAATGGAAATCGCCGTCGACCGTAACGCAAACGCCTTCCTGGCATCTGCCCATGCAGAACGTTCCCGAAAGCTCGACTTTATCGTCGATATTGTTTTCGACGATAAGATTTTTAAGCTCCTCGACAACCTGACGCGAACCTTTGATGTGACAGGAACTGCCTATACAAACCGTAACTTTAACCATATTTTTATCCTCTGTTTAATTTTTTTAGACGATTTCAGGCGTTTTTCGCCGAATCTTTTTCCGAACTCTTTTCGTCGAGTTTTTTGTTTCTGAAATAAATTATTATACCCGTCGTTACAAGCGCGAGATTGATGAAATAAAACGCGAAAGCGACCCAACCGAGAGGTTTAAGCGAACCGTCGCCGAGAAGCGTGAATATCATTTTAAAAATACCCGCCACATAACCTGCCGCGATGAGCGACATAAAAAGCACGCTTGTTCCCTTTGCCGTGCGAGCCTTGTACGCCCTGATAATGTTAAAAGGCCAGGACGCTCCGAAGCAAATCAGGAACGTGATTTCGCAAATCGTTGCCAATGTTCCGTACATATTGAATTTTTCTCCTGTTTCTTGTTTTTATAAGTCCTTACGTCTGTAATCGGGAAGAATTTGCGGCGAAAGCTTTTCGGGCTTGATCCCCGCCTTTTCGAGTTCTTTCTCGAATTTTTCGACGTGTTCGAGCGTAAGCTTGCCCGTTTTAACCGTTTTGGATTTTTCCGCCGCGGACAACCCTGCGTCTCTTCCGAAAACGATTACGTCGAGAAGCGAATTGCCCATCAGACGGTTTCTGCCGTGAATTCCTCCTACGGCTTCGCCCGCAACGAACAAATTCTCCACTTTCGTCGTTTCGCAAGTGTCGTTTATATCTATACCGCCGTTCTGATAATGAAGGGTGGGATAAACCAGAATAGGCTCTTTTCTTATATCGATGCCGTATTTTTCGAACATACGGTACATTGCGGGAATTCTTTTCAGGATAGTTCCCTCGCCGCCGATTTTTTCGATCATGGGCGTATCGAGCCAGACGCCTTCGCCGTCCGTGGTTTTAACGCTGTTGCCGCGTTTTTTGCATTCTCTTATAATCGAAGCCGCGGTTACGTCTCTCGTTTCGAGAGAATAAACGAACGCTTCGCCGTTCTTGTTTACGAGCTGAGCGCCGAGCGAACGTACCTTTTCGGTAACGAGCGCGCCGAAAACCTGAGTGGGTTCCGCAACGCCCGTGGGATGATACTGCAACGTGTCGGCGTAAAGGAGCTTCGCGCCCGCGCGGTACGCGAGAATAAGTCCGTCCGCAGTCGCGCCGTAATGGTTACTCGTGGGGAAACCCTGATAATGAAGTCTGCCCGCGCCGCCCGTGGCGATGATAACGGTCTTAGCTTTGGCAACGAGAATTTCTTCCGTTTCCATATTCATAAGCACTGCGCCCGCCGCTTTGCCGTTTTCGTCTTTGATTATTTCTATCGCCGCCGTGAAATCGACAACGGGAATACCTCTGTTTAAGACCTCGTCGCGAAGAGTTCTCATTATCTCCGCGCCCGAATAGTCCTTACAAGCGTGCATTCTCTTTCTCGAAGTGCCGCCGCCGTGCGTGGTTATCATATTTCCGTTCTCGTCCTTATCGAACATAACGCCGAGGTCGGAAAGCCATTTTATCGCCGAAGGAGCTTCGTAAACGAGCTTTTTCAGAAGTTCGGGCTTCGCGGCGAAATGTCCGCCGCCGAACGCGTCGAGATAATGTATCGCGGGGCTGTCGTTTTCTTTGTCCGCCGCCTGTATTCCGCCTTCCGCCATCATCGTGTTGGCGTCGCCGATACGGAGCTTGGTTACGATCATAACTTTCGCGCCCGCGTTCGAAGCGGTGATAGCCGCGGAAGATCCCGCGCCGCCGCCGCCGATAACCAGAACGTCGGTTTCGTAATCGGGATGTTCGAGGTCGACCTTTAAGCCGAGCGTTCTCGATTTTCCCTGCAAAAGGTCAGCAAGTTCGTGCAGAACCTTATCGCCTTTGTTCTCGCCGACTTTAAGCGTTTCGTAAGCCGATTCGATATAATCGGGGTGATTTTCTTTCAGAACGGCGTCTTTTTCGTCCGCCGTCATTCTCGGGAAAAGTTTGTTGAGACGTTCTTCTCTTGTCGCTTCGACTTTTTTCATCGAGGATAACTGTTCGTCTGTATAATGGTACATAAGTTCCTCCTCACTTCTCTATTTCTCTGTTGTTGTAAAGCTCTTTCATTTCGCTTAAAGGCTTATCCATAATGTCTTCCATGAGCTTTTCGAAATCGCCCGCGTCGATTTCGGCGACCCTCTTTTCGAGGTGCTTGCATTCGGGAGCGATATATTTTCCGTAAAGTCTTCTCGCGAGTTCCGCAACCTGCGGATGAGAAATCCCCGCGGGGCAACGCGACGAGCAGACTCCGCACATAACGCAGTCGAAACTCTCCTCGGCGCACTTTTTATATTCGCCTCTCTGAGCGTAAGCGATATACTGCATAACGTTAAGACCCTGCGTGCAGGCTTTCGTGCAGGCGTTGCAACCGATACAGGAATAAATTTCGGGATAAAGCTGCATCATTATCTGCTCGGTCGGTTTGATTTTCTCTATATCGTAAACCTGTTTTACGAGCGGGAAGAACGGAAGCGTGGCGACGTACATTCCCTCTTCGACCTGCTGCTGACAAGCAAGGCAGGTTTTGAGCTGCTGAACGCCCTTGATACGATAAATCGTCGCGCAGGCTCCGCAAAATCCGTTTCTGCAACCGCATCCTCTGACGAGTTTATAACCGGCGTACTCCATAGCCTTCATTATCGTAAGGCTTTCGGGTACTTCGTATTTTTTACCGAAAAAATAAACGTTTACTGTTTTTTCCATTTTTCGCTCCTTAATATTCGGGTGGAAGCTCGTCAAGCTCGTCCATTCTGAAAACGGGTCCGTCCTTGCAGACGAATTTATCCCCGACGTTGCATCTGCCGCACTTTCCTATGCCGCATTTCATTCTCAGTTCCAGCGTGGTGTAAACTCTTTCCTTGGAAAATCCGAGTTCCAGAAGCCCCGCGAGAGTGAATTTTATCATTATCGGAGGTCCGCAAAGTACCGCCGTCATCGTAGGATCGAGGTTAAGTTCTTTTACATAAGCGGGAACGAAACCGACGTGTCCGTCCCAACCGTCTTCGGGGCGGTCGATCGTGAGATAAACTTCGAAATCGGGTTCGTTCGCCCATTCGGTTTGTATCTCTTCGATATCGACGAGGTCTTCTTTGCTCCTCGCGCCGTAAACCACGACCACTTTGCCGTAATTCTTTCTGTAATGTCTTATATAATTTATAACCGAACGGAGCGGAGCAAGACCGATACCGCCCGCGATGAAGAGCATATCTTTACCCTTGAAATCGCCCTCGACGGGGAAATTCTTGCCATAAGGTCCTCTCACGGTTATTTCCTGCCCTACTTCGAGCGAGTGGATAACTTCCGTTACGCAACCGCATTTCTTAATGGAAAATTCCATAAATTCTTCGTTCGTGGGAGACGAGGTTATCGAGAACATACACTCGCCCACGCCCGGAACGGAGACCATCGCGCACTGACCCGGCATATGCTCGAAAAGCTTCTTTCCGTCGCGCCCGACTACTCTGAACGTTTTAACGTCCGCCGTGTCCTTTCTTATATCGGTTATAACGCCGATGTTCGGAATGAGATTTTCGTTTATCACTTATTTTCTCCTCCTATTTTCTTAACGACTTTGATAATATTCAGATGCTGGGGGCATTTGTTTACGCATCTGCCGCAACCCACGCACGAATACATTCCGTACTGCGAGGGATAATAAACGAGCTTGTGCATAAATCTCTGACGATATCTCTGCATCTGCGTCGTTCTCGAATTTGCCGCCGCCATCTGCGTGAAATCGGAATACATACACGAATCCCAGCAACGGAAACGGATTATATCCTTATTGGTTTCGAAATCTCTTATATCGAAGCACTGGCAGGTGGGGCATACGAACGTACACGCGCCGCACCCTAAGCAGGCTTCCGAAAGCTCGTTCCATACGGGAAGATTGAAAAGCTCGTTGAGATTTTCGGGTTTGAAACGGGATAAATCAAGGTCGGAATAAGGCAATTTCGCGATTTTCGCTTTGATTTCTTCCTTATTTTTCTCGACAGCCGCCTCGTCCTTTTTATCGGTTTTTTCCGAAAATTCCTCGGCAAGAGCAAGGACTTTTTCGCCCTTTTCGTTAAGAGCCGTCATATAAAGGTAATCGCCTACGATACTGCACGTTCCGTCTCCTCCGGGAGCGGAAGCGTCTATGCCGAAAGCCTTGCAGAAACAACTGTTTTCGGGGTCGTTGCAGCCGAGCGTGAAAATTATGCCCGCGTCTCTTCTCGCCTTATAATAAGTGTCTACGGGTTCTTGCAAAAACACGTTGTCGAGAACCGAAAACGCCTTGTAATCGCACGCCTTCACGCCGAACACGAGATAAGGTTCTTTCTCTTCTCTGACGTCCTCTATGCTGAGCGATTTTCCTTCCCTTTTGAATTTCATCATATTTTCGCTCTGCGGGAAGAATACGTTCTTCGGAGATCTCGCGGTTTTCAATCTGTCTATATCGAACTGCGCGCCTTTTTCGTAGTAACCGAAATTGACCTGTTCTCCGCTTTTAAGCGGCATGAACAGCGGCATATTATCGCTGATTTTATCAAACAGCGCGCGCAAGTTTTCTCTTTTGATTTTTATCATATCATTTTCCCTCCGTTAAGTTTACCGCCGCGACGGGGTCGAGGTCGTTTTCGGAATAGGAAGTGAGCGGGGTTTTGCCTTCGCTCGTTTCGCCCGCCATATAATCGCCGTAAAGAGTGTCGATATCCTTTATGAACTTTCTGTTTAAAAGATGAAGCGGTATTCTTTCGGGGCATACTCTCGAACATTCGCCGCAATCGGTACATCTGCCCGCAACGTGGAACGCTCTTATGATATGATAAAGGCTTTCTTCGAAATCGACGTCGTTAGCCTTAGCCGCGATACCCGACTTGGGGTTATCGAACACGCATTTTACGCACGAACAAGCGGGGCAGACGTTTCTGCACGCGTTGCATCTTATGCATCTCGAAAGCTCGACTTTCCAGAAAGCGTATCTTTCGTCGGGCGTCATAGCTTCCAAGCGTTGTACCTCGGAAAATCTGTCGTCCGCGGTTTCTTTCATTTCGTTTACGACTATCGTCTCGTCCGAAACGACGAACTTTTTACCCTTGCAGGTAAGGCACTTTTCGAGGAGTACTTCTTTCTTGTTTACTTTCTTTTCGCCGTCAAGGTTAATGAGCGTTGCGGTTTCGTAGTCCGTTAAAGCGCCCGTTAAATTCTTTACGCCGAGTTTTTCGGCTTTGTAAACGTCGAGTTTACCCTGACATTCCACGCCGATTACGATGATTTTTTCGCGCTCTATTCTATGTTCTTTAACGAGCTGATTGAAGCTGTAAGTGTCGCAAGGCTTCAAAAACACAGCCGTTTTGCCTTCTTTTTTGCTTACGGCAATGAGATATTTGGATAAATTCGCGCCGCAGAAATCGTTATACACGAAGTTTTCGAGGCTCTTTTCGTCCGAAAACGTTGCGGGCGAGGGGTCGTAATCGAACTCGCCTTTCGTCCAGCCGACTACTCTTGCCGCTTCGCCGCTTTTTAAAAGTTCCGCGGCTCTTTGGGTAAGTTTCTTTTCAAGTTCGGTCATATTCTCACTCCCCCTTTACTCTCAGGTCGCTCAGTCTCTTGTTTTCGCCGAGCGCGGTGACCTGCTTCACGAAATCGTTCATAACCGCGGAGAACTTCGCGCCTTCCGCAGCCGAAACCCATTCCACTCTCGTTCTCTCTTTTTCGATACCGAGATAATCGAGGAAGGAAAACAGAAGCGACATTCTTCTTCTCGTGTAATAGTTACCCGTTACATAGTGGCAGTCTCCGGGGTGGCAACCGCAAAGGATAACTCCGTCGGCACCTCTCTGGAAAGCTTTAAGCACGAAAATGGGGTTTACTCTGCACGAGCAGGGAACTCTTATGATCTTTACGTTAGCGGGATAAGAAAGTCTGCTCGATCCCGCGAGATCCGCGCCCGCGTAAGAACACCAGTTGCAACAAAACGCAACGATATTGGGCGTGAATTCGCCGTTCTTTTCGTTTACTTCCTGCATATCGCTTCAACCTCCGACGTTATTTGTTTCGAGCTGAATCCCGAAAGATCCATCGCTCCCGACGGACACGCGACGGTGCATGCTCCGCAACCCTGACATACCGCGGGATTGACGTGAGCAACTCTTCTCGTCTCGGTTTTTCCGCCGCCGATGCGGAATTCTTTGTTTATATATTCGATCGCGCCGTACGCGCAGACGGAAGCGCATTGCGAGCAACCGTTGCACATATTTTCATCCGAGGAAGCGACGCACGGATTTGTTTTGAGTTTATCTTTAACGAGAAGCCCTATAACTTTCGCCGCGCAAGCCGAAGCCTGGGAAACCGTTTCGGGGATATCCTTGGGTCCCTGGCAAACGCCCGCGAGATACACGCCCGCCGTGGGACTTTCCACGGGACGAAGTTTGGGGTGAGATTCGTTAAGGAAGTTGTTGGTGTCGATACTCGCCGTTAAAAGCGTGGCGATTTTTCTTACCGACGGTTCGGGTTCTATGGCAACCGCCAGAACGACGAGGTCGGAAGCTATCGTGACCTGTTCGTTCTCTATAAGATCCGAACCCTGAACCATAAGCTTGCCGTTTTCGTTATATACCTTGCCGACCATACCTTTTATATAATCGACGCCGTACTGTTCGACGGCTCTTCTGTAAAATTCGTCGTAGTTTTTGCCCGGCGTTCTAACGTCGATATAGAAGACGTGAACTTCCGTGTCGGGATATTTTTCCCTTATGAGCATTGCGTGTTTAGCCGTGTACATACAGCAGATTTTCGAGCAGTACGGTTTTCCGCAACCCGAAACGTCACGCGAGCCGACGCACTGAATGAACGTTATGACCTTGGGATGAGTGTTATCCGACGGGCGAAGAAGAACTCCGTTCGTGGGTCCCGCGGCGTTCATAAGTCTTTCGAGTTCGAGCGAGGTTATAACGTCCTTGTTGTCGCTGTAACCGTACTCGTTGAACGCGTCTATGTTTATGGGGCGGAAGCCCGTCGCAACCACTATCGCGCCGTACTCTCTTTCGATAAACGAGTCCTTCATTTCGTAATTTATCGCGCCCGCGCCGCAGTTCATTTTGCAAAGTCCGCATTTGCCGGTTTTAAGCTTTATGCACTGCTCGGGGTCGATTATCGCGACGTTCGGGATAGCCTGCGCGAAAGGAATGTAAATCGCGGGGCGGTTGTTGAGATTCATATTGAATTCGTTGAGACCTTTTTTAGACGGGCATTTTTCCATACAGACCTTACAACCCGTGCATTTTGTCTCGTCTACGAATCTCGCTTTTCTCTTTATTTTAACTTTGAAGTTTCCTACGAAACCCGAAACCGCTTCGACTTCCGAATAGGAAAGAATATCGATTTTGTCGCTCTGCGCCGCGTCGACCATTTTGGGCGTTAAAATACAAGCCGAACAGTCGAGCGTGGGGAACGTCTTGTCGAGCTGAGCCATTCTTCCGCCTATCGTCGGGTTCTTCTCGACTATATCTACGGGAAAACCCGCTTCGGCGATATCGAGCGCGGCTTGAATACCCGCTATACCTCCGCCGATGACGAGCGCGCGCTTTATAACGGGGCTTTCGCCTGCCGTAAGCGGCTTGTTGAGCCTTACTTTGGCTATCGCCGTTCTTAAAAGGATCAAAGCCTTTTCGGTGGCTTCTTCCTTGTCCTTATGTATCCAGGAACACTGCTCTCTGAGGTTTGCGACTTCCACCATATACGGGTTAAGTCCCGCGCTTTCCGCGGTTTTGCGGAAGGTGGCTTCGTGCATTCTCGGCGAACACGAACCGATCACTATACCGTCGAGTCCGTAATCCTTGATCGCGTTCTTTATCAGTTGCTGTCCGTTTTCGGAACACATATACTGATAATCCGCCGAAAAAACGACTCCCGGTTCGGCTTTTATCATTGCGGCAAGCCTTTCCACGTCTACCGTGGCGGCTATGTTACTGCCGCACCAACAAACGAAAACTCCTATCTTTTGCATTTTATCTTGTCTCTCTCGATTATTTGTTGTATTTTCTGTACGCGCTTACAATCAGCTGCTGAGGCACAAGCTCGTTCACTATCGGCGGAATTTCTTCGGCTTTCAAGCCGTTTGCGTCCTGCATTCTCGTGACCGTCGTTCTCACGGCTTCGATAACGCCTTGCGGAGCGACCCCTCTCGGGCATCTCTCCACGCATTCCATACACGAAAGGCAATGCCATATCGCTTTGGAAGCAAGAAGCTTGTCTACCTTACCTTTTACTATAAAGGAAACGAACTGATGGGGTTTTATATCCATATCCTTGAACGCGGGGCATCTGCCCGAGCATTTTCCGCATTTCATGCACTTTCTTACGTCCGTGCCGGAAATACGTTCTATCTGTTCGATTTTTTCCTGTTTATCCATTGTTTTTTACCCCCAAAGCCTCGGCTAAAAGCTCCGTGAAATAAACCGTTTCTATTTTGCCGCCGCCGTATTTTTTAAGGTTGTAAAGGCAGAGCGGGCAAGCCGTGACGATAATTTCCGCGCCGGATTCTTCCGCGCTTTCGATTATCTTCGAACTTCTCTTTTCGGTCAAAGCTTCGTTTTTAAGGGAAACGTACGCGCCGCAACATTCGTTGCGCATGGGATACTTGACGGGCGTTCCGCCGATCGCCTTTATCAGATCTTCCATTATCGTCGGATTTTCGGGATTGTCGAACGCCATGACCTTGCTCGGACGAAGAAGCAGACAGCCGTAATACGCCGCTACTTTTTTACCGATCGGATTTACGGTCTTTTTCTTTATTTCGTCGAACCCGACCATATTTTTGAGCATTTCGAGATAATGTACGACTTCCGTTTCGCCGTTATAAGGCTCTTCGAGACTTAAATAGTTGTTCGCCTTGAAACGCACGTTTTCGTCGTTTTTCATATCGTCGTTTACTCTTTTCAAAACGTTATGGCACGCCGAACAAAGGGTGAGTACCTTTCCGCCGTTATGCTTGGCGTAGTCGAGCGTTCTCACCGCCGAAAGCTTGGTTGCGATCTCGTCTCTCGACGTGGGATAAACCGCGCCGCAACACTGCCAATTTTCGATTTCTTCCATTTCCACGCCCAAAGCCGCCGCCGAAGCTCTCGCGTAAGCGTCGAGATCTTTGGCTTTCGTCTTTAACGTGCAACCGGGATAATAACTGATTTTCATATTTCCGCTTATATTTATATTGTATTTTTGTCCTGTGTAAGCTCGCTTTTTGATTTTGCGACGTTATTTGTGCGGGTACGCCATTTCTTCGGGGTGGAACACCTCGTCGAACTTCTCCGCAGTCAAAAATCCGAGCGCAACGCACGCTTCTTTGAGCGATATGTTTTCTTTGTACGCTTTTTTGGCGGTTTTAGCCGCGTTTTCGTAACCTATATAAGGATTGAGCGCGGTTACGAGCATAAGCGAGTTATGGAGGTTATGAGCCATTTTCTCTTTGTTGGCTCTTATTCCCGTTACGCAGTGAGTTTCGAACGAAGCGATACCTTCCGCAAGAAGTTTTGCCGATTGAAGGAAGTTATACGCGATAACGGGCATAAACACGTTAAGTTCGAAGTTGCCCTGCGAAGCTCCTACGGTCACCGCGACGTCGTTCGCCATAACCTGAACGGCGACCATCGTCATAGACTCGCACTGAGTGGGATTTACTTTTCCCGGCATAATCGAAGAACCGGGTTCGTTTTCGGGAATGAAAATTTCGCCGAGACCGTCTCTCGGACCGCTCGCGAGCCAACGGACGTCGTTCGCGATCTTCATAAGGTTGCAGGCGAGAGCTTTCATGGCTCCGTGAGCGAAAACCATAGCGTCTTTGGACGTTAAAGCGTGGAATTTATTCTTCGCCGTAACGAAATTTTTACCCGTAATCTCGCTTACCTGTTTTGCGACTTCTTCGTCGAAGCCGACGGGCGCGTTAAGCCCCGTACCGACCGCAGTGCCGCCGAGCGCAAGTTCTTTTAAACCCGAAAGAGCAAGCTTTATCTGCTCTTCGGTTTTTTCTATCATAGTTCTCCAACCGCTTATTTCCTGAGAAAACGCTACGGGAACGGCGTCTTGAAGGTGCGTTCTTCCGCTCTTTACTATTCCTTCGTTCTCTTTTTCGAGGCGTTTAAAGGTCGCGGCGAGTTTTTCCATAGACGGGAAAAGCTTGTCCTCGATCGCGATGACCGCGGCGATATGCATTGCCGTGGGGAAAGTGTCGTTGGAACTCTGACTTTTATTTATATCGTCGTTGGGATGAAGAAGTTTTTCGCCCGCGATCTCGTTGCCGCGGTTTGCGATGACTTCGTTCGCGTTCATATTCGACTGCGTTCCGCTGCCCGTCTGCCATACGACGAGCGGGAAATGATCGTTGAGCTTGCCGCTTATAACTTCGTCGCAAGCTTTGACGATAGCGTCGAGTTTGTTTTCCGGAAGTTTGCCGAGGTTATAGTTCGCCTTAGCCGCGGCTTTTTTCAGAATTCCGAACGCGTGCGTGATTTCTCTCGGCATAAGCTCGCCGCCGATTTTGAAGTTTTCGAAACTTCTTTCGGTCTGAGCCGCCCAGTATTTATCCGCGGGGACTTTCACCTCGCCCATTGTGTCTTTTTCGATACGATATTCCATTTTTTCACCGTTTAACGCTTGAAATCGATTTGCGAAATGATGTCTTTAAGTACCTTTTCGCTTGTGTGAAGCTTTTCGATCTCCTCGTCGGTAAGGGCGGGGTTGATCTTTCCGACAACGCCGTTTCTGCCGATTATGTTGAGAGTGCTGAGACATACGTCGTTTACGCCGTATTCGCCGTGCATCATCGTGGAAACGGTCATAGCCGTGTTGGCGTTGGTGATAACAGCCTTAACTATATAGCAAACCGTGGAAGCGATCGCGTAGAACGTCGCGCCCTTACGCGAAATAACTCTCGCGCCCGATTCTCTGACGTATTTTTCGATTTCGGGGATATCGATTTTCGTGGTAAGAATTTCCGAAGTCTCAACCGATTTCTGATATTCGTCGACGTGCATACCGGCAATTCTCGCCAATGACCACGGCGAGAAGCCCGAGTCTCCGTGTTCGCCGAACATATAAGCGTGAATGTTGCCGACTTCGAGTCCGCAATAGTCCGCTATTCTCGAACGAAGTCTCGCGGTGTCGATGATCGCGCCCGATCCGATTACTCTGTTTTCGGGTATGCCCGAAAGTTTGCAGAAAGAATAAGTAAGGATATCGACGGGGTTGGATACCATAATGTAAATGGCGTCGGGAGCCTGTTTGGTGATTTCGGGAATGATAGATTCCTGAATGGCGATATTCGTCTTGATGAGTTCGAGACGGGACTGTCCCGGCTTTCTCGCGATACCCGACGTGATGATCACTATGTTCGAGTCCTTTGCGTCTTCGTAGTTGCCCGCATAAATACGGCAGGCGCTGTCGTAAGACAATCCCTGACGAATGTCGAGGGCTTCGCCCATCGCTCTGTTTCCGTCGATATCGATAATTACGATTTCGTCGGCTAAGCCTCTGCAAGTGAGCGAATACGCTATCGTCGAGCCTACTCTTCCGCTTCCTATTACGGTTACTTTGTTCATACCTTTCTCCTTGGTGAAAAAATTTATATCTTATTTTTATTTTTTTGACTTTTTGAAATTTATTTTTAAAACGGCGGGGTGCCGCTGTTAATTGTCTGTTTTTAAAACGGCGGGTTGCAGTCGTTGACTATCTGTTTTTTTATGCGGATTGCCGCTATCTATTATCTGTCGGACAGCCGTTCTTTTAACGCTCCGCGAACGCGCCGTGTCTGTCGAATTTTACTGAATGTCGGCGGCTAAAACGGCGAGCGCGGCGGCAAGATTTTCGTTCCTCACCTTAACGTTCCCCTCGCTTATCAGCCTTACGGGCGCAAAATTCCATACCGCCGCCACCCCGCATGAAATCAAGGTTTTATAAGCGTTCTGCGCTTCGTTTTCGGGAACGGCGATAACGCCTATCTTAACTCCATGTTCCTCGCAATATTTTTCGATTTCCGAAATCGGGTAAATACTCTTCGTATCGGTAAGCGCGCCGGCTTTTTTCTCGTCCTTATCAAACGCCGCCGAAAGGCGCAAACCGAATTCCGCAAACCCGTCGTATAAAAGCAACGCCTTGCCGAGCTTTCCCGCTCCCACGACGACGACTTCGGTTATTTCTTCCGAAACGCCGAGCGCGGTTTCGATATGGTCTATCAGTTCGGCTGTCCGATAGCCGATTTTGGGTTTACCGGCTCCGCTGACGAGTGCGAGATCTTTTCTCACCTGCACTTCGCCGAGTCCCAATCCTTCCGCAACCGCCGCCGACGAAATCGTTTTTCTTTCGTCCGCAACCGATTTGAGATAGTGAAGGTAAATGGGAAGCCTCGCCTTTACCGAACCCGTTATGTTCGCTTTCTTCATCGTTTATTTTCTCCGTCTGTTTTCTCCGAAATCATGTACTTTCGACCGATTTTTTCAAGCTCGGTCCATTCTCACCCGTTTTATCGATACAATTATATCATTTTGGAATTTAATTTGCAAATGTTGATTAAGTGTTTTTCAATATTATTTATTTATAACGTGTTATCAATTCGGATATATTCCTACACATGCCAGCCAAGAATAAAACGAACCCTGCCAAAACGTCGCAATTTCCGCACTTTTTGCCAAATACTCACTTGAAGTACGGCAGTACATCGGCGTTCGTCTTTACCAAAAATCATCGAAAATATCGACGTTTTGGTTGCTTGCAAGTCCGACGGCGGATTTTTAGACTAAGACAAGGCGCGCGAACGCGTTAATACTCTATGTATAACACGGGAGCGGAACGCAGTATTAGTCAAAAATACGCCGTCTGACCAAGGTTTGTTTTATTCTTGGCTGGCATCGGAGGATATCATCGTCTTTAAACTTATTTCCGACAGGCGCGGTTTTTCGTCGCAAAAAAGAGTGTTTGCAACGAAAAACCGCGTTTAATCGACTTATAGACCGACTTTTACCGATTGATTACAAATCATACATCGGCGTGGAAAGATATCTGTCTCCGCTGTCGGGGAAAAGAACGACTATATTTTTACCTTCGTTTTCTTTTCTCTTCGCAACCTCTATCGCGGCTTTTAAAGCGGCTCCCGAGGATATTCCGCAAAGAACGCCCTCTTCCTTTCCGATCTCTCTTCCGCCTTCGAAAGCGGCTTCGTCGGCAATATCGATAACTTCGTCGATAACCGAACGGTCGAGAATATCGGGAACAAATCCCGCGCCTATGCCCTGTATTTTATGCGCTCCGCCGTGACCTTCGGTAAGCACGGGCGAGCCTGCGGGTTCAACCGCGACGATTTTAACGGCGGCGTTCTTTTCTTTGAGATATTTGCCTACGCCGGTTATCGTTCCGCCAGTACCTACGCCCGCGACGAAAACGTCTACTTTTCCGTCCGTATCGTTATAAATTTCGGATCCCGTGGTTTTATAATGAGCTTCGGGGTTGGCGGGGTTCACGAACTGACCGAGAACTATCCCGCCGCGTTCTTTCGCTAATTCTTCGGCTTTCGCGATAGCTCCTTTCATACCGAGTTTTCCGTCCGAAAGAACGACTTCCGCGCCGTAAGCGGCGATGAGTTTACGTCTTTCTATCGACATCGTTTCGGGCATAACTATAACGACTTTATATCCTTTTGCCGTACCGACGGAAGCTATGCCGATACCCGTGTTACCGGAAGTAGGCTCGACGATAACGTCGCCCTTTTTAAGTTTACCGCTTTTTTCGGCGGTTTCTATCATCGAAAACGCTATTCTGTCCTTAACGCTTCCCGCAGGGTTAAACATTTCGAGTTTTGCGTATATTTTAGCTTTCAAGCCGTATTTTTCTTCGATATGCGTAAGCTCTACGAGCGGCGTACCGCCTATAAGATAAGCGGCAGATTTATAAATTGCAGACATTTTTTTATCTCCTTATATCGAATTTCGGAAAAATGGGATATCGTATGCCGGACAAGACACGCGAACGGGTTAATACTTAATGTATAAGCCGCGAACGTAACGACGTATTAGTCAAAAATTCGCCGTCAGACCATGGTTCGTATTATTCTTGTCCGGCATGCCGGATCCGCATATTCCGTCACGGATATTTTATATCCGAAGAACGAATTTGTCAACGATATGCAAGCGTTTTTTACACGCGGAACAAGCAATTTTTCATAAAAACGTTTTATATTGCAAATCCGACGAAAATATGTAAAACATATTAACGCTTTTAAAGGGCTTAAAAATAATTTAGACAAAAAAAGGGTTACCGCGCCTTAACTGACGCCGTAACCCGATAAATCTGATATTAAGTTTAATACACTTAGAATTACTCAAATTCCGATATAATTACACTACTTGAACGTCTTTACCTCCTTGAATTTCTCGTATATTTACTTTCGTCCTCGGACGAAAAGGAAATTCGTTTTCTTTTGTGTTTATCGGGGAAGCGTTTTAAGCTTCCGTAAAGTATTTTCCTTACATACGGCGGAATTTCCGCCAACCGCGTTTAACGGTTTATAACTTAGTACATCGGACCTCTCCTCGCTTTTATTTTGGCGACTTTTTTTCATTCGGGTTTACCGCCCGCAAGCTTTTAACTCCTATTAAAGCTTTTATTTTATTTTTTATCGGCGGTGTTACCGCCCGTCGCCTTTCGCTTTTTGCACCTTTATTATAATCGAGGATTTCCGATTTGTCAATACCCTTTTTGTTTTTTTCACAAAGTGAAATTTTCGGATTTGCTATTGACAACTCCCCTTTTCGGTGGTATCATATAGGGTTTCGGTTCCGTACTTTTGAACGTTATCTCAAAAAAATTCACACTGTGATTTTCGTTATTCGCAATTCCGTCATTTAAGTCCGGCAAATACCATCGAAAACCCCGGACGATTTTCGCGCCCGGGGCAAATAATTATGTCTGTTTATTTTACTTTCGGTTTTATTTTTCTATAAGGTCGAGAAATTCAAACGTTCTGCAATCGACAAGTCCCCTGTCGGTTATGCGGACTTCGGGCAGGCACGCGAGCGACACGATCGACATCGTCATAAACGGCGACGGCAAAGCGCAACCCAACTCCTTCCATGCGTTTTCGAGACCTTTTACCTTTTCTTCCATTTCTTCGACGGGAACGTCGTTCATAAGCCCCGCCACGGGCAGTTCCACCAAGCCGATTATCTTTCCGTCCTTAACGGCAACCAGTCCGCCGCCACACTCTATCAAGGTATTCACGGCAAGAGCCATATCGCCGTCGTTCGTGCCGACGACGAGAAGGTTGTGCGCGTCGTGAGCGACGGTCTGAGCGAGCGCGCCGTCTTTTATACCGAATCCCGTTATAAAGCCTTTTCCGACGTTCCCCGTTCTGTGGTGACGCTCGAAAACGCACGCTTTCATTATATCGCGCGCGGGATCGGCTTTAAGTTCGCCGTTTTCCGCCGTCATTTCGACGACTTTGTCTATCGTGCTTGTTTTCGCGGGGATTACCTCGATAACGTGAACCTTAACAGTACCGTTCGCCTCGATTCTGAACGCGCTTTCGTCAACCTTATCGAGATTTATCGAGCGGCGATACTCTTCGGGGTAAGAATATTCTTTTCTTTCGAACAACGCCTTGCCGCCTTTCGCTACAAGCTCGCCGTCGATAAACACCTCGTCGACGACGCATTTTTCAAGATCGGAAATAAGAACCATATCCGCGCATTTGCAAGGCGCGATCGAGCCGAGTTCGAGACTTAAACCGAAGCACTCGGCAGTGTTTATCGTGACCATCTGTATTGCGGTCACCGCGTCTATACCCTCTTCCACGGCGCGGGCGACTATGTGATCGAGGTGTCCGCTGCTTACCAGGGTATGCGGGTGAGAATCGTCCGAAACAAGGCAGGCGAAACGGCTGTCGACCTCGTGCCTGGTAACGGCTTTGCCGACTTCTTCGAGATCGTGCCACGCCGAGCCTTCGCGAAGCTGCGCATACATTCCCCTGCGCATTTTTTCAAGCGCGGAATTTTCGGTGGTGGACTCGTGACAACAGTTGATCCCCGCCGCGATATACGCGTTTAACATAGCTCCCGTTTCGGGTATTGAAAAATGCCCCGTTACCGATTTTCCCGCTTTAAGCGTTTCGCCGACGATATCGTGCGTGTGCTTATCGGAATTCACGATCCCGGGGAAATTCATCATTTCGCCGAGCCCCGCACACTCTCTCCATTTCATCGTTTCGGCAATATCGGCAGGATGAATTTCGGATCCCGTGTCTTCGAACCCCGGAACGGCGGGAACGCAAGACGGCGTTACCAGCATTGCTTTAAGCGGCGTCGTTTCGGCGTCTTTAAGCATACATTTAACCCCGTCAAGCCCTTTCACGTTGCATATTTCGTGCGGGTCGAAGAAAATACCGCTCGTGCCGTGCGGAATAACCGCTCTCGCGTACTCGCCCGCCGTAAGCATGGAAGACTCGATATGCATATGCCCGTCCATAAACGCAGGCGCGAGATACTTGCCTTTTCCGTCGTACACGATCGTTTTTTCGCCTACGGACGCCGAAACGTCTCCGACGGCGGCTATTCTTCCCATAGATACGGCTACGTCGTACCCTTCGAGTATCTCCCGCGTGCAGACGTTGATAAGTCTGACGTTTCTGATTACAAGGTCGGCTTTTTCTCTGCCCATTGCGACCGCAGAAAGCTTACGGGTACATTCCCACAGCGGAAATTTGCAAAACGTGTTGATCATAGTTACCTCCGATTTAAGTTTATGATTATATTTTAGCAATTTTTCCGTAAAAAGCAAACGTTAAAATCCCCGCCCGGACATTTCACCGAAATTTACGTTTTCTTTGAAAAAGTCACCAGCGTTTCGACGTGTTTGGTCTGCGGGAAAAGATCATACGGCGTTGCCGAAATTATTTTATAACCGTTTTCGATTATCGTTTTTAAATCTTCTTTCAAAGACTTCGGATTGCACGACAGATATATTATTTCCTTTGGCGCAAACTCCGTTATCATAAGCGCGGTTTTTTCCCCGAGTCCGCCACGGGGCGGATCGACGAAAAATATCGAATTTTCCGCCGCGCCGACCTTCGGCAAAATCTTAGCCGCGTCACCGCAAAAATAAGAAATATGCCCCGATAAGTCGTTTAACGCGCCAATTCTCTTAGCATCGCGAACAGCCGACGGCACGATTTCTATGCTTATTACCTTCTTTCCGCTTTTCGCGAAAAGCGCGGAAGTTATGCCTATTCCGCTGAAACAATCTATTACCGTTTCGCAAGGCGACGCGCTTATCTTCGACAAAACGTCCGCATAAATCCTCGCGGCGGCTTTTTCGTTTATCTGGAAAAACGAATCGGGAGACAACGTAAACTTTATCCCCGACATTTCGCCGTTCAAGTACTCTTCGCCTTTTTCGAGCCTTAATTTGCCCGACAAAACGGACGAGGAAGCCGATTTATTGTCGCAAGTGTAAAAACTGACTTTTCCGAACTTCTCTTTGAGCGAATTATAGAGCGTTTCCGTTCCAGAAAGTTTTCCGCCGTTGATAACGAGGGTAAGCATAAGTCCTTCGTCGGTTTTTCTTAAAAGCGCGTAACGCAAAAGTCCTTTGCCCGTTCTCGGATTATACGCCCTTAAACTCCTCGACCTTGCCCATTCGAGAATGATTTTCGAAGCGGTTTCGAACCATTCTGCGTGAAGAAGACAGTTTTTTACGGGAATTATTTCGTGCGTTAAATCGTCGAAAAACCCTAAAATAAGCTTCCTGTTCCACTCCGCGAAAGCGAGATGAGCCTTGTTTCTATAACCGAACTCGCCGACGGAAACCGTTTCGGAAATGTCGGCAAAGTAAGGTTCGAGGGCTTCGATTGCCATTTCGCGCTTGATTTCAAGTTGTTTTTTATAGTCTATATGCAAAAAAGCACAGTTTCCGCAGGACAAAAACTCCTTGCAGCGAACGGGACGGCGATCGGGAGACGGCTCGTCCGTTTTAACGAAATCGGCGTAAAAAGTCGTTCCTCTTTTGCGTTTTATTTCCACTTCTTCCCTTTCACCGACGATAGCTCCGTCGATCACGATTTCGCACGAGCCGACCGTCGCCAAGCCTTTGAAATTCTCGTCGTAAGAAGCGGGAGTGACGAGATATCTGTCCTCGGCAATTTTTTTGTTGTCGTTTTTCTCGCTCCGAGCGTTTTTACCTCGTTCGACAACCGCCTTTTTCGCGGACTTACGCTTATTCAGTTCCTTTATCGTCTTTTCCGAAACGCCTTTGCGGTTCAAAAAATAGTCCTTTGCCTTAACGCCTTTCTTTTCGCCGCGTTTTTCGCCGCCGAATTTCGGATTCGGCTTGTTTCTTCTCTCTTGCATAGCTTATTCCTTTTCGATGTTTACAGTATTATACACCATTTCCCGAAATTTAGCAAGGTTCTTCGCTTTACAAGCCGACGTTTTTTATGCTATTATTTAACTATGAATATGAGACTCGATAAATTTTTCTCGTCGCAAAAAATTCTTTCGAGAAAAGAATGCGACGTATTTTTAAAAAAAGGTCTTATCGCGGTGAACGGCGCGACGGTTAAAAAAGGAGACCTGAAAATCGACCCCGACAACGACGAAATCTCGCTTGACGGAAAGGTCATCAACTATCAGAAGTACGCCTATATGCTCGTTAATAAGCCTTTCGGCGTTGTGAGCGCGACCGAAGACGGCAGAGATAAAACGGTTATAGACCTTCTTCCCGAGGAGCTTAAAAAGCTCGGTTTGTTCCCTTGCGGAAGGCTCGATAAAGACACGACGGGACTTGTGATTTTAACCAACGACGGCATTGCCGCGCACAACGCTCTCGCCCCGAAAAAACACGTCGAAAAAAAATACCGCTTCGAGTGCGCCGACCCGTTCTCCCCTGCCGACGAAAAGGCGATTACGGGCGGAATTACGCTAAGAGACGGTTATACCACGAAACCGTGCCGCATAGAAAGATTAGGCGAGAACTCGGGATATATTTACCTTACGGAAGGAAAATATCACGAAATCAAAAGGCTTTTCGGAGCGCGCGGAAATAAGATCGTAAAGCTCGAAAGAGTCGCGTTCGGGGGAATACTTCTCGGAAATCTTCAACCCGGCGAATGGCGGTATATGACGGACGAGGAAATAAAGCTTTTCACCGGTAAACAGCCCTGAATTTACCCGCAAACAGTCCCGAATTTTTCGACAAACAAACATAAAACCACATAATTATATAAACTCACTTAATTAAGGAGGAAAACGATGTTAGAAGTTAAAAATTTAACTAAAATTTACTCACCGAAAGGCGGAGTTAGCGTTCGCGCGCTCGACGACGTTTCGCTTATTTTTCCCGAAACGGGTATGGTTTTCGTCCTCGGCAAAAGCGGCTCGGGCAAATCCACCCTTTTAAACGTTACGGGCGGACTGGATACGCCCGACAGCGGCGAAATTATCGTTAAAGGCAGAAGCAGCAAAAACTTTTCCGCCGCCGATTTCGACAGCTATCGAAACACCTGCATAGGCTTCGTTTTTCAGGAATACAACCTTTTGAACGAGTTTACCGTCGAGCAGAACATTGCTCTCGCCCTCGAACTTCAAGGCAAAAAGAGCGACAAAGTCGCGGTAAACGAGCTTTTGGAGCAAGTCGACCTTAAAGGCGTGGGCAAAAGAAAGCCGAACACGCTCTCGGGCGGACAAAAGCAAAGAGTCGCGATCGCCCGCGCGCTTATCAAAGAACCCGAAATCATAATGGCGGACGAGCCGACGGGCGCGCTCGATTCTCAGACGGGCAAGCAGATTTTCGACACGCTCAAAAAACTTTCGGAAACAAAGCTCGTTATCGTCGTTTCTCACGACAGGGAGTTCGCCGAGCGTTACGCCGACAGAATTATCGTTTTAAAGGACGGAAAAATCGAAGAAGACGTAACAAAAACCGCTTCCGAGCCGAAAAACCTCGGCGAAAACATAAAGCTTGTTTCGGAAGATACGCTTACGATAGACCACGCCGAAAATCTCACCGAAACCGACCTTAAAAACATTCTCGAAGTGATAAAAAAGAAGGGCGGAAAAGCAATAATCACCTCGGGCGAAAGCAAGGTAAACGAAATTAAAAAGGTTTGCAAAATAAACGAAAACAACTGCGAAGAATGCTTCAAAACGACGGAGAAAGTCAAAACCGAGGACTATGACGGAAGCAAAACGAAGTTTATAAAATCGAAACTTCCTCTTCCCCACGCGTTCAAACTCGGCGCAAGCGGCTTGAAAACAAAACCGGTAAGGCTGGTTTTCACCGTGTTCCTTTCCGTTATCGCCTTTTCGCTTTTCGGCGTCCTTTCGGCGTTTATGACTTATAACAGCAATTTTTCGTATGCGAAAGCATTGCAGAAAACCAACAATCCCGCCGCCGCCATTCGCACGAGCGTCGAGTACACCAACAGTTACATAGACGTAAACACAAGCAAAAAGACCGAAACCGTAACCGACAATTACAATACTTACAAGCATCTGAACATATCGAAAGAGGAACTGAAAAAGCTTAACGACAATTCTCTCGGCATAAAATTTGCGGGAGCATTCAACCTCTCGGAGTATCAGGATAACTTTCCCACGAATTTGTCGGGCAACGGCAACGATTATTTTCCGACGACCAATCTCCGCGGTTTTTCTGATTGCGGCGAGGGTTTTCTGAAAGACTGCGGGTTCGAACTTTTAACGGGACGTTACCCCGAAAACGTGAACGAAATAGCGGTTTCGGAATATGTCGACGAAATGTTCAAAAACGCAGACAAAGGCTCGGCGTTAAACAACGTCATATCGTTCGATACGTTCGTTCCCGACGAAACCGGGGGGTCGATTTACAAAAACAAACAAATCGATCTTTTGATTACCGGAATTTATAAGGTCGGCACGATCGACGGGAAATTCGACGAGCTGAAAATCGCTCAGACCGATCCGACAATCAACGAAATTCAAGCGCGAAACAAACTTATCACGTCGTTTAAGGATTACCTTAACAACAGTTTTCATCTTATAGCGTTCGTTACGGAAGACTTCCGCGATACTTATTACAGAGAGTCGAGCGACATCGAAAGACTCGATAATACGGAAGCTATATTAAGCGGACTCGAAATCGCTTACGAACCGATATCCTACTCCGTCGGCGAATATTCGAGAAAAACGGCTTATACCCCGAGAATGATCGCGCACAACAAAGATATTTTCGTCTTTTACGATCTTAACGGAAACGAAATAAAAGATTTCGATATAAACAAAGTAACGCTCGGCGCAAAGGAAATTTTCGCGCCGTTGCCGTCGAAAATCGACCGCCCGTATTACGAAATCAACAAGTCCGCAAATTACGACGAAAAAACGAGGTATTTCAAAAATTACAACGGGGTCTCCGACAAACTCACGGCTAAGGGCTTTTACAGTATCGAAGGTTACGATCGTCTTTCGTCCGATTGTCTGATAGTTTCCGACGAATTTATCAACGCTTACTCGTCGGATAAAAACTACTATTTCACCGTGTCTTCCACGAAATACAAACAAAACGGCGAACCGAGATACGGTTTTGCGCTTGCGAAAACCGATAATTCGCTTGAACAGATAACGTATATTCTCGAAAACGACCCCGAAGGCGGGACGGTTAAACAAATCAAAAGCGAAACATATCAGGGAATTGTTCTGCTCGTTAGCCTTATCGAGGCTTTATCCAGCGTATTTCTTACGATAGGACTCATTCTCGGCACGCTTGCCGCGCTGCTTCTACTCAACTTTATTTCCGCGTCTATCGCCGCGAAAAGCAAGGAGATCGGTATCTTACGCGCGGTGGGTGCGAGAGGTACGGACGTATTCAGAATTTTCTTCTCCGAAGCGTTCATTTTCGCGATCGTCTGTTTTGTTCTCTCCTCGCTCGGATCCGCGTGGCTTTGCAATATAATAAACGCGGGCATAACCTCGACGACAATCGTTCCGACCGCGGAACTGCTCGATTACAATATCATAAACATAGGGTTCAATCTGCTAATATCGCTCGTCGTTTCCGCCGTCGCCACTTTCCTGCCCGTGCTTCACGCCGCAAGAAAGCCGCCCGTGGAAAGCATAAGAATGCTTTAATCGAAGCCGATCGGCAAACAGTCCGACAATTCGTCGGTTGCGGCGGTAGGCGCATAAGGCGTATATTTCCCCGAGATCTGCCCATAATTAAGGCAGGAGGAGAAAAAATGAAGATAGCAAATATTATTGCGTACGTTCTCGTCATTTTAGGAGCTGTTAATTGGGGGCTTTACGGCATTTTCAATTTCAACCTCGTTTCGATGATTTTCGGCGGAGCAAGAGCTGTCGGCTCGATAGTCGTTTATTCGATTATCACTTTGGCTGCCGTATGGCTTATCATTTCGCCTTGCATCACGGACGGCAAGCTTGCTCTCACGAACGGCGAAACGTATTAAGTTTCGGTTTTTAAAGCGAAAAACATATTAAGTTTTAACTTTCAAAGCGAAATAACGTATTAAATTCAGCCGAACAAAGGCAAAAAAATAAAAGTCGACAAAGAGTTTTGTCGGCTTTTATTTTTTATAAACAGTCAATACTTTTTCCGATTATTCGGCAATTTTTCTTATCTGTTTTAAGAAAATTCGCCGTTAATTACCCGTGAAATAAAAAAATATTAAAAATCGCTCAAAATTTCTTTACAAACGAAAAAAAATCTGATAGAATAGACAAGCAAGTTTCGGGGACGTAGCTCAGTTGGTTAGAGCGCTACCTTGACATGGTAGAGGTCATAGGTTCGAGCCCTACCGCCCCCACCAATAATAAAAGAGCAAGCCAATCGGCTTGCTCTTTTATTATTGGTGGGGGCTTTGGCGCGAGTACGCGGCGCAACCGCCACTCAAAACCTGTCGATAAACTCTATGCGCCGTCGAGCGTCAATTTGCCGTCAATGACGAGACAAAAATTTTGCTTGCAAGAAATTTATGTCGAAGTTATTCATAAAACGACCGTTTTACAGAATGTAAAACAAAAACGATAGTTTTAATGCGGAACGCATGTGGTCGTTGAATATGGACTCCCGCTTGCGGAAAACGGCAAAACCCTGCCGCCCCGCCGTTGTGTCTTTTTCAATGGCGGGACTTTGGCGCGAGTACGCGGCATTGCCGCCACTCGCCGTAAATTACTACAATATTTACGACTAATTACGTCGATTTAATTTATTCTGCTTTTATCACGTCAAACCATACGGCTCGAACATTTCGGGTGACCTCTCTGTCCGTGTGCCAATGCCCGAAAAACCACTTCTTGAATTTCACCTCGTATAAAATCCATTCGAGAAATCCCGTAAGTTCCGCGTCGTGCGTATCGGGGCATTTACCCATCAAGCGTATCACTTCGCGCGGCGCAGTATGGGTGACGATATAATCTACGGCATTCCCCGCTTCGCGGAGATTTTGCGTCGCTTCTCTGTACTCCTCGTTCGTCGGAAGCTCTTCTTTCCACCATGAAAACCCCTCTTTGCGCATATATTTATCGGTACTGTACGCGCCGCCCATGGTAAAAATCGTCTTGTTCTCTATCCGAAATATCTGCCCGCGCATAAGATGAAAAATATTTTTTCTGATCCGATGAACTTTCCCGCCGTACCGCTCTTCCCGAGGACAGGCATATATCGCGGGAAAATTTTCATGATTTCCGTCGCAAAAACAGATCGTATACGGTTTTTCGGAAAGCTCGTCGAGAAAAGCGTTTTCGCGCTCGTCGTTCGCAAAAAGAAATCCGAAATCTCCGCAAACTATCAAAGTATCGTCCTTTCCCCATTTATCTTCGCCGGGCATTGCGGCAGGCGAAAAACGCGCCTGTTCGCCGTGAGTATCGCCCGTTATGTAAATCATATCCGATCCTCCTTCGGCAAAAATAATTTCTTAGCTATGCCAGCCAAGAATAAAACGAACCTTGGTCTGACGGCGTATTTTTGACTAATACTGCGTTCCGCTCCCGTGTTATACATAGAGTATTAACGCGCTCGCGCGCCTTGTCTTAGTCTAAAAATCCGCCGTCAGACTCGTCCCGACCAAAACGTAGATATTTACGATGATTTTTGGTAAAGATTCGCGCAGACGTACTGGACGTACTTCAAGCGAGAATTTGCCTAAAAGCGCGGAAATAGCGGCGTTTTGGCACGGTTCGTTTTATTCTTGGCTGGCATGCCAGCCAAGAATAAAACCGAAAATCACGAATTACCGCCCAACGCCGCAAGAACGGCTTCCGCAATCTGCTTCATTCCGTCGGCGTTCGGGTGCAACCCGTCTATACTTTCGTAAGGCTTCATTTTGCAAATATCGATTAAGCGGCAATTTTCGCGCACGGCGCATTCGGCAATCGCTTCCGAATAATCTTCGGTTTTTTGCCGTGCGGCGGCAGACGGCGCATACCCGTCAAGACTGCCGAGCGGCAACGTCAGGCACCACAATTCCGCTTTCGGGTAATTCACCTGTAATTTTTTAAGCATTTCGGAATACGCCTCGGAGAAAATCGTCGGATCACTCTCCTCCTCTTCGTGGGTCGGTTTCAACGGAACGCCGAAACCGCGATCGTTAATTCCCATAAAAATAAGTATTACGTCGGGAGTTTTCCCGTCCGCCCCGAGCGACGACGTGCGCTCGTCGGAGCAAGCGTAAGAGGCGATTTCATAGCGCGGGTCGAAAGTTACCGTACTGCCAGAAAAAGAGTCGTTGACGAGCAACTGCCCGCCGAGCGCGTCGATCACCCTACCCCACCAGGTATCCGAAATCGAACAAACGCCCGTTTCGAAGCAAATTCCCGACGTGTAAAACACCGCTTCGGGCGGTTGACTGTAACCGAAAAAAGTACTTACAGAATCCCCGAGAACGGAAAAATTTTTCGATTGATATAACATAATTTCACCATTATTTTCGGCTGTTATCCGACATTATTCCGTTTGCAATTTCTCTTTTGCGCGAACAGCCGCGGCTTTATCGGGCTGTTGCAAAATATCATATATTTGTGCAACTCTCTCTGCCAATTCGGGTATAAGCGCATAATTTGCATTGCTCACCGTTTTGCAAATATCCACCACCATTTGAGCATCCTTAGCTTGAAATGCACACATGATTAATTTGCAAAGAATTGATTGTGCAGTCGGCTTCTCCGCACCTGTTATTTTGCAGTACGCCAAATAAAACTTCTCGATGATTTTCTTTGTCTGTTCGTAATCTTCAAGTTTATTATATACTGTCGCCAAATCGTTTAATACTGCAAGTGTCATCGGATTCTCCTCCCCAACTACTCTACATTGAATCTCATAACATTTTTGTAGTAATTCTAATGCCTTTTTATGTTCACCAAGTTCACTGTATGAAAGTGCCATATCGTTCAAAGAAGTAAGTGTATATGGATGCTCCTTACCCAACACTTTACAACATTGCGTATAACATTTTTCTTGAAGCTCCAATGCTTTAATGTTGTCGCCAAGTTTATTGTATGTTAGCGCTAAATTATTCAAAGATCTAAGCGTATCGGGATTTTCTGCACCCATCACTTTACGATAAAGCTCATAGCGTTTTTTTTGCGTCTCAGATTCTTTGATGTAATCATCAAGATTGTCATATATGTATGCAAAACTATTCAATTACCTTATCGTATATGGATGTTCCTCGCCAAAATATTTGCAATGGAACGTATAGCATTTATCAAGCAGTTCCAATGCCTTTTGAGGATTACCAAGTTTACTATGCATAATTGCCATATTATTTAATACAACGAGTGTATCTATGTTACCTTCAACAGGCATCTTACAATGAGATTTATAACACTTTTCGAGTAGCTCTAATGCTTTTTTATAATCACCGGAGCTATTATATTCCAAAGCCAAATTATTTAACGTTAGAAGCGTATCAGGATGCTCCTCACCCAACACCTTACAACGAGACTTATAGCATTTTTCACTCAATTTCAATGCTTGTTTAATGTCACCGTTTTTTTTGTATATGCTTGCCAAATTATTTAACGTCGTCAGTGCAACGGGATGCTCCTCTCCAAACACTTTACAGCAAAGTCCATAGCATTTCCTGGAAAGTTTCAATGCTTTTTTATACTCACCAAGTCGACTGTATTCATCCGCAAAATTGTTTAATATTCCAAGAGTTTTAGGATGCTCCTCTCCAAGCACTTTACAGCAAAGTCCATAGCATTTTTTGGAAAGTTTCAATGCTTTTTTATATTCACCAAGTTCTTTGTATATACATGCCAAATTATTTAGTGAAAAAAATGTATCAGGGTATTCCTCACCGAACACCTTACATTGAAGCTTATAGCATTTTTTTTGCAATTTTAATGCTTTTTTATGTTCACCAAGTTTCCGGTATATATCCGCCAAATTATTTAGCGAAACAAGCGTGGCGGGATTTTCACTATACAGAACCTTACATTGATATGTATAGCATTTTTCTTGCAGCTCCAATGCTTTTTTATAATTGCCTGAATCTTTGTATGAGACAGCTAAATTATTTAGCGCTCCTAGCGTATCATAATGATCTGAGCCAAGAACCTTACAACGTAGTTCATAACATTTTTCATATAACTCAAATGCTGTTTTATTATCGCCAAGCTCACCATATGAAAAAGCCAAATTATTCAATGCCTTTAAAGTAGCAGGATGCTCTTTCCCAAACACTTTACATCGGAGCATATAACTTTTTTCATCTAACTCCAACGCTTTTTTATAATTGCCCAGATCCTTATATGTAACAGCCAGATTACTCAACCATACAAGAGTGTTTTTCCCAACCTCACTCTCAATTTTGAAATAGTAATCATAAAGTCTTTGAGCCCATTTATGCGCTTGATTGTAATTCACCTGTATCTTACCACCATCTCTGTATATATGAAAAAGTTTAACCATTGCCTCAGGGTAGTCATTTTGGGCAGCGGAGGTGATAAGCTCTATTGCGTATTCTTTGTTTACTTCAACGTCAACTCCGTCGAGATAAGCAAGCCCTATCAGGTAGCAATGTTCGGGATCGTCCTCGTTGGCGCGGAGAGATATAGTTTTCAACCCGTCGAGAATAGCCGCGTCGAGATTTTCCGTATGTGCATTTATGCAATCGGGAACGCCGGGGTATTGTTTTTTCAGCTCTTCTTTGTCCGTTTCAACCATTTCCGCAGGCAAAATGCGCTTTTTTGCCTTATCTCTCGCATAAGGATATTCCATTGCCTGAACATAGTTTCCCTCGTTTATGAGATTTGGCGTGACAAGAAGCGTGAAAAGCTCGCTTTTATCGAGAGCTTTCTTTATATCCTTTTCAAAATCCTCTCCGGGCGTTAAAAATTCGTCATACCATATCGCAACGTCGCGATACATAGGATTTTTATGTATCAATCCCATAAGCTCGTTTGCGTGGTTGCGGTCTTTTTTGCGGTAACTCAAAAATATGTAAGCGTCGAACGCTTTACGAATTCTTTCCACCGTATCGTCGTCGAGAAGTACGGATGAAAGATATTTTTTCAGTTTATCTTCGTATCTGATTGCCGTTTTATCAAAACCATAAGGGCTATAATATTCCCTTTTACCGAATCTTTTTTCATAAAACTCATCGATTCCCGGCTCCATCATCAGCGGCAACACGGGTATCATATGCTTTTCGGATGTTGCAAAAGCGAAATCAAAGTCCATTGCACGATTTTTCTCATAAAGCAATCTGAACGTTACGGGCATAACAAAAAGGCTCATTTGTCCGAGGTCGGATTCGAGGTACTTTTCGGGAATCGGCGCGGTCATATCCTCGGTGTAGTAAATAGCGCAATCCTGCGTTTTGAAAATGTCTTCACAAACCTTGTCGAAATATAATTCGAAATCTTTCGGATGGCAGGTAAAATAAACCTTACGTTTTCCGCTCGGGTTTTGCTCTCCGCGCGTTCTGACCTTCATATACTTCAAGCCGTCATCGTTCTTTTTTCCCATTGTTTTTGTCTCACCCTTAAAATAATTTCTTTTTTATCTTTCACCGATATTATCAATATCTTTTTCGAGTACTATCATTTCTCGGCGGTATAAATCATATAACCAAGCGAAAACAATGTCGTACTTTTCATAAATCTGTCGTATGCTTCGTCAATAATACCGGTAACCCAGTCATAATCATGCTTCGCCCTCAATGTAGGCATTCTTTTCAGAGTTTGCCGTAAAGCTGTCGGTATGTAACCGAAATATATATCGAATAAGGCAGCCTTTTCATCGAAAGATAACGTTGTCGTATTTAATCCGCTTTTTTCCAATGCTATATTTGTGTAATCCGAATTTTTTAAGTATGTATATATTTGCCTTCCGCTTTGCCGATAACCGAGCATATCGCAATATTTGCATATATCCGTCAATCTCTCAAACATAGCGTCATCATCGGGATAAGTAAAATTCAGGCCGTCATCAATGTCTCTTATAAAAATCACGCCGTTATCGCTCAAAAAAGATCTTAAAGTCTGCAAAACTCTCGTCGGGTATTCCAGATGCAGAATAACCATTGAAATGTTAATAAAATCGAATTTTTTTATCTTGTGCTTTTCAAGCATTTGCATTATCTGCATTTTAAAATCGGGTGAGTCGATATCCGCAACTTCGAATATTCCCCGAGGGTATCTGCCACGCGCCCGTTCTATGCATTTTTCATCTCTGTCTATCCCGAAAACCGTACTTATTCTACGATCTTCTCCAAAGCGTTTCATTGTTTGATTTGCGTCGTTGCAACCGATGTCCAGAACAATAAGATTACTCTTTCCCGCTAATTTCTTTTCGTATACTTCGTTATCAAACTTGAATAAAAGCCGCTGTTGAAGATCCAAAAAATCCGTTTCCTGTTGTTCGTCTGCTCCGTGATAACGGTTTTTGTTTCTTTTTTTCATCTGATGAATAAGATCTCCGCTATTATAAATGCCGTCAATATACGGAAGCAAATCGTTTTCAATTGAAAAATTGTAAATACCGTTATATTGCAAACTGCTTATATGTTTAATTCTTTCGCAGGCTTCCTCACCGAACAACTCGGCAAAATTATCGAGGTTTATATTGAACGACCCCATGATTATCGGTAAAAATACGATATCCTTATTTTTCAGAGCGCATTGTATCTCATAAAAAACAATATCATCAGGTTTTGTTATATTGACAAAGAAATTTTCATCGAAAAGAAGCACCACAACGGACACATTGTTCATAACAAGCGGTACAACAGACTTAAAATTTCCCCCTTTCGGGATACACTCGGGAGCGAAAAATATATTATATCTTTTTATTCTTTCAAAAATTCTTGCTCCTAATTCGCAGCTTGAAGCCGACTCGCCACGATAACAAATAAAAATATCGTATTTATCCATTAAACCACCCTCTTTTTCTTTTGACAAATCCCGACACCTCGGGTAAATCTTTCAAATCTTTCCTGTTTTTCGGACGTTTCATTTCCCGACGTTTTGCAAAAACCGCCGAGGTTAATTTTAACTTCGGGATTTTACTGTGAGTCGCCTTGCTCCTCATTCGTATTTTGTTCTTTTTTGTCGGGCGCGGCAACGTCTTTTTGCCCGGAATTTTTCGATTTGTTTTCCCGATCGGAATTTTTCAGTTTGTTTTCCCGATCGGAATTGTCGGATTTGTTTTTACGATCGGAATTTTTCGATTTATTCTTTCGATCGGACTTTTTCGCTTTGTTTCCGACGTTCGGTTTACCGATCGTGTTCTCGTTGTTCAGGAAAAGCTGATTTTCGTCTTTTTTATATTTCGGTAAATCGTCGTACGGTATTAAATCGGGGTGCGTTTTCGCAATCAGATTTTTTTCTTCGCCCTTTTTAAATCCTTCCGCACGCATATACGCGCACCAGCGATTATGCTCGTATTTCGCCAACTCTTCTGCCGTATACCCTATCTCGATCTGCATTTTCGTCTTTTCGGACAAATAGACATAATTCGCGATCGTAGACCGTCTGTGATATTCGAAACTTTCGAATCGAGTATCTTTTTCTTTCTTCTCGAACGATTTTGCCCAGTGCGAATGTATATTCTGCGCCGCTTCCTCTATATCTACCTGCTCGACCGTCTTTATCGAATAAATAGATTTTATATCGCCGAAAAATTTGATATTGTAATCTTTTCCGTCTATACTTCTGATACCGTTCTGCCGAATAATATCGGTCTTTAATTTACTGTATACAACCGCCAGGATAAGAGGTTGCGCTTCGGGCTGCTTTTTAAAATCGGTTTCGGGAATGCCGATAACGGGCTTCGGATCAATCGCCCCTTTTCCGATACGGCGGCGCAATTCGTATTCCCACCGTAATAAATCGCGCCGTATGCGCATTGCGGTTCTGATATTCAATTCGTCGTCGCCGAGCGTAACATAAACGGTAGTGAGAGTTCCCATTTTCGAAATTACTTCGCTGAGCCTCTCCGAATCGACGTTGACATCGAGAAACGTATTTATCGTGTAGCAAGGTCCGCCGTTTTGCGAATGTTTACCGCTCATCTCCAAAAGTTCGGGAACCTCGCCTTTAAGCTCGTTCCACCCCTTCTCGACGTCGTCCACAACGTTGATCGTAAGCTCGTATCCCGGCATCTGACCAAGCCAGCATATGTTTTTCAAAAGCTGTTTTCCGTACTTTCCGAGACCGACTATCAGAATATTTATCGCTTTTCCGTTTTTAACGGCAGGCTTGAAAATCGAAAACTCTCTTAATGTGTCGATCACAAGATTTCTGCTTTCGTCGTACCTGCGGACTCTCATTTCGCCTTTATCGACAGCGTCGAGCAAGACCTCGCTTTCGACCGTGTTCGAGAAAACGTAAAATTGCGTCGCGTTTGAATTGTATTGCTTATCTTTTTTCGATTTTTCTCTGCACAAACGAATGAGTTCTATCGCCTGGTTTATATTTTCGTCCTCGTCGGCACCGAGGAAATAAAACTTCCTGGTCGAGTCCTTTTTCGCCTTTTTCAGCTTGACGTTTACTATATCTTTCTGAAAACAAAGACCGCCGATTTTCCGAGCCGCCTCGACAAGTTCGGTACTCGCCTCCTCGTTAGCTTCGTAAACGTCGAAAAACGCAATCAGAACTTTTTCGTCCTTATATTCATCGGACTCGACGATACTTTCGGCTAACGCGACGGATTTTTCGTTCAATTCGGAAAAATAAAAGATATGTTTCGCCGCGGCGAAAGAATATTTTATACGTTCGTTGATATTTTTGAAAAAAGATAAAACAAATCCGGCTGTCAGAACGGGCGCGGCGACATATAAAATCGCGGCGTAAACCGTATAAACGACGCCCAACCCCTGCCATATGCCGTTATCGGATATAAAATTCTTGACAATGTCGAATTCTCCGTCTAATATAAACACTCGCATTGTGTTGTGAACGGAGAGCAAAAACGATTTGAAAATTAAAATTATTCCGCTGTCGGCGGAAAAATATCCACTGAAATAAATCGGATAAAAAATCGCGATTATACACAAAAAGACCCCCGCAACGAGAATCTGGAAAGGCGTAAGTAAAAAATTGTTTTTAACGGTACGGCTTTTCTTTTTTGTTCTGCTGTTGTTTATTTTGACGCAACCGAAAAAAGAAACGGCAAGAAAAGTCATTGAAATGGCGAGCGCAATCGTGCAACCGATCGATAAATTCATCTTGTGTACCCCTTGAAAGATTTCCGAACCGACGCAAAAATATCGGATTGAATTTGAAGAAAAAACGTCTGAACGTTGTTTTCGAAATACCGCACCGCGGTTTTCGGTTTATTATAACATTATTGTAACACAATCATATAAAGTTGTCAATGCAACAATAAACGGTATTTCAATAACTTTCGGGCGTTGATGCCGGACAGCCGGGAATAAAAATGTCTTCGTAAACGCTTTTTGTGTTTCGAGCATAAAAAAAAGACGACCCGCTAAGATCGTCCCGATATGCGTGAAGCGTTTTCGCTCCTTGCGCCGTTTTTAATTGTGCCGATAATCGAATTCGGTCGTTTAAACGTTATCGTTTATATATTTCAACCGACCGCCACGCGCGTTTTATTTTAACAAATTTAATAAAAATGCCCGTATAAGTCGATTAACGCGGTTTTTTCGTTTCAATCGACGAGTAACCCGTTCGATTTTTTCAACCCGCATTATAAAAGTTACACATGTTCATATAAGCACGTTTTTGCCGTCCGACTCGTACATTTTCATTATAAGCCTGACGGTTTTCGCGCCTTCGTAAAAATCTATACGGAATTTTTCGTTTCTGTCGAGACAGTCATAAAAGTCTTTTATCAATTTGCCGTGTCCCACGCCCCATTCCTCTTTGCCGAAAAACGGCGAGCCGTCGGATTTCGTGACGAATTTTCCGTTGACGATAATGTTATCTCCCGAAAGTTCCGCCATATCGTTTTCGGATCTGAACATAAGCACCGTCGGAAAACTGCTCGTCGACGAATTTGTCGCGTTCATTACGAATTTGCCGCCGTTTTCGAGCGAAAAAAGTCCGTATGCCGTATCTTCCACGTCGATCACGCCTTGAAGCGAGTTGTTCGAGCAATGCGCGATAACGGATTTCGGCATACCGCAGAACCATTGCAAAAGGTCGAGAGTATGTATCGCCTGATTTATCATCACACCCCCGCCCTCGTATTGTTTTTTGCCGCGCCACGCGCCCGAAGCGTAATACTCCTTATCCCTGCGCCAGACGAGATTTCCCGTTGCGGCAAATATCGGTTTATCCTTGAAAAACTCTTTGAGATACAAAACCGAAGCGTTATAACGGTTCTGAAAACACACGCCCAAAGTTGCGGACGATTTTTTAACCGCCCTTTCTATATCGTCGATTTGCGAGAGATTAAGCGCGAGCGGTTTTTCGCACAATACATGAATACCGAGATCCAACGCCTTACAGATAATTTCCGCATGAAGAAAATGCGGAGTGCAGACGTGAACGGACTCGACCTCGCCGCTTTCGAGCATTTTACGGTAATCGGTAAACTCCTTGGCGCCGAGAGAAAATTCGGCGTTGATCTTTTTGCATTTTTCGGCGTTTACGTCGCATATTGCGGCTATTTTTTGTCCGCAATTCAAAATCGCTTTGATATGAATCGGAGCGATCGCCCCGAGACCTACTATTCCTACCTTCATTATCTTACCCTTGCCGTGTTATTCTTTTGCCGAAAGGCGTTGTTTTAAAACGGACAGAACCGAATTTATCGGTCTGACCCGAACGGTTCCCGACGCGGGAACGACGACTTTTTGTCCGTAAAAATTCAGATACACGTCGACAGCCGACGGGTTTTTTATAATATCTTCGCCGACCGTAAATTCGAGCCTGTCGAACGCTTTTACATAATCGTATATCTCGCCGTTCGTCGCGTACCACACGTCTTCTCTGCCGCCTGTTTTTTTACAGAAGTTTTCCAGAATATCCCAGTTATCGTTATCGTTGAACTCATACGCATGCCCCCAAAGATAAAACAGTTTCGGATTTGCATACTTGTAATGCGTTTCTTTTCCGTAATCTTTCAAAAACTCGTCGACCAGTTCGTTAAGTCTCGGATCGGAGTGATGACATGTCGGCGAAAGCCTGAGCCAGTCGGTCGGGATTGCGAAATTCCCCGAAGAATTTACCGTCCTTGCGTATTTTATTCCGCACGTTTCAAGCACCCCGACGGTTTTATCGTCATACGAACCGTTTGCGTAAGCCATACCTTTGATTATCCGCCCGAAAAGCGTTTCCAAGGACAACCTGTCGAGCAGTACGTCTCCGGCAATCGCTTCCCGAGAATGCTCTGCAAGAGACAAATGCCCAACCCCGTGAACGGCTATTTCGTGTCCGCAATTACCGAAAAGTTCTTTCGCTTCTTTCTCGGTAAGCATTCGCCCGCCCGATTTTTCCGCGAAAAACCCCGAATTTAAGTTAAAAGTACACTTTAATCCGTACTTATCGATTATTTCGATAAGTTTCTTATCGTATATCACGTCATCGTCGTAACTCAACGTGACCGCTTTATACTTAAAATCGGGAAATCTTAAAAACGTATAGTTCATATAACACCTCTTTAATAAACTTCTTTTTCGTCGTTGAAAACTATAAGCGGCGCGGTTGCCCACGGGTGAAATAAACTCGTGTTCCATTTCTGCTCTTTTCCCCATGCTTCGAAAGTCGTCGTCGCGCCCTCTTTTATCATATTGAG
>CAKQMB010000015.1 GCA_934254825.1 uncultured Clostridia bacterium | reverse complement strand
TATACAATTTGAAATAGTCGTCCGCCGTGATTTTCAGAACCGCGCCCGACAAATCTCCGTTTAAATCAAAACGTTTTCTGAACAAAACGTGCTTGTCCGCATATTTCTCCGCGGCGTTCGGCACGGTGACCTGCGGGTACTCGGTATGAAAAACGTTTATCGGTTCTAAATCGGCAAACAGCTCGTGACTTATGAATTTTGTCAATATCTTTTTCATCATTCGCCTTCGCGGATAAAATCCGATTTCGCAGATTGTCCGTCGTATGTTCCGCTGAGATCCGACACGCACGATCTGACGGTTTTTTTGCGACTTGTCTTTCTTCTCTTTTCGAGTTCCGCAAGATACAGATCGTCGTCTATCGGCAAGGAAACGGACTTATCGAGCCATGTCGAAAGAAGGCATGCATCCATAAGCTCTACGCCTAAAAGCCCCTCCTGACCCTTCACGAAAAGTTGTTCTCTGCCGAGGATTGCCTCGGTAAAATTTTCTATAATTCCGACGTGCTGGGGGTTTTTACCGTCGGTTTCCACCTTTATTTCTTTGCATTTCGGAGCAAGAAATCCGTCCGTCGCCTCGAAGCAGAATTTTCTCTCGTCTTCTTCGTTTCTGATATATTTCAGTTCGCCGCCATCGCAGACGACGCTTCCGAGCGAACCCGTGACCTGAAATCTGTTTACGCCGGGCGCGTCGGCGGTACTCGTGACGAAAACGCCCGTCGCTCCGTTCTCGTATTCGAAATACGCCGTAACGTCGTCCTCGGTTTCTATATCGTGCCACTTTCCGAAAGAGCAGAAAGCGCGCACGGTTTTGGGAGTCATTCCCGTAACCCACTGAATAAGGTCGAGCTGATGCGGGCATTGATTAAGCAAAACTCCTCCGCCCTCGCCGTCCCAGGTGGCGCGCCATTCGCCCGAGTCGTAATACGCCTGATTGCGATACCAATCGGTTATTATCCAGTTTATTCTCTTGACCGAGCCTATTCCGCCGCCCGTTATTATCTCGCGCATTTTTCTGTAAACGCAGTTTGTCCGCTGATTGAACATAACCGTGAACAGAACGTCCGATTTATCCGCTTCCGCGTTCATTTCCTTGACCTGTTTTGTATATACTCCCGCGGGTTTTTCGCAGATAACGTGCTTATGCCGTCTCATCGCGGAAACGGCGAGTTCGGAATGAAAATAATGCGGAACGGCGATTATCACCGCGTCGACGTCAGACCCCTGTATCAGATCCTCGCCGCTCGGGTAGTATTCGAAATTCGCCGACGGATATTTGTTTTTCACCCTGTCGAGTCTGCTTTTGTCGATATCCGCAACGGCAGTCACGACAGAGTCCGCTATTTTCCCGTTCATAAAGTTATCGAGATGCGCGGAACCCATATTTCCGACGCCGATTATTCCGTATTTTACCTTTTTTTTCGTTTTATCGGTCATTTCTTCCATATGTTGTACCCCTTGTTTTTATATCCCGCGGCAGCAAGCTGAACCTTGAAAGCTTTCACCGCCGCGTCGAACGCTTCGTCGTTCGAGCGATACGCAAATTTGTGCTTCAATTCGGTTTTGTCTATATCTTTATAACCGTCGAACACCGCGAGATGCGGCTCTATCGTGAACACTTTATCATCCCGCTCGCAAACGCTTTCTATCATCTCTTTCGTCATACCGTCGCCGTATCCCGACGGCACGACTTCGCCCGTGGACGAAACGACGTCTTTCACATGATAATAGTCTGCTTGCGGCGATAAAGTTTCCACGGCGACTTTCATATCCTGTCCGCATTGAACGAAGTTTGCGGGGTCGTAAACGAATTTCAAGCCGTCCACGGCTTTCAGGTCGAGAACTCTTTCCGCCACGTCGCCGTAAATTTCTTTTTCGTTTTCGTGAAAAAGCCGAACCCCGAACGATTTCGCCGTTTCGGTCATTTTCCCGAGATTTTCGATCACCTTGTCTTTTTTATCGTAAGCGCGGAAAAAGCTGAACACTCTCACCTTGTCGGTTCCGAAAATATTCGCCGTTTCCATAACTCTTTTAACTTTTTCGATATAGATATTCATATCCGTATCGACGTCGACTTTTCCGAGCGGAGACCCTATCGACCACACGTCGATACCCTCCCCTTTAAGTCTTTTATTGTATTCTTTCGCTTCTTCCGCGGTAAAATCGGAAACGTTGACCCCGTTTAAGCTTCGGAGTTCCAGAAGGTTGATTTCGTTTCTTTTAAGCGCGGCGATCTGTTTGTCCGGACCGCTTCCCGCCTCGTCGGCAAAAGCGCAAATTCTGATCATTTTTTATTTCTCCTGTAATTGCGTAAAAACTTTTCGGAAAATCAGAGCGTCTTATCCTCGAAGAAAGGATAAGGGTACTGTCCGAGTTCGTCGTCGTTATTGATTATGAGCGAAAACGCCCCGACGGACGACGTGTTTCTCAGAACGATTATTATCGAATGTTCGCCCGCTTTCAAAGTGAAAAAGTATTTATGAGCGTTTTCGGGCGTCATATTCGCCGTTTCGTCCGAAGAAAGCAACAATTCTCCGTCTATATAAAGTTCGTAAGGATGAGTGTGTCCGACGAAAAGACAAGTTCTCTTATCCTCGCCGAGTTTCACCGTTCGTTTGAGATAATAGGTCGCGGGGGCTCTGAACGTCGATATTTCCGAAAAATCGAACTTGTCGCCTTTGACGAACACCTCTTTCGCGGTGGTTTCGTATCTCGATTTGTCTTCGTAACCGCTTATAACGTCGGCTATCCCGAGATATTCTTTTCGAACGCTCGTTTTCATATTCAGCTGGTAAAACCGCAGATTATCCACTCTGTCGTCCACGGACGTACCCGTTATAAGATCGCCGTAACTGCGGACGTCGCCGTTTATGTCGAGTTCGAGGTTGTTTTCCCAGAACGGACCGTAAACGAGGTATCTGCGTTTGCCGATAATCCCGAAATTTCTTTCGGCGGTGAGTCCCGAGTCTCCGTCGAACTTAACCGTGAAAATATTTTTATCCGCAAGCCATTCCGTTCTTTTGCAATATATTTCCGCGAAAAACTCCGTCGCGGAGCAAGCCCCGACGGCAATTTCCGAAGCCGATAATCCGCACTCGAAGTTCTCTTTTCCGAAAATACTCAGGCTGCCCGAAATCGCCTTATCGGAACGGTTTTCTATCGAAAATCCGACCTTTATTCTCTCGCCCGAAGCGATATACGGCGGTTCCGCGTAATAATTCGTTATTTTAACAAGCGGCTCTTCCGGTAACGTAATCTCGTCCTTTCCGCCATTTACCGTATTGCCTGCGCCCGGAAAATTACGAAGAAAATGTATTCCGACTCTCACCGTGTCGTCGGCAAGATCGGAAACGAGATCGCTTCTTCTTTTGTATTTTAACGTGAGCTTATATCTGCAATCGTCTATTCCGTACAGTTCTTTAAGCTTTTTCGCCCCGTAGATAAGCCCGAGCAATGCGCCCGAATTTCCCGCCGTACAATCCGTATCGAAACCGAAATCGCAAGCCATAATGCCTGTTTTTATAATATCTCCGCCGCCTTTCAAAAGACAGCATAAGGTAAATCCTATGTTCTGCAAAGCGTTTGTGCAGTCGCAATGTCCGTACTTTCCGATAATGTAACTTCTTATCTTTTTTTCGTCCGAAAACTCGCCGCACCATTTCGTCACGTCCGAAACCATTTCGTAAGCCGCCGACTCTTTCGGCAGAACGCTTTTCGCATGTTCAATAAGAACGGAAATATCGTTTTCCCCGAACGCTTCGGAAACCATATGCGCCCAGAATTTTTCAAGGTAAACGGACGTTCCGAAGTGGTCGAGCGTGCCGTCGATCTCGCTGAGCGAAGCCGCCGAAAGAGGGTTTAAAGGCAATATCATACCCCATATTTCCGCGCGTATCGGACACCCCATTCCGTCGTGATAAAAATCGTTTTCGTAAATGCCGGAATACGGAGGTCTTATTCCTCTCTCGTAATTTTTTCTGAAATACGCGTATTCTCCCGGCCATTTGATGTTTTTTTCGTAAAAGACTTCGGCAAGGTCGTCGGAAGTGACGTTCACGCCTTTGCGTTCAAGCGCGTCGAGCCACAAAACCTGCAAATCGAGGTCGTCGTTGGGAAGCATTTCCTCGATCATACGCGGCTCGAATTTTATGTCGAGACTTTGCTTTATTCCCTCGTAAGGCGCGCCGAGCGTGCCTATTACGCACTTGCCGAGCCAGCACCCGAACACCTTGTCTTTATACTCGTTCAAATTCATGATATTCTATCTTAAAATCGCGATAAAACTCGCGCCCTTTTTCATTTTTGCCGTAATTTTGTCTCCCGTTAAAAAAGAGATTTCCGAGTCCGAAATTATATCGAAACCGCGCGGAGCGTCGAAAAGAAGTTCGACTTCCGTCTCTTTTTCGTAGTCTCCGTTCATCACGAAAAGCATCGTTTTTCCCGTATAATCGAAACAACCGACGATCGCGTTTTCCGAGTTTACCTTTGCAAGTTCGCGGAAAGCTCCGCTTTTTATCTTCTCGTCGCCCGAAATAAGCCCGTCCGCGTCGCCCGCCGCTATAACTCCGAGATTTTCGGCGTTCATAAGGTATTTCTGATACGAACGAACGACGGCGTTCGCCCTCTTTACGGGGTCGTACCATTTCGTTTTATGTCCGTCCGCGCCGATTATCCCGAGATTGTCGTAAGTCACGCCTTTGTCGGTGTGAATAAACGAATCGGGCTGAATAAACGTAAAGTACTGAATACATTTCGCCCCGTACAAAAGGCAGGCGTTTACGTTCCACAAAAAGCCTTCTTCGGACGGATATCCGGGTTCTTCCGCGGCGGCTTTTCTTTCGCACTGAAACTGACCGCCCGTCTGCGCGAACACCCAGAACGGTATTTCCCGATTTTTCGCGACGCGGCGGATAACAGACAGGTTATCGAAGAACATTTTCAGTCTTCCCCGTTCGTATTCCGCACGTTTGAACGCATAAAAATCGTAAGATAAAAACTTCGGTTTTAAAAGCGAACAGTACTCTTCGACATAGTTTTCGTAATTTTTCAGTCTTGTCTCGTCGTCGCCGAAACGCCCGTACATCGGGAGAAGGTTGACGTAGAGATATTTATTTTCGAGACCGAGTTCGTCGAATGCCGCGAAAGCGTTTTTCAGCTTCGGAACATCCTCGGGATAAGGCTCGTCGAGGACGTGGACTCCGAGGCACGCCGGGCTTGAAACGTATTCCGCAATCTGTTTTCTCATACCCGCGGCGGATATGTTTTCCCCGCGGAAATACGCGTCGTTCACAAAATATCCGAAACCGAATTCTTCCGAAAGTTTCAGAGATTTCAGCACGACTTCTCTCCACGATTGTATGGTGTTCGGGACCGCGCTCGTGAAATTTATGCCGAGGTCTTTCATATATCCGTAATATTCCCCGGTGTTGTAATCGGGAAAAGATTTGTCCCCGTTCGTGTACGGTCCCCACCACGCGCCTATCGGCATAACGTCTTTGCCGCTGATAATACCGAACGACAAAGAATATACTTTTTCCGCATTTCTCCGCGCGGTCGGCAGGTAATTTCCGCCGCCGACCGCGCGTATCGTGTTTTTGTTCATCGTTATTTCAATACGACGAGAACGCCCTCGCCTTTTTCCAACGTAAGCGTGATATTTTCACCCGAAACGTTGACGCTTTTTGCCCTTTGGATTACTTCGTAAGCGTAATTGTTGTCGAAATTCAACGTTACGGACTGTTTTTTCTCAACGGAATTACTGACGACGTACAAAGCCGTCTTTCCGAGATAGTCGAAACAACCTATGACCACGTCGGAGTCGGAAACGCCTTTGAGTTCTCTGAACGTATCGAGCGTACCCGTAAGGATATTCTTTTCCGCGTCCTCGCCTTTGGCTATAAGACCGATGTTCGCCGCGTTCATTAAAACGTGATCTATCGCCGCTATCTGTTTGTTGGCTTTCTGAACGTAATAATACGCCTGATTTGTATTTCCCATCGCGCCGATCATCATATTTTTATAACAATCGTAATCGTCGCCCTCGATAAAACCGTATTCGTAAGGCTGAATGAAAGTGAAATACTGTATACACTTCGCGCCGTAAGCAAGGCACATATTGACGTTCCACAAAAGACAGGCTTCGTTCGGGTACGGCTCGCCGCCTTTACCGTCGCGATCGCCGCCGTCGTTGAAATAGCCGCCCGCCTGAATAAACACCCAGAACGGCACGCCGTTTTCGTCGGCTACCGTTTTAACGTCGTTCATTTCGGTGAAATAGAACGCCTTGTTCGCGGTCGTACAATCTTCGATGCCGTTTCTGAACCAGTAACTGTCGTAACTTAAAAACGCGGAATTCGTCACGTCGAGGAATTTTTGAAGATAATCTTTATACTCTACGTTTTTGAATTCGCCCGCATATTTCGGCAGCAGGTTCACCATCGGATACTTACCCTCGACTCCCGCGGCTTCGTAATTGGCATAACCTGTCGCAAGAGAGTCTATCGCGGCGTAAGCAGGCTCATCGAGAACGTGTATTCCGACGCACGCGTCGTGATTTATATATCCCGAAATTTTCTCCGCCATTACCGAAGAATCGGCGTAGGATTTGAAAAACGAGTCGTATACCATATACCCGAGTCCGTTGTCTTTGCACAGATCGAGCGATTTCAGGACGCTTTTCGCAACGTCGCCGCCCTGAGCGTAATTGTCCTTCGCGACGGTTACGAAATTGACCCCGCTTTCTTTAAGCAATCTGTAATAATAGTCGGAAACGTAATCGGGAAGAGTGTTTCCGTTCACCGTTCCGTAAGTGGGAGTGTAAGGACCCCACCACACGCCGACCGGCATTACGTCTTTGCCGCCGAGATAATCGAACGATACGGAGTAAACATTTTCGGGATCGCGGGTTTCGGAGTCGACGGTATTCGAACCGCCCGTTCCGCCCGAGCCGCTTCCGCCGCCGGGAGTTTTCGAACACGCGCCTAAGCAGGTCGTCGCGAAGAGCATTGCAAGAACGCACAATAAAGAAACGATTTTCTTTTTCATCTTACTTTCCTCCCTTTATAATATCTCCGTCGTCCCATTCGTCGACGTATTCGAAGTTTTCGTGTCTCCACACGTTGCTTCTGAACTCGGAGGAAATCACGTTTCCGTCCATGTCGTAATTCGTTATCTGCAAGTTATCCACGCTCATATTCGCGAGGACGGAATAAACGCCGTTATTCGTAGTCTTTCCGTCGGAATAAAGCCTTATATACCCGACGGGCGAATATCCGACGTCGTGACCGAGAACGGTGGCAAATCCGACCGAACCCGAGTATTTCAGACCGACCGTAACTTTACCGTCGATAAGGAGTATTCTCACGCCGACGCTTCTCCCCGCGACGGTCTCCTCATCCCAGATATTGTATTTTTTATCGAGCGTTACGCTCTTTACGATATTCTTTCCCACGCGAAGATCGATAACGGTATCATCTTCCGCGCCGTCGATCTCGTGACGGAACGAAACGGACATTGCGTACTCGGAATTATACTCGCGATATTTTTCGACTCCGAACATAACGCCGAACGAAGCGTTTTCGGGAATATAATTTCCGTTTTCGGCGGTATAACCTTTGCGGAGCATATCCGTGATCTCAAAAGCGTATTCCGCGTTGGAATATTCGTATTTCGTAGAAATATAAGCGTCGCCCGCGTTACGGAAGACCAACTTTTTATCGGAAACCGTAAGAGTGTTTCCGTCGACGTAAGACTTGCCGCATTCCGAATAAAGCGTGAGCGCGTTGTAATTGTTCTTATCGAACGTTTCGTACACGTTTACGTTCGTCGGCTTTAAATAACCGATCGCATACATATCGAAATAGCTTATTCTCACGGGGAAAGTAGCCGTCTGTGCGTAACCCCAGTAGCCGTCGTCCGTGTTCACGGCGTTTTCGACGGAAAACATATCCTTATATTCGCCGCCCGCAAGCTTTGCCTTTACCGTCGTCGTGCCGCTTGTTTTTACGTCTATGATAACGGAAGTCTCTTTTCCTCTTGCGATCACGTCGTCGGCGGAAGTCTTTTTAACGTCCGTAGGAACGTTTGTCTCGTTGTATACGGCGAGTCCGAGATAGTATTTACCGCCCGAATACTCGACGAAAACGAACGAACTTCCCTTTTCTCCGAGAGCCTTGCCCGCCGTCGACAAACCGAACGTAACGCCGAAACGCGCGCCGTTTTCGTAAGCGGTGAAAGTATCGCCGAAATCTACGGCGGTAAACGACGTTTCGAGTTTGAAGAAATCAGTCACGCCGTAGTACGACGCATTTTGAAGTCTGACTCTGTTGACAGCCCTGTCGTCCGCTCCGCTTCGTTCCGAAAAAACGATAGCGGTCTTATATTCTTTCGTATCCTTTTCGACTTGCGAAGAAAGGTTCCATTTCGCGGCGTCTATCGTTCCGTTTATCGAGTTGTCTCCGAAATCTATCGGCGACTTTCCCGCGTCCGCAACGAAACACGGCGTGAGCAACGCGATGAGCAGCGCGACAATGCCCGCAACAACGCCCCATTTTTTATTTTTCATCATTTTCTTTCCACCTCACAGAATTCCTGCGTTCTGTTTGTATTTGTCCCAGTTTTCGTTCGCGAGCGTCTGAATTTCGTTCCATATCGTGTCCGCGTCTCTTCTGTCGTTCACGTTGGGAGCCGCAAATCTGAACTTATAGTTACTCTGTCCGTAGGACGCGAGTCCGCCCGTGGAAAACATCTGACTCTGATTGATTTTAACGCGGAATACGGGATTAGACGTCTCCATAAGGTCGATCATTTTCTTTTCCATAGCCGACCAGCCCGTCGTGTCCTTCGCCGCGTTTTTCGTGTTGTATACTACCTGCGGGAAATGCAATTCTTTCTCGTACAATACGATCATATCGTCGGAATAGAAAAACTTTACGAATTCCTTTGCGCCTTCTTTCTGATCGGCGTAATTCGGGATCGCGAAAACGGACTCGTTATGAGTGCTGAACGAAATATGTCTCGCCTCGTAAAGTCTTTCGAAATCCTTTTTCGTAACGGAGAAAGAAACCTGTTCTCCCGAGTAAGAGTCCGTGATAGTTCCGCTCGCTTCGTTGCCGGTAACCGTTATGAAATCGCAGTTTCCGCTTAAAATGTTCTCTTTGGTAATTCCACTTTCGTCAGCCTTGTCGATAGCGGTTACGACAGCCGAAAGTTCGCGATCGTTTTCGACGCTCGAATCGGGAAGGTTCTGTCTGATATACGAAATTATCGGGGTTTTCATAAGGTCGATGCCGTCTGCGCCCTTTTGTTTCATTTCGTTCTGAATCCAGGTTCCGTTCGCCATCATAACGCCCGTCCCCGCGACAAATCTCGTCTGCGCCGCCGCGAATTTATCGGTGAACGCGTGCGCGTCGATATAACTGTTGTTCTGCAATCTGTACTGCGTCTGCAAAACGTAATATCTGCCGTCTTTCCTCTCGTAAACAGCCTTGTCGGGACTTTTTCCGTCTTCGCCCGTTAAGGTGAGATAGGTATTGTAGAAATAATCGAGTCCGTCGTACTGAGCTTCCCAGACTTCGTCGTTATAAGTCCAGTAACCCGCGTTGTTTCCGAAAGAGATCCACGCCTTGTCGCCTTTCGCGTCGATTTTCTCGACTACGTCGACGAGTTGTTCGGTCGTGTTCGGAACGGACAAACCGTATTTTTCGAATTTAGCCGTATTGTAGAATATCCCGATGTAACCGCCGCCGTAAGACAAGTTGTAATAATGCCCGTCCGCGGCTTTAAGTCCGCCGAGGAACGTCTGATTATACTTCTCGGCAATCGTCTTCGTCTCGTCTTTATACTTCGAGGAAAGCACGTCATCCAACGGTTCGAGATAGGAATTGAAGTCCGACGTGAGCGCGTTTGACATATAGAGATCTATGTCGTTCGTCTCGGCGTTTTTGGTTATCGTATTCGCGTAAACTCCGCTGTCGGAAGAAGATGAAAGCGAAATCTTGTATTCGGGATATGTTTTCTCGAACTCGGCGATTATCTTGTTGAGATAATCTATACCGAAACCGCTTTTCCAGTAATCGAGATTGATGATCTTTTTGCCCGTGGAGTCGCCGCTCTCGGAATTCGTTCCCGAACCGTTATTGCAGCCGACGAGCGCCGCGACCGAGCAGGCAGCCAGAACCGCCGAGCAAATCTTTTTAAAATTTTTCATATAAAACTCCTTTTGTTTATTCTTTTATTCCGCCGAGAGAAACGTTTGTCGTGAGCGCGTTGTTGAACAGCGTGAACAGCAGTATCGGCGGGATTGCCGCGATAAAGTACGCCGCATAAAGCACGTCGTAACGTATCTCGTGGAGTACGTCAATTTCAAACATATAAATACCAACCGCAAGCGACGGGTGTTTTCTCATATAGATAAGTCCAGACGAAAAGTCGTTCCACGCCGTTTTCCAGGTGGTGAGATATAAAACTCCGAAAAGCATTATTATCTGCGGGAACATTACCCTGAAATATATCTGCCACTCGTTCGCTCCGTCTATCTCCGCCGCCTCTTTATAGGCGTCCGAAACAGACGAGAAACCTGCGTAAAAATAAAGGAACAGCATTCCGAGACCGCTCGTATGGGTAAATATTTCGGTATACGAGTCGACGAAACCGAGTTTATAAAGCAGTTCGTATCTTACGCCGCCCGTTCCGTAAATCGGAAGCATTATCATAATCATTGAAATGACGTAAAACGCGCCCGAACCCGGGAATTTGTATTTCGCGGCGATATAGGCTATCATCGATGTGAACATACACTGCAAAAATCCGCCGAGAAGCGACCAGTATAAACTGTTGAACAACATTCCCCAGAAATTCGTGTCGTTTACGACGAGGAGGTCGAACACTTCGAGGAAATTTCCGAACCGCCATTCGGTGGGAATCGCAAACGGACGGGTGACGAATTCTTCGTTGCTTTTTACCCCCGCGAAAAACGTCCATATGAGTATATAAAGGTAGGACGCGGCGAGAAGCGCAAGAAAGACGAACGCGATCGCAAACACTATTCTTTCCGAAACCGAACGTCTCGCGACGTATTTTTTGGTAAATCTGCCGAATATATCGAGTTTGTTTTTTAATTTGATCTTTTTTTCCATAGCGGCAACCTCTCAGTAATCGACGTCCTTAAACGCCATATTCGTAAGCTTTCTCGTAACGAGAACTATAACGAGAGTAACCGACGTCATCAGAAGTCCGATAGCGGACATATAGTTATAAGTGTTGGAAGCCTCGACGTTTCCGACGTTGTTATACACCTGCAAATACAGCCAGCAGGAGATCGTCATCGTTCCGAGTTCGCCTTGCGTCAGCAAAAAGACCGAACCCGAAGCGGCGAAAAAGCCCGCGATCGTAAGCATGAATTGAAGGGCGAAAGTCGGCCAGACCATAGGCATTATGAGATTGAACGCTTCCCTGAGCCAACCAACCCCGTCGAGTTTGCCGGATTCCAGAACGCTGTCGGGTATTCTCGAAAACGTGCCGCCCCAGATGAGCATATTGCTCGGTATTCCGAGCCATATCATATTCGCGAAAATGGTTTTGTTGGCGTATCTCGAATCGGCTATAAGCATCGGCATCTGATCGAGACCGAACATTTTCTGAACGAGCGGCGCAACGGGTCCGTCGATAGATACGATATTTATGAAAAACGACGATACTATCGTTCCCGAAACAAGCGCGGGCAGAAAAAATAACGTTCTGAGAACTTTATAGCCGAATATTTTCTTATAAAGGAAGTACGAAACGAAAAACCCCGACAAAAACAAACACTCATTTATAAGGAACGATTTACCCGTATTCACGAACGCTTCGCGGATAAGCGAAGACGACTTGGAAAATTCTGAAAAGAACAACGTGAAATTCGCAAATGTCCACGTCACTTTTCCGTCGTAAGTCAACTGAAACGCCCGCAACACCGAACTGAAATTGACGTAAACGTAAAATACGAGAAAGTTTATTATCGGAATTATCGTAAACGAAATAATAAACGCGACCCTCGAAAAATGAATTTTCTTTTTAGGTCTTTTTATTTCGATTTGCTCCGTTATCTGTTGCATTGTTTCTCCTTTCGTTCCGCCCCCGAGGAGTTTCGGGGGCGGAAGTTGCCTGATTTAAACCAAAACTTAATCTTTTTTCTTTTTAAGGATAAACGCCGTTACAAGCGCGAGCGTTGCGAGGACAGCCGCGCCGCCTCCGATCGCTCCGCCGCAGCCGCCGCCCGACGATCCCGAGTCTCCGGACGAGATTTCTTCGTCGCTCTGCGCGGGGCTTTCCTTATCGACGCGTTTCCAGCGAGCGTAAAGGTTTATGCTTTCGGTTACGACTTTTCCGTTAAATTCGTATTTAACGTACTCGTCTCCGTTATGCTCCGCCCAGTACAGGAACTCGTAACCCTCTTTGACGGGATTTTCGGGAGCCGTCGCCGTATAACCGTTGTTTTTGCTTAAAACGATCGTTTCGACTTCCGTTCCGCCGTCCGTCACGAACGTGATATAATATTCGTCGGCGAGTTTTACGAAAATCGCTCCGTCAAACTCGACGGTCTGTCCGAGCTTGTTAAGAAGCTTATCCGCTTCGTTGTCGAAACGAACGACGATTACGCCCGAACCGAGAATTATATAACTTCCCGTTTTGCCGCCCGCCTTAACGACTTTATCTTTGCCGAGTTCGATAAACGACTCTTTTTCGGAAGAATAATAACTTCCCGCCGCGTTGGCGTAATAGAGTTCGTCTTCCACCTCGTCGTATTCCCATACGGCGACAAGCGTAATGCTTTCCGTAATACTCGTTCCGAAATCGAACTCGGAACCGTTCAGGTTCCACCTTATGAAGCGGAAGCTTTCTCTCGATATTGTCGGCGCGTTTATCTTTTTGCCCGCGACCACTTCATAGGAGAAATCTTCGCTCTCTATTCCCGTCGAGAATTCGACCGTTACCGTCTCGGAAAGCGCATATCCGCCGTTGCCGATTTTGAGAACCGCGGATTTGCCGCTTAAAAAGTAGACGTACAGATCTCCGTCCGTCGTAAGTCCGAACGCGTATACCGTCTCTTTCGAATAAGCTTTTATATCCGAAACATCGACCTTTCCGTTTCTTACTTCTATATAAGCTCCTTCGCCGCGCGTTCCCGTTTCGTTTCCGTTGTAATATACGCCGTCCGCAAATTCCGCCGCGTCCTTAAACGTCGCGAAAAGTTTCGTGTCCCACGTCAGAACGGTGTCCGCGGAATAATTATTGCCCGAAATATCCGTCCAGCCGACGAACACTTTTCCCGATTTTTCGGGAACTTCGAGTCCGAGAGTATCGCCCGTGTACGCCGAACGGGTTTTCCACGTTTCGCCGTCGACGTCGAACGTTACGGATATTTTCTGAGTGACCTTGATTTCGGAAATGGAAAGCCATGCTTTCTGACTTCCGTAAGTGGCTTCGATAAAGCCCGTTTCGTTGTTCGACAAAACGTAACAACCTATCTGGAAACCTTCGATAATTCCGTCGGAATTCGCAAGTTTCAAAAGATCTTCGCCCGTTATTTCGAGATCGACCCACTTGTTCTGAGTTATATTCGCGGGGATCATATACCCTTCTCCCGCCGTGAGTCCGTCCGCGTCGAGCGCAAATAATCTGACTCCGCCCAAAGCGGTGTTATAGGTAAGTCCCGTTGAGAAATGAGCGTAAACGCGGAAGATGATTTTTCCTATGCTTTTCGCGTCTACGGGCTGTTTGAATTTAAGTCCGTTCGTTCTCGTCATACCGTAGCTGTGGAGATAGAGAACAATGGCGGGGGCTTCGCCCGCAAGATATCCCGTTCCCGAAGAAACGATATTCAAAGCCGCTATTCCGTTAGCGTGCTGTCCGCTTACCATTGCGGAAGCGGGAGTTCCGTTTACGCCGAGAAGAGTCATATCGGAGAATTCGTATTGTCCCGCCGCGAAGTCCGTTATAACGCTTCGCTTATCTCTCCATTTTGCTACGAGCGTTACGGAGTCTTCCACCGCGGACTCGAAATCGAACAGATCGTCGCCGAGATACCAGCCGAGGAACTCGAAGTTTTCTTTCTCGGGCGAGTCGGGTTCGTCCACCTTGCTGCCGCGAAGGACTATTTTATAGTCTATTTCGCCCGCGCCGTCCGTATCGAACGTGACTTTAACGGTATCCGCTACCGTCCAACGCGCGGTGAGCGTGATATCTTCGGATATTTCCGTAGACATATCGAACTTTTCGCCGCTTGCGGTATACCAGCCGTCAAACGCGTAGCCCTCGCGGAATCTCTCCTCCACTCCGACGAGTTTGTCGCCGCGAAGAACTTTTTTGGTTACGGGAGCCGTTCCGTCGGCATAATCGAGCGTAACGTTCATATACGTTCCGTAATTTACCGTTATTCTCGCAACCGATATATAAGCCTCGTAATTGGAATAGAACAACTCGGTAACGCCGGGGTTAACGTCCATTCTGCATCCGATTTTAAAACCTTTGAACTTGCCGTCGGCGTCGATAAACCATTTGAGATCGTCGCCCGTTATCGTAAGGTCGATCCATTCGTCCTGCGTTATATCCATCGCGAAACGATAGCCGCCCGTACCGAAATAACTTATGCCGGAACCGACGGGCGCGCCGTCCTTTTCAAGTCCGTAAAGATATACGCCGTAAGGATAGAACCCGCCGGAGTTCGAGCCCCAGCTGTAAGTCGATCCCGAGGAAAGGTGGGCGTACACTCTGACCGTTATGCTTTCGACGTTTTCGTATTCGTTTGCGAAACGAACCGCATTCGAACTCCACGTCATCTTTTTGTTGTTAAGGTTAAGCGTGTAGCCTTTAAGCCCCGCTATTTCCTTTATTTCCATTTCCTTTGCCGTACCGTCGAGTTTCCACGCGCCTATAACCGTGAGTCCGCTCTGCGCTTCGCCCCAGTTTTCGCCCGCTTTCGACGCGTCCGTCGCCACATATCTCGTATACGGAGACAGTTTCCATGTCGCGTATATTACGGTATCTTCGTTTATCGAACAATCGAAATCAAATTCGTTTCCGTTCGCGTCGACCCAGCCCGCAAAATCGTAACCGAGTTTTTCGGGATCGGTCGGTTTCGCGGCGTTACCGCCTTTATTAACCGTCTGTGCGGGTATTTCCGTTCCGCCGTCGGTTTCGAATTCGACCGCGCAGGTCGCCGTGTTTCTCCACTTCGCGACAAGCGTTATATCGGAAGTGACGGGAGTCGAAAAATCATATACTTTGCCGTCCGAAAGCCACGCTTCCAGAGCGTAACCCTCTTTTACGGGATCCGCGATTTTATCTACCGCCGAACCGTAAACCACTTCTTTGACCGTTTTGTTTTCTCCGTCGTCGAAAGTGACGGAAACGTAATTGTTATGAGTGACCGTTATCTGCGAAACAGAAACGTACGCGGCGAAATTGCTGTAAAACAAATTGTCCAGCCCCGCGTTCGCGTCCATTCTGCAACCGACTTTGAAACCCTTGAACGTTCCGTCGGCGTCGATAAACCATTGAAGGTCGTCGCCCTCGATTTCGATATCGATCCACTGATCCTGAGTTACGTCTTCGGCGAAGCAATATCCGCCCGTACCGAGACCCGCCGCGCCCGAAACAACGGGCGAGCCGTCTTTTTCGAGTCCGTAAAGATATACGCCGAACGCGTGCCAGCCTGCCGACTGAGTTCCTATATTGTAAGTTTCTCCCGACGAGAAATGCGCATATGCTCTTACGACGATTTTCGAAACGCCCTTGTATGCGCGCTCGAACTTAACGGCGTTCGTGCTGTAAGTCATCGTCTTGTTGTGAAGGTTCATCGTAAAGCCGTATTCGCCGTCGATTTCCTTAACTTCGAGCTGTCTCTGATTTCCGCTGAGCGGCCAGCCGCCTATCTTTGCGAGCGTGTTTTGCGAAACGTTCCAGCCGTCCGTCGCGGTAGCCGCGATGATTGCCGTCGAAACGGACGTAGCCTCCGTCGGAGCGACTTCGTTCCACACCGCGTAAAGCGTGATATTGTCTTCTATCGCGGTTGCGAAATCGAAAACGTCCCCGTCTTTCGTTGCCCAACCACCGAACGCGTAACCGCTCTTGACGGGATCGTCGGGTTTTGTCGCGACGGTTCCGCTTTTAACCGTCAACGCGTTCACTATACTGCCGCCGTTCGATACGAACGTTATCGTATAATTACCCGTGAAATTATACGCAGCCGTCAAAGTAACGTCTTCGGTTATCTCGCTGTCGAAGTCGAAAGCTTCGCCGTTTGCGGTGCGCCATTCTATAAATTCGTAATTTTCTTTTACGGGATCTGCCGGTTTTTCGACTTTTCCGTTCGGCGCGACGTATTTCGTCGTAGCTCCGCCGTTGTCGTCGTCAAACGTGATCTTTTTATAATCTCCGTGAGTGACGGTGATTTTACCGACCGAAACGAACGCCTGCGAACCCGTGTAGAACTTCTCTTCTTCGCCGGAGGCGTTGCCGTCCATTCTCGAACCGACTTTAAAACCTCTGAAAGCTCCGTCGGTATCTATAAGCCAGGCGAGATCGTCGCCCGTAAGCACGAGATCGATCCACTCATCCTGAGTTACGTCTTCGGCGAAGCAATATCCGCCCGTACCGAACCCGGGAAGCCCCGAAACAAGCGGTTTTCCGTCTCTCGAAAAACCGTAAAGATAAACGCCGTAAGCATGCCAGCCTGCGTCTTGTTTACCCCACTCGTAAGTCGATCCGGACGAAAAATGAACGTAAACTCTTACCGTTGCGGAAGTAACTTCATAATATTCCCTGTCAAATTTCACGGCATTGGAACTGCTTGTCATTCCCTTTTTGTCGAGGTTGATCGTAAAGCCTTTTTCGCCGTCCGTTTCCCTCACGTCGAGAGCGCGCCTCGTTCCGCTGAGAGCCCATGCGCCTATGACCGCGAGACCGCTTTCCTCTGCGCTCCAATCCTCACCGATTTCCGCCGCGGAAATTGCAACATCTTCTTTTGCGGCTTCCGCCGTGACATGATTTATCATTATAAACCCCGTCAACGCGAAAACCATAGCGCAAATTAAAGAAAAAATTGCAAATACCTGCTTTTTCCCTTTCATTTTACCTGTTTTCTCCTTTTTTTACCGCATTTTTATGTCGGCATTTTTTTATTTAAGGTCGTTTTTTGACCTTAGCGCACTAAGTATACACCATAGAAAAGGCAAAGTAAATACCAAAAATGCCATAGGTATGTTGCATTTTATGCAGTATTAAAGCCGAATAACTGCAAAAAAATTTTCGCAAATCGGTTTTTTCTTCGCAAATTCGGTATCGGACGTTTCACCGCCCGACAACCGTTATCACTATTTCTCCCGTATCGAATTTCTCCGTTTTTTCCTCTCCTTTCAGCCCGATGTCGTTGAAAACGCGCGGCTCGACCCATTTTAATTTTTCGTACGACAAAATATCGTGCGGTCCGAACAGAGAAAATAACGTGTTTTTCATTTTCACCGTTATTTCGACCGTCTGCCCGCGATACTCCGTAACGTCGAAAAACGCGGGAAAGACAAACTTTTTGCCCGCCGATTTTCCGTTCACGAAAACTTCGGCAGAGGCGTAGTTTCCGTTTTTTAACGAGATATAAACGCCCTCGTTTGGCTTTGCGGGCGGAATGCAAACGGTTTTTTCCGCGACAACTTCGCCGCTGTAATAAGGGTAAGTCTCCGCGTCGGACGGATTTTCCTTTACCATAACGTTTTCTCCGTTTATCTTTCTAATGCCGAACCGACCGATTATATACGCGGTTTCCGCCTCCGTCGCGTTTTCGCGCGAGTCTACGCTTCTATGCATTCCCGCTCCCGTGATGTTGTTGACCTTTTTCCCTTTTATCTTTATATAATTATCGCCCGTTTTCAACGCAAAAGCGATATCCGTCTTTAAAAACGATTGATCTATAAAACAGTTTTCGTCAAAAATCTGTTCTTCTCCGCGTTTTCTGTTCGGGACGATTTTCCGTCCGTTTACGATTATTTCGTCGAGATTTTCGGCATTTTCCATGGCAGCGAACGCTTCTTCGGGGACAGTCTCCGCTTTAAAGCGATAAACGACCTCGAAATTCTCTCCGTCGTTTAACGGATAGAAATAATTGTGCCTTATCTCCGACAGATCGACGTTTTTCAAATCGACGTGTTCGGTTTTAAAATCGACGACGTTTATCGGCAGCATATTCGCCCCGAAACGAACGGAAAATCCGTTTTCTTTTTTTAAATCGGCAATAAAGCCGCCATTTCCGAAAATACAACCGTCGGAAGAATAAAATCTGCTTTTCACGGGAACGTAGTCCCTTTCGTTTAAATTATTTCCGAAAAACAAATCGTCTCCGAAAAACAGAGTAACGCTTCCGAACGGCGAGAGTACGCCTTGCGGCTTTTCGCCGCGGAAACAAACGCCGTCCGTATGATCCGCCACCCAAAACGGAGACTTGTCCGCAACGGAAAATTCGGTAACGGAAAAGTCTGCAACGGAAAATTCGACTTCTCTGTTTTCGGTGTTGCATATAAACATCAGCAAGCCGTTTTTCGTTTTTATTTCGGTCGCAAGAACTCCGCAACCGAAGCCGTCGGAAAAACTTTCGTCTTTAACGTACTCACTTTTTATTTTGCGCCCGTTACCGTATTTTTTGACAAAATCGTCCATATCGAGCTTTTCACCCGTGCAATCACAATCAAAAAACCCCTCTATAAGTCGATTAATCCGCATTTGTTAAAAATATCGACAACGCGCCCGGGAAGGTTTTCGCAGTTTTGCAAAATAATCGTATTGTAAGTTTTTGAGCCTAAAACGAATTTCCCGTTTTCCTCTTTCGCATATTCGGACAAAACCGCGTCGTCGCAGATATCGAAAGGTACGCCCGATTTTACGAGCGTTTTAACCAACTCGGCAAAGCGATTATCGACCGAATCTGTTTCATCGTATTCTTTAAGGGGCGTATATCTCGCGGCGACGGACAAAAGAGGTTCCGCGACAAGGACACGTCCGCCAGCCTCTTCCGCACCGAAAAACATTTTGCAAATTCTTCTCGTGTATGCCGAGAAAACCGCCTCTTCTCCCCACCACGGCTGTTGCCAACCTATCGCGGGCGGATAGTCGCGTTTTCTCTCTCCGCGCAACGAATACGGCGTTAAATGCGGATTTATCAGATTTATCCCGAGAGATACGAGCCAATCGGTTATTCGTTTTCTCCCGACTATCCCGCATTCCTGACCTATCCCGCCGAAACACTCGCATAATTTTACTTTTTTCCCGAAAATCGACGCGGCAGAATCGAGCTGTTTTATCGCCGCAAATTGCCACAATCCCCGTTGAAGTTTGTCCACTCCGGGGTAATCGAAGTATTTATAACACGCCATTGCGCTCCCCTGAGCCGCAATCTGTCCTCGCATGCTGTCTTCGTTGCCGACATGCCCCGTAAAAAGAAGCCCGTGAGCTTTGCACCATTCGGAATACTGCCCGAAATAACTTGTTCTGAACTGCTCGCCGGCTTTCGTGTAATATTTTCTTCTTACCTCTTTATAATCGCCCTTGTTTTCAAAGAGCAAAGCGGCTTTTTCGAGAATATCGAACCCTTCTTCTCTTAATATTTTTTCTCTGAGTACAGGCGAGTAAACGACGTTCGGCACTCCGTACAGCGAACAGTTATAACATGGTTCGTCGGTGAAAATCCCCTTTATTTCCTTACCGAATAAGTCTCCGACTTTTTTATGATACAGTTCGTGGGTCGTCTCTAAAAACAATCGGACGGCTGCGGGATTTAAAGTGTCTATATAACTCGAATCGTTAAACCGTTTATAACTTTTTCGAGACATTCTTACGACTATTTTTCGCCCGTCCGAAAGAACGTCCGCGATTTCGTCTTCGGGTTCGAGCTGCGCTTCCGTAACGCAGGCAAGAACGCAATGTCTGAAATCGGGTCGCCTTTTCACGACTTCCCCTCCGGCATAGCCCGACGGCCACATATCTTCGTCGTAAATATAAGCGTCCATTCCGACGGAATACGCATAAACGCTCGCTTCCCGTATAAGCGAAAACCACTCGTCCGACAAATATTTCGTCACGAGACCGACTCTCGAATGCATAAAAAATCCGCCGTAACCCGCCTTTTTCATCTCGTCGATTTGTCTTTTCAATTCCGTCGGATTCATCTTTTCGTTCCAACTCCAAAACGGATAAGGCGAAAGCTCGGGTGTTGCGACGCATTGTATTTTTTTCATCATTCTTTCCTTCTTACCGCCGTCCGTCCCGCAAAACGGCTTATCGGTATTATAAAGCATAACCTTGTAATTGTAAATACCGTAAATTACATTTTAATATTGCTTTTTTTGCAGTTTTATGCTATAATGCGGTATCGATGCCGACCAAGAATAATTTCGGATCATTCCAAAACGTTGTCGGAACGCGTATTCTTGTCGGACGCAAACAGGAGCAACTCCGTGAAAAAAGATTTTTTTGAGAACTCGTTCAATTTCAGCCACTATAAAATCGACTCTACCGCGAAGTCGGACTATGTGCAGCACATGCACACGACTTACGAATTTCTGCTGTTTATATCGGGAGACGCGGATTATATCATCGAAGATTTCAAATACACGCTCGCGCCATTGGATCTTCTTATAATTCCGCCGACAAATTATCATTATCTGATATTGAAATCAAATAAGCCTTACGAAAGGTTTGTTCTTAATTTCCCCGCAAAAGCGGGAGTACTTGATCTGCTGGACGATTTAGCCCCGTCGGGGAAAGTCTATCATTTCAAAGATATTCCCGAAATAAAGGCTTCTTTCGAAAAGACCGAAAGCTATATTCAAACGCTTTCCACAAAATATCTCGCCGCGGCTATCGTCAATTTAGTCAACGATATTATTTTCAGAATAACGTCTATGAACGTTCCGTGCGAGAAAAAATCGGACGGAAAGGTTTCGCTTTGTTCCGAGATCGTCAATTATCTCCAACAAGATTACAGGAATATCAATAATATGGAACAAATTGCGAAAAAGTTTTATATTTGTCAATCTCATCTTTCGCATATTTTTCAATCGGAACTCGGAATAAGTCCTATGAAATACGTCAGACAGAAAAAACTTTTACTTGCGAAAACCCTTATTTCTGAGGGAAATATGCCCACGCACATATACGAGTTTTGCGGATTTTCTTCTTACAACACGTTTTTGCGTGCATACGAAAAAGTTTTCGGATGTCCTCCGACAATCGACGTCAAACAAGAATAATACAGACATTGCACGATATAGTCACAGGTGATTGTGTTTAAACACGGCAAAAAAAATCGCCGACGGCGAGATGATAAAATTATTTAAAAGGCGATAAGAGATTTTGCCGTTTCCCACTTGCGGGAGACCTTATTTAACGACCGAATGCGTTCCGCATTAAAACTCTTGTTTTGGTTTTGCGTTCCGCAAAACGGTCGTTTCATGAATAACTTCGGCAAAACTACCTTGCAAGCAATACTTTTGCCTTGTTATTGACGGCAAATATTTGCTTCGCAAATAGACGAACGACGGCACATTGGGTTTTCATCAAGTTTCAGCTTACGGTTGTGCCGCGTACTCGTCTTTTAAACGCCCACCACCAAAAAACAGAAATTGAGTTTGGGCGATAAGAGATTTTGCCGTTTCCCGCTTGCGGGAACCCCTCGGCAAGATTCGCTATCGCGAATGCGCTCGACGGCATTTCAAGATTTTAAAAATGTTTGAGTTGTGGCTATGCCGCGTACTCGTCTATTAAACGCCCACCACGAAAAAGGGTACGCTGTATGCGTACCCTTTTTCGTGGTGGGCGATAAGAGACTCGAACTCCCGACTTCTTCCATGTGACGGAAGCACTCTACCAACTGAGTTAATCGCCCGTTATTTTCTGCAAAACCTTTTGCATTACGTTTTTTCGGTTACTATTATATCAAATGACTCATTCCTTGTCAACGTTTTTTCGGGAAACTATGCCCTATCTTAAAAAAACTTTTCCAATCGACAAAAAACGCTTGTCAAATAGTTTAAAATATAGTAAACTATTAGAAGTAAATTTGTGCGGGCGTAGTTTAGTGGCAAAATAGGAGCTTCCCAAGCTTCGGTTGTGAGTTCGATTCTCATCGCCCGCTCCATTAACCCCTTCGGCTTAAATATTAAGCAAAACGAAGGGGTTTTGTTTTATTCGCAAAGGAAAAATTATGCAAAAATTCAAGATTTTTAACGGAAACGCCATAAAACTTATAGCGGCTTTCACAATGCTTATCGATCATATAGGTATGCTTTGGGGGATACTGCCATTTCGCTATATAGGCAGACTTTCGATGCCGCTTTTCGCGTTTATGATTGCGGAAGGTTGCTATCATACCAAAAATAAATTCAAACATTTTGCCTGCATATTTCTGCTCGCTCTTGTTTGTGAATCGGCATTTATCGTTTTTGAACCGAACTATTTTCACCTTAGTATTCTGACAACTTTTTCGTTTTCCGTTGCGCTTATTTACGCGCTCGACTATTTTAAAAGTAAGCTTTTGGACGAAAATGCCCGACTTTCGGAAAAGATTTTTTCGGGAGCGGTGTTTGCCGCGGGCGTGTTCGTAACGTACGCCGTTACCCGTCTTGTGAAAACCGTAAACGGCAAGCCTTTTTATATCGATTATGACTTTTTCGGCTGTCTGTTGCCCGTTTTCGCTTCGCTTTTCTCTCTGCCGAAAGATAAAACGCCCGAAAAACTTGCATTTTTGAACAGTCCGATTGTGAAACTGCTGTCGTTTACGGTGGGGCTTGTCGCACTCTGTTTAATGCTCGCAACGCCTATCGAATGGTTTTGTATGTTTTCGCTTATTCCGATTGCGTTATATAACGGCGAACGCGGAAAACTTAATCTTAAATATTTCTTTTATATTTTCTACCCCGCGCATCTTGTTATACTTTACGGCTTGTCGATGATTATTTGATTATACTCACGACTATCCTTTTTCGCCGCAAGAGACTTCTTCTCTCAAAGCGGCAAAGGCAATAACTATTACGCGACAAAAAAAGACTTGCACAACGGATAACTTTATCCTTTATGCAAGTCTTTTATTTTGCAAGATTTTTTCTTCGTTTTTTAATTACACGGATTGTGAATTATAATTTTCAAACTCGTCAACGACTTCGGCAGACACCCAATTTTGTCCCACAACTTCTGCCTTAACGTAGATACCGCCGCCCGTGTGATCTTCTGCGGAAACCAAAGTGTTGCCCGTTGCAACGTTGTTTCCTTCGAACACCAGGTCGATATTTCTTGCCGTACCGACTTTACATGCCATTCCGAGGAACGCCGAAGCGCCTGCGGGATCTCCGCCGCCGACAGAAGTAACCTTCGTATTCTCTACGGAGCAATCTTTGAATGTGATTTTGTTATTTCTTTCGCCGTTTCTTCCGACAAGACCGCCGACATTGCACTGTCCCGTAACCGAGCTGTTTTTAACGTGAACGTTTTCGAGAATCAGGTCGCCGTAACACTCGCCCCAGATAACGCCTACATGATAATGTCCGGAAGCGTTAACGGTTACGTTATCGAAAGTAATATCCTTAATAATCGGTGCCGTACCCGTACCGTTATTCGAAGTCATATTGAATAAACCGGCTCCGACATTGGTGTTGTTTTTGCCCGCAATCGTAAGATTTGCGATAGTATGATTGTTGCCGTTGAAAGTAAAGCCGTTGCTATCCGTCGAATTGGTCGAAAGATTTACCGTTTCCCACTCGCAACCCGTTGCGTCTATATCCGCCATAACGTTGATGGACTTGTCGCTGAAATAAATATTCTCAGCCTGTCCGAATTTCTGGAAAACGGCATTCATAGCCATAAGTCCGTCGGCATTTTCGATATAGTAATTACTTTCATCGGAATAAAGTCCGTCCGCAAGCATTTCTCTGAACGAATAATTTTCGTAAGTATTGCTGTCGTCGGGCGTTCCGTTGTTGTATTCGCCGATTATCGGATTTACGTCGTGTTGGGCAATCGTCGTGTAATTCTTGTAATTTGCGGTGTTATCCAAAGTAAGCTTCAAACCGTTTACCTTGTTGCCCGTAACGACAGCCGCAGAATTTGCATAACCTACGATACCGCCGACATCGCGATAACCCGTTACTTCGATATTTTCGGCAATGCAATCCTTAACCCAAGCGTCGCGTTCTGCGGAAAGATAACCCGCTATCGCCGCCGCCTTGTCGCCGTCGTCATCCTCGTCTTTTTCGTTCTTTGCCGTCCTCGCAACGATTTTGGCGTTTTTAACGGTACAACCCTCGATTTTGGCGCAAAGCGCGTCACCCGCGATTACCGCGACGTGGTTTATGCCTTCGACGTTTGCTCCGTCTACGATAAGATTTTTAATAATGCAGTTCGTAGAGGTACCGAAAAGACCAACGTTCTTTTTACCCTTAACGTTAAGATTACGGATAGTTTTATTGTTGCCGTCGAACGTGAGCTTGTTGATCGCAACCGCCGTCCATTCGACGTTTTCAAGGTCTATATCCGCCATAAGCTTAACGGTATTGCCTGCAAGTTCGTCTTTACCGGACATTGCCTGCAAGTTTGCCGCCGTGTAAGCGTAAATCTCGCCGTTCGCAGAAGAAAGATATTCTTTTTTATCGGTCGCGCTTGTATAAACCACGCAATCGTAAAGATAACCGTCGGTTAAAACCGCGCCGTTTCCTCTCTGAACCGCCCAGGCGTTATTATTGTCGAGCATCCAGTATACACCGCCGCTTAAAGTCCAGACATAACCGTCGATTTCAAGCTCGGAACCGTCTTTTTCGAACTCGGATATTTCCGATTCCCAATATTCCGTTTTGGAAGTCGAAGAAACGGTCGTGCCGCTCATATCGATAGTCGAACCGCCGAGAACAAGCCCCGCAACGAGCGAATAGGAATAATTACCCTTAACCGTTACGTTTTCGATTTTACAATCTACTATTTTAGTCGTTTTGTTCGCGTCCGCGTTGAGACCTACGATCGCGCCGACTTTCGTCTGCGCCTTTACCGCGGAATTTCTGATCGTGATATTTTCGAATACGGAATCACCGTAGCTGTAACCCGCCACGATACCTACGGCACTGTAAAGAACGTGTCCGTCGTCCGTGTAATCCCCGCCGATATCGGCATTTTCGATCACGAGGTTTTTAACCGTTCCGCTAACGACGTTTCCGAAAAGACCTACGCCGTAAGCATAATCCGCCGATCCCGAAAGGAAAGAATATTTCGTCGATTTAAGATTGCTTATGGTTTTTCCGTTTCCGTCGAAAACGCCTCTGAAAGCGCGAGCCGTGGAAACGCCGATAGGCGCCCAGTTTTCTCCGTCGAGGTCGATATCGCTCATAAGCTTAATCTCGCTGTACGAAGCGTCGAGCGTGCCGTCGTTTACCTGTTTTGCGAAGTTTTTAAGATCCTGTGCGCTGTAAATCGCAAGAACGTCCGCGGGGACTTCCTCCACGGTCGCGTTAGCCTGAATTGCTTCTACTTTAAAATAAACCGTGCAGGACGTATCCTGATATTCGTTGCCCGCTTCCTCGGGAAGCTCGACGATCACGGAAACGATTACGTCGTCGGAATTCGGCTCGATCGTCTCGTATGCGGAAACAGCCGTGGAACCGCCGAAAAGCGCTTCGTTTACATAAAAATGAAGACCGCCGAAAAGACCGGTATCGCTGTCGCAACCGATAACCGTGCGATATTTAACGGCTACGTTGCTGTTGTTTTTAACGACGATATCGAATTTAATTCCGTCGCCGGGAAGAAACTTGTTAAGTTTCAGACCGTTTTCCGTGAATTCGACTTCGCCCTGATACATACGATCTTTTCCGTCTGTATACTCAGTGTCATAGAGTTGTTTTGTTTTAACGCTCGTTTCGTCGATCGTTGCAACAACGTCCACCTTACCGCTTGTGACGGCGATATTTACTTTACTCTCCGACGTGAAAATCGCGAACGTCGCGCCCGCAATCAGACTCACGCAAAGAGCTATCGACATGATCGCCGACAAGATTATTTTCTTTTTCATGAATTCAACCCCTTTTAAGTTTATATAACAACAACCTTTATATAAAACTTTATCAAATGTTCTTTTTTTGTCGGAGGGTTTCGGACAACCCGAAACCCTCCGAAATCAGTTCTGTTTTTTATTATTCTGTCGAATAATATGTTTCTCAGTAAGTTCCTGCCGCTCTCTTGCCGTCGGTGTTTCCCGCAAATTCGCCGACTTTCACATGACCATACTCGGCGTCATTCTCGATTTCGTCAAGACCGTAATAAACGTTGGTAAGAGTGAGCTTTCTGTTTCCGTTTGCTTTATAATCGCCGCGGATAGCATATCCGATATTTGTATCGTTTACAGCCCACGAATTGATTTTCGTGTCTTTGATTGTAATTTCGCCGGTAGAACCGTAAAGCTGAATTGCATTGCCGCGAAGTCCGCCCATAACGCAACCTTCGATAAGAAGAGATTTGAGCGTTCCTGCCGTGCCGCCGCCGCTTATTGCGTTAAGAGCGATTGCGTGACCGCGCTTTTTGTTTTTCAACTCGGGGATCGCTTTGTTATTGTACTTATCGCCGAACGCGCTGAGCGTTTTGTCGTTTTCGCCGATAAACTCGCAATTTTTTACGACAAGATCAACGCCTGTCGTGCCTGTCGATTGTTCGAGGTTCAAACACATTCCGGCTCCGCTGTTCGTGAGAATATTATTTCTGCCGTTGTTTCCCTTGGCTTCTTTTGTTCCGTCTGCCAAAGTTACCGTGTTGTTTTTATCGATATCGAGCATTATTGCAGCTTTATCCTGATCGCAGGCATAGAAAGTGCAATCTTCGACAGAGAATTTAACGTTGCTATTTTTAACGTTGAACGTTGCGCCGTTGGCAAACGTAACGCCTTTGATCGTAAGATTATTCACAACGTAACAGTCTGCCCAGAAATAAATGTTTACTTTACCCTTTCCGTCAAGAACGGTACCTGCGGCAAGAGCCGAGTTAATACTGAAAGAACCCGCTTTGAGACCGAAAGCGTCTTCCAAAGAGCTGTACTGACTTATACCCGCGATAACTACGGTAAGATGTGCGGCGTCCATTTTATTTTTGTTCGCCCAAATTTTACTGCCGGTATATTTGCCGTCCGCAAAGCCGTTTACCTTGGTGTTTTCGTCAATGGTAAGGCTGTAAGTCGCATTGTAATCGTCACCGATTTCGATAGCGGCTTTTTCTTTCGAACCGTTGTTGCGATCGTTGAATACACAGTTGTTTACGATAAGATCGGTAGGATTATCAGCCGTTCTCTGCCCGTAAAGAAGAACCGCTTTACCGTTCGTGTTGAACGTGCAGCCTTCAAGCGTAATTTTCGAAGCGCCCCAGGTCCAGATAGAATACTGATTTGCCATATCGTTTTCGAATACGCAATTTATAAAATCAACTACGGCATTCGCATAGAAAGTAAGCTTTCCTCTGATTACGCAATTTTCGTAAACAAGCTTTTTGCAAACGATACCGTCGAAGTTTCCTTCGCCTGCCTGAATTTCAATGTTTTTGAACGATATGGAGTCCGCGCCTCTCTGATAGCTGAGGTTTCCGCCTTCCGCATATACGGAATCGGTGATTACGTCTACCTTAGAAGCGGGCTTGCCGTTCTCGTCGAGTTCGCCGACGAAAGAAATGATTTTCAATGCGGACTGAGAATTTTCGCTCATTACGCCGCTTTCGAGAGAAGCCGTAACGCCCGTGGGAACTTCCATAGTAAGAGACGTAGTCGTAGAATCGTTTTTAGCTTCTTCGATAGCCGCGGTTACGGGGTTTGCCTCGCCTTCGACGGGTTCTTTGATAACCGTTGTAGCGTTCGAGGTTTTAGCATTGCCCTGAACTGCCTCTATAAGGTAGTTAAGAACGCATTTTTTACCCTGATAATCGTTGCCGGCAGTGGCAGGAAGCTCAACGGTGCATTCGTAAACCGCTACGTTGTCGCCGTTTTCGGCGTCCGCCGCGGGAGCAAGAACCTGCCATACGGACTCGCCCGTTACGCTCATTCCGCCGACGGTGAATTTAAGACCGTTATACAACGCGACTTCGCCTTCGGTTAAATCCGCGGTAACGTCCTTAACGCTTGTTCTGTATTGAACTTTAACGTTGCTGTAATTCTTAACCGTAATCGTGAACGACACTTTGTCGCCGGGAGTTACGTTGTCAAGCTCGATATTTGCCGTTCCGTCTTCCGCATAACTAAGTTTGGCGGTACCGCCGTTACCGAAAACTTTTACGTTTTCATCGGTATTGTCGGCGATATCGGTATCGTCGAGAATTGCGTTGCCGTCTTCTGCGGAAATCGACGCGGGCGAATAAGCTTTGAAATTGCCGATCGTCGCAACGACTTTAACTTTACCGCTTGTGACGGCGATATTTACTTTGCTCTCCGACGTGAAAATCGCGAACGTTGCGCCCGCAATCAGGCTCACGCAGAGAACTATCGACATAATTGCCGATAAAATAATTTTCTTTTTCATTTTTATCTGTCCTTTTATATTTTTGTTTACCTCGCAGTAAACTTACCCCTTGATAAGTCGGACTTTTTTGCCTTTAAGACTATTTCTGTGATTACGAAGTAATCACAGAAGAGGTACCTCTTCGATTTTCGGCGAGTTTGGGGTTGTCCGCGTTCGGAAAACCCCGAACCTACCGCTCTTTATGTGTTTTTAATTACTTTTCGAAGTCGTTACCTTCGAAATAATCCTTGTCCGTAACCGCTGTACCCGATTTGTACATAAAGACTACTCCGCCTTCCTTAACGTCGTTATCGTTCATAATGAGATGACAACCGTCGATCCAGGAAGTTTTTTCGTTATAGAAACAAACGAGACCGCTTGTTTCGTTGAGGAGCTTGTTTCCGGTAAGAGTTACGTCGCCGAATTTTATCTCCGCGTCCTGCGTGGAGAAAATAACGCCGTAATTTCTTATGTCGTCTTTGTAAATATCGGATTTACAGATATCGAACTTGCAATCCGTAATTTCGAGAACGGGAGTTACTCTCGGCGATTCGAATTTAACGGGAAGAATAGACGTAAACGTGCAACCGTTAAATTTAACTTCCGATTTCGTCGTCATTCTCCACCACATGGGATTGGAGTTTTTGACGTCCTTGAACGCCATGGTGTTGAATTCGCAGTTTTCAAAAGTTGCTTTTTCGAACGAAATACCGTCCGTAAGCCAACAACCGTTGAGCTTGCAGTTTCTCATAACGAGTTCGGGAACTTTGTGCGCAAATCTCGCCGAAATGAAACCGCTTTCTCTTTTCGTCCAGATTTTATAAAGTCCGTCGATTTCGAGACCGTCGGCAATAACGACCGAGTTTCCGGGAACGGCAAACTGAATATCCGCGCCGTTGCCCATCGTAAATTCGGTGAGCGACGGCATATCCGTTACCGTGACTTTACCCGATACGACAAGATTTATTCCCTTTTTTGCCGTTTCGAGAATTACCGTATAGCTCGGACCGCCGTTTTCGCCCGCGGTACCGCCCATATTTCTTATACAGTTAACTCTGTATCCTTCGGGAATAACCGCCGCCTCGGCAAGCTCTTTGGAAGCGAAATACTTAATGTTTACACTGTTACCCTTAACGGCATTGCCGTTTTTGTCGATATAAGCAAACGAGTCCGCCATAGAATCGTTACCTATCGTCAGGGTTTCGCCGTACTTAACGGTCGTATCTCCCAAATCAAGGTAAATCTGTTCGACGTTTGCGGGAATTTCGGTAAGCGCATTGAACTGCTCCAACGTAAGTCTTACTTCGTCGGCTTTGACAACCGTGTACCAGACGTCTTCGCCTTTGACTTCGGGGATAACCGCATAACCGTCGGCGACAAAGTTAGTGCCTGCGCCTTCCGCCGCATTGTTCGACGGGTCGAAGTTTACGAACGTTCCGCCTTTTACGATAATATTGGCTGTACCGTTTCTGTAATTTGCGTCAACGCAGTTCAGCACATACCTGTAATCGTTTGTATCTATATCGGGATAAACCTCATAGAAACCGCCGTTTACGATAAGTGTTCCTGCCTGAACGTTGAAAATAGTACCGCCGCCATAATATGTTCCGCCGTTTACGGTAACGGTTTTGCCCATTGCGACTATATGCGCGACATAAGGACCGCCCATATACGAGCCGCTTTCCTTATCAAGACAGGTAATTCCGCCGTTTTCCGCATTGATCGTCGTGTCGGCATTTATGTAAAGTGCCGCCCAGTTATTGCTGTTTTCCAAAGAACCGGGAACGGTAATCGTTGCGTTAAGATTGATTGTCGTAGGTGTACTGATTATAGTACGATCATTAGCGTCCGTTTTGGTTTCGTCAATCGCGATATCCTTAGTAACGTAAACGGTTCCGCCTTCTTCGAGCGAAGACTTCAAACCGTCGGCATTAACGGGATAATGAATATCGTTTTTCGTTTTGACGTTAGCCTGAACTGCTTCTACCGCGAAAACAAGGTTACACGCTTTGTCCTGATAAGCGTTGCCCGCGGACGCGGGAAGCTCGACATAACAACCGTAAACTATATCTTCCGCGCCGACCGCCATCGTTTGCCACGAGGACACGGCAACGTTTTCGCTTTCGCAGATTTTGAAATTCAAGCCCGCAAACAATCCGTTGTCATTCTCGGCTTTGACCATAGTTCTGAACTGAACGTTTACGTTGCTGTCATTATGAATAATGATCACAAACTCCGCTTTATCGCCGGGCATAATTCTGTCAAGCGTAAGCGTGTTGCCGTTTAAAGTCGCCGTGCCGCCCGCAAGGAAAGTTTTTTCCGCAGTGCGGTCGACGGTAGTTCCCGTAAACGTAACGGGATCTATGTCGCTAAGCGAAGATAATTTCAGATTTTTTTCCGGAATTGTCGCCACAACGTTCACTTTACCGCTTGTTACGGCGATATTTACTTTGCTTTCCGAAGTGAAGATAGCGAACGTTGCGCCCGCAATCAGACTTACGCAAAGGCAAAGCGACAAAATCGCCGAAATGATTATATTGCGTTTTGTGTTTTTCATTGATTTTAATCTCCTTGTCGCGCCGCGGTGAAAAACTTTTTTGATTTTTGTTTTTCGCCGCTGCGCAAACCGAAAATTTAAATTTGTCAGTTATGTTTAAGCAGAAAGAACGACTACGCCGCCAACAGTAACAGTCGTCGGTTTGTCTCCCGCTTTTTTATTCCATACGGAACTACCGCTCTTGGTTTCCGTGCCGAAGCCGGTCACGTTTTCGGAAGTAGCTTTATCGATAATTACATTGTAACTCGTAAATCTCGCATCGATTTCGATTGCCGCTTTATCCGCTACGGGAGCAGAAGCGTTGAATTTACAATTTTTGAACTCAACAGTCTGTGCAGAGATAGCGCCTTCGTTGTAAATAAGAACGGCTTTACCGACGCAGTTAAATACGCAGTCCTCGAAAAGAACTTTGCCTGCGCCGTAAGTCCAAACGTTGTAATCGACAACATCCTGTACGAACGTGCAGCCGATGAACTCGACTTCCGTTCCGTAAAGGAACTGTTTGCCTTTAATTACGCAATCTTTATAAGTAAGTTTGCCGGTATGCTGGAAACCTTTATAGTCGGAAGAACCGAACTCGACGGTTACGCCTTCAAGACTTACGTTCGAAGCTCCGTTGTTGAGCTTTTCTTTCATATCGATAACTACGTCCTTCGTTCCTACGATAGTAACGTCCTTACCGCTCAATGCGGGAAGCGTGTAATCGCCCGCTTCGGTAATCTTTACGGTAACTTCGGTGTTATTATTGATAGCGTCCGCGATTTCTTCGGCAGATCCCGCAACAACGCCCGTTCCGCTGCCTGCAACGACGGTGTACCAGGTGTCTGCGCCCTTAGCTTCTTCGATAACCGTGTAACCCGCGGGAACAAAATTGGTGTGCGCGCCTTCTGCCCAGCAATCCGCAGGGTTGAAGTTTACGAACGTTCCGCCCGTAACAACGATAGAAGCAGTGCCTGCCTCTCTGTTTGCGTCGTAGCAGTTAAGAACAAATCCGTCTGCCTTGGAAGCGTCGGGATATTTCTGCTGAACGGAATAAAATCCGCCTTCGATTATAGCTTTACCTTTTTCAACGTAAACCGCGTGAATGTTACCGATAAACGTTCCGTTTTTGATAACTACGGTTGCGCCTTCCTGAACGTCTACCGCATAGCAATCGTTTTCCTTTGCGGAAACGGTTCCGTTACCTTTAACGACGAGTTCGACGTCTTCTCCGCGAGCGGAAATCAACGACCAGGCGTTGGGGGTTTTATCCCAAATGTCTTCGGTGTTGGAAAGGGTCTTTTCGTTCATATCGACAGTCGCGTTCTTTTCCGCAACGAGAGTGTCGTCCGCAACGATGTTATCGTTAAGTTCGACGTTTCCGCCGCTTGCAAGCGCGGCTTTCATTCCTGCCGCGTCGAGAACGGGATAATATGTAGCGTCGCTATCGTAATCGTCGCTATTGCTATCCCAATCGCCTGTTGCCTGAGTTGCGTATACGGTTATACCGACGCTTTCGATAGACAAGCCCTGATATTCGTTGCCTGCCGTCGTAAGCATGTGACCTTTAACGAGCAAAGCGTCGGACGTAGCTTCGGGAGCAAGAGTCGCTTCCGAGTCCGCAACGGGAAGATCGTTCATTGTCCAGACGATCGCTTCGTTAAGCTTAGCGTCGCCGTTAAGACCGGTAATTCTTACCTTATATTTAAGAGTAAGGCTACCATTGTTCTTTACGCGAAGAGCGGGAAGCTCGTAAGTGCAACCGGGTTCCCACAAAATCCTGGTACCGACTGCGGGAGTTGCTCCGTTTACTTTGAACATCAAAGTTTCGCCTTTGGCGGAAACCCACGTTCCGTCGTCTTTCTGCATTTCGAGATCCACTTTGAGCGTTCCGGACTCTACTTTGCATACGTTACTGCTCACGGTGTCCGTGAACCACGCATACGTTCCGCCGACCATAACGCCGAAGCAGAGCGCGATTACCATTATCGCCGAAACGATAATATTTCTTTTAGAATTTCTCATTTTTTATTGTCTCCTTGGCAATTTATGCTTTTGGTTGCGGTTGAAAACTTCTCTTTCTCCTTTCGGAGATTTGACTTTTACGACCGCAATCATATAAAAAATTTACTGTTTTGATTACCTCTTGATTATATAGTAACCGTCCGCGTCCTTAGTCGCGCTCTGGCTTGCGCCTTCGGCGATGAAGCCCGCGTAAGTAGGCTGATTAACCTTAACTTCGACGGTAGGATCTACAAGTAACGTTCCGTCGACACTCGTCCAACCGTTTGTCTTTCTGTGGAAGATCAACCCCGCAAGAGAAGTATCGTAATAAGAATTTTCGTTTACCGAGTACGTTCCGCCTTTAACGGTAACCTTGGAGTTTGCAGGGATATTGAATACGGTGTTATTGCCCTCTGCCACGAAAGTACAATCGTTTACGACAACGTTACCTTTAACGTTTGTCAGATAAGAATTTCTACCTTTCGTGGTAAATTTACCGCCGTTTATTACAACGTCGACGTTCGCGTCGCTGTCGCCGGTGACAATGTAACCGTAATCTCTGTTGGAAACGAACTCGCCGCCGTTAATGGTGATAGTCGTTTTTTCCGTTTTGGAATAGCAAGGCGCTTTGATAACGTAGTTGTAACTACCTACGGCGTCCGTGTTTTCGAAATAACCGCCGTTAATGGTAAGGTTGGAGTTACGAACCGTAATAACGTTGGCGTAACCGCTACTGTTTTCTCTTTCATATCCGCTTACAAAATTACCGCCTTCAATCGTTACGTCGGAATTCGCAGCATTGATAACGCCGCCTGCGGAAGTACCCGCAATCGATCCTTCGCTGTCGGAAGAATCTTTGATAACTACGGTAGCGTTATTAACCGTAATCTGAGTGAGATCCATGTTGTTGCCGTTAAGGTCGATAGCTATGTTTTTGCCGGCAATCGCAATAGTCTCGTCGGGCATTGTTATGTCGTCGGCAAGTTTGATAGTCTTTCCGTCGGTTTCTTCGGACGCGAGAGCGTCTTTAAAATCGTCGGTCGTTCCCACGAGAGCAATGTCGGGATAATCCGCATCGGAATCATAAGTATCGTCTTTGCTGTCGATTTCGTGGCTTACCTGGGTTGCAAGTACGGTTATACCGATACCGTCGATAGACAAACCCTGATATTCGTTGCCTGCGGTTTCAAGCATATGACCCGAGATAGTGAACTCCTTGTTCTCGCCCGGAAGAAGTTTGACGTCTGCGGTGAGAGCGTTTGCGCCGATAGTCCAGACGATTACTTCGTTGAGCTTAGCGTCGCCGTTTATACCGTTGATGACAACCTTATATTTAAGAGCAAGAGTACCCTTGTTGACAACGCGAAGCGCGGGAAGCTCATATGTACAACCGGGTTCCCACAAAATGGGAGTTCCGACTGCGGGAGTTACTCCGTTAACTTTAAACATCAGAGTTTCGCCTTTGGCGGAAACCCACGATCCGTCGTCTTTCTGCATTTCGAGATCTACTTTGAGCGTTCCGGACTCTACTTTGCATACGTTACTGCTCACCGTGTCCGTGAACCACGCATACGTTCCGCCGACCATAACGCCGAAGCAGAGCGCGATTACCATTATCGCCGAAACGATAATGTTTCTTTTAGAACTTTTCATTTTTTGTTCTCCTTTTTAATCCTTTAAAATACCTTTTCGCACGGATTTCAATTACCGTCTGTCGCCTGAATTGCTTCGACGGTCAAATCGAACCAAGCTTTTTCCGATTGGGCGTTGTTGTTGTCGCTTCGGTTTTCGAAAACAAGCTTAATGCTGAATACGGCTTGACTTCCGCTTGCCGCAACTCTGCCCGTAAGAACAGTCAGACCGTCGGTACATTCGGATAAATACTTTGCGTTTTCGGTATCGTCGTTGACGATAACTTTAACCTGCTTGCACAAATTCTCGTCCGATTGTTTGTCGCCGGTGGTGCCGATCCTGATTCTGACGTAATAATCGAATGCGACGTTGCCGCCGTTCGTTATCCGCATCGTGGCTTTATAGCTCGACGAGGGAGCGATGAGTTCACTGTTTCCCATACCGAAAATGTTTTTCGATGTGGAATGCGTGAAGTCTTCTTCCGTTTCGTCCGCCGCAAAATTTCTCACGACGCCGCTCGAATCAAGTTTTCTCTGTTCCAGCTTCGTACGCACGAGTCTCACTTGCAACGTTCCCGCGATGAGATGATTTTCAACCGTCACGCTGTCGCTGAAAAGGGCGTAAGTACCCGCAACAAGCATGGCAACGCTGAGCATTATACTCATTGCCGCAATAAGAAGCGTTCTCCTGCGTTTTCCCATTTGTATGCCCTCCTTTTTAGATTTTTTAAATTTATATCCTCGCGTTCCAAGGTTTTTATATATTTTCCGCCTTGTCCGCGACGAAACCTTATTGTAAAATTTTATTACAGATTATCTTAATCGGAGCAAACCGAAATTATGCCTTTTCGGCTTCTCTTTTCTGTCTGCGGCGAAGTTTTGCCTGTTCTTTTTTGTAAGCCTTTTCTTCCTCGATAGCCTTGACCGCTATTCCGATACTGTCCTTAACGGCGGCAAGCGAGGCTTCGTCCGTAACCTTTATCGTTGCGGGAGCTTGTTTCACGGCGACTTTGTTGCCGCTTATGTAATTCTTGAATTCGAGATTGGGAATAACGAATTCGCAGATTACCGTTCCTTTACGGATTTTAAGACGAACAAGACGGTTTTTGCCGACCTTGTACTCTTCGTACGCCGCGTTTTTATAACGCTTACTGCCCTCGACGGTGTTTGCAAAGCGAACCACGTCGTCGTAATACCCCTTATATTCCGCGGAAAGTTCGAGATATTTTTCGTCCAACGTTTTGGAACCCGTGGAAAACGCGACTTTTCCGTCGTTTATATCGACAGCGGGAAGTTCTTCTTCCGTTTCAACGGGGAAAACAGGGTCTTCCAAAGGCAACGTGACGGGTTCCGCTTCGGGAAGCTCGTCCGCTACGCTGTCCGTAGCGCAGGTTTCGGCTTCCGCCTTTGCGGTTTTAGCCTTGTTTTTGCTCTCGCGCGTTTCAACGACTATGTCGCGGCTGACAACGCCGACGCAGAACAAGCCGATTAAAAGCGTGCATACGATAAACACAATGATCAAAACGTACATTTTTATCTCCTTTTGCAGTATTTTTTTCTTATAAGACCATTACTCGGCTTAGGAAATAAGCCGAGAAGAGGTACCTCTTCGTTTTTGTTTTTTTAATGTTTCTATCCGAATTTCCGTCCGAATATATTCCCTTTTGAACATATCGCAACTTCGCGCAACGCTATATCACTATTATAATTATATATAACGCCGTATGTAACGTCGCCGTCCATAAAGCCGAAATGACGTCCGTAATATCGCGATGACGTCTGCACCGTCGTCGCGGAAAATTTACTCGTTCGTTTCGGTATCCGACGAAATTTCCGCTCCGCCCGCGCTTTCGTTTCCGTCCGCGCCGCTACTTTCGCTCGCGCCGTTGCTTTCGTCCGCACCGCCGCCACTTGCGCCCGCGCTGTTTTCGTTTCCGCCGACGCCTTGTTTAAGCATTTCTATCTGACGTTTAAGCTCTTCTATCTCGCTCTTTTGTTTAAGTTCCTGCGCGTTCGATTTCTCTTTCTTTTCCTCGTTCAGAACTTTCACGATCCTCATTACCTGAAAGGCGATTATTACCATACAAGGAACGATTATAAGAAGAATTATTCCGACGGGCTGACGGAAAGCGTAAACCAGAAGTCCGAGAAAATAGCTTTGTCCCGTAACTCTTCCGATAATGTAGTTGAGATTTTCCGCGACCGTCGTGTCGATGACCTGATCGAGAACGCCTTCTTCGGAATTCCTGTTGTCCCCGCGGAGTGTGAACACGAAGCCGTCGCCTTTTTCGTCGATTTTAACGACGCGGTGAGTGATCGTTTCCTGCCTGCCGCCGTCGTAGGAATATCTGAAAGTTAAAACGTCGCCTATCTTAACGGTTTTATACCATTCTTTAAGTTCGGCTTCGTCCTCGGGAACGGTCGATACGAATATACAGGACTTGACAGGTATACTTTTGATTTTATACTCGCTTACGTCGACGTACTCGCATTTTTCCATCGACCCCGATTGCACGAAGTAAAGTTTATACCCGAACACTTTCGAGCTTCCGTCGCTGTCTTTTTTCGCGGTTATCGTAACCACAAGCACGAACGCGGCGAAAACAAGCAAAATGCCGAGCAGAACGTCGCCTGCTATGCGGAGAATTTTCTTTATTTTCTCCTGTTTAAGTCCGCCGTTTTCGCTTTGCGTCGGATTGTCTGCCATTATTTTACTCCCCCTTTTCTGTTTGTGCCGATGCCGAATTACCGTCGTTTTCGTTTTCCGAGGCAGTCAGATCGATGAAAAATCTCGTTTCCGCGCCCTGAGCTTCGTTGCCGATTTCGAGCGGCATCGCGTAAGTTATCGTTATTTTCTGCGAATTGCGACCGAGATTTATCTTTTCTCCGCCGAAAAGCTCGTTAAGGTTCTTTTCGATCGTAACGTCCCCGGCGACGATAGTCACGTTCAGATAATTTCCGAGCGTGTTTTTCTCGGGTTCGACATCCCCGTTTTTTCTGAAAACGAGTGAAACATTGTAATCCGCCGCGCCTTTATCCGATATTTCTATCGTGTAATCGGCAGATTTCCCGGGATAAAAGCCCGCTATTTCCGCTTTTAACGTTTTTGTCGTTTCTCCGTTGAAAGTAACGGTCGTTTTATCTTTAAGGTTGCCTTCGTCCTTAATATTGAACCATAGCAACACGCCGATTACCGTCATTGCGACAACGGCTATGGTAAGAATATATCCTATTTTTCTTCTCATAAATATCCTCTTTTATCATTCGGGCGGTTTCCCGCCGTCGATCGTATTATTTGCTTTTCACCCGAAAACGGACTCGGGCAGACTTCGCCCACTATCCGATTGTCTTTATAATAGCATTATAACACGAATTGTTCACCTTGTCAATAAAAAATTACCGTTAATCTATACATATACGTTCCGTCTGTTTATATTTTAGTACTTATAACGGTTCGTTTAAATGTCTGAACCGAGGAAATCCGCACCCGCGCCCGAGTTTCCGCCAAAAAACTCGGCGCGGGCGAAAACAGCGCGTAACACGAAAAAATATATGCATAAAGAAAAAACCGTATAACTTGGTTTTATACGGCTTTTTGTATTAAATTGTCGATTGATCAAATGCAAAAAGTGCCTCTATAAGTCGATTATCGCGCGATTTGCAAAAATATTACGGCTTTACGCGGCGCAGGTCTTTCAAAAAGACGTCCGCACTGCAATCGCTCGGCATACGCCAGTCTCCCCTCGGAGAAAGCGCGACCGAACCGACTTTAACCCCGTCCGGCAGACAGGAACGCTTGAACTGCTGAGCGAAAAACCTTCTGACGAAGATTTCCAGCCATTTGTAAACGGTTGCGGAGTCGAATTCGTCCTCGAAAGTCTTTTCGGCGATTTTGAAGATTTTCGCGGGGGCAAAACCCGAACGGACGAAATGATAGAGGAAGAAATCGTGCAGAACGTAAGGTCCTACGATATCTTCCGTTTTCTGCTTAATTTCGCCGTTTTCGGCGGGGATGAGTTCGGGACTTACGGGCGTTGCGAGAATGTCTTCGAGAACTTTTTTGGTTTTCCCTTTGCTCTTCTCCGCAAAATATCCTATCAGATATCTCACGAGAGTTTTCGGCACGGAACAATTAACGCCGTACATAGACATATGATCGCCGTTATAGGTCGCCCAGCCGAGCGCGAGTTCGGACAAATCGCCCGTCCCCACGACGAGACCGCCCGTTTTGTTGGCGATATCCATAAGTACCTGCGTGCGTTCTCTCGCCTGCGAATTTTCGTAAGTCACGTCCGTAACTTTTTCGTCCTGATTTATATCTTTGAAATGGCTTCTTACCGACTCGCTTATATCGATTTCCTTAAAAGTAACTCCCGTCTGTTCGGATAAAAGCTCGGCGTTGCTCTTCGTTCTTTCCGTCGTTCCGAAGCACGGCATACTGACGGCGATAACGTCTTTTCTCTTTCTGCCGAGTTTATCCATAGCCTTAACCGCGACAAGGAGGGCGAGCGTGCTGTCCAGGCCTCCCGAAACGCCGATAACGAGCGTTTTAGCCGAAGTGTGTTTAACCCTGCGCAAAAGCCCTTCCGCCTGCATGTCAGAAATAAGCTCGGCGCGCTTGTCGAGTTCGGCTTTATCCGCGGGAACGAACGGCGTTCTGTCGTAAGACCTCTCGGCTCTGTCGGTGTTTATTATAACGGAAAAATCTATAAATCTGTATCCTTTATCCGTCGGATAGTCGTAATTGAAAAGTTTGGTTCTTTCGTATTCGATAAAGCCTATATCGACGTCCGCCACGGCAACGCCCTCTCCGAAAACCTCGCTTTCGGACAAAATTTTACCGTTTTCGGCTATGAGATTGTGCGCTGAGAACACCATATCGGTGGAAGATTCTCCCCTGCCCGCGTCCGCGTAAGCGTAAGCGCAAACGCATTTAGCCGACTGCATAGAACAAAGATTTCTCCTGTATTCGGCTTTTCCGATAAGCTCGTCGCTCGCGGAAAGGTTTACAACGATATTCGCGCCGTTCACCGCGTGTTTTTCGGACGGCGAAGCGACCGCCCAGAGATCCTCGCAAATCTCCGCCGCGACTTTCATCTCGGGGAAATTCCTGTTTCTGAAAATAAGTTTCGAGCCGAACGGATATTCTTTTCCGTTGATCGTTATCGTTCCGTCGTCCTCGGTAAAGGAAGCGAACTGTCTCTTTTCGTAAAACTCGTTATACGTCGGAAGATAGGTTTTCGGAACAACGCCGAGAAGCTTTCCGTGGCATATCGCGACGGCGCAGTTATAAAGCTTGCCGTCTCTTCTGAGCGGCGTTCCGACGAAAAGAAGCGTGTCGTAGTTTATGGAATAATCCACGATTTTTACAAGGTATTTTTCGCACGAACGAAGAAGCGCGTCCATATAAAACAAATCGCCCGCCGTGTAACCAGACAAAGTAAGCTCGGGGAAAACGAGAACTTTCACTCTCTTTAAAGAATAGGTCTCCAACGCGTCGAGAACGCTCTGCGCGTTACCTTCCGCGTCGCCGACTTTAAGTTCGGGAGTAACCGCCGCCACGCGGCAGTAAGAGAAAATCGGATCGACGCTCGCGCGCGAATAAATCTCCTGTTTCTTCTCTCTCCCGACAAGGTCGTTCACGCTTACGTCAAGCCCTTTGGCTATCGCCGCCAAAGTCTCCGTTTTTATACTTTTCGTCGAGGACGAAAGTATTTTGTTAAGCGTGCCGAGCGGAATTCCGCTGCGCTTGGAAAGTTCCTCGCTCGTTATGGAAAAAAGTTGCTTGTATTTTTTTATTCTGTCAACAACGTCCTGCATATCGTTCCTCTTTCGTATTGCTCTTGTCCGACGCAAAATATTTAATAAAGTCATTTTATCATTTTCGGATAATTTTGTAAAGTATTTTTCCGTTCTTAATATAATACGGTAAATATAAAAGCGCGCGGAAGGCTTTTTAAACCTTCCGCGCGACATAATACCGCATAACATATAAACCCGGTTACACGGTTTTCTCGGCGAAACCGAGACTTACCAGAAGCGCGCCGTTCACCTTCTGCATAGTACCCGACGGCAATTCGCCTATCCGCTCTTTCAATCTTCTTTTATCCAAAGTTCGTATCTGTTCGAGCAGAACGACGGAGTTTTTGCTCAGTCCGTAAAGGGAAGCGTCGAGTTCGATATGCGTAGGAAGTTTTGCTTTGGTAAGCTTGCTCGTCACCGCCGCCGCGATAACCGTGGGGCTGTATTTGTTACCCACGTCGTTCTGAACCACGAGTACGGGTCTTACGCCGCCCTGCTCGCTCCCGACCACGGGACTGAGATCGGCGTAATACAGTTCGCCTCTCTTTATCATAATCGATCCTCACTTTGCCGCTCGCTTTAAAATCGGTTTTCTCCCGATAATTTTCGGCGGCTCTTCGAGCGTCCCCCTACTATATTGTATGTAATATTCGGGGTAGCCGATATTATTTTCGACCGATATTTATTTTTTATACTTATTTTTACGAACATTCCGTCCGCGTTTGTTTCTCTTTCAACGTTTTTTCTTACGCGAATTTCAAGCAATCGGATCGCAAAAGTCGGCTTATAAGTCGATTAACGGCATAAAACAAGTCTCCCGCGGCGAAGCGATTTCGCTTCGCCGCGGGAGACTTTATTTTTTGATTATTACACGATTACTCGCAGGGGCGAACATCGTTCGCCCGCCTTATCCGATTTAAATCGGGCAAGGCAGTTTTTTGCAAAAACGTTTTTTATTTCTTCTTTTCTTTTCTGCCTTCGGAATTGAATTTACCGATTACTTCGCTGACCGTTCCGACATACGCGAACGTTTCGGGATAACGGTTGATTATTTCCTGAAACTGCACCGTCTGACGGGGTTTTATCACGCAGATAAGAAGAACCTTGTTTTTATGCTCGAACATACCTTCCGCGGGAGTGACCGTAACGCCGTGACCGAGTTTTTCGATGATGTCTTTGGATATCTCCTCGGCGTGTTCGGTTATCACCTCGAATTTAAGAGCGTTCTTTGTTCCGTACATTATATAATCGCACGTTTTGGTCGTTGTATATGTATAAATTAAGGAAAGGAAAACGGGAAGCGTGTCGTTTCCGTAAACGAAGAACGAAACTCCGAAAATCACGCCGTTTACCGCAAAAATCATCGAGGCGACGCTTTTGTGCGGATTTTTCTTCTGAATCATCGCTCCCACGATGTCCGCGCCGCCCGTAGACGCGTTGGTTTTAAGCGCGCACGCAAGCGACAAACCGCAAACCGCTCCGCCGACAAGCGAAGACAAAAGTCTCGTCCCCATTTCGATTTTTTCGTTACCCGCAAGTTCGCTCGCGTATTTGATCGAAAAATATTTGTTCGGATCGATAAAGTTATCGAGAAGGAACATTATCACCGCAATCAAAACGGCGACGACCGCCGTTTTTACGACGAATTCTTTCGACAATATTTTATACGCGGGGATAAGAAGCGGTATGTTGCAGACAACGAATAACAGGGAACTGTAATCCACCCCGCCGCTCGGAACTTGCGACGCGGGTCCGTAAATCACATATTTCACCATTGCCACAACGCCGCCGATTCCGCCGGGCGCGAAATTGCACGGGTCTACGAAATAATGGAACCCGACCGCATAAAACGCCGCCGCCAGAAATACGAAAAGTATGGACGAAAGCGTCTTTTTTCTTTTATCTTCGGGAACGACCCAGTCGTCTTTCGCAACCGAATATTTTACTATTTCTTTTTCGGGAAAGAACGTATACGCGCCTTCCGCCGCACTCTCCTCCGAGTTTTGTTTCACGTTTTCCGTCGCGCCGACGGGCGCGTTTCCCGTAACGCCGTCCGACGATTTACTCTCTTCTTGATTATCCAACATATTTCACCTTTTGTTTCATTACGCGTGGCAAAAAAAGACAGGCTTAAAACAAATTTCGGCAAGCCTTTTCCGCCACGGCTAATAATACCACATTGCGAAAAAAAAGTCATATGTTTAAAGCCGATTTTTTAAGTTTATAAAAAATATATTTTATCGCTTTCAAACACCGTTAAAAAAGTAGAAAAACTTTTCGATTTGTGGTATAATAGCCACTATATAGACTTTAACCATGTAAAGGAGGAGCTTTTTTATGGATATGAAAGCCGTTGAGGCAAAATGGCAACAGAAATGGGAAAAAGAAAAGCTTTATAATTTCAATAAGAAGAATATCGACAAGAAATTTTACTGTCTCGAAATGTTTTCTTACCCTTCCGCTTCCAAACTTCATCTCGGACACTGGTATAACTACGGTCTTACGGACAGCTTTGCGAGATACAAAAAAATGAAAGGATACGAAGTTTTCGAGCCGATGGGATTCGACGCGTTCGGTCTCCCCGCCGAAAACTACGCTATAAAAACAGGCGTTCATCCCGAGGAATCGACGCTTGAAAATATCGCGACGATGGAAGGTCAGCTCAAAAAAATGGGCGCGATGTTCGACTGGTCGGCGGAAATCAAAACCTGTATGCCCGACTACTACAAATGGACGCAGTGGCTTTTCCTTAAACTTTACGAAAACGGACTCGCTTACAGAAAAGAAGCTCCCGTAAACTGGTGTCCGAGCTGCAACACCGTGCTTGCCAACGAACAGGTCACGGACGGACACTGCGAAAGATGCGGAACGCAGGTCGTTAAACGCGATCTTACTCAATGGTTTTTCCGCATAACCAAATACGCCGAAGAACTGCTCGACAAGCTCGACGGACTCGACTGGCCCGAAAAAACCAAAGCCATGCAGAAGAACTGGATAGGCAGATCCACGGGCGGCGAAATAGTTTTCAAAACCGAAAGCGGAGACGAATTCAAAGTCTTCACCACCCGCGCGGACACGCTTTTCGGCGTTTCGTACGTCGTTCTCGCCCCCGAACACCCGCTCGTTAAAAAGCTGATGACAAAAGACAGGGAAGCCGACGTTCTGCATTATATCGAAGAAACTTCCAAAACGGACGAAATCGAACGTCTTTCCACTTCGCGCGAAAAAACGGGCGTGTTTATCGGAGCTTACGCGATAAATCCCGTTACCGGAAACAAAGTTCCGATCTACGCGGCGGATTACGTTTTGTATTCTTACGGAACGGGCGCGGTTATGGGCGTTCCCGCTCACGACGCGAGAGATTTCCTCTTCGCTCAGAAATACAATCTCCCCGTGAACGTGGTTATTCACAACCCTCACGGCGAAACCGTTCTCCCCTACACGGAAGACGGAGTTTTGGTAAACAGTGCGGAGTACGACGGACTTACTTCCGAAGAAGGCAGAAAGGCTATTTTAAACAGACTTTTCTCCGAATCGAAAGGTCAGCACAAAGTCAATTACAGGCTTCGCGACTGGCTCGTTTCCCGTCAGAGATACTGGGGCGCGCCTATTCCCGTTATTCACTGCGAAAAATGCGGAGCGGTTCCCGTACCTTATAAAGACCTGCCCGTTCTTCTCCCGAAAAACGTGGAATTCAGACCGGACGGCAAATCCCCGCTTGCGAAATGCGAGTCGTTTATGAACACGACCTGCCCCAAGTGCGGCGGCAAGGCTCAACGCGACCCCGACACGCTCGACACTTTCGTTTGTTCGAGCTGGTATTATTTAAGATATCCGGACAGCAAAAACGCGGATATGCCTTTTAACCCCGAGATAATCAACAAGATGCTCCCCGTCGATAAATACGTCGGCGGACCCGAACACGCTTGCATGCACCTTTTATATGCTCGTTTCATAACGAAGGCTTTGAGAGATATGGGCTATCTTAACTTCGACGAGCCGTTCAAATCTCTTACTCACCAGGGCATAATTTTAGGACCCGACGGAATGAGAATGAGCAAGTCGAGAGGCAACGTAGTTTCCCCCGACTCCTATATCGACACTTACGGATCGGACGTTTTCAGAATGTATCTTATGTTCGGATTCGATTACACCGCAGGCGGTCCGTGGGACGACAACGGAATTAAATCTTTGGCGAAATTCGTCGAAAGAGCGGAAAGGATCATCGTTAAAACAAGCGGCTATAAGCCGATTAACGGCAATATTCCGCTCGGAAAAGACGAAAAAGAACTCTTGTACGCCGAAGCGTATTGCGTTAAGAACGTGGACAGAGATATGAACAATTTCTCTTTCAACACGGCGATTGCGAGACTTATGGAATTCGTTACCGCAATTTATAAATACGACGGTATCGAAGGCAGAAACGAAGGGCTTTTGAGAAAGGTAACGGACACGCTTATTCTTCTCCTCGCTCCCTGCGCGCCGCATTTTGCGGAAGAACTTTGGTCGGAAAGGGGCAACAAGCACTCGGTATTCACCGAAAGCTACCCCGTTTGCGACGAAAACGCGCTCGTTAAAGACGAAATCGAACTTGCCGTTCAGTTGAACAGCAAAGTCAAAGCGAAAATCAACGTTTCCAAGGACGCCACCGAGGACGAAATCAAGGCGATCGCGCTTGCAAACGAGACCATCGCGAAAATGGTAAGCGAAAAAGAAATCGTTAAAGCCGTTGTCGTTAAAGGCAGACTCGTAAACTTTATCGTCAAAGGCTGATGCCGATAAAAGGTTTTTCAAACCCATTTTGTTTTGTTTCGATTTAAAATTTATATGTTAAACTAAGAGCCGCCCGAGGCATCAGCCTCGGGCGGCTCATTTATAGCTGTTTATGCAAATTATGTATTCGAAATAAAATCGCAATAAAGAAACAAACGAATTACCGGACAATAAAGTCGCACAATAAATGCAAACGAATTACCGGACAGTAAAATCGCACAATAAACGCGAACGAATTACCTAACAGTAAAATCGCATCATAAAAACAAACAAATCACCCGGCGAGGAAATCCATTCCTTTGAAAATTATGTCGTTTATCACGTCGTTTCTTATCCCGTAATAAATTATTTTCCCCTCTCTTCTGACGTTCACCGCCCCGACCGAACGCATTATCCGAAGCTGATGCGAAAGCGTGGTCTGATTTACGCCTATCGTCAGCGCGAGATCGGTTACGCACATTTCGGAAACGGAAAGCGCGCATAGGATTTTCAGCCTTGTTTTATCCGAAAAAAGCGAGAAAAAGTCGACAAGATCGTCCAGAACTTCCCCGCCAGGGAGATAATCGCCCACCATATCGAAAGTCTTTTTATCTATCATCAACGTCGCCGCGCCCATAATTCGTCTCCTTTCAGAATAAGATTTTTCAAGCGAAAAAAAAGTAAATTCCGCCCGATATTCTTTTCTTTTATTATACAATTTATATCGAAAGACTGTCAATAAAACATATAATCGATTTTTGTCGCATAACGTATAATAAAAGAGAATTTTGTTATATCGGAGGTAATATGAATTCCAACATTGTTCTTTTAGGTTTGCTTTATTTGCTGTACGCCGAGGGGTATATAAATCTTACGCAGGTACTGCTTCTGCTCGCGCTTCTTTCCACGACCGTTTATAATTGCCGCGATTACGACGGCAACAGAAACAACAACAGCGACGCGAACAATATTTTCAACACCTGATTTCTAAGCCGCGCCCGCAACACGCAACAAAAAAGCCCGTTTCGCGAATAAGATTTTTCGTCTTATCCGTAAAACGGGCAAAATTATGCCGAATATATCGATTATTTTTCGTATACTTCCTTTTTAAGCACGCCGATGAACGGAATGTTTCTGTAAAGTCCCGCATAATCGAGACCGTATCCTACGACAAACTCGTTTGCGACCTGAAATCCCGTGTAATCTATCGGAACGGGTATTTCCCTTCTCGACGGTTTGTCCAGAAGCGCGCAAACTCTCACGGATTTCGGCGAACGGGTCGCGAAAAGCTTCAAAAGACAGTTCATAGAATATCCGCTGTCGATAATATCTTCGACGATTATTACGTCTTTTCCGCCGATTTTCCCGTCGATATCTTTGATGATTTTAACTTCGCCCGTAGAATTGACGCCCGCGCCGTAGCTCGAAATCGACATAAAATCGACAGTGAGCGGAAGATTGATCTGTCTTACAAGATCGGTGTAAAACATTACGCTTCCTTTTAAAACGCCTACCATAGTCGGCGCTTTGCCTTCGTAGTCTTTTTCAATCTGCTTTGCAAGTTCGCTTACTCTCGCCTTTATTTCCGCTTCGGAAATAAGAGTTTTTTCCAATACTTCGTTTAACATAGCTCTCCTTGGTTATCTTGTCATTCGCATTTATCTATGTCGGACAATATACATTGTAACACATTTCTTGTGGTTTTGTCTACTTTTATCGCGTCGGAAATTTCAATTCCGCAAATAATAAGTACATTCGAGCCGTCGGCAAGCAGTAAAAGCTTGTCCCGCTCCCTCGACGGCACTTTTTTATCTATCAGATAATCTTTAAGTTTTTTCGTTCCGCCGCCGAACTTTCGAAAAACGTCTCCTTCCCTTCTGTTTCTCAAAACCGCGGCGCTTGGAATTTTAGAAAAGTCGGCTATAAGTCGATTAACGCCGTTTTTTACACTATCATCACCGACAATTTCGAACTTATATTTTTTCCCCGCAAACTCGTGTTCGCCGAGAGTAAACGGCATTTCGAAAGCGTTTTTTTGCCCGCCCTTTTCTTTTTTCGCGATTTTATAAAAAGTAATTTTGCCGTAATCTTTAACCGCGAAAATATTTTTCGGTAGCGTTATTTTTTTGCCGTTTTCGGAATTTTTCAAGGAATATACCGCTTCGCCGTGTACTTTTTCGTAATCTTTTTGTATGCCGAGCTTTTTCATCGCGTAAAAGGAAGCTCTTAAAAAAATCGGATAAGCAAGATCGCAAGAAAAACTTATTTCTCCGTTTTTTTCCGTAACGGATTTCATAGCCGTTTCGGTCAGATACTCTTCGTCGGCTTTCAGAGTGTCCGCAAAACGCAGAATACTCTTTTCCGCCTCGGGAAAACGCTTTTCGATCAGCGGCAGAACTTCGAGCCGTAAAAAATTACGGGTAAACTCGGTTTCGAGGTTGGTTTCGTCCACAACGTAACTTATATTATGTTTCTCGGCGTAATCGTCGATTTCACGCCTTGAAAGATTAAGCATCGGGCGGATTATCTTTCCGCCGCGCGAACTGTCGGAAATTCCGCTTGCGCCGAGCGGCGAAGCTCCTCTTAATATATTGAATAGCACGGTTTCCGCTCTGTCGCTCGCATGGTGCGCCGTCGCTATCTTGTCGCAAAAGCCGCTTTTTATCGCTTCGTCAAAAACTTTATATCTTAAAATGCGCGCGCCTTCCTCTGTCGAAAATCCGTTTTCGGAAGAAAAAGAAACGCAATCGAGTTTTTTAAAATAAAGCGGCACGCCGAGCTTTTCGCAAAGAGACTTAACGAACTCGCTGTCCCGAACGGAAGTTTCGCCGCGTATGCCGTGATCGATATTCACGGCTTTAACCGTCACCCCGAGCTTTTCTCTTTCGGACAATAACATATCGAGAAGGCAAACCGAATCCTTCCCGCCCGAAAGCGCGACCGCGACAACGTCTCCTTTTTTAATCAAATCCGTATTAAGCATACCGTAAAACTCCACTAATCAATTATAACAAGAACGGCGATTTTTAACAAGAAAACAAACGACAAAGAAAAAAAATATTTTTTTCAAAAACCCCTAAAAAACTCTTGACATTTGTTTTCGAATATAGTATTATAAACAAGCAATTTGACGGCGCGGAGTAGAGCAGCTAGGTAGCTCGTCGGGCTCATAACCCGGAGGTCATAGGTTCGAATCCTGTCTCCGCAACCATTGTAGTAAGCAAGCGACGTGTTTGCTTGCTTACGAATTTTTATGGCGGCGTAGCTTAGTTGGTTATAGCGGCCGGTTCATACCCGGCAGGTCGTTGGTTCGAATCTGACCGCCGCTACCAAATGATAACAACTGCACTTTCTTAAAGCGCATTGCGATATACAACAGAATAAGGCCCCTTGGTCAAGCGGTAAGACATCGCCCTTTCACGGCGGTATCATGGGTTCGAATCCCGTAGGGGTCACCAACACTGGACGCGTCCGTTCTTGAAATTCAGGAACAGACGCGTTTTTTCTATACTCTTTAACGCTTTTTATCCGCCCTTGTCGCATATCCCCGCCAAGGGCGTTGCACTACATACCCCCTGAACGTTCAGGGGGTTATCCATACCACCCCGACTTTTCGCCTATCCGCAAAGTCGGGGTTTTACATATACTCTTTCAGTATATCATATTCTCCCCGAAACAAAATCGGGGAATCGGGGAGAAAACGGGAAAATTCCCGTTTTACGCCCGACCCTTGACATTAAGCACAAGTCCGATTTCGCGATTTTTTGCAAAAAAAGCCACTTAGCCTGTATATTCAGGGCTGTTTCGTCGCGATTTTTACTGAATCGGCGGCACAAAATCGCCGCCCGTTTTCCCCGATTCGGATAAAAACCGTTTCGGGGTTCTTCCCTCTTTGCCCCGAAAGGGGGCGGCTGAAGTTCCGCGCAAAACTTCTTTTCGGGGGTGGGAGGGACTAAAACAAGACAAAAAGGATTTTTTACAATGAGAACAACAAACGTATGTATCATTGCCGATATTTCATATAATTCGGCGAGATTCACAAAGCAAATGCAACAATTCATCGTCAAAGCAAACAGAGCCTGCCAGACAGAGCCGAACGTTCAACTGCATATTATCGGGTTCAATGATAAATCAAAAATCTTATCCCCGTTTGAACCTTTGAAACCGCAAGGCAACCCGAACTTTTCCTCTGCTCTGGAACTGCTCTCGTCGATAATGAATTACAACAGAAAAAACAACCCCTTTATGACCCGTTCAATCATTATATGGCTTTCGTCATTTAATGTAATGCGCGGTTATGAAGGGGCTTTTTACAAACTGAATAAGCAAGCGGAATTTTCAAGGGCGATTCGATATACAATCGCTTATGGACTGCCCGACGAATACACTCAGACGGCACGATATACTTTCGCTTCAAACCTGAGCGGCGTTCTCGATTATTTCTCCGAAAACAGGCTTAAAAAACTGATTAAACAAGTAAAAGGCAATTTTTAATCGGTTACAATATAAAAGACTTGCGAAATCCATAATAAAATGCTATAATATCCTTGCCACATAATGACAATTAAATACGAAGTACCAAGCGATAAGTATATCTCGGTAGAGATGTGCTTTCTTTTCGCATTACAAAAATATCGTTTAGTACTTTGTAATCATTGTGTGGCAACAAGAGCGAGAATGTGCATTTTTACAGGTGTCGTTCTCAATCTTTGGGGCGACACTTTTTTAATGCCCCGAAAAATATGATAAGGAGGTTTTTAATGGATTCAGAAGTAATCGCCGCAATCATTGCTCTATCGGGTGCTATTTTATCTATCGGTATTTCGCTCTTTATTTCGCTCGGCACTTCACGCTATAACTACAACAAACTATTTGCAAAGACAGTATCCGAAAGCAGGAATAAATGGCTGAATGAGATGAGAGATTTCATTTCGACAATGCTCGCAGAAGTCAAAAATCCTTGTCCGTTGGATAAAGACAAAAATGTTTGTGAAAATGAAAATTGTCAATTTCAAAGTGCCGATACTCGGTCTAACAAATACTGGAAAGCACGGAATGAAATAATGCTAAGATTAAACCTTAACGAGCCATTACATTTAATGCTTAAAAATGAAATTCTGCACCTTGATAACAGCAAAGATGTCAAAACGATTGAAAAGATAATCTTAATATCGCAATCACTACTTAAAGAAGAATGGGAAAAAGTAAAAAAAGAAGCAAAAGGAGAATAAAAAATGTTTAATATTTTACCCTCAATCACTATTACCGACATTTCAATATGGGAACAGGTTGTTTCACTGTGCGTATTTATGGTTTGCAAAACTGCATTGATAATTACTCTTCTATTAGTCGTATGCAGTATCGCAAAGCATATAATAACATTGCTTTTAAAACAACACGAAACAAAATGTCGCGATGAGAATTTAGCGACGCAATTAAAAAATACAGACTTAAAACAAAAAAATCAAAATAAAGAAGGAGACTAAAACAATGAAAAAAATATTAGCACTGATTATATGTTTGATTATGATAATATCGTCCTGCTTGCTTACAGGCTGTTTTGACGATATAGACGATTCAACATCGAATACCACATCCGAAAGCACTTCAACCACTCAGGAAAGCACCTCAGAAAATGAGGACGCAAACAAAGTTTCATTGCTCGGCATTCAGGCAAGCGTTCATGAGGGGGCATTACCTCAATCGACTCAAAACTCCCCTACCGCTTCCCTGCTCTCGACTTACACTACCGCCCCAGAAATTCAAACAATGAGCAATGCCCACTCTTCTGATGACGAGTTATTGGAAAATGACGGCAGTTATTTATCCATTTTCAAATCCCAGACAATCATCAATTTCACTATCCGCCTCAACAACCCCTAATTTACCAAATAATTACGTAACTTTGCCTTTAATTGAGTAACTGAATTTGCCTTGTTATCTTTATTTTCAAGCGAACAAACGATAAGAATTAACTCTTCTTGAATCGTTCTGACGATTGATTCCATAAAGTGTCTTGCGGGCTGTAATAGTATTTTTTCGTCCACAATATCGCTTTTCGATTTATATTTTTCAAGATACGGCTCTATATAAACCAAATTATAGTAATCCGAGTAAGCATTTAAAAAAACATTTTTAATTTCTCTTACTCTTTTTTCATACTCTTCTCTATATTCTTTTTTGATTATTTCCATAGTATCACCCCATACATAGGTTTTATTACCGATATTATTTGTCATCATTCTTCGCCGCCGATTTCGCCGATTTTTGATTTAATCAAATTCCACTCCTCGTCGTTAATATCCCATAATTTTCTTAAATAAACGTCGGAATAAATCTGCGTGTAATTTTCCAATTCGGGAATGAAACAAAAATTTTTCCTCGTTATATTTTGTGATACGACAGTTTGTAACAATAAGAACCTCACTGTTTTCGTTAAGACATACGACTTGAAGTATAAGGTCTCTTGTTCGCTGTCAAACGCTCCGGCAATAAGCCATGATTCGGAACATATTTCACCCGGTTTTGCAATTCTGGTATTCCCGTCATAATAAAATCCGACAGGCTTTGAAAAGTCTGTTTGCCCGGCAATCGGCGCTTTCGGGACGAGGAATTTCCATTTTCCGATAACGTTCAATCCGTCTTTCACGTCGTTTTTGTCAACGTATTTTAACCCTATTTTTTGAGTAAAATAGCAAGGAACACCGCTATTTAACGGTTGATAAGTTGTCGTAATTCCAAACGGCAATCTAATCGAAACTCTTTCATTTAAAAATTTCCCGTATTTAGAAGTGATTTTTTCAACGATATTTATAGAAATATTAGAACGAATAAAAATATCGAACCGATTTAAATATCTATAACTTTCAGAATATTCTTTACCTATATAATTTCTGACTTTACAAATTCCTTTGTTGCCCCTATCCCAAAGGAAATAACAAGCGCCGCCGGCTAAATCCACCCCGGGAAAAACATCTTTGAAATTTTCATAATCACACAATACTCTAATGCTCGTATCGTTCAACATTTCATCTCTGAAAGAATCCAATCCTTTACCGCCCGAAAACCACCTTGAAGGAATAATCATTGTAATATACCGAGGGCGAAGTTTTTTTGCCATTTCAATAAAATGCTGATAAATAGGCTTTGCGCTCATACCGTTTGCGCTTCCGCCGTCGGATAACTGATAAGGCGGGTTAGATATAATTACGTCGAATTTCATATTGAAAATTTTCTCCGGGTTTAAAGTATGTATAAATTCATAAGCGTGGGTTTCCTTTTCTTCGCCGCGATCCCATTGCGTTTTTGTCGCGCCGCAGAATTTGCATTTGCCGTTTGAAAAATCGTGGTTTACGCGGCGATAACGAATATTACCTTCCGCTGTGTCGAAATGAGAAATCGAATATTCGCCGTTCGGATATTTCGAACAATAAAGGCTTCTGCGGGATAGCAAACTTGTGAGTTCGGTTATCGCTATTCCGTATAGCTGGTTATGGAATATATGGTCGATACGTTTTTGCAAATCGGGAATTTTATCCGCCAACCCCACAAGCAAACGTTTTGCGATTTCGCGTAAAAACACACCCGTTTTGCAAGCGGGATCTAAAAACGTGGCGTTCGGGTCGCAGAATAATTCCTGCGGCAAAAGGTCGAGCATTTTGTTCACCACGTCGGGTGGGGTAAAAACTTCGTCGTTGGATAAATTTGCAAGGCACGATAAAACGTCGGGCGTATGCAAAGTTTTATTTTTATAGATTTTATCGAAAAAAGTTTCAGCCATTTTCCTGCACTCTCCTGAAATGCGCGGGCGGATATTCGCATATCGGCTCTGCCATATATTCTTTTGTTACGGGATTTATCGAAATGAATTTCCGAATTTCCTCGGATATATCGAATAAAGACGATTGTCCGTTTTGGGGTTTGTCGTTCGCTTTCAGCATTACGTCAAGCCGAAAATCGCGGCGTTTCAGCTTCGCGCCGAGCATTAAACTCCATTCGGGGAAAATTATCGGCGTTTCGGTATCTTTTTGATTTTCGTCCACACACATAAGCGTTAAGGCGTTGCCGCATAAAATATTTTTTGAAAGAATATATTTCACCGCTTCGCGCGTTTCCTGCGCGACAGCCTTTTTGCAAACCGCTTTATACTCTTTATCCCACAGTATAAAAAGCCGTTCGCGGCACTCTGCCACGTTATCGGATAAAATATCTACGCCGTAAACGCTCGTTACCGCCAGAACGGAATACCGCTCATAATCGTAAGTGTTGGACTTGTAGAGCTTTTTTACGGTAGTAAGTTTTCGCGTTAAAATCTCGGCTAAAAAATTACCGTCGCCGCACGCGGGTTCTAAAAATCGGCTGTCAATCCGCTCACATTCCTGCGCGACCAGATCGCACATTGCCTTTACTTCTCTTTCGTTTGTAAAAACTTCGCCGTGTTCGGCAACCCGCTTTTTCGATTTTATCTGTGTTTTTTGCGATTTGTCATTATCTTGATATTTTGCCATACATATATTATATGTGCATTGCACATATTTGTCAATGTGCGATACACATTTTTGTTAAAATAATTATAATGAATTACGGAATTTACTTCAAAAACGCCCGTAAAGAACGTGGCTACACTCAAAAACAAGTCGCCGAGAAGTTATCTATTCATCAATCTAACGTCAGCGACTGGGAAAACGACGTTTCCCGCCCCGAGTATGAAAAACTTGTGGAGTTGGCAAAACTTTACGACGTCAGTTTATACGATTTGCTCGGAGTACCCGACGAAGATCGATTTTGAAAATTCCGACAAAGATTTTCCGCCCCGCGCTTTCTTACATTTAACCGAGCGGGAAAAGAAAATCATTACTTCTTTCCGAAAACTATCTCCCGAAAAACAACAAGCCTTAATTGAATTATTTTCAGACTAATAAAAAAACGAATTCGTTATGTTAAGCAACAATAAAGCGAATTCGTTTTTGTTTTTAATCGTTAAATTATATCGCAATGAACGCAGATTTTGCCCGTTTATCGACTTATAGACCGATATTCTGTCATTTTTAGATTTTATCTATAATCAATTTAATGAAAAATTTTTCAGAAAATATGTCCGTAATATTTGACTATTTCAAATCTCGGTGTTATAATAAATTCACAAAAACGTGAACAAACTATAAGGCATTACATATAATGATAATAAAATACGCAAATAAAAAAGTCGAAAAAATATGCGTGAGTTACGGCGAAGCTGTGAAAGAACTCGGCAATAAAAATATTGCCAAGGCTTTGGCAATGCTGATGTTAAATTTAAAAAATGTGCAGAAATTCGCGGATTTTTATACACAACCGATTTTAAAACGTTACAGAGCGCACGACTTGACAGGCGATAAAAGGGGAATAACAAGTTTATCTATAAATTACTCGTACAGATTAACGAGTTTAGTGAAAATACAGGTTGAAGAAGACGAAATAACAATCTTGGAGGTATCAAATCATTATGGCGACTAATAATAATTACACTTTTGATTATGCAATCCACCCGGGCGAGTTTTTAAAAGAGGCTTTAAGCGATATCGGAATGAAACAGTCCGAGCTTTCGGCAAAAACGGGAATCTCCAAAACAATTATCAATGAAATTATCAAAGGAAAAAGAAGCATTAACACCGATTTTGCCATTGCGATAGAGCCGATTTTCGGTATGCCCGCCGGTTACTGGTTAGGCTTACAAAACGATTTCGATATTGCAACGACAAAAGCTAAAAACACCGTTCTCGATGAAGACGCTGATATTACTATCGGTGATAACAAGGCGGTAGACGTTGCTTACTGGTTTATCGATAAAGCGGCAGGAGAAGCTCAGGAAGACTCGGATTATATAACCCCTTTAAAACTGCAAAAATTATTATACTTTGCTCAGGCAATTTCCTTGAAGTTGAACAACAGAACAATTTTCCGCGAACCGATAAAATGCTGGAACTACGGACCGGTTGTAGAAGAGGTCTGGAAACAATTTGTAAACTATCATAACAATCCTATCAAAGACGGCAAAAAAGTTTCATTCGATAAAACAACGGAAAAGGTTCTGGAAGAAACCTATAAAAAATACGGTATTTACACGGCAGGATATCTTGTCAGTTTAACTCATAACGAAAAAGTATGGAAGGATGCCGAAAAAAATCAAGTTCTTTCCCCTATCGTTATTCGCAACACATATACGGGAATCAACATATAATCCGCAGATACAATTTAACATTGAAAACAAAACGGGCGGTCTGATGACTGCTCGTTTTATCTGTTTATCGACTTATAGACCGACTTTTTAAAAAATTGTTGCCAACCCGCGCAATAAAATCACGCAATAAAAAATACGCAAGGCGTTTCAAGCTTTGCGTATTTTTTTATATTTCGATGAAGTATGATTTTAAGAATATTTCAAATTGTTCAGGCAATCTTACTTCTTAAATCTATCTGCGTTGAGGAATCGCAAATCATTGCGCCGAGATATTTTTCGGCAAAATAATCGGCAACTTCCTTGGAAAGCATAACCTCGGTGAGCGCGTCTATTTTCGCTTTATATTCGGCGTTGTTTTTATAGTCGTTCAACCTCGCCGCGATAACGTTGGCTTTGCCCGCGACCTGTTCGGTATCGTCCTCGACAGCCGCGCGTTTTACGGAAGAAATTCTCCCGGAATACGCGGTGTTGCAAGGAAGAAGCGCAAAATCGTAGTCCCCCATAGAGGAAACAAGCAAATTTTCGGCAACAAGAGTAACCGTAACTCCGCCGTTTTTGCTCGTCCACGTTTTGCTCGTCGCTCCGATATTAAGACTATCTCCCGCCGCGTTTATCGGAAAATTTTCACCCTCGGCTGCTCTGCTTATAACGCCTTTTTGTTCGAGAAGCTGAAAAGCTCTTATCGCGTTCGTAACGTCGTCGCAAATTTCGAACGTTTTTCCGCTCTTAACAGCTGTTCCATCGGCGGCTTTTCCGTAATAAATCCCGAGCGGCTCGTAGTGGACTTTACACGATGCGAAAAGCTTTGTTTTCCCCGCATAAGTTTCGAGATAGGGAACGTGTTGAAAATAATTCGCGTCGTAATCGCCGTTCGCGACGGCGTCGTTCTGCATTGTCCAGTCGAGAACGGTGACTTTCAGCGTGTAACCTCTCTTTTCGAGTTCGCTTTTCACGATACCGTTAAGAATTTCCGCGTGCGGTACGCCCGAGGCGCAAACGGAAATTTCCTTCGCCGACTTGTCCGTGTCCGAGCAGCCGCCCGCAAAACAAGCCGTGAAAACCGTTATGAGCGAAAGAATAAAAACATAAACAAGCTTTGACAATTTTTTCATTTTAACAATCTCCTTTTATCCGTTAATTTTGCTATTTTAAGCCCCGCTTCCTGAATAAGCTGAACTATTATCACCACGATTACTATAAGTGCCCAGAACGTTGCGGAAGAAAGATAATCCCCCGTGTTCCTCGTGTAAAAAGTATATATTCCCGAAATAAGTCCGCCCGCTCCTATGTTGTAAGCAAACGAAGTATACCCCAGAACGCTCACCGCAACCACCGCAACTCCCGTGATAAGCGACGTTTTCGCTTCGGGCAAAAGCACTTTCGTTATGAGCTGAAAGTCGGTTGCGCCGAGCGACCTTATCGCCTCTATCTCGCCCGTCGGAACTTCCGCAAGCGACTGCTCCACTATCCTCGAAACAAGTCCGAACGCGCATACCGTCATAGGAATTATTATGGTAAACCACTCTCCCGTACCCTTTCCGAACCACGCTCTCGTCCACGGAATACATAAAACGATAACGATAAGGCACGGCACGGAACGCAGAACGTTCACGATTAGCCCCACCGTAAAATTAAGCCACCTGCAAGGTTTCAAGCCGTTTTTGCCCGTAACGTTTAGAAGTACGCCGCACGGCAAACCCAAAATATACGCGAAAAACGTAGAGATTAAAGTCATTAAGAGCGTTTCGCCCGTCATAGTCGCTATCTCAGCAAAAGTCATCGCTATAAACCTCCTCGTAATTAACTCCCTTTTCGTCCAGATACCCGCAAAGCTTGTTGATATCCTCGTCGTAATAAGGAAGCCTGAAAATAATCTGCCCGTAAGTTTTGCCGTTTATAACTTTTGTTTCAGCATAGAACACGGAAAGAAGAATGTTACATTCCTGAATAATATTCGTTATGATCGGCTTGTCGATCGAACCTTCGAACATAAGTTTAACAAGCTTTTCCCCCTTTATCCCGGCGTTTATTTTGCCCGAATAAATAAGCTTTTTCGCGATTTTTTCTTTCGGGGAAAGGAAAATGTCCTGCAAATATCCGCTCGTAACTATTTCCGATTTATCCATTATCGCGACTTTGTTGCAAATCGCTTCTATCACGGACATCTGATGAGAAATTATCACTATCGTGAGATTGAGCTTTCTGTTAAGTTCTTTCAGAAGTTCGAGAACGGATTTCGTAGTTTCGGGGTCGAGCGCGGATGTGGCTTCGTCGCACAAAAGCACTTTCGGATCGGTCATAAGCGCGCGGGCAATAGCCACCCTTTGTTGCTGTCCGCCCGAAAGTTCCGAAGGGTAAGCGTTAAGTTTATCTCCGAGACCCACCGTTTCAAGAAGTTTAATCGCCTTTTCTTTTCTGCTCTTTTTGCTTTCTTTTTTGCTTGCGGCTTCTTTTTTCTTGTCTGCATCTCCGCCGATTTCGCCCGCGAGTTCCACGTTTTTCAGCACGCTCCTTTGTTGCAAAAGATTGAACTGCTGAAAAATCATCGCGACTTTTCTTCGTATAACGCGAAGTCTTTCTCTGCTTGCCGTCGTTAAATCCTCGCCGTCGATAATAACGCTGCCCGAAGTCGGTTTTTCCAGCAAATTTATACATCGCACGAGCGTACTTTTCCCCGCGCCCGACAGTCCGATTATCCCGAAAACGTCACCGTCTTCGATCGTTAAGTTTATATTTTTCAGCGCGGTAAAATCTCCTTTTTTCGACGAATAAACCTTGCCGAGATTTTTTAATTCGATCATAAAACTCTCCTGTAAAAAAAAGTATAAAAAAAGCCCGGAACTCAATAAAAAGTCCCGGGCAAGGTTTCGCGTTAAGGCTTATATATCCGAAGTATCCGAAAAGCGGTCGGCAATAAGCCCGCGCATAAATGCCCGGGATGTTAACATTCGCATAGAAACTACAAAACTATTTTTCATAACGTTTGCCGACAAATCGTCGCTCCTTTAAAAATCCGAAAAGAGGGTTTTCCTCCCGTCGGTGAATTCATATTACCATTGTCAAGGCGGCGTTGTCAAGCGTTTTTCGCCTTTAAAAAAATATTTTTTCGCTCGCCTTAAAACCATAATATTGCTCGCAAATCCATTCAATAAATGGTTTAATGATTGTAAATTTCGCTTGTTAATCGACTTATAGCCCGACTTTTCGAAATTTGAAACCGCCACGCCCGACGATACCCGCCGCCCGACCGCAACTCGCTTTTCCGATTTTTATTTTATTTCGTCTTTTATTATCTGCCACTTCGAAACAAGTTTATCCAAAGAATAAGCGGCGTTCGCGGGGCTTGTGGACGGCAAAACTACGCACTCTATCCCCGTTTTCTTTAAGGTGTATTTTTTATAATACTTTTCGGCGGTACGACCGTTTACGAAAACTTTCGTAATTTTCGAATTGGCGATTATCGGTTCAAGATCGGACGGAACAACGTTTTTCACGCTCGAATCCGAACTGCCCGTTATTTCGCAAGAATAAATAACGTCGTACACCGCTAAATTATGATTTAAAATCAACGCCTTTTTCTCGTCGATATCAAGCGGAACTTTCTCGCCGAAAACCGCCGCGACGACTTTCCAGAATCGATTTTGCGGGTGGGCATAGAAAAACTCCGCTTCCCTCGATTTTACCGACGGAAAGCTCCCCAAAATCAAAATTTTGCTGTCCCCGTTATACAGCGGTTCGATATTATGCACTACCATATTTCAAGTCTCCGAAAAAAGTATACCACCCTTTTCGAAATTTCTCAACGATTTTCCGCCCGAAATCTCACAACCAAAGTTTCCCGCCCGAAATCTCACAACCAAAATTTTTCGCCCGGGTTTTTATTTGTTTTCAATCAAAAATCCGAGTAAAGAAATTATAAATTTCTCCGCTCGGATTTCATTTTAAATTAAGTTTGTTTGATTTTGCAATTTATTTTACGCAAGCTTTGTTACGGTTTTGCCGTCGTAACAATACAATCTGCCGTCGCCTTGGGAAAGTATCGGATAATCGTTCTGATAATCCGCCGCCGCGCCGATAAAATACAACTTGCCGCCGTCTATACTTATTCCGTCGGCGCAGAAATCCGCAATCGTGGTCGTTTTTCCGCCCGATATATCGTAAACGTTAAAATTTTTCGCGGTCATGTCGGAATAATAAATCTTTCCGCCGTCATAAACCATTTCGTTTATATTCACGTTTTTAACAAGCGTTTTAACGTTGCTTCCGTTTTGGTCGCAGGATTTCAAAGCTTTTGCGTCGTGATCGTAAAAATACAGCGTCACCCAGTCCGTCGTAACTAATTTTGCTTTCTGCCCCAAATCGACGTCCTTATTCGTCGTTATATCGTATTTGCACAATTTTTTATAACCGACTTTCGGGTTGCTCGTGAAATAAAATGTATTGCCGATTTTCGCAAGGCTTGCGACCCATTGCGATTTATCGTTAAGTTTTACGGGATTACTTCCGTCAAGACCCATTTTATAAATATAGTTATTCCACACCGAACCGACTTTTACATAATAAATCGTTCCGCCGTCGAAAATAAGGCGATCGCAACGGTCGGACGAAATTTTTTCGCTTTCCTTTGTTTCGAGGTTTATTCTGAAAAGCGCGTAATTCGTGGCGATACAGGTGGAATAATACATATATCCGTTATAGAAATACACGTTCGAAACCCTGTCTTCCAACACTTTGTTTACGCGTTTCGAAGTAAGATTATATTTATATAACATACCGTCGCCGTAAGGATTTATATAATATATCTCCCCGTTATAAACCTTGGTTTCGGCATAACAAGCCGCCTTCATTTCGGGGGCGGGCGGAACAAAGCCTTTCATCAAATCGACTTCCGCGTTGCCGCTTAACGAGTTTTTGTAAAAATGTTTATCGTTAAGTTTATAATAATATAAATTCGTCCCGTCCGACGCGAGAGATGAATAGCCGTTTCCGTCCGAAGCGGACAATACTTTTTCGCCCGATTTATTGTTATCGGAAGCTGTCGACGAACTTATTTTATAAATTCCGTCGCCGAAAAGCTCGCTCGTCAGTTTGTCGTTATTTATATAATAGATATAATTGCCCGATTTGCAGAGATATTTGCCCGCGTCGGTCGTAAGCTTTATTTCCTTGCCCGTGTTTACGTTCAATTTTCTTATCGCCGCCGCAACGCCTATTCCCGCAACGGTTTTTGTAGAATTAAAATAGATATTGTTGCCGTCTGCGATTATATATTCGACTTTTTCGTCGGCAAAATCTCCGCTTCTTACCTTCGTTCCGTTTTCAAGCCCGCTCGCCGTTTTCGAAACTTTATAAAGCTTTTTGCCGTCGCTTAAATTCGAATAATAAATATAGTTGCCGCTTATCGCAAGATACGCCGCTTTGTTTTTGACTATCCTTTCGGGTTCTGCGCCGCTTCCGCTTAAACTTATTCTGTAAATGCCGTTCGCGTCCTTTCTGTCTATAAACGAATTTTTCGCGTAATACAGATAAGAGCCGTCGCTTACGAGGTACTCGCCCGCAACGCTTGTAAACACCGAAGCTCCCGTACTTTGATCGCTATACGTTTTTATAGCCGAGCCGAAAAGAGCCTTGGACGAATAATACAGCTTGCCGCCGCTTACAATGAGATATTCGGGAATATCGTCGTTGATTTTTGTCAGACCGTTTTTATACGAATAAAGCTTATTATCGTCGAGGTTATTCTGAAAATACACTCCGTTTGAATACACCGCGCTGAAAAGCTTCTCTTCGGTACTCGTAATAGTAAGAATTGCCGTTTTCGTAAACGTATTGTAGTTTTTCCCGCCGATCGTCAATACGACGGCGTATTCGCCGACTTCGGTTACACCGCTCGTCTCTACCCCGTTATATGTTGTTTTTACGCTTACTTCGGCGGGAAGATCACCGACAACTTCGATCGAATGGGCGAAAGTATCGTATTCCACGATTTTGTCTTCGAAAGTTACGCCTGTTATATCGGCTTTATTTATCGTTAAAACGGCTTTTAAAGTAAGCGTTTTATAATTTTCCTTTCGTATGGTTGCCGTCGCGTTGTACACGCCCGCGTCCGTAGCTTTATTATCGGTATACTCTACCGTCGCGCCGCCGGGAAGCCCGCTGACGGTTATCGATTTTTCCGATCCGTCGTAAACAAACTCGCCGCCGCCGAATACGATACCCGTAAAGGTTTTAAGCTCTGTTTCGGCTACGCTTTCGGAAGTTTCGGAACTGCCATAACCGCTCGAATTACCCGAATCGACGTTTCCGCTTTGCCCGACGGACGAAGGAGTTTCGCTTTCTTTGTCCTTGCAGGAAACCGAGCAAAGCGCAAAGGCGCAAACGCTTGCGATTAACAATAATGATATTATGATTTTTTTCATATATTCCTCCCTTAATTTAAAATATTTTTCCGTTAAAAAACAGAATATTCGCCCTTTTCGGGACTTACGAAGTTTTTACGAATCGCGAACGGATACACAAACACCGAAACCACGCCGCCGATAACTATCGAAAGCGCGATGCAGGCAAGCGTAATCATCAATCCGATAATAAAGAACAGAATTTTCACCGCAATGAGAAACGCGACTCCGTCCAGATCGAAACTGAATATTATCCCCGGAAATTTCACCGCGCTCCACTCGATAATCGTAAAAACTATTTCGGCTACCGCATTATTATAAAGTATAAGGCACGCGGACAGCGGAAACAGCATAACCGAACCGACTATACCGATAATAAGCGGCGTTCCCATAAGGTTAATCGCGCTTACGATTATGCCCGCTATCATAAGCAAGGTCGGCCATATAAAAGAATGGACTCTTCGCGTTTTGCCGTTTTTTATCGCCGCGGCTTTTTTCTCTTCGCGTTCCTTGCGGTCGCATTCTGCGCATTTTATATGTTGAGTATGCCTTCTGTTATAGCGCACGATTTCGTTCCCGTCGTAAATAGGTCTGTTACACTTTTCGCATACCGCAAGAACGGGTCTTGTTTCCGCGGGCGCGGGCTGAACCGATACAGGTTGCGCGAGATCTGGCTGAGCGGGAGCTGCCAAAGTCGCCGCCGTTTCTTCCTGCTTCGGCTCTTCTTTTTTTCCGCCGAAATATGTTATCGGCACGTCTAAAACTTCGGACAACTCGCAAATCGTTTCGAAATCGGGCGCAGATTCTCCTCGTTCCCATTTAGACACAGCCTGAAACGTAACGTGCATCTTTTCGCCGAGTTCCGCCTGCGTGAGACCTTTGTCTTTCCTTGCCTTTGATATTTTCTCACCGATATTCAAATTTTTCACCTCCGTCGATGAACTACTACTATCATAGCACGCCAAATCACACTTTGCAATTTCTTTGACTACACTGATAGTTGAATTCGCTAAACTATTCGTTGAATTGCATTTTTCTCGACGGTTAGTTGAATTTTATAGCCCGCCATACGATAATCATTATAAATATTATAGTTTGGCGTTGCCGAAATGTCAAACGAACCTTATAAACAAACGGCAGGTTTTTATTCAGAACGAAACTTCGCGACGAATAATCTTAACGCAATCGATAATCGAAAAAACCGATATTCGCCGGTCGGTTGAATTTCGTTTTATCCGACAACCGACACATTTCCCCGATTGTAACGGTTTTCGGCAGAAAATTTTAAGCCAAGGTCACCCTATATCACCCTATATCACCCTATATCGCCCTTATCCGCGCGCCGACGGTTTTTATTGCAACCGTTCCGATAACAATTTTTTTACCGCCTTGTCGGCTTTGCTTTTTTAGTTTCCTTCGCCTTTGCTTCACCGATCTTTTCGTAATCCAGATCGACGCTTGCCTGCATTAAACGGGCGAAGGTGAATTTCGCGCGTATTTTCAATTTTTTCGCACATTGCTTTTTATTGTCGTCGGCAATGGGCTTGTTCGGAATTTCAATTTCGGTAAACTCGGGCGTTCTCTCCTTTTCGCAGATAAGCGGATAATGCCCCGAAACCGCCGTCGGCGCATTGTAAAGGCATAAACCCTTTTCGCATACGAGTTCCGTCGTCTTTAGTTCTGATTTTTTCATTTTCCTTTCTCCTTGTCTGTTATATTTCCAAACGGCTTAATGCCGATTGTTTCTGTACTTCCGATTTTGCCGATAAATTTCCGAAACGCGCGATATTATTAAATATTTGATAATCGCAAAAAGCCTATTATCTCGCCCGAGTTATACACATAAACTTCAAGTTTCGGCAAAGGAAGAAAACGTCGGATTTCGTCTTTTTTCGTCGAATTGTGACATTTTTTCATTCTCTCTTGACTTTTCTGTTTCAGAAGCCTATAATATGATTTAACCGAAACGGCTTTTCTTTCGTTGCTTCAATGATAAACCCGTTTGCGGTGAAAATCAATACCCAAATTTGCGTTTTTCATACCCAAATTTGAGCTTTTATCGGTATCGAATTTGAGTTTTTCGCTCAAATTTGAAAATAAACAGTATTTTTATATGAAAAGGGAGACAAAAGATAATGTTGATTCAAAAAATGCAGAACCTCAAAGACGAAAGCCAAATGTCTTATCAGGATATCGCCGATAAAAGCGGCGTACCCGTTTCAACCGTCCGACGTATTTTTTCGGGGCAAACGCCCGACCCCGGTTACACCACGGTTCTTTCGATTATAGAGGCTATGGGCGGTTCTGACGAGGATATAAAAAACGACGTCTCCGAACAACAGCGAAGCGATAGCGATACGCCCGCGCAACAAAAAAACGACTCCGTTTCCCGCCAGAGCGTCGAACGGCTCTGCTCCGTTTACGAACGTACCATTGCCGACAAAAATAAGCTCATAAAAGCGCTGCTTATCATCGTTCTTTCGATGACGGCTATTTTCATATTTTTGCTCGTATGGGATTTATGCAACCCGAACATAGGATTCTTCCGCCGGTAAGAAACATTATTTCGCAATATCATTTCAAAACAAAAATCGGTAATAAATTTCAATAACAAAACGGAATACAAATGGGAAAAAAGCAGTAAAAAAATATCGCAAAACAGCAAATTCAGGATATTTTTTATTTTAAAACAAGCAAAAAGCACGCTATCTAGCGTGCTTTTTATCTATGGTGGCTCAATTTGCAGGATATCCGAACCTATATATCAATAAAAAGTATTTTACATATATAACTCAATTGTAAAATAATCCGTTATTAGTGCAAGTATCTATTGCTCTAATAATGGATTATCTACATTTTTCTACCTATCTTTCGTGATATAAAAACTCTCCGTTTTTCTCTCTTTGAACAATATCTTTAAGTGCCTGATTTCAAGATATCGATATATCCCGAATACTCGAAAATTCTGTCGCGCGCCTTTGTAGTCGTTTCGTTTAATATGCCGACTTCAACCATCTTTTTGACTGCTCCGGACACACCGTTATACGACAAACCGAGTGCGGTTGCGGCTCCGCCGATAGAAATAATCGGGTGTTCCTTGATATAATCGAAAACCTTTGAAACCGTTTCGGTTTTCTTGACAAGTTTTCTCTCGTCCGACTTGATAAGTGAATTTATGCTTTCGATTGTCTTTATACCGTCGTCGCAAGTTTCAATAATTCCGTGCAAAAAGAATTTTATCCACTGTTCGTAATTACCCTTGGTGCGGACTTCGCTCAATCTGTCGTAGTATTCGATACGGTTCGTTTTCAGATACAACGACAAATATAGTACAGGGCGACGAAGTATTCCGTCGGCAAGCAACATCAACGTGATAAGCATTCTTCCGACGCGACCGTTGCCGTCCAAAAACGGGTGAACGGTTTCAAATTGATAATGCACGAGCGCCGTTTTCAGCAAAATATCCATATCGTAGTCGTTTATGAACTTTTCGAGGTCGCTCATAGCAATTTGCATATCTTCCACTGTCGGCGGAACGTATCTTGCCGTCTGCAAATTACTGTTTGACGAGCCTATCCAATTCTGACTGCGGCGGAATTCCCCGGGATTTTTTTCCTGTCCTCGAACACCTTGCATTAAAACCTTGTGAGTATCGCACAAAAGGCGATTGCATACGGGCAATTCTTTCATTCGCTCAATAGCATAGTTGAGCGCATTTACATAATTAACTACGTCGTTTACTTCAAGATTTACCGCCACGTCAACATTAGGATTAAGTACGTCCTCCAAGGTCGCCTGCGTCCCTTCGATCTGACTGCTGAGCAATGCCTCTTTACGGACGTATGCACTCAAAAACAGATTCATATCTGGGATAAGTCCGGACATCATATCCAGCTTGCCGAGATAGTTATGCGCCTTAGAAAGCAAAGCGACCATTTCCGTATCCATTCCGATTTCGGGAGACGGCGGCAACGGATTAGGTTTATACGCTTTGTAAGCGGCAACACCGCTAAGCGCAGTAATATATTGTCCTGCTCTGTTCATACATCACTCCTTGAAATAACTCTACTATTATTATAACCGTTATTTCGCAAAAAGTCAATATTTAGAAATAACAAGTTGCAAATATTTTTCGTTATTTCATTCAGTCGTTTGGTTTTTGTCGAAACCGAACCCCAATGGAGGAGATAAAGGGATTTTGCCGTTTCCCGCGAGCGGGAACCCCACGGCAAGAATTTGCTTCGCTAAACAGACGCTCGACGGCACTTTTTGTCTTGCAATAGACTTCAACTTACGGTTGTGCCGCGTACTCGCCTATTGCCGATAGAAACCATAGCAGAACTCGATTTTCAGGTGTAGCTTACACTTAATGCAAGACGTTTCCACGGGTTAGTATACAAATACAAGCCATGGAAAGAACGAAGAATTAAGCGTAAGCTACGTCTGAAAATTTGCGGTATCGATAGCTTAATATATAGGGCAACCTTGAAGCCGTATTTTCTAATGATTTATGGTGAAAGCGACCGACGTCGTATACAAATACTACTAGGGCGGATTTGCCCTAAAGCATAGAAAAGGCGGCTTCAAGGCGGGGTATGCTATGGTTTCTATCGGCTACGCCCACCACGCAAAAATCTTTTTTTGATTATTTTCCTTTGATTTTGCGACTGATTTTGATTATCACAGACTTTTTGATTATTTTTGATTTCTTGCTGTTTGATTTTGCGACAGTTTTTTTATTTCACAAAATCAAGGATATTAAACTAAATATTTTTTTGCTAAATCAATTAATGCTAAACATCTATGATAAAAATAAACATAATAATTGTCATCTATAATATCTATTTTATCAGTTTCGTGATGACGTATCCTATAGTTGTTACCGATATCTTTTAATTTATTAAACTCTTCTTTAAACAAATTTATGTAGTTAGCGTCATTGTGACTCATGTCTTCAATAATTTTGTCGGCTGAATGTTTTTTATCTAAATCAGAATAATAAGTTTTTAATCTCTCAAATGCATCCCACATTTTTTCCGCAGCAATCTTTTTATCTTTGTGAAAATACTCTTGAGCCTCTTCTAAAAGTTCTTTTAACCCCTTTTCTTGAATTCCTTCCGTGTCTGTCGTAATATTTGCTTTCGATAATCTATTTAAGATCTCACGGCATTTTTCTATGGCTGTATTGTGTTGCTCTATATCAATTTTATATTTTTTCCAATCTTCATATCCCCTTTTAGCAACAAAAATATCTTCATATTCAATTAAATCTTTCAACATTTTTATCTTCTTTGCAATATCAACATTTTTGTCAGCAAAAAACGATTCCAAAGATTTACCTTTAGATAAATGATATTTTTCCTGGATACACTCACCTATACTTTCTTCCGTAAACTTTGAGAATGAATCATTTGAAAAATCATAAACATAGCCACCTTGATTAAAAGCATTTCTTATATAAATTAAATCTATTTCTGATATCTCCATAAATCTCCTTATCTTGTTTTACATTATAACACAAAAATTCTTAATTTACATCTTTTTTGATATAATTTCCGTTCGGCTTAAACTTTTTTATATTTCTGGATTCAAACGACTCAAGCATATTTTCCTTTGTATTTATCTAAATATTTTTATTATACCAATATAATAACATATTTAAAGTTTTAATTCAATCACATAGACCGAAATGGTCAAATAATCATTTTTCATTACACTCCGATTTTTTCGCCTGTTCGGGTGTGGGGTTGTAGCACAGAGAAAAACGAAAGTCAACGGGAAAAATTAACGC
>CAKQMB010000014.1 GCA_934254825.1 uncultured Clostridia bacterium | reverse complement strand
CTTACTCTTTTTGTAAATCTTACTTCGACTACCTTACTTTTCTTTCTATATGTGGACGTTACCTTTACAATTAAGGTCGGAAAAAAACTTAAAGAGTTACGAAAAACCGAAGGGCTTACCCAACAGCAACTTGCCGATAAACTCGGAATAAACCGCGTGAACTACACAAGGTATGAAACCGACGCAGTGAGACCCGATTATGAAACGCTTATTCAGTTAGCCGATTTATACCACATTTCTCTTGACGAACTTTTCGACAGAGATAAATTTTAAAATTAAACCCTTGTAAAAGCCGAGTTAATCGACTTATACAAGGGTTTTTATGTTTTAATGATATTATAAAACGTCTATACTTATAAGGCTTGTGTTGCCGCCTTTGCCCGTTGGCGTTCCGCCCGTTAAAACAACTCTTTCGCCTTTTTTGACAAGTCCGCTTTTCCTTGCGGCGTCTTTTGCGAAATAGAACAGCACGTCTACCGAATCGAAACTGTCGATCATCATCGGCACAACGCCCCAGGAAAGCGCGAGTTTACGAAAAGCTTTATCGCTTGTGGTGAGTCCGATAATCGGAATACCGGGGCGGAAACGGGAAACCATTCGCGCCGTCATACCCGTGTGAGTGCATACGACGATTGCTTTCGCGCGCAGATCTTTGGCGAGCGTGCAAGCGGAATGAGATAAAGCCTGCACGGGCGAAGAAATCACAAACTGATCGTCGGGAATAATTTGAAGATATTCGTTATAGTTTTCGGCTTGCTCGACGATTTTCGCCATAGCCTTGACCGCTTCTACGGGGTATTCGCCCGCGGCGGTCTCGCCCGAAAGCATAACCGCGCTCGTGCCGTCGTAAACGGCGTTGGCAACGTCCGAAATCTCCGCCCTTGTGGGACGGGGACTATGAATCATCGATTCGAGCATTTCGGTTGCCGTTATACAGCGTTTACCGAGAATTCGGCATACGTCTATCATTCTTTTCTGAACATTGGGGATAGTTTCGTAAGGAAGTTCCACGCCGAGATCGCCCCTCGCAACCATAATTCCGTCCGAAGCTTTAACAATGCTTTCGAGATTTTTAACGCCCGAACTGTTTTCGATTTTGGCGATAAGATCGATATCTTCGCCGCCGTTGGCTTTTAAAAATTCCCTAACTTCTTCTATGTTGGACTTATCCGAAACGAAAGAAAGCGCGATAAAATCTATGCCCTGCTCTATGCCGAAAAGCAAATCGCTTTTATCCTGTTCGGACAAAAAGTCGAGCTTTAAATCCTTATTCGGGAAAAACATGCTCTTATGATCGCGCGTGACTCCGCCGATTTTAACGACCGTTTTAACCGATTTTTCGCCGACTTCCGTGACGAGAAATTCCATAAGCCCGTTGTTGAGCAAAATAGTGTCGCCGACGTTTAAAACCTCGCAAAGATACGGATAATTTACCGAAACTATTTTTTCGTTGCCGAGGATATTTTCGGTTGTGAACGTAAACTCGTCGCCGGCGGCGAGAGTTACAGACCCGTTCTCGTATCTGCCGGTTCTGAACTCGGGACCCTTCGTATCGAGAAGAATGGGAAGCGGAATTCCCCTCTCCTCGCGAAGTTCTTTGATTATTTTGATTTTCGCGGCATGCTCCTCGTGAGTGCCGTGGGAAAAATTGAGCCTGCAAACGTTCATGCCCGCGTCGTACATTGCGGAAATCACTTCCTTGGTGCAACTCGACGGACCGAGCGTGCAAACAATCTTAGTTTTTTTCATAATACCTCTTTTATTTCAAGTCGACCCGTCGCCGACAATATTCCCATCCGAATACCCCTATCCGAAATTTCGCCCTGCCGCCGACCGCATAGCGGTTTACCGACGGTTCTCCGACAGCTTGCCCCGATTTAAATTATCGAGAACTTGACGAAAGAATAATTTTCTCTGTAAAAATCACACTTGTAATCGTCCTTCCACGCTCCCGTAAGATCGAAAGTCCAGGGAGAAACGCTGAGCGGTTCGTATTCCGCGAAATGGTGCGGACCGTAAATATTTCTGTTACTGCCGTAAAGCGTGAACGTTAAAGTATGCTCTTTTCCGTCCGCGAAAGCGGAAAGATCGGCTTCGCGGTCGAAAAGCACGGTTTTGACGAATTTTCCGTCCACAAACACGTCCGCCGCGGTAAATCTGCCCGTAAATTTCAATGCGGAAACGCCCTCTTTTATCACGACTTTCTTTTCGAGCTTCATTTTGCCCATAAAGAACAGATAGCCGTCGCTCGCGATGTTCGCCGCGTTTACCGTGTCTTTTGCAGTCGTGATATAATAACTTCCGTCCGAAAGCATAACCATATCGTTTTCGATTTTAAGGTTATCGTCTCTCACGGCGAAGTTGCCGCGGATATAAATGCTTTCAAGCTCGGTGTCGTAAGACAAACAGTTTTTAAGCGACTCTTTTTCGGGCGTTACGTCCGAAAGCACGAAATAGACGTGTTCGCTTTCGTAGAAATCTATCGTGAAAACAACTGCGTTTTCGCCGACGATTACCTCCTTCGCGATGTCCGCCGTCAAGAAGCTTCGATCCAGCGTGCCTTTTTCTTCGAGTTTGACCTCTTTGCCGTTGACCGTACATTTTTTAATGTCCATTCTCTCGCTTTCGAGGAACATATTGTCGGTTTTGTCTTTAACGTCGAATACATATCTGAGATAGATTTTTCCGACGTATTTCCGAGAAATAAGCCCGTTGAAAATCGCGGGAATATAGGCTTTTTTACCGTAATTCTCGCCGTCGAAAGAAAGCTCGGCTTTGTCTATCGTAAGGCTGTTTACGGGCGTTTCGAGAAGTTTCCAATCTCCCGAAAGATCGATATATTTTCCGTTATAGAACTTAGCGGACTCGTATTTTTCGTCGCTCTCGTAAATGATTGCGGAACCGCCCTCGTCGAGTTTTACATGAACGTAACCGTCCTCGATTACGAGCGGATATTTTTCGAGTTTTTCGATATCGTAGCCGTAAGGATAAGCGGAGTTGAGTTTGATTTTCGCTTCGGCGGCATCCTCTCCGATATTTACGACGTAAAGGAATTTGCCGAACTCGCCCTCTCTGTATGCCGTTCTGATATTTTTGCTGTCCGTTATAACTTTGTATTCCGTCGCTTTCTCGATATCCCCGAAAGTACACGTCGCTTTAAGTTCGTCAAACGGATATTTCTCGCCTTCGAGATATTCGGGCTTGCCGTTTTCGATTGCGAGCTTTCCGCCCTCGGCGATGAATTTCGTCAGAAGGTCGAGCGTGGTTTTATCCATACACTTCATTTCGGGAAGGTAAACAAAGTCGTAAGCGTAATTTCCGACGATAAACTTACCGTTCTCTACTTTTCCGTGCTTTGCGATTATATTCTCGTCGCCGTAGTGGTGCGGAATATTCTTCGATCCGAAAGTTTCGATAGTTTTATCGAAAGAGTCTTCGAGTTCTTTCACCGAATTATAATCGTTATCCCTGTCGAAAGTGAGATAAGCCGTTTTCATCGGGTGAAGAACGAGCGTGTTCACTCTGTTTTTGCTTTCCGAAAGGAGATATCCGAGACGACCGAAATAATCGTTGAATTCTCCGAATTTATCGAACCAAGCCATATGCTCGGAATAAGACGTGGGATAATCTCTCTTTCTCTGACCGCGGATCGAATAAGCGGTGAGATGCTGACACATAAGGTTTACGCCGTTTACATACTGCCATTCGGCAATGCGTTTAAGCTCCTGCGGCGTAACGTCCCACCCGCAACAAGCGAACGTTTCGGTTAAAACGTGTTTTCTGCCGAGCTGTTCCGCGACAGATCCGATTTGTTTGGGTTCAAGCTCGCTTCCGACGCATCTTCCGAGCCAGTCTACCCCCGGGATATGCTCGTACTCGTAAAATTCCATTATGCCCGCGCAACACCACATCTGCATAAAGATTTTCGATTCTTCAACGCCGTGCCCTGTGAGTTTGCATCCGTTTTCGCTGCACCAGTCGTAAATCTGCTTGACGAAACTGTCGATAAAGAAGCGGTGCATGGCGTTCCAGTATTTATATCTGAAAGCGTAAGCTCCGTCGCATTCTATGAAAAGTTTTCCGAGTTCTTCCCAAAGATCTATGCCGTATTTTTCCTTGAAATAATCGATAAGAACGGGAGAATAAGGAGTTTCCCATCTGTAATACTGCGGTTCGTCGGTAAAAAATCCGAGCACATATTTGCCGAAATCTTCGCCGCACTCCTTTTTATATCTCTCGTGCGTAAGCTCGATGAATTTTCTCACGATGTTTTTATCGAGAATATCTACGACCGACGGGTTGGTTTTAAGATAAACGTTAACGTATTTACCCTCGCCCGCGGGTTTTTCCACTCTTTTCAAAACCTTGTCTTTTCCGACAAAGTACACCGCGGTGGCTTTATCGTCGAAGCTGTCCGTAATCTTTTTGTCGAGATATTTCTCGTGGTTGTTCTTGTCTTCCAGAAGCTTCATTCCCGCAAAGCCGCTCGGCCAGCCGTTTTCGTCGTAGCTCCAAGCGTTCATGTTCACTTTTTTGCTTTCTTCGACGCAAGCTTTGATACATTCGAACCATTTTTCGCTTAAATATTCGGTTTTAAGACCGCCGCGCGCGTGCATGAAAAAGCCGCCTATGCCCTTATCGTGCATTTCGTCTATCTGCCTTACAAGCTCAGCCGGGACAAGATCGTCGTTCCAGCTCCAAAACGGTACGGGTCTGTAATCTCTCAAATCGCCTTTAAGTTTTTTCGTAATGTCAGCCATAACACACCTTTAAATTTTTTCGTATATTTTCGCTGGTCGAAATTTTATTTTTCCGCCTTTATTCAAGCAGAATTTTTGTCTTTTCGCCACTTCGGAAAAATTATAACATTTTTAAGAAAAAAACGCAATAGAATAGATAATTTTTCCATTGCGTTTAAGTTATATTTTATTTCGTTTTCATTCGCCTTTTTCAGAGACTTTTCATTCGGCTTTTTTTGCGAAAATCAGCCCTTATCCGCAAGGCTGCGTTTATAATAGAAAATGTACTGCTGAATAAAGCCCGAATCGTTACCGAAACGCGAGGTGAAAAACTCCGCGATTTTCTTTCTGTCTTTTATCTCTCCGCCGAAATCTTCTCTGTAAAGTTTTTCGATCCAGGTATCGACGGGAAAACTATCCGTTCTGTGGTAGCCGAAAAGAGCCACGCAGTCGGCGACTTTCGGTCCTACGCCTTTAAGCGAAATCAGCTTTTTTCTTAATTGAGCCGTGGAAAGTCCGTCGTCGGAAAAATCGAACTCGCCGCTTACGATCGCTTTCGCGACCGCGGGAATATAATCCGCCCGATAACCGTAACCGAGCTTGAAATAGAAATCGGCGTCCTTCGTCGCTAACGCCTCGGCTGTCGGGAAAGTATAATAATCCTCGCCCATAAAAGACTTTTTCTCGCCGAGAGAAGCCGCCGTGCGTTCGATTATCGCCTTTATTCTCGGGATCATATTGTTTTGCGATATGATAAAAGAAAAAAGAGTTTCCGATAGATCCTGACGGAGTATTCTCACTCCCGAAGCTTTTTCCGAAGCCGTCCGAACGATTTCGTATTCGCATTGTTTTGCCCTGTCGATTATTCCCGAATAATCGAAATCGAGATCGAAATACCTTTTGAAATACTCTTCGTCGCCGTCCTCGAAAGTGATTTCGGTTTCGCCGTTTACGCTTTTCAAAAGGCAGCATTTACTACCCGATTGAACCAAAAAACCGCCGTTAATCGACTTATAGCGGAAGATTTGCCCGCATTCGAGCGTATCTTGCGGGTTGAAATATTTGCCGTCCGTAAGTATTGTTTTCATAAGTTAAACGTAATTTCCGATTATGTTTTTAACCGCCGTAAAGACAGTTCCGAAACGATTATAAAAAAAGCAAACCCCGAAAAAAGAGTTTGCTTTTTGTTGCCTGGAAAATTATTCGGCTGCGTAAACGCTGACCTGTTTTCTGTCTTTGCCGAGTCTTTCAAATCTGACGACTCCGTCTACCAATGCGTACAAAGTATCGTCGCTTCCGATGCCTACGTTGTTACCGGGATGGATTTTAGTTCCTCTCTGTCTTACAAGGATGTTTCCCGCAAGAACTGCCTGACCGTCCGCACGTTTAGCTCCGAGACGCTTAGCGTTGCTGTCACGTCCGTTCTTCGTGCTTCCCATTCCTTTATGGTGTGCAAATAATCTGAAAAATAACATATTACCGCCCTCCGTTTATTACTTCGCAACGATCTCGACAATCTTTACCGAGGTAAAAGGCTGTCTGTGACCCTGCTTCTTTCTTTCGTTCTTCTTGGCTTTGTACTTGAAGACAATGACCTTTTTGTCCTTTGCCTGCGCCGTAACTTCGCCTACTGCTTTGAATCCTGCCGCGTCCTTTGCGACCTTGATTCCGTTTTCATCAGATACAAGCAAAACGTTGAATTCGACTTTGTCGCCGACGTTTGCGTCAAGCTTTTCGAAGTTTACGACGTCGCCGCCGCTTACTTTGTACTGCTTGCTTCCGTTTTCGATGATTGCGTACATTGAAAAATAGACCCTCCTGTCTAATCTCGCCGGGAAAAATCTTCGGGGCGCGTTTAAACGCGACTTTATGCCCTTTCCGAGCGGTTCCTTATGATTATAACCTTTTTCAACAAATATGTCAAACGTTTTTGCATTATTTTTTGAAACAAATACATACTATCGCCGATAAATATTTTTAAGGAGTTTATTTATGGACGATTATCAGAATATAGACAAAGAAGCCCTTGTTTCTCTTTACAAAAACGCGCACATTGCCCTGCAAACCATTTCGGATATCATAAAGGAAGTTTCGGACGAAAATATGCGCGGCGAACTTGCCGACGAATACGACGGTTACGAGAAATATATCGGCAAACTTTCCTCTTATATGAAGGAAACTTCGACCGACACGAAAGACATCAACCCGCTCAAAAAAGCCGTTATGTTCGCTTCCGTTAAAATGAACACTTTAACGGACGACTCCGCTTCCCACGTTGCCGAACTTATGATCAAAGGCACGGTTATGGGGATTACCGAACTTCACGAGCTTTTAAACGGCTGCGGAGACAGAATTTCGGAGGCGGTGAGAAATCTCGCGAAAGAACTTACCGAACTCGAAGAGTCTTACGAAGAACGCTTGAAGAAATTTCTGTAAACGACGACCCCGAAACCGCAACAACGCAAAACCATAAAAAAATTAAAAAAGTCGGGGTAAAACGCGCGTTTTCCCCGACTTTCATCTTTTTTTCGTCCGCCGTTACGATTATTTTTCATACGGTTTCGCGCCGTATAAAGACTGCATCGTATCGTCGTATTTTTTCATTTTATCGTATTGTTTAAGCTCGATGTCGCTGTCGAAATCGAGAAGTCTCTGTTTTTCCGCCTTGGTGAGCTTGGTGGGAACTTCGACATAAACGGTCACGAACAAACTGCCCGTTCCGTAACGCGAAGCGATACCCTTTCCTCTGATCTGGAAAACTTTTCCGGACTGCGTTCCGTCGGGAATATCGAGCGTTACCGTGTCGTCAAGCGTGGGAACTTTGACTTTTCCGCCGAGCGCCGCCGTCGTGAAACTTATCGGCAGATCGACGTACAAATCGAATTTGTTTCTCTTGAAAATCTTATGCGGCTGAACTTTGAAAACAACGATAAGATCGCCCGGTTCGCCGCCCGTGGTGGAGGCTTCGCCGTAACCCTTTTTCGTTATATAACTGTTCGTGTCCGCGCCCGCGGGAATATTGAGCGAAATGGTCGTTTGCTTGCGCTGATACCCCTTGCCGCCGCAAGTGGGACATTTTTCTATGATTATCTTGCCTTTTCCGCCGCAGGCGTCGCACGCGCGCTGTTGAACGGTTCTGAAAATGCTGTTCCCAGAGACGTACTGAATAGTACCCGTTCCTTTACATTTGTCGCACTGCTTATACGACGTGCCGTTTTTCGCGCCCGTCGAACGGCAATCGGGGCAAGGTTCTTTTCTTGTGTAAGTTATGTCCTTTTTGCAACCCTTAGCCGCGTCCAGAAAAGAAAGCTCGACTTCGAGATTGATATCTTCGCCGTCCTGCGCAGTCGTTCTGCCGCCGCGATCGGATCCCGAAAAAGCTCCGAAAATATCACCGAAAATATCACCGAAACCTCCGAAGCCGCCCGCGCTCTGCGAGCCGCTCCCGAAACCGCCGAAACCTCCGAAATTACCCGCGCCCGGGTGTTCGAGTTCCATATCGTACTGCTGACGTTTCTGCGGATCGGACAAAACTTCGTTAGCCTCGTTTATTTCTTTGAATTTTTTTGCGCATTCCTCGTCGTTCGGGTGCAAATCGGGGTGATACTGACGGGCAAGCTTTCTGTAAGCCGCTTTTATATCGTCCTGCGAGGCTTTTTTATCCACGCCGAGTACTTCGTAATAATTCTTTGCCATATTTTTCCTTATTTATGCCTTTAACGCGGGCGGACTTCCGTCCGCCCGCGCCGCTTTACGCAATCGTTTGCAAAATTGCTTGTTTATTTTATCCTTTATTATCCGGACGTTGCGATTTATTTATCCGAACGTTGCGGTTTTCGGGTTAAAATCAGTTCTGATGGAATTCGGTGTCGCCGTCGTCGGAACCTGCCGCGCCTGCGCCCGGATTAGCTCCGCCCTGAGCGTTGGCGGTCGCCTGCTGATAAAGCTTTGTGAATACCGGTTCGATATCTTTGGAAAGCTTTTCGGTTGCCGCAACGATCTTGTCGTTATCGTCGGAGTTAAGGGCTTCTTTTGCTTCCTTAACCGCGTTTTCGACGGTAGTTTTATCTTCTTCGGTGAGCTTGTCGCCGCTGTCTTTAACGGTCTTTTCGACCTGGAAGATAAGGCTGTCGAGCTTGTTCTTGTTTTCTACCGCTTCCTTTCTCTTCTTATCTTCGGCTTCGTACATTTCGGCCTCCTTAACAGCTTTCTGAATGTCTTCTTCCGAAAGGTTGGTGGACGAAGTGATCGTTATATCCGCGGCTTTCTGAGTTCCGAGATCCTTTGCGGTTACATGAACGATACCGTTTGCGTCGATATCGAAAGTAACTTCGATCTGAGGAATTCCTCTCGGAGCGGGAGCGATGCCGGCAAGATTGAACTGACCCAAAGTCTTGTTGTCTTTCGCGAACTGTCTTTCGCCTTGAAGAACGTGAATGGTAACTTCGGACTGGTTATCCGCCGCCGTCGAGAATACCTGAGATTTCTTAACGGGGATCGTGGTGTTCTTCTCGATAAGTTTCGTGAACACGCCGCCGAGCGTTTCGATACCGAGAGACAACGGAGTTACGTCGAGAAGAAGAACGTCTTTGACTTCGCCCGTTAAAACGCCGCCCTGAATAGCCGCGCCGATCGCGACGCATTCGTCGGGGTTGATACCCTTGAACGGTTCTTTGCCCGTTTCGCATTTAACGGCTTCGACGACTGCGGGGATACGGGTCGATCCGCCGACAAGGATAACTTTTTCGATATCGTTGTAGGTAAGACCCGCGTCCTTCATAGCCTGACGCATAGGAGCTTTGGTCGACTCTACGAGGTCGCCCGTCATAGTGTCGAATTTATCTTTGGTAAGCGTTACGTCCAAATGCTTAGGACCGTTGGCGTCCGCCGTGATGAACGGAAGGTTGATGTTGGTCGAACTCATGCTCGAAAGTTCGATCTTAGCCTTTTCGGCAGCTTCCTTGATTCTCTGCATCGCCATTTTATCTTTGGAAAGATCGATGCCCTCTTTCGCTTTGAAATCGTCAACGACGTAATCCATAATTCTCTTATCGAAATCGTCGCCGCCGAGCATACAGTTACCGTTGGTTGCGAGAACTTCGAATACTCCGTCGCCGATATCGAGGATGGAGACATCGAACGTACCGCCGCCGAGGTCGTAAATCATAACTTTATGCGATTTCTTATCTTTATCGAGACCGTAAGCAAGAGCCGCGGCAGTAGGTTCGTTTATGATACGAAGTACGTTAAGACCCGCGATTTTGCCTGCGTCCTTAGTCGCCTGTCTCTGGCTGTCCGTGAAGTATGCGGGGCAAGTGATGACCGCGTCCTTTACGGGTTCGCCGAGATAGCTTTCGGCGTCCTTTTTAAGTTTTGCGAGGATCATTGCGGAGATTTCCTGCGGGGAATACTGTTTTCCGTCGATAGTGACTTTATAGTCGCTACCCATATGTCTCTTGATCGAGATAACCGTTCTGTCGCTGTTGGCAACAGCCTGACGTTTAGCGATCTGACCGACAAGTCTTTCTCCGTCTTTCTGGAAACCTACTACGGAAGGAGTCGTTCTCGATCCTTCGGCGTTTGCTATAACTACCGGTTCGCCGCCTTCCATAACGGCTACGCAAGAGTTCGTTGTTCCTAAATCTATACCGATTACTTTACTCATAATATCTATCTCCTTTTTTAAGTTAAATTTCTTTTTTTATTCTTTGATTACGGATACCTGAGCGTATCTCATAACCTTTTCGCCGAGCTTATAGCCCCTGCCGTAAACCTGTTTCACCGTTTCGGCTTCGTCCTCTTCGGTTTCTTTCGGAACGGTCATAACGGCGTTTGCGGTGTTAGGATCGAATTTGCTTCCGACTTCGGGAGAAAACTCGATCACGCCGAGCGACGAAAGCGTTTCGTGATACTTTTTCAAAAGTTTCTCTATTCCGTCCTTCGTGTTGTCGTCCAGCTGCATTTTAAGCGCCCAGTCCAGACTGTCGCCTATCGGCAATATCTTCTCTATCGCGGTAACCCTGCCGTCGTCGAACGCCGCGCGCACTTCTTCGTGTTTGTGTTTGCGCACGTTCTCGCAATCGGCTCTCGCCCTCAGATAGTCGTTTTTTGTTTCTTCGTTTTCTTTTTTCAGCTTTTCGATTTCGGCTTGGAGCTTTAAAACGGTCGAGTCGGATTTACGCAGCATTTCTTTCGCCTCGGCTTCCGTCATCTTGTCGATTTCGTCCGCTTCGGAAGCTATTTCCTCTTCCTGTTCGGGAGCGGGATTTTCGCGTATCTCCTCGTCTTTATTGTTTTCGTGATGTTTTTTTCCGTGTTGCGACATTTTTTTCGTTCGCCTCCTACCTGTTCGTTAATATGCTTTCAAGTATTTTCCCGACGTTTTCAAGCACCGCCACGACTTTCTGATAATCCATTCTGATAGGACCTATAACGCCGTAGGTTCCGAGCTTGGTTCCGTTTGCGGAATACGTTGCGGTGACGAGCGAACATTCTTTGGGAATTTCGTCGTAACCGTCCGCGCCGATTTTAACGTTGATTTTTATATCCCGATTGTCTTCGGTGAGAAGGGTCATAACTTTGTCCTTACTCGTAACCACCGAAAGGAAATCCTTTATCTTATTGATATCGGCGTACTCGGGATGGTCGAGAATTTTATCCTCGCCCGCCGTGACTACGTCCTCGTTCGTGGTGGTCATATAAGCTTTCAACGCCTCGACTACGTTTACGAATATGTTCTTGTAACCCATAAAACTGTCTTCCATTTCGGGCTTTAAATCGCATATCTCGCTGAACGTTTTGCCTTTGCACATATTGTCGAGAACTTTTTCGGCGTCTTTGAGCTGATCGTCCGTCATATTTTCGGGTATGTCGATGAAGTTATCTTTTAAAAGCCTCATCTCGGTAACGATTATGACGAGCGCGCTGTCGGGTTTGAACCTGATAAGCTTTATGCTTACTATTTTCTCGGATAAGTCGTGACTCTGAATGCCGACCGACGTGTAAGAAGTAAGTTCGCTTATTACCTTCGTGGTGTTTTTGATAACTTCTTCCAGGTTATCGGCTTTATCGAGAAAGATTTTCTTGATATAGTCGAGTTCTTTTACGGAAAGTTTATCTTTTACCATAAGGTCGCTTACATAAAGCTTGTAAGCCTCCGCCGAAGGTACTCTCCCCGACGAAGTGTGAAGCTGTGTAAGATAACCGAGTTCTTCGAGCGCGGAAAGTTCGTTTCTTACCGTGGCGGAACTGATGTTTTTCAGATGCCGCTCGGTTAAGCTTTTCGACGACACGGGAACAGCCGTTTCTATATAATCGTCAACGACATATTGAAGTATTTTTTTCTTCCTGTCCGACAGTCCCATTTCTTTGGCACTCCTTATCTTTGAATGTTAGCACTCATTAGCTTTAAGTGCTAACTCGCCCTCATTATATATCGTTGAAAAACGTTTGTCAAGCGTTTTGAGACAAAATTTTCAAAAAATTTTTTTCGGCGATTTTACTTAGTTATTATGCGGAATTTTATTGATATTTATCACAAAATGCGGCTGTAAAAAAAAATTAGAGTTCAGAAAAAGTTTTCAATAAAACAAAAGGGATTTCCTTTTTTTGTAAAAGACGAAAAAGCCTTCGCCCTTAGAAATCCTCTGAAAGCACTGTATAGCAAAAAAGGGGGAGAAGGTGGCGGCGAAGCCGACGGATGAGGGGTAAGCGGGAAACCGACGAAAAACATTTTCTATTTCATTTTTGCAATGATCGGTTAAGCGACATCTTCTCGGAATTGATTGCTTTTCGAATGAAAAACAGCAAAATCCCCCTCATCAGCCGCTACGCGTCAGCTTCCCCCCAAATAAGCTTTTAACGCCTTGAAAAATGTTTCTCTGTCAGGGGAAGCCGTTTATCGGGCTTTTTTCAGTAAAAAGACTGCATTTCCATCTTTTCGGACAGATTTGCAGCCTTTCTTTATTTTATTGTTTTTTTATAGCCCTCACTTGTTTATTCTTGGCTGACATAATACTCCGCTTTGAAACTTCCTTCATGGTCTTTCGCCAAAAATATCATATCGTAAGTTCCCGCTTCGTTTAAATAAACGGTAAAACTTCCCGTTTCGAGGTCATGCCCGCTGTAATCCGCGGCGTAACCGATACGTCCGATAGTAAGCGAAAGATTTCCGCTTTTGCTTACGATTTCGATCTCGACTGCCGTTCTTTCGCCTTCGCCGACGACTATCGTATAGCTTTTTCTCTCGTTCAGTTTCTTATAAGAAACCGAAACGCCGGTCACTCCGTTTTTTCTGTAAGTCTTCTCTGTTACGCCTACGCTCGTCGCGCAGCCGAACGTAAAAACCGGAACGAGAGAGGCAAAAAACAATGCAATTATCTTTTTAACCATAAAATTCACCTCTTATTCTCCGCCGAAAATTCCGAGAAGCGCAATGCCGACAACGGTTATGGCTATCGCCGCGTAATGTTTCCGGGATAATCTTTCTTTAAGGAATATCGCGCTCCATACGACCGAAAGTACGCAGTAACACGATACGATAGGCGCGGCGGCTACGGTGTTTGCCGCAATAGCGGTTATGTAAGCCAGCTGACCCGCCGTTTCGCTGATCGCCCCGACGATCTTCGGAGCTTCACGCTTGACCGTCGGCTTGTCTTTCTTTATTATAAACGCGTATACGGCGGCGACTATTCCGCAAAGAAGAAAAGTAAGCTCATAAGCAACGTTCGCGACGTCCTCGTCAAGCACGTCGAGAATAAAGGAGTCGGCAACGGTTCCCGCCGCGTCGATAAAACAGTATATCACGGGAATTGCGAGAGCGATCCAGCTTTTGCTGTATTTAACGTTCGCAGTCTCCTGTCTGCGCGCCCTTATCTCGTCGTCCTCACTCATTTCGGCAAAGCCGAGACCTGTTACGCCGAGCGCGCACACGACTATACCTATTATAGTCATAACGAGTTGAGTGTTGCTCTCTATCCCCGCTCTGTCCGTGAAAAATATAATAAGGAAAAGCGAAGCCACCGCTCCCGACGTGTTGCATATCGGCGAAGAAATCGAAAGTTCGATATACCTTAAACCTATGTACCCGATAAACATCGAGGAAATATAGCATAACGACGCGGGAAGATAAGTCCACATCGCCTCGAAAGAAAACGGCACTTTGAAAAATACTATTTCGACGATTGCGTGAATGCCCATTACGAGACCTACCGCAACGACCATTTTCCATTGACTGTATTTATCGTCGGGTTTGGAACCGATTTTCGAAAAAAGATCGGAACCGCTCCAACACACGAGCGCGATAAGCGCGAGAATAAACCACATTATCTTTTGTTCTCCGTTATATATTATTTGTTATTAAAGTTTTACGAGATTTGCGTTGAGCATTTCCTGCAAAGAAGTGAGTATGCCGATTTTCGCGTGGTACCATGTCAGCCCGCCCTGAAAGAATACCGCGTAAGGCTCTCTGATCGGTCCGTCGGCGGAAAGCTCGATGGACGAACCCTGAATGAACGCGCCCGCCGCCATAATAACTTCGCTTTCGTACCCGGGCATTTCCCACGGGATAGGCGTTACATAGCTGTCGACGGGAGCGGAAGCCTGAATTCCCTTGCAGAACGCTATCATACCCTCTTTACTGCCGAGTTCGACAGCCTGAATTATATCGTGGCGTTCTTCTTTCGCCGAAGGGAACACCTTGAAACCAAGCCTTTCATAAACTTCGGCGGCGAAAATCGCGCCTTTTTCCGCGCCCGCAACGACGGTGGGAGCAAGGAAAAATCCCTGATAAAAACTCTGCATAACGCCGAGACTCGCGCCGACTTCCTGTCCCAAGCCCGGAGCCGAAAGCCTGTATGCGCATCTGTCCACACATTCCTTCGTGCCGCAAATATATCCGCCGACGGGAGCCAAGCCGCCGCCCGGATTTTTGATGAGCGAGCCGACCGTCATATCCGCGCCGACGTCCGACGGCTCGATTTCCTCTACGAATTCTCCGTAACAGTTATCTACCATAACGATGACGTCGGGCTTTATTTTCTTGACAAACGCTATAAGCTCGCCTATCTGTCTGACCGAAAATGTCGGGCGGGTCTGGTAGCCTTTGCTTCTCTGTATCGTCACGAGTTTGGTTTTTTCGCCGATAGCGCGGGCGATATTGTCGTAATCGAACGTTCCGTCGGGAAGAAGATCGACCTGTTTATACGAAACGCCGTACTCTTTCAGCGAGCATTTGCTTTCCCTTATGCCGATAACCTCTTCGAGCGTGTCGTAAGGCTTGCCGACGGGCGACAAAAGCTCGTCGCCGGGGAGCAGATTTGCCGAAAGCGCGACCGTTAAAGCGTGAGTTCCGCAAACTATCTGCGGGCGGACAAGTGCGGCTTCGGTGTGGAAGGTATCGGCGTAAACCTTTTCGATTTTGTCTCTTCCGAGGTCGTTATAGCCATATCCCGTGGAAGCGGCGAAACACGCGGCGTCAACCCTGTTTTTCTTCATTGCGGAAAGAACCTTGCACTGGTTATACTCCGCGATTTTGTCTATCTTTTCAAATCTTTCTTTTAACGAATCGAGTATTTTTTCGCCGAAAGAATAAACCTCGTCCGAAATTCCGAGTTCCTTATAAGCGTTAAGAATGTTCATTTCTATTTGTTTTCCTTTATTTTTTCTATGATTTCGTCTGCCGTTTTGTTTAAAACGTCGAGTTTTGTGATTACTATTCCGCACGAAACGTCGCCGAAAATGAGCATCGTGTCTCCCGAAGAAATTCCGAAAGCTTCTCTCGCTTCCTTAGGGATAACTATCTGCCCTTTTTCCCCGACTTTTGCCGTTCCGAAAACTCTTTTTTCGGCGTTTTTAGCGAGAATTTGTTTACCCTTAGGCATATCCGTCACCCCGCGCAAGTTTTGTCATACTTTTCATACTATTCATACCCGTCGATTATACCGCCCGACGCAAAAAATGTCAAATAAATACGGACAAAAAAAGAAAAAACGATAAAAAAACCTTCTCCGAAAGAAGAAGGTTGCGGCAAAGCCGACAAATAAGCTGTTTTTAGCCACAGGTGATTGCGTTCGAACGCAATTAACAAAATCAATCGTTATTACCAGCGGGCAATCGATTGAAAAGCCCCTGCCGTTTACGCCTTATCGGTCGTATGGGTTTTCTTCGCTTCTACGATTTTTTCGTAACAATCTCTTACATACTCGATATCTCTGACGGCAAATTTTTTGGTTTTACTTTCTATAATCAGACACCCCGCGTCAAACAATATCGATTGAGTTTTCTTTAAGACGTTTAACCTGTAATCGACATAGTCGATATCGTCAATCGCTATGGTTTTCCATTTAAACCCCTCGTATATCTTCAAACTTGTATCCGATAAATAAACGACGACCTCGGGTCTCTTTTTCTCTATAACGAACGAAACAAAAAAGATAACGGCAAGCAATGAAAAAATCGCAACGTACGCAATATAATTGCCCTGCTCCGAAAAAAATATACAGATCGCGATAATAAGCGATATTATACTTCCCGCAAATAAAACCCAAGCCGAAAAAGAAATTTTATACCCTATGCGTTTGAAATCTTCATCCGTTTTTTTATCCTGCATCGTTAAAACTCCAAAATTTATTTGCTTCTGATTATAAAGATTTCCGTCAAACCGCGCTACCGTTTTTTTGTAAAATAAATGTAAACTTTTCGTAAAACCGAAAAATCACACAAAAAAACAACCCTATCCGAAAGAATAGGATTGTAGTCTGTTTTTAATAAATTATATCAGAACAGCTGTTTCAGTCTGTCCTTTTTGGAGAGTTCCGAAAGCTTCGTTCCGTCTTCCGTTAAAGTTTCGCCTAAGTTGTAACGGGAAACCTTCGCGATTTTTTTAAGCGAATACACTATGCTGTAATGCCTGATACCCGCCTGATACAACGCGACGAGAGCCTCGTAAGAGTCGGCAACAGTCGTGTAAAGCGTTTTGGAAGTTTCGCCTTTTTTGCCGATATGCTTAACGGCAAAATCGATATTGCCCGTTATATGGCTTTCGGGTTCTTTGTCCAGAAGCGAATTGACGAATTTCTCGTTTTCTTCCTTGTTGCCAACCGAATCGAGAGTTATCGTGAGCCTTACTTCCAGAACGTCCGAAATTTTCCTGCGTTCGCCGTTTATTACGATCTCCTTAGGGAATATCTCGATAATCGGCTTGCCGTCCACAGGGTACTGCTTGAACGACGAAGGAATCATCGACAAGAATATCACCACGAAAATAAGCATTATCGCGCCCATAAGATAACCCATTGTGCCGGTTTCGGGATTATTTAAGCCCTGAATGAATATGCTTGCGCCCATGCCGCCCATCAAAACGACCAGAAGCGCGCCGTAAATAAGAGATTTGCGGCGTTCTTTTCTGTTGAAAGCAATGTCGGGATAAATCTTCACGCTCTGCGCTTCCGCACTGTTTTTTTCGGGAACGTCCGCCGTTACGTTTTTCTTTTCTTTTTCCATTTTTATTTTCCTTTTATGTCGGACGAGCATAACGAAAATTTTTCCCGTTTCCGTCGCGACATCCAAAAAAACGGAGTCCTCGGTCAACCCGAAAACTCCGCTTTAATTACTTTTGAATATTAAACGTATTCGAGCATAAATTTGGGAAGGTCTGCCTTGTCCGCGCTGACGGTCATTTCGAATTTAACTCCGTCAACCTTTTTGATAGCGGCAAAGAGATCTTCGAGTTCGGCGAGCTTGCAGTTCGCGATTCTCAGAATTCCGTCAATGAAAATCTGTTCAATATCGCTGTTGCCCGCAACGAGACCCATAATGAAACCTTTAAGCTCCTCTACCGACGAAATACCGTATTCTTCGGTATAAACGCATCTGACGTTAATGTCTATCGAAACCGAGCAAATGGATTTGTCGGTTATAAAAACGACGTTGCCTTTCGCGTCTTTTGCGGCGGCGTTGATGTCGTCCATTATGATTTTTGTTTTGCCGAAGCCCTTGGGGCCGTAAATAAGTTTTATCATAAAACGTTCCTCCGTTTTTTCTTATGCGGGAAAGAAGTAATCTTCCCCTGCTTATATACATTGTATACTATTACGCGAATTTTTTCAAGGGGTTTTGCCAAATATTTTGAAAATTTTAACAAATATCCCGATATTTTTCGCAATTAACGGGATTTTTATCCCGCGTATCGTTTAAAACCCGCTCAGCCGACTTCTTCTTCGGCGTTTCTCGCTTTAACAACGGCTCTCGAAGCTATCGAATATTCGGTTACGCCGAGAATGGTTTCGCCGTCAATCTGAACCGCGGTGGGCTTGTCGAATTTGACGGTTATGTTGTTTCCCGAAAGGGGCGCGAACATTTCGGTATGCTTGACGTGTTCGCCTTTGAATATGGACGGGAACACGATAAGCGTTTTGAGTTTGCCCGAACCGTATAAAACTCCGCACGTTTCGGTTTCGCTGTCGAGCCTGTTCTGCTCGGGCGTTATGTTCATTCCGCCGCCGTAAAATCTGCCGTGCATCGTGGGCGCGAGCCATACTTTTTTGAACGTATATTTTTTGCCGTCCACTTCGATTTCGGCGTTTCTCGGTTTGAAATGGAACAAAAGTCCTTTAATCGCAATGCCCGCATAGTTTACGGGTTTATCCGATTTTTCGCGAAGTTTATCGCCGACCTCGCAGCAATAGCCGTCGATGCCGTAACCGACGCCGTTTATAAACTTATACGTTTTGCCGTTTACCGTAACTTCCGGCAGATCTTTTATGTACTCGTTGATAAGGACGGGCTTATCGCCTTTGTTTCCGCCGAGATCGTGGATAAAATCGTTACCGCTTCCCGTCGCGAAATAATAAACGTCGTGATTAAGCTTTATGTCTTTTGTGTCGTTGACAAAACGATTGAGCGTTCCGTCGCCGCCCGATATCGCGATTTTGTCGCCGAGCGGTATTTTCGATATAAGCTCTGCCGTATCGTTTAAAGTAACGTCGTAATAAACGACTTCTTCGCCCGACAAAAACTTTTCGATGTTTTTGGTTTCGGTTTCACCCGTACCGTTTCCTGCTTTGGGGTTGTATAAAACGTGATATTTCATTTGTCACCTCTTCGGATTTCTCCGTTTTTTCCTTATTGTTTATTATCTCGCGGCTTACGACGGATTTTCCGCCGGAACGTCGTCCTGCACCGCCGCGATATGCTTTTTCACGGATTTAAGCGTCGGGAAATACATTATCATATAAACGCCGATAGTTAAAACCCAGCTTATCGGGTAAACTATGTAAACCATTTCTATAACGGGATTTAAAAGATAAACCGTTTTAAGCCAGACTATTCTGAACAGACAACTTCCCGACAGACTTACGATCATTGCCGTGAAAGATTTTCCCAAACCTCTCATGCAGTTGCTCAAAACGTCCATTATTCCGCAAGTGAAATAGGTAGAAGCCATTATATAAAGTCTGAGCTGAGCGATTTTTATTATCTCCTCGTCCTTTGTCATAATCCTGCAAAGCGGCTCGGAAAACAATATTATTATTCCGCCGATGATAAGCCCGACGACCGTTACGAGCGCGGTCGACTCCCTTACAACCGTTCTTACCCTGTCGATTTTTTTCGCGCCGAGGTTCTGACTGACAAACGCCAGGCACGCAAGCGCGATAGCGTTCATCGCGTTATAAATAAACCCGTCGAACTGACTCGCGATCGTATTTGCCGTCATATATTTTTTCGCAAACGAATTTATCGTGGACTGAATTACAACGTTGGAAATCGAAAATACGCAACCCTGCAAACCTGCGGGAAGACCGATTTTCGTCATTTCTTTGAGTTCGGGAAGGTATATTTTCAGTTTCTTTAAGTCGAGTTTGCCGTAGCCGTCGCTTTTCAGAAGCACTATTATCGACAAAACCGCCGAAATACCCTGAGACGTGACCGTGGCTATCGCAACGCCTTCCACCGTTTTATCGAGAACCGCAACGAAAAATATATTGAGGATAACGTTAATCACGCCGCCTATTATAAGAAATATAAGCGGGCGCATCGTGTCTCCCACCGCCCTTAAAATCGAAGCACAGAAGTTATACAGCATCATTATCGGCATGCCGATAAAATAAATCTGCAAATACTTCGTTGCCATATCCAGAACGTCGGGATCGCAATCCGTCCATTCGAGGAACGTTCTCGCGAAAAAGAAACCTATAAACGCGAGAACAACGCCCGTGATAAGGCTGACTATAACCGACGTGCCGACCGTTTTATGCGCGGCGTCCATATTCTTTTCGCCCGCAAACCGCGCGACGAGAACGTTTGCGCCGACCGAAAGACCGACGAACAGACCTATTATAAGATTTATAAGCGCGCCCGTTGCTCCGACCGCCGCAACGGCGTCGTCGTTTACGAATATTCCGAGAACGGCAACGTCCGCAGCGTTGAACAAAAGTTGAAGCACGTTCGTACACACGAGAGGAAGGGCGTAAACGATAAGTTTACCGAGTATTTTCCCCTCGCACATATTCATTTCGAAATTTTTCTTCATTTGAAACACACCGAAAATTTGTTATGTATGTTATGTAAACGATTTTCCGTATCGTACTTTTTAATGTTGACTTTTTGTATCGCGTTAAAAATAAGAGTTATTTTATATCGCTGATTTTTTATATCGCGGATTTCAGACTTGTTTTGTTAAAAACCCGAGTTCTTTTTCGAATTTCACGCCGTAACGGTGAGTCGGATCGCCTACGGTGTTTTTTATCGCCGAAAGAGTGAAATCGGCGGCGATTTCGGCAGATTTATAAATCGTTTTTCCGTTTAAAAGCATCCCCGAAAACGCCGAAGCGTAAACGTCGCCCGTACCGTGGAAACCGCCCGAAATTTTCTCGTGTTTATAGTAATACCTTTCGCCGTCGCGGGTCTTGACGTAAACCCCAGTGGAATTTTCGTCGTAACTTACGCCCGTAAGAACAATCGACTTTGCGCCGAGCGCGAGAATTTTATCTGTCAGGCGTTCGATATAGTTTTCGTCGTAAATCGTTTTGTACTCCTCGCCCGTAAGCATGGACGCTTCGGTGATATTAGGCAAAGCCACGTCCGCCACGGCAATTAATGAAGCCATTTTCTTAACGAAATTTTCGTCGAAACCGTAATAAAGCTTGCCGTTGTCCGCGCAGGCGGGATCGACAATCGTTATTCCACCTTTCTTTATTAAAGATTTTTGTATATCCTTAACATAATCTATCTGTTTTTCGCTTCCGAGATAGCCCGTATATAACGCGTCGAAAGATATACCCTCTTTAAGCCAGTGCTTGGCGATAAGCGGCATATCGTCCGTTAAATCTCTGAATGTGTAACCCGTGAAACCGCCAGTATGAGTGGAAAGCACGGCGGACGGCAAAATGCACGTTTCTATTCCGCAAGCGGAAATTATCGGCATCGCTACGGTAAGCGAACATTGCCCTACGCAGGAAATATCCTGCACGGTAAGTATTTTTTTATCCATAATCTTTTTTTAGCGGCGATTTCACGCCGATTATACCGACGAGTATTTTATACGGGTATGCAAAGGCACAAAATAACGACGAGTACGCCGAGAACTATCCTGTACCACCCGAAAAGCTCGAAATCGTGATTTTTTACGAAGTTCATAAGGAATTTTATCACGAACATCGAAACAACGAACGCAACGATCATTCCGAGAATAAGCGCGGAAATCTGCGGAGCCGTTATTTCAATGCCTTTCGCCGCAAATTTCAATATTTTATATGCGCTTGCGCCTATCATCGTCGGGATCGCGAGGAAAAACGTAAATTCCGCCGCCGCGGTTCTCGAAAGACCCAAGATCAGTGCGCCTATTATCGTAATGCCCGAGCGCGACGTTCCGGGGACTGCCGCAAGAACCTGAAAACAGCCGATCAGAAATGCGTTGAGATAGGAAATCTCGCCGACGGAATTAACCTTCGGCGTTTTGTTTTTGCGGATACGTTCGACGATTATGAACGCAATGCCGTAAAAAACAAGCGTCGAACCGACGACTATGATTTTCTCCGTTTCGCCGAGGTTGTCGAACAATTTGTCGACGACGAGCGCGACGACGGCGGGAATACACGCGACCAGAACTTTCGACCAGGTTATCCAGACGTCTTTTTTCGAAACGATTTTTCTTTTTTCGATTGTTTCGCCGTTTTCGTTTAACGCTTCCGTTTTCTGCAAACCGAACGGAAAAACGCGTTTCCAAAAGTATACGACGACCGCCATTATCGCGCCGAGCTGGATAAGGTAATCGAACATATCCTTAAACCCGAGCGTGAAAAACCCTTCCGAGAACGCGCCCGAAAAGAAATGTTCGAAGATCATCATATGCCCCGTACTCGATACGGGGAGCCATTCCGTTACACCTTCGATTATTCCGATTATTACTATCAGAACAACGTCGATAAAGCTCATTTTTTTACCCTGCCTTACGCTATCATATGTTGTGATAATCGACTTATAGACCGACTTTTACAATTTGTTTCCATATAAAAGCAACGCCTTTACAAAGCGAATATACAGAACAAAAACAAAGCCTGAATAATTTAATAATATGTCAGACAAAAACAGAACAAACCTTGGTTTGACGACGTATTTTAAATCGAAACAAGGTTCGCGAACATACTTTTAATTAAGTATAACATACAAATAGACATTATATCCGCCAAAAATTCGTCGTCAAACTCGCACGCGACCAAAACGCTGATATTTTCGATGATTTTTGGCAAAGACGAACGCCGACGTACTTCCCGTACTTCAAGTGAGTATTTGCCAAAAAGCGCGGAAATTGCGGCGTTTTGGCAAGGTTCGTTTTGTTTTTGGATGACAGCCGAGCGGGAGTCGAACCGCATTAAGTTTTTACGGCGCAAAATTTGTAAAATCGGTGTTAAACTCACTTATAATACGGCAAGTATTATTGCGTTCGTTTGCCTTGATTTTCCTAAATTTATCGCCGTTAAAATGCGTAGCACCTTAAAGCCGTATTTTTTAGGCGGTTGTGACGAAGGTTTGCGCAGACGTACTCGACGTACTTCAAGCAAAGATTTGCCGCAACAGGCAAAAAAGACGGCTTTAAGGCTTGATGCAGTTCGATTCTCGCTCGGCTAAGGATAAAAAGTCGTCATAACAAGCTTTGGCAATGCCGCAGAAAGCTATGACGACTCTTGTTAATTTTATTCCTGAACTATTTTTTCAAGAAGTTTAAGGTCGATACCCTTTTCGCCGATCTTGATGATTTCAACCTTTACGGTATCGCCGATTGCAAGAACTTCGTCAACGGAGTTAATTCTCTTATCGCTCATCTTGGAAATATGAATCATTCCGTCCTTTCCGGGAGCAAGTTCGCAGAACGCGCCGACTTTCGGAAGAATTCTGACAACGGTGGAAATGAACATATCGCCGACCTCGGGGTCTCTCGCAATGCTCATAACCATTGCCTTTGCCTTTTCAGCCATGGAAAGATCTTCGCCGTAAGTCGCTATGCAAACCTTACCGTTATCGTCGATGTCGATCTTAACGCCCGTCTCGTCGATAATCTTGTTGATCGTCTTTCCGCCGCTTCCGATAACGTCCTTGATCTTATCCGTGGAAATGTTGAACGAGATAATCTTGGGCGCGTATTTGGAAAGTTCGGGATTGGGAGCGGGAATGCAATCGAGCATTTTGCCGAGAATGAAATGTCTGCCCTCGTTAGCCTGCTTGATAGCCTTTCTCAAAATCTCTTCGCTTATGCCTTTAATCTTGATATCCATCTGGATAGCCGTGATACCGTTTACGGTACCCGCGACCTTGAAGTCCATATCGCCGAGGAAGTCCTCTAAGCCCTGAATATCGGAAAGAACGGAGATTTTTCCGCTTTCGGTATCCTTGATAAGCCCCATCGCGATACCCGCTACGGGACGTTTGATCGGAACGCCCGCGTCCATAAGAGCAAGCGTGGAGCCGCAAACGGAAGCCTGCGAAGTAGAACCGTTGGACGAAAGAACTTCGGAAACAAGTCTTATCGCGTACGGGAATTCGTCCTCGGACGGAATAACGGGTTCGAGCGCTCTTTCAGCCAAAGCTCCGTGACCGATTTCACGTCTGCCGGGGCTTCTTAACGGCTTAGCTTCGCCCGAAGCGTAACCGGGCATATTGTAATGATGAATATATCTCTTGTATTCTTCGTTGTCGAGACCTTCGAGTTTCTGAACTTCGGAAATAGTTCCCAAAGTACAAGTGGTCATAACCTGCGTCATACCTCTCGTGAACACCGCGCTGCCGTGAACTCTCGGAAGTATTCCGTGTTCGCACCAGATAGGTCTGATTTCGGTAAGCGATCTGCCGTCCGGTCTTACGCCCGAGTTGGTGATCTTCGCTCTTACCTTTTCCTTGGTTATATAATAAAGAGAGTCTTTGATTTCTCTCGCCATATCGGGGAATTCTTCCGCGAAATGTTCGAGACAGTCTTTCTCTACCTCGTCCTGACGAGCCTGTCTTTCAAATCTGTCGAACGTGTCCAGAGCGTAATCGAGTTTTTCGCTCGCGTAAGCGCGGACTGCGTTATCGAGATCTTCGGGAACATGGTAAAGCTCCATTTCGAGCTTCTTCTTGCCGCATTCCGCAACTATGCCTTCGATGAACGCGCACTGCTTTTTGATTTCTTCGTGACCGAAAAGAATAGCTCCGACCATTGCTTCGTCGTCGATTTCTTTCGCGCCCGCTTCAACCATCATAATCGCGTCCTTCGTTCCCGAAAGGTTAAGGGCAAGCGTGCTTTTTTCTTTCTGAGCGACGGTGGGGTTGATAACGAATTCGCCGTCTACGATTCCTACGACGACCGAACCCGTAGGTCCTGCCCACGGAATATCCGAAATGCTGAGCGCAATGGAGCTGCCGAGCATTGCAAGCGGTTCGGGAGCGATATCGGGATCGACCGAAAGAGCCGTTGCGACGACGGTTACGTCATTGAAAAGTCCCTTGGGGAAAAGAGGTCTTATAGGTCTGTCGATAAGTCTCGAAACGAGAATAGCTTTATCGCTCGCTCTGCCCTCTCTCTTTTTGAAACCGCCGGGGATCTTACCGACGGAATACATTTTTTCTTCGTAGTCAACGGACAACGGGAAGAAATCCATTCCCGCTCTCGGTTCCGGAGCCATGGTAACGTTTACCATTACCATAGTTTCTCCGCATTTGACGATACACGAACCGTTAGCCTGCTGAGCGTACTTTCCTACGTCAACCGTAACTTCGCGTCCGCCGACCAAAGTTTTGAATTGTTTGTGGTTTTCTAACATTTTGTTCTCCTTTTTCTCTGATTTACGGCAGTGCGCAACTTTTCTTTCGCACTGTTTTAGAAACGCCGGGCGTTCTTCCGAAAAATTTTCGGACAGGCGAACGCCGCAAGCGGATTTTACGTTCTTAATACGTTCTTAATACGTTTTAATCGGATTCCGCGAAAAAAGGCGAACGCCTTTTTTCGCGGGCAGATTTTCGGTTTTCGAAAACGAAATATAAAGCTTTTTTAAAGACGGAACCGCCTGTAAACAGGCTTTATATAGCAAAAAAGGGAGTATAAAATACTCCCCGAATTTTTACTTTCTGAGTCCGAGTTTAGCGATGATTTCTCTGTACTTCTCGATATCTACGGATTTAAGATAGTCGAGCATACCCTTTCTGCGACCAACCATTTTCAAAAGTCCGCGACGAGAATGCTTATCGTTGTTGTTAAGTTTAAGGTGTTCGTTGAGGTGGTTGATTCTCTCGGTTAAAAGAGCGATCTGAACTTCTGCGGAACCCGTGTCTCCGTCATGTCTTTTGTAAGTGTTGATGATTTCCGATTTTCTTTCTTTTTCCATGTTGTTTATCCTCCTGAATGGAAATTTTCGCTTCAAAGCGAAGCGCGGCGTCGAGTATTCGCCGTACTGCGCAACGAGCAACTACGGATATATTACCACATATAATAAAAAAAAGCAATCGTTTTAATGCGATTGCGTAATTTTTATATCGTTTGTTTGAAATTTTTTCGCGCGTTTTTACTTTTTTTCGTCCGCCGTGAAAAATTCGCGCTTGTCGGAAATAATTTTATCGATTTTGCCTATATACGTTTTTATATCCTTGGGCGCGCCGTATCTTTCTATCCTGTCCTCGCGGGCGAAAAGTCTTTTTGAAACGCCGTTCGCTCCGCATGCGGGATTGGACGAAATCTCTTCCATAACGTCGATATTATAAACGCATGCTTTGCCTTTTTTGGTGTAACCCGTGTTTTCGAGATTGCCCGCCATATACTTCTGACGATACATATAATAAGGCGAAAAACCCTCGTTAATCAACTTATAGGCTGAGTAATCGATCATGTTCTTTATTTCGCCCGCGTCGAGCCGCTCGGTTTTTTCTTTTAAAACGCTGCCCTTTTTAAGCGACAAAGTATGCACCGTGATATTGTCGGGAGAAAGCTCCGAACAGGCGTCGATACTGTATTTGAAGTCCTCGAACGACTCGCCCGTAAGCCCCGCGATAAGGTCCATATTGATATCGAAATCGTATTTTCTCGCCAAAGCGTACTTGTCGAAAATATCCTTTACGGTATGCTTTCTGCCGATTTCCGCCAGAGTTTTATCGTTGAAAGTCTGCGGATTTACGCAAATTCTCGTAACGCCGTATTCTTTTAGCATCGCGAGAACTTCGTCGGTAATGCAATCGGGTCTGCCCGCTTCCACCGTATATTCGACTTTCGGATTGCCTATCGCTTTAAGTACGCGTTCGAGTTCTCTTATCGGAAGAGAGATCGGCGTTCCTCCGCCGACATAAAACGAGCGATATTTTTCGAAAAACGGCTTAGTCGCCTCGATTTCTTCGCATAATGCCGAAACGTACTCGGGAACTTGCTTTTCTCTGCCTATTTCGTTTGACACAAACGAACAGTAAGCGCATCTCGACGGGCAGAACGGAATGCTTACGAAAAAGTCGGCGTTGTTTTCGTCGAGCGAATAAATGCCTTTCTGTTCCTCGATTATTCTGCCGACCATATCGAGTTTTTCGGGCGAAACCTTCATTTCTTCGCCCATGATTTTACGCCAGTTTTCGCCCTCGGAATACGCGAATTTTACCGGGCGTATGCCCGTAAGCGCGCCCCATTCGAGTTTTTCGCCCGTGAAATCGGACAACGCGAGATATAAAGCAAGCTTTGCAAACCTTCTGAAATAACGCTTGTGTTCGAGTTCGTCTTTATAAGCGTGTCTGTCCGCAAACGAATACGGTTTTTTATCTATCGTGATTTCGTTTATGAAAAAACCGCCCTCTTCTCTCGCGGAGTGCGTTATAACGTTTTTATCTGTTAAGTTCGAGAAAAACTTGCTTTCCTCCAAAAATTCGGCTTCGAGCCAGGGCGTATCGGTGATTATCATGGGTTTTATTTATCAATAATTGTCGTAGTTTATATAGTTGTGTTTTCTTTCGTAATCGAGCGTGGTGTTTTCTCCGTGACCGGGAAAAACTTCGTAATCCCCGTCAAGCCCGAAAAGTTTGTTCCGTATCGAATTTTTTATCTTTTCAAAGCTCCCGCCCGGAAAACTCGTGTTTCCGTAAGATCCGAAAAAGAGAGTGTCGCCCGTGAAGAGCTTGCCGTCTATGATAAAACAGCTCGAACCTTCGGTATGCCCGGGCGTGGAAATAACTTCAATCGGTATTCCCCCTATTTCCGTTTTACCCTCTTTTAAAACTTCGTCGGCGTGATAAAAAGGCGCGTCCGTTATCCCGAAACGCTTCGCCAGGTTATCGTCCGAGTAAAGCATTTTTTCGTCGCCCTCGGGAACGTAAACTTTCACTCCGTAGCCTTTCGCGAGATAGCCGCTCATTGCGTGATCGAAATGTCCGTGAGTGAGTATCGCGCCGCAGACCTCCGCGTTCAAGTCCTTACAAAGGCTCATCAAATGTGAAAAGTCCGCGCCGAAGTCGATTATCAGGCATTTTTTAGTTTCGGTATCGAGTACGATATAGGCGTTCGCGTCAATCGGCTCGACGGGTTTTTTGATTATTTTTATCATATTCTGAATATATCCGTGATGCAGGAATTCTGGTTTACTTTGTTTATAAGTAAGTCAAGGTCGCCTTTCTTTCCGAGTTTGATAGTAAACTCTACTATCGACTGATGATTTTTCGCGTCAATTCTACCGTTGACGGAGACGATCATAAGTCCGAGTTCGGTACAGGCATTGGAAACGCACACGAGAATTGGCGCGTCTTCTCCGCCGATAACCCTTATCGAAACGCTGTAAGACCCCTGATCTCCGATCCACTCGGCTTCGAGAAGTCTGCCGGGATCTTCGTTTCTCATATTCGGGCAATCGCGCCTGTGAACGGTCACGCCTCTGCCCCTCGAAACAAAACCTACGATATCGTCGCCGGGAACGGGGTTGCAACAGCCCGCAAAACGAACCAGAAGTCCGCTCATACCCTTTATTTTTACGCCGCCGACGTTCTCGGAGCTGCGTTTGATTTTGCTTTCCGCGATCTTTTCGGGCGTGGGAGTTTCCTTTCTGTGAAAATCGATAAGCTTTAAAAGAACGCTGTTTACCGTGATCGCGTTGCAACCGACAGCCGCGTACATTTCCTCGGGCGTGGAAACGGAAAGTTTCTGACTGAGCCTTTCGAAGCTTACGGGGTTTAGAAGATCGCCGAAATTATAACCGCGGTTTTTAGCCTCGCTTTCGAGCATCGATTTGCCGAGTTTTTCGTTATCGACCTGCATTGCCTTTTTGTAAAAGGCTTTGATTTTTGCTTTCGCTCCCGAAGATTTGGCAATCCTGAGCCAGTCCCACGAAGGACCTTTCGAAAGCTTGGAAGTGACTATCTCGACAACGTCGCCGACTTGCAACGTGGTGTTTAAGGGAACCATTTTCCCGTTTACCTTCGCTCCCACGCATTTGTTGCCGACTTCGGTGTGAATTTTATACGCGTAATCGATAGGCGTTGCGTCCTTTACAAGGCTTATAACCTCGCCTTTCGGCGTGAACACGAGTACTTCGTTATTGTAAAGATCGCCTTTTAAGCTTTCGAGGAATTCGGTGGAGTTGTTAAGTCCGCCCTGCCATTCCATGACTTCCCTTATCCAGCTGAGTCTTTTATCGAAAGCGTCTGTATTCTCTTTGTTTTCCTTATATTTCCAGTGCGCGGCGATACCGAATTCCGCCGTGCGGTTCATTTCCTTGGTTCGGATCTGAATTTCGAATATCTTACCTATATTTGTTACGACCGTCGTGTGCAAACTCTGGTACATATTCTCTTTCGGCGTGGCGATATAATCCTTAATTCTGCCGGGGATCGGCTTCCACTCCTGGTGAATTTTTCCGAAAAGTTCGTAACACTGATCCACCGTGTCGACGATAATTCTCACGGCGGTTAGGTCGTAAATCTGATCGAGCGTCTTGTTCTGACGCTTCATTTTTTTATAAATACTGTAAAAATGCTTGGTTCTGCCGAAAACTTCGCCCTCGATGTTCGACTCTTTGAGTATTTTTTTGATTTCGTTTACGACAAAATTAACGAATTCCTTTCTCTCGCTTATCTGACTGTTGATATTAACGGCAAGATATTCGTACGCTTCGGGATCGAGATATTTAAGACATAAATCTTCGAGTTCGCATTTTATCTGCGAAATACCGAGCCTGCCCGCGATAGGCGCGTAAATATCGAGAGTTTCGCGCGCCATACGAAGCTGACGTTCCTGGGAAAGGAAGTTGAGCGAACGCATATTGTGAAGTCTGTCCGCAAGCTTGATAATGATAACTCTTATGTCTTTCGCCATGGAGACGAAAATTTTCTTGAAATTCTCGGCTTGCTCTTCTTCGTGCGATTTAAATTCGATTTTATCGAGTTTCGTAACGCCCTCGACAAGTTCCAGTATTTCGTCTCCGAAAGCTTCCTTTATATCGCCTTCCGAAACGGGCGTATCCTCGATCACGTCATGCAAAAAAGCCGCGGAAACGGTGTAATAATCCATTCCGAGGTCGACGAGAATTTGCGCGACCGCAACGGGGTGCGTGAAATATTCCTCGCCGGAAGCGCGTTTTTGCCCTTCGTGAGCTTTCTGCGCGAACAGAAAAGCTTTCCTTAAAACCTCCTGTTCTTTCGGCGAATAACTTTTTTCGATGCTTTCTACAATTTCTTCGTACATAGTCTTCGATTTTGCTTAAATTGCGACGTTTATATAATTATATATGATTTGTTTCAGTAATTTTTAACCCTGCCGAATATAACGGAAGCGTTCAGATCGCATTTCTTTCCGCCGACGATGAAGTATTTACCGCCGCGCTTCTCGATCAGACCTACCTCTTCGAAAACTTTGAGCGCAAAAATTACTTTTTCGGTAAACGTTTCGCCCGTTTTCGAACATACTTCCTTTGCCGACGAAAAACCGCCGGGTAAATTCTTCAATTTCAGATATATTCCGATAAGTTCGTTTCTGTCCGCGTTGTTCTTATCGAAATTAAAGCCGTTTATATCCGCGTTTACATATGTTTTCGTACCCGTGAACGGAACAAAAAGCGGCTTGTCGAGAAATACGACTTTTTCGTATTCGCCGTAATCCCCGCCGGAAAGTCCGTAACACAAAGCGTTGAGATTGCCCTTGGCGCACGGCTTTAACAGCTGTTTTTCCGTATTTTCAAGTTCGGGAAAAGCTTTTGCCGTTTCGGGATCGGAAATAACGAAAAGCGTTCCGTAAATCTCGCGCTCGGCTTCGCGGATAATTTCCCGCGCTTTTTCGCTGTTTATTGTTTCGACATTTTCGTTTTCGTTTTCGCTTTTCAGTTGATTTTCGAAAAGCGACTGCTTTACCTCTTCTCCGTCGTTCACGATCGGGAAAACGCTTTTTACATAGCCTTTTAAAGACTCTCTGCCGTTATAAACGGATATTTTCGGCTCGAAAACGACTACTTTTTCGCTTGCGGAGTTTAAAACCGACAAATCGTCGTAACCGTTGAAATACATAAGGTCGATTTTCGGCGTGGAAAATGAAACGTGCGGCGAACCGAATTTTATCGGAGACGCGTAAGCTTCGTTTATGTCGAGCGCGAACACGGGACGTCTGTTACCCACTCCGCAAGGCTCCATAAGTTCGAGTTCACGCGCAAGATCTATCCCGAACTTGCCCGTAATTATCCCGTCAACTTCCGTATCGCCCGAGAAAATCTCCGTTCCGTAATTTTCGGCTATGTATTCGTTCAATTTCTCTTCGAGTCTTTCGAGATTTTCCCTTTTTATCGTAACGCCCGCGGCTTGCGAATGTCCGCCGAAACCTTCGAGCAGGTCTTTTGCAAAAGATAATGCCTTATAAATATTGATTTCGCCGAACGACCTTGCGCTTCCGTGCAGAACATCGCCTTGTTCGGTGAAAAGTATCGCGGGTTTGCGGTATTCTTCCATAAGTTTTGCCGCGACGATACCGATTATTCCGGGTTTCCAGCTTTCGTCCGATAAAATTATCACCCTTGAAAACGGGGATTTGTTTTTTAAAAGTACCTTTGCCGATTTATACAATTCGTCGCATTCGGTCTGCCGCGCGACGTTATAGGAATTGAGTTTGTCGGCAAGAATTTTGATTTCGAAATTATCGTCCGAAGTGAACGCGGCGAGCGCGGAATAAGCGTCGCCCATTCTGCCTGCGGCGTTTATCCTCGGCGCGATCGAATAAGCAAGCGATTGCGCGCCCGTTTCTTTCATTCCGCCGACCTCGGCTAAGGCTCTTAAAGCTTTCGCGCCCCTGCCGCTTCTGATAAGTTTCAGCCCCTCGCTTACGAGAATTCTGTTTTCGTCCGTAAGCGGCATGCTGTCCGCAATCGTGGCGACGGCAACAAGGTCGAGATATTTATCCGCCGTCTCGCCCGTCAGCGCGCGGATGACTTTATAAGCAACGCCCGCGCCGCAAAGTCCGTCGAACGGATAACCTTCAAGCTTACAGTTTATAACCGTGCAATCGGGAATTTGTTCGGGAATTTCGTGGTGGTCGGTGACGATAACGTCTACGCCGAGATCTTTAAGTTCCTCTATTTCGGAATATGCCGAAATTCCGCAGTCGACCGTTATGATAAGGTCGGGGCAATATTCTTCGAGAACTCTTTCAAGTACGCCCGCGGTAAGTCCGTAGCCGTTTTCCCTTTCGGGGATTACGGCGTAAGTCTCCACTCCGTAGCTTACAAGCCCTCTGTACATAATCGTAGTGGCGGATATGCCGTCGGCGTCGTAATCGCCGTAAACGACTACCGTTTCGCCGTTCGCTTTTGCCGCCTCTATTCTCGAAACGGCTTCTTTCATACCCGTAAACAAATACGGATCGTATAAATTCTTTTTGTCGGGCTTGATAAATTTTTCGGCTTCTTCTGCGGATTTTATCCCTCTTAACGCGAGAAGTTTTGAAAAAGCCGCCGACACGCCGCATCTTTCCGATATTTCCGTTATTAAATTTTCAATGCCTTTCGGCGGCGTTTTAGTTATTACCATTATATTTATTTGCCCGTTTTATATAAGTTTAAAAAGCGGATTTTATTTTAATATATTCTTCGTATTCGTATTAAACAAAAAAGGGCGGATACTAAGTCCGCCCGAAATTGTTTCGATTAAGCCTGAGCCGCTTCCGCAGCAGCTTCGCCTTTTATTGCTTTTGCCTTTACTTTCGGTCTTTTGCCGGACATTCCGAACATTTTTCTGAGGTATACCCAGATAGGTGCAGAAAGAAGTACCGACGAGTAAGCGCCCGCGATAAGTCCGAAGATTATCGGAAGAGCGAATTCACGGATCGTCGAGTTACCGAATATCGCAAGAGCTACGATCATAACCAAAGTGGTTATGGTTGTAAGAATGGATCTCCAAACCGTGCTTGCGATTGCTTTGTTCGCGATCTCCGCGTCGGTAAGAAGGGAATCCGAAGGATTCTTTTCAAGTTCTCTTACGCGGTCGAAGATAACGATCGTCGCGTTGATCGAGTAACCGATAATGGTGATTATCGCCGCTATAAACGTCGAGTTGACGGGAATCTGGAAAATAACCGTGCAAGCCGTCATGACGAGTACGTCGTGAAGGAGCGCGAGGATTGCCGCAATACCCGAAATCCAGGTGAATCTGATAGCGATATATACAAGAATTACCGCAACGGCAACGGCAACGGCTATGGCGGCGTTTCTGATGATCGCCTGCATTACTTCGTTTCCGATAGTGTGCGTTTTAACGTTTACGTCGTCTTCCGTAATCGTCATATCTTTATTGGTTTTAACCCAATCGATAACGTAATTTTTGACGGCTACGCTCATTTCGCCCGTTTCTTTGGAGAAAGTATCGGTAAATCCGTCGCTGTTCGTATCGAGAACATAAGCCGCGCCGTTTTTCAAAGCGTCCTTATCTACTCTGAATTCGAAAGTGTTGTCGCCCGATTTCTGAACGTTAGCCGCGGGATTGAACTTGTAGGTATCTTCGCCGAGCTTAACGTTTCCCGAAGCAAGCCAGTTGTTAAGGTCTGCTTTGAAAGCGTCCTCTTCCGCACCTTTGATATTGCTTGTTACGACGTCGTCGGTAATTTCGACTTCCAGCGTCATACCGCCTTTGAATTCTACGCCGAGGTTCATGCCCTTAACGAAAAGCATAGCAACGCCGGCAGCGATAACGACCAAGCTTATACAAATGAAAATTACGAATTTTTCTACGATTTTAATCTTTTTGTTTTTAAGAGAGTTACTCATTACGCGTCCCTCCTTTTAAGGTTGAAGAGTTTAGCCGCGCCTTCGTCTTCTTCTCCGCCGAACGGTCTCATAACGTTAATGAGCCATCTCGTTACGAAAATAGCCGTGAAAAGCGAAACTATAACGCCGAGGAAAAGAGTTATCGCGAAGCCCTTTATAGAACCCGAGCAGAATATCCAGAGAACTACCGACGCGATGATTATCGTAACGTTGGAGTCCAAAACGGTGACGACCGCTCTCTTGAAGCCCGAATCTATCGAAGCTTTAACTCTCTTTCCGTTGCCGTATTCGTCCTTTATTCTCTCGAAAATAACTACGTTCGCGTCGACCGCCATACCTATCGAAAGGATGATACCCGCAATACCGGGGAACGTAAGCTGAACTCCCGGGAAAAGCGCGAGAACCGCAACGTAAAGAATAACGTAAATCATAAGCGCGATAGACGAGGCTACGCCCATTCCTCTGTAAAAAGTAATCATAAGAATGAAAATAACCACAAGACCGATAGCCGCCGCGATCATTGCGCCGTTCAGGACGTTATCGCCGAGCGTTGCGCTTATCTGTCTCGATTCGCTTATCTGGAAGCTTATCGACAAAGAACCGCTCTTTATGACGGAAGCGATAGTCTTTGCCGTATCGTAAGAATCGATACCCGTAATCGTAGCTTGTCCCGTCGCGATTTCTTCGCTTACCGTGGGAGAAGAAATCAATCTGTCTCCGAGATAAATGGAAAGCGTGTTGTCGACTCCGTCTTCTTTTGCGGAGATAGCTTTTGTCGCGCTCGCGAAAAGTTTGGTTCCTTCGGTAGTGAATTCGAGATATACCGTAGGATCGCCGTTTTCGTTATAACCCGCTCTCGCGTTCTTGACGTGTTCGCCTCTTACCTTAACGTTACCCTTGGAATCTCTGAATTGAAGTTCGCCCTGATCGCCGATAAGAGCCATAACGTCGTCGGGATTGTCGATCGCGGGGATCTCTACTCTCAGACCGTTATCCTGTCTGGTGATGGTAGCTTCGGTGTAACCGTTCTCGTCAAGTCTCGATCTGAGAGTTTCGATAACGGCGTCGATTTCTTCGGCATTCGCCGTCGATCCGTCCTTAGGGGTGAGAACGGCGTAATATCCGCCTTCAAGGTCAATACCTTTTCCGATCGTTCCGAAAATCGACTTATAATCCTTCGTGCTGTTCGGTATTTCGAACGATACGAAGCTCGCCGCTCCGAAGAACGCAATAAGTATTGCCAATACAGTAAGAATCACAATTGATTTAGTCTTACTCATTATTGCCTCCTGCTTTTGCCTGTGTTTGTCCGAATCTATTTTCGAGTATGCCCGACAATAAATTCCATATACTGTATTATTATATAACTTAAACGCCTATAAGTCAATAATTTTAACGGAAAAAATTGAATTATTATTTTTTTATTTGTATTTTTTCAGGTTTTTGAACAAAAAAAACGGACGTAAAACAAACGAAAGCAGACAGAAGGCAAAAGAAAAGCAAACGAAAAACGGACGAGAAAAATTCCCGCCCGCCCGTTATAAATTTTTATGCGTTTTCTCGCGCGACGTTAAAGCCCACGTTCAACCTTCCGACCTCCGTCGCCGCGGCAAAGGCTTTTGCTTTTTCAAACGAACCGAAATCGCTTATCATCGCGAGTCCGTTCGGAATTTCCGCGGTCACTTTCGGAGCGGAAATCATTATACTTCCGAGATAAATATAAAGGACGTTCTCAACGCCGTCATTCCCGTCCGCGATATCTTTCGTCGCCTGCGCAAAAAGTCCGGTACCCTCTTCCGTAAATTCGAGAAATACCGACGGTTCGCCGCTTTCGTTATACCCGGCTTTCGCGGTTTTGACATGTTCGCCGCGCAATCTGACGTTCCCCGCCGAGTCTCTGAAATCCACTCCGCCCTTTTCGCAGATTATTTCCATAACGGCGTCGGGATCATCGATTTTCGGCGTTTTTACGAAAAGTTTTCCGTCCCGATTTTCCACTTCGGCATTCGAAAACGCCTTTAAAAGCCTCTCTTTAACGATTTTCGCGGCAGCTTCGAGTTCCTCCGCGCTTGTCTCTTCGGCGGGCGTAAGAGTAAACTTACAGCCGTTCGCAAGGCTTCCGCCCGACGAACAACCCGCAACCGACGACAAAACCGCAAAAATCGTTATCGCCGAAAGTAAAACCGCAATAATTTTTTTCATTTGTAAATCTCCCTGTTATTTTTTTCTTATAATCGCTATCGCGCCCGAAAGACCGCCCATCACCGCGGCGCATAAAACGTCGATGAAAAAGCCGAGTCCGAACGACAAACCTCCGCCTATAAGTCCGAAAACGAGAAAAGTAAGCACGCTCGAAGTCGCCCCTATCGCCGCGCCTTTTAAAAAACCTTTGTCGTCTTTAACCGCAACCGCCGCTCCGCAGAACACCGAAGCGAGCTTGATAAACTGACTGACGGGTTTTATGACTCCGTCCGATAAATTCGTGAGACTAAGCACGAGCGCGAAAGCGAGAACAGCGATAAGCGTCACCGCGACGGCGGTGATCACTCCTTTTATAAATTGTCCTAAAAAACCTTGTCCGCGGATACCGTCCATAAAAAAACCTCCGCTAATACTTATGCGAAGGTTTTCGTTAAAATTACTTTTTTATTCTTTATCGGAATCCGTACCTTCGTCGTGAGTTTCTTCGGCTTCGGGAGCTGCTTCGGCTTCGGGAGCCTCATCGTGAAAGTCCTCGTGAGCCGCGGCTTCGTTCGGATCCTCGGAACTGTAAATCGCAACCTTGTCGAATTTGATATAGTTGGGATTTTCGTCCGTACCCGTCTGCAAAACGAAAGAATTGGCTTCGTCGTCGACGGAAACAACCGTTCCGACGATACCGCCGATAGTCATAACTTTAAATCCGGGTTTAATGGCGTTTCTCTTCTCTTTTTCGGCTTCCATCTGAGCTTTTCTCTTTTTGTTGGACAAAAAGTTCATAACGATAAGACCGACGAGGAATACGCCGAGGATTATCCAGATTATTATCTGCTGGGTTCCTACTCCGCCGCTTGCGGAAGTCGAGTCCGTCGAAGCGGGCGCAGAAAGTAAATTATAAAACATTTCTTCTCTCCTGAATTTTATTTACCAAACCTTTGGTTTATTCTATTCTATATTTTTGTAATAATTTAATCAAGCTTATTTATGCGAAAAATAAAAAAATTTTGTCATTTTTCACACTTTACGGCTATTCGTCCGCTTTAAACGTCCCGATTTTCGTATTTTTTGTAAAATTCCTTACGGAAATCCTTGAAATAACCGCCGAGAATGGAGTTTCTCATACCTTTCATAAGCTTATGAAGATAAGTTATGTTGTGAAGACTTAAAAGCATTCCGCCCATCATCTCGTTCACGTTCACCATATGGCGAAGATAAGCTTTCGTGTAATTTTTACAGCAATAGCAATCGCACTCGGGATCGAGCGGGGTGAAATCTTCTTTGTATTTACCGTTTCTCACGACGATTTTGCCCTGCGAGGTCATAGCCGTGCCGTTTCTCGCGATACGGGTTGCCAGAACGCAATCGAACATATCTATACCCCTCATAACGCCCTCGACGAGACAATCGGGACTGCCTACTCCCATAAGATATCTCGGAACGTTCGTCGGGTAATCGGGAAGCATAACGTCCATAAGCTCGTACATAAGATCTTTCGGTTCGCCGACCGAAAGTCCGCCGATGGCTATGCCGTATTTCGCGTAAGGTATCGTCTCTTTAAGAGACTGAGTTCTTAAATCTTTATAGAAATTTCCCTGAACGATCGGGAACAATGCCTGCTCGTCGTTCTTGTGGTGGTTGTAACATCTGTCGAGCCAGGCGAGCGTACGCTTCATAGCCTTTACGCTCGATTTATAATCCGCGCCGTACTCGCTGCACTGATCGAACGCCATGATTATATCCGCGCCGAGATTGTTTTCGATATCTATCGCCTTTTCGGGGGTTATGAAATGCTTGCTTCCGTCCACGTTGGAACTGAAAGTCACGCCGTCGTCCTTGATATTGTTAAGTTTCGCAAGAGAAAAAACCTGAAATCCGCCGCTGTCCGTCAAAATCGGCTTATCCCAGTTCATAAACTTGTGAAGTCCGCCCGCGGCTTTGACTATCTCGTCTCCCGGGCGCATATACAAATGATAGGTGTTCGCAAGGATAATCTGCGAACCCGCTTCTTTCAGATCTCTCGGATAAACGCCCTTTACGGTGGCTTGCGTGCCTACGGGCATATAGACGGGGGTTTCTATGTCTCCGTGCGGAGTGTGCAGTATTCCCGCTCTCGCGCCCGTTTCGCTATCCTGTTTTATAGTTTCGAAATAAAATTTTTCCATAGTTTTTATAAGTTACCGCAAGCGATTGCGGCTCAACAATCCTTAATCAGATAAAGAAGCACGCGTCTCCGAACGAGAAAAATCTGTACTTTTCCTTCACGGCAAGATTGTAAATTTCGAGAATTTTCTCGCGCGAAGTGAACGCCGCAACGAGCATTACGAGCGTGCTTTCGGGCAAATGAAAATTGGTTATAAGCCCCTCCACGCACTTGAATTTATAAGGCGGATAAATGAAAATGCTCGTATCGCCCGACTGAGCTTTAACGAACCCGTTTTCGTCCGCGACCGTTTCGAGAGTTCTCACGCTCGTCGTTCCCACGGCTATTACTCTTCTGCCCTCTCTTTTCGCCTTGTTTATCTTTTCGGCGTTTTCCTCGTCGATTTTATAAAACTCGGTGTGCATTTTATGGTGTTCCGCGTCCTCGACCTTTACGGGGCGGAACGTTCCGAGGCCGACGTTAAGCTGAACCTCGGCGAACTCCACGCCTTTTGCTTTCAGCTCGTCCATAAGCCTGACCGTGAAATGAAGACCGGCTGTAGGCGCGGCGGCAGAACCTTCTTCCTTGCAATAAACCGTCTGATAACGATCCTTGTCCTTCAATTTTTCGTGTATGTAAGGGGGGAGCGGCATTTCGCCCACTCTCGAAAGTATATCTTCGAATACTCCGTCGAAAATAAAGCGGATAATTCTCCCGCCGTCGTCCGTTCTCGAAAGAATTTCGACTTTAAGCTCCTCGTTTATAACGAGAATTACGCCCTCTTTGCACTTCTTCCCCGGTTTTACGAGACATTCCCAGTCGGTAAGATTAAGCCTTTTAAGAAGCAGAATTTCCACTTTTCCGCCGTGCGAAGTGTAAGCGTAAATTCTCGCGGGGTAAACTTTCGTCGTGTTTATAACGAGAAGATCGCCCGCTTTGAGGTAATCCCCGATATCGTAAAAATGCCTGTGTTCGACCTTATCTTTCGCTCTGTCGTAAACCAAAAGCCGCGAAGCGTCTCTCGGTTCTATCGGCGTCTGCGCGATAAGTTCTTCGGGTAAATCGTAATAAAAATCGCTTGTTTTTAACATATTGTCCTATCTTATTGTTTGTTTAGCAACCGAAATCGTCGCTATATCGAGCATAATAATTATTATAACCGATTTTTTATTCATATCGAATTATGACAACTCTGCCTTTATTAAAAACTATTTACATATTTCGTAAACAGTCCCCCACTCAAAATTTCTGAATTCATCAAGATCGGAAAATTCAAGCCTTGTTTGTCCTTTTTCGGTAAACCCCTTATCTTCGACAGAATTTAAAAAAAGTTTAACACTGTGATTTTCGTTGAGCAAATAACTTATAATTTCTCTGATTGTTTCAAATATTGAGTTCAAGCCGTTATAATTATCCACGTTCGGGTTTTTAAACTCGTTTAAAGGTTTTAAAAACGGAGTCCACATACTATCAAAATAATAGTTTTCACCTTCAATATTCAGCAACTTTCCGACATAACGAAAACCTATTTCTTCCACGCCGTTTCGTCCGAAACACTCTTGTATCTTAAGTAGTTGTTGCCCTGACAATCGACGCTTGGTGTTCAAAAATAATTCTGTACTCATTCAGTCTCCATTATAACTCGCAAGGATTATCGAATAACGCAAAATATCTTATATCAGTTGAAATCGAACAGCGAAAGCTGCTCTCTTAATTTTCTCGGAACGTCTCTCCCCAAATGCTCGTATGCCTTGGGCGTGAGAATTCTTCCTCTCGGACTTCTCTGAATAAATCCGAGCTGCAAAAGATAAGGCTCGTAAACGTCCTCTATCGTGTTGGAATCCTCGTTTATCGTCGCGGCGATCGTATCGAGACCGACAGGACCTCCGCCGAATTTATCCATCATAGAAGTTAAAAGCCTTATATCGATGTTATCGAGACCGAGTTCGTCGATTTCGAGCCTTTCGAGCGCGTGGCGCGCGTCGTCGTAAGTTATCTCCTCGTGGTTCATAACGATCGAAAAATCGCGCACGCGTTTTAAAAGCCTGTTTACTATTCTCGGCGTGCCGCGGCTTCTCCTAGCGATTTCGAGCGAAGCTTCTTTCGATACGGGCGTACCCAATGTTGCCGCCGAACGGCGGACTATTTCCGCAAGCTCGTCCACCGAATACATTTCGAGCCTTAAAATAACGCCGAACCTGTCCCTTAAAGGCGAGCTGAGCATACCCGCTTTGGTCGTCGCGCCGACAAGCGTGAAACGTTTGAGCGGGATCTGCACCGACCTTGCGGACGGACCTTTTCCGATAATGAAATCGAGCGAGAAATCCTCCATCGCGGGATAAAGGATTTCCTCTACGTTATGGTTTAATCTGTGAATTTCGTCGATAAACAGTACGTCGCCCTCGTTAAGGTTGGTAAGTATCGCGGCAAGATCGCCCGATTTTTCTATCGACGGTCCCGAAGTGACTTTTATCTGCACGCCCATTTCGGCGGCGATAATGTGCGCGAGGGTGGTTTTACCCAAGCCCGGCGGACCGTAAAGCAAAACGTGGTCGAGCGGCTCGCCGCGAAGTTTGGCGGACTGCATAAAAACGGACAAGTTGGTTTTAGCCTTTTCCTGCCCTATGTACCCCTCCATCGACTTCGGACGGAGTACGTTTTCGACTTCGTCGTATTCCGTTTTCGTGCTGACGATCAGACTTTCTTCTTCATCGAACATTTTATCTACCCATACTCTTCAAGGCGAAGGAAATTACGTCCTGAATTGTTTTCGCCCCTTGTTCCTTTGCCGTTTTTATTGCGTTTCTGCTCTGTACGCCAGAAAATCCGAGACCCATAAGCGCGATGACCGCGTCTTCGTCGTCCGACGAAAAAGCCGCCGCGGGCATATCCTCGGAAGCGATCTGTATTTCCTCTTTGGAAACGCTTTCGCGAAGTTCGAGAATTATTCTTTCGGCAGTCTTTTTGCCCAAGCCCTTGATTTTGGAAAGACCTTTAACGTCGCCCGTGGCGATAGCCGTTGCAAGGTCGCCGAGCTTCATTCCCGAAAGAATACCCATCGCCATTTTCGGACCTATACCCGAAATAGCGACGAGCTTTAAAAACATTCGCTTTTCTTCTTTGTTCGCAAATCCGAAAAGACTTAATCCGTCCTCTCTGACTTGCAGATATGTGTAAGCTCCACCCTCTTTTTTTGCCGAAAGCTCGGAAAGAAGCTCCGTGGAGCATAAAATCTCGTAACCTATTCCGTTGTTTTCGAGAACGACTCCGCCCTCGAACTCGTCTATGACTTTTCCTTTTATGTAAGCTATCATTTCTGCTCCTTATTGTCTTGCTTATGCCGAAACAAACCGTTACTTTATGCCGAACGTCGTATTACTTTATGCCGAACGGCGAACGAAGTCTGTTTGTCTGCGCGTGCGTAAGCGCGACGGCGAGCGCGTCCGCAGCGTCGTCCGGGCGGGGAATTTTATCGAGTTTCAGAAAGGTTTTGACCATCATCTGTATCTGATGCTTGTCCGCCCTGCCGTAACCCGTAAGCGCCTGTTTTATTTGCAAAGGCGTGTACTCGTAAAGTCTGCCGCAGCTTTTAACGCAGGTCAGCAAAATAACTCCCCTCGCCTGCGCGACGTTGATACCCGTCGTGATATTGTTATTGAAAAAAAGCTCTTCGAGCGCGATTTCCTCGGGGTGAAATTTCTCCGCAAGTTTCTGCACGCCTTCTTCCAGAAGCGCAAGTCTCACGGGGAGAGTTTCGGTTTTCGGGGTTAAAACAACCCCGTAATCTATCACTCTGCTGTTGCCTTTTTCGGTTTCGATAACCCCGAAGCCCATTGTCGCAAGCCCGGGGTCTATGCCAAGTATAATCATATTCCTTATTATTTTATATGAAATGACGAAATTAGTCAAGCAAATACGTTTGCGGCATAAAAAAAACGAACGCTTTCACGTTCGTTTTTCTTTTAAACGAACGCTTTCACGTTCGTTTTTCTTTTAAACGAACGCCTTCACGTTCGTTTTTCTTTTAAACGAACGCCTTCACGTTCGTTTTTCTTTTATCGGATTTCAGATAATTCCGTAAATATATTGTTCGATCGTAAATTCCGCGGTAGCTTTTTCGTAAGATCTGAGCGTGCGGGAATATCTCATATAGTTCACGACCACTTTATCGCCTATCTTGAAAGACGAGTCGCCGAGGAAGTTTTCAAGCTCGGTAAGCGTGGAGTTGGTGTAATTGCTTACGTCTATGCTCTTGCTTCCGACTTTTACCGAAAGGACTATATCGCCTTCTTCCATTCCGCCTTTGGAGAAAGAACCGTAAGCGTCCAAAGAGTCGATAACGACGTAAGTTTTTGTAGACCACGCGCTGTTATAAAACGTACTTGCGTCGAACGTTACGCCGAAATCGAAGTTGCCTTCGACGTAGCCTTTATCGAGAAGCTTATCCATTATGGATTTAACCGTTCCGCAGGGAATGGCGAAAGAAAGACCTTGCGCCGCGGAAGATTTGTAACCCGCGTTTACGATACCTATAAGCGCGCCCGTGGACGCGTCGAACAAGCCGCCGCCCGAGTTTCCGCCGTTGATCGCGGCGTCCGTCTGAATAAGCGTCATTTTTCTGTTTTCCACGGTTACGTCGCGGTTAAGCGCGCTGATTATGCCTTTAGTGACAGTTCCGCCGAGATAGCCGAGGGGGTTACCTATCGCAAGCACGTCCGCGCCGATGATAAGGCTGTCGCTTTCGTACATCATTTCAGCGGCGGTAAGACCCGTGAAATCGTTGTTTTCGTCGAGCGTTATCCATAAAAGAGCTATATCCGACACGGGATCGGCTCCGATAAGTTCGGCGGTATATTCCTTGCCGTAAATCGACTTAGCCGTCATCTGCGAAGCGTTTTCGATAACGTGGTGGCAGGTTATGACGAGCGCCTGATCGTCGGTTCCGTCGTCGTCGCTGTCGTCGAAAGCGAGAATTACGCCGCTTCCGCTGCTCTTCGAAGTGCCGACGATGCAGTAAAGTTCGAGAACGGACGGACGGACTTTCGCGACGACTTCGGTCGTCGTGGTCGGTTGCATCTCGTTCGCCGCGACATATTTAAGATTGAAGTTGATTTCGCTCGGGTTTACTCTCCCGATAGACTCCGCGCTTTCGGTTCTGTTCGACGTCGAGCCGTTCAATCCGTCTCCGTCGGTGAAAAAACCGTCCGAACAGGAACAAAGCGACATTATAATCGCGATCACGATCACGAATATAAAGGATTTTTTTATGTTTTTCATATATAAAAACGTCTCCCGTTTATTTGTTTCTTTTTAAACGTCTTCCGTTTATTTTCTCTTTTTACGATTGTTATTTTACATTTTTATTATTATTTCCGTATGTTCGACGAATAATAAAAAAGTGAAACTTTTACAAAAGAAACCGTCGGTTTTTTCCCGACGGTTTCACTGCTTTGCCATATTTCAGGCAAAGCTTCTTGTCTGTTTTTAAAGAAATTCCGCCTGTTTTCTTCTGTTTTTTCGTTCTATGGCAACGCTATATTTAAACCAACGAAAACCCGAAAACAAACGGTATTTCAGAAACGCGCCCCGATGACTTTCGTCAAATAGCATGTTCCGATTTCGTTGACGATATTACTATGTCACGCCTGACCGTTAAATATACGGAAATATTAAAAAAGCCGCAAAAAATTTTCCGCGGCTTCCGATTATTAAAGGTTTAAAATTTTTCCGACTTATTAAAGGTTTTAATTATTCCGACAAAATCATTTTGTCGCTCGCCATTTCTTCGCCCGTGATCTTTTCGAACTTTTCGAGAAGATCGGCTATCGTGAGCTTTTTCTTTTCCTCGCCTTCCACGTCGAAAATCACTCTGCCCGCGTTCATCATTATGAGGCGGTTGCCGTGAGTTATCGCGTCGTTCATATTATGCGTTATCATAATGGCGGTGAGCTTGTCTTTTTCGATGATCTCGTCGGTAAGCGCAAGCACCTTTTTCGCCGTTTTCGGGTCGAGCGCGGCGGTGTGTTCGTCCAAAAGCAGAAGCTTAGGGTTCGAAAGCGAAGCCATTAAAAGCGTAAGAGCCTGTCTTTGTCCGCCGGAAAGCGTTCCTACTTTCTGTCCCGTTCTCGTTTCCAAGCCGAGTTCGAGACCCGCAAGCAAGCTTTTATATTCTTCGAGTTCCCCTTTTTTCATACCCCATTTCAAGCCGCGTTTTTTTCCTCTTCTCGCGGCAAGCGCAAGGTTTTCTTCTATGTTCATATTCGCAGCCGTTCCGAGAAGGGGGTCCTGGAACACTCTGCTCATCAGCGAAGCGCGCTTGTATTCTTTAAGCGACGTGATATCCTGCCCGTCGAGAATAATCTTGCCGTCGTCCGCGGGGAAAACGCCCGAAATAACGTTGAGCATTGTGGATTTGCCCGCGCCGTTTCCACCGATAACGGTTACGAAATCGCCGTCGTTAAGCGTTAAGTTCAATCCTTGAAGAGCTTTCTTCTCGTTTACCGTGCCTTTGTTGAACGAAAGAGAAACGTTTTTAAGTTCAAGCATTTTTCTTCCTCCCGGCAATTTTTGCCTTTATCGCGGGAACGCAAAGCGTTATTACGATTATAACCGAAGCGATAAGTTTAAGGTCGTTCGTGTTCATTCCGAGACCTACGGCGATCGTGAAAATAAGCCTGTAAATAACGCTGCCGATAACGACGCCCGAAAGTTTCACCCAGAACGAAAATTTGTTGCCGATAATAAGCTCGCCTATTACGACCGACGCAAGACCTATGACTATCGTTCCGCTCGCCATATTCACGTCCGCCGAGAAATTGTACTGAGCGATAAGCGCGCCCGAAAGCCCCGCCAAACCGTTACTCATCATAAGCGCGATATACTTCGTTCTGTCGGTGTTGATCCCCTGAGCTTTCGCCATTTTCTCGTTGCAACCCGTCGCTCTTACCGCACTGCCGATTTCCGTACCGAAAAACCAGTACATTATAGCGATCACCGCGGCTATCGCTATAACGCACGAAATAATCGTGAGAACGTTCTTATCGTCGATAACGCTGAGCGAAAAAAGTTTCGCGAACATACCGTTATACGTCGACGCGCTCGACGGAATCGAGACGTTGGGAAGTTCCCTCAATATATGCAGATTTATCGAATAAAGAGCCGACATTGTGAGTATTCCCGACAAAATCGGCGGAATTTTGAGTTTTGTGTTAAGCGTTGCGGTCAAAGCCCCCGCCAAAGCTCCCGCAAGAAAAGCAAAGAGCATGGCAAGAAGCGCAGGCACGCCCGCTTCTATCGACACTATCGCAACCGCTCCGCCGGTCGCCAGCGAACCGTCGACCGAAAGGTCGGCAAAATCGAGTATTTTGTAGCTTACATACACGCCGAGGGCAAGAACAGCCCACATCAGTCCTTGCGCAACGCCGCCCGGCAGAGCGCGAACGATATTCATTATATCCATTAAAAAGTTCCCCGATAAATTATTTGTTGTATTCGGATCTAAGAGCTGCTATATCCGCCGCCGATATTTTCAAAGCGGAATTCTTTGCGAGAAGTTTTGCCGCGTTGTTTTCGTTTATAACGAACGTAGCCGCCTGATTGTAGTACTCGAAAGGAATTGCCGACGGTTTTTCGCCGTTTAAAATTCTTATGGCTATTTCCGCCGTCTGAACGCCGAGTTTTTTGTAATCTATGCTGAGCGTCGCGAGACCTTCGTCGTCTTCGCACATTCCCTCTTCGCCCGCGATAACGGGTATGCCCTTGGGCGTTAAAATGTCGCAGGCAAGGCGCATATTAGCCGCGAGAAGGTTGTCCGTCGGGATAAATACAGCCTGAATATCCGAACCGATACTTTCGACGACCTGCTGAATGTCGCTCGTTGCCGTAACGGTGAAATTCTGAGTTTCTATACCGATCTCGTCGCAACGATCCTTTGCAAGCTGAACCTGTTTCTGCGAGTTTTCCTCGCCGCCGCAGTACAGAAAACCTATTTTTGTAAGGTTCGGAACGATTTTGCCGATAAGATCTATTTGCTTCGCAATGGGCGCCATATCGCTCGTACCCGTTACGTTATCGCCCGAAATGTTGCCGACGACGGGATCCGTAACAGCCGTAAAAAGCACGGGGATTTTCGTCGTTGCGGTGGTGAGCGCCCTTGCCGAAGACGTCGCTATGCCTAAAAGCAAATCGCAATTCCCCGCCACGAGGTTTGACGCCATAGTTTTTTCGTTGTTCGAGTCGCCCTGAGCGTTCTGCAAATCGAAGTCGATCGTTTTGCCGTTATCCGCCGCCCATTTATTCAAAGTTTCCGTAAAACCGTCTCTCGCCGCGTCTAACGCCGTGTGAGTGGCAACCTGCAAAACGCCGATTTTATAATCCGCTTTTTTGCCGCCGCAGCCCGTCATAACCACAGTACCCATAGCGCACACGGCGACAAGCGCCGCGCATAAAAGCCTTTTGATCGTTTTCATAATTTAACTCCTTCGGAAATAAGATTTTCGCAAAAAAAAATCGCAGCCCGAGCTACGATTCCAAGTCACGTCTTTTTTTAAGACAAAGCAAAAAATATCGTAGCTAAAAATTAACTAAGACTGCGATAAAAGTAAAAATAAAAGCTTGCTTTGCCGACGAATAACATTTTCGTTTTTCTTTGCGGATAGTCCGCTCTCCTTTTCTTTATGCCGCTATGATACACCCCGAAAGATTTTTTGTCAAGGATTTTTAAGCGGGCTTACACAAAAATATCATTAAGAAATTCTTATATCTGCAATCAAGATTTCCGATAAACTCCGACGGATAAAGCCGCTTTTTTGTAATCGAGCTTTGTTTTATGCTTTGCGTCGTAAGGAATTTTTCCGACCTTATAATATATGTAGTCCGGATTTTTAACCGTCGGCTTTCCTTTATAAATAACGTAAACCTTTCCGCCGCACGCGAAGCTGAACGCCGCTTTCATTTTCTTGTTGTCCTCGCGGATCTTCTCGTCCGCGACGTAATTGTAAAACCCGATTTCGGGCATACTGTACTTTTTCCGCCCGTAAACGTAAAGCTTTCCGTCCGAAATTTTCCCGATATCGCCCGTAAAATGCTTTTTATCGGCGATCACGATGTCCCCCTCCGCGGAAATTTCGCCCACGCCCTCGAAGTTTTCGTTTTCTATGCGAACCGAAACGCCTTCGATTTTCCCGTCGAACGAAAACAGATCTTTGCGATACTTATCCAATGTGGTTTTATACATAAGCGCGCTTTCGGTCGCCCCGTAAACGTAAGTTATTTCGGCACGCGGAAAAACGGACGAAATCTTTTCCGCCTCTTCGCCGTATAAAATCGCTCCGCCCAAAAATCCTCTTTTCACATTCCGGCAAACGGGAAAAGACAAAGCTTTCCCGATCGAAGTTATAACGGCGGTCACTTTCGGATTTATTTTCCCCGAAATAACCGTCGTATATCCCGAAAAAACCGAAAGAACGGAATACATGGGCAAGCCGCAGTAAACGATCTCTTCTTCGCCGAGGTTTATATTGTTTCTTATAAAATCCGCCTGCCCGAGCAGAAAATCCGCGCTTCTTTTCACGGGTTTTGGAAAACCCGTAGTTCCAGAAGTGAACGTGGTTACGCTCGCTTCGCCGCGCTCTGCAAAAGATTTTTCGCAAAACTTAAACTTACCGACGTCTATTTTTTTAATCCTCGGAAGTTTAAACCCCAAAAAACGGGTAACTCCGCCCGTGAGCGCGTAATTGCACCCCGCAAGCTCCGTCATCTTTTTCGTTCTGTTTTTATCCGCGAAAGAATCGATTATAACAAGTTCGGCTCCCGCCAGAACCCCGCCGAAGATAAGAACGTAAAATAAATAGGAATAAGGATAAACGAAAACGAGCGCTTTTTCGCCGCGCGGCAACTTTTCGGCGAGAAAAGTTTGCATTTTAAAACAATCTTCCGAAAATTCGCCGAAAGACACTTTTCTGTTTTTATCGATTATCGCCGTTTTTTCGTTGCCTTTGCAAAATCTCAGAAATTCGTTTATTTTATTGTTTTTCATAGACCAGAAAATCCTTGTAAAAAAAGGCTTTATCCCTCAGTAAATCGCTTTCGTCGTTTATCCTTTCAAGCCCCGCCGCGCGGGTGTTGAGCATATTCCAGAAAGCCGCTCTTCCGTTTCGGTTAAGGCTTGCGCGCAATTTTTCGGTGTAATCCGCCATTGCGTTTTGCGGCAGATACTCGAACACGTCCGAAAGATTTATAAAATCGTATTGTTTGCGGGCGAGCATTTCGTCCATCGTCGCAAATCGGATCTCGATGTCGGCGATATTCTTTTTGATTTTATAGTAATTTTCTTCTCTTAAATAAAACGGCAAAGCTTTGTAATTGCCCGTGAGCGCATAATTTATATACGGATTTTCGCCGTTTATAACGTTCTCCACACCCGTATCGAACCGCCTTTTCAGGCTTTCGGAAAGACTCCCGCTGTTATATCTGAAAAATTCTTTATCCCGCCCGAGCCTTTTCATAACCGCTTCCGAAAAGAAAATCCCGAACAGAAATTTAAGCCGAAGATTGTCGATATACTTTTTGTAAACGCGTTTTTGCTCTTCGAGATTTTCGCATTCCGCAAATTCCTTTACGCGCTTTTTCGAAGCGACGAGAGGAAGAATTTTTTGCGAGAACGTGCGGAGATAATATTCGAACCTCCCCGCGTGAACAAGCTTTATATCCTTAACGAGAAAAATATGCTCGTCGAAATACTTTTTTGTCTCTCCGTCCAAAAAAGGCGAGATTTTTTTATACAAACCGAAAGAGTCGCCTTCCGTAACGCCGATAAAGGCAAGAAACTCGTCTCTTTCAAGCTCGGCTATCGCCGTTTTTTTCAGGTTGCAAAGATACACCTGCGTGATATTGTAATCGAACGCGTCCACCTTTACGCCGCCGTCCGCAAGAAAACCGAGGCTGTTATCGAGAGCGGACGCAACCGACAAAATTTCCTTGTCGCTTTGTCTTCGGTAAGAGTTCAGAAGGTCGAAATCCTCGTGACAGTTGCTGTAATGTATGTACTCTTTTTCTTTGTAGTACTCCTTAATTTTCAATCGTAATCTCTCCTTTCACGCCGTCGAGCGTAACGATATCGCCGTCTTTTATAAGCTCCGTTGCGCACGGCACGCCAACCACCGCGGGAAGTCCCATTTCTCTCGCCACGACGAAGCTGTGCGAAAGCATGCTCCCGTGTTCGACGATTATGCCCGCCGCCTGCGGGAAAAGCGTTATCCACCCGGGGTCGGTACGCCTCGTGAGAATAATACTGCCCGGGATAAACTTATCCGTCGGATTTTCGAGAAGGCACACCCGCGCTTTCACAACTCCCGCGCCCGAGGGAATACCCGAAAGTCCGCCGCCGCTTAAACACAACGAAGAAACGGGAAGTTCCCTGTTTTCGTAAAAAGCGACCCTGTTATAGTAAGGTTTCTTTTTGTATTCCTCTTCTTTAAGCTTTCTTTCGCAAATCAGAGCCTTGAAATCTGCGGATTTATCGAAAATTTCCTCTTTCGTAAGATAGAAAATATCTTCGGGGCGATCAATTTTTCCTTCGTTTGCGTAATTTCTCCCGTAAGCGAGAAAAATATTTCTGACGACCGAAAAAATATACGTTCTGCGAAGGCGGAGCCTTTCGCGGTTGCGGACGTAATGCCTTGCTTTTTCGGACAGTTTTTTTAGTTTTTTCGGAATTTCCGCTTTATGCCGCGGCGTCTCTTCGCCGCCGCAAAGCAACGTGTTTTTGACCGCGGGGATCACAAGTCTCGGATTTTCGATCATCGTTATCGTTTCGAGCTTCAATTCGTTCATAACCCTCGGTCCGTACAAATCGACGTATAAGCGAAGTTTTTCGGACAGCGGGTTTTCGGAAACGTAATACTTTTCGAACAACTCCTCGTCCGAAAGACTGCCGAAATCATGCGACAAATCCTCGTTTTGCCTTATATAAGCGGCTATTTCTTTCATAGCCGTCGCGCTTTTCGCGCTTTCGACGTCTCCGTCGCTGTTCACGCATTCGTTGACTATATCGGTGGGGTTCGGGAATTTTTTCGCCTTTTCTTTGAGCATTCCGAAATAAAACATAACGGCGCAATCGTTCAGAATCGGCGTGGTAAACTCGGGAATTATCTTTTTTTCAATCGACTCGTAAAGCTTTTTCAGCTCTTCGTCCCCCGCGTTTATCTCTTTTCCGTAATACGGTTTCACTATTTCGTTGAAACGGCGGATAAAATCGTCCGACAATTCGTCCATACGCTTTAATTTTCCGAGAAAGATAAACAGGATTTTTATCGCGTCGAAAACGCTCAGTTTGACTCTTTTGTTCCCGCTCGAAGAAGTTTTGACGCCCATCATGCTTTCCATATACTTCGTCGAGTTTTTCGTCGGAAAAATCGACGTGACGTGGTACCAGCTTCTGAGGTTGTAGTAAATTCTCCCGTCGTAATAATAAAGCATATTATCGAGCGAATTCTTTAAAGAATTCATGATTTTCGAGCGAATTTTTCCTAAGGACAACGTTGCCGAATACACTTTCGCGTAGATATCCTTCGCAAAAGAAAACGTAAGCGGCAAGGTCACGTCGTAATAAGACTCTATAATGTTGGAATTGTCTATAATAAATTTCAGCCCGTGGGAATTTATATCCTTGTATGTCGCGATATCTCTCGTCTGCAAAAGATACGCCCTGTTTTTTACCAGGGCAAACTCTATATCCTGAAATCTTTCGGTCTGCCGAGCCACGGTTTTGCCGAGCATAAGAAGATTTTTCTTCTGTTTTTTGTTTAAAATATCCTCGCCGTTTACCGTTTCTTTGATACCGTTTATATAATAAGTCGTTCCGTCGGTCTGCCCGTCGACGAGCTTATCTCCCAATCCGCCGCAGACGCTTATCACCGTTTCGTTTATGTCGTTCGTAACGGGATTTACGGTGTTTATAACGCCCGCAAAATCGGCGTAAACCATTTTCTGGATTATAACGGAAACTCGCCCGTCGGTCTGTTCGAGATTATTGTATTTACGGTAAGCCGCCGCCCGCTCGCTTCTTCCGCTTTCGCGAACTTTCCGAACGTAGCCGAAAACCTTGTCCGCGGGGACGTTGAGATAACTTTCGTGTACGCCCGCAAAGCTGTTTTCCAAAGAGTCCTCGTCTATACCCGAAGATCGGACGGCGTATTTTCCGCGTTTTTTGCAAAACGCTTTTATATATGCTCTTACCCGTTCTTCGTCGTCGAGTTCGTAATACGGTATCGCGATGAATTCAGGGATCCGGCAACCTTTGACGATCGACAGTTTATAAGCCTTTCCGCCCACGTCTTTCAGTTCGGGTTTCTCTCTTTTCTTCGATTTCAATAAAGCAAACGCAAGACTTAACGCAACCGCGCCCGCCGCAAGCGGGATAAGCGCAAATCGCACACCGCAATTATAATAAAACGCGGCGCAAACCGCCGTCGGCAAAACAAACGCTTTGACATATTCTTTGTTCCACGCAAGCAAAACCGCCACGATCCCCGCGGGAATAAGAAACAGATATCGGGCGCAGACGATACTTAAACCGACGATCGCCGCCATATCCGCGCATAAAAGAAACGCAAGCGTTTTGCGGGAAAAAAGAGTTTTTCTTTTTATTACGTCGCCGTAAAAATCGTTTATATCGTCGACGATTCTGAGTTCGTAACCTATAAGTATCGAAATTAAAAGAGACGGCGAAATAAAATCGGAGAACGATTTGCCGTAAAACAAACCGCAAAGCGCAGCGACGGCATAGCATGCGGCGGATAAGAACAGAACGGAAACATACCTCTTGAAAAAAAGTCCGATTTTCATTCTCACCACCACCTTTTCGAATACAGTTTCGCTTTAAGCATAAGTAAAGAATAATTTATACCCGCATAGTCGCAAAGCATTTTAAGTTCTTTTTCGGACGCGGCTACATCGTCGTTTACGACGAGTTTTCGCAACGCTTCCTCTCTCGACAGGGTTCCCTCTCTCACCATAACGGAATATTCGGGCATCAGATGACTTCTTCTCGCCGCGAGATTTTTAAGATATAACGCTCCGTGATGAATAAGGCAATCGAAATGTTCTTCCTCGCTTTCCACGCGCCAGGAAGTTTTTTCTTCGAGAAACGATATAATCTTTTTACTGTCGTAAGGATGATACAAAAAGTAGCTCAAAAAAGGACGAAAACCGTTTCCGAGCGCGTCCCGCAATAAATTTTCTTTGATTTTTTCGGCGAGTTTTTTATCGACAAGCCCCGATATCTTTTCAAGCACCGTCGAAAAGACTTCCTCGTCGTTGCCGTCTTCTTTTAAACCCGATTCGATAAAAGGTTTGAAAAAATCGTCCACGTCGTCGGCATAATTTCTGAGCATCTGCGGAATGCTCCTGCCGTGAATACCGACCGCCGCGTCGATTTTCGAGGCGTAATTTATCATTGCCGCGTAGCCTAAAAACGAACAGGCAATACACGGGGACAGATATTTCGAAACGATATACCCGTACATATCTTTGAGGATAGTATCGTCGCAGACGACGTATTCGTGTTCCACGCCGAACTCTTTTACCATACGGTCGATTTTATCTTTCGCTTCGTCGGACAAAAATCCGTTGTCGAGCGTGAACGCCTTCACTTTAAGACGATAGACCTCGGTCAGCATATACAAAACGTATGTGGAATCCTTGCCGCCGCTGAAACCCAACGCGACGTCGTACTTATGCGGTTTTTCCGAACGTATCTTTTTAAGAAAAAGCTCGCGAAGACGAGGATAATCGTGAAGTTCGTTATAATGCCTGTCGTAAGAATTGCAGAAATTGCATATTCCGTTTTTATCGAAAACGATATGCCGGACGGTTTTGTCGCTGACGCATCGTTTGCACATATGTTTATTTTTCATAGGCGTTTTTACTTTTGCTTTTCGGCGGTATACTTTAACAGTCCGTAGTATTTTCTTCTGATGAGATGATCTTTCGCCATAGCGTACAAAACCTTCGTTCTGTCGTTCTGAAAATGGTAAAGAACTTTATCGAAACCGTCTGTTGTCATACACCCGCTCGATATATCGATAAGTTTCAGTAAAACGGGCAAAGAACGGAATTTTTCCTTTACGGCGATGGTTTTGCTTACATAAAACCTGTTTTCGGGGTCGGGATAACAGAAATTGAACGCAATCATTTCCCCTTTGAAATAAATCGCCACAAGCTCGGGATTTATGAAATCCATATTGCGGACGTAAATATTTTTGAAGTTTTCCAAGGAAACAGGCTCGTAATAATCGGCGTTTTTAAAAGCGTCGGAAGCGACTTCGTAAAGCTCGTCGAGATAAGAATACACTTCTTTTCCTTTCGCCGTTTTTATCTCGTAGTCGGACGAAAGCTTGATTTTCTTCCCCTTTTCCCATATCCTTTCGTTGAGCGTGGCGAGCGTGGAAGAATACTTATGCTCCACCTCGAAACCGTTATTTAAAAACAACCGAAGAATACGTTCGTCGCTTATCGCGTCGGGATAAAGCCTGAAATCGAAATTGTCGAGGGCTATTCTGTAACTGTACCACGTCGAGCCGTTTATGGGACCGAGCGCATACGAACCGATCGCCTTTTTCTTCAATTTTTCGATAACGATCTCGTCGTCGGCGGGATTTCGGAAATTTACGAAACCGAAATAATAACAATCGGACTTTTTTATAAGCGTTAAGGACGAATCGTTCGAAGAAAGAATTTCGTACTCGTTTCCTTCGAGCATTTTCTCCTTTTCGTCGATTTTCGCCGAGACGGGTATTATCTCGTCCAGAGAATTTATGAAATAATCGTAAACGTCGGAATTTATGTAACCGTATTTCGCGAAAATGAAGTACATTCTCCTGTGATCGCCTATCGCGTCGTAGTCCTCGCGAGAATCGGCGACATACAGCGATTTCACCGTGTAATTATCGGAAATTTTGCGCAGATGATCTTCTTTTTCGCCGTCTTCTATGGTATAATCTCCCGTGACGAAACGCTTGACGTTCGAAACCCGGTAAAACGTTTCCAGATACACCCTCGGGCAGTTGCTTATAACGAATATTTCGTATTTTTCGCTGAGTTTTCCGAACAATTCCTCGATATCGCGACTGTTCGTCGAAGGATGTTTCAAAACGTATTCTATCGAATATTTTACCGCCTTAACGCCTATTTCGCGTTTATTTTCGATCTCGGGAAACAATGCGTCGAGAAGAATGTTAAGTTTTATGCCCATAAAGGCGAGAACTTCTTCTCTGTGCGGCTCGCGGTTTAAGTCAAGCTCGGCGAAAAGTTTGTCGTATGAGTACATATAGGACTCTTTCGTGTCCCAGAGCGTTCCGTCAAGATCGAATATAATTCTCTTTATCATATGTTTTCTCCGAAGTTATCATATGTTTTCTCCGAACCGCTGCCAGAAAATTTTTTCGGTCGCGGTTTATGATATTTTACCACAGAACGGGCTTCTTGTCTATATATAATTGAAAAATAATTCATTTAAAAATAAAAATTTTTCGATTTTTTCCGTCCGCTCGTTCCTCTGCCGATCCGAACGAATTTTTACGGCGTTTACGCCCCGAAAAAACTTATCGTTTGAAATATTTTATAAATTTTATGAAACAACTTGCAAATGGTTGATTTATTTGATTTTTTGATGTATAATACGGCGTAAAGTCAGACAACAAAGTTAAGGAGAAACAGAAATATGTCAAATATCTGGCACGACATATCGCCCAGACGCATCAGCCCCGAGGATTTTATCTGCGTTATCGAAATAAGCAAGGGCAGCAAGAAAAAATACGAACTCGACAAGGAAACGGGACTTATAATTCTCGACAGAATTTTATACACGTCCACGCACTATCCCGCAAATTACGGTTTTATCCCGAGAACTTACGGCGACGACGGAGACCCGCTCGACGTGTTGCTCCTCTGCTCGGAAGCTCTTGAACCGCTTACCCTTTGCAGGGCGTATCCGATAGGAGCGATCTCGATGATCGACAACGGAAGAAACGACGAGAAAATAATCGCCATTCCGTTCACCGATCCGAACTATAACCGCTACACCGATTTAACGCAACTCCCCTCGCACATATTCGACGAGATGAGACATTTCTTTTCCGTTTACAAAAATCTCGAAGGAAAAGAGACCGCCGTCAAGGAAGTTATAGGCAAAGCGGAAGCGATAGCGATAATCGAAAAAGCCATAAAAGACTATAACGACAAATTCGGTAATAACGGAGGAAAAGACGGTTTAATCAACTTATAGACCGACTTTTTGTAATCAAAGCATAAAATTACGCCGCGGAAAATTTTCCGCGGCGTTTGATTTTTTCATTAAAGTATTTCGAGGTTTTTGTGGAATATTCTTCTGAAATCGGAGAACGCGTTGAGAGCGTCTTTTATTTCGAGCGAAGCGTCGCCCTCGACTTCCGTCTTCATTATTACGGAGTCGCCCAGAACGTCGCAGTTAAGCGATACGACGCAGGAAGACATGCTTCTGTCAAGACTTTCAGCAATTCTGAGCATTATGCCGAGTTTTCTTATCGCGTCTATATCCTCTTCGGAAACGTACGCCTTGTACTTCACTATTTCGCTCATATTAAGGTCGTCGTTGGCGTGAACGGCGGCTACAAGAGATGCCATAACCATTTCGCGCGTACTCATGCCGTAAATGCTCGCGTTCATAATGATATACGCCGTATGCTTTTCGTAACCGTAATACTTAATGGACGCGCCCGAATCGTGAAGCATCGCGACGACTTTAAGTATTTTAAGATACTGTCTCGGGAATTTGTGAAGCACGCGGAGCTGTTTGAACAGCTGAACGGAAAGATTTACGACGTGTTCGACGTGTTTCTGATTGCAATTATAAAATCTTACGAGCGTCTGCAAGCTGTAAGTCAGAACGTCGCTTATAGGCTTTTCGATAGTCGCGGGCATAGCGTAATTGAACATAATGCCCTCTCTTAAACCGCAACCCGAAATGACCATCTGCTCGTAGTTCATATATTTGACGAAACTGCTGATAGCCGCGAGCGCGCTCGGAAGAATATCCGCGCGGGAAGACGAAACGCCCTTTATTCTCTTCTTTTTATCGAGATCGAGGACTTTGAGCATATCGTACAAACTGTTGAATTCGTCTACGTTTATGCGATAATTATGTACCGTGTTGATCGGACTTTTCTTCATCATCTTGCTGAGTTTGCAAAGACTTCTGAACGACCCGCCCACGCCTATCATCTGCGTTTCGGGGTCGACTTCTTTAAGCCACTCGATACGTTTTAACTGTTCGGTGAAAAACTCCTCTATCTTAGCCGCCTGTTCCGCGGGAGAAATGCCGTCGTTCTGGAAAAGTTCGGTCAAAGTGACCGCTCCGAACGGAAGCGTTTCGAAATGGAGAAGATTTTTTCTGTTATACTGGACGATTTTCGTCGAACCGCCGCCTATTTCGAGGATAAGCCCTTTGGGAATATCCATAGTGTTGATAACGCCTTTGTAAACATAAGTGGCTTCCTCGTCGGCGGTCAGAACTCTGAGTTTTATGCCGCAGGTCGTTGCGACCTCGTCCAGAAAGCTGCGCTGATTTTTGGCTCTTCTCACAGCCGCCGTCGCGACGGCGATGATTTTCTCTATACCGTATGCGTCGCAAAGTTTGCGGAACATTTTAAGCGTTTTAAGCGTTTCGGCTATTCTTTGCGGCTTTAAAAAGCCGTCTCTTTCCATATCTTTGCCGAGCCTTACGCTTTCTTTAAGCTGATCTATAACGATAAAATGACCGTCTCCGAGCATTTCCACGATGACGAGTCTTGCAGTATTCGAGCCTAAGTCGATAATTCCGATTTTTTCCAATTTTCTAACCTCTGAGTAAATATATCAAATACAAACGTTTTATATTAAGTTGCGGTTATTTCAAACCCCGAAAGAACTTGCCTTTAAGCCGTATATATATGCCGAATAATCAAGTTATCGATACGCCCGAAAATCGAGTTCCGTATGGGTTTTAAACAGCTACTGCATAATACTAACATATCTTTTTGATTTTGTAAAGGGGGGTATCGCCGATTTGTGCAATTTTCCCCACATATTGTGCAATTTGCAAACATGCGGACGATATGTTGGGTAACGAATACGTCCTAATTTTTTTTCGCGCTCGTCTTTTCTTCTATTTTTTCGTTTATTTCCTCCGAGAAAAACTGGGCAACGGAAAGAAGCAGCAGAAAACCGCCGAATATCCTTTTTAAAATTTCGCCGTTCATCGCCTGCGCGGCAAAACTCCCCGCGAGCGACAATCCCGCCGCGGGTATTATTATCCATAAAATACCGTTCGTTCTCACTCTCTTATTTTTAATATGAATAATAAGAGAGACTATCGCCATAGGAATAAACGCCGCGAGGTTGACAGCCTGAGCCTGTTTTTGTTCCACGTCGAAAAAGATGGTGAGAAGAGGAATGAGAATAGTTCCTCCTCCCATTCCCATTCCTCCGAGCACGCCCGATATAAGCCCCGTCAAAACGAGTAAAACGTATTTCCACATATTACCTCTCAGAAAAACAACAGTTTAACGCCCGCGGCAAGCATTATAACGGCAAATATCCTCGTTATCCATTTCGAAGAAAGTTTGCCCAGAAGCCACGCGCCGGCAACTCCGCCGAGTATCACGCCCGCGCCGGACGGAAGCCCGACCGAGAAATCGAAACTCCCCTTGATAAAGTAAACTATCGCGCTTATCGCCGAAACGGGCAGAATTATCGCTATTGCCGTGGCGTGAGCGGATTTCGCTTTCATTTTCAACAAAAAAGTAAGCAACGGCACGACGATCATTCCGCCTCCGCCGCCGAAAAAACCGTTCGCAAGTCCGGTCACGACGCCCGTTAAAATAAGATATAATTTTTCTTTGATGTTTTCAGTCATATTTCTATTCAATCACCTGCGGATAGTCGGGCGACCCCGACAAGTTACTATTATTTCCAAATTATTCCGTTATAATCCTCCGCGCCCCGACATAAATAAAAAATTTCCGATAAATTGTAAAAATCTTTAATATCTGCCGTAGAATTATTGCATTTTTTCGTCGAATGCTGTATAATAGAGAAGTCTAATATATGGTCGCGTCCGCACACGCGAACTTTTACGACGCAAAAAAACGGGAAAAAGAAGCGGAATTTGCTTCGATTTTCGGTTTCGGAAGTCGTGAACGCGGGTCGGACAGGCTAAAAACTTCAAAAAGGTGACTTATGAACAAAACTCAGAACAAGTTTAACTTCAAAGCGTTCATCATGCTTCTGACCGCGCTCGTTCTTTCGCTCGTTCTCTGCTGCGCTACGGCTTGCGGCGGAAATTCAAGCGAATCTTCGACCGCTTCGGACTCCGAATCGTCTTCCGAGGACGAAACGGTAAACGACACGCAAATGATCGCGAACGGCAACTTCGAACTTTACGTTCCCAAGACTGCCACTTATCCTTACACGCTCAGCTCGACCGTTAAGTGGTCTTCGAGAACCACTTACGGAACGACAAAGTCTTCCGGTATCATCGATATCACGAAAGACGCTTACAAAGATAAGGGTCTCGAACGCGAAAGCGCTTCGGAGGGCGAAACCAAAATCCTTATGCTTGCAAACGACGTAAACTCCAAGGGAGAAGGCGCCGCGCAGTACACCACTTCGAACACCACGATCACCGCGGAATACGGCGTCGATTACAAACTTACCGTTTGGGTTCTCACCAAGGACGTTTCGGGTAAATACGCCGACAACAACCCCGAGGTAAACACAGGCGCGTACATCGAAGTTAAAAACACCGTAGGTCAGTCTATCGGTTCGACGATCGTCGACAACATCGATACCGACGGCGAATGGAAACAGTACACTATATACCTCAGACCGAGCAACTATGCTACCACCAAATATCAGGTAGTTTTAGGTTTCGGACACGGTTCGAGCGACAACAAGCTCAGAGGCTGCTCCGGTTACGCTTATTTCGACGACGTTAAGATGGAAAAGCTCGAAGCCGGCGATTTCGAAAAAGCAGACGGCGAAGCTCTTAACCTCTACGACGGAGAAGACAAAACCGAAGACGCTTTCGTTCTCGACACCGCTAAATCCGAAGCCGATGCCGTTAAGGTCGACTTCACCAAAGCCGCAACTTCGACGGACGTTCTCGGCGGAGGCAGCGGAGACTTCAATAAATTCAACGTCAACGCGAACATCGGCGGAATAGACGACAGCGAAGGTTACACCGTAAACGCTCCCGAAAACGGCGAACTCACGATCGATTTCAGTAACCTTGAAAGAGCGTACGGCACTTCCTATTCTTACACGACTATTCCTTTCGATCTCGAAAAATACGTCGACAACGACAAGGACGCGGACACCGACTACAAAGGAATAATGATTTCCTTCATCGCAAACGTTTCCGCAAAGAGCTATTCCAAGAACGCTTCCGTAAAGGTTCTCGATAACAACAAAGAAAACGGCGGTTTCGACAGCTTCGCTACCGACGGAAAAGACGTAAGATACGCGATCTACCTTACGACCAACAGAACCGACGGCGAAAAACCGTTACAGTATCAGCTTAAAATCACGTTCGGTCCCACTTCGGAATCGACCGTAAACGCGGACTTCCCCACCGGAAAAGCCGTATTCAAAGATTTCAAAGTAGTAAAACTCAACGAAGAAGAATTCAACCTTGCGGACACCTCGAACAACGGTACGAAAGTTACTCTTCTCGGCGATTACAACTCCGACGTTTCCGACGACGACAATAAGGACGACGAAACCAAGGACAGCTACGCAATCACTACCGGCGCCGTTATGTACGACGCAACCAAGAAAGACGCGAACGACCGTTACGACGGTTACGAAGTAAGCGTCGATCAGATCACCGGCGGAGCTTACAGAGCGGCAGGAAACACCGACGCGGGACACAAAGCAATTCTCGTCAACAGCGCTTATAACTACTCCGTAAACGGTCTTAACGACGCGCTTAACGCTCTTAAAAAAGACTATATCGCAGGTCTTACCGGCGACAACAAGGAAGTTCAGGCTATCGCGCTTTACTCCGTAAACGGTTACTACATTCGCATGACCTCCAACGGTCTTCCGATCACCGTTCCCGCAAACAGCGTTTACAGTTTCAGCGTTAAACTCAGAGTTATCGACGGCGAAGCGTTTGTAAGACTTTACGATTACGACACCACCGAGATCGACTCCAAGAGTCAGATTTCCAAATTCACCGTAAACGGCGAAGATTACGAAATGCTTACGAAAGTAAACGCGAACAGCAAGAAAGCTCTCGACGGTTACACCACCGTAACGTTTATAATCAGAACGGGCGACAAGGCTAAGACCTTAGAGCTTCAATACGGTTTCGAAGGCAAAGGCGCAATGCTTATCGGCAGCGCGGACAAGGGAGCTACCTACTCCTCCGCAAGCGACTACGACACTCTCGTTTCCGCTTACGCAGCTAAATCCTCTCTTTACGAGTTGGAAGAAACCGCTTCTTACACCAAGACCGTTAAGTATTACACCGACGAAGACAAGAAGAACCCCGTTCAGGAAGAAGACGAAAACGGCAACAAGGTCGATAAAGTCGTCGAAACTACCGACGTAGTCGTTTCTTACGGTTATCTTAAAAATACTTCGGGCGACGACAGAACCGCAGTCGTTATGTTCTATCGTTACGACACGATCGACTCCGACGATTACGTTATCGAGGCGGGCGACTCCGCAAGCGACAGCACGTCCGCTTCCGACAGCACGTCCGACAGCACAAGCACTTCGAGCTATGCTTGGCTCCAAATCGTTTCGATTATAATCGCGGTTGTTCTTGTTGCGGCACTCGTTGCGGTTATCATTCGTATGTCGACCAAGAACAAGAAGAGCAAAAAGCGCAAAGCCGAATCTTATTATCAGAAAGGTTACGACAAATCCAAGAGATACAGCGGAAACGGCAAGAACGCCAATAAGAACAACATCGAAGCTCCCGACGCAACCGACGAAGCCTATGACTACGGCGACGGCGACGGCGACAACGGAGACGGAGAAAAGAAAGACTGATAACTGAAACTATTTAAGTTTAGTTCTATAAGTTAAAATAAACAAGCGGGCGGCTCCTTTCGGAGCCGCCCGCACTTTTTTATTCCGGTGATATTCTTTTTAAAATATTTTATTTGTTTAATCAGCGTTTCTATTCATTTTATTTGGAACTATTTGCACAACAAATATTTATCAACTACTTTTTACTATATCCGTCTCATATGTTTTGCAAACCCGAACAACCCTATATATCCCATTTTGCGGGTATCTTGACAAAAGTTACTTGTAGTAATATAATAAAATAAAGCCGAGTTTGATACAATTTAAAAACCACGCCGATATCTCTCTTTTTAAAGAAATAAAATTTTGTCGGCAACTGCCGTTGCCATGCGCTTCTTCGCCAAATCGCCGTTTCCGTTGAAATACTGCGCTCGAAAACCCTTGCAAGCAAGTATTCTCGCTCGTATTATAACATACGAACATTTGCTCGCCAAGTACTTTCTGGTAATTTCACTCATATTTATTCAAGTTCAAACGCACCTGTATATAATTGATAATAAGTGCCGTGCTTTGCGATAAGTTCTTCGTGATTGCCTTCTTCAATAATTTTACCGTGATCAAGAACAAGAATTTTATCGGCATTCTGTACGGTGGAAAGACGATGGGCTATAACAAAAACCGTTCTGCCTTTCATGATTTCGTCCGTGCCTTTCTGCACGAGTTTTTCCGTTCTTGTGTCGATTGACGAAGTTGCCTCGTCCAGAATAAGTAACGGAGTATCGGCAATAGCGGCACGAGCAATGGAAAGAAGTTGGCGTTGCCCCTGCGAAAGATTTGCGCCGTCGCTTGTCAGCATTGTATTGAAGCCGTCGGGTAATTTCATAATGAAATCGTAAGCGTTTGCCGTTTTTGCGGCGGCGACGATTTCTTCTTCGGTCGCGTCGAGTTTTCCGTAACGGATATTATCGGCAACGGTTCCCGTAAACAAATTTGTTTCCTGCAATACGACGGTGAGGGAATTACGAAGGTCGGCTTTTTTGATTTTGTTGATATTGATTCCGTCGTAACGGATTTTTCCGTCCGCTATATCGTAAAAGCGATTGATAAGGTTTGTTATGGTGGTTTTTCCTGCGCCCGTTGCGCCGACAAACGCCATTTTTTGCCCCGCCGCGGCATTTATTGAAATATCGTGAAGGACAATATGATTTTCTTCGTAACCGAAATCGACGTGATCGAGCACTATATTGCCTTTCAGTTCCGTAAGAGTCGTAGTTCCGTCGTGGTGCGGGTGTTTCCACGCCCAAAGATCCGTTTTTTCTTTGCATTCGCAAAGTTCGCCATTCTCGTTATATTTTGCATTTACAAGCGTAACGTATCCGTCGTCATCTTCCGGTTTTTCGTCTATCAAAGCAAAAACTCTGTCTGCTCCCGCAAAAGCCATAGCACACATAGACGTTTGTTGCGACACCTGAGCAATGGATTGTCCGAACTGCCGCGACATTTGCAAAAACGAAACGATAACAGCCGCACTCATTGCGGAAACACCTGTCAGCGATACGTTTTTGAACCCTGCAACAAGGCAAAAAATTCCACCGATAAAAGCGAGAAGAACGTACATATAATTGCCTATACTGCCAAGACACGGCATAATGATATTGCCATATTCGTTGGCTTTTGCAGAATCATTTTTCACGATGTCGTTAATTTTTCTGAAATCTTCAATGGAACGCTGTTCGTGAGTAAAGACTTTAACGACTTTTTCTCCACCTATAATTTCCTCTATAAATCCTTCGATTTTTGCCGTGGAATGCTGTTGCGCTACGAAGTTTTTGGCTGACTTTCCGCCGACGATCTTTATAACCGTAAGCATAACGGCAGCGCACGCGTAAACGATAATCGTAAGCCATACCGAGAAATACAGCATAGCCACCGTTAAAATGACGAGCGTGAATACGGTGTTCATAATCTGAATCATACTTTGCGAAATAAATTGTCGTATAGCGTCTATGTCGTTAGTGTAGTAAGACATAATATCGCCGTGCTTATGACTGTCAAAATATTTCACAGGAAGTTGTTCCATTTTCGCAAACATATCTTTGCGAAGATGATTCAGTGTTGTTTGTCCCATTTTTGCTACTATAAACGAATAGCAGGTCGTAGCAAGAATACCGAGTCCGTATACTACCGCCATTAACGCAATAAGTGCGACAAACGTTCCCGCTACGCTTGCAAACCCGTTTGAAATAGCAGGCGTTATAACATTGTCTATCAGGAAGAACAGAAACACGCCGGATGCCGAAGATGCTATCGCGGACACGAAAAGACAAATTGTTACGATTGTCATTGCCGCTTTGTTATGCGAGAAAATATATTTAATCAACCGTTTCATACTCGACGGCTTTTTATTGTTTAATGCCGCATTATTCATTATCGTTACCTCCCGTTTTATTTTGCGTTTCATAAATCTCTTTGTATATTGCGTTCGATTTCAGAAGTTCTTCGTGAGAACCTATTCCGTTAATCGTTCCGTTATCCAAAACGACTATTAAATCGGCGTCCTGAATGGACGAAATACGTTGTGCTATTATTATTTTAGTAGTTTCGGGCATCGTTTCTTTTAAGCCTTTACGAATAAGAGCGTCGGTTTTAGTATCGACGGCACTCGTGGAGTCGTCGAGTATTAAAATCTTCGGCTTGCGAAGAAGAGCGCGGGCTATACAAAGACGTTGTTTTTGCCCACCGGAGAGATTTGTTCCGCCTTCTTCAAGATAAGTTTTATATCCTTCGGAAAAAGAGCGAATATATTCGTCTGCCTGCGAAATCTCGCAAGCCCTTTTCATTTCTTCTTCCGTCGCGTTTTCGTCGCCCCATTTAAGGTTTTCTTCTATCGTTCCCGAAAACAGTACGTTTTTTTGCAAAACGACCGCAACGTTTTGTCTGAGCGAGTCAAGATTGTATTTTTTTACGTTTACGCCACCGACTTTTACTTCACCTTCCGTAACGTCGTAAAGCCGTGAAATCAGATTGATAAGCGAAGTTTTGCTTGAACCCGTTCCTCCCAAAATGCCGACAGTTTCGCCCGATTTAATGTGAAAATCAATATTACTCAAAACGGCTTTTTCGGCTTTATCGGAATACTTGAATGTTACGTTATCGAAATCGACAGAACCGTCCGCAACCGTAGTCAACGCGTTATCGGGATTTGTAAGCGTGCTTTTTTCTTCCATAACTTCTGCGATACGTTTTGCAGACGCGACAGACATTGTTATCATAATCAATATCATTGCAAACATCATAAGAGAAGAAAGGATATTGATTCCGTAAGTTATAAGCGAAGAAAGATCGCCTGTCGTAAGCGTTCCCCATCCAAGTTTACCTGTGATGACGTATGCTCCGAGTACAGAAATAATAACATAGCAGGCGTACATAAAAAAGTTCATCGACGGCGTAAGCCATGCAACGATTTTTTCGGCGTGAACGAAATCATTCGTTACGTCATCTGCGGCTTTTTCAAATTTTTTGTTTTCATAATCTTCTCTGACGTAAGTTTTTACAACTCGAATACCTTTTACGTTTTCGTGTACGGAATTGTTAAGCGAGTCATAGCGTTTGAACACACGGGAAAACGTAGGCGTTGCTTTGCTGATAATAAGAACGATAATACCGCCTAAAATCGGTACGCAAACAAGAAAAATCCACGCAAGAGAAGGACTGATAATAAAAGCCATAATGATAGAAAATATCATCATAAGCGGCACTCGCACGGCGATACGAATTATCATACTGAAAGCGTTCTGAATGTTCGTTATATCCGTAGTCATACGAGTAACAAGTGAAGACGCGGAAAATTTATCTATATTTGCAAAAGAATATCCTTGTACTTTAACAAACATATCCTCGCGCAAATTTGCGGCAAAACCCGCACCCGCTCTTGCGGCACACTTTCCCGAAATAATACCGAACACAAGCGCGCAAGACGCGAGGATAACTAACATTCCACCATAAATTAAAAGACTATTCCAATCGACGCCTGTGTTGTCGATAAGTTTTGCCATTATAAACGGCAACGAACATTCGCAAACCACTTCCAAAGCAACAAATAAAATACTTAAAAAAGTATTTTTCTTGTTTTCCCGAAGTGATTTCATAAGAAGTTTAATCGTTTTCATTTTTAACCTCCGAATTTAGTATTGTAACAATTTCCCAAGAAATAAGGTTTGATATCAAACTATTTACTGAATTTTTTCGTCGTTCCCGAAGAAACGACGTTAGGTTACTTATTTTGAATATTTGATTTTATGGTGTCGATACAGTAAAGAAAAGTCTGAATTTGTTCCTCGGTAAGCCCTTTTACAAGCGATTCGTCGTGAGCGTAAATAAATTTATCAAACTTTTCGACCAGATTTTTACCCTTTTCGGTAATGCTGATTTTTTTATACCTTGCATCCGCCACGCCGCTACGTTCAATCAGTCCTTTTTGTTGCATTGTTGTCAGAACTTTTGAACAAGTAGATTTCGTTACGGATAAAACCTTTTCCAAATCGCATTGAAAAACGTCTTTCCTTTCATTTTCCATAAGATATTTCAGAATAAATAAATTCGGTCCCGATACCAAATCTTCTCCCAAAGTAGACGTAAAACCGTCGAGTTGTCTTGATATTAAATTCTGCAAACCGCGTATTTCCGCTCCGATAAGTCTTTTCATATCGCACCTCTTAATAAATTCGCCGTCAAACTGTTTGATATAAAACTATTATACGCGGATTTTTACGTTTGTCAAGCCTTTTGGGCTGGGTATTCGGTAGAATTTACAAAAAATTTATTGTTTTGTTTTAAAGTAAAAGAGAAATGACATTTTGATAATCTTTGCAATTATTTTTTGTTCTGTAAAAAAAAGGCTCACGATGGAAATTACCGTGAGCCTTTTGTCATCGTTTGAAAGCGCAATTCTATAATTTAGTTTTAATAATTCCCTATAACAACTCCGCTTATCAAGGAGTTGTTATAGATTTTTTCATAACAATTATACGAACATAGGATCTGAATATAGATTTACATCAGTAAGATTTTTCGTACTATATAAGAAAAAACTGCGTACTTGACAAGTTTTTTAGATATGGTATAATTTTTGTATCGTCGGAAGACGAAATAATTATTTCTAATTCGGAGGACTTATCCTATGAAAAAAATCAATCTCGGCGAAGCGACAAAGTTTACTTCTCCCAACCCCTTAGCCGAGAGGGATTCGAACCACATTAAGTTTTAACGGCGCAAAATTTGCAAAATCTGCGTTAAACTCACTTATAATACGTCTAGTATGATTGCGTTCGTTTGCCTTGATTTTCCTAAATTTATCGCCGTTAAAATACTACGCACCTTAAAGCTGTATTTTTTAGGCGGTTGTGACGAAAATTTGCGCAGACGTACTCGACGTACTTCAAGCAAAGATTTGCCGCAACAGGCAAAAAAGACGGCTTTTAGGCTTGATGGGGTTCGAATCCCTCTCGGCTAACCCTTGTTTGCACAAATAAACCCGACGGAACAACTAACGTTGCGCCTGTGTCGTTTGTATCGTATTTATCATTCAGCCCCGCTATGCTCGGATTTGCAATGGGCAAAGGTTCATATTCGGGACAACGTATGAGAGAAACGGGAAAAGCGGTTGTAACCGTTCCGTCTTTATCTCTTGCGGAAGCGGTTATGGGTTGCGGCTCTACTTCGGGCAAAGACGTCGATAAAGTAGAAAAATTCGGAATTGAACTTACCGAAATAAACGGAAGCGACGTAAAAATTCCCGCCGACACAAAATTAGCGTTCGTCGTAACGCTTGATAAGGCTGTCGAAATAGGCGACCATTATCTTTATATCTGCAATATCGACGGTATTTACGGAGATGAAGAAAAAGAAGGTCTGTTTGCCTGGAACGGATATGCAAAAGTCGCGCCTGCCGCAGAAAAGTAATTTTTGATGAAAACGCCTTGCGAGTCCGTTCACAAGGCGTTTTTTTCCGAAATGCGTCGATTAGTATTGACATTACCAAGTATAAATATTATACTAAATATATAATTCAATCAAACGGAGTAATGTTATGAAAGAAAAAATGACGTATCAGGAATTCAAACAGAAAGTAAAGGAAGGCATTTTCGATGAAAACGGAGAATGCCCCGTAACCCCTGTTCTGAAAATGCTGCAAGGCAAATGGAAAAATCAGGTTTTGTATGAATTGTGTATGCAAGATACGGTTCGGTTCGGCGGGCTGAAAAAGGCTTTGCCGGGGATAACCAATACAATGCTCGCGTCGGTTTTGAAAGAGTTGGAAGCGGACGGTCTTGTCAAAAGGGAACAATTCAACGAAATCCCGCCGCACGTCGAATACTCTTTCACGAAGAAAGGCAGAGATTTGTTGCCGATTTTTTACATTATGATGAATTGGGGCTTTGAATATAACCAAAAAAAGTAACAACGGAAGTGATATAATGTCCGAAGAAATTTTAATACGCGGCGCGCGTGTGCATAACCTGAAAGATATAAACGTAAATGTTCCGCTCGGAAAATTCGTTGCGATTGCGGGCGTTTCGGGAAGCGGAAAATCGTCGCTCGCACTCGGCGTTTTATATGCGGAAGGTTCGCGGCGGTATCTCGAAGCGTTATCCGCATACACGAGAAGAAGACTTACGCAGGCGGAAAACGCAAACGTCGATTCTATCGAAAACGTGCCTGCCGCTCTCGCGCTTCATCAACGTCCGACAATTCCTAACGTCAGAAGCACGTTCAGAACTTTAACCGAACTGTCCAACAGTCTGCGACTTATGTTTTCGCGGCTCGGAAGCCATATCTGCCCGAACGGACATTTCGTTCCGCCCACGGTAAACATTGCCGCAGGTAAACAACTCGTATGCCCCGAATGCGGAGCAAAATTCAATCCGCCGAGCGCGGAAGATTTTTCGTTCAATTCGACGGGCGCGTGTCCGACTTGTTCGGGGACGGGTATCGTTCGCAAAGTGAATATAGATTCGCTCGTTCCCGACGATACTCTTACGATAGACGAAGGAGCGGTTGCGCCGTGGAATTCGCTTATGTGGTCGCTTATGACCGACGTTTGCAGGGCAATGGGCGTTCGTACGGACGTTCCTTTCCGCGACCTGACGGATAAAGAAAAAGAAATCGTTTATTACGGACCTGCCGAAAAAAAGCATATTTTATACAAAGCAAAAAATTCAAATCAGGCGGGCGAACTCGATTTTACTTATTACAACGCGGTTTACACCGTTGAAAACGCGCTTGCAAAGGTAAAAGACGAAACGGGTATGAAACGCGTGTCGAAATTTTTAATCGAAACGACTTGCCCCGATTGCGGCGGAACGCGACTCAATAAAGTTGCGAGAACGTCCACGATAGACGGTAAAACTCTGCCCGAAGTTTTTGCAATGCCGCTGTCCGATTTGATAGAATGGGTAAAAACCGTTCCGCAAAAAGCACCGCAGGATATGAGACTTATGGCTGAAAGCATAACGGGCGAATTTCTGTCCGTGTCCGAAAGGCTTATAGATTTGGGACTCGATTATTTAACGCCCGACAGAGCCGCGAATACTCTTTCGACAGGCGAACTGCAACGTATTCAACTCGCAAGAGCGGTAAGGAATAAAACCACTGGCGTATTGTACGTTCTTGACGAACCGTCCATAGGCTTGCACCCCGCAAACGTAGACGGTCTTTTAGCCGTAATACGCGATCTCGTAAAGCGCGGAAATTCGGTCGTCGTCGTAGACCACGACACTCGGGTTATAAATGCCGCAGATTACGTTATAGAAATGGGTGTGAGCGCGGGAAAGAACGGTGGCAACGTTATCGCCTGCGGTAACGTTAAAGAAGTGGAAAACAACGACAATTCAATTATCGGCGGTTACATTTCGGGTAAAAATAACGTAAACGTCCGCAATCGCGCCGAAAAGTCGAAAATGTTCGACAAAGGAACGATAAAATTATCCACCTTGCCGTTGCATACCGTTCGCGCTCTCGACGTTAAAATTCCGAAAGGCAGACTCACCGTCGTAACGGGCGTTTCCGGCAGCGGTAAAACCACGACGATTCTCGAAAGTCTTATCCCCGCGTTACAGGCAAAAATAAACGGCGAAAAACTACCCGAACATATAAAATCGATTGAAGCCGACGGGATAAACAGAGTAAACCTTATCGACGCAACGCCGATAGGAATCAACGTCCGCTCGACGGTCGCGACGTATTCGGGAATTCTGGACGATTTGAGAAAAGTTTTTGCGGCGACTCCGAAAGCGAAGGAACTCGGTTTGAAAGTCAACGATTTTTCGTATAATACAGGTAGTTTGCGCTGTCCGACTTGCGACGGAACAGGACAAATATCTATGGATATTCAATTCTTGCCCGACGTCGAAATCGTATGCCCCGATTGTAAAGGTAAAAGGTTTTCCGAAAGGGCGAACGAAGTAAAAATCGAATTGTGCGGCAACTTTTATTCGATTGCCGACTTAATGGAAATGACCGCAGGCGAAGCGGTATCTTTGTTCGGAAAGCACAAAAAGATTAAAGAAAAACTTGAAACGCTCGTGAATTTAGGACTCTCGTATCTTACTTTGGGCGAAAGCACGCCGTCGCTTTCAGGCGGCGAAGCGCAAAGACTCAAACTTGCGACGGAACTCGGCAAAGCGCAGGACGATTCCGTTTTCGTTTTCGACGAACCGACAATCGGTCTTCACCCGCAGGACGTGGGAGTATTGCTGAAAGTGTTCGACGAACTCATTAAAAACGGAGCGACCGTCATTGTTATCGAACACGATCTCGATATGATTAAAAATGCCGATTACGTTATAGATATGGGACCGCGCGGCGGACATGCAGGCGGAAGAATCGTTGCCGAAGGAACGCCCGCAGATATTAAAAACAATCCCGCAAGCATTACGGGAAAGTATTTATAATCCTCGATCTGTATGGAATTCATCAAGAAAGGCTCACGGAAATTTTCTCCGTGAGCCTTTTGTTGTCGTTTGAAAGCGCAATTCTATAATTTAGTTTTCATATAGTTGCTTACACTAGTTTTTTCACGTCGCCCCTCATCCGTCGGCTTCGCCGCCACCTTCCCCCGATTTTAAGCATTTCACACCCTATCCGTCATTATCAATGTGGGAAGGCTTTCTTTTTTACAATTCTTATCGATTATAATCTTTCATATAAAATATATAACAAAAAAACACCGCTTTAATAGCGGTGTTTTAAATGGAATGTGGCAACGACCTATCCTCCCGGCAGGTCACCCTGCAAGTACTTTCGGCGCGCTGAAGCTTAACTTCTGTG
>CAKQMB010000013.1 GCA_934254825.1 uncultured Clostridia bacterium | reverse complement strand
GTTTTACATTACCAAAAACCTGTTGATTTATTTAACTTTTTTCTCTCTAAGTGTTGCACTTAGTTTGACAATTCATCGGAGGCTTTTATGGATAATAACGACAAAAAAGAAGTTTATGATCCGGTTGTGAAAGAAAACGCCGAGGTGAATGCGAGAGAAAACGCCGAGGTGAATGCGAGAGAAAACGACGGAACGAACGCGGAAGAGAAATTCGAAAGCGGCGAAAGCGGCGGAAGCGAATTTTCGGCGAAAAGGCTTGCTTTGATCGCTGTTTTCACGGCTTTGGCGTACGGAATTTCCTTTCTCGAATTTCCGATTTTCCCCGCGGTGTCCTTTTTGAAGCTCGACTTTTCCTTTGCGGTAATGCTCGTCGCTTCGTATATGCTCGGCGCTCTTTCGGGCGAAGTGATCGTGATAGTGTTCACGCTTTTAAAACTCCCGCTTTCGCAAACGGGGATGGTGGGAGACCTCGCAAACTTCGTAATGGCGCAGTTTTTCGTCGTTCTGCCGTCGCTTATTTACTATTACAGACGTAAATTTTCGGTCGTCGTATTTTCGCTCGTCGTCGCAACGGCTATCGTGTCCGCGCTTTCTCTCGTAACCAACCGCTATATGCTTCTCCCGATGTATATGGGCGGCGGCGCGGAAGAGTTTTTTATGCAGGTGTGGTATTACATAGTCTTATTCAATGTGATAAAAGGCGTTTCAAACGGAATTATAACCGTTTTGCTTTACAAAAGGTTGAAGAAATTACTTCACAAATTCCTTTAAAAGGTATATAATCGACGTATGGAAAAAATAACACATTCACGCGAAGAAACGATAAAATTCGCCGAAGAATACGGGAAAACGCTTTGCGGCGGAGACGTCGTTTTATTGGACGGCGAAATGGGCGCGGGTAAAACCGTTTTCACCAAAGGCATAGCCTTATCGCTCGGCATAACGGACGAGATCACAAGCCCGACTTACGCTTATTTAAACGATTACGACGGCAGGCTTTATCATTACGATTGTTACAGGCTTTCCTCGGGCGAGGACGCGGAAGCGCTCGGGCTTACCGAGTATTTTTACGGAAAAGGCATTTGCGTTATAGAATGGAGCGAGAATATCGCGGACGTTCTTCCCGATAAGACCAAAAGAGTAAAAATAGAAAAAATCGACGAAAATACCAGAAAAATAACCTATTGAAGAGGATAAAATGAACTATCTTGCAATCGACACGAGCAGAGAAAGCCTTACCGTTGCGGCGGGAAGCGTTAAAACGGAAAGCGTTGCGAAAGGAAACGCCGCGGGGAGCGAAATGGCGGGCGGAGAAGTTAAATCCGTGCGTTTTTTGCCCGACTGCGCGCTCACGCATTCCGTGCTTTTAATGGACGAAATCGAAAAATGCCTTGCGGAAGCGGGTTTTGACAAAAAAGATATCGACGTTTTCGTATGCGCGATAGGTCCCGGATCGTTCACGGGCATAAGAATAGGCGTCGCGACGGTCAAAGCACTCGCTTACGCGCTCGGAAAAAAAGTTCTCGGCGTAACCTCTTTCGAGTCTCTTGCGTATAATGTATCAGACGGGCGGAAAAAGCTCGCCGTAATAGACGCGCGCCACGCGAATTATTACGTTTGCGGTTACGACGCGTCGGGGAAAATAAATCTTTCGCCGAGGTTTGTTGCTCTCGACGAGCTTAAAAAACTTTCCGAAGAATATGAAATCGTCTCCGACACGGAAACGGGCATAGCGGGGGCGATCGTCGCAAACGTCAAGGACGGATTTATAAAAGCCGCGATCGCAAATCTCGGAAATTCTTCCGAAGACGCGGAAACGCTCGTTCCGCTTTACGTTAAGAAAAGTCAGGCGGAGGAAGAAGCGTGATGACGGACGAAATAACCGTCCGCAAGTGGGAAGAAAAGGATTGTTTTTCGGTTTCGGAGATCGAAAAACTCTGTTTTTCCGATCCGTGGACGGAGGAAATGGTCCTCGGTTCTTTTTCGGACGATTATTTTCACGGCTATGTTGCCGAAATCGGCGGAAAAGTTATCGCTTACGTCGGCTTGTCGGTCGTTTACGACACGGCGGATATTCTTCTTGTGGCGGTTTTGAAAGAATACCGAAACAGAGGCATAGCTTCGCGGCTTATTTCGGACGGTATCGATCTTGCCGTAAAGCTCGGCGCGGAAAGAGTTATGCTCGAAGCGGAAACGACGAACGAAGCGGCAATAAAATGCTACAAAAAGCTCGGGTTTGAAACGATAACCGAAAGAAAGAACTATTACGGTGAACAAAGACACGCCTTTATAATGGAGAAAAGGCTATTAAACGACTTATAGGCGGACTTCCCGCTATCGTTGAAGGCAGGGGCGAAACGCTTCTGATGCTTCACGGTTATCTTTCGAGCAAAGAAAGTTTTTTAAAACAGATAGGTTTTTTCTCGAAATTCTTCCGCGTGGTCGCGCCCGATATGACGGGTTTCGGCGAAGCGGGGATGATGGAAAAACCATACTCTGTGGACGATTACAAAGAGGAAATAAAACGGGTGATTGACGAACTCGGCGTTGAAAAATGTTGCGTTCTCGCCCACTCGTTCGGAGCGAGAGTCGCAATAAAACTCGCCGCCGAGGATAAAAGAATAAACAGAATAGTTTTTACGGGCGCTGCCGGCATCAAGCCGAAAAGAGGTGTTAAGTACTTCTTTAAAAGGGCGTCTTTTTTAATGCTTAAAAAGCTTGTCCCGAGGGAAAAACTCAAAAGGTTTTATTCTCCCGATTATATCGGTCTTTCGCCCGTAATGAAAGAGAGTTTTAAGCTTATCGTGGGGGAAAGGCTGGAAAAATCAGCCGAAAAAATAACGGCGAAAACGCTTATTTTAAGCGGGAAAGAGGACAGGGAAACTCCGCCGTCGTCTCAGAAAAGGCTTTGTAAACTTATCGGCGGGGCGAGGATAAAGTTTATCTCGGGCGGGCATTTCTGCTTCGCGGAAAACAGCATGGAGTTTAACGCCGCGGCGTCGGCGTTTTTAATCGAGGGGTGATTATGGTTTTTCTTTGCATGTGTTTATGCCTTCTTTCCGTAACGAACTATGTTTGTTTCGGGCGGAAGCTTTTCGCCGTTTTTCAACAAAGCGGTTATATCCCGCGCGATTTTTTTTCCGCGCTGAAAAACGACTGTAAAAAAGAAATCGAGCGTTTATCGACTTATAGCCTTACTTTTTTAATCTATTCGTTGTTTGTTTCGCCCGTTTTCGTGATAAACGAAACGCTTTATGCGGCGGTTCTTCTTTCCGCGGCGTTGTCTTTCGATATCGTCGTTTTCATAAAAAACAAGCCCGTGAAAGAAGTTAAGCTTACAAGGCGGTTTGTAAGAATGTCGGTTGTTTCCGTTTTGTTTGCGGCGTTCGTCGCCGCGGCGGCGGGGTATATCGGGTTTCTTTTGACCGCGCACACGTTGCCGCTTTGTCTCGCGGTTTCGCTCACGCTTTCGGCGTTGTGCGCTTTAACGCCCGTTTTGATCGTTTCGGGATATTTCGTTATGTTTCCGTACGACAGGGCGATATATAAAATCTCCGTAAGTAAATGCAAAAATGAGCTTGCGAAACGAAAAGATCTTATAAAAATCGGCATAACGGGCAGTTACGGGAAGACTTCGGTTAAAAATATTCTCGAAAAAATGCTTTCTGCAAAATATAAAGTCGTCGCAACCCCGCTTTCTTACAACACGCCGCTCGGAATTTGCAGATCCGTGAAAAACTTAACTCCGTCCGTTGAAATTTTCATAGCGGAAATGGGCGCGAGAAAGGTCGGCGACATAAAGGAATTGTGCGAGATCGTCCGTCCGGACATCGGCGTTATCACAGGCATATGCGGGCAGCATCTCGAAACTTTTAAAACGCTCGAAAACGTAAAACGCGCCAAAAACGAACTTATAGAGGCACTTCCCGTTGATGGCGCGGCGTTTTTCGATACCGACAAAAAAGAGGCGGCGGAGCTTTTCGCGAAGTGTCCGATAACCAAATTTTCGGCGGGAGCAAACGGCGACGACGCTTATGCGAAAACGATACGGGAAGAGAAAAACGGAACGTATATCGAAATGGTTCTCGGCGGGAATACATATTCTTTTAAAACCGAACTTCGGGGCAGACATAACGCCGCGAATATCTGTCTTGCGGCGTTGGTTGCGTATAAACTCGGCGTTTTGCCCGAAAGAATAATTGCGGAAGCCGTAAGGCTGAAACCCGTTCCGCACAGACTCGAAGTTAAAGAAACGGGAGGGATTACCGTTATCGACGACAGTTACAACGCAAATATCGAAGGCGTTAAAGCCGCCGCGGAAGTTCTCGGATCTTTAAGCGGGAAAAAGTTCGTCGTTACGCCCGGAATGGTGGAATGCGGAGAAGGCGCGGCTGAACTTAATGAAACGGTCGGGGAGATTTTGTCGTCGGTTGCGGACGTTATTTTCGCCGTCGGCAACAACGCCCGACACATAGCGAACGGCGCGGCTTATAAATGCGAGGTCGATAAAGTCGAAAATCTCGAAGAGGCGACCGAAAAACTGCGGTTGAAACTAAAAAAGGGCGACGTCGTTCTGTTTCTGAACGATCTGCCCGACAAATACGGGGTTTAAAAACCTTTGGGAGTATGGAGGAGGATTTATGAAAAACGTACTTGTATTTTTCGGCGGGATTTCCTGCGAACACGACGTGTCGATAATAACGGGAGTTATGACGGCGAATTGCCTTTCGGGCAGAGAGAACGTGTACCCGATTTATATCGACGCAAACGGAAAGTGGCATACGGGCGAAAAGCTCAAAGATCTTTCCTGGTATAAAACGCGCGATTTTTCTTCGGTCACGCCTGTTACCGTCGTTGCGGGCGACAACAGGCTTTACGCCGTGAAAAAGAATAAACTCAAAGAAATATGCGTAGCGGACGCGGCGATAAACTGCACCCACGGCTTGAACGGCGAGGACGGAACGCTCGCAGGGGTTATGCGGCTCAGTAAAATAGCGTTCGCCTCTCCCGCGCTTTTTCCGTCGAGCCTGTCGATGGATAAATATTATACCAAAATCGCGTTGAAAGGTATAGGCGTGGACGCTTTGCCGTATGTAAAGCTCGGCAGGGCGAATTATCTCAAAAAACGCGCTTTGGCAAGCAAATTCATTACGGGCAAACTTAAATTCCCCGTGATAGTAAAGCCCGCGAACCTCGGGAGCAGTATCGGAATTAAAGTCGCGAAAGGGGAAAACGAACTTTACGACGCTCTGGACGACGCTTTTCGCTACGACGATAAAGTAATCGTCGAAAAGGCTCTGACGGGTTTCAGAGAAATAAATTGCGCCTGCATAAAAATCGGCGAAAAATATCTCGTTTCGGAGTGCGAGGAACCGAAGCTGAGCGGCGATATCCTGAGTTTTACCGATAAATATTCGGGCGAAAAACAAACGGATTTCCCCGCGAAAATAAACAAGAAAATTTCGGACGAAATAAAAAGCATAACGTCGTATATCTATCGGAAACTCGAATTCCGCGGCGCGGTACGCATAGATTTCCTTCTCGACGGCGAAAAAGTTTATGTAAACGAAATAAATTCCGTTCCGGGTTCGCTCGCTTACTATCTTTTCTCCGATTCGATAAGAGAATTCTGTTCGCTTCTCGTCGAGTCGATCGATCTTGCCGCGGAAGAGGAAACGGACAGGGAAAACAACGTTTACGATTACTCCGCGAATATTTTAAACGCCGATTTGAAGGGCGGAGAGAAGCTGAGGAAATAAAAATATTTCTTCTCGCCGAGGAGCAAGCCGTAACCGAAAGACAGAGAAAAAGCATAGGATATATCGGAACGTTCGCGCCGTTTCGTCGGGGCAGGTCGGGGAAAGCAAAATTTCGGCAAGCCGATGAAAAGAGCGGGCGTTTCAGTATCACCAAGGAGAAAAGTTTATGGAAAACGTTCTCGTAGCCACGTTCGGTCTGCTTTTCATTTTCGTTATGACGTCTTGCGGCGCGCTTACGGCGTGTTTCATACCCGAAAAGAAATTCGGAACGTGGTTTCCTTTTCTCGGCGGCTTTTCCGCGGGGATAATGGTTGCCGCTTCCGTGTGGTCGCTTATCCTTCCCGCTCTCGAAACCGCGGGAGATTACGCCGCGCTTAAAGTCGGCGCGGGGGTAGCTCTCGGCGGAGCGTTTATATACGTCTTCGGGCTTTTGTTTCCCGAAGACGAAAGCGCGGGGTTTAACAAGCTTTTCGTCGCGATGACGGCTCATAATATCCCCGAGGGTCTGGCGGTGGGTTTTGCGCTCGGAGCGGGTATTGCGGGCGGCGGCGGAGCAATGGTCGGGCTGCCCGCGGCGATAGGCATAGGTTTGCAGAATTTCCCCGAGGGCGCGGCGATAACTCTTCCCGCAAGGAAAATTTACAGTCGGAAAAAGGCTTTTTTAAAAGGAGTTATAAGCGGCGCGGTCGAGCCGATAAGCGGCGCGGTAGGCGTTCTTACCGTCGGGTTGATCTCTTCCGTAATGCCGTACCTTACCGCGTTTTCGGCGGGAGCGATGCTTTTCGTGGTGTTTTCGGAATTCACCGCAAAAACCGAAACCGACGGAGCGAAAAACGCGATAGGCGCGCTTGTCGGGTTTATACTCATGATGGCGGCGGACGTCTTGTTGTCGGCGTAGATCGGCGGGCGGATACGAAAAACGAGTTTTTCGGCGTTGCTTTTTTTTGCGGTTTGTGTTAAACTGTAAAAGCTATGACGGGCGAGAATTTAAAAGACAAACAAATAATATTGAAATCGAACAAGAACCGCGACGGGAAAATCCGCGGCGGAGTTTTTGTATATCTTCTCGTAAACGACGGCGGAAACGAAAGCGTATCGGAATGCGATTTATCGGGTTTTCCGAAAGAAAGAGCGGATGAGATTTTAAACTCGAAAAACGAAAAAGTAAGGCGGCAGAAAGTTGCCGTGTGGAAGCTTTTGCTTTTCGCCGCGAAAGAAATTTACGGATCGGATGCGGACGAAATTCGTTTCGAAAAGACCCCCGAGGGAAAATGGATATGCGATAAATTTTGTTTTTCGCTGTCGCATACTTTCGGCGCGTCGGCGGTCGTTATAGCCGAGAAACCTTGCGGCGTAGACGTGGAATATGCGCCGAATTTTTTTGAAAAGTGCGCCTATAAGCCGTTTATCGCGTCTTTTTTAAAGCAAATAGGCGAAAAAGAAAGCTTGAATGCGGAGGACGCGTTAAAGCTGTGGACGCAAAAAGAAAGCGTTTACAAGCGAGCGGGCAGCGGCGTTTTTTCTCCGAAGAAAATCGACGTGCAAAACGAAAACGTTCTGACCGAAAAATCGGGAGATTACGTTTTGTCCGTTTCGACAACCGATAAAGAAAACGTGAAAATATATGTTCTTAAAGAAATATGAAAACGAGCCTCCCGAATTTTTCGGGAGGCTCGTTTTCAAGAAACAAGGGAAGTATAAGTCGGATTATACGGTTTTTGCGAGTTCGAGTTTATACGCTTCCATAACGGCGTTCGTAAGCTCGGCGCGGGCTTCGTTGTTTATGGGATGAACGATATCCCTGTATTCGCCGCGCGCGCTTTTTTTCGAGGGCATCGAAACGAAATATCCGTCTGTTCCGTCCACGATTTTAATGTCGTGAACGGCGATGCTGTCGTCTATCGTAACGGAAGCTATGGCTTTTAATTTGGAGTCGTCTTTTTCCATGAGTCTTATTCTCACGTCTGTAATTCTCATTTTTTTTACCGCCTTATCGCGTCGGGGTTTAACCGACTTTTTTTATATCATACTATAATTCGCGATTTTTTTCAATAGTTATTTAAAAATTTTCGGTTTTTTTTATAAATTTTGTCAGATTGCGTAAAAAAACGCGGAAATGCGCATACAATTTTAATATGAAAATAAAGAACAAAACTTTAAAAGTCCATTTTATCGGAATAGGCGGGGTGAGTATGAGTTCGCTTGCCCGTTATCTTAACCGTGTCGGGTTCGACGTGTCGGGAAGCGATACTTCGCCGAGCGAAAATCTCGAAAATCTTTCGAAAGAGGGCATTGCGGTTTCGATAGGGCAAAGCGCGGAAAACGTCGACGGGAAAGACGTCGTGGTGTACACCGACGCGATAAAACCCGACAATCCCGAACTTAAAGAAGCCGTCGGGAACAAGCAGTACGTTTTAAAACGCGCCGAACTTCTCAGAATAGTTTCCGAAAATTTCCGGAAGAGGATAGGCGTTTGCGGTTGCCACGGAAAAACGACGGCGACTTGTATGCTTGTTCATGTGTTTAAAGCCGCAAATAAGCTTTTTACGGCGCATATAGGCGGTTTTGATTTGAAATACGGCAATTTTGCGGCGAGCGGAAACGAATATTTCATAAGCGAAGTTTGCGAGTATAAGCGAAATCTCGATAAGTTCGACGCGGACATCGCGATTTGTCTTAACATCGAACCCGATCATATGGATTGCTATAAGGACGAGACCGAGCTTGACAATACTTACTTTAAATTTCTCGGCCGCGCGCGTAAAGCGATAATTTATGCGGGGGACAAAACTCTCGCTTCGTATAAAAACGAAAACGTCGTAACTTACGGAACGGATAAAGCCTGCGATTTTTACGCGGACGACATAGTGTGCAAAAACGGCAGATATTCGTTCGATTTTTACGTTTACGGGGCGAAGACCGAAAGAATACGCCTGAAAGCGTTCGGCGGGCATAACGTTCTGAATGCGTTGGCGGCGGGCGCGTGCGCGTACTTGTGCGGAGCGGACGTGAAAGAGATAAAAAAGGGACTTGAAAGCTTCAAAGGGGTAAAAAGGCGATTCGAGCATATCGGGAATATAGAAAAAGCCGAGGTTTACGCCGATTACGCGCATCATCCGACGGAAATCGCCGAGGCGATAAAAACGATAAAGGAAGCCGAAAGCGGCAAGGTTTATACCGTTTTTCAGCCGCACACATATTCCCGAACCGTTTTTTTGAAAGACGAATTCGTGAAGGTGCTTTCGGGAATAGAAAATCTTATGTTGTATAAAACTTTCGCCGCGAGAGAAGAGTATATCGATGGCGGAAGCGCGAGGGATCTGGCGAAACTCTTAAAGAACGCCGATTATTTCGAAAATACCGAGGCTCTGGCGGCTGTTTTAAGGTGCAAAGTCAAAAGCGGCGATACGGTTCTAATTCTCGGCGCGGGCGATCTCGAACAGAAAATCCGCAAATATCTCGATTGAAAATCCGAAAAACAAAAAATGCGGCGGTCGTCGGAATTTCCGACGACCGCCGTTTAAAAATCGCGTTATTTCAGTGAGAATTTTTGTTGTCTTTGAATATCGCGTTCGAGGTGAGCCTTATGCCCAGCTTGCGATAAAATTTCTCGTCGTTATGAGCGAGCATCACCGTCGTGTGGACTTCGCAGTCTCTGAGTTTCGGGAGCATTTCTATCGCTAAGGCGGCGTTTTTGTCGTGTTCCGCGGAAGAGGAAAGCGCAATGAGCATTTCGTCGACGTGCAGTCTCGGATTTCTGCTTCCGAGATATTTTATTTTGAGATCCTGAATGGGAATGATCGAGTTTTTCGATATCAAATCTATGCCGTCGTCAATACCCGCGATATGTTTGAGCGCGTTTAAGATCATGCTCGAAGAACAACCGAAAAGATCGTTCGTCTTGCCCGTTATGATCGTTCCGTCTTTAAGTTCGATCGCGGCGACGGGGCAGTCGTAACGCTTGGAAAGATCGTTCGCGGCAACGTAAACCTTTCTTTCGTCCACGCTGATGTTGTTGCCTTTCATAATGAGCGCGATTTTATCCGACTCCGACGGGTCGAGATCGTTTCTTCTTTCTCTCGCCAAAGCGTTCAGATAACGTCTTATGATTTCCTGTTTCGCCGCTTCCACGCAGACCGCGTCGTCCGAGATCGCGTAGCCCGCCATATTAACGCCCATATCCGTGGGGGATTTATATGGGGATTTGCCCATAATCTGCTCGAAAATAGCGTTTAAAACGGGGAAAATCTCGACGTCTCGGTTGTAATTGACGGCTTGTTTTCCGTAAGCCGCGAGGTGCCACGGGTCGATCATATTCACGTCGTTAAGATCCGCTGTCGCGGCTTCGTAAGCGAGGTTTACCATATGATTTAACGGGAGATTCCAGATCGGGAAAGTCTCGTATTTCGCGTAGCCGACCTTATGTCCTCTTTTGTGTTCCTGATAAAGCTGGGAAAGGCAGGTCGCCATTTTTCCCGAACCGGGACCGGGCGCGGTTATTATGACGAGGTCTCTCGAAGTTTCGATAAAATCGTTCTTTCCGTAACCCTCTTCGCTCACGATAAGCGGAATGTTGTTCGGGTAGCCTTTTATCGGATAGTGACGATATGTTTTAATTCCGAGCGAAGCGAGTTTCGTTTCGAAAGCTTTCGCAGGCTCGTTTTCTTCGGTGAACTGGGCGAGAACGACGCTTCCTACGAACAGACCGTAGCTTTTGAAAACGTCGATAAGACGCAGAACGTCGAGATCGTAAGTGATCCCGAGGTCGGCTCTCACCTTGTTTCTTTCGATATCGTGACTGTTGATGACGATAACGATCTCGGCTCTGTCTTTAAGCTTTCCGAGCATTTTTATCTTATTGTCGGGCGCAAATCCCGGGAGTACTCTCGACGCGTGAAAATCGTCGAAAAGTTTTCCGCCGAATTCTATGTAAAGTTTTCCGCCGAATTCGTCAATTCTTTCAAGTATTTTTTCTGATTGTAAGGTTAAGTATTTCTCGCTGTCGAAACCGATTTTATCCATAAGTAAAACATTCTCCCGCGGCTCGCCGGATGCGGCTCGCTTAATATCGTTTATTATACCAAAACGAAAGGAGAAAATCAATTAAAAGAAAATATTTTTTGCGTTTTTTTTAAAATACGGCGAAAACGATTTTCTTATGCGCTCGTTTGTGTTAAAATATATTCGTTAAATAAAAACTTTGCGGGAGAAAAAATATGATAACGCAAAAAATCGATCTTTACGAATATTTTAAAATCAAAAAACCCGAGGGCGCGAGAGGCCTTCTCACATCTTACATAAGGGATTTAAGCCCCGAAATCGAGCCTGACAGGAAGGCTCCCGCGATGCTCGTTATCCCGGGCGGCGGTTACTATATGGTGAGCGACAGAGAGGGCGAACCTGTTGCGATGAGATATTTGTCGCTCGGTTTTAACGCTTTTATTCTGAATTATTCCGTCGCCGAGGACTCGCCGTTGAAATATCCTTATCAGATAGCCGAAGCGGCGATGGCTATGGCTTACATAAGGCTCAATGCCGATAGTTTGCATATCGATCCCGAAAAGATCGCCGCCGTAGGATTTTCCGCGGGCGGACACCTTTGCGCCATGCTCGGAAGTTTTCATAATTGCCCCGACGTGGACAAAGTGTTCAAGCCGAGCGTATGCGTGAAGCCGAACGCGATAGTTTTAGGCTATCCCGTAATTTCTTCGGATATTGCTTTCGCCCACATCGGAAGTTTTATAAACCTTTGCGGTGAAGAAAACAAAGAACTTATGAAAAAGGTCGACGTGCTTAATCTTATAGACGGAAATTCCGCGCCGGCGTTTATCTGGTCGACGTTCAACGATAACTGCGTACCCTGTCAGAACGCGATTGCCGCCGCTCTGAAATACAAGGAAGCGGGCGTTCCCGTTTCCGTTCACGTTTTCGGAAAGGGCGAACACGGACTTTCCGTTGCGGATATGACGGTTTACAAAACGGACAAAGCCGTAAAAGAAATGTCCGTTTCCGTTCCCGAGTGGGTAAGACTTTCCGCGGAATGGCTCGAAGAACAGGGGATTTACACAAGATAAAAGTAAAACAAAAAGTTTTGTTTTACCGAAATAAATTTTTGTATTTTTCGGAGGGGTTAATTTATGTCGAAAACGAAGAAAATTCTGATCGCGGCGGGAGCGGTGCTTCTTGCGGCGATGATCGTCGGCGCGGTTTTTCTCATAAAAAGCTGCGGCGCAAATCTTAACGGTACTTATTACGCGTACATAAACGGCGAAAAGCAGGAAGAAGTCTGGGTAAAACTCGACGGCTCGAAATGGAGCGATTACAACGACAATTCGGGCAAAATCAAGAAAAACGGCGACGAAATAGTTTTGTATCTCGACGACGAAGAGTATATGTCCGGTCCGGTAAAAAACGGGGTTTTTCTGTTCGACGCAGGGATTATCAGGATTTATTTCTGCAAGGACGGTAAAACTCCCGAGGATTTCGAAAACGCCGATAAAAACGACAAAACGAAAGTCGCGGTGACTCTTAACGCCTGCGGCGGAAAGTTTTCGGACGGCAACGAAAGCAAAACGATTTATGTAAAGAAAAACTCAAAGTTTTCCGTTTCGGAAACGCCCGCAAGGACAGGTTACGCTCTTAAAGGTTGGGCGACCGAGCCGAACGGATCGAAACTTTGGAGTTTTGCCGACGACAAGGCTACCGGGGAAATTACTTTATACGCCGTATGGGAACAAGTCGTCGACGCGATAACCGCCGTAAACCTTCCCGGGGCGACGATCAAAGGTTACGACATATTTATCCCTTTGGAAGAGGGGACTTATTCGTTCGATCTCGGCGCGAAAATCACTTGCAGTTCGACGTATTCCTGGAAACTTATCGAGTCTTTCGAAAACGGCGGAGAGGAAATCGACTCAAAAAATTTAACGGATTTAAAATCTGGCGAAAATAAATATCTTATCGTCGCGACTCCGCTTTACGGCGGCGAAGAATTATATTATCACGTTACCGTTCTCGTTAAATCGTCTATAACGATTACGTTTTACGACGGCGAAACGAAGCTGGAATCGGTAACGATAACCGCGGGATCCGATTTTAAAACGGACTATGAACCGTATGTTCAGGGTTACACGTTCAACGGTTGGAAAACGGAAAGCGGAGAAGCTTTTTCGCAAGGCGTGCTTTGGGTCGATACCGATCTGTACGCAGATAAAACGCCTGTCGAGTATAAGATAATTCTCGACGCGGGCAAAGGAAATCTGCGCGGCGACAACTCGTATAACGTCACGTTCGGGGAAACGTTCACCCTTCCTTGCCCCACGATAAGCGGACAGAAATTTATCGGCTGGTTTATAGACGGTAAACATCTGACCGACGGAAACGGCAAATCGATTTCCGTCTGGGATTATCCCGCGGACGGCAAAAAAGTCGTTGCAAAATACGGCGATTTCGTCGAGGTGATCGCGGAAAGCGAAAATACCCTTTTCGGAACGGTGTCGGGCAGCGGCACATACGGTATCGGCGAACGCGTAACGCTTGTCGCCAAGCCCGAATTCGGTTACGAGTTTTTAGGTTGGAGCAGTCAGTACGGCGGATATATAAGTCGCGAAGAAGTTTACACATTCGAAATAGATCAATCCTACCGTATGCTTGCGCAGTTCAGGGAACGAAGCGATTTATATAATTACGAATTCGACGTAAACGGCGATAACGTCACGCTTGTCGGGGTAAGAGATAAGTCGGTTTATTCGTTGGATATTCCCGACGGCGTTACTTCCGTCTCCGCGGAAGCTATAAACGGTTGTTACTATTTAAGCCGCGTGACCGTTCCCGCAAGCGTTAAGCATATCGGGAGCGGAGCGTTTGAAAATTGCGGAGCCGTCGACGTTTATTTCGACGGAACGATTGCCGACTGGTGCGATATTCGGTTCGGCGACTTTTTCGCAAACCCGTTATCGCGCGGCGGGCGTTTTTATGTCGGCGGCGGCGAATCGACCGCGCTCGTCATTCCCGCGTCGGTCGAAAAAATCGACGATTATGCTTTCGCGGGGTATGTTTACGCAAAGAGCATTTCGATTTCTTCGGGCGTGACGGATATTTCGTCCTCGGCATTCACGGGTTGTAAAAACGTAGAAAAAATAATAGTCGAAGTCACTAACAAAAACTACATAAGCTCAGGAAACTGCCTTATCGAAAAGAGTAGCAAAACTCTTATAACGGGTTGCAAAAACAGCGTTATTTCGTCAAACTCGGATATCAGGGCTATCGGAGACGGCGCGTTTTACGGCTGTGACGGTTTAAGGTCGGCGAATATCCCGAATAGCGTCAGCTCGATAGGCAACGCGGCGTTTTACGGCTGCGCGGGGTTAAACAGCGTTTCTCTTCCGCAAAATCTCGAAGTTATCGGCGAATACGCCTTTTATATGTGCGGTAATCTCGGCAGCGTGACAATCCCCGAAAATATTAAAGAAATAGGGAAATACACGTTTTACGGCTGTGAAAGTCTCGCATATGCTTTTGTGGGAATAAATACCGAAAAAATCGGCGATTACGCGTTTGCCGACTGCGCGAAACTTGCGGAAGTCGTGTTTGCAGGCAACCTTTCTTATATAGGCGAGCGAGCTTTTGCGAATTGTCCGTCGATCAACAGACTCGAACTCGATTCGAAAGTTTCGCATATCGGAAACGAAGCTTTTCTGTCTTGTTCGGGTATCGAGCGCGCGTATGTTCAGGGTTCTTTGAAAACGGTCGGAAAGGACGCTTTCACCGGTTGCGGCGATTTCGTGATAGAATATTACGGCAGTGTTCAATCCTGGTGCGAGACAGACGGAATAAAAAATCTTCGTACCGACAGGTATGTACCCGACGAGGCAAGATATGCCGGCGGCAATATGAGCGGAAATACGAGCGACGTAACGTGCGTGAGAGAGGTGATCTTCCGCGGCGAGGGACTGCGCGGAAATCTCGTAATTCCCGCGGGGATAGTAACGATAGGGGATTATGCGTTTGCAAAGATACGCGATTTCTCGGAAGTTACGATTTCGGAAGGCGTAAAAAATATCGGGGAATACGCGTTCGGCGATTGCTCCGAGCTGACGGAGATCGTTATTCCGGGAAGCGTCGTTTCGATCGGTACCCGCGCTTTCGTAAACTGTACTTCGTTAAGCGAAATAACCTATAACGGAGACGTAACTTCCTGGTGCAACCTCGAAGGTGTGGAAAATCTCCGCGTAAATTCCGCCTTGATAAATTTCAAAGCGGTGGACGAAAACGGTACGCTCGTTATCGCCGATACGGTAACCGAAATAAAAGACGGCGCGTTTGCCGATTTCGGCGGTATACGAAGCATTGAAATTCCCGACAGCGTTACTTATATCGGCGTTGCCTCGTTTATGAGATGCCGCGACCTTGTTTCCGTAATTATTCCCGATACGGTGGAAACGATAGGCGACTACGCGTTTTCCGATTGCGATTCGCTGTTAAGCGTAGTTATCGGAAGCAAAGTTCGGTCGATAGGCTCCTTTACCTTTTCCGGTTGCGACTTTTTACAATATGTTTCTTTCGGATCGAAAGCGGAGGCGTTCGGTACGGACGTGTTCCGAAACTGCGACAATCTGTATAACGTAAACTTCGAAGGAAGCGTTAAAGACTGGTGCGAAAACGATTATGTTTCGTCCGTCCTGCAAGTTGCCGGTAATTATTTCAGGTTGACGATAAACGGCGGGGCGTTTCCGTCCGAACTCGTTATACCTAACGGCACGACGAGAATAGCCGAAGGTGCGTTTAAGGATTGCGGAGAAATAACGGACGTTACGATCCCCGGCAGCGTAAAAACCGTAGGCAAGAACGCGTTCCGGCGCTGTGTAAATTTGAAAAACGTTGTCATCTCGAACGGGGTTTCGGTTCTGGACGACAATGCGTTTGCGTATTGCGGCAACCTTGAAAGTTTGTCGATAGGCAACGGCGTTGCGTTCGGTTCTTCCGTGTTTTACGAGTGCGAAATTTTAAAGAAAATAGATTATCTCGGGACAAAAGACACCTGGGTCACCAATAATTATATGGAATTGCTCAGAGGTTGGTTTGCGCCCGTCGAAAAAATCACCGTGAACGGCGGCGAAATAGGCGGAATATTGGTTATTCCCGACTCCGTGACGAAAATCGGCGATTACGCTTTCTATAATTGCGATAAAATCGAAAGAATAGAGATCGTAAACGGCGGCGTTACGAGTATCGGCGATTACGCTTTCTACGGTTGTTCGGGCATAAAGGGCAGGGACAGTATTTATCTCGGAGACAAGTTGACGAGTATCGGCGACTATGCGTTTTACGGTTGCTCGGAAGCGGAGGAGATCGACGTCGGCAAAAGCGTTTATATGATCGGCGATTATTCTTTCGGAAACTGTTCCGAGCTTGTAAAAGTGTCGCTCGGAAGTTCGCTCGGCAATTTGGGTAATTATGTTTTCAATAATTGCGGAAAGCTTCAAACCGTAAATTACGCGGGAACGAAGAGCAGATGGAATTCTATCGTATCAACGGGTAATTCTCGTCTCGGCAGAAACTGCGCGTTTAAAATAGTTTGTACCGACGGTTCTCTGGAATATAAAGGAGCAAACGTATAACGCTTATCCACAGGTGATTGCAATCGAACGTGATCACTTGTGGCTATCCATACGAGCCGCGGTTTGACGGCGGTAATTCGATTAACACGTTATTCTGACGCGATCCGAATTATTTTTGACCTACATAAAGATTAAAACCCCCGCTCGCTTTTAAAAAAGCGAGCGGGGGTTGTTTTTTCCTTTAATTATATGTAATTCCTTTCGGTTCGGACGCCGAACTTTCGCCTGCCGCATTTGCCGCAACTATTTTATAATAGTAACGAGTGCCGCCGATACAGGTATCGTCCGAGAATGAGTTGATTTCGGTCGTTCCGATCAAACTGTAAGCGCTTCCCCATGAAATGCTTCTGTAAACATAATACACGGTTGCGGATTCGGAAGCGTCCCAGGAAACGGAAATGCCGTCCGATGTTATCGAACATCTTACGTTTGTAGGTGCTTCGGGCTTGGTTTCGGGCTGAGTCGGTTCCGGTTGATCCGGTTCGGGATTTACGGGTGTTTCCGTTTTTGCATAAATAATTTTTATTTCCGAAATATTTAAAACTCCGCCGAAGCTGAAAGCAATGCCTTTCACCGAGGTTTTATCGAAAGGTTCGGTTACTTCCACGCCCCAGAGACTTGTCGCGTTCATTTCCGAAAAAAGCGAAACGGAAACGATTATTGTATGTGCGGTTCCGTCCGCAACAAGAGTCGGTCGGTATTTTATATAAGAAAAATCGCCGTAGTTTCCTAAATTGTTGAGAAGTCTTACTTCGGGATAAAGACAATCAGACGAAAAATAGCTTATCGAAATGCAAGGGTTGGTAAGTTCGGAAATATCTATGCTTTGATTAAAAATCAAACGATTTCCGTTGTAATTTCCTGTTGCCTGCCAAACGATTTTGTCGTCTGCCGATATGATTTCGTTGCGGGTTCCGCCTGCAAACGTCCCGGAATAATTTCCGTTTGCGAATATTTCGGTCGAGTCGTAGTCGTCGTATTCGGAATCGGAATTTTCGGCTCCCGAAATGAACGCTTCGACGATTTCGGGGTAATACCATTCGAGAATGTCGCTGTTTTTCGAGCGGTTCAACATTCCGAAGGCTTCATAGTACGGATTATAAGAATTGTTCGAAGTATCTTTTATTCCGTTATCCCAAAGGAAACAGGGTATATTATATTTCGAAGCTATGGATGTGTAAGCGAATGCCCATTTAGTTCTTGCTTGCTGATTTAATTTGTTGGTGGCTCCCGTTTCGGTTATTACGATGGGTACGTTGAAACGGGATAATCTGTTGTATGCGGCGGATATAACGTTTTCGAGAGCGGTGTACTCGGCTTCCGTAAATTCGATGTGGTCGAGATTACCCGTAAAGGCGAATTCGTGCGGGGCGTACGCGTGTACGGCGATAGCTACATTTCCTGCGTTTTCGGGGAGAGAAAAGTATCGGCATGCCGTTTCGCCCGTTGAGTTGGCGTAAGTCGGGAGAAGAAGCAGTCTGTCGGCGTTTTTAAAACCGGTGCCGCGTATAACTTCCACGGCTTTGGCGTTGTATTCGTTGAGAACGGATACGGAGTCGTAGCATCCGCTCCATATATCTACATCGGAATAATAGTGCGCTCTATCGCGCGGTTCGTTGAGAATTTCAAACGATAATCGTTGGTCGTAATTTTTAAATGCCGACGCGATTTGCGACCAATAATTCGAAATTGTCGCAAGCCCCGTTGCTTTTGCTGGCAAACTTGTATCGACCGATGTCTGATCGTTATATTTTTCGTAATATGGGTGATGATAATCGAGTACCGCGTTCATTCCCGCGTTAAGAACGTAATCCACTACGGTTTTTACGCGTTCCATATATGTTGCGGCGATAACGCCCGAAGAGTCGGCATGGTATTCCCAGCTTGCATTTATTCTCACGCTCTTAAAACCTTTTTGAGCAACATAGTCAATTATTTCCTGCGTCGTTTCTCTGTTTCCCCAAGCTGTTTCCGAGCCGTTCACCTGAGAAACTTCGAGACTGTTGCCCAAATTCCAGCCGGCTCCGAATTCCGATATCAGTTGTTCGGCGTTTTTGATGTTATCCGAAGAAGAAAGAATTACCCATTCGATAGATATGCCGTGTATCGTGAAAGCCGTCCAGGCGGAAATCGTAAGAGTTGAAAACTGTCCGAAGTCGATATCCGAAGCGTTGATTCTTATATAATGAGTTTTGTTGTCGGCGGTAAAGCGGTATGACGGCAAATTTAAGCTGTTCCCGTTGTCGTCGCTGAGTGTTATGGTGGGGTATTTGCTTCCTGTGTCGGAATGATAAGTATAACGAATAATTAAATCCGGGTAAACGACGGAAGAAGGAACGGAAGAAACGGTAAAATCTAAGGATGACGTTCCTGTTTTTTCGGTTTCCGAAATAATATGCGAAAATTTATCTCCGTTTTGATACGGGTTATCTTCCGAAGAAACGATTTTTTTCGGGGTGACGACTTCTATATCGTCCGAATTTTCTTTTAAATAGTTTAAAACGGTTACAAAATCGGAAATATCCCATTCGCTTTTTTTGTGAGTGAAATAAATCTTTTTCCCGCCCGAGACGATAAGTTCGTCTATTTCCGCAAGCATGTAACTTACGCTCGACGTAACGCTGCTGTTTTGAGTTCCGCCTTTATTCAGCCACTTTCTCGGTACGATATCGACGTTGTTTCGCGTCGGATCGGTGCATGTTCCGTAAAATTCGGAATATGTTCCGTCGTTTATCAGTTCCGTTAAAAGAGCGGAGTCGGTGGAAGTGAACGGCGTTACGAATCCCGAAACTTCCGGGACGTAACTTGTCAGATACTCATATGAGTTTCTTGCCTCGCGTAAGGCTTCGGTTGAAGAATATACCGATGTGCCGACCCATTTATTTTCGTGGAGTACCGTGTGCGACAGAATTTCGTGACCGTTTCCGTAGGCGTTTCGCATTACGGCGGGGGAGAGCCCCTGACCACCGGCAGACCAGCTCGTGATAATCGACAATCCGAGTTTATATCCGTATGTATCGAATGTTTTTATTATGTCTTCCGTTCCGTAGGTTTCGTTATCCGCATAGCAGTCGTCGATAATAAAAGCAATCCGTGCTTTTTCTTTGTCGGCGGCAAGCCCTTTGGACGACGAGCGGGAAATGGAATTCACCGAGACAAGCGCCGATAAAAGAGCGACCGATAAAACGGTTAAAATAAGTTTGAGTTTTGTTTTCATTTGAGCCTCCTGTCATATATTTTAATTAATGATAAACGAGAGGTTCAAAGAAAAATAGACTAAATGATAAGATGTTTTTTAGAAATCTTATTTTTTGTCGGAAATGAACGCCGTATTGTTTTCGGGGGTTTTGCAGATAGTAAGAAATCTAAAAAAAACGATATAATAGCCTCTATCTTTATTTTGCGATGTGTGTTATCGTAGTTTTATAATGCATTTGCTTTTTATCGGGCAACGGCAATGAGAGGAGGAAATTATGAAAAAGAAAAGGTTGCTGCTTATTGCTATTCTGATTTTCGTTCAGATGTTTTTCGCGGCGTGCGCGTTCGGCGGCTCGGGATTAAATAGCGGGTCGAACGGAAATTCGGGTGGTTCCGCAAGTTCGGAAAGTTCGGACGTGGAAAGTCGTTCGGGTGGGTCGGATTGTTCGGACGGCTCGGATTCCGAAAGTGAAAATGCCGAAAGTCCGACAAAACCCGCAAACGATTATTCGAAATTATCGTCTGTGGAATTCGTTAGGCTTTTAGGTTTAGGCTGGAATCTCGGCAATGCGTTCGAAAATAATTTAAGCGGTTATCCCGATACCGAGTACGGCAATTCCATAGTTAAAGAATTGGGTTTCGAAAACAGGGAAATGTTCTGCGAGGTCAGAAATCAGCAGGATATTTACCGCGGCGCGGTTACGCCCTCGACGATAAAAGCCGTGTACGACAAGGGTTTCAGAAGCATAAGAATTCCCGCAAGCTGGTCAAATCATATGGGCGAAAACGGAATAATTCACAAAGCCTGGCTTTCGAGGATTAAAGAAGTCGTCGATTACGTTTTCGAATACGACGATATGTTCGTAATCCTAAACATTATGGACACGCCGAACATAGGGGCGTATTATCTCGACGATATCCATTACGAAAAGACAAAAAGTCTCGTGATAAACGTCTGGGAACAGCTTGCCGAAACGTTTAAAGATTACGACGAGCGGCTTATTTTCGAAAATCTCAACGAACCGCTTCATTCCAAACTCGGGTGGAGTATGTCTCCGCAAACGAACGCGGGCGAGTATAAGGAGTGTATCGAAAATCTCAACGAGTTTAATCGGTTGTACGTCGATATAGTCCGCGGGCAGGGTTCGGATTGCAATAAAAGGAGATTTTTATCGGTCGGCGGTTACGGCAACACGGGTTATCTGACTTACGACGGCGCGGTGAACGCGATCGCGAAGTTCGAGTTGCCCGAGGACGAAGCGACGGACAGACTTTTAATGAATATCCACGCCTATTCTCCGAGCGGATTTTCGTTCGGAAAAGACTCTTCGTGGGACGAAGCTTCGGATGAAAACAGCCCCTCGGGCATAAAATCGATGTTTACGGCGATTGGCAATGCTTACACGAAAAACGGTATAGGCGTTATCGTGAGCGAGTGGGGCAGCGTTTATAAAAACGAACGCGGATATGAGTCTTACAGAAAGAAACACGCGACGTATTTCGTTAAAAACGCTACGGAAAACGGCGTGTGCGTTATGGTCTGGGATAACAACACGAGAAGCACTTCGTGGAGTACCGAATATTTCGGACTTCTGAACAGGCACAAGGCAAGCGGGCTTTACGGCGAAATGGAAAACCTTTCGGGCGTTAAATACGATAACAATTCGCTTTGGTTTTCCGAAGGCGTGATCGACGGAATGTTCGAGGGTTTGTCTCTCGGCTTAAACGGCTAACTGTAAAAATGCAAAAACGGCAAAAAAAAACGGAGATTTTGTCTCCGTTTTTTTGTCGCTTTGAAGTTATCTTATGCTTTGAAGTTATCTTATGCTTTGAAGTTGTCTTATGTTTTGAAGTTATCTTATGTTCGGCGTGCCGTCGAATTTCTGCATTCCGCACCATATTTTCATAACGAGCTTGTGCGGGAGAATTTTCGCGAAAAACTTCTGAATATTGTTCTTTCCGCCGTAAACGGAAATGTCTTTTCCTTTCTGATTGTCTTTATAAGCTTTTAAAACCACTTTTTTCGGGTCGTACATAACGCCGTAGTTTATAATAACGGTTTTTTCGTCCTTGACGACGGCGCGATCGAAAAATTCCGTCTTTGTCCAGTAAGGACAAACGGCTGTCGCGGTAATGTTTTTGTATTTAAGCTCGGCGTTCAAAGCTCTCGTGTAACTTAAAACGAAAGCTTTTGTCGCCGCGTAAATATTTATATAAGGTATAGGCTGAAACGCCGCGCAGCTCGCTATATTTATTATTTTTCCGCCTTTCCCGATATGGGGGAGAGTGGCGTCCGTCATCGCGACTACGGCTTTGACGTTCAGATCTATCATATTCTGATTGACTTCCGCGGAAATGTTCTCGTAATGGTTGAATTTCCCGAACCCCGAGCAGTTTACGAGCATTTTTACGTTCGCTTCCTCGTCTGCGAGCATTTTTTCGTAAGTTTTTATGTTTTCGATGCGCGACAAATCGACCGAAATAGGCTTAACAGGGGTTGTCAGTACGTTTTTAAGTTCTTCGAGCCTGTCGAGCCGTCTTGCGAGAACCCATATTTCGTCGACCTTTTCTTTTTTGTCCAAAAGTTCGGCGAACTCTTTGCCTATTCCGCTGCTCGCGCCCGTTATAACGATTATATTTTTCATTTTATATCCTCGATTTTCCCGTCGGGAAGAATTTTTATTTTTCTGTCCATTTTGCCGCTCCAACTGAAAATTTCGAGCGAAATTCCGTCGTTTTTGAAAAATCCGCGTAAGTTTTCGGCTATTTTTTCGTTTCCGCCCGTATACCAACCGAGCATTTCGTCGATATTTTTAAAATCCGCTCCCTCGCTTTGGCGAGATCCGCCGAAAATGCTTTTGCCGCCGAGGAAAAATTCCGCCGCGACGAGCTTGTCGGTCAAAAATTTTTCGGCGTGGAGAATAAGTCCGTCGAGATCGCCTGCGGGAAAACGAGCCGACTGAAAGGTGAATTCCATAACGTTTTCTTCTGTTCCGAAAGTTATGACAAGATTGTTGTCCGAAAACGGATTTTTTATTCCGATAAACTTCGTTCCGCGGTAATCGTAAACGTCCGCGCCGTACTTTTCGAGCTTGCTTTTTATATATTGTATATTATCCATACCGAAATTTTACCATATTTCCCGAAAAAAGTAAACGGCTAAGCCCCGATAAAAAATATTTGTAAATAAAGTTATATAAAACGCTTGACAAATTACAGAACAAGTGTTACAATGTCGGCGAAATAAGCAACAGACAAAGGAAAAGAAGAAATGGATAAATCGATGTACAGCGTAATTCTCAGAGACGACCTCGTAGAGGAGCTTGACAGGCTTGCTTTTAAAAACGGAGTGAGCCGTTCGGTTATGCTCAATAAAATTCTTTCCGAGTATCTCCGCGTGGAAACGCCCGAGGACAGAATGGAAAAAATGTTCGAGAGAATGGAGAGTTTTTTAGCCGCGACGAGCGGGCTGAGATTTACGAACAACGCGTCGCTTGCCTTGGCGCAGGTTAAAAGCGCGCTTAATTACAGATATAATCCGACGCTTCGTTATCAGGTGGAGCTTTTCCCCGCGGGGGATCTCGGGCAACTTAAAATTTCGCTCCGTTCTCAGAGCAAGGAGTTGTTCCGCCTGATGGAAAATTTCTACGGATTGTTTATTTCGCTCGAAAAAAGATACGTCGGCGAAAGGACGTACTTTTATCAAGACGGTCGCTTTATAAGAGTTTTCGTTCGCCCGGAAGGCGCGAGCGCGGAAGAACTCGGCGAAGCGATAGGCGAATTCGTAAGAGAATTCGACGAATATTTAAACGCGTATTTTTCTTCCGACGAATCGGTTGCGCCTGAGAAAGTCGAAAGATTATTCGTTAAAAATCTTAAAGCAAAGAAGGTGATTTTATGAACATGCAGAATTTAACTCAGAAGTCCGCCGAGGCTATCAACGAGGCGGTGAACATCGCAAGGGAATACGGCTCCGCGGAGGTTTCCGAGGAACATGTTCTTTCCGCGCTTTTAAGCGATAAAGAGGGACTTGTCCCCCAGCTTTTGAAGAGGATGAATGTTGACGTTGATGGTATGAAAAATGCCGTTAACGAACTTATAGGCGGACTTAACAGGTCTTCTATGAACGCGGGGCAGAATATGTCGCGCGAACTTTCGGACGCTTTGAACATTGCCGAAAGAAAGGCGAAAGAGATGCGCGACGAGTACGTTTCCGTCGAGCATATTCTTTACGGTATGATAGAAAAGCCGACGAGCGGGCTTGCGAAAGTATTTAAAAACTACGGAATAAACGCAAACGATTATTTCAAGGTTTTAGCCGAAGTAAGGGGCAGTTCGAGAGTTACCGACGATAATCCCGAAGACACTTACGACGTTTTAAACAAATACGGCACCGAGCTTGTCGAAAAGGCTCGGAGCGGAAAAATCGACCCCGTTATCGGCAGAGACGACGAGATAAGAAACGTTATCCGTATTCTTTCGAGAAAGACCAAAAACAACCCCGTTTTAATCGGTGAAGCGGGCGTAGGTAAAACGGCTATCGCCGAGGGCTTGGCGATAAGAATAATGAAAGGCGACGTACCCGAAAACCTTAAAGACAGAAAGCTTTTCTCGCTCGATATAGGTTCTTTGGTCGCGGGCGCGAAATACAGAGGCGAATTCGAGGAAAGGCTCAAAGCCGTTTTAAACGAAGTGAGAAAGAGCGAAGGAAAGATCATTCTTTTCATCGACGAACTTCACACGATCGTCGGCGCGGGTAAAACCGACGGCGCGATGGACGCTGGCAACCTCTTGAAGCCTATGCTCGCAAGGGGCGAGCTGCATTGTATCGGCGCGACCACGCTCGACGAATACAGAAAATATATCGAAAAAGACCCCGCGTTAGAGCGTAGGTTCCAGCCCGTTATGGTAAACGAGCCTACCGTCGAGGACACTATCGCCATTTTAAGAGGTTTAAAAGAAAGATACGAAGTCTTCCACGGCGTTAAAATTCAGGATAACGCGCTCGTTTCGGCGGCGGTTTTGTCGGACAGATATATAACGGACAGATTTTTGCCCGATAAGGCAATCGACCTTGTGGACGAAGCCTGCGCAATGATAAAAACCGAAATGAACTCCATGCCTTCCGAAATGGAAGACGTTTCGAGAAAAATCGTAAAACTCGAAATCGAGGAGACTTCGCTTAAAAAGGAAACGGACGAACTTTCCCAAAAGCGTCTTTCGGATATAAGAGAGGAGCTTGCCTCGCTCAGGGAAAAATATTCGGCGATGAACGCCAAACTTCTCAACGAAAAAGCGAATATCAACAAAGTTCAGAAACTGAGAGAAGAGATAGAAGCGTTAGGCACTGAAATCGAAAGGGCGGAACGCTCTTACGATCTTAACAAAGCCGCGGAACTTCGTTACGGCAAACTTCCCGAACTCAAAAAGGAACTTGCGGAAGCCGAAGCGAAAACGCAGGGCGATGAGGACGGACTTTTACACGATAAAGTCACCGAAGAAGACATCGCGAAAATTATCGGCAGATGGACGGGTATTCCCGTCGCCAAACTTATGGAAGGCGAAAGAGAGAAGCTTTTAAGGCTCGAAGACATTCTGCACGAAAACGTAGTCGGACAGGACGAAGCCGTTAAAAGCGTTGCGGAAGCAATACTTCGTTCGAGAGCGGGCATTGCCGACGTCAACAGACCGATAGGTTCCTTCCTGTTCCTTGGTCCTACGGGCGTTGGTAAAACCGAACTTGCGAAAACTCTTGCAAAAGCTTTGTTCGACGACGAAAAGAATATGGTTCGTATCGATATGAGCGAGTATATGGAAAAATATTCGGTCTCCCGTCTTATCGGCGCTCCCCCGGGATACGTCGGATTCGAGGACGGCGGTCAGCTTACCGAGGCGGTGAGAAGAAAGCCTTATTCGGTGGTTTTGTTCGACGAAATCGAAAAAGCTCACCCGGACGTTTTCAATATTCTTCTGCAAGTGCTTGACGACGGCAGAATTACCGATTCGCAAGGGCGTACCGTCGATTTCAAGAACACGATAATTATTCTTACTTCCAACCTCGGCTCGTCCGCGATCCTCGAAGGTATCGACGAAAACGGCGAGATAAAAGAGGAAGCGAAAGCCGAAGTGACCGCGCTTTTGAAGAAATCTTTCCGCCCCGAGTTTTTGAACAGACTGGACGAAATAGTATTTTACAAGCCGCTTACGAGAGAAGAGATCGGTAAAATTATCGATTTGTTCCTTAAAGGACTTTCCGACAGGCTCAAAGAGAAAAATATTTCCCTTCTCGTCACGGAAGCCGCGAAAGACGTTATCGTCAAAAACGGTTACGATCCCGTTTACGGCGCGAGACCGCTTAAAAGATATATTTCTCACACCGTCGAAACCCTTCTCGCAAAGAAGATTATCGCGGGATATTTCGAACCGGGAGATACGGCTATCGTCGATTACGACGGAGACGATCTCGTCGTGTATAAACAGAAATAATATTTATCCGAAAAGTTGCGCGGGGCAAAAGCTAAAAGCTTTTGCCCCGCGCTTTTTTTACTTTTATTCGGATTTTACGGCGCGGTACTGTTTTTCGGAACGGTAAATACCGAAACGTCGACGCCTTCTGTTTCGAGCAATCGTATTTTTTTATCGATGCCGCCCGCATATCCCGTCAGACTGCCGTTTGTTCCTACAACCCTGTGACAGGGAATTATGATCGATATCGAATTGTGTCCGACCGCGCCGCCGACGGCTTGTCCTGAAACTTTTTTGCCTGTTTCTTCGGCTATTTGTTTTGCTATTTTGCCGTATGTGGAGGTTTGTCCGAACGGAATATCGAGCATTATTTCCCACACGCGTTTTCTGAACGGAGATATGCCGTCGGTATTCAGCGGCGGGGTGAAATCGGGAGCTTTGCCCGAAAAATAAATATCGAGCCATTTTTTTGTCTGAACAAATACGGGTAGTTCCCGTTCCGTATGATCTTTCGGAAGTCTGTCCGCAAAATATTTCTGACCGTCGATCCACAGCCCGACAAGTTCTTTTCCGTTGCTTGCAAGAGAAATTTCGCCGACGGGCGAATTGTATTTGCTTGTGTAAATCATATTTTAACCTCGATTTTTTTTCGGCGCGTAATCTTTAAGTTCGGGATCGCGCTTCCCGTAGCTGACAAGAAATATAAACTCAGAACGCCGCCGCAATGGAAAAACCGCGGCGAAATTTCCGCAATGTTTTCCCGCTGTTTTTTCGGGCGTTTTTGCGCGGCGGGTATACTTAATTTTTTCGTTATTGTTATATCGCGATTATTATATCACAAAAAGTAATTGTCGCGCTATAAAATATCGCCGAAAATATCGTGATATCTCCCAAAAAGGCAAGCAATGACTGTCTCGGGAAAATACGGATTTGCGGCGAGCGGAACATAAACATTTACGGTTTTTCGGGTGCGTTTTTAAAAACCGTTCGCGTTTTATCGGGCGCGTTTTTAAATTTCTGTACTCCCGCATTTCTTTAAAGCCGAAATTCGATTGCAAAAACAAAGGAAAAATGCTACAATGTGAACGATAAAGCGTTTTGTCGGCTTCGGGGGATAAAACTACGGCGAAAAACGGTTCGGAAGAAAATGTACAAACGATTTTTTAAAAGATTTCTCGATATAACAATATCGTTCACGGCGATAGTAATTCTTATTCCGCTGTGGATAATTTTGTCGTTGCTGATTTTCGTTACCGACCCGGGAAAAGTGTTTTTCACGCAGGAACGCATTGGAAAGGACAAGAAACGTTTTAAAATCGTTAAACTTAGAACGATGAAATCTTCCGCGCCGAAAGACGTGCCGACCCATTTGCTCGAACACCCCGAGCGTTATTACACGCCGATAGGCAAGGTTCTGAGAGATAGCGGACTGGACGAGCTTCCGCAACTTTTCAACGTTTTTGCGGGGAAAATGTCGCTTATAGGACCGCGCCCCGCGCTCTGGAATCAGGACGATCTCGTTGCGGAAAGAGATAAATATAACGCGAATTCCGTCCGCCCGGGACTTACGGGTTGGGCGCAGATCAACGGAAGAGACGATATAACGATAGAGAAAAAAGCCGAACTTGACGGAGAATATATCGAAAAACTGAGCTTCGGGTTCGACCTGAGATGTTTTTTCGGAACAATCGCCTATTTTTTCAAAAAGAAATAAACTTATGCCGGGCAAGAATAATACAAACCCCGCCAAAAAGCAAAAAACCTGTACGGAGGTTGATTTTATGCTTAATTTTACGGTCGGACCCGTTCAGTCGTCCGACGAAGTGAGAAAAATAGGAGCGGAACAGGTTCCTTATTTCAGAACTCCCGAATTTTCGGAAGTTATGCTCGAAAGCGAAAGACTCGTTAAGAAATTCGCAAAAGCGGAAGACTCCGCAAGGGTCGTTTTTTTAACGGGTTCGGGATCGGCTTCGATGGAAGCCGCCGTTATAAACACGCTCACGAAAGACGATAAAGCCTTGCTCGTGAACGGCGGATCGTTCGGGCAGAGGTTCAATGAACTTCTCGAAATCCACGAAATACAACACGACGTGATAAAACTCGAAGTCGGAAAAGCCTTAAAAAAGGAACACCTTCTGCCTTACGAGGGAAAGGGTTACACGGCATTTTTGGTCAACGTACACGAAACGAGTACGGGCGTTAAGTACGATATGGAACTCATTTCCGATTTTTGCAGGCGCAACGGGATCTTCCTTATCGTGGACGCGATCAGTTCTTTTCTCGCCGATAAATTCGATATGAAAGCTTACGGGGCGGACGTTATGATAACGGGTTCGCAAAAAGCGTTGGCTTGTCCTCCCGGGGTGTCGCTTATCGTTTTGTCGGAAAGGGCGGTTCGCAGAATAGAGAGGAACGACCCGAAATGTATGTATCTCGATTTGAAGCGCGCGCTTAAAAACGGCGAAAGAGGGCAGACCCCTTTCACGCCCGCCGTCGGAATTTTGTTGCAGATAAACAGACGGCTTAAAGAAATCGACGAAAACGGCGGCGCGGAAGCCGAAACGGCGAGAATTGCCGCGCTTGCCGATTATTTCAGAGAAAAAATCGGAAAATATCCGTTCAGAGTAGTCTCGGAAAGTTTATCGAACGCCGTAACTCCGCTTGCGCCGATAAACGACGTGAGCGCGTACGATATTTTCACTGCGCTTAAAGACGAATACGGGATCTGGGTATGCCCGAACGGCGGCGAATTAAAAGACAAAATTTTCAGAGTGGGGCATATCGGCGCGCTTGAAAAATCCGATTACGACGTTCTTTTCGCCGCGCTCGACGATATGAAAAAAAGAAAACTTATTTAAGGAAAAGTATGATAAAGGTAATAACGTACGGCACTTTCGACGTTCTGCATTACGGTCACATCAAGCTTCTCGAAAGGGCGAAAGCTCTCGGAGACAGGCTTATCGTCGGCGTAACGAGCGACGATTACGACCTTAACCGCGGGAAAATAAACAATTATCAGACGCTCGGCGAAAGGCTTCAAGCCGTCCGCGCGCTCGGCATTGCGGACGAGGTGATAATAGAGGAATACGACGGGCAGAAAATCGACGATATCAGGAAATACGGAATAGATATTTTTGCGATAGGCTCCGATTGGGAGGGTAAGTTCGACTATCTGAACGCATACTGCAAGGTTGTGTATCTTCCGAGAACGGACGGCGTTTCGAGTTCGGAGATCAGATCGGAAAGCAGAAAAGAAAGAATAGGCGTTGTCGGAGATATCCCGCTTATCAAAAAATTCGTTGCCGAAAGTAAGTTCGTCAACGGTTGCGTGATATCGGGTCTTTGCACAAAAAACAAAGAAATAATCGCAGAATGCCCCGATCTCGGCTTATATACCGACAATTTCGACGAGATCGCAGAGGTTTCCGACGCTTTGTATATAGCTTCGCACCCGACAAAGCACTACAATCAGATCAAAAAAGCGCTCGAAAAAGGCAAGCACGTTATATGCGAAAGTCCCGTGGCTTTGAACGCGGAGCAGTGCGAAGAACTGTTCGGCATCGCGAAAGACAAAGGACTTGTTCTGATGGACGCCGTAAAAACGGCGTATTCCACGGCTTACGGGCGAATGCTTCTTTTAGTCGAAAGCGGGGCGATTGGCGACGTGGTTGCCATCGACGCGACATGTACGAGTCTGAGAAACAACGACAACAAAGACCCCGATTTTTATAAAAAAAGTTGGAACAGTATGACCGATTGGGGTCCTACGGTTCTTCTGCCCGTGCTTCAACTTCTCGGAACGGATTATAAGGACATAAGGGTTGTTTCATCCTTTGCCGACGCCGATAAAACCTACGATAATTTCTCTAAGATCGACCTTTTGTACGATAAAGCCGTCGCTTCGCTTAAAGTGGGTAAGGGCGTTAAGTCGGAAGGCGAACTCGTGATTTCGGGAACGAAAGGTTACGTTTACGTCCCCGCGCCGTGGTGGAAAACCGATTATTTCGAAATACGATACGAAAATCCCGAGAAAAACGTCAGATATTTTTATCAGCTCAAAGGCGAGGGCATAAGATATATGATTGTGTCCTTTATCAAAGCCGTTTCAAACGGCGTGTCTTATGACATACTGCCTCTCGAAGTTTCGCGCGCGATCTGTTCGGTTGTTTCGAATAAAAACCGTACCGAAATCTGATCCGCGTTGCGCTCTTACGGCGATCACGGCAGACAATCAAATCGCAAATAAACGGCTATAAGTCGATTAACGCGTAATTTTACCGTAAAATAAAATCAGGAAAAGAACCCCGAAAGGTTTTCGGAGATGTCGTCGGGAATGATTTCTTTAACGGGGTTGAAATATTCGGCGTTTACCGCGGCTGCGGAAGAGTTTTCTTCCGCAGCCGCTTTTTCTTCTTTCTTATCCTTATTTTCGGGCGAAAGGAGGGAAAACAAAAGCGGAAGCAAAGCTTTCGCGCCCGAAAGATCGTTCTCGGCTATATTCGCAAGAGTTTCCGAAAACTTTTCCGATGTCAGAAATTCCACGGTTTTGTCGTTTAAGCCGAGGAGTTTGAAAAGGGGCGTAAACGAGGGGATATCGAGATTTAAAAGTATGTCCCTGATCCCCGAGGGGTTGGTTTTAAAAAGATAAAGCAAAACTAAAACGAGAAGTAATATCTTCATTTTTTATTCCTCTTAACATTTTTCGGTCTTTCCGTCATACAATGATTTTGACGGAGGTTTTTTATGAAGGATTTCAACGACTTTAAAAACGAAAGCGTAAACGCCGGAAGTAACGCTGCGCCCGACGGTTTTTCCGATATTCCGAAACAGTTTGCCGCTCTTTCCGCGGCTTACGAGGGGAAAAGCGCGGACGACATCATGAAAGCCATTTTGAAAGAAGCCGAAAAAGGCAGAAAAAACGGCACTCTTTCGGACAAGGACATAGACAACTTTTCCGATATGATTTCGCCTATGCTTACCGCGGAACAGAGAAAAACTCTCGAAAAGGTCGTAAAACGCCTTAAAAACAAATAATTTTCGGGCGAAAACGAGGGGAAAGGAGTTTTATCGCGGCGGTAAAATCAGACGGAATGCGAAAGCTCGCCGAGAGCCGAAAGAAAAGCGTTTATTTCCTTTTTGGTGTTCTGCGGGCTTAAACTCACCCGAACGATCCCGAGTTTTTCGGTGTTTAAAAACCTGTGCATAAGCGGCGCGCAGTGAAATCCGCCGCGCGTTGCTATGTCGAAGTTTTCCGAAAGAAGCTCGGAAAGGGTTTGCGAGGAAAAGTCGTTATGAGTAAACGCGACTATTCCGCTTCTGTTGGGAATGGAGTAGAGTTTTATATACGGTCTTAAAGACAGTTCGGAAATAAAATACTCGGTGAGATATTTTAAACGGTTCGAAACGTAATCGATATTGTCCGAAAGGTAATCCGCGCCCTCTTTCATGGAAAGTATCGCGGGGAGATTGAGCGTTCCCGCTTCCAACGATTCGGGTTCGTCTTCGGGCATGGTTTCGGAAAAGGTGTCGAAGCCCGTTCCGCCGAAAGCAAACGGGCGTATCTTTCTTTTTCCGCTTAAAATAAGCGCGCCCGCGCCGACGATACCCAATAGACCTTTATGCGAAGGAACGCAAAGCGCGTCTATGTTCTGGCTTTCGACGTTTAAGGGGATATGCCCCGCGGCTTGCGCTCCGTCGACGAGAAAAACGGCGTTCGTGTTTTTTAAAAGCCTGCCTATTCCGTCGATATCGTTTTCCGCGCCCGTAACGTTGGAAACTCCGTTCACGCAGACGAGCGAAACGTCGTCGGATAAATTTTTTTCGATATCCGCGGCGGTGATCATCGTCGTTTCGGGGGCGACCGTTATAAGTTCGATTTCGCCTCGGCGTTCGAGTTCGTAAAGCGGTCTTAAAACGGAATTGTGTTCGGTGACCGTCGTTATGACTTTTGTTTTCGGTTTGTAAAGTCCGAAAATCGCCGCGTTCAAAGCGTAGGTGCAGGAGGGCGCGAAAACAACTTTTTCGGGCGAAGTCGCGCGGAAAAACGCCGCGAGAGATTTTCTCGCCGAGAACAGCGCGGCGGACGCCGCTACGGAAAGCCTGTGTCCGCTTCTTCCCGGGTTGGCGTTCAGATTTTTAAGGGCGTTAAATGCCGCCTCGTAGCATTTTGATGGTTTGTAGCCGCCCGTGGCGGCGTTGTCGAAATAAATCATAACTCTCCGTCGGCTCGGTTTGATTTCCCGTTCCGGGATACGAAAATCGCCCCGTCGATCAGGCGGAAATCAAGCCGCTCGTTTTATTTAATATATATTAAATCAAAGAGAATATAATACCAACAAAGGAGAAAAACGAATGACCTTTTGTATTGCGGTTTTCCGTTCGAGAACTCAGGTTATGGAGTTTATCGAATATATGCAATCGGGCGGAATAGATTGCGCCGCCGTGAACACTCCCGTCGAGGCGAGAATAGGTTGCGGCATCTCCGCAAGGTTTCCCACGGTGTATCTCAATTATGCGAAAAACGTCGTGGAGAAACTCAGGCTCAACACGTTCAGAGGCTTCTTTACCGTAAATCGGGGGATAGGCGGAGTGAGCGTCAGAAGATTTTAGTAAAATCGGCGTTTAATCGATTGAAAAAAACGTCGTTTTATGTTATCATATATGCGGCAAGGTTTGATTTATCGCTTAACATAAAAAGCGGAATACCTTGCCGCTGTCTTCGCTTATGAATAAAAAAACGGCGGCTTTGATTTCGGAAAAGCTCATCGAGGCTTACCCAAATCCGAACCCGGCATTAAAATTCAATAGTCCTTACGAGCTTTTAGTTGCGGTGATTTTGTCGGCGCAGTGTACGGACGAACGCGTGAATAAAGTCACGGCGGAACTTTTCAAGGTTGCGGACACTCCCGAAAAAATGGTCGCGCTCGGAGCGGACAAGCTCGAAAAATATATTTATTCGTGCGGGCTTTATCGCTCGAAAGCCGCGAATATAATTTCGGCTTCGAAAGATATCGTCGAAAAATTCGGCGGAAAAGTTCCCGAGGATATGGACGATCTGCGATCTCTCGACGGGGTGGGGAGAAAAACCGCTAACGTAGTGGGGAGCGTTGCGTTCAAAAAAGCGGCGATAGCCGTGGACACGCACGTTTTCAGAGTGTCGAACCGCACAGGGCTTGCGAAAGGCAAAACCCCGCTCGAAGTGGAGAAGGGCTTAATGAAAATTTTCCCCGAAAACTTATGGGGCAGAATGCACCACGCGCTTATTTATCACGGCAGAAACGCTTGCAAGGCGAGAAATCCCGAATGCGGAACCTGCCCGATAAAAGAGCTTTGCGAAGAGAATAAATCAAAAGCGAAAAGGATAAAAATTAAGGAATAACGATGTTTGTAGATAAAGAGAGTTTGTTTTTAAAATCGGGCGACGGCGGCGACGGAATGACCTCGTTTTTAAGGTATAAAGGGGTTTCCAACGGCGGACCGGACGGCGGAGACGGCGGAAAGGGCGGAAGCATATATTTTATCGGCGATCGCCACAAAAGCAGCCTTATCGATTTTATGTATAAGAGAAAATTCGTCGCGGAAAACGGCGGAAAGGGCGAGCCTAACAACTGCCACGGCAAAAACGGCGAGGACGTGTATATCGCGGTTCCGCTCGGAACTGTCGTAAAGGACAGAGAAACGGGCAAAATTATCTGCGACATTTATTACGACGGGCAGAAGCACCTCGTTTTGGAGGGCGGTAACGGCGGAAAAGGCAACGTCCATTTCTGTACGAGTCGCCGCCGCGCCCCGCATTTTTCTCAGACGGGCGAAAAAACCGAAATGAGAAAAGTCATTCTCGAACTTAAAACCATTGCGGACGTGGGGTTAATCGGTTTTCCGAACGTCGGAAAATCTACGATTTTATCGAAGATTTCGGCTGCGAGACCGAAGATTGCGAACTACCATTTCACCACACTCACGCCCAATCTCGGCGTAGTTAAATACTACGACGACAATTTCGTCTGCGCCGATATTCCCGGGCTTATCGAGGGCGCGTCCGAGGGGACGGGGCTCGGCACGGAATTTTTAAGACATATCGAAAGGACGAGAGTTCTCGTTCACGTCGTGGATATTTCGGGCAGCGAGGGCAGAGATCCTTACGAGGATTACAAGAAAATCAACGCGGAACTGAGAAAATACAGCAGAGAACTCGCAAAACGCCCGCAGATCGTCGTTTTAAATAAATGCGACGTTTACGGCGCGGAAGAAAATATAAAAATATTCAAAAAGAAGCTTAATTACAGAAGAGAGATTTTCCCCGTGACCGCGGTCAGCGGCGACGGACTTAAAGACGTGGTGAAAAGAATAGTCGAAATTCTTTCGACTCTTCCCGCGCCCAAACCTCTCGAATTCGAGGAGTTTTCTTACGAAAAAGAAGATCCGAGAAAATATACCGTCACTTACGACGAAGCCGACAACGTTTACGCCGTGGAAGGACCTATCGTCAAACTTCTGGAAAGAAACGTCGTTCTGGACGATATGGACTCTATCGCGTATATGCAGAAAACCCTTCGCCGCTACGGCGTTATCGACGCTCTGAGAAAGAAAGGCGCGAAGGACGGCGACACCGTGCTTATCGGCGATATCGCGTTCGATTATATCGATTAACGTATCGATTTTAAAAGCCGCGGCTTTGTAGGCTTTGGGGATTTTGAAGACTTCGGAGACTTCGGCGGCGGGGCGGCAGGCTCGGGTTTCGGCTCGGCAGGCGGCTTAATTGTGACGAAAATTACAGGAGAAATAAGGAATAATATGTTTACGACAAAACAGAGAAGCAAACTTCGCTCGCTCGCGCAAAACGAAGAACCCATAGGTCAGGTAGGAAAGGGCGGCGTAAGCGATAACATGATAAGCGGTCTTTCGGACGCGCTCGAAAAAAGAGAACTTATAAAAGTCACCGTTTTAAATAACGCCGAGGACGATATTTCGGATATCGCTTCCGAACTCGCGGAAAAGCTCAAAGCCGAAATCGTCTGCATTATCGGACATAAAGTCGTGCTTTACAGATACAGTCAAAAGGAAAACGCAAAGCATATCGAGTTTTAAGTTTAAATCCGATTTTGCGGTTCAAATTATTAAATCCGTTTCAGATTATTAAATCCGTTTCAGATTTTTTCCGGCTCGGGTCTCGGCGCGAAGAATTTCGTCACGACGGCGTAAATCAGAAACAGACACCCGACGACGGTGTAATAAACGGGATAAAAGGAAAACCGACCGAGAATTAAGGTCAGAATTCCGTAAAAGGCAAACGTTCTTGCCTTTTTTTTATCGAAAGCGGCGGTAAATAGCGCTAAAATTTTTATTCTTTTTTTCGGAGAAACGCTGTCTTCGCTTTTTCCGAGCGGCGGGAGACATTCGTTTTCTTTCAGGAGAAAATAAAGCTTCGGAAAATCGACGAGCTTCATTCTCATTCCCAAGTTTTTGGCGAACGAAAAAGCGTAATCGTCGAAAGATACGGCGAAAAAGATAACCGAGCATTTCGCGGGGGTCGACTTGTAAGCCCGTATCAGATCGTCCGCGCCGACGGGGCGGGACGAAAATTTGTAAAACGCGCGTTCGTTCTCGGGCAGAATAAAACAATCCTTTTGCTTTCTCGCCTGTATTTTTATTTTTTTCAGAAGTACGAGCATCGTTTTATCGATAAAATCGTCGGTTGAAAGCAAAAACGCGTTTTTTGTCCGCTCGTATTCTTCCTCTTCGTTTTTCTTGACGGCAAGTCTGCCGAACTTCTTCCTCGAAACGAAAACGAAAATCGCGAGAGGAATAACCGCGGCGAAAAAAGCTACGATCGCGGCGAGGATTTTTCTTTTTATAAAAAAAGAAACGGGCGCGAAAAAAATCGCGAAAGAAAAGAAGAAAACGAATATACAGTCCGAAATATAAGAAATCTTAAACTTACTCATAATATTATTATCGACCTCAAACGAGCGTTATAAACTTGTAAATTTTTCGATTTCGTGTTAAAATACAGAAAAGCTATGAAAGAAAAAATCATTTTTTTCGGCGGAACGTTCGATCCGCCGCATACCGAGCATATCGCCGAACTTAAAGCGGCGATAGAGGAAACGGGCGCGGTCAAAGCCGTGGTTATGCCGACTTCCGCTCCTCCGCATAAGGACACTTTTTTTAAAGCTTCCGACAGCGACAGAATGGAAATGTGCCGTCTGTCCTTCGGGGATTTGAACGCGGAAATTTCCGATTACGAGATAAAAAAGGGAGGTAAAAGCTATTCGTTCGAAACGCTCGAATATTTAAAAGGCGTTTATCCCGACAAGGAAATACTTTTTCTTATGGGAACGGACATGCTCGCGTCGTTTAAAACCTGGAAAAATCCCGAACGCATTTTAGCCTGCGCCACGCCGCTGCTTTGCGAAAGAACGGGCGACGACGAGAAAAAAGAGGTGACGTTAAGTCGTTTCGAGCGTGATTTCGGGAGAAAGGCTTACGCTTTGAATTACGTCGGAAAGGAACTTTCAAGCACCGAAATCAAGCTCGGAATTCTCCTCGGACTTTCGACCGATGGTATGCTGAAAAGTGCCGTTAACGAATATATAGGCGGACATTCGGTGTATAAACCCGACAAGTTTTTCACGTTCGTAAGGGAGAACGAAAAGCCGAAAAGAATAGAACATACGCTCGGCGTTATGCTTATGGCAAAGGATCTTGCGAAGAAAGAGGGCGTACCGCAAAACAAAGCTCTTCTCGCCGCGCTTTTGCACGACTCGGGTAAATATTTGAACGCCGCGGACTTCCCCGAGTGCGAAATTCCGCTCGGCACGCCCGAACCCGTCGTTCATCAGTACGTCGGCGCGTACATTGCCGAAAAAGTCCTCGATGTGGGCGACGAAGAGGTTGTCGACGCTATCCGTTATCACACCACGGGAAAGGAAAATATGACCCTTTTAGGCAAGATAATTTTCACCGCGGATATGCTGGAACGGGGCAGAAATTACGACGGCGTGGAGAAATTAAGACAAATAACGAAAGAAAATTTCGAAAACGGCTTTAAGGCTGCGCTTTGCCGCTCGCTCGATTTCGTTAAGGAATCGGGAAGACCGATCTGCGATCTGACCCAAAAAGCTTACGATTATTATTTCAAACAGGAGACAACAAATGGAAGCAACTGAAAAAGCAAAGATAATATGCGACGTTTTGTCGGCAAAAAAGGCTTACGATATCGTTAAACTCGACGTTAAAGAGAAAACCGTTCTCGCCGACTATTTCATAATTTGCAGCGGAAAATCGTCCACGCAGGTTCGCGCGCTCGCGGACTATGCTATCGACGAAGTCGAGAAAAACGGCGGAGAAGTACGCAGAAAAGAGGGTATGGACGAAGGCAGATGGGTCGTCGTCGATTTCGGCGACGTGATTTTGCACGTTTTCAACGACGATATGCGCCTTTTCTATCATCTCGAAAGACTTTGGTCGGACGGAAACAACGAAGAAAAAATCGACTGATTTTAAATTGCGGGTTGCCCGAAAAAAATTCGGGCAACCCGCAAAATCAAGAAAAAAATTTTTCGGGCAACCCGTAAAAAACGATTGACAATGCCGCCGCAAGGCGATATAATCGTGAAGAAAAAATTAAATAAAGCAGAGTAGTACGGAAAGCGTCAAGTAGCATATAACGGGATGTTGAATATGCGCGAAAAGGCGGGTTTGCGTTCGCGGTTAAAGGCGTAAAAGCCCCAAACCGTGATTAAACCGAAAAACGGGATTAAACCGAAAAAACGGGATAAAAACCGAAAAACGGGATAAAACCGAAAACCTCGTCTTGCGATTTTCCGACGCATCCAATGCAAAATCACGGTCGTTTGCCGCTTTTGCCGTTTTTATACGGCGGACTTCGGCAATCACCCCTTTTTCTTGGAACTCCACTTTAAAAAAGGAGTTTTTTTTATGCAAAAATTTTCGGCAACCTTTAACAAATTTATGTTTTCGGAGCGGTTCAGAAACTCGTCCCGCGCGAAGAAAATCGCGGCGATAGCCGTTTTCACGGCGTTATCGGTCGTAACCAATATGTTTCTCGAATTCAAATTGTTCGATATTCAGTATTCTCTCACGATTTTCGTTTCCGCGGTAACGGGCGTGTTTTTAGGACCTCTCGCAGGCTTTTTGTCATGTATTTTCGGCGATTTCGTAGGGTATGTGTTCAATAGCTGGGGTCAGCTTTATATGCCGTGGGTAGGCATTTCCACAGGACTTTTCGCGCTCGTCGCGGGGCTTGTTTTCGCTTCCGATTTCGAGCGCGGAGCGACTTCCTCTTACGGAAAATTGTATCTTAAAATAGCTTTGTACGTCGTCGTAACGTTCGTTTTGTGTACGGCGACGATAAATTCCGTCGGTTTTTATCTTTACAATAAGTACGTTACGGGTTTTATGAAAGCGTTTTCGGAGTATTCCGCAAAAAATTTCGGCGGAAACACGGGATTTTTCATATACCTTTTGTACAGACTGTTTTTTAAAGGGCAGATATGGAACAGCGTTGCGAATTACGCGCTTTTGTTCGTATTTTTGCCCGTGTTCAAACGCGTCGTCCGCCCGAAAGCGGAAATTTCCGACTGATCCGTTTTCTTCTTGTCTGTCGGAGGGCAGAAAACGAAGAATAACGTGAGCGAAAACGCAAGCGAGATCGCGGAAGAAATGCAGACGGCGAGAAATTCGTTTACAACGGCGGAAAGCATATTGAACGAAAAATACCCCGCGAGGTAACTCGGCAACGCGATGCACGCTCCGCCGATTATATAGCCGACAAGCTTTGGTTTTTCGGGGCAGACCCTGCCTATTTCTATAAGATTAAACACAGCCGTTATCGCATAGCTCGATATCATTCCGAAAATGAGCGAGTCCACGCCGAGATATTTCGGCAGGAACGTTATCGATAAAACGAGTACCGCCGCGCCCGCAAGATAGTAAATAAGAGTTTGTTTTTCCTTGTTTAAGGAGTTTAAAATACTCGTCGTGATAATGGTAACGCTCATCGGGAGCATTGCCATCGCGCCTTTTTTAACGTACGCCCCGGCGACTGCGTCGGCGTAAATTATATCGCCGAGAGATTCGCCCGCGAAAAGGAAAATCGGAATAATCACCGAAGCCGTGAAGACAGAAAACTTTACGGCTTTTTCCACGTTGTTTTTCAGCGTTTTGTAGTTTTTGGAATAGTAATTCGAGGAAAGCTCGGGAACGAGAACGAGCGCGAGCGATCCTATAAACGTGGACGGCATGAAAATAAGCGGGAACGCCATTCCGAAGACCTTTCCGAACTCCGAAACCGCGCTCGCTTCGCTCATGCCGTAACGGATGAGCCTTGCGGGCAGAAGCACGGCAACGAGCGTGTTTATAAGAGACGTAGCCGCCTTCATAAACGTTATCGGCGCGGACGAAGAAAACAGAGGTTTAAGCTCGCGTTTTGGCGAGGAAAGTTTTCCGCCTTTGAAAAAATACGCGACGAGAGACGCCGTAAACGAAAACGCGTAAGACAAAAGTACCGCGAGCATCGCGTACTTTGCGCCGACAAACAAATCGGTCGCGTTTTTGACGAGGATTATGCCGACGATCACCATAACGGCTTCTTCGCTCAGCTCGATTATGCTGTACGTCATAAATCTTTCGTTGCCCCAGAACGTTCCTCTTATAACGGCGTATACGGAAGTTATGATAAGCCCCGGAATGACTATTCTTAAAAGTTCCTCGGAGCGGCTGTCGGAAAAAAGCAGATTTACCCCCGGGAAAGAGAATAAAACCGCGAGGGTTATAGGCACGGAAATAAAAAGCGTAAGCAGAATTCCCGAAAAAACAACGCCGCCGTTTCTTTCGGCGTTGCCCTCTTCGCGGTATTTTATCATCGTTCTCGAAACGGTGATCGGTATTCCCGAAGACGTTATAGTCATAAAAAGACCGAGAACGGAAAGGGCGATCTGATAAAGTCCGAGACCTTCCGATCCGAGCGAGCGGGATAAAAACACTCTGTATAAAAAGCCGAGAAATCTTTCGGCGCACGACATCACGGTGACAAGCATCACCGTTTTAAATACCTTTTTGATAATCTCACCTCTGAGCCGCAGGCTAAATGTTCTATAAAATGTTTATTATAAATATAATGAAAGTATGAGTGAGAAATTGAAAAGCGTCGGCGAGTTTAAAAGCGAATTTATTTGCAGAGTCGAAAAAGGCGAAGATCTCAATTCGATAGCCGAAAAGTACGGAACCACAAAACAGATAATAGTCTCCGACAATATGCTTACGGAAGAACCTTGCGCGGGCGAGCTTCTTCTGATAGAAAAGCCGAAAGGTAAACCGTACGTCGTGAAACCTTACGACACGCCCGAAAGCCTTTCCTGCGGCGACAAAAAAAGAGAACTCGAAATTTTAACGAACAACAAAACGGACGTTATTTACGTCGGGCAGAAAATCTATTTGTGAATTTTTCCGCCGAACAGAAAATTTTTCGGTTTACGATTTGACAAGCGGCAAAATTTCTGTTATTATAATGATACGGAGTATCGTTAAAATGAAATCGAGAAGAAATACGTCGCAAAGAGCCATTGTTTTAAGCGTGGCGAAAAAAATGTATCACCCGAGCGCGGAAGAGGTTTACGCCGAGGTTAAAAAAACCGAAAGCGGAGTAGGTCGCGCCACGGTTTTCCGTAATCTCAATCTTTTGGCGGAAGACGGCGAGTTTATGAAAGTTTGCTTCCAGGGCGAGCCTACGCGTTTCGATACGAATGCGAAAAGTCACGATCATTTCATGTGCAAACGTTGCGGTCGGATAATAGATCTCGACAGGGCGGAATTTCCGTCCGACAACGCGGAGTTTGAAAAACTTTCCGAAAAAGGGCTTTTAGCCGAGAATAAATCCGTTACATATTACGGGTTATGCGACGAATGTCTCCGTTTGCGTCGACAAAGCTTATAAAAAAATGTTTTTATGAGCCGAAAAACGCTTGCAAAAAAACATACTATGTGGTATACTCATAACGATTGAATACAATTAAACGGAGAAAATAAATAATGTTACTTGCTAACTTGCTTGCCGGAGGATTGGACTCCTGGACGTTAAAACTGATCATTTGCATTCCCAGCCTGATCATTTCTGTAATCTGCGCTATCTTCATTATCATCGTGATAATGCTTCAACCCAGCAATTCGGAGGGTATAAGCGCGCTCAACGGTCAGCAGGAAACTTTCTTTGCCGACAAAAAGAACAAGAGCAAAACTTTGGAGAGCAAACTCAGAAGACTTACGGTTATTTCCATTACGGTTATGGCTGTTTGCATGATTGCTTTCTGCGTTGCGCAGTTCTACATCGGATAATCTGAATAAAACCGAAGGCGACTTGGACTTGTCAGGTCGCCTTATTTTTTTACCTTGAATTTACTTGGTTTTACATTATTTTTCCGCGCGATAACGGAAAAAATAACAAACGATAAAAGATTATGAACAGTATTTACGAACAATTCAAAGAAAACTTCAAAAGCGGGAAATGGTCGGGTTACACAAGAAAGATGATTTTTTCCGAGCTCGGCATAACAGGCAAAGCCGAAATGAGTTCGATAGGCAGGATCTTAGCCGAACTCGAACTTCACGGCGAAGTGTTTTCGGTAAACGGCAAATATCTTGCTCCGTCGGACGCGGGATATGTAACGGGTACGCTTCGCGGGAACGAACGCGGTTTTGCCTTTTTCGTTGCCGAGGACGGGAAAACGCCCGATATGTTTATCCCCAACAAAAGCCTTCACGGCGCGCTCCATAAAGACAAAGTGCTTGCGAGAAAGGTCGTTTCGGACAGAGGTTCGTCGGACGAAGGGGAAGTCGTCAAAATTCTCGGAAGAGGAGTTACTTCGCTCTGCGGAACGTATTTCAAAGAACGCGATTTCGGTTTCGTCCGCCCCGACGATAAAAATTATTTCGTCGATATCTATGTGCCGTTCAAGCGCGCGGCGGGCGCGAAAAATTACGACAAAGTGCTTGTCGATATTTATAAATTCCCCGAAAACGGCAGTCCCGAAGGTCAGGTAAAGGAAATTCTCGGCAAGCGTTTCGACCTGAAAACCGAGGAGATCTCGATTATAAAAGGCTACGGCTATAAAACCGAGTTTCCGAAACAGGTAAAGAGGGAAGTAAGCGAAATCGAAACCGAGGTTAAGGCGGAGAAAATTATCGGCAGGGAAGATTTTCGCGACAGGCTTATCGTTACCATCGACGGCGAGGATTCGAGAGATTTCGACGACGCCGTCGAGGTGTGGAAAAACGATAACGGAAATTATATGCTCGGCGTTCATATCGCCGACGTTTCGGAGTACGTCAAGCTCGGCAGCGCGCTCGATAAAGAGGCGCTTGCCCGTTCGACGAGCGTGTATTTCCCCGATACCGTTATCCCTATGCTCCCGAAAGAACTTTCTAACGGCATTTGTTCTCTGAACGAGGGTACGGACAGGCTTACGCTTTCGTGTATAGCCGAAATCGACCAAAGCGGAGAAGTCGTCGATAAAAGAATTTGCAAGTCGGTCATCAAATCCAAAAAAAGAATGACTTATACCGAAGTGCAGGGGATTATAGACGGCGACGAACGTTATCTTAACGAAAATACGGAACTTCTCGGTATGATCCGCCTTATGCGCGAGCTTCAACTTATTCTTTCGGCAAAAAGAGACAGGCGCGGAAGCGTGGATCTGGACGTAAGGGAGTCGCATATAACGATTTCGGACGGCGAAATAATCGTCGAACCCCGAAAAAGCGCGGACGCTTACAAAGTAATCGAAGAATTTATGGTCGTCGCCAACGAATGCGTTGCGGAATACGCTTTTTATCTCGACGTCCCCTTTGTTTACAGAATTCACGGCAAACCTCTTCCCGAAAAGGCGATGGCGTTCGCTTCGTTCGCGTCTATGATAGGATTAAGCGTAAAATGGAAAGCCGAAGAAGTCCGCCCGAGCGATTTCTCGGCGATACTCAACAAACTGAAAGGCGATCCCGTTTATCCCGTCGTCAATAAAATTATGCTCAGAAGTATGCAGAAAGCGAGATACTCCACCGAAAACGAAGGGCATTTCGGACTTTCAAGCAAGTGCTATTGTCATTTCACTTCGCCGATAAGAAGATATCCCGACCTTGTCGTTCACAGGGTTCTGAAAATGGTTATTGACGGCAGAATAGGCGAGTTAATCGACTTATACGGGGACTTAGCCGCAAAAGCCGCGACAATTTCGTCCGAAAACGAGAAAAGGGCGGACGAGGTCGAAAGAGCGGTGGACGACCTTTACAAGGCGTATTACATGCTCGATAAAGTCGGCGAGGAATTCGACGGCGTTATAAGCGGCGTTACCCCGAGCGGGGTTTACACCGAACTCGACAACACCGTCGAGGGGTTCACGAGTCTCGGCGATCTCCCGAGAGGGAATTACGTTTACGACGAGAGAAATTATTCGCTTAAAAGCGGGAAATATTCGTTCGCGCTCGGCGATTCGGTAAAAGTCGGGGTGATCGGGGTGGATAAAGTCGCGAAAAAGGTCGAACTTTGCATTCTCGAAAATATATCCGACGAAAAACGGAACGGCAAAACCCGACCCGACGACAAACCGCGCGGAAAAGGAAAAGCGAAAGGCGGGAAACGCAAAAGCGGAAAAACGTCGTAAAATTATGAAAAACAGCCGAAAAAAGGCAGTTAATATATTTATATATATTAAAACTCTTGCAATTCGGCAGGAGTTGTGGTAAAATCAAATCCGTATGAAAACGATTTGCGAGAACAGAGAAGCGAGATTCGAATATTTCATAGAGGATTCGTTCGAAGCAGGTATAAAACTGGACGGGGGAGAGGTTAAGTCCGTAAAATCGGGCAACGTGAGCCTTAAAGACGCATATTGCTCCGTGGAAAAGGCGGAGGTTTTCGTCAAGGGAATGCACGTTGCGGTGTACGACCGCGGCGGCGCGTTCAACAGTAAGGACAGCAGGCGGGAGCGGCGATTGCTTCTCCATAAAAGCGAGATCCGAAGGCTTATAGGCAAGGTGAACGAAAAGGGCTACACCCTCGTGCCGCTCAGAATTTACCTTAAACAGTCGCTTATAAAGCTCGAAATAGGGCTTTGCAAAGGTAAGCACACTTACGACAAAAAGCAGACGATAAAGGAGAGAGACCTTGACAGATCTGCCGAAAGAGATATCAAAAACGCGAGATTATAAGGCGGTAAAAATGGAAAAAGAACAGAAAAAGAATAGTTTCATAACCGCCGACAGGCTCAAAAGGCTTATTCCCGCGGTTTTATCTTCGCTCGCGCTCGCGCTTGCGGTTTTTGTCGTCGCGCCTCTCGATATTTACGGCAGTAACTACGAGGAACTCGATTTCGCGTTCGCGAATTTTATGCCGTTTCTCGCGCTCGGCGCGGTTTTAACGGTTTTGCTTTTTTCGGCGCTGATGTTTCTTTTGCCGAAAAAGGCGTACAGAGTCGTGTTTGCGTTCGTTTTGTCTTCCGCCGCGCTCTTCATAATTCAGCAGAACTTTTTGAATTTCGGGATGAATTCCCTCCCCGGCGACAGACTTCCCGGCGAAGTGCCTTCGGTCGGACTGATGATCCTGGATGTAGCGATATGGCTCGCCGTTTACGGCGGGGCGTTTTATCTCGCGGCGAGAGTGAATAAAAAAGGCGATAACGGCGATATTATAAAAACCGCTTCTATCGTCGTTGCGTTCACGCTTTTGGTAACGCAGATAACGAGTCCTATTTTCATAGTGGTAAACAGCAATTCCAAGTACGGGTCGAACATTTTGTCCGGTTCGGGAAAAGCCGAAAGATCTACGATAATAACCGAAAGAGGCTTCAACGAGCTTGCTTCGGGCAAAAACGTGTACTATTTCTGTATCGACCGTTTCGACGAAGATTACGCCGAAAAAGCCTATGCGGCGGGCGAAGAAGTCTTTTCCGAACTCGACGGTTTCACCTGGTATAAGGATAACGTTTCGATGTACGGACACACTTTCCCCGCGATAGCCAATATGCTCACGGGCGAACGGTACGACATAAAAAGCAAGAGGGCTGAGTACCTCGATAACGCCTACAAGGGCGATATTCCATTGAACACGCTCGACGAAAACGGTTACGCCGTCAATATTTACACCGTGAAGTATTACGCGTTCACGAACGCTGAGCATCTTCCCGGCTACGTCGGAAACCTTTCCACGGCGACAGACGAAACGGACGAAATACCTTCTTTCGCGCTTTCGGCAAACATGGCTGCGTTTTCGCTTTACCGCGCCGCGCCCGTTGCTCTGAAACGGATTTTCGATTCGGGAAGCACTGCGGACGTAAACGGAATAGTCAATAAAAAAGGCGAGGACGGCTATAACGAATGGGTCGGAACCAACAAACAAGCCGAACGCCTTTCCGAAAAGGAAATAACCGTCGGCGGGAGCGAGCGTAAATTCACGTTTATCCATTTCGACGGAATGCACGATATTCTGCAAATTTCCAATCCCTATATAACGCCTCTTTTAAACCGCAATATGGGCGTTGTGAACGCGTTTATAAAATCGCTTAAACAGAACGGACTTTATAAGGACGCCACGATAATCATAACGGGCGACCATTCGAGACCGTTCAACGATCTTTCGGACGTGAAAGAGTCGAGACGTACCGCGCTTTTCGTAAAACCCGCGGGCGTGGACGAGGGTTTTAAAACTTCTTACGCGGAAACTTCTCACGCGGATATCTGGGCGACGATTTTCGCGTCCGAGGGAGTGGAATATAACGGCGACGGAAAAGCCGTTTTCGACATTACGGAAGACGAACGAAGGGAAAGAACGTTTGTATGGCACACCTATCTTACGGCTTCTCTGGACGAATATATTTACAAAATCAACGGAAAAGCCGCGAGCTTTAAAAGCTGGGAAGAAATCGGACATAAACACGCCGATAAATTCCTTATGAGCTGAGGAGGGTAAAACGTGTCGACAGTGCTTCATTATATAAGCGTTCCGTTCGGATATCTGATGAAATGGTGCTGGCAACTCACGGGAAACTACGGCGTTGCTATCATACTTTTCACTTTGGCGACAAAGATAATTTTAATGCCGCTTTCCGTATGGATACAGAAAAATTCCATAAAAATGGTCAAAATACAGCCCGAAATCAACTTTTTAAAAGCTAAGATGCAGGGCAATTTCGACGCTATCGCGGACGGACAAGCCGAGCTTTACAAAAGAGAGCATTATCATCCGCTTATAACGGTTATCCCGCTGTTATTGCAGATAGTAATTCTTCTTGCGGTCGTCGAAATTCTGTATTATCCTTTGACGTACATATTCGGTTATGCGCAAAGCGATATAAATCTTATTGCCGATAAATTCTGGGTAACGAGCGACTCGTCCGTTTATCAGCTCAGACTTATAGGTTATCTCAGAAACGGAACTTTGCCGTCGAAACCGGTAACGGGCTTCGAAACGGAATTGCTTTCCCGTATGACGGCGGACGCATATAAATTCAATCTCGATTTTCTCGGATTTAAGCTTTCTACCGTTCCGGGCGACGTATGGGGTTGGTATACTCTCGTTCCGATTCTTGCGGGCGCTTCGTCTTTCGTGATGTGCTTAACGCAGAACCTTTCCAACGTTTTGCAGCACGAGCAGGGCAAACTCAACAAGTACGGCATAATGATTTTAAGTATCGCGCTTTCGCTTTACCTCGGTATTTTCGTTCCGTCGGGCATCGCGCTTTACTGGATAGCGAGTAACTTAATGTCGATAGGCGTTATGTATCTTCTGAACGCGCTTATTAACCCGAAGAAGTACGTCGACTATGCCGCATTGGAGGAAAGCCGCAAAGCCTTAGCGGACGCCAAGGCGTTCGGCGCGGTCGATAAAAAAGATCCTATGTACCGCGCGAACAAAAAACGCGAAAAGGAAGACTATAAAAAGTTTAAGCATATCGCCAACAAACACGTTGTGTTTTATTCGGAAAGAAGCGGATTTTACAAGTATTATAAAGACATAATCGCAGAACTTCTGAAAAGGTCGAACCTCGTTATCCATTATGTGACAAACGACCCGAACGATATTATTTTCGAGGTCGCAAAGACAGAACCGAGGATCAAACCCTATTATATCGGGCTTAAAAAGCTTATAACGCTTATGATGTTCGTGGAAACGGATATGTTCCTTATGACCACGCCCGATTTAAACACTTACTATCTCAAACGCTCGTTTATAAAGAAAGATATCGAGTACGTTTACGTCCCGCACGACACGATGAGTACGTTTTACGGTTTCAAGGAAGGCGCGTTCGATAATTTCGACACGATTTTCTGTTCGGGCGAACATATAAAAGAGGAAATAAGAAAAACCGAAGAGGTTTACGGCTTGAAAAAGAAAACGCTCGTGGAATTCGGTTTCCCCCTTTCCGATTATCTCGAAAAAATGGGAAACGAAGCCAACGAAAAGCGTAAAAAATCGCCCAAGCCTTACAGGCAGATACTTATCGCGCCGTCCTGGCAGGAGGACAATCTTCTCGATTCCTGCGTGGACGAGCTTATCGAAAACCTTTACGGCGACGGAATTAAACTTATCGTTCGTCCGCACCCCGAATACGTCAAGCGTTACGGCGCAAGGCTCAACGCTTTAATCGAGAAATATAGTGGCAGGGACGAGAACAAACTCTCGTTCGAAACCGACTTCTCGGTAAACGAGTCGGTTTATTCTTCGGATATCATAATAACCGACTGGTCGGGCGTAGGTCCGGAATTCTGTTTCGCGACAAAACGCCCCGCGATTTTCATTAACACCAAGCCGAAATGCGAAAACCCGAACTGGGAAAAAGTCGGGATAGAACCCGTCGAGATTTCTTTGAGAAGTACGATAGGCGTCAATATCGACAAAGACAAAGTTTCGGAAATCGGATCGGTTGTCGGAAATCTTCTCGAAAACGAAGAGAATTACGAAAAGACGATAAAAGAAGTCTACGACGGATTTATCTATAATCACGGAAAAGCGGGCGAGGCGGGAGCGAAATATATCTTAACCACGCTTGCCGCGAAAGCAAGACAAAACAAACAGGAAGCAGAAGGAGCAGAAAATGTTAAATAATTTACTTTACCTCGATCCGGCGGCAACCACCGCCATAGTAACCTCGATCTCGGCAATCGCCGCGGCAGTCGGAGCGACGTTTATCATCAGATGGCGCAAAATCAAAAAAGGCGTTACGAAAACGTTGAAAATAGACGAGAACGCTCATAAGGAAGTAGAGGACGAACTCGTTATCACCGACGCGGATTTCGCGGACGGAGCGGACGATAAAGCCGCAAACGAAGAGAAAGAAGATAAAGAGATCGCGGCGACGGACTCGACCGACAACAAAGACTGAAAATTGTCGGAAAGACTGAAAACTATCGGATTTCGCGTCGGAAAAATAATCCGGAAATTATCGGCGCGAAGCCTGAGCGATAACGCGGAAAACCATCGGCGCGAAAGCGACCGATAAAACAAATAAAATATATTTTAAAGCGAGGGTATGATGGAGCAAAAAACCGCTATAATCATCGGCGCGGGTCCTGCGGGACTTACAGCCGCATACGAACTTTTAACGAAATCGGAAGGGATAACCCCGATAATTCTCGAAGCGGAAGATTTTGTCGGCGGAATATCGAGAACGGCAACCTACCACGGGAACAGAATGGACATAGGCGGACACAGATTTTTCTCCAAGGACGACAGAGTAGTCGATCTGTGGACGAAATTTTTGCCCGTTCAGGGCGCGCCGTCTCTGGACGATAAAATTCTCGGCAGAGAAAAACCGCTCGTCGAGGGCGGACCCGATCCCGAAAAAACCGACGACGTAATGCTTGTCAGAGACAGGCTTTCGAGAATTATTTTCCTTAGAAAATTCTTCGATTATCCCATTTCGTTAAAAGCTCGCACTTTCATAAATATGGGCTTTTTCAGAACGATGCAGGCGGGCTTCGGGTATATAGGCAGCTGTATACATAAAAGGAAAGAGGACAACCTCGAAAACTTTTATATAAACAGGTTCGGCAAACCGCTTTACGAAATGTTCTTTATGGATTACACCGAAAAGCTCTGGGGCGTTCATCCTCGCGATATTTCCGCGGACTGGGGCGCGCAGAGAGTTAAGGGGTTGTCTATAAGAAAGGCTATCGCAAACGCCCTTTCCAAACCTTTCCGCAAGAAAACGGACAAGGTGGAAACAAGCCTTATAGAGCAGTATTATTACCCGAAAAAAGGTCCCGGGCAGCTTTACGAGGAAATGGCGGAAGAAATCGAAAGGCTCGGCGGAAAGATTGTCAGAAATTCCACGGTCAAAAAAGTTATCGTTTCGGACGGAAAGATCGAGTCTCTGATAGCCGACGAAAACGGCGAAGACAAGGAATATAAGGGCGATTATTATATATCGTCTATGCCGATAAAGGATCTTATCGAGGCTATCGGAAAAGAGAACAGCGGAGAGGACGTTTACCGCGTCGCGACCGAGCTTCCTTACCGCGATTTCATAACGGTAGGACTTTTACTCGATAAGCTCAAAGTAAAAAACAAAACCAAAATCAAAACGCTCAACGATATCGTTCCCGACTGCTGGATTTACGTTCAGGACAGAGACGTAAGGCTCGGGCGTATTCAGATTTTCAACAACTGGTCTCCTTATATGGTCGAGGACTGCGAGCATAAAGTGTGGATCGGTCTCGAATATTTCTGCTCCGAGGGCGATAAAATGTGGACCGCTCCCGACGAAGAGTTTATGAAATTCGCCGCCGAGGAACTCGTTAAAATCGGCGTTATCGAGTCTGTCGAAAACGTACTCGATTCCACGATAATTCACGTCAAGAAAGCTTATCCCGCTTATTTCGGCACTTACGCGGAATTCGACAAGGTAAAAGATTATCTCAACGGATTTTCAAATCTTTGGTGCGTAGGCAGAAACGGTCAGCACAGATACAATAATATGGATCACTCCATGGTTACGTCCATGGTCGCGTGCGACGAGATAATAAACGGCAAAACCGACAAAACGGAACTCTGGAACGTGAACACCGAAAAGGAATATCACGAAATCAAATCGGAAGACGAAAAGTCGGAAGAAAAGAACGAAAAAGCGGAATAAACCGCGGAGGTGAATATGTCTGAAACGGTTGTAAACGAGACTATTTCGGATAACGGTCGCATAAACGTCAAAGAGTACTTTTTCAAGGTTTTGAAATATATCGGACTTTTCGCCGCGTTGACCGTTATAACGGGCTTGTTCTTTTATCTTCTGAAACCTTATTACGAGTTCTGGAACAGAAAAGGCGCGGTCGCTCAGAGTTTGTGCGTCGCCGTCTTTCTCGTCCTTATCGTGACGGGGATTTATTGCAAAAAAACGGACAAAATGAACCCCGACCTGCTTTTGAAATTCATTCTCGTCGGCGGGTTCGCTTTAAGGCTTTCGTATATGCTTTACACTCCCGTGTCCGTCCGTCAGCACGACACTTATAACAGAGCGTTGACGGGTCACGAAGCTTACGCCTGGATAATTTACACCACGGGCAAGCTCCCGACGACGAACGATTATCAATTCTATCATCCGCCGCTTAACGCGTTTATTCAGGCTTCGTTTATGCACGTTATGAACGGTCTGACGGAGATTTTGCAAAAAGCGTTCGGTTTGGGCGACGTCATCCCGTCGAAATATCTCGCGGGCATGCCGAACGTTACCTCTTCGGCTTACGTCGGCTTGACGGAGTACAGATATTATCTTTATTCCACAACGCAGATTCTCGCCGTTATGTGGTCGACGATAACTATGATCGCGCTCGTTAAAATCCTTAAACTTTTCGGGTTGAAGGGTTACGCGCTTGTCGCGGTTTCGGCGTTCGTTGTGTTCTTTCCGAGACATATTCAGTTTTCGGGACAGGTCAATAACGACGCTCTGGCGTATATGTTTCAGATCCTTTCCGTCTACTATTGTTTAAGGTGGTGGAAAAAGGGTCGCAAGCTTTACGATCTGCTTTACTGCGCGCTTTGCATAGGACTCGGGATGATGTCCAAAATATCGGCGGCGGTTATCTGCCTTCCGATAGGCTGCGTGTTCGCTTACGAATATTTCTGCGAGATAGGGAAAGCCGTTTCGGCAAAGAAAAAAGGCGAAAAAAAAGCTTGGAAAAACGTTGTTTATATGACGGCGTGTTACGTTTTGTTTTTGTGTATCTGCGCGCCGACAGGTCTTTGGTTTCAGGTTTACGCGAGCAGGACGTTCGGTCAGAAGTTCGGTTTCGTGTTTTCGAATCTGAACAAAGCCCTTTCCACCGATCACCACAATCTGTTCGAGAGATTGTTCATCACTTTCGACCCGAACGAAATTTTCGGAACGCTTTATTGTCAGCCGTTTTACGCTTCGAAAAACGGCGTGATAACGGAATACAACAACTACAATTTGCCTTTATATCTTCTTCGCTCGTCTCTTTTCGGCGAGTTCAGCAATTATAAGGGCGGGGAGTGCTTCGCTTCGATAGCGTTCGCTTCGGGGCTTATCGCTCTCATCGCGTTTATCGTAATGCTTGTTTACTGCGCGGTACTGTTTTTTAAAAACGGTAAGAAGTCGTTTTACGGCGAAACCGAACGTATGGATATTCTGTTTCTCGTAATTATGGTCGCTTCGTTTCTGATTTCGGAAATGAGCTTTTACGTTCAGATGCCGTATGCCTGCACGATGGATTTCAGATACGTTATGCCGATCATTTTTGGTTTTGCGATGATTTTCTATTACGCGCGCAAACGTATCAAAGCCGCGAATACCGAATTCGGAAACACGCTCGTTTTCGTATCCACGATTTCGGCGGCGACAACGGTTGTATTAACGACGTTGTTCTATCTCGTTTGCAGTATTTAAATACGGAACGCTTCGGCGCGGATTGACCGTTGAATAGAGGTGAATTATGGAAGAAGTAACGGAAAAAAACGAAGAACATATTAAACAAACGAAAAAACAGTTGTTCTGGGAGATTTTCAGGTTTCTGATCGTCGGCGGAACGGCTACTATTGTGGACTACGGCATATCGTATCTGTTTTACACCTGGCTTTTGCCGCCGTCTTTGATAGGCAAAACCGCCGCGATAATCATTTCCACGGCGTTAGGCTTCGGTGGCGGACTTGCGGTGAACTGGATTTTGTCCATAACGTTCGTATATAAACAGGTTTCGGACGAAAAGAAAGCCCGTTCGGCAAAATCGTTCCTTGTTTTCACGGCGGTCGGGCTTATAGGTCTTGCGATAACCGAAGTCGGAATGTATCTCGGCGTAACGTTTTTGCCGTCCGTAACCATTTTCGGCTCGACGAAATTCCTCGGCGAGGAGTGGATTTGGTGGATAAGCAAGGTCGTTATGACGTGTATCGTCCTCGTATGGAACTACGTCGGCAGAAAACTGTTGATTTTTAAATAAAAGAAGTATATAATAATATAGAAGAATTCAACCCCTTTTCGGGGAAGATTGCGACCCGTTTTTCGGGTCGGGTTTCGGGGATGTTCCGAATTCGACTGGATGAAAAAGGGAGAGTATAAGCATACCGTAGGACTCGGCTACGTTAAAACGATAAACCAAATTTAAATGCGAATAATAACGAATTTGCATTCGCTGCTTAATTAACGCGGCGATGTCGCCCTGCGGAATTCCCGTCGGCTGCAAGGCGGCATCATTTAAGACGGGGAACGGCTTTTTTGTTTTGATTGCGGCAAAATCGCGGCACTTAGTAATATACGGCGGAAATGGTCGGTATACAGACAGTTTCCGCAAGAGATTAAGAGTATACTAAGTATGTAGAAGGCTCTTTGGTTTTTACCCAAGACAGGGGTTTGACTCCCCTCATCTCCACCATAGACAAAAAGCACGCTAGATAGCGTGCTTTTTGCTTGTTTTATAATAAAAATATCCTAAAATCTGTAATTTGCCAATAAATTTTTACTACATTGTACCTTTTTATATTCTGTTTTGTTGCTAAAATTTGTTGCTAATTTTTTTTGAATAGCATTATTTTTTTTCAAAGAAAAAAGACGAGAAACAAATCCCGTCTCTCAATCTTTTTATTTGTTACTTTAATCTGCTTGCTTTTCCTCGGCTATATCTCGCACGCCTGCAAGACGGTAAAAAATAACGAAACCGCTACGGTTAAAACCGTAGCGGCGTAAGTTAGAATATTTCGTTGACGGATTTTACGCACGGATCGGCGGGGAAGTGTTTTAAATTTCCCGTGATCAATGTTGCGTTACAAGTTTTTGCTACTTCGTAGAATTTTTTATCCGATTCGTCGTCAAATTGGGCGGATAGCGTAATCGGAGTAACGATTAAAGCATGCGTTCGAATGAAAGAAATAATTCGATCGATAAGTTGTGGATTGAATTTAAATTTGGGGCGAGATAATACCGCGTAATATTCGGCGATTATCCGCTCGTCCGCGCATAAAGTGAAATCTCCGTTTATAAAACGATTGAAAACGTAAGCGGGTTTTCCGCGCGGAGACAGAAGGGCGGAAACTATAATATTTGTGTCTAAAACAACAAGCATATCAGTCCCCTTTGCGAGCCGCTTCTATTTCTTTTTGAATATCTTCGTCCGAAAGTCCGTCGGGGAAGTTTGTAAGCGATTGCTTTTGAAGTTCGGAAACTGCTAATTGCATTTCCAACTTCTGAACGAACGACAAAACGGTTTCAAAGTTGGCTTCGTTTATGCTGAGCATTATAGCGGACGGCTTACCGTTGTCCGTAATTATGACTTTTTTATTTGTGCTGACGCTTGTCATTACGTTTTTCGTGTTGTTGCTTAAATCTCTTATTCCGTAAAAGTTCATATATTTTACCTCCAAGTGTTCTATATATAGTATATACATTTGTTACACAAAAGTCAATACATCAGGCAAAATAAATTAAAAAATATTCGATAGAGGATTTTAGGAAAGGCAATTTGCGCGAAAAAAAAATTTAGAAGAGGTGATTTGATTGAAAAAGATATTTAATATAGGCATAACCCTTATCGTAACGATAACGACCGTAATTCTCGGAGCGTTTGTTTTTAAGAACTCGTATTTAAGACTTTGGGAAACAATGCAGGATTTCGGACTGAGCGTGGCGTATTATTTCAGCCTAATTTTTAAAGGCGAAAGCGATATCACGCCGACCGTAAACGGCTTTTCGAATGTTTTCAAAGCGAGCGGATATTTGCCGACGACGGCGGAAGATTATAAGCAACAAATAGCAAAATTCTTTACGACATTACACGACGAGGTGACTAAAACCTCGTCGCAAATTTAAAGAAAAGGAAATAGTTGTCGGCGAGTACGGAAAACCCGCCGAGGACAAACTCGAACCGTCCATACTCGTTACGGAGAAGGACACGTCTTATCGTCAAAGGTGTTTTAAAGGCGTGTTGTCACTTGCCCATAACGACCGCAATTTCGGCGGTCGGAGCAGAGGATAAAATATATTCGCCGTCAAACTTTTTGCCGTCGACGAAAATCTTTTTTACGGAATATCCGCACCCCGCGGTGTTATCTATCGTTATCGTGTATTTGCAACCGCGGAAACGGCTTTTGACGGTCGCTTTTTTCCATTCGTCGGGCTTAACGTCGCAGGGGATAACGGTCGGAGTCCACACCTTGCCCGTCTTTTTGTCCTTGATATAGACAAACAAGCCGTTGCCGTCGGTGGGGAGATTATAGAAATTATATTTGCCGATACGCCATATTTCGGGCGATTTGTACCACGAAAGCGACCCGCCCGCCTGCGAAATCATCGTAAAAAACGTGCCGTTTGTGAGATAATTTATTCAGGGCGAAGGCATATCGTGGCGATGAAAAACCACTTCGTCCGCGCTATCGTCAAATTCGTAATATTCTTTGTAATTCGATTGCTTTTTTATTTCCTTTTATCGGCGGGCAGGACTTTTGTCGGTGAAACGCCGTATTTCTTCTTGTAAGCTTTCGTAAGAACGTTGCCCGACGAATAATGTAATTTTTCCGCGATTTGCCAGACGTGAAGTTTGCCTTCTTTCAAAAGCGTGTCGGCAAGTTCGAGTTTTTTATCGATGAAATAATCGCGTAAATTCAGATTCATTGTCTTTTTGAATAAACACGAAATGTAATTGTAATTATAGTTTGTCACTTCCGCCAGACAATTCAGGCTTTCCATATTATATATGTTCGTGTCGATATAATTCATTATACGATTGCAGAAAATTTCGGCGTCGGAAGCGTTTCCGAAAAAGCTCGGAGATTTCTTTTCTTCGAAGCATCGAACGATATCTATAATAATGTTGTATATGGAATTCGTCACGGCGGTCTGATAATATTTTTGCTTTTGTTCAAATTCCCCGATTATACTGACGACGAGATTGTTGATTCTCTGGTCGGAAATTATGCGAAGATCCGGATCGGGGTAGAGTTCGGTAATATTCGTGAGTAATTCCCGATACTCCGGGTTGTTGATGCCGAAAGCGATATGATCGTAATGAAACGGGACGTCTTTTTTAAGCATAATGGCGTGTCGGTCGAAAGGGAACGAAACGTAAATGTCGTTCTTTTTGATAGGCACTTTTTTTTCGTTTGTCAGAACAACGGCTTCGCCTTCCGTAACGACGGTCAATTCGAAAAAGTCGGAGTGAACGTGTTTACCTATCGCAACTTCGGGGTAATATCTTCCGACCTGATAAATTTTAATCTTTCCGAGATCGAGCGGGTCTTTCAAAAACCAGTTGTCGATCTTGTATCCTTGTAGCACAGCCATAATAAGATTATAACAGTTTTTCTTTAAGTCGTCAATAAAAATGACACTTTTTACGGGCTAAATCGGGGGTAAATCGGTGCAATCTGAAAAAAAGACAGAATTTTAATGAAATATGAGTATTGCAATAACGCCGCTTGCGGTGTATCATATAATCAGAACGTTAAAAACGTATAAAAAAATAAAGCTTAAAATCGCGACAAGCGTTTAAGCGAAGGCAGGTAAAAGTATATGAAAATCAAAAAGAAGATAATTTCATCGGTCTTAGCATTCGGTATGGCGTTTTCTTTGATGTTTGCGGCAACCGCGTGCGGTACGGACAATCCTTCTTCGACCGGCGGAAATTCGGGTAACGGAAGCGCGCGCGACGACGCTTACGACCCGACGAAAACGCAGGTACAGGTTTTTGTCTATAACGCGGGCTATAAGGACGAATGGCTCAAAAAGCTCGAAGAGGACTTCGAAGATGTAAATAAGGACGTTTCATACGAAGAGGGTAAAAAGGGCGTTCAGGTTCGACATGTCGGCGATATGAAGCAATTTACCGCCGACGATATTAAAAACTCGGATTACGATATCTTTTTCTTCGAGGGCGGAGATTATTACGCCTGGCGTCAGAGCGGCGCGCTCGAAGATATAACTTCTGTTGTGACCGGACAGAGCAAATACGACGGAAAAACCATTCGCTCCAAGCTCGACGATCAGCAGATTTCGTTCTTCGGCGGCGTTACGGCGGACGGGGCGGAAGAGAAGTATTACGGACTTCCGAATTATAAGGGCTATTACGGCTTTGTTTATAATATGGATATTTTCGACGAATACGGCTTCTACATCGCGAACAGCGATACTATCGAGTTGATAAGCAAATCCAACTCCGAAAAGAGCAAAGGTCCGGACGGAAAAACGGGCGTCGAAAACGGAATAGACTATTCGCTTGACGACGGACTTCCCGCAACGTACGAGGAATTTTTGTTCTTATGCGATAAAATGCTGTCCCGCGGGGTAACACCTTTGGCGCTTCCCGGTCAGTATTCCGATTATTATCTCAACGAGCTTTATAACGTTCTCGTTGCGGAGTACGAGGGCGCGCAGCAGATGGAACTCGGGCTTTCTTTCAAAGGAACGGCTACCGATCTCGTTAAGGTTACGGGCAGCGGAGAAAATTATACCGTAGTAAAAGAAAACGGCGTGCCTGTTATAGAAACCGTTGACGTAGACTATGCAAGCAACGGCTACGAAGTGTTCCGTCAGGCGGGAAGATATTATGCGCTTGAATTTTTGCAGAAACTCCTTTCCAACGAAAGAAATTACAACGAAGACGGATTCAATATGGCGTTTTCTCAGACGGACGCGGAAGAAATGTTTTTGAAATCGGGAACGGATATGTCGGTTTCCGATGAAAAATACGCTATGCTCGTAGACGGTTCCTGGTGGGAAGCCGAAGCTGACGTTGTGTTTAACGGTATGGCTAAAAAGAACGAAAAGTATTCGAAACAAAACCGCAGATTCGGATGGATGCCGCTTCCCAAAGCAAACAAGGACAAAGTCGGCAAAGGTCAGTTGTTCGTAGACTATCTCGAATCCATGGTATGCGTTAAATCGGGTCTTAAAGGCAACAAACAGGCTGCTCTCGATTTCGTTCAGTTCGCGTGCAGAGACGAGGCTCTCGATCAGTTCACCGAAATCACGCACGCTCTCAAAGCGTTCAAGTATACGATAAGCGACAGCGTTGTAAACAACACGAACACATTCACGAAATCTCTTATAAATTACGACAAACAAAGCACGCAGTTCAGTTATTTCAACAATTCGCCTTTCTACCTTAAAAACAGAAGCGTTCTGATGCCCACGAAAGTAAACACGATGGGCGACGGAACGGGAACGCCCGTCACGCTTCTGAAAGAGAATAAGATCAAGAGCGGCGAAGAGTATTTCTTGAAGAGCTACGCATATTGGAGAAAGAGAGGAGACGCTTTCTGGAAAGAGGTATAAACGCTATGCAGGAGAAAAACGGCGTTCGTTTACGGGCGAAGAAAAAGCTCATATTTTATTGCGCTTTTATGGCTTACCCCGTTTTGCAATTCTTAATATTTTACGTTTTTGTAAACTTCAACTCGATATTGCTGTCTTTCAAAAATATAGACGTTTACGATTTCGGTAAGTTTACATGGACTTTCGAGAATTTCACGGTGTGGTTCAAAGACCCCACCATGTTCGAAAGTATGATGCGCGCGGCGGGCGTTTCGCTTAAAGTTTACGGCATTTCGCTCGTCGTCGGCGTACCTCTCGGATTGTTCTTCTCGTATTATATTTTTAAAAGACTGCCGGCATCGGGGTTTTTCAGGGTGATGCTGTTTTTACCGTCGATTTTATCGTGCGTCGTTCTTGTCAGCATATATATGTCGTTTATGAACAACGTTTTTGCGGATATATTGAAAAAGATTTTTCATATGGACAGGAAAATCGACTTTTTCAACAGCGACAGGCGTTTCGCGACGGTTATGTTTTACAATATATTCGTAAGCTTTGCGACGTCGGTTTTAATGTACGCCAACAAAATGTCCTCGATTTCGGGCGAAATAATAGAGTCCGCTCATCTCGACGGGGCGACGGGTTTCAAGGAATTCTGGCACGTCGTGCTTCCTATGTCGTTCTCCACGGTATCGGTGTTTCTTGTAACGGGCGTAGCGGGGATATTCACCAATCAGATAAACGGGTTCGTGTTTTTCGGAGCAACGACCAACAACGAAACGCTTACTTTGGGATATTTACTGTATGTAAAAGTCTTTTCGGCAAAGCAGAACGTTGCGGAATATCCGCCGATTGCCGCTTTGGGACTTATGATAACGCTTATCGCGGTTCCGTTGACCTTTTTAGTCAAACGTTTGCTTGACAAATACGGACCTAAGGAGGACTGACCGTGAAGAAATTAAAAAATAAAATGAAAGGCGGCGCAACGAAGGAGAGAATGACTCCGCTCACCGCCGTTATGGCAACCGTTCTCGGTCTTTATTGTCTCATATTGCTCATATGGGTTGTCTGGGCGGTTTTAACCGCACTTAAACATCCCGACGATTTTTTAGGCAATAAGTGGGGGCTTCCCGATCCGTGGTATTTCGGCAATTTCTCATATATTTTAAAGGAATATAAAGTTGAAAAACTGATAAACGGCACGAAGAAAATCATAGGCACGGGGCAGATGATAGGGCATTCGATCCTTTATTCGGTCGGAAGCGCGTTCGTGGCGAGCCTCGTACCTTGCATAACGGCATATTTATGCGCGAAATTCAATTATAAATTCTCGAAAATAATCTATTCGACGGTTCTTGTATGTATGGTAATACCGATAGTCGGAAATCAGACTTCGGAATTGCAAATCGCGATAAAACTGCGCATTTTCGATCATATCTGGGGAATGTGGATATTAAAATCGGGATTTTTGGGACTTTATTTCCTGATATTCCACGAAGTGTTTTCGTCGATACCTTTAACGTACAGCGAAGCCGCCGAGATAGACGGCGCGAGCGATTTTACCGTAATGACCAAAATATGCATGCCGCTTGCGAGAAATACGTTTTTCACGGTTATGCTTATAAATTTTGTAACGTACTGGAACGATTTTCAGACGCCTATCCTTTATCTTCCCACGCATCCGACCATTGCGGAAGCGTTGTATTGGATAAAGAGCGTTTCCCGCGATTATTTCGCAAAAACACCGGTAAAAATGGCTGCGCCGGTAATGTTTCTTATGCCCGTTCTCGTGATTTTCCTCTGTTTCCATAAGAGGCTTCTGGGAAATCTTACGATGGGCGGAATCAAAGGATAAAAGGAGAAAAGATGAAAGGAAATCTGTCGGAAAATAAAAGATTTAAAACAAAGCTCGTCGTGGCGATATGCTTTGCCGTTACAATGATTTTTGCGGCTGTTATCGGCGCGTCCGGTATCTCACGGAAAGCCTATGCCGAAGAATGGAAAGGCGGGGAGATCAAAACTGCGTATAGTTACGGCGAAACTATCCGTATTCCCGAGTATACGCTGACTACGGACGGAAAAACTTTAAACGCGGTTGCCGTTGTTTGTTTCCCGGACGGAACAAACTATCGCGGCGGCGAGATAAAACTCGATCAGGCGGGCAGATACGCGGTTAAATACACCGCCGTAGACAACGATAAAGTTTACGCTAAAACCTTTAATTTCGACGTCGGTTATAACGGCTGGAACACGAGCGGCGACAGCGAAACGAGTTACGGCTCGTACACCGAATACGGCGCAGATTCCATAGGTTTAAACGTAAGGCTTGCCAAAAACGACTCGCTTGTATTCACAAAACTTATCGACGTTTCGGATCTTGTTGCCGCAAATAATATTTTCGAAGGGTTTGTAACTCCCGACAAGCGCGGAGTTGCCGATTTCGATAAGCTCATAGTCCGCCTTACGGACGCGAAAGATCCTTCCGTTTATGTGGATATAACTCTTGCCCGCTGGCTTATAAACGAAAACGGTTACGGCTGGACTTTCGTTAAAGCGGGAGGACAGGGTCAGACGATCACGGGAGACAAACTCGAAGTTTTAAACGGTTCGGGCAAAAGAATTTTCGGAACGTGGACGGCTCAGTTCAACTCTAATAACGGAGTGAATATCATCTGGGGCGGAAAAGCTTGCGACAAAGAACCCGACGCATGGATTTTATCTGCGGCGTTCGATAATTTTTCGGCAAAGGTTTTCGCTCAGGGCGAATTGGTTTCTCAGCTTACGAGTCCCGAGTATTATAAAGATTTATGGATGGGCTTTACGAGCGATAAAGTTCGTTTAAGCATATCCGCGGCGGGCTATCACAGCAATACCGCTAATTTCTGTCTTACGAAGGTTCTCGGGCAGAACATAAAAAGCAACTCGTTCGTCGACGACGGCGCGCCCGTGATTACCGTGCATACCTCTTACGACGAAATGCCCGAGGGTAAGCTCGGTGAAGAGTATAAAATTCCCGAGGCTACCGCTTACGACGATTATTCGGGCGAGGTTAAGGTAAGCGCCAAGGTTTACTACAATTACACTTCGGCAAATCCGGTGTCCGTAAGCGTTGTCGACGGAAAGATAATTCCCGAAAAACGCGGATATTACGCAATCGTGTATACGGCGAAAGATCACGTCGGTAACGAGAGCGTGAAAACTTACGTTATGCACGCGGGCGGAGAGATTCCCGAGCTTACGATAAGCGTACCCGAGATTTCCTCCGAGGCTACGCTCGGCTATTATATCGAGCTTGCGTCGCCGGAAGTTTCGGGCGGAAGCGGAGATAAGGAAATAAAAATAACCGCGACGTTTAACGGAGAAACAACCGAAGTTACGGGAGGTTTCACTCCCGATAAAGCGGGCGAGTGGACCGTTACTTACACCGTGACCGATTATGTCGGTAACGTGGCTGTTAAAACGATAAAAATCAACGCCGCCCCCGGCGACAGACCCATATTCAACGAAAAGGTAAATCTTCAACCCGTGTACATTTCCGGTTCGGAATATCTTTTGCCCGTCGTTTATTGCGACGATTATTCTTCGGGTAAACTCGAAAAGAAGCTTTGCTCGGTTAAGGTCGAGTATCCGAACGGAAACGCCGAAAGATATACTTCGGGAGAAACTTTCGTTCCCGATACGGCAAAGGGCGGAAACAGCGTTAAAATAACCTATTATTACGAAAACGACGCTTACAATAACGGAACGACAGAAATCGATATTCTTAATATAAGAAACGGAGAGGAAATCGATTCCAAGGCTTATTTTTACGGCAAAGATTTTACCGCAAGTTATCCTTCGTCCGATACGGGCGTGTTTATTTCGGCAACGAAAGCCGCGGAAAAAATAAGCTGGATATTCGCAAACGCGCAGATCGCCGACGGTTTCTCGGTCGAATTTACTACGATTGCGGGCGTTACCGATTTCGACGCGATAAAAGTTACGCTCAGGGACTCGTCGGATCCGACTATCGCAGTCACGTTAAGCGTGTTCTTAGGCGAAAACGCTACGACGGTTAAATGCGGCGATTTCGAAACTGAGATTAAAGAGTCCGTTCTCGGCGGAAAAAGAGGTTTGAAAATCGGATATGCAAGCGGTAAAATTTCTTACGGAACGGTAAATCTTCCCGTTGAAAAAGCCGACGGCGGTATTGCGTTTGACGGTTTCCCGTCGGGCAAGGTATACTGTGAATTCGCAACCGAAAACGTTAAGTCGGGAGCTATGTATAAGGTAAACGCCGTTTCGGGTTGCGTGCTTTCGTCCGACACGGGCGACTATTCCAAGCCTACGATAAAAATCAACGGCGACTACGGCGGAAATTATAACTACGGAGACGAGTATGTTTTATATCCCGTAACCGCGGGCGATACTTATTCTCCCAACGTCACCGCCATTGTTACCGTTTACGACGGCGAGGGCAATATCGCAACCGACGTTAACGGAATGAAACTCGACAAGGTCGACGCGGGGCAGAAATACACCGTTAAACTCAACGGCTACGGCGTGTGGAACGCAAGATATTCTATTCGGAAGAAAAACTGGACAAACGTGAGCAGAACGTTCACGGCGTATATAAACGTTATGGATACGGAAGCTCCCGTTATCGAAATTACTTCGGGTTACGTCCGCGAAGCGAAAGTCGGCGATGTGATTGTTCTTCCCGATTTCACCGTTTCGGACAATATAACCGAAAACGATAAACTTGTCATCGTCAAATATGTAATCGACGCAAACGGCAAGGTCGCTCTTCTGGAAGGAACTTCGAATTCTTTCAAGGCGACGAAAGCGGGTAAATACGTTATGCTTATAACCGTAAGCGACGAATTCGGTAACACGACGACGAAATCGTTTACGGTCACGGTACGATAAGGAGAAGAGTATGAGAAGTAAAAAAATAATTTCTTTATTAACGTCGGTTTGTCTTTCCTGCGGAGCAATGTTCGGTCTGGCGGCTTGCGGAAAAGAAACGAGCGGCTCCGAAAGCGATAGTAGTTCCCGTTTGCCGTCCGCGGTACTGCCCACGGAAGGAAAAGAGGCGCACTATGTAAGCAATTCTTTGCATAACGTAAACGTTAATTACGAAAAGTCGGTCGGCTCGTATATCAAAAACGGCAAAACCGAATATAAAATCGTCGGCGACGGTAATCTCACCGCAATGGCGGCGGGGTTAATTCAGAGAAAGACTCTCGAAGCCGCAAAAATAAATATCGAAGAAACGAGCGACGGAGAAGCGGGCGGAAAATACGTTTTCCTCGGCAATACCGACAAATTTACCGAAAGCGGCTTGACGATGCCCGAATATTCGGTTCTCGGCGAAGCTGGTTATATTGTAAAAACGTATAAAGAAAGCGTGTTTATCGAGGCTTACACGGCGCAAGGCTATCAGATGGGCGCGATCGCGTTTTTGAGATACGTTTTAGGCTACGACGCGTTGTCTGCCGAAATGGCTGTCTATATGAAAAGCGGCGAGGTTATTCCCGAAATGGATATTCTCGAAAAACCCGATTATTCCTATCGTATCTCGGGTAATAAAATGACTTCCGCGCAACAGTACGATATGGGCTTTTCCACGGGTACGCTTTTAATCGATACGGGTTACGGCGCTGTTCATAATCTGCGCGATTTCACAACCGCTCAGGAAAAAGCCGATCATCCCGATTGGTTTTCGGACGGGGCAAATCTCGACGAAGGCAAAGGTCAGCCATGCTTTACCGCGCACGGATCGACGGAAGAATACGAAGCTATGGTTAACGCATATGCGGCGGCAACCATTCGCTTTATGAAAGATAAGCCGAACGTAAACAATATCAGAATATCTCAGACCGACGTTGCCGCGGGACATAACGAGGTTACGCACTGCACATGCGCGGCGTGCGATGAGGCTTACACTTATTACGGAGATACGATTGCGGGCGCAATGCTCATTTTCACAAACGATATTGCCGATAAAGTAAACGAATATCTCGCTTCGGCTCAGGCGATAGCGGACGGATTTTCCGCAAACAAGGAGTTTAATATCGTTCTGCTTGCTTACGGAACGGCGGTTAAAGCTCCCGTTCTGCGCGACGATAACGGCAATATAGCTTACGACGCCGAAGGAAAAGGTCAGCCCGAAGATTTTTACAGATTCGTAAAAGGCGACGACGGAAAAGTAACAAAGGTTCTCCAAAAAAACGAGGACGGAACTAACGAAAAACTTGTTTGCCATAACAGAGTGCGCGTAGAATATGCTGCTTCCGCCGCGAATTATCTTCACAGTTATTACGAAGCGGAAAATCAGACTTACGCGAGCGCGGTTAAGGCGTGGGCAGGTCTCGGCGGAAAAATTCACGTCTGGCTTTACGAGCTGAACTTCTGGAATTTCTTTTATCCGTATAACAATTACGATTCTATTCCGGAAACGTACAGATTTTTCAAGAGTTATAACACCGATTACGTTTATAGTCAGGGAACATACGAAAATGCGGCGAATAGCGGATTTACAAAGCTCAGAGATTATCTTGCCTCGAAATTTCAGTTTAACTGCAACTATAACTACGGAGAAGTCGTAGATTTCTGGTTCGATAATTATTTTGCGGACGCAGAACCTTATATGAGACAGTATTTCAACGAAATTCAGGCAAATCTGCGTTCGAAAGAATATAAAACGGGCGGCGGCGTTCACTCTTACGGCATAACGCGCGAGGATATCTGGCCGCAGGGAATGCTTAATCACTGGCTGGGTCTTTTCGATAAAGCTTACAAAGCGATCGAGCATTATAAGGCGACCGATCCCGAAAAATACGAGATATTATATAAAAACATATTGATAGAATCTCAGTTCCCGAGGCTGGTGCTTTGCACCACTTACGCTTCGACGTACAGCGAAAATCAGTTGAAAATTCTTCGCTCGGAGTTCTACAAAGATTTCACCGAGTTGCAGAATACGCATCTTCGCGAGGGCGAGTTGGCGGAAGATACCGTTTTCAAATCCTGGAATCTGGATTGATGTTTGTGGAGAAAAGATATGTTTAAAAAAAGATTTTGTTTATCCGTTATATTGATATTGATTGCTTCGCTGTGCCTGTTCGTTTCGTGTCAGGACGGAGGCGAAAGTACGGACGATCCGAATTCCTCGTCGGGATCGGAAAGCGTAATCGGCGAAGATATTACGATAACCCTCGAAAAAACGGCTGTCGAGCTTTTCAGATTCGAGTCTGCCGTTCTTTCGGCGACTTCCTCCGACGGCTCGTCCGTTGTGTTTTCAAGCGATAACGAAAACGTGGCTACGGTAACGGCGGAAGGCGTTATCACGGCGAAAAACGTCGGCAGTTGCGATATAATCGCGGCGGCGGGAAGAGCGGAAGCTAAATGCAAGGTTATCGTCAGAGAAACGCCTTACGTCGCTTCGATAGAGGGTATCGATGATATAAGCCTTGCGAAAGGCGGGGAATTCAAAGCCGAGCTTTATGTCGAATACAACGGCGCGAAAATAGCCGACGACGTGACTTACCGCGTTTTAAGCACGGTAAATACGGCGGCAGGGGTTGCCGAGGCAAAAATCGACGGCGAAAAACTGACCGTCAAGGCTTTGTCTGCGGGAACAACGGAATTATCCGTTGTCGCTAACGTTCGCGGGAGCGACGCGGAGAAAACTTTTTCCGTAACCGTTTACGAAAACGAAATCGTCATCGAGCCGAAAAATACCGAACAGTTTAACGTTACGGAGGGGATATATCTGCTCGATCTCACCACCGAGGACGGCGCGTTCGGACTTAAAGAGAGCGCGAGCCTCGATTTCGGAATTCTTGTCGACGGTGCGGAATTAAAAGATTTCGGCGCGGAATGGGACACCGAAGCCGATTACAACTCCGATTTCGACAAAAAAGTAGCCGAAGTCACGGGAAACACGACGGAAGGTTTCGCCGTTAAAGCAAACGGGCGCGGAAACACTTCGCTCGTCGGAAAATTCACGGTAAACGGCAAGGAAATTTTCGTTTCGATCAAAATCGGGGTCAGAATTCCCGAAATAAAATTGTCCGAAATTATTCTGAGCAGAAACGACGCGTCGTTTAAAAAACTCGGCGATATGACGGGCGATCTCGATGAAATCAAAATAAACGGTGTAACCGTTTCGAAGAGTATAGACGGAACTACGGCAACGCTTGATAAATCGCTTATTCCCGATAACGGAAACGAACTTATTTCGGCGGATATGGAAGTGTATACGAACAAATATTGCTATAAGATGCCGATAAAAATCTGTACGGATATTCTCACTTCTGCGAGCGATTTCGACGCGTTCAAGATGACGGACGGAAACTACAAGGCTTTTTACGGTTATTACGTTTTAACGGGCGATATAGATTTCTCTTCTTACGGAGTTTGTACCGCGATAAGAGATAACTCCAATCCTTCGAGCGGGTCGACGGGCTTTAAAGGCGTTTTAGACGGAAACGGTTATAAAATGAAGAATATAACCGTCGGTTCGGGCGGAATATTCGGACATATCGGTTCTGGCGCGGTCATCAAAAACATAACGTTCGATAACGTTAAGTATAACAACGCCGCAAATTCGACTCTTCTCGCGCACACGATAAGAGACGCCGATTTGCAAAATATCGTTCTGAACGTAAGCGCGTACGCCGTTACCGAAACGATGAGCGGATATACAATTAAATACGACGTAGGTTTGTTCTCGTCGAGATTTTTAATCGAAAGTCGTCTGACCGATATCACGGTAAACGCGGCGGGTATAAATTTCGTTAATTTGTTCGGACACAGATGTACCGACAATCAATTCAACGGAATGAAAATTTACGCGGCTTCATACAAGCTGATAGGCTGTAACAGCGACGCGGCAAATCCGTCTACGGAGATAAAAGAACTTCCCGACGGAATAACATTCACGGAAAAACAGTAATAAAACATACGTTATTCGCCGATACGGCAGGCGACAGATGAAAGCATTGCCGCGTCGGCGGACGTAAAAACAAACGGAGCAAATATGAGAAGATGGATCGTCGTATGCGAGACGTACGAAGATTTGGAAGCCGAGGCGGTCGATTTATTGACTGCGGAAATCGGAAAATATGTTGATTACATAGTCCCGGTGATATCGGCTGAAAATTATAACGAAAATATTTATGCGGAGCAGAACGCGGTTTTTCTGAAATCGGGCAAAGTTGCCGACGGAGCAGAAGAAGGATATCTTATCGAAGTCGACGAAAACGGCGGGAAAAACGCCGTAAAAATAACCGCAAACACGAAAAAAGGGTTATTTTACGGGACAATCGATTTTATAGCGATATATGTTTCCGGCGTTGCGATGAAGGTTTATCCGAACGTCAATCTCAAAGGAGTTTTCGACGTGCCGTTTAACTGCATTATGCCTGCTTTCAGGCTCGAACGCGCGCCGCTTATCAAAAATCGCGGAATATGGACGTGGGGACATTGCATTTTCGATTACGAGAAGTTTTTCGGGCATATGTCGCTTTTGAAGCTCAACGAAATTGTGATATGGAACGATTTCATGCCCGTAAACGCAAAAAAAGTCGTAAACTGCGCTCATTCTTACGGAATAAGGGTTATCTGGGGATTTCCGTGGGGTTGGGATAACAAATGTTGCAAGGTTGACATCAGAAAATATCTCGGAGAGGATAAAATCAGCGCGTTTGCGGATAAAACGCTCGGTTATTTCGAAGAGAATATTCTGCCCGCGGGCGGGGACGGAATTTATTTTCAGTCTTTCACCGAGGTCGCGGCGGATAATATAGACGGGGTGAACGTTGCCGGCGCAGTGACAAAACTCGTGAACGACGTTGCAGGTAAATTTTACGAAAAATACCCATCGCTCGAAATTCAATTCGGTTTGCACGCAACATCCGTCAACACAAATCTAGACGAGATCGGAAAAGTAGATAAAAGGATAAAAATCGTCTGGGAGGATTGCGGGGCGTTTCCTTACGCTTACAATCCGTCGGATGTGCAGACCTTTGAAAAAACGCAGGAATTTTCGAACAAAATCACACGTCTTCGCGGCGAAACGGAACGTTTCGGGTGCGTGTATAAAGGTATGACGACTCTTTACTGGGCGGGAATCGATCCTGCCGACGCAGAAGATAATGCAGGATTGTACGATGTGTTCGAACATATCAAAGCCCCGTTCGTTCTCGGTAAGAATTCCGAAAAAGAGTTGAATTCGCTTTATGAAAACAGACTTCCGTACTGGAAATATATGCAGGCGGAGTGGATCAAAAACGCCGATTGCGTAAGGGAAATGACAGAAGTCGTCGCGAAAAACACGAAAGGCGGCGCCGATGTGCAGCTGCTTGTCGAGTACGGCGCGTTTGAGAAGGAAATAATGTTCCCGACGGCTTTCGCCGCGGAATGTTTATGGGAAACGAAAGAAACCACGAGCGAGATAGTGGAGCGCGTTATGCTTAATCCCGAAGTTAAATGCGTATGAGAATCCTATCTCTCGATATAGGCGGAACAAAGCTGAAATACGGGGTGTTCGAAGCCGAAGAGGGCAAGCGGATATCCGAACCGATATACATACGCGAAATCGATTCTCGGGCAAAAGCTGGCGCGGAAGAACTTCTTAAAGTTGTTTTCGGGCTGTGCGACGGTGAAAAATTCGATATAATCGCCGTATCGACGGCGGGTATGGTTGCGGAAGACGGTTCGATATGTTACGCAAACAAAAATATTCCGAACTATACGGGCGTTAAACTCAGACAGATACTTGAAGATCGTTACGGCGTAAAAGTTTTTGTACTGAACGATATAGCGGCGGGAGCGATTGCCGAAACGACCGACGAAAATAAAAATTTTTATTACCTGTCGCTCGGAACCGGCGTCGGCGGCGTTATGGTCGAAAACGGCGTTCCTAAGATCGGAACGCATGGGATCGCGGGGCAGATCGGCTATCTGAAATCACTGAAAAACAATGGGATAATCGACTGTAAAGCGTCGGTTTCCGCATTGAATTTTCTCGGCGAAAAGGACGCGAAAACACTGTTCGAGGAAGCTGAAAGAGGCTCGGAAACATCGCGGGAAATAATTGCCGCGTGGGCGGATGAAGTTATGAACGTAATTTCGCTTATAGTCGGGTTTTACGATCCGGAAATTATCGTTATAGGCGGCGGCGTGAGCAGACAAAAAGAAAAATTGATAGAATATCTTAACGCGGAAAAGGAGATTTTGCCTTTTCCTTACAGGGATAAATTTGAATTGAAGACGGCGGCGATGTCGGGCAATTCGGGAGTTTACGGGGTGGCGGAATATGCGAGAAAATCATATTGCGGACATTAAAAGAAAAATAAAAGGCGGACTTATCGTGTCCTGTCAGGCTCTTGAAAACGAGCCGATGCACAGTTCGTTTATAATGGGCAGATTTGCGAAAGCGGCGGCGGAAGGCGGAGCCGTCGGTATAAGAGCGAACACGGCGGAAGATATAGCCGAGATCAAAATGAACGTCGATTTGCCGATTATCGGCATAGTAAAACGCGATTATGCGGGCTCGGAAGTGTATATAACGCCGACGATGAAAGAAGTCGACGAACTTATGAACGTCGGAGTCGACATAATGGCGATAGACGCAACGAACAGACTCAGACCGAACGGCGTAACGCTCGAAAGTTTCGTAAAGCAGATAAGAGATAAATATCCGTCTGTAATACTTATGGCGGATACGTCCGATTACGACGAAATGATTTACGCCGACAAGCTCGGTTTCGATTTTATCGGAACTACGATGCGGGGATATACGTCGTATACGAAAGGCGTTAAAATTCCCGATTTCGACCTTATCGAAAAGGTGTCCGCAGAGGTTTCGGCGTGCGTTATCGCCGAGGGCGGAATATGGGAGCCGAATGAATTGACAAAAGTTATCGAATGCGGAGCGTTTGCCGCCGTTATAGGAGGGGCGATTACCCGTCCGCAGAACATAACGCGAAGATTTGTGAACGCTTTGCCGCAACGAAATAAATAAAAACAATTTGGATCTAACGCAAAAACAATTTGCGAAAAGATAATAGATCGGGAGGTAGAAGATGAAAAAGATAACAAAAATGCTTTTTATCGTTCTTTGTTTAAGCTTTACGCTCGGCGTATTCGCCGCGTGCTTTGACGGCGTAAACGAAACGAAAAAAACAAAACTCGATTCGCCGGAGATAAATTCAGCGGTTTATACGGGTGAAAAACTTACGGCTGTCGTTCCGGTAAGCGAGAATTACGAGGTGCTTACGAATAACGGCGGAATTAACGTCGGAACATACGACGTTGTACTCAAACTGAAAGATACCGAAAAGTTCGAATGGGCAACGCCCGACGAGGACGACTCGGCAAATCTCACCCTTAAATTCGAAATAACCAAAGCGACTAATGAGATAACGAGTCTCGTTCTTTCGGACTGGACGTACGGAAGCGAAGCAAACGCTCCGTCCGCTACCGCGAAATTCGGTACGCCTTCGTTTGCGTATTCGGCGGAAGAAAACGGAACGTACACGGAAAACGTACCCACGACGCCGGGAACATATTTTGTTAAAGCGACCGTAGCGGGAACCGAAAACTACGAAGCCGCCGAAAAAACGATTTCTTTTAAAATAGACAAAACCAAAGCAACCGTTGCGGTTGCGCCCGTAGCCGTGGAAAATCTTGTTTACACGGGCGAGGCTCAGACGCTTATTGTCGCAGGTTCTACAAGCGAAGGAGCAATGGCATATAAGCTCGAAGGCGGCGAGTGGGGCGAAACGCTTCCCTCGGCGATCAATGCGGGCGAATATACCGTATATTATAAAGTCGTCGGCGACGATAATCACAGCGATTCGGACGAAGCGAGCGTAGCGGTAACGATAGCGCGCGCGGCTTCGGTTGTTAAAACCGCGCCTGAGGCAGTAGAAAACCTCGTTTACACGGGCGAAGCTTTGTCTCTCGTTGTTGCGGGCGAAAGCGACCACGGAACGATCGCGTATAAAATCGGGGACGGCGAATGGAGCGAAAATCTTCCCTCCGCAATAAATGCCGGAGAATATACGGTATATTATAAAGTTAAAGGTGACGAAAATCATAACGACTCTGCGGAAACGAGTTTAACCGTGAGCATAGCGAAAGCCGAAAACGCGATTACTTTCTCGCTTGAAAACGCCGAGCTACATTGCAGAGAATCCTTATCGGATGATTATGGCGCAACCGCTACCGACGGAACCGTTGTTTACACCTATTCCGCGGACGGCGAAACGTTCTGTGCGCTTGCCGATTTCGGCGCCGTTATCGAAGCGGGCAAAACTTATTATGTAAAAGCAAGCGTTGCGGAAACCGCAAACTACAAATCCGCCGAAAAAATTCAATCGATAGCAGCTTCGCATAAATTCGGCGAAGCGACGGAAGAGGACGGCGTTACTTTCGAGGCGTGCAAATGCGGCGAAAGGAAATTGCTTGTCGTTAAGAAAACGCTCGATCCCGTTACGCTCGATCTCGAAGCGACCGTTTCGGATGACGGAAGCGTTGCAGCCGCGAACGGAAAGGCGATAGCTTTCGATTTCTCGGAATATTACGGAGAAAATACGACTGCGGCTCTTTATTCGGGAGAAACTTCGCTCGGCGATGTCGAAGTTGTAGAAGGAAAATTCTCGCATAGCATTACTATCGGAACTTACGGAAACGTCGGATATAAGGTTGTGTTTGAAATTCAGCACGAAGACTACAAAACCGAATATGAAATGACCTTGAACGCTCTTGTTATCACCAAAACGATAACTACTGTCGACGAACTTCGTGCAATGAAAGATTACGTCGATTCCGAAACAATGCAGGGCGGCGGATATTATCGTCTCGGCGCGGATATCGAAGCGGGCGAATGGTTTAATTCCTACGGAGCCGCGGAGTCTGCGAGACATGATTACAGATTCGGCGTTGAATATGCGTTCAGCGGAGTCCTCGACGGTAACGGATATGCGATTAAAAAGCTCGTTCTCGCAATTCCTAAGGAACATTCGGGCTTTATACACGAAATAAACGGCGGTATCGTTAAAAATATAGCGTTTACCGATCTTGCGCTCGGAAGTGACGAATCTTTGGTTTATAAAGGAAGCGGTACATTCGAAAACGTTTACGTTAAATATTCCGCTGCCACGGGCTTTGCTTCCAACGGTCAGGGTACCGGCTCGAACGGCGGTTGGGCGTCGTCGATATGCGGTCCGTTCTTCACTTACTACGAAGATAACTCTCCGAACTATGCGGTAATGAATAACGTCGTAATCGATATGAGCGAAATAAGCGACAGCGCATGGGCAAGCTGCAAATCGCAGTCGGTTATCGGAACGCTCGGCAACGACTCTCTTCTTACAAACGTTGCGGTTATCGGAATGAAAAAGGAATTCCGCGTCGGCAACATCGGTAAGCTTTTCAGAAACTCCAACGGATATTGCGACTGGACGGGAATGGGCGGAGGAAAAGTTCCGCAGTACGTCTATCTCACATATTCCGACGGAACGGTCGAAGAGTCCGAACGTTTCGCAAGTTTCCCCTCGGACGGCTGGAATTCGGAGTTCTGGACGATTGACGGCGAAAACAAAACGATAGCATGGAACGCAAAAGCGTAAAATTTTAAAAGCACAAAATCACATGCGTTTGCCTCGCTCGTTTAATCGCGAGCGGGGCAATATTTTAAAAATCGATCAAGGATTTCTTATTATGTTATATCCACAGTCTAATAAATTCAGAACGACTCTCAATCTCAACGGTATATGGGAGTACAAAACCGTTGCGGACGACTATATTCCGATAAAAAAAGCCGATAAAACCTCGCCTATGGCAGTTCCGTCGAGCATAAACGATATCGTGACGGATAAAAAAATTGCCGATTACGTCGGAAAGGTTTTGTTCGAGACCGAGTTTTCCCTTCCCGTATCGAAGTCGGAAAATTACAGACTCCGCATAGGCGCGGCAAGCCACAAATGCGAGGTCTATTTAAACGGCGAAAAAATAGGCGAGGGGATAAACGGGTTTATTCCCGTCGATTTGCCGCTTAAAAATTTAAAGGAAAACAACCGATTGTCAGTTATCGTCGACAACAGATTGACAAATCACACTCTTCCCATGGGTGCGGTCGAGCCGGACGGGAAGTTTTGCGTAACCACTACGAGCGGTCCCTACACGCTCGACGTTTCGGATAAGTTTTCGGGTGAAAAGCAGATCATAAAATTCGATTTTTACAATTTTACGGGTATTCATCGCGACGTTATCGTTTATTCCGTGCCGAAAAACAACATAGAGGACGTAATAATAAAAACAGTTGTCGACGGAGATTACAGAAAGATAAGCGTCGAAACCAAAACCGAAGGAAAAATCGTTAGATACACGGTTTATGACGGTGAAAGGATAGTCGCTTCGTCAAAAACGGGCGATATAACTATCGAAAATCCCGTTTTATGGTCGTGCGAAAATCCGCATTTGTACACTTTGCTTGCAGAGACGGAGAACGATTGTTATAGACAGCGTTTCGGAATCCGCAAGGTTTCCTTCGATAAAAACGGATTGTACCTTAACGACAAGCCTGTATATCTGAAAGGTTTCGGTAAACACGAGGACTTTAATATTTCGGGGAAGGGTAATAATTCCGCAGTGAACGTGAGAGATTTCGAGCTTTTGAAGTGGATAAACGCAAATTCCGTAAGGACGAGTCATTATCCTTATGCAGAGGAAATTCTCGACCTTGCCGACCGTTACGGTATTATGGTGATAGACGAATGCCCCGCCGCGGGAGTCGGGTTTTGGAGCGGATTTACCTTTGGAAAGGGCAGGGCGGGCGACGACCTTTTAAAGCTTCATAAACAGGTTGTTTCTTCTGTTATCGAACGCGATAAAAATCATCCGTCCGTGATAATGCTTTCGGTTGCAAACGAAACGGCGACATACGAAGAAAAAGCTATGGAATATTATCGCGAAGTTATAACGCACGCGAAAAAATTAACCGATCTGCCGATAACTATCGTCGAGTCCACAAAGGCTTCCGAGCCAAATTATTGTGCGGATCTCGTCGATATTATGTGTCTTAACCGTTATTACGGCTGGTATGACGAGTTTGCAAATTTAAACGCCGTCGAATGGCTTTATAAGGACGAATTCGAAAAATATCACGACAGGTACGGTAAGCCGATAATTTTAACGGAATTCGGAGCGGAAGCTCTTTCCGGATTTCATTCGTTGACAGCGGAAGCATTTTCCGAGGAATATCAGAAAGCTTTAATAGAAAAAACATGTGACGTTATAGACGAAATCCCGTATGTAATAGGCGAACATGTATGGAATTTCGCCGATTTCAAAACCCGTGAGGGAGTTTTAAGACCGGGCGGAAACAGAAAGGGCGTGTTTACCAAGGATCGTCAGCCGAAGCTTTCGGCATATTATCTTCGCGAGCGTTGGCAAAATAAAATCGAAAAATAGAAAACAGTCGGATAATCGACTTATAGGCGCACATTTGAGTGTTGTTTTTAATATAAAAAGGACAATTTTATGGTAAAAGAATATCGCTTCAAAAATTTGGATTACATCATTTCCTATCCGAAAAATTATGTTGAAGGTGAGCGTTACCCGATAATTTTTCACACCCCCGGCGCAGGTGCGAGAGGCAGAGATTTGTCGCTCATAAAAACTAATATAGGGCTAATCGACAGACAAAACGAGGGCAACGAGTATCTGAACAAGTGCCTTATAGTTATTCCGCAGTGTTACGCGCAGAACTGGTTCGATATTTACGACGAACTTCGCGATTTATGCGATTACATTTATAATGCTCCGTTTACCGATAAACACAGATTTTACGGCTCTGGGATAAGTATGGGCGGCTATGCGATTTATCAGTTGTTTATGACTTTTGCCGACAGGTTTGCGGCGGGGATAGTCTGTTGCGGCGGAGGAATGTATTGGAACGCCGAGCATATAAAAGATATACCGCTCTGGATATTTCACGGCATACAGGACGACGTTATTTTCGTCGAAGAAGCAATCCGTATGACGGAGAAGTTGCGCAGATTCGGCGGGAAAGTCAAACTTACGCTTTACGATAACTGTTGTCACGACAGTTGGACTCAGGCTTACGCCACGCCCGAACTTTACAAGTGGTTGCTTTCGCAAAGCAGATAACAGAGGTAATTAAAAATGCTTAAATTGTTTCCGAGAGTGATTCTCGCGGATAAAAAAACAAAACTCGTCCTTAGCGGCGACGAACTTAAAAACGTTAAAACTGTAAAAATCGCGGTGCAGTC
>CAKQMB010000012.1 GCA_934254825.1 uncultured Clostridia bacterium | reverse complement strand
AAGGATATGCGAAAATCGCCCGTCCGTTTCTTTACTGAAAAAAGATAAGTTCCATAACGGGAAATTACCGAGCGAAATTTGCTCGTTTGTTTCCCGAACGGAGTAATTACTCACAATTAAACTACTTTCTATAACGTAAATAAAATACAACCTCGCGTAAGTTGATAGCACGTCGAAAATATCTTCTTCATATAAGCCGTTTTTATATACCGTAGGATATTTTCCCGTGTCATAGTCATATAATTGCAAACCGCTGTTTTTATGCTTTTCGTAACGCTTTTGCTTCTTTTCTATCCATAATTTTATAGTCGCAAGGTTATAAATCACACTATGTCGCATACAAGTTTTTATATCGTCCTCGAATAATATCCAATGGAAATAAGGGAATTTCATATCCGCTGTTTGAAGTCTTTTCAGGGCTTCCTGTCTGAACATTACTTCCTGAGATAATGCCATATCCGTAATAAGCGTTGTCTTGCGTTTTCCCATCGAACCGCAGGACATAGAGACAATCGGCAGTTCGTTTATAAACCCGCAATTTCGAGCCTCGAAATGTTTTAATTTGCTCAACGCTCGACTTTTACGAATTTTATTCCATATAAATAAGCCTACAATTACAAACACCCACGGCGGAATTGTTTTGAAAACCACCTGCAAATCTATAATAAGTTTTGCTATCTGAATAAACACCCCGGGGATATCGAAAGAGATTGCAAAATAAAAATAAAATGATAGAAACGCCATAACCATGCTTACAATATTTAGATTGAACAACCACATTGCAATCCACGTTATCCAAACATACTTTTTAGGCTTAATAAACTCAAAAAGTCCTTGTATAAGTCGATAAACAGGCAAAAACACCTTATCTTTAACACACAGTAAAAATTTTAAAGGCTTAGTATTTTCGCCGTGTTTTATGTTCGTTTCCGAGTAAATCCTCTTCACTATAAACCACAAAGCAATAAGGCACGGCATTAAAAGAACAATCCCTTTACTTATCTTTTCTGCGCCGTTTCTCAACTCCGTAAGCCATAGATTAAAATTGTCCTTGCTTATAAGAGCGGCAAAGAACTTTGCTATTTCTTGCTTATATTCTTCCGCTGTTGTATAAAATCTCCTTCGTTTGATAAGAAAATTATACCGCCGTTCATTTCTTTTATCCACTGACTATTCAGGTTATATTTCCTTACTTTTTAGTTCAAATCTCCACTTTTTACTACAAGCATATATTTTTTCGTCTTTGGGGTTCGGTATCAGAAAAGAACTCCGTCGTCAAGAAGAAAACCGTCGCTTAAAGATTTCACCACAAGATATTTTAACGCAATGGTTTTCTCTATTTCTTGACACCGTACTTCTTTCCCGATTGCGGGGTGGCAGACGAAAAAAATTATTTAATTGATAATTTTTATCGAAAAAGTATGTATTTGTTGGGTTTCGACTCCAAAACTCGGTAAATAAGTCAGAAAACCCGACAAGTAAAGTCAGTTACATTCCTTTCGCTTAAAACTTATCATTGAATAAAAAAGAGGTAAAACCAATGAAAACAGCAGCAATTTACGCTCGTTATTCGAGTGACAGCCAAACAGAACAATCTATCGAGGGACAACTTCATGTTTGCCACGAATACGCAAAATCTCACGACATACTGATTTTACACACCTATATAGACCGAGCGATGACGGGAACAAACGATAATCGCCCGGACTTTCAGCAAATGATAAAAGACAGCAACCGCAGAGAATGGAATTACGTACTTGTCTACAAATTCGACAGATTTTCAAGGAATAAATATGAAACGGCGATGCACAAAAAAACGCTTAAAGACAACGGCATTAAAGTTGTTTCCGCAACGGAATATATCCCCGACACTCCCGAAGCGATAATTTTTGAAAGTATGCTCGAGGGAATGGCTGAATACTATTCGGCAGAACTTTCTCAAAAAATACGACGAGGCAATAACGAAAGTCGACACAAAGGGAATCTGACAGGCGGACACGTTTTATACGGTTATAAAAACGTCAACAAAAAGGCTGTTATCGTAGAAGAGGAAGCCGACGCCGTACGTTATATATTTTCGCAGTACGCTTCCAATGTGTACGTTAAAGACATAATAAAAACTTTAACTGCGCGAGGTATTCTTTTCGGAGGAAAACCATTCAAATGCACCACGGTTCATAAAATTCTCCGAAACGAACGATACACGGGAATATATAAATTCAAAGGGGAAACATTCGAAAATATTTATCCCCAAATTGTTCCGAAAGAAATTTTTGATTTTGTCCGCCAAAAAGTGGACGAAAACAAATACGGAAGACACAGCGACAGAGTTCAATATTTACTCAAAAACAAAGTGAAATGCGGTTATTGCGGAGAATCCGTAACGGGTGAAAACGGTAAAATGCGCGAAGGAACAAGCAGGTATTATTACTACAAATGCCGCGGACGAAAAGCCCATATAACCGACTGCAAAAAAGAAACGATAAGAAAAGAAACTTTGGAAAAAATCGTTTTGGATTGTATTATCGAAGAACTCAGCAACCCAAGCGTAATGGATGACCTTGTAAATAAAATATTGCAGGCACAGGAACAAAAAAATAAAAAACGTTCTATAGAAATAATGTTACAAAAAGAGAAAAACGCGAATGAACTTGCCATTAAAAATATAATGTCCGCAATAGAACAAGGCGGCGCTGTCGCGACCTTAACGGAAAGGCTTCGGGAACTCGAAAAAAGGCAAAGCGAAATAGAAGGACAAATTCTGATAGAAAAAAGCAAAGCGGAAGTCACGATAACAGAATCGCAAATCCGAAAATTTTATAATGATGCTCTTTCAAAAAATTCAAAGATGATGGTAGATTTACTGATAAAAGTAATAATTCTTTATGACGATAAAATAGAAATATTTTTCAAAACACCTTTAACAAGAGGCTCCGATGACGATCGGGGCTTTTCTTTTGCAATAAAAAAGATAGGAATAACTTACGACGTTCCGCAACGGAAAACCCCTGTTTCATTGTGCTTCGATATCTCTTTACGGATTTAGGATAATACAACGTAGAAATGTTAGAAAAATTAAAAGAAACCCAAAACAAAACTACTAAGAAGTGTCTCGTTTTAGGTTTCTTTTGGTGGGCAGGGGTGGATTCGGACCACCGAAGTCAGGTGACGACAGATTTACAGTCTGTTCCCTTTGGCCGCTCGGGAACCTGCCCATATATGGAGCTGGCGATTGGAATCGAACCCACAACCTGCTGATTACAAGTCAGCTGCTCTGCCAATTGAGCTACACCAGCAAATTTATTAAAAAAATGGTGCCTTAGGGCGGAATCGAACCACCGACAGAGGGATTTTCAGTCCCTTGCTCTACCGACTGAGCTACCAAGGCATTTATGTTTTGCCCTTAACGAAATGTTAAGGGCAAAATATGGCGACCTGGATGGGGATCGAACCCACGACCTCTAGCGTGACAGGCTAGCGTTCTAACCAGCTGAACTACCAGGCCATTTTAAATTTGCTTTGCGTTGTTGTGTGTTTGTTGGTGGGCCTTCTAGGACTCGAACCTAGGACCGGCCGGTTATGAGCCGGCTGCTCTAACCAACTGAGCTAAAGGCCCGTTTCCTTTCAGTCGCAATCTTTTGGTCGGGGTGAAGAGACTCGAACTCCCGACCCCATGGTCCCAAACCACGTGCGCTACCAACTGCGCTACACCCCGTGAACTGATTTTCAACGCTTCACTATCATAACATACGCGGTAACCTTTGTCAAGCGTTTTTTCAAAGTTTAGAAAGTTTTTTTAAAAAATTTTTTCGGGCGGAAATCCGCCCGATTTATCGTAATTTTAAGCCGCATTTCTACGTCCCGAAACAATCTTACGGGAATTATTTGCGCCGTCTGTAACGCTCTCTTGTCGCCATGCCGCCCCTTATGTGTCTTTCGGACAAATTGACGTCCAGAGTTTTCCGCACCCTTTCGTAAAGATATTCGTCAAGGTCTTTTAGTTTTGTCGTTACGTCGTGATGAACGGTCGACTTGGAAACTCCGAACGCTTTCGCCGCGCCTCTCACCGTCGCCCCGTTTCTTAAAATATATTCAGCTTCTTTTAAAACTCTCTCGTCGATATCGTAATACAAATCGTATCCTCCCTCGTCCTATTTTATGCCGCGTTCCGACGATTTAGGATATAACGGTATAAAACGACCGAGAAATGTAAACAATTCGCCTATATGAAAGAAATCGCAATGAAATTGTTCCGCCTTATCTCCAAACCCGATCTCGGAATTTTCTATCCTTTGATAGTTCCGTCCGCCATCGCGCTCGTATTTTTATCGCTTTTTATAACAGGTATATTTTGCTACCGCGTGAAAAAAACGGATAAAACGTCGATACTCGCTTTAAGCCTTTCCGTTTACACTCTTTCCGTTATAAAAACCATATGCGACCTTATCTCCAAACCGATAAAACAGAGCTTCGTTTTATCGTGCATCGGCGGGCTTTTCATGTCCGCTTTAAGCTTCGCTTTTTACGGGATTTTGTGCCTGCAATACAACGCCCGATTAAAGCTGAATATGCGCGAAAAACGACTTATAGCGAGGCTTTCGCGATCCGATGCCGAAAATTCCGACGACTTTCCGGCAAGCTTTGACGACGAATTTTCAAGCGACGAATACGCTCCCGAACCGTCGCTTGTAAAGCGCGCTTTTTTCGACACGCCCGTAAAAAGAGTCGAACGGCTCGAAACCTATAAAGCAAACTGCGAAAGCGACGACGCCCGATACGGAATCAACTTCGGAGAGATACTCCGTTATATCGAAACGCTTAAACGGCACGAACTGACCGAGGAGGAACAAACGCTTGTTTTTTCGCTCGAAAAAAAGGCAAGAAGTTTTTCTTCGAGAAACATATCCTGCGAGGAACGAAAAGAATTTTCGTCCGAACTTTTGCAGCTTATCAAGCTCGTTTCTAAATACAAAGCTTCGTAAACGCGGATAAGAAAAGGCGCGAATTGCGGGAAATTTCCGCAATTCGCGCCCTGTTTTACCGTAAAAATTACAATTTCGTTACAACTCCCAAAAATAACGGTAAACCCGTCGAGTTATCCACTATTCCGAACATAAACGGACGGTTTAAAATAATCGTATACGTTTCTTCGGGTTGCGGAGCTACGTCGTTTCCTTTCATTCCGCCGAAAGAGATAGCCGCGGCTTTCGTTCCGTTTCTGTCGAGTTCTATTCTCGTTTTCTGCAAGAAATATCCGAGATACAGGTTATTGTCGTCTGCCGTTCTGCCCATTTTATCGAATTCCGCTTCGTCGCGTTCGAACGCTTTCTTTATGCCCATTTCGTAAAGCTGCGAAGAAAGCTCGGCGGAATAATCGAAAGTAAACTCGGGAATACCCGCGTTCACGAGAACGGACTTTCTGTTTTTAAAAGCGTTGTAATACGTTTCGCCCGTCAAACCGCCGACAAAATCGTAAATATCGACTCCCTCGTTCGGCAAAACCCCGAGGAACGAATAATTTCCGCCGAGATAATCTCTCAAAAAGCCTTGTGCGTTGCCGAAATCGAGATATGTGTCTTCCGCGGAATGCAACATATCCATACTTTTCGCCACATTGTCGTAAGAAACGAAATTCCTCTTGAAAATCTCGTTTTTCTTATATTTATTTTGCCATTTTGCGTCGAACAAAAGCGCGTTTATCGCGTACAACACGTCGTTTTTGTCGATCCTTTGAATAATTTCGGGAATCATACCGTCGGTTTTGTTGGAACACCAGTTGTTCACGTCCTTAACCGTCTGCGCGTCGAAATCCGACTTGTAAATTTCGGAATTATACACTTCTTTAACCGTTTTAAGGTAGCTTTCCTCGATATTCACCGCCCCGTTTCTCACCCAGACCGAATCGGCAAGTTTTACATTATCGTCGTTTTTCGAAATAATGCCGTTTAAAAAGGCGTTTATATCGAAAATATCACCGCCGAGAACATTCTCGAATTCGCCGAGAGTTTCGCCTTCCGCGCCGTTTGCTATCATGGAAAGACAGACAGCCGCGGAAAGAGGAGAAACGAGCGTGTTGGCTTTTGTTTTGTCCTTTACGACCCCTTTTAAAAGCTCCGTTCCGAAGTTATCCAAGCCTGAAACCACATCTCCCGAACTTTCGCCGATATTTTTCGAAAACGAATAAACGGCGGTAAGTTCCTCGGCTTTTATTTTTTTCTTGACGTATTTACACGAACCCGTAAAAATCGCGCCCGTGAGGATCGCCATGCAGAAAGCCGCGATTTTCAGTATTTTTTTCTTCATATATTTCTCCTTTGCCGAAAATTTTTAAAGGAATAACACTTTCGACTGTCGACATTGTAACATACCGACAGCCGTTTGTCAATACCGGATTTTGTAATTTTACGAGTTTTCGACCAATACGTCGTTGCAATCACCTGCGGTTATCCGAAATTCATTTAAAAACGTTGACAATATATCCCGGCTATGCTACAATACACTCACAATTGTTCATTAAATATATTATTCGATGAACGGTTTCAATCGGATATTTCGCGAAAAAAAGCGAATGCCGGATAATTTCGTAACCATGCGGACGAAAATGATTTGTCTGCGGTTAAAATATTTTTACGGAGGAAGTAAAATGAAAAAATTATGGATAGGTCTGATCGCAGCCGGAGTAATTGCGGCGATAAGCGTTCCTGTCATCGTGAGCGTTAATAAAAACAACGCTAAGACAGAACAGGAAAAAATATACGCCGCTTATGTCACATACGCCGAAGCCGCGGGAGACAAAGCTCTCTCTTACGAAGATTGGCTCAACACAATCAAGGGCGAGAAAGGCGACAAGGGTGACAAAGGCGACAAAGGCGATACCGGCGCACAAGGCGCGCAAGGCGTTCAGGGCGAGAAAGGCGACAAGGGTGACAAAGGCGACACCGGCGCGCAAGGCGTTCAGGGCGAGAAAGGCGAAAAAGGCGACAAGGGCGATAAAGGTTCCACCGGACTCACCGGCGACAAAGGCGATAAAGGCGATAAGGGAGACAAAGGCGACGTCGGCGAAAAAGGCGACAAGGGCGAAGCCGGACGTATCGGCTTTACGATAAAGACGGCGGAAGAATTCCTCGCCGTTGCGGGAATCGAAAATACATATATCGTATTGATGGGCGATATCGATCTTGGCGACAAATCGATCGCGCTTAAAAAGAACGCGGTTCTCGACCTCGGCAACCATACGATCAACAGCACCGCAGTTCCCGCATTCAGCGTTTCCGAAAACGCAACCGTGAAGAACGGAACGATAAACGGCAACGGCGACTACGGCGTATTCTACGTTGCAGACGGCGAACTTACGCTCGAAAACGTGACCGTCAACGCTTCCGAAAGCGCCGATCGTTACGCTATGGCTGTCTGGGCTAAGGGCGCAAACGCCAAAATCACGATCAACGGCGGTAAATATTATCAGACGATAACCGGCACCGACGATCAGTACGATATGATCTACGCTTCCGGCGGAGCCGTAATCGAAATCAACGGCGGCGAATTCCGCAGCGGAACTCCCAAGTGGACTTTGAACTGCAACGATAAAACAGGAAGCAAGATACTCGTCAACGGCGGTAAATTCTATCAGCTCAACCCCGCAGATCCTCACGTTCAGCCCGAAGGCGAAGAATACCAAGAAATATTCGTTGCGGAAGGTCTCGCGGTAGTTAAAGTCGGCGATTGGTACGAGGTCGTCGAACCGAAAGAAGGTACGACTTTTACAGAGGGTACGCACACTCTCAGCGAGGGCATTACCGCAACCATGCCTAACGCCATAGCCGTAAAAGCTTCCGGCGAAAACACCACGGTCACGATTACGGGCGGTACTTTTGACGGCGGCTCGGGCGGCGACAATCAGTGCGTACACGCACGCGAAGGAGCCACGGTCATCATTAAAGGCGGTACGTTCACTGTCGGCGGAGACGCAAACGGATACGGAAACTCCGTTATCGAAAGCCAGGGAGGAAATATCGTTATCGAAGGCGGTTTCTTCAAGACCGATTATCAGTATGGCGGACGTTACTATGTTCTTAACCAGAAAAACGACAACCCCGGAACCATAACCGTTAAAGGCGGTACTTTCGTAAACTACGATCCCTCCAAAGGCGACGACAAGTTGGGCGGCAACTTCGTTGCGGACGGTTACAAGGTAATTTCCGAAACTAAGGCAAACGGCGACGTCTGGTACACCGTTGTAGTCGACGAATAATTAAACAAAAAACATCTGTAAACGATTGATTTAATAATCGACAGATAAACTTGTTTCGTATAAATAAAACGAACCGAGGCTTGACGACGTATTTTTAACAGATACGACGTTCGGCTCACGGTTCGTTTTATTTTTGTTCGGAATATGCGGGTTTGCGGGCATTTCGTCCGCAAACCCGCGCAACGCGTTCCAAAAAGAGCGATTTTTGAGGGTTAATTACCCGAACCCGCTATTTCTCTGAACTGCTCGTCGGTGAAATGCCTGAACTGAGTCGCCGCGTCCATGTAGATAACAGCAAAGAAATCGTCGCCTTTCGCAAGCGATTTCTTATACTGTTCTTCCGCATAGCGCGCCGCGCTTTCTCTGCCCGTTTTCCGACAGATGCCCGCGATTTCGCTGATTTTTATCGTGCGGGACATATAATACGAGTATTTTCCGAGGTTATCGTTGCCGAAAAAGTTTTCTATACAACGGAAATTCTTCTCGTTAAGCAAGCCCTCATCCCCCGAGTCATCATTGCTTTCCCGATGGTTCAAACGCTCGTCATACTCCTTTTGCATTTCCTCTACGACGCTTTTCGGAAAAGAAGCTCTATGCCCGAAATAATCGCCGCCGGGTCTTTCGCCGTCGCGAGGATCGTCGCAACCGCTCTTTTTGTCGTCGTTGTCACAGTTTTCATCATCTTCCTCTTCGTCATCTTCGTCCTCGTCATCGTCATCGTCTTCTTCGTCCTCTTCGTCGTCTCCGTTGAATATATTTCCGAACGGATTTTCGCCGTCGCACATTCTCACGAATTCGGAAGTCTCTTTATAAATATACCTGCCGCCGAGATTATCGAGCGCGCCCATAGCCGACATACATTCGAGAATTCTCGCGGCGTGCGAATACGGCAAGGAAAATCTCCTGCCGAGAGAAGGCAGAGTTATCACCTGGTTGTTCCTGAAAAAATGCAGGAGCCTGTTGCGAAAATGCCGCCTGTAAGGCGCTTCGTTTTCCAGTTCGGAGAGCAACTTTTCAAGCGTTTCCGCGTTTTTTTCCAATCGCTTTTCACGCGAGCGGAGTTCTTCCGAAAATCTGCGAAAACGCTCGTCAAAACTATTCAAAGTCTCCTTTTCCGTGGCAGACGATTGCGGTTTCGACGGCTGCGGTTTGGACGGCTTCGGAACGGCAACGAACCTCAATCCGCCTTTGAACTCGATCTCCCCGTCGTTTTCCATTTCCCGAAGAAGCTCCCTGACCGTCCGATAATCCGCAGAAAATTTCGTCTGCAAATAAGGAACGGTCACCGATTTGCGAAAAAACAGTTGTTCCTTTATCGCCTGTTTGTTTATTTCCGTTTCCACTCCGCGCCTCCTTAAAAATCGAATTTATTCTTTTTCCTTCTCGGAACCCAGCTGTAATCGTACTTTTTGTCGAGCGGGTTCATCTCCGATTTGTAATCCTTACCCGAAGATAAAACGAGATGCTCGTATTCCTTGCAGGTAAAATACCTCTCCATTTTCGAAAAAAGAACATACCCGCAGTTGGCTTCCGTGACAATGCACTCGCCCGCTTCGAGCTTCGTAAGCATGCTTTTCGGAACAAGCCGCACGTTATCGATCGCGAAATTGGTCATTTCGTTGCCATTGCCGTTCAATGCGCTGCAAGGGGAAATTCTCGTGGTTTCGCCGCATTCTTTGCTGAATTCTTCGAGCGTTGCGGGGTTGTTGCTCCCGAGGAAGATGTGCATATTCAGATTATCGCGTATTATTTCCGCCGTATCGCGCCCGTAAACGTTGTTGAGCTGAGAAAAACTCTGCAAAACGATATCGAACCAGATATTTCTGCCGCCGCACGCGCTTATAACAGTTTCAAAATCGGGGATTTTAGGGAAATTCCCGAATTCATCGAGCATAAAATAGAACGGAACGTCCAGTCTGCCGTCGGGTTTTTCGTTTGCGAAATTGATAAGGTGCTTATACGCGCTCTGAATAAACGAACTTATTATCCGATAGTACACCTTGTTTTCGTCCGGGTAAGCGATAAACACCGCAACGGGTTTTCCCGAAGTAAGTCTCGTCAGATCGAAGCTGTTACAACGGGTCATAAGTCGTATTCCGCTATTCTTGTAAGCCTGAACCTTGGTGTTGAAGCACGCGACGATGCACGACCTCGTCACGTTAGCGGCGTTGTTTACGACTATTCTCGCGTTCTGATAGGCTCGCGAGTCTTCGCCTCTCGAAGAGAAATATTCGTCGTCGTCGAAATTGTTTTCCGAGGTGAGCATATCGAAAATTCTGAACATCGTATCGAACGAAAAGTTATCTTCGTTGATAATTTGTTTGCCGTTTTTAGGCACGCTGTCTTCGAGCATGGACAAGATCAACGCTTTTCCCCACTGTCTCGAAGACTCGTTCCAATACTGATCGGGCGCGGTGTCGGGCGGGATCAGATCGTACATTAAAGTATCGATTTCGCTTTCCACGTCCGACATAATTAGCCTTTTCACCTGTCTGACGGCTTCGTCGAGCAGGGACTGATCTTCGTAAACGACTCCTTTGAATTTATTGCGCCACTCGGTGCCGACTTTGACGAGTTGCACGTCTTCTTCGGCATTGATCGCTTCCCGATATTTTCTGTATATAGGGGTAAGCGGATTCCAGTATTCGCTGTGAGCGTAATCCCTGAGATTTAAAAGCAACACGTCGTACCCCTGTTTTCTCAGATAATCGGCAAGCAGTCGATATAATTCGCCTTTCGGGTCGGACACGACCATCGAGCGTTTAACGGGCTGAGACGCGAAAGAATAAATCTGCGGAATCACGCACGAGGTGGTTTTCCCCACCCTCGTTGCCGCGATAGTCAGAACGTGCGTGTCGCGCGCGGAATAAGTCTGCACAAGCGAGCCGTTTTCGTAGCGGTTCGCTTTGAGAACGCCGTTCATATATTTATGACCGACGTCCTCGAATTTAATCGTATTTGCAATATTAACGGCGGGGTTTCTGTAATCCAAAAGACATGTGCTTTCGTAACCGTTGTTAATGATTTTTTCAAACGTCCTCATTGATTTTACCTCCGAACCCGTATGTATTGTTGAAATCTTTCTGTTTTAAATAACGCTTAACGTTATCGCGGGAAACGTTTGCCTGCGTCTTGTCCGCAAGGCTGCCGCGAATGACTTTTTCAAGGATTTTCTCGGCTTTTTCGGCAGTTATCGCGCATAAATCGCTTAAAGCGTCTTCGTCTATCGTCACCGAGTCGAAGCCGTACGCCTTGCCTTTTTTGTCCGCGATCGTTTTGACGATTATCGGTTTTTCACAATCGCTCACCCTCGCCAGATTGACGGTTTCGGTGTATTTGCTTATTTTTTTTGCGTTTTCCGCGTCGCTTAAAACTATTACGATCACAGACGAAAGATCGAGCGAAACCGCGGGGGAATTAAGCCTGTATTTGCGGCGGAAATCGTTCCTGATAATCTTTTTCGCCCACTCTACGGCGGCTTCGTCGGTATCCCCTTTGAAACTTAAAAAGAAAACGTTCTGCTTCTTTTCGTTTATGCTTCTGACGAAAAGGTCGTTACCGGTAGGCTCCGTGTCGGACGGGATCAGATCGGAAATCTCTATTCTTTCTATGTTCGCGCCGACGAAAAGTTCGGAAATCGACTCGGCGTACATATTTAAAACGTGAGCGGACTCCGAACATAAACACAGCGGAAGCCCGCCGCCTTTGCCGTCGAAACGATAGTTGCCGAGGCATTCCGTAACCGTCGATCGTTCCTTTTCGCGGGTCAATGCAAATTTCGGAAGATTGCAAAATGTCTTAGGCTCGGCGCAAGTCTTTAATTTAAGCGGCAGATTGCAGGCTTCGGACAAAGCCTGTTTGTTTTCGGAAAAAATTACTTTTTCTTTATCTTTCAGGCTTAAAACCTTGCTGAATACGAGCCTTGCATACATGGGGTCGTAATTGTCGGGGGCGATTTTTTTCTGCGCGAACGCCTTTTTGATAAGTTGCGTTTCTTCGGACGGGCGAATACCGTCCAACCCGTAACGCATGCCGATAACGGCGGGAAGATTTTCGAAAGGAGTGTTTTTAACGGCGGCGGCGAGAATTTCGCCCGCTTCCGTTCTCGATTTTTCGGAATACTTCATTAAAGCGAGCGCGGAAGGCACGTCGCCCCATTCCGCCGCTTTCGTCAGATTTTTTATGCCCGATTGAAGGTTTTTTCTGACGAGAAATCCTTCGCACTGCAAAAATCCGAGCAGCCGCAAAGCCACTATTCTGCCCGTTTCGGCTTCGTTCATAAGGGTACGGATCGTTCCGTTCACCGTTGTGACGTCGAAAACGACCAGCCCGGAAGACGCGACGGCGTTAAGTGCCGCTCCTTTTATGTCTATCACCGCTTTTTCGTCCGCGGCTATCCCCGTGTCGATACCGCAAAGCCTGCAATACTGTTCCGTTCTCTTGTAACGGTTATATTCCGCAACGCTGGAAACTTCTTTCACGAAGTCGCTTTCGGTTATTTCGTATAAACGCTCGGACTCTTCCTCGCTTTTGCAGAAAATATCGCCGACGGCAAGAACGACTTTCCTGCTGTCGACGTTTCCGCCCGATATCGCGTTTACGATGCAATAGTTGAAAATCGCGTTTTCGGTATAAATGTCAAGCATTGTTTTTACCCCCTTTGGCTTTGTTTTTGTTCGGGATAACAACGTCGATAAGCCCGTAATCGCAGGCTTCGTCGGCAGTCATTATATTATCTCTGTCCGTATCGGTCGCGATTTCTTCAACGTTTTTGCCCGTGTTTTCGGCAAGTATGCGGTTAAGTCGGTCTCGCGTTCGCTTTATGTGTTCGGCGGCAATGATAAGGTCGCTCGCCTGCCCCTGCGCTCCGCCGAGCGGCTGATGAATGAGAATTTCGCAATTTTTCGTGGCTTTGCGTTTGCCTTTCGTTCCCGCCGAAAGCAGAAACGCCCCCATGCTCGCGCACATGCCGAGTCCGACGGTGACAATGTCCGCGGCCACAAAATTCATCGTATCGTAAATTGCGAGTCCGGCTGTCACCGACCCGCCCGGAGAATTGATCTGAATTGTGATCTCCTCCGCTTTTTTCGAATCGAGATACTGCAACTGTTCCACTACGGACTGCGCCATAGCGTCGTCGATAACACCGAAAATGTTAATGGTGAATCGCTTTAACGGGTAACTTTCCCAACACTCTTCCTGACGTTTCATATTCTGTCCTCCTTTTTCCTGATGTTTGTATTATATCCGTCAGATTTTCCGACCGATTCCGGACTCCGCCGAAAAACCTTTTAAACCGAAATTATCCGATTAAACGCATAAAAAAAGCAAAACCCGATAGTCAAACGAGTTTTCTCGCGGAACAAAGTTTTCAAACCGCGATTTATTCCGTCCGCACGACTTCGTTCGCAAGATCTTCTATCGACTCCGCGCGGCTTCCTCTGCCGACGGCTTTAAACAGCCATTCGCCGCATTTCCGATACGCCTTGCCTATGATCAAAGCCGTATCGTCTTTAAGATTCGAGTCGATTTTTTTTGATTTCGATTCCGAAATGTCGTTTGCTCTTTTTGCAAAAGCCTTTAATAAATTTTGTATCTTTCCTCCGTTTTATCCGAAATATTTCTTATCCGCTCCTTCGGCGGCAAATTTATCCCCTTCTCGCGCGATCTGCAACCGAGCCGCTTGCAGTATGTTTTCTTTGCCGTTGCAGATAATTTCCGAGCCTCTGTTCCAGATACGCTCCGCGCTTAAAGCCGCGTCCGAAAGCCCGTAATATTTATATCTCGCCGAACCCGTTTTCTGCGAATCCCAGGTTACGTCGATATGATAATAGTTTTTATTGTCGAACGAAACCGCGTTCCATGCGTGATATTCCGCCGACTTCCTGATTTTTCCGCATATGACCTCGCAGGGAATACCCTGCGAATCGAGAATTCGCTTATATGCCTCCGCATACCCCTGACATACGCACTTGTGGTTTATCAAAGCTCCGTAAGCGCTCTGCATATAACTTTTTTCGAGTGGTCCGACGTTTTCGTCAAACCGATAAGTGACGGTCGACGCAAGATAATTGTGCGCGATAAACGCTTTCGTTTCATCAGACATTCCCGCACAAAACAGCGTTCGCCCGAGCCGTTTAACTTCGTTCGTCACCTCGGTTTCCATCATACACAGTTTCACTCGACCTATGCGATAATTAAAGGTAAATCGGACGATTTTCCGCTTGCAGCCGACTATCGTCCGCTGTTCGCACCTAACAGAGATAAGGTTGGAATAATAGCCGTGATAAAGCGTTATAAAATTATCGCAGATTTTTTTCGCGTCCGTATCTTTGTCGACGGAAATCACAACGTCGGGGTCGTACCGCGTTATGCTTTTATGTATAATTTCTTCTATTTGTTCTGCCGTGTCGGCTTGGAAAGTTTCAGCGTGCGATCGGGTCGTCGGTCTGTAACGAACCGTAAAAACGCCGCCCGCCGGAAGCTCCGTAAAACATACCTGTTCTATCCCCGTCACGATATCCGGATTTTCATCCGTCACTTCCCGCAATAGTTGAGGCGCGTTATAACAAAAAATCGGTATCTTCGTTTGTTTTTTTATTAAAGCGGTTTTAAGTTTTTCTTTATTTATTTCGCTTTTCATTTTTGTTGTATACTATTTATTTTCGTTTCTGTATGATAGAGAAAATAACGGACGAAACAAACATTATACCCGTCGTAACCGACGGAACTGCCGTAATCGCGAGGAAAAAGATAATCGTGTTCCACCATGCTCCCCCATATTTTCCGCGCGCTATCAGAAGTTTTACGTTGTCTGCGACCAATATGCCCGTAATTCCCGCCAACGCCGCTATAACTACGAGAAACGCAACGACGCTCAAAGTCGGGCTTTCAGATAAATTTACGAATTCGGACAACGCGATGACCGTTCCGTTTGCGAAGTAATTCGCAAAAGTAATCGCCTGCCCGACGACAAAAGCCAACGCGATCAGACACAGACAGATGACGCGCGTTGTCTTTTGTTTTCTTTCGCTGTGAAACCTTCTTCGCGGAACATAAACGGACGTCGAACCGTGAGAAACGGGTCTTTTCCTCGTTATGGGAGCCGCCGTCGGCGAAACTCCGTCTCCGACGGAAACCGACGGTCTTTCCGTTCTTATTTCCGCCGCCACGCGAGGTTCGTCGCAAGCGATGCACAACGCGTCGCTTTCCTCGTTGTATGTTCCGCAATTTTTACAAATCCAACTCAATTCGTTTTTCCTCGCAAAAAATCATTTTTTAACTATAAACCTGAGTAATCTCATTATTTCGAACGTCATAAATCTTAATTCGCCCGACGGTTTTTCGAGAACGTAGCCTTTTATCGACTTACGTTCCGCCCTTGCCGCGCGCACATAACCGTTGCGCTTTATGTACTCGTTATCGAACGAATATTCGCAGTCGCTTTCCCACATAGTTCCGTCGTGAACGATTATTCCGAAAGTCGGCTCGAAGTCCGGTTCGGGCTTGGTTTTTTCGCTTACGCCCGTACGTTTCGCATACCCGAGCATAACAAGATTTTCTACGGTAAACACCGTTTTCCGTCCGTCTTTTCTGTACAGACGGTAATATTTTTTACCGTCCTTTTCGATCCTTTCGGACGCCGCATAATCGTTTTCGCTCAGCTTTGACTCGTCAAACGAAATTTTGTGTTCGTCCCACGGCTTACAGTAACCTTCGGGCGTCGGCATAACGACGGGTTCGGCGGGGACTTTCGCTTTTGCGAGTACTTCGCGTTCGGCGCGACGAGAACACGGAACGATATCTTCGCCCTCGATCATTACGGAGTCCGATTTGAGATCGAGAATTTTCTTTTCCCGAAACACCGCCAGAACTTCTTGCGCCGTAGGTCTGTCTTCGGGTTCGGGCTGGATCATCGCCGCGATGAGGTGTCTTAAATATTTCTCTTTGATTTTGCCGCTCACCACCAGTTTACCGCCCGCCAGCAACGCTTCGCTGCAATAAACGGTTTTGCCCGCGTCCGCGCGGTCTTTCAGCTTCCCCGTTAGCCCTTCTTTTTTCGGGTGACATCCCCTTGTATGTTTTTCGCCTTTATCGTTTTTGTATTTTTCGGTTACGAGATAATCGTGAAAAACAAGTCCCAACGAGAAAATATCCGACTTCGTCGACATATACGCCAAAGCTTCGTCCGAGAAATCGTACATAAAGCATTGCGCAAGCTCGGGAGACATAAAATTCTGGTCTCCGCCGAGCTCTTCGGGGCGGATATCGTATTCGAAATAGCTCATATCGAAGTCTATTATTTTTGCCGAAATCTTTCCCGCGCTGTTTCTCGCGGCAAGAATATTCGTTCTTTTGAGATCGCTGTGAACTATTTTCTTTTTATGTATGTTATAAAGAGCCGCCGCCGCGGTACGCATAACGTATATCTTGTCTTCGACCGAGAGATTTAAAATATCCTCGTCTTCGATCAGATCGTTTACGAATTCCGTCGCTTCGATAAAACACGAGTCGTCGATAAACCAGTCCAGAGGCAATATAATATTACCTCCCGGACCGGCAAAATCGGCAAGAGCCTTGTTGATGGCGGTTCTGTTATCCGTAAACGAGTCGAACTCTTTTTTCATTTTGCCGTACAGCTTTTCGGACGTCGACGAGTCGCGTTTCGGCATTCTGTACATGCCGTATTTTTTCAGAAAATACTTTTTGCCGCCTTTTGCGGCGAAAGCCGTAAAACCTCTGTTTGCGGCTTTCCACTCGCTCGTTAATTCATAACCGTTCACACTCATAACGCACTTTCCTTAAAATATCTGTAATACCCTTTCGAGTAATTTTCGTATAACCGACTTCTCGTGTTCAGGCAATCTTTGATTTCTTCGCGTTTTTTCTGCAATTCCCCGATATTTTCGGCAAAGTCGCGATTTTGGATTTCTTCGGGAATAAGTTCCGGGTGGTTACGATATATATCGACGATCAGGGCGCGCATGTTCGACTCCCAATATGCCGGCATATATTTGTCTTTCAGTTTCTCGGTTTCGGCTGAAACGTCTTGACTTCTTTTCGTTATCTCTTGCAGTTCCGTGAGGCAATCCTCGATTTCCCGTCTGCAATCCGCCGACATTTCCGAATTGAAAATCTCTCTTTTTCCGCTATATATGCGATCGACGAATTCTTTAATGACCTCTTCGTCCTGTTTTGTGTAACGCTCGGTCGAACTTTTTATTTTCCGATCGTTGACCGAATATTTCTTTCGGTCTTTATTATTTCCTTTAACGCCCCATTCGTCGATTTTGTTCAGCAATCCGCCGAGCGATTTTATATCCCGCGAAAATTCGGAGGAAAACGTTTTGTCCTCCGCGGCTTCGATATCCGATATCCGCTCGCGCTCGCCGATTATTTTATCGAACTTTTCGCTCAGGTCTTTAAATGCGTTGCGGAACTTTTCATCGTTTCGCTTTTTTGCTTCTTTGCATATTTTTTCGGCTTCGGAAAACTTTTTATAGCTGTCCCCCTTACTCAGATTCGCGCTTGCTTTTGTCATTTTTTTCAAGCACGGCGACCGAAGCCAATAATACCGCACCCATTCCGCGATTTTTTCTTTTTGCGTTTGCTTTTCTTTATCGAGATCGTCGAGTTTTCGCCGTAACGGATTTAACTCTTCCGTTAAAGGCGCGTATTTCGCTTCCGTCATGCTTTGCTTAACGAAATCCGCAATCGGTTTCGTTTTTATAAGCTCGTCTTTAACGGAAATAAACTCGCTTTCCGTCTGCTTATCGATACAAACGAGTTCTTCTTCGTAGTTTCGATCCAGAATGCCCGGCAATTCGTTTACGACGGTTTTTCCGAGATAATCAAGCCTTTCGTTTGCCGCGGCTTTCACTTCGTCGAACGAGCCGAAACCGAAAGTCGTCAACGCTATCGTATTGCTGTCGTCGTGCGCGCCGATAAGAGCGAATTGTTCGTCGAGACAGGACGACGCGCCCTCCCAATTATCGGAATTGACGACGGATTGCAGAATAACGTATTCCATATCGAACGGCGAAGTGAAACACGGGCATTTATAGCAACCGTCCGTCGCATTGAAAAGTATCGCGGGCTTACTCGTTTTCAAAAGCCTTGCTTCGAGCCTGAACTGTTTGGTAAGCGATATGAGATTGGTCATCGTTTCGTCCGTCTCGTGGTCGTCGGTGATCTGAGCCAATCCGTCTTTGTCCCACAAATACCCCCGCGAATCCCCCGCCCATAAGTACAGAGCGGTAACTCCGTCGTCGGTTTCGTCGGTCAATGTCACGGCGAGCGTTGTCGGCAACAGATAAGAACCTATCGTCTTCGATTCGAGTTCCAGCCCCATCCGATTCGCTATGTCGGTAAGTTGCCGTAAAATAATATCCTCCAATCCCTTGCACACGGACTCTATGTACCGCTTCCGCTCGTCGCCGTCCTTTTTCCCGATATTTTCGAGAATTACGTCGCGACCGAATTTCTCGTCGAATTTTAAAGCGTGCAGAACTATCGCGGTAACCAATCTCGAAGCGAAATATCCGCTTGTTCGCCTTGCTCCGTTATCCGAAAAATACTTGTCTTTCGTTTCAAACAGTTCCTTGAAACAGTTTTCCGTAAAACCGATATATTCCTCGTCGGATTTGCCGACAACGGGTTCTATAAAATCCCGATAAAAAAGCTCGCGATTAAAAATGTCCGGGTTAACCTTCGTGTGCGGAAATCCGCCGCGCCCGCCAAGACCGTCGGCAACGACGATCATTTTGTCGGTAGCGTAAGGACTGCCGTCCTCGCCGATTTTTATAAACGTTCCGTCGGTAAGCCTGCGGCGTTTCTGACGATGCAAAAGCATATTCATATAAAGTCCCTCTTTTGTGCGATTTGTAATTTCGGGTTGTACGGAGGATTATTTTTAATCCCCCGTACGCCCCTGTTTATGTTTCGGGAAAGTTTAAATCGACTGTACTAAAAGATGAATACAGGTATTCATATCCACATCGTCGCATCCCGCGCCCGCTTTCGACGCGGTGTGGAATGTGTTCGTCCAATCCACCATGTCCGACCAGGGCGAAGCGTCGGGCGCGAACAGATGGAGACGTTTCGCGCGCTTTTCCATGCCCTGACCTTCCCACATTTCCTTTAACTCTCCGAAGTTTTTGGGCAAGTCGCCGGGATAACCGGGTTTACCGGCTCTCTCCCCCAAAGGCAAAGCGGGGGCGTCGGTGAACATAATTATAATATGGCGTCTTACCGCCCCTTCGGTCGTCCAATCCGACTTCATTGCAAGCGCGAGAGCTTCGAGCGAATTCTCGGGAGCGTCGCCGCCGCCGCAGGCTTCGATGTCGTTTACGAATTCGTAGAACTTGCCGCTTTCCTTATCCAAAGTAAAGAACTTCGATTCGAGCATCGGCTCGGAGTCCACGCCGTAATCGCGGAACGCGATTACTTTCACTCTCAACTGCTGTACGCTTTTCGGCGGATCCTGGGCTTCCATTTCGTCGATAAATTTGGGAAGCAACGATTTTGCGTTCGTTTTCACTTCGTCTATTATCGACGACATACTTCCGGTAGCGTCGATGCACATAACGATATCGACGTTGTAGTCGAATCCCTGACCCGACATTTTTGAGTTAATCATAAGTTTTACCTCCGTAAGTGTTTTTTTCGAGTGCTTCCGCTCACCTGTTTTACAATTACATTTTAACAGCTATCCGCTCCTCGTTCAAGACGTTTTTTCTTTCAAAATTACCGATATTTCCACAAAAAAACGACTTTCTCGCAAAATTTGCGACATTTTGGTATCTACATGCGTCTTTTTGAAAATCCGAAACGATTTCCGCCGTCTCCCGGCTTTAAAACCGTTTCGACGAAAATAAAAAATGTGACGGCGCGTCGGAATTCCGACGCGCCGTCACACGTTTGCGGTTAAATTTATATTGAATTTTTAAACGTATATAATTTTCCTTGGATTATTCTTCGATAAAAACTATTATATCTTCCAAAGCAGTCTCGGAAATCCGCGCGTAAAAAAGGATATCCTCCAACCCGACCGCGGTTCTTCCGCTTTCCCAGTTATAAATCACGCTTTGCGACACTCCGAAAACCGAAGCAAGTTCGGGGCGGCTGATATGATTGTCTATATCGAATTCGCATTTTTCGCAATCGCCCGAACAATCGCCCTTATCGTGTTTACAGGCTTTGCAAACTCGCCGACGAAGTTTGTCGTTATGCTCGCGCAGTTCCTGTAACTTTTTGCCCGTCTTGACCCTGTCTATAAATTGTCTTCTGATCGCTTTCATCGATTTTGCCGTTATCCCCTGTAAAAATATCCGTTACGGCTACGTTCGGACGCAGCCGCCCGCAACCGGAAACAGTATGCCACATATCGACAAAAAAAGCAAGCGTTTTCATTATTATAAAGAAACCCGAGCCTTATTTTAAAGGAACCGAGCCTTCCCCGATGCCGGACAAGAATAATACGAACCGTGGTCTGACGGCGTATTTTTGTCCGGCATACCGGACAAGAATAAAACGGCGAGGCGCAATCACCGCGCAAACCGCCGTTTCATTTACTTATTCGTTTGCTTGTTTATTTGCTTATTTGCCCGCAAAATCGCCCGTTAATCGGCTTATAGGCTCACTTTCCCGTCTTATTCCCGCTTTGTTCCCTCTTATTTCCGCCCGCCGCAATATCCGCCTCGTCGGAAAATCTTTACGGCATTTCGGGTCGTCGGTTGTCCGCGCCGATAAAAAAAATCACGCGCGACCGATAAAAATTTTACGATTTCCGATTTAACCGTTGATTTATTTCCTTCTTTTTTGTATAATATATCCGATAAAAAAATCGTAATCTTAAAGGAATAAATACAATGACAACCACTTTTAACGGAAAAAACAAAGCCGTCACTTTCAGCTTTGACGACGGCGTGACCCAGGATAAAAGACTTATCGAAATACTGAATAAATACGGATTAAAAGCCACTTTCAACCTGAATTCCGCGCTCCTCGGATTGAACGGCGAATTAAACAGAAACAACCATATCGTAAGGCACGATAAAAATTCCGCAGAAAAGGTCGCGGAAATATATCGCGGACACGAAGTCGCCGTACACACGCTCGTCCACCCCAACTTGACCGAACTTGCCGATAACGACGTTTTCTGGCAAGTGGAAGCCGACCGCAAACTCCTCGAAAGCCTTGTCGGTTACGACGTAAGGTGCATGGCATACCCGTGCGGCGGCGTGAATAACGACGAAAGAGTCGCAAGCGTTATAAAAAACAGAACGAAAATCAGATTTGCGAGAACGATAACTTCGAGCTACTCCTTCGATATCCCCGACAATCTTCTCAGATACAACCCGACCGTTTATTATATCGAAAAGGACAAACTATTCAGTCTCGGCGAGGCGTTTTTAAAGCTTAAAGCGGACAAACCGCAGGTTTTATACGTCTGGGGACACTCCTACGAAATGGACGCGGAATACATATCGTGGCAGGAATTCGAGGAATTCTGCAAAATGATATCGGGCAAAGACGACATTTTCTACGGAACCAACGGACAGATTTTCTTAAAGTAAATAAAAAACCGACAAACAAACAGCGCAAACTTCCCGAAAAGAAGCCTGCGCTGTTTTTCTTTTAATATAATGCGAATACCGTTAAGGCAATAATACGAACACCGTTTATAACAAATCGTTTACGGTGTCCGCAAAAACGGATTGCGAGGATTTCCGATATATCAACCGATGCTCTCCGCTCCCCGTTTTAAAAGTCGTTTTGCCGTTTTCGTCGACCGAGACCGAGCCTTTTTCGCTTAACGAGAACATTTCCCCGAACATTCCGCCCGCAAACATTACCGTCATCAAATCCCAGGACGGCAAATTGAGATTTATTCCGTTTCCGTGAGCAAGATACGCGGCTAAAACGGGATTACCCGTCTCGGATCTCAGCCCCTCGCCCGACAAAACGTCGAAACCCTGACGAAAATCGAGAATATACACGGGCAAATTTTTCACGGAAAACAATTTTTTCGTCGAAGAAATATCCAACAAAACGTTGAACTCACCCTTCCAATACATATCGCCGAGCAGATATTCCTTGTCGTAATCGGCGAAATTTCCGCACATAACGACCACCTTTTTTACTTTTTGCAAAAAAAGATCCTCGTTTTCTTTCAAAACCTCCGCAATATTGCCCGCCTGCCCGATACAAACAATCGTAACGCTTTTGTCCTCGTTTTTTCCGAGAGTCCGGACGATAAGACTTTTTGCCGACTCGTAATCGGAACCGCCGCGATTTTTTAAGCCGAGCGCGTTCAATATTTTATAAAACGTCGGTTTTTCGCTCCAACCGGGGAAATTTTCGGCGTAATGAAATTTCGCGTAAAATTCCTCGTAAAAATTATCGACGTCGATCGGGTAATTATCCGCCACGCCGATCGGAATATTTCCGTTTCCGTAATACCCGTTAATGAGTTTTATCGCGTCTCCGCCGATTTTTCTGTTCACGGAATGGGTGACGGCAAGGATTTCCGCCTTTCCGTCGTTATGAAGTTTATTGGCGATCGCAAGCGCGCCCGCGTCGTCGCAGTCGAATCCGAGATCGGTATCGATAATCAGTTTTTCCATAAATCGCTGTTGTTCCGATTATTTCTCCACGTCGATTTTCTTCGGAATTTCCATAACCGTTTCCGTTTTTCCGTTTCTTATCGAGTGCTTTATTTTTATAATTCCGTATTTTGTGGGTATCGCGCCTTCGGCATAATTAAGTCCGCACAAATGCGGTTCGATTTTTATCTGCTTATAACCCGCTTTTGTGGGGATCACGCCGAGAACGTAAGTATAAAAGAAATCCGTAAATCCCGTCGACCAGCCGTGGCACAGACTGCATCTCAAACCTTTATAGCAGTATTTACCGTAATCGGCGTGAACGTTTTTTCTTTTCCCGTCGGGGAGAGCCGTTAAGGGAAGCGGATCGTCTTTAAGACACGAAACGTCGAAATCCTCCCAGAAAGTCGTGGCGCCGAGATCGAGCATCGCACCGTAATAATTTTTTATCACGTCCGCCGCAAGATTGCCCTTACCGACCTTTATAAGCGCGTCGACTATCGCAAAACTCATAAAACAAGTCATTTTCGCTTCGTCTTTGCCGAGCGTTTCCGCGCCTTTTTCTTTATCCGTAAACCCGGAAAGCACGCCGAATGCCGTGACCTGCGCAAACTCCGAGTCTGCATAGCGGTACTTTTTAAGTCTGTCAAGCACGTTTTCGGCAAGCGTCGCGTCTTTTCCGAAAAGCGAATATAATTCCGCCGCTTTTTTCATCGCGCAGGCAACGACGTAACGCCAGCCGTATTTGCTGTCCTCGGTAAGGTTCGTCGGCCAGTCGAAGAAAAACTCGTTATCCTGATAATATTCGAGTTTGCATTCCGAATAATCGACTTCGCCGTTCTCCTTTATTATCGAAGAAAACGACTTCACCGCGAAATCCACTTTATCGAGTAAACCTTTAACGAACGATTTTCTGCCCGAAAGCCGATAATATTTTTCGAGACAGATTATCCACCACGCCGAATAGGACGGGATTTTATTCACCCACGATTTATCGTCGGGCGCGCCTTCCGTTAAAACCCGTTCGAACTGCGGAATAACCCCGTAGACATAAAACGCGGCGGTGAGTTCGGGATAAAAATCGCCTATCCACATCGCCCTGTCTCGTTTCACGCCGTCCCAAAGGTCGTCTTTTCTGACGCAAAGCCCGATCGTTTTCTCCGCCGCGGAGTAAATTTTATTTAAACGTTCGTCGTCGCATAAGAAATAACCTTTCTTTTTGTACCCGTTATCGTATTCTACGGCATAAATCCTCGAAATTTTAACCGTCGAAGTCCCGACGTTATCTATCCTCGCGAACCGAAATCCGCTTTCGCTCGTAGAAATTTCTCCGCACGTTATCGCCCTGTAAAAATTATCTCTGAGCGAATGGTCGTTGCCGGCGTTCTTTTCGCCGATTTCCGCGCAAGCTTCGTATGCCGACTCGCCGAGACGAATTCTTACCGTTCCGCCGTCGTTTTTACCGAACGTTACGTTAAGATTTCCGCTTAATTCCTCGCCGAAATCGATAACGACGTAACCTCCGCTTAAAACCTCGCACGGGTCGTACTTAAACGACGATTTCTCCGTTTCGGCGTTTTTTATCAGTTTTTCCGAGCCGTTAATATTTTTCTCGGCTATAATTTTAAAATCCATTTTCAGAAATTCCCGACATTAAATACAATAAGAAACAAGAAGCTTCGGATCGGTCATAATACTGCAACAGATCGTCGGCATCGGCTTATAGGTAAGAAGTTGTACGCCGCCTTCTGTCTCCTCGATTTTTTCGCCGTTTTTCATAAACGCGGTCAGCCTTCTCACGGCGTAATCGCAACGCGCGATCGCCTCGCCTATACGAATATGATAAACCTCCACGCCGAACGCCTTGTTGTCTTTTAAAAAGTACTTTTCATACCCGAGCATAAATTTGTTCAGTGCGGCTTTAAGCCTTTTAACCTCGCCTATAAGTCGATTAACGGCGCTTTTGTCATTGCATCGATAAGCTTCCCTTATCTCTTTCGGCAATTGCGCTTTTATCGCCAGAGCGTCCGAAAGAAGCGCGGCGACGACAAACAGATACCCGAATTTACCTTTCGAAAGAGCTTTGTATTCCTCCGCAAGTTTCAGATAAGCTTCTTTTGCTCCGCAAGGCACGAGCGTGTCGAAATTGCCGAGCAGAATGTCGGTATATAAAAGCCACACCGAACTCGAACTTCTCGTCGTGACGTTTTCCTTGAAAGGGTTATCGAGATATTCGAGGGAATACATATCGTCGTAACTTATGCCCGCGGCTTTGAAAAACCTCGTCTTGTCGATTTCGTCGGCAAGATTTATTCTTCCCGCCGCATATTCCGCGGCAACGAAAAGAGTCGGAAGCGCGGCAAAAAGCGAACACGGCGCGACGTTATCCGACCATAATGTTACGATAAAATTTTCCACGCCGTTTTCGGCGCACACTTTTTCCTGTTCGAGAATACAATCGATGGAAAACGCGTTGTTGGGACCGAATCCGAGATATTTCCACACTCCGCCCGCAAACGCGGGGACGTCGGTCATTTTTTTGCCGTCGTTTATTATTTTTAAAAGTTTCTCTTCGTCTTTAATCTCGTAATTCCATACGATAACGGACGAATTTTTCGGCAAACGCCTTTTAACTTCGTCAAAAGAAACGGTCGAATTTTCGTCCGAAAGCATATCGCCCCACATTTCGACGGACGTATAGCCGTATTCCGTAAGAATTTCAAAAACCCTTCCGACATGTCTTAAAATAAGCTCTTTTCTGTCGGCGGGTTCGTGATTTTTGAGATAATTGCCCGTTCCGAGACCGAAAGTTTCGTCGAGACCGATATGGATACGCCTCGAAGAAAGCCCTTCCGAAATCGTTTTTACCATCTTTCCGATAAGCTCGTAAACTTTTTCGTCTCCGACGATCAGCGAGTCGTTCGTGTCGAACAGATTTTCGTAAACGGGGTATTTTTTAAGATAATGGAGATGTCCCAGCAGTTGAACCTGCGGGACGATCTCCACTTTTTTCGTTTTTGCGTACTCGTCTATTTCGTTAAGTTCCTCTTTGGTATAACCGCCGCGCTTATATCCGAAATAGGGTTCGCCTTCTATTTTGTAAGAGTCCGCCATACCGAGATAAAGCCTGTCGTAACCGAACGCCGAGATAATCTTTATAAATCTCTTTATCGTCCCGACGGCAGGCGTTACCCCGCTCGATGTTTCCAGAAATGCGGACAAATGTCTGAATTTTTTCATCTGCCTGTAATTGCTTGTGTGTTTATTGTCCGTTCACGCCCGCTTATTTCAGTTATGCGCGACGATATCCGTTATAAGGAAAGTGAGTTCTTCGTTCTTCTCCACGTTGGCGAAATACAAATACCCTGCGCTTACGAACGACGAAGCGGGAAGGATTATTTCCGTCCAACCCTCGGCTGTGAGCGTACAACCGTAATATTTCTTACCCCAGCCTCTTGTGATGACCGCAAACGTAAGATTTGCTTTTTTGGGATTGTAAACGTTAAACGTAACGAAATCGTATTCCGAAAGCGTCATTCCGCCGAGTTTGTAACCGAGATATACTACGGGTTGAGTTCCGGTAGTACCCGTGGTGTGAACGGCGAGAACCTTGCCGTAAGTCGCGTCGGTTTTTATCGAGAAATCCCCGTTCCAGAGGTATGCCGGAATATCCGTCGGGTGCGTGAAATTATCCGTCGCTCCCGCCGCCGACATATCGAATACCGTTAAAGGAATTATCGCAAGCTTTTTCTCCGCCGCAACGAGTTTTGCCGCGTCGACCTTTTTCTTTGCGAGGGCGGAAAGTTTTTCGTACTCCGCTCTTGCCGATTCTACGACGTCTCTGTCCGCACTCGTGACCGAGTCCGCCGCGGGAAGAGAGTCTATCAGATTCTGAACGTATTCCACCGAGCAGGCGTAAACGTTGTCGATATAGAATTTTTCGCCCGGATCGGTAGGATAAATAACGAAATATCCCGCGTTTTTGAAATCGCTTACGGTAAGCTTGACGTCGGTCCAACGATTTGCGTGAAGCGTACAGGAATAAACGGTACTGCCCCAACCGTAAGTTACGAAGAACAGCGTTTTGTCTGTTGCGTTGGCGTTATAAATTCTCCACGAGACGTAATCGTAACCGTTCAATGCGGAAGAAGCTCCCGAAAAATCGTAAGAAACGAAAATTCTTCTCGCGTTTCTGTCGCCGTCGGGCATAACCTTCTGAACGCTTATCGACAATTTTTTACCGCCTCCGAAATTTTCCAGAGCGATATTTCCGCTCCAATCGAACCACTTGGTCTCCTTGCCGAAATCGGCGGTAGCCATAGGATTGTCGAAGTCGAAAAGAGTGTATTTATATTTCAGAAGTCTGCCTTTTTTGGCTTTTTCTATCATTTTAAGCTCGTCGCTGCCGAGCGCGTCGACGGATTTAAGCGCGGAATACTGCGCCGACAGATCGAGGACGAGTTTATCTTCCGCCTCGCTCGCCGTGCCGTTTTCGACGTTCGCGACAGCCGCTTTGAACGTGATCGAAACGGCTTCCGCCCGCGCGAGAATGTCCGCGTAAACGTCCGCGTCGTTGTTCTTCATATAGTTCTGCTTATATAAAAGCATACTCTCGAAAGAACTGACGAAATATATCGCTTCTCTCGCGTTTTCCGTGGATATACGGTCTGCGCCCGCAACGTAATCGTTTTTAAGAATTATCTCGGCATAATCGCCGTCGACCGTTCTTGCAAGAAGCATATCCGAAACGGTGAGAACGCACGCCACGTCGGCTTTCAGATAAGCCGCCGCGCCGTATTCTTCCGCCGTAAGGGAAATAACGCTTGCCGTGGGCGTAACGTTAAATTCTTCGATCTTCTCGCCCGCCGCGTCATAAAGTCCGATATTTACGTTTTTATCGGAAACCGCGGAGAAAAGAACGCTTTGAGAAACGTTTATCGAAGAATACGCTTTGTCGAGCTTTATTTTCGCGTTCGCATCCCTGACGTCGAGCTTGTATTTTTTGCCCGAGGGCGAAACGGTCGCGTTGCCTTCCGCAACGTACCCGTTTTCGGTAAGAGCCGCCGAAACGATCTCCTCTCTCGGAATAGTAAACGCGCGGATTGCCGAAACGCAAATTCTTGCCGACGAAATTTCGCCCGTTTTATAATTGAAAGTAAAGGTTATCGAGTTGCCCGTTTCCACAATGTTCGTCATGGGGACGTTCACTTCGCCCGAAAATCCTCCGGGAACAGTAACGACGTTTTCCGAACCGTTGAAACGAAGCGTAAACGTTTTATCCGAATCGTTTCTCACGTCGAACGCGACGTAATCGTAACTGTCGGTTATGATAGTAGCCGTCGTGATGCCGACGTCGAATTTCGTTTCCGCGTCTTTCGCGGTCTCTTCCGTTCCGTCTTCTTTCACGGCGTTTTGTTCAAAGCCGTCGAACACGAACATCGTTCCGCCCGCACCCGAGCCGAAAGCGTCCGAAACGAATTCGTAAGAAACGCCGTCGGTTTCGGAAAGCTGTAAAACGCCGTAATCGTCCGAAAGAAAAGCTATATCGGTCACGCCCGGTTCGGAAGCCCAACTCTTGGTTTCAAGAAGTCTCTTGACGGCTTTTTCGTACTTATCGTAGTACTGCGAAACCGCCGAGCGGCACGATTTATCGAGTTTTTTATAATATTCGTAAGCCGAAAGAAGGGTGTTCGTATCGGGAACGCCGCTTTCGAGTTCGCCCGCCTTTTCCGCAAACAAAAGCGCGGTTTTCTGAACCTCGGTAAGCTCTTTTTCGCCGACCGTAGCCGTCCATTTGTCGAGGTAATAATCGCAAGGCGTTCTGCCCGTTTCGAAACCTATGCCGAACGCGTTTATTTCACCGCTTCTGAATCTGACTAGAACGGGATCGAGTTCGAAAACATAATCGTTCCAGCCGGGGAGAAGATCTCTCGTCTCCTCGTAAATCACCGCTTTGGTAGAAACGACCCCGAGCGTTATTTTCTGCGCGTTTTCCGCCGAAGAGAACACGCTCACGCCGAACGAAGCCAGTTTCCCGACTGGGATATCGGGATGAGCCGAATGCGCGGGATAAAACAAAAGCGTAGGCTTTTTCCCCGATTCGTAAGCATATTTAAGGCTTCCGCTTCCCGAGCGGGCGCGACCGTCTTCCTTTACGACCGAAATCGTTCCGTAAATATCGAGTATATCGGGAATATACGGGCGCACGCTGTAAAGATCGGCGGCGCTTTCGAAATCGAGCAAAGTGTATTCGCCGTCCGCGTAATCGGGTTTTTCCGAGCCGCTTTCGCCGTGACTTTCGCTATCCCCGACCGAAGACGAGGAAGAACCGCCGGGATTGCCGCTGCACGCCGCAAAAACACACGCCGACAGACAAACGGCAAGAACAAAAATCAGAATAAGCTTAATCTTTCTCATTTTTCGCTCCCCCTTGCGTACTGCGCGCGTATTTCGTAAATTTTAATTGTTTTATCCGCTTGCAAACCGTACTCGCCGAGTTCGTCCTTAACGACGTTCTGCATATAGAACTGCAATTCGCCCGAGCCGAGCGCGGAAGCTTTTCCCGAAAACGCAAACACGAGATTTCTCTTTTGTCCCGCTTCGAGATAGGTCGATCCGAGTTCGTAAACTCTGCCGTCCGAAACAAATCTGACGAAAATATTCACGGCGCGATCGGACGCGTTTTCCGCTACCGCGCGCACGCTTTCGGCTCCGTTTATGCCCGAAACCTTAACCGACGCGTACGGAGTGAAACTCACCGTCTGCAAATCGTTTATGCCCGAGCCGAAGAGTTTTCCTCTTAAAACGGCGGTCAAAACCCCGCCCGAAACCGTGCGGGAGCTGTTGTCGCTTACCGTAACGGTATCGTCCTTTATCTCTATCGCGGAAGACCGTCTGAGCGCGAATTCCGCGGTCGACTTACTCGTGGAAACGGTAAGCTTTCCGAGGTTTCCCGTGACGTCGAAGACGTAACCGTTTTCGCCGACAGCCGTTCCGACGCAGGTTTTTCCGTTTATCGAAAGCGAGCTTGCTTCGGAATAGATCTCGGCGCGACCGCCCTGTTCGTAAAGCATTATTCCGTCTTCGTTATTAAGCGCGAGAATACGTTTCGCAAGTTCTTTTCTTGCGTTATCCACAAGCGAATCGTCGGTATAATAAATCGCGGAATTGAAAAGCGAAGAGTAAATATCGGCGACGTAATCGTTGAAATCGAGTTCGCCCAGACCGTATTTTTCGTAGTAGCTTTCAAGCTTCCGCTCGTAAACGCAGAGCATATCGTAATCGTCCATCGAGTCGCGGTAAGCGACAAGTCTCAGCGACGGGATCGGACCGTTCAATCCGTAATATTTACCGGGATAAACGAGATAACCGTCTCCGTCCGCGCCCGCGTATCTCGTAGCGTCTTCGTACTGATCGACGTATTTATACCATTCGTCGCTCTTGTGTCCGTTGGTGGACGCCCAATAAAGATAACCGTCTATTCCGTAAGCCTTTTCCATCCAGCCCGAAATTCTCGTTCCGAGATTATAGTCGTCGATATGGAAAGTGGGATAAGGATAGGTCGGACCCACGCAGGTGTACGCCCACACTTCGGTATCTCTTTTGTTCGCCGCGGAAGCGTAATGCTCGCTTATATGCCCGTTTCCGAACACGCTGAGATAGGGGCAGAACGAAGCGCTGTAATTATCGACCCATTCTTCCATGAAGTTCACGTTGGTGAAAAGCGTGGGAATTTTAAGCACGGAGTCCAGAACGTGATCGACGAATTCCTGCCCGTACGTTTCGGCAAGAGCGAGGAATTCTCCGTCGGCTCTGAGCCTGTCTGCGGCAAGCGAAAGCATCTGATCCACGTCTCCGCCTTCCGAAAGCATTCTTTCCGCATTGGCGGCGCGGTTATAAAGGGTATCTATATCGGCTTCGTCGAGTTCGAAGGGATAAAAATACGCGTAATCGATATAACAGTTTTCGGGCGTGCTGATTTTCGCAAGCGCGGTCACATACTGCAAACAGACTTCCGTTTCTTTCGTGGGTACGCCGCCTCTGTACGCAACGTAAGAGGGCGGGAACTGATAAGGTATATAAACGGAGTTATAGTTAAGGTTATCTTTCGTCCTCACCACCGATCGAAGCCATTCCTCGCCGTAAGCGTCGAAATTGTTTCTCTTCAAGTTATGAAGACAGGTATTGATTTTGTAATCGAGGAAAAAGTCGATATAATTATCGACGATCTCGTCCGTATTGTCGAATTCGCCTCTCAAAAGCGAACTCTGATACATAACGAAACAGGACTTGAAAGACCTTCTTCCGTCGTACTCTATATCCCAGACGTTCACCGAAACGGGAATATTCGTCGTTTCCCCGTCGATTTCGAGCGCGAAAGAACCCGTGTACAAACCGTCCTCGACCCCTTTCGAGTCGAATTCGACGTAAATACCCTGATTGTTGCCCGCTTTCACGGTGTTTTCCTTGTAACTTTCGGCAACGCTCATCGGCAAAAGCATATCGGGAACGTATTCGCCTATCGTATACACTCCGTTAAAGTCGGTTTTATTGTTGACTTTAATATATTTCTGCTGATAAATGTCGACGTTTCCGAGCGGGAAAATCTTTCCGTCCGAAGTTTTGAGTTCGCCGCCTTTAAGCGAAAACGAACCGATATCTTTGTTTGCGGTTACGATAAGCTGCGCGCCCTCGGTTTCGTTTTTCATCATCGAAACTTCCAATTTCGCGTCTTTAACCGTAAAATTACCGTTCGTATCGGAGTTCTGCCCGACTTTCGACGTCGAATAAGTACTCCACAATTCATATGCTTCCGTCTTGTCTCCGCCCCCCGGACGAGATCCGGAGTCAACCGAAATTTCGCCGGTGTTTCCGCTGCACGAAACGCCTTGAAGCAGAAGTATCGACGAAACGAACGAGCATAATGCAATGCGTGTCGATTTTTTCACTGATTTTCTCCCTTTATGTTTTTAAATTCCCAAAGCGTTGGATATACGGCTCCAATTCTGAGTCATATAGTCTCTGTTTTTGTTAAGAATATCGTTAGCCGTAAGATCGCCTTTGTAAAGCGAATTCACATATCCCGAAACTCCGTTGAAAAGCTTGAAGTTCACGCCGCCGATAGAAAACATTTTATCGGTGGAAGCGAAGATAACGACGTCGCTCTTCTTGATTTTGTTCACTTCTTTCTGGAAATCGGAAACGGTGATCTCGCTGTAACTGCCGTTTGCGCTGAGATCGAGCGGAAGCGTAGCTCCGTTCGTCGCCTTATAATAGCAATCCATACCCTTATCCGAATACATATACTCTATGAAACTCTTTATAAGATCGGTGTTTTTCGAGTAAGAAGCTCCGACGAGAGCGTGGCTTGCGCCCTGAGCGGTATAGTTGCGACTTCTTGCCGCGCGGACGGCGTCCACGTCGCTTTCGGTTGCCCATTCGGGTTTGCCTTCGTAGCCGCTTGCGTTCGCGTCGACGTATTTCACGAGTTCCGCGAGCTTATCGTCTTTATCGGCTGCGGACGCGAACGAAAGTCTGTTTGCGAGCGCGCTTATGACGGGAGTTTTGATATAATCCACTTTCGCGTTGGAGCTCATTCCCATTTCGATTTCGAGCCATGCGCCGTTCACGCAGAATACCGACTGTCCTTTAAGGAAGTAACCCTGCATATCCGTGAAGTTGAGACCGTCCGACTGCGGGTGCTGATAACCGTTGGATTTTTTAACGAGCTTTTCTACGACCGAAAGCATTTCCTTATGTCCCTGATAGGAGAAAAGGTTTTGCGAATAATTGCCGTCGGGAGCTTTACCCGCGAAATAATTCTTTATGTTCTCTTCGGTTTCGTACTGCATAAACCATACGCCCATAAAGCTGGAATAATATTCGTCGTCCGAAGAATAAATGAACGGTTTAACCTGAGAAAGGCTCTGAGAAACAGCCGCTTTGGCGTTTATTTCGTCGCAGACTTCGAAAAGCTGATCGGTCGTCAGAGGCACGTCGTCTTCGGTGAAGCCGAATTTGTTCCACATATCGACGTTTCTCAGAATACCCATCGCGCCCTCTATCCAGGGAAGACCGTAGTATTTGCCGTCAACTTTATAAACGTTCTTGAAATCGGCATTGAGCTTGGAGTCTATCGTAGCTCCGCCCTCGCCGTCCAAAGCTTTATTGCACACGTCCGTGATATCGAGGAAAACGTTGGGGTATTTCTGCCCGCCTACGGTAACTTCGCCCTCGTAAACTCTCGTCGCGTATTCGCCCGTTCTGTAAATAAAGATATCCACGTCGGCTTTCTGCTCGATTTTCTTCTCTATCGCGTCGTTACCCGCCGTTCCGATACTGGTTTTTATATCCACTTTGTTTCCCGTGGATTTTTCCCATTCTTTGCCTATGGCTTTGAGCCACTCAACTCCGTAACCGAGTTCGACGGCTTCTATTTTGAGCGTTTTGCCGCCGTTTCCGCCGTTCCCGCTATCGCCGTTGCCGCCGCAAGCCGTAACAAAGCAAAGCGACGCGATCGAAGCCGTCGCAAGAATGCCGGCAAAAAGTTTTTTGATCGAATTTTTCATATTTTTTCTCCTTTTTTTGTTTATATATTTAAGCTTAACTCAGCCTTTAAGTCCGCCTATGTGAACTTTCTCCATAACCGTGTTCTGGAAGCACCCGAACAAGACGAGTATGGGGATAATCGAAATGAGTATTCCCGCGAAATATGCGGGCGTGTTGCCTCTGTACTGAGACTTGACGCTGAACGCATACGCGCCGTAAGAAAGCGTCGGGAAACTCGGATAGTAAAGAAGTATCGTGGAATAATCGTTCCACATTCCTATAACGCCCATAACGTAAAGAGCGGTCGCGCTCGGAATGAGCATGGGGAGCATTATTTTCAGATATACCTGCCAATGCCCCGCGCCGTCGATAAACGCCGCCTCGGCGTACTGCCACGATATCGCCTTGTAAAAAGCGTAATAATAGAAGAAGTTTGCCCCGAACAGCGTGACGTGCGTTAAAAACATCAACGGCGAATCGATTATGCGAATATCGGTAAGCAATTTGTACATCGCGCCCGCGGAGCCGTAAATAGGAAGTATCGAGATGAAAACCCCGAGTTTATATATGCCTCTCGTCAGTTTCGAGCTGTAAAACACGAGAATGTAAGTAACCGTCGCCGTGACGAACGCCGCGACGAGCGGACTTAAAATCGAGATCCAGACCGAGTTGAAAAGCATATCGAAATAAGTTGCGTCCTCGACTATTCCGTTCCAGCTTTCAAACGCGCCGAAAAAGTTTTTAAGCGTGGGGTTTTCGGGCCAGCAAAACAATTTTCCCGCTATTTTATCGTCGATATACGCGTTCTGATCCTGTTTTATCGCGATAAGAAAAGCAAACACAAAGAAGAACAGAATGAACGCGGCGTATAAAACGAATATGACGAAAGCGATAGCCGAACCGACTTTCTGCGCCGTCGATTTATCGTTTCCCCGTAATTTTTTAAGTCTGATCATAACATGTCCTCTTTATCTCTTTTATCGCTGTAAACAAAATGCTTTATCACCATCGCGAGCGGGAAAACGACAAGCGTCATCATAATTCCCACCGCCGAAGCGTAATAGAGATCCTTGCCTTTTCCCTCGCCCGAAACGAGCGCGTAAAGAAGATAGGAAAGGGTCATCGTTCCGTTCGCGCCTTTCGTAAACGCGAGAATCGGTCCGCTTGCCGAAAGCACCGCCGCGCATCTTAAAATGAGCATTGTGGAAATCGTCGGCCACATCATCGGAATGATAAGCGAAACGAGTTCGCGCGTCCATCCGCAACCGTCGATCCTGCCCGCTTCGAGAACCTCGGCATTCGTTCCGTTCATCGAACCGCCTATGACTATTATGTTTCCGCCGAAGCTGAACATCACCGTGTAAAACAAAATGGTGAGCATCGCCTGCGGCGAATCGGACAAAAGATAAGAATACGGCATTCCGTGGCTTGTTTTCCACGCATGCACAACGCCGCCGGGACCTATCGCGTATTTGAACAGCACGACGAGAACCGACGATGAAATTATCGTCGGAAGATAGTACACGAATCTGAAAATTTTATAGCCCGCGATCTTCTTGAAAAAGAAATAACTCATCACGATAGAAAGCGGAAAAACTATGAGCAGATCCGCGAAAAAGAATATCAGAGTGTTTCTGAGCGCTTCTATAAGTTCTTTATAGTCTCCGCCGCTCGTGTTGAATATCCTCTGAAAATTATCGAGCGAAAAAAGTTCTCTCAATTTTCCCGTCGAATAATCGGGGCGCTGAAACGCCATAAGTATCGAATCCGCGTTTACATAAACGAAAAACAATAAAAAACCCAGGGTCGGAAGCGCAAGCGCGCTGACCATAAAGCCTATCCTTATCGTTTTGTTGCTAAAACGCAGAATTCCGTTTTCTTTTTCCTTTGCCATATTATCCTTTTGCCCAAAATCGCTCCCGATTTAACGAATTGACGAAAAATCGGAAGCGTCGGTTCTTGCTTTGCCCGAGCTTTCCGCCCGGTTGTTTTATTTTTACGATATTTTATTCTTTGCGACCGAATTTACAGATAACGATCGCCGCCGCCATCAACAGCGCGAACGTTCCCGCCATAGCTCCGCTTACGCCCGAGAAACATCCGCCGTTTCCGCTTTCGCCCGAGCCGCCCGACTCTTTGCCGGACTCGTCCGACTGACCGGGTTTATCCGAGCCGCTTTCGCCTGGATTTTCGCCTTTGATTTCCGCTCCGCAAACGTCGCATTTTCCGTCGTTATTCGCGTCGCCGTGCGCCGCTTCGGAAAGCTTCTCGTTGCATACCGAGCAAACGTGCCAGTGATTGTTTTCGTCTTTAACCCATTCTGTCGTTTCGGTATGAGCCGCTTTCGCAACGGTTTCGGTTTTCGTTTCGTTGCAGACGGAACAGGTATATGTTTTAACGCCTTCTTCCTTACAGGTTGCGCGTTTTGTAATTACGCCGTCGTCGAAAGTATGATCCGTTTTTGCTATGTTTTCGGTTTTCGTTTTTTCGCAAACGTCGCAGGTGAACGTTTTAACGCCCTCTTCCTTACAGGTTGCGCGTTTTGTAATTACTCCGTCGTCGAAAGTGTGAGCGGCTTCGCTTTCCGTTATCGCTTCCTTGCAGACCGAGCAGATATGCCAATGTTTTTCGCCGTCGCTCGTCCAGTTTTCCTCGGGAGTATGTCCTTTTGCGGCGAGTTTTCCGCCGTTCGCTTTCCAGTTTGCGATATCGGTTATCGCCACGGTAGCGGCTTCGTCCTCGAAGCAGGCGTTGCAGACCGTACACTGATAATATTCTTTAAATCCGTCCGAAGTGCAGGTTGCGGCTTCGCCTTCGACAAATGCGGCTCTGTGACCTTCGGCGGCGATTCTGCCTTCGCCGATCTTCCATGCTTCTATGTCCGCGATCGGATATTTTGCGTTTTCGTCGGCAAAAATCTTTCCGCAGGTTCCGCAAACGTAACTGTCGAGATATCCGTCGACGGTACAGGTTGCCGCAACTCCTTTGCTTAACGAAAGATCGTGACCCGTTGCCGCAACGTTTCCGTCGCCCGATTTCCACGCGTCGATATCCGCGATTTCCTCATAGCCTTCCGCGTCAAGGAAATATTTGCCGCAGGTATCGCAAACGTAATGTTTTTTGTAACCCGCTTTATCGCAAGTCGCCGCAAGGGCGGAAACTTCCGAAATAACGTGCGCGGGATCGAGAGCGATCTCGGTCGCTTTCGCCACGGCGGTTTCGGTAAGCATATCGCCGTTCTTTATTTCGGTTTCGCCTGCCATCCACGCCCATCTGTATCCGTGCTTTGCCGTTTTCCCGATCGCGGGTACGCCGCTTATCGCTTCGTCCTCGGTGAGCGTTTTATCCATTATCACCTCGTAAAATCTGAGATTTTTAAGGAAAATATTACCGCTGCCCGCGTCGATCTGGAAAATGATCGTCGCCTGTCCGTCCTTATTGCAGTTGTAAACAAACTTGTAATTTACATAATCCGCGTTCTCGATCCAACCGCTGTTGAGTATTGTCCAGGCGGGCGAGTCGAGCGCGATATTCATATGAATCTTGTCGCACTTCATACCGAACGACAAAACATACGTTTTTCCCGCCGAGACGGAGTACTTGCCTACGCCCGCGAGATAGTTTACCGCCGTTCCCGACGCAACGTCCGCGCCGCGCGTAAGGGTCGCGCCGCCTTCTTCGTTAATTTCGGGTATATTATAATGTTTCCACGACTCCGCGGAAGAAGCCATATCGTAATCGTAACTGTCCGAAACGAGCGTTACGGTATTGACTTTTTTATAAACAATCGTAGCCGTTTTGTCCGCGCCGAAATCGTAAACGGTTTCTTCCGTTATCTTTTCGCCGTCTATCGCCCAATATCCGATATAACCCTCTTTTTCGGGAATTTCGGGAAGTTCGCCGATCGCCGTTTCGTTACCGGCGAAATATTTTTCGCTGATATCGGTTATGATAATGTTTCTGAACTGTATAGTTGCGGAACTCGAACCGTCCTGAACGGTCACTCTGTCGTTATTGCTCGTAGCGACGAACGTCGAAGCGTAAGTCTGCCATTCGTTCGTTACGGTAATGTTTCTGTTGATCGGGTTCCACCTCGAATAGGTGTTGTAAAGTCCTATGGTTTTCGTTCCGTCGTCCATTCTGTAATCGACGCTTATCGCGTAACTTTTTCCCTGAACGGTGGTCAGGTTGCAATAAGCCGTTCCGCCCGCCGCGGAGAAATCGATTGTCGCAACGCCGTTTTCGATCGTTATTCCCGCGCTCCCCGTCGACTGGCTCCACCACCCTTCGAGAGACCCCGTAAGAGACGATCTTACTTTTTCCTCAAACGTAAGCTTATTGAGCTTTGTGTAAACAAGCTCCGCGGTTTTATCCGCTCCGTAATTGTACACGGTTTCCGCGGTAACCGTCGTTTTGTCGATTTTCCAACCGATATCGTATCCGTCGACAGCCGTAAACGCGGGAAGATCGCCTATCGCTTCGCCCGCGGTCACGGTCTTCTGCGTTTTTTCATAAAGTCTTAAATCTTTAACGGAAATATCTCCGTTACCACCGTCGAGCTGAAAAATAACGCTTCCGCTCCCGCTCTTCGAGGGGGCGTAATCGAGTTCGTAATCGACGTATTCTCCGGTATTCGCCCATGCGCCGACAAGCGTTTTCCATTCGGGCGTTTCGATTGCGAAAGCAAAATGTACGTTTGTGCTTTTCACGCTGAATTTGACCGTGTAGGTTTTCCCCGTTTCGACGGTATACTTACCGACGCCCGCGGCATAATTTACGGGTCCCGAAGCCCCCTCTTCGCGGCGCATGGTAACGCCGCCGTCTTCGTTTTTAACGGGCGCGTTATATCTCGTCCACGTTTCGGCGGAACCCGCCATATCGTAGCCGTTTGCAAGCGGATTTAACATAGTAAGCGTATACGTTTCGCCGTCCGCTCTGACCTGCGGCGCGGACGTTACGGCAAATGCCGTTAAACACAGCGCGAAAACGCAGGCAAACAATGCCGTAAGTGTTACTTTTCTTTTCATCTATTTATCCTCCTGATGATTTTCGGATTTTCCCTTTATCGTTTGCTTATAACCGATTCCTTTCGTCAGAAGACGAAAGGAGGGGTACCCCTCGTTTTTTCCGGACTTGCGCCGGAACTTGCATTCATTATAATTTATTTCATATTCGTCCGCAATATCGCAAACATACTATTTTTTGTGCTAAACCGACTTTTTGCTTGACTTCATCCGTCTTCGGGTCGTATAATCGTTACATACAATTCAAGGAGTGTTTTATGAACGAATTCAACGATAGAATGCGGAAAGTGTCCACATTGGACTATTCCGACTGGGGAACGCGCGACAACACAAAAAAATACAGAATGTATACGCGAAAGACTTTCAACGAAATAAGTTTTCCGCATCGGCACACCTATATCGAATTCTTTTACGTCACCGAAGGTAAAGGCGTTCATGTTTACAACAGGAAAAGCTTCCCCATAGAAGTGGGCGCGGCGGGACTTCTTATCCCGAAAGACGTTCACGGCTTCACTTACGACGGAAAAAACAATTTCCACCATATCGACATTTTAATGGATATCGATTACTTCAAAGAAGCCTGCTCGTTTTTTTACGACGGGCTTTACGAAGACATTTTATCCGAGAAATTTCAACGGATTTTTACCCTGTCGTTCGAACAGATCGCAACGCTCAACAAATTCGTACCATATATGTTCCTTCCGCCCGACAATCTCGGGCATATCATGGCGGCAAAATCGCTCCTCACTTCGATAATCGATTTTTTGTTCGAAAACTATCTTCAAAAAACAAAGGACGACTCGCCCGAATGGCTCATTTCTCTTCTTTCGAAGCTGAACGCGAGCGAAAATTTCAACGCGCCTTTGTCCGATTTAACCAAAGAATTCGCCTACAACGCCGATTATATGCGCAGAATTTTCAAGAAAAATCTCGGAACGACAATGACCGATTATTTCAACCGCAAAAAAATGGATTACGCTCTTCACTTGCTCCAAACGACCGATTTGTCGATCGAGTCGATTTGCGAAACGATCGGATTTAACAATATCTCGCATTTCTATCATCTTTTCAAAAGGACGTTCAACAAAACTCCGAGCGAGATAAGAAAATTCTGATCCGCGCATGCCAGCCGAGAATAAAACGAACGGCTTAAAGAGTTACGCCCGTTTTATAAAACGCGATTTCTCTTATATCTTCGCTTTTACATTTTGTTTCGCCGTTAATTGTGGCGATAATCGACTTATAGAGGGCTTTTTCGTCCATTTGGTACGCATTGAAGTCAATCCAGTTATGCTTTTTCTCCGCTAAAAAATCGTTGGTAGAGATTTTGAAAGTCGGCACGAAAGTCGAAAACGGAGTGCCTCTGCCCGTCGTGAAAAGCACTATCTGACATCCGCTCGCGGCGAGAGCCGTTGCCGCTATAAGGTCGTTCCCAGGCGCGTTCAACGTTGAAACGCCTTGTTTTTTGACCTGTTCGCCGTAAGAAAGCACGTCAACTATTTTCGTCGAACCCGCTTTTTCAACGCAACCGAGGGACTTTTCTTCCAAAGTGGTTATGCCGCCTTTTTTATTGCCCGGGCTGGGGTTCTCGTACACGGGAAAGCCGTTATCCGTATAAAACTTTTTGAAATTCACTATCATTTCGCGGTACTTTTCGTACACTTCGCGGCTTTCGCATTTATTCATCAAAAGTTGTTCCGCGCCAAACATCTCGGGTACTTCGGTAAGTATCGCCGAACCGCCTTCTTCTATTATTCTGTCCGTAATTTTACCCACGAGCGGATTAGCCGTAATTCCCGAAAAGCCGTCGCTTCCGCCGCATTTAAGCCCTATGCAAAGCTCGCTTATCGGGATATCTTCCCGCTTTAACTTGCTCGCCTTGTCGCAAAAATCTTTGAGTATTTCAAGTCCGTATTCTATCTCGTCGTCAACGTCCTGACAGTTGAAATAGGCAATATTATCTCTGCCGAACGGTTTCAGATACTCCTTTATTCCGTCAAGCCCGTTGTTCTCGCAACCTAAGCCGACAAACAACACGAAACTTGCGTTCGGGTTAAGCGCAACGCCGCACAAAAGCTTTTTTATGTTCTCGTTATCCTCGCCGAGTTGGGAGCATCCGAACTGATGATTAAGCGCGAAAAGTCCGTCTATAACACCTTTAACGTAGGGTTGCGCAAGTTTTTCGAGCCGACGACACACGTCGTTTACGCACCCCACGGTGGGGATAATGTATATCTCGTTTCTTATCCCCGCGCGTCCGTTTTTACGTTTGAAGCCCTTGAAAGTCGCGCCCGTTTTTATCTTCGTTTCGGGATAATCCGGGTTGTATTCATACTCAACGCTTTCGTCCAGATGCGACTTCACGTTATGCGTATGCACCCATTCGCCTTGCTTTATGTCCTCGGTCGCCCTGCCGATTATCTCGCCGTATTTTATTATATATTCGCCGGCGGAAATATCCTTTAAGGCAAATTTATGCCCTGCGGGAATTTTATCCGTCGCGGTGAGCCTTACGCCCACGTTATCCTTTTCGTTTATTACGATAAAGTCTTTCATAAAATATCCGTATCGCCGCTTCTGAGTTTTTTCACTATCGTTTTAACCGCCGCGGCAAAGCCTTCATATTTTGTTAAATCTTCGCCCCAAACGCTCTCGTCCTGCATAAATTTAATCACGCATCCGCCGTTCGCGAAATATTCGAGATATTTCTCGTCGTCTTTCATTTCGATCGTACGGCTCGGAAGTTTCGCGTAATATTTTCCGTCCTCGCCTTTCGTCGTAATCTTATACAACGCCATTAAGCACGCGAAACCCTTGGTCAAATCCTCGGGTATCTTGCCATACTTTTCGTAATAGTCCTTAAACGACGGCAGATCTCTCGCTTTCCATTTCGATATGGAATTTAAAGCGATGCTCGTAAGTTGGTGATTAAGATAAGGATTTAAAAACCTCTCTTTCACGCTGTCCGCAAAAGCCGCGGTAGCCGCTATATCGTCGGAAACAAACGGTATTATTTCACCCGATAAAGCGTCGTTAACGAACTTATAGAGGCACTTATCCGTCATGCAGTCGTAAACGGTGACCTTTCCGAGCCACAACCCGACAGGCACCAAATTGGTATGACTTCCGTTTAAAACGCGTACTTTTCTCTTTTTGTAATACTTAATATCGTTGGTCAGAACGACCTCGATATTGTGCTTGCCGTCCTTTATATACTTGCTTATTTCGCCTTTGTTTTCCACAGCCCAAAGACCGAACGGCTCGCCGATAGAAACGAGTTCGTCTTTTTCGCCGATTAGTTTAAACAAATGCTCTTCGGTTTCTTCGTCCTTGGGATAACCCGAAACTATGCGATCCACTAAGGTATTGCAATAATAGTTTTCGGTATCGTTCCATTTTCTGAAAGCCTCGGGCAGTTTCCATAATTTAATATACTTATCCACACAAGAGTATAACTCGTCGGCGTTGTTGTCGATAAGTTCCACGGGCATAAGGTACACGCCGCCAAGCCCCGCGTTGAAACGCTCGAACAAAAATTTCGTAAGTTTCGCGGGATAAGTTATATGCTCGAACCCGCCGAACTCATCCTCGGGATTAAAGCAAATCCCCGCTTCCGTCGTGTTGGAAACTATTATTTTCAAATCCTTGTCTTTTGCGAGCGAAATATATTTCTCATATTCCTCGAAAGGCGAAATAACGGAGTTTAAAACGTCGATTTTGTAAACGTCCTCGACTTCTTTTCCGTCTTTAACGCCGCGCAGAACAATATGATATTTGTTGTTTTGCGCCTTGAATTTATCCAAATTCCCGAAAGTTATGGGTTTAACGATATTCACCTCGTATTCGCCCGCGCCCTCTTTATTAAGCGTATCGAAATACGCGTCCGCGAAAGTCCTTAAAAAGTTCCCCTCGCCGAATTGCAATACTTTTACCATATCACGCCTCCACCAAGTATTCGACGGAATAATACCCGTCCTCTAAATCGACTTCGAACGGTTCGAGATCGAAAGTAAACGCCGTCGCTTTAACGGTCGTTGTTTTCTTGCAAACGACCTCGCCCGATCGATTTTTTATTTCTATCTTAACGTTGTAAGTTTTTCCCGTTTCCGCGCCCGTTATCGCGGGGCTGCAAACATATTTTCCGGCATAAACCGCTTCGACTTTTTTATCGAAACAAATCGTCTCCGCGAAACCCTCTTTAAGCGCGTAAAACGCCTGCTTTTTGTAGCCGTAAAAATCTACGGGCGGTTTTATATAACTTCCGTCGTTCGCGCCGCCGCTCAGACTGCACCACATAAGTCCGTCCGCGCCGAGGTAACGCATATATTTTACGGCGTTATACGCGCAAAACGCCTGATACGCCTGACTTAATTTGAAATCGAGCTTTTCGTAAGCCTCGCCGAACGCGCGTTTTTCGTCCGCAAGTTCGTAGGAGTCGTCTTTATGATAATGTTCCGCTTCTTTCGTGCGATTATCCTGTCTGCCGATTATCGCAAACTCCGAAATAATATACGCGTGGTCTTTGCTTTTAAAAAGCGCTGGCTGAGATTTCCAGGCTTGTTCTCTGAAAATATCCCACCTGTTGCCGTAACCGAGCAAAATTTCGTAGTTATGCGAACTTCTTACAACCTTTTCGTCCTTCCAGCCGAACGAACTTTCGCAAGGCTCGAAATCCTGATCGGATTTTCCGTCGTCCTGATAATAAAAACCCTTGTTGCCGTACAATCCGCCGCCGTAATAAAGGTGCGAACACGGGCAGATAAGCCGCGTATCGTCCGCCGCTTTTACGGTTTTTACAAATTCGTCGTACATTTTATCGAGTACGGCGCGCGAAGAATGAAACTCGTTACTGCCCTCCCACATTATTATGCTCGGGCAGTTCATAACCTCTTTCATCTGCTCCGCGTAATATTTTCCCGCCAGCCAGCCGTTTTTAACGTCGATCGTTTCGGCGGAGTCGATAAGCCGCGTCGTCCAGATATTCATCAAACCCAGACGATCGCAAATTTCGGCATATCTCGGGTCGTTGTTGCCGTAGCCGAGCATATGAAAGCGGGCGACGTTGCCGTTTAAAGCCTTGGTCATCGCCGCCTGCCACACGATCTCTTTCGTCGTCGGGCAGATATGCGACAAAACTATATTTTCGTAAGGCGGCAAAAACTGCATCCACAGCGCGCCGTTTAGTAAAATTTTCTTGCCGTTTAATAAAATATCCCCGTTTTTTTGTTCGATAATTCTGAAACCTGTTTCACATATCTCGTCGTCAACGGGTTCGCCGTTTTCGATAAGTTCTGTCCGTACGGTATATAAAGCGGGATTTTCGCAAGTCCATAAATCCGCGTCGAACTCGGTTTCGGTTGCAAAATTTTCCGCCGCGTCGCCCTCGAAAATGACTTTTTCCTCTCCGCAAGGCGATTTAGCGAGATAAATTTTAATTTTAAATCCGTTGCCGAAATTTACGGTTTTAAAAGAAATCTTCGCTTTTACTTTATTTTCCGAAACGGCAATCGTTTTAACGAACAAATCTTTTATATGCGCGCCGCGGTAAAAATCTATATAAATATCTCTCGCAAGCCACGCGATATACGGGTCTTTGTTTTTATGCCAGGAATAATTTATTTCGGGCGCGCGGGGATAAACAAGCAATTTAAGCTCGTTTTCGCCCGTACGCAAAAACTCTGTTATATCCTTTTCGGCTTTTAAAAACCCATCCGTTTCGAACGCGAATTTGCCGTTTATGTAAACTTTTCCGCAAGGGTCGAGCGACCCGATATTCAAAGCAGCATTTCCGCCGTCGTAAACAAAAGTTTTCGTAAGTTCGACGATTTTATCCTTGTTCTTTTCGCCGCCGATTTTAAACGGAAGCTTAACGTTTCCGAGCCGTTCCCTTTTCGCCTCTTCCGGCTTAGCCGTTTCAAAGAAATTCGTTATCGTTTTTCCGTCCGCCGTAAGGCTTTCTAACTTGAAACTCCATTTACAAACGGGGTGCATTCCGCCCGAAATAAAAACGGTATCGGGCGAAACTTTATTCGTAAGTTCGAACCTTCCCGCAGGCGTTCCGTTTAAGTTTACCTCGTAAAAGTCCTCGTATAAGTCGATTATCATGAGGTTTCGCTCGTTGCCCTTGTAATCTCCGAGCTTAAAATTCCTGTGGTGATAAGGGTCGGGCAAACCCACTCTCGCGTGAATTTCTCCGTTGCGGTAAATCTGCAATTTCAGAATTTCCGTCACTCCGCGCCTTAATTCGATTATCCGCCCCGTATCCGTCGTGAGCGGAACGACTTTGCCGTTTTTCTTTTCTTCGTCGATATATTCCTCGGGCAGAACGAACGAAAACGCAAAAGATGTCGCCTTTTCGCATCCGAACTCGTATTTAGCGCAAGGCACGGGCGGAATTACTCCGTCCGAAAAGGTAAGTTCGCCGTTTTTCTCCGAAACTTCTTGATAAAACTGCCAACCCGCGAAATTTTCGGGTTTGTCGAACATTTCCGCCGCCATCTCGTCGAAGCAAACTCTTTTCCTTACTTTATGTTCGATTTTATAGTCCGAAACCGCCGTAAGTCTTTCCGTTTCTTCGTCCGAAACGGCTTTTTCGGGCGTCCGACCGTTTTTTCTGTCCAAAAAATCCGAATACGCTTCGAGAAATTCTATTCTTTCTTCGGGCGTGAGACATTCGCCGTTTGCCGCCGAAAAATCTCCGCGATTATATTTGTAGTTTTTATCGATTTTTATGAAATCGCAAAATTTATTATTCATTTACAACCCGATACAGTTTATTTGCTTTTTAAAAGTTTTTATAGTAAAATTTACTTATGTTCTACAAGTTTACGTTGCCCGAGGACTACTCGAAGCAGATATTCAACAATAGAATAAAAGCCGTTTCTTACACGGAATTCGAAAACGAGCCGTCTCTCGTTCATTCGCATAAAAACGTTACGGAAGTGATTTTCGTTGTCGGAGGCGAAGGACTGATCGCTTACCGCGACACAGAGATAAACATTTCGCCGAACAACGTTTATTTCATCAACCCAAACACCGAACACACGGAAATATCCAGAAAAAATCTTAGGTATTTCGTGATACGTTTAAGCGATTTCGAGGTGCTTGACAAAAACAGAATTCCTATAAAATCGCTTGAAATCCCGCCTTTAAAGTATCGGGAAATCATCGAACTTTTAACTTTGACGGTAACCGAACTGAACTCTCCATCGCCGAACACCGCGTATTCTCTCGCCCTGCTTTCGGCAACTTTTTTCCGCATAACGGAAATCGTCGAAAAAAACGCTTCCGTCGAAATTTCGGACAACCCATCGGTAGACCATTCCTCGACCGTTCAGGCTTGCATAAACTATATAGACGTGTATTTTTCCGATATAAACATCCTTGACGATCTGCGCCGCAAATTCAATCTTTCGGGGCGTAGTCTCGAAAGAGCTTTCAAACGCGAACTGAACGTTTCGCCGCTCTCGTATATTAAAAGCGTAAGAACGGAAAAAGCCGAGTCGCTTCTTTTAAACACGTCTTATTCCGTATCTCAGATCGCCGCCATGTGCGGGTACACCTCTTTCGCTTATTTTTCCAAAGAATTCAAAACGCGTTACGGTCTGCCGCCGTCGTTATACAGAAAAACAAAACAATAAATCGTAGATGCGCGCCTATAAGTCGATTATCGGCGCGTTTTTATTTAAACCAAAGCTTTTTGACCGCTTCGCCGATCGCATTCCACACGATATCGGTACACCACCAATGTTCCTTCGGCGTTATTTTAAGTCTGCAATTACTTCCTGCGTTATAATGCCCGTAAATCTTCTCAACGGTTTTATACCCCTCTTTAACGCCTTCGATCGGGAAGATATCATCCTTTTCGCCCGCGATTATAATAAGCTCTCTCGGACAGATAAGCTCGGAAAGATCCTGCATTTCGAAGTAATTTATCGCTTGCGGAATCTGATTGCACTCGCAGTGAAGAATGTCGAGCACCGAACTTTTATAAGGACAGAACGCGCAGGACGGCGCGCAGATTTTTATTCTCTCGTCAAAGCACGCCGCATAATACGAAGTCGTTCCGCCGCCCGAATTGCCGGTTATTATGATCTTATCGGTATCGCACTCGGGAAAATTCGAAAGCATATCTATGGCTTTCGAAACGTCCCAGACCCTCTCGCCTATAAGCGTTCTGCCCATGGAAATCGCAACGAAGGACGCAAACCTGCAATTTACGTCGGCTCCGCGTTTTTTCAAGGTCGGTTTTCTTTCGCCCATGCCTCTCTGCTCGATCGCAAGCGCGACATATCCGTTTTCCACGGCTTGCAACGCCATAGAACGCCTTTCGAGTCCGCCGTCGAAATCGGCGGGATATTTCGCAACGCCGACAGAGTTGTGAAACCCGCTCACATGTCCCTGCAAAGTTATCGCAACGGGAAATTTCTTTGTTTTAGTGCCGTTCCCCTTCGTTTTGGGCGTTAAAAGATAACACGGAACCCTTTCGCCGACCTCGCTCGAAAACTCGAAACGAGTGAGAAAATAATTCCCCTTGTCTTCTTTAAAAATAACCTCGAAGTTTGGATCGGTCGCATTTTCGGCAATCTTATCCAGACCCGTGAGCGAGATAAATTTCTCTCTTATCTCTTTTCGCCTTGTTTCGTCGTCTTTTTTTTCGTCGAAGCTCAGCTTCGGCGTGATATTTTTTAATAATAATTCGTGACACAAATCGCCGTTTATCATTGTATTACCCGTTTATGATTTTTGTTTTTTTCGAAGCTTCGATAATCGTTTTGACCTTTCCGCCCGCGTTCTCGGCTTTTATTTTCAATGCTCCGAGCGGCGTTGCGACCGACATATTTATTCTGTTCAAGCCCGCAAGCTCGGGTTTTACCGAAATTTTTCCGAACCCCTCGCCGAGATTTTTTACGCCCGCGATTTTTTCGACGATAAACGGAACGGCTCCGCTTGCCCAGCCGTGACATAAACTATGTCTGAAACCGACGTAGCAATGTTTGCCCTTGTCGCCGTGTAAATCTTTTTTCCCCGCTTCGCCCAAGCTGTCGAGAGGAAAACATTCGCTTTTCCATAAAATATCGAAATCTTCGAAAAACGTCGTCGCGCCAAGGTTTATCATCGCCGAAAAATATTCTTTTAAAATCTCCGACGACTCCTTTTTATATCCCGCCTCGAACATTGCCGAAAAAATAAAGTATGCCATAAACGTGGAAATTCCTTCCGCGCCGCCTTTTAAAAGACTTTCGGCAAACGCCTCGTTTTTCACCCCGCCGAACAGCATCTGCAACGCGTTAAGCGATTTTTTATCGGTGAGTTTCGCAGGTCTCTTTTTTGCCCTCCCGAGAATTTCTTCGGCTTTTTCCGGGCTTTCGCCCGAATCGGCTTTCATCTTCGCGATTTTTCCGAGAGTATATCTCAAAATCGCCTCAACGGCGTAAATATTGTCTTCTCCGCCCTCCGTCGGCCAGTCTATAAAATACGGTCGGTTGGTCTTGCTTCCGCTGTAACGGCAGGGATCGAATTTCCCGTTCTCGTCCACGCAAACGTCGAGCCGATTTAAAAGATCGTCGATAAACGGCATACATTTTTTCGGATAATTTACGTCGCCCGTATACATATAATACAAATCTATATCGAGCGCGAGCCAAAGCGAGTAGGAAGGTATGTTGTTTGCCCAACCAGTTTTTTTAACGTTTTCAAGGCACATATCGATAGAATTTCTCACGCTTTCCGCGTCGCCGTAAATATATAAACAGGAAAGAATTTCGACATAAAGGTCGCCCGCCCACACGAGCCGATCCCGCTTCACTCCGTCCCACAAAACCCCGTTTTGCATATTGAGAAAAACGGTTCTGTCCGATATTTCCCAGATTTTATCGAGAATTTCGTCGTCGCTCGAAAAACTTCCCGTAGCCGCAAGCGGGCTATGCGTAAACGCCGCCTGCACCGATAAAAAACCGATATCGGAGTTATCGAGATTGTCTATTCTTATAAATCTGAACCCCGTCGAGCCGAAACGCACTTCCGAAAGGTTCTGAACGTTTAACACGAAATCGCGCGTGGAATGATGATTTCCGCTGTTCTTTTCGCCGAGTTCGCTCATAGCCTCCGTCGCGCTTTCGCCGAAACGCACCCGTATTTTTGCCGAATATTTATCCGATCTGACTATCTGCGTAAGAATTCTCGCCCCGCCCGAAATTTCCGAGCCGTAATCGAGAAGAATATACCCGTTCGGACGAACCGTCGCAAACTCCGTCCCGCAAAGAGGAACCTGTCTTTCGACGTTCCCGATCAGTCTTTCGGGATTATCCGCATTTTCCGCGGCAACCACCCTTATCGGCGGCAAAAATTCGGTTATTTCTTTTATTTCAGACATCTCCGTTCTCCGTTTATCGGCAGGCGTTTGTATTTTTCGCGCCTGTCCGCAGATACCGAAATTATATCACCCCGAAAAATATTTAACTATAATTTTTTCGCCTTTCTCTATAATAATAACGACACAATGTCGATTTATATACACTTATATATCGACATATAATATCGACTTTTGTTTCGACCGAAAATAAAGCGACCTAAAAACCGAGCGCAAAAACAAACTCAAAAACGAACACAAAAAAAGGAAGACTTTTCAGCCTTCCTTTTAGTTCTTTTTTAACTGTTATCCGCCCGACCGCTTCCACAAACGATCGGTTCTTTCGTTTTTTTATTCGATTTCATGCCCTCGCTACGAGATTTTAAAGTCCGAGTTCGTTTATCCAGGCTTTCATATCGGCTTCGGTCGCGCGATTTAAAAGCTTTCCGGCTTTCCAATTAACGGACGAGGGGCAAAGTTTGTGAAGAACGGCGTCGGTTTTTCCCATTCCGCTGCCACCGCTTGTCGCAAAAGGAATTACCGTTTTACCGGAAAAATCATAGCTTTCCAAAAAGGTGTTTATTATGGTAGGCGCAACATACCACCATATCGGAAATCCCACGAAAATAACGTCATGACCGCTTATGTCGGCGTCGTGATCCGCGATTTCGGGGCGAGAAGACGCGTCTTTCATTTCAATCGTACTGCGACTCGTTTTATCGGTCCAATCAAGGTCGGCGTCCGTATACGGAACTTTCGGTCTGATTTCGTAAACGTCGGCATTCGCCGCGCTCGCAAGCTTTTTCGCAACCTTTGCCGTTACTCCGCTTGCCGAAAAATAGGCAACTAAAATTTTACTCATAATTTTTACCTCCAAAATATTTTATTCGTTTTTATTTCCCCGAATTTTATTTTCAAAAATCCGACAAAACTTTAATCGACGCTATGCTATATTACGGTTAATTTTATTACTGCCCGACAATGTCGACCAAGAATAACGCCGACTCTGCCTACATTTTATCGCCAAATCCGAATAATGTAAACCATTTTTCGGCTTTTTGTTTTCATTTCCGCTCACACGCCGAAGAAACGCTCGAAAAAGGCTTTCAATTTTTCGATAATCGTCTGCTTTTTCTTTTCGCGATTGGTGTTCCCGAACCTTGAAATCGGCGGCATAAGTTTATCGATATCCGTTCCCGTCGTGCGCATTTCTCCGTCCGCAATCGCGTTATCCACAAACTTTTTCGTTTCGTCCGCTTTCAATTTTTCTTCGGCAATAATTTCGTTTAATTGCTTTTCTTTCTCCGCCGCTATGTAGGAATGCCACTCCGCCATAACGTCGTCAACATCGTTGATTCCGTTGATAAAATTTTCAATCAAAGCTTTTTTACTACGCAGTTCGGGGCTTGCGTCGATAGATTTTCTTATCGTAATCAGCGTTTCTTTATCATCGCAATGCGAATCGTGATATTTCGTAACGAGTATTAAGATATAGTCGATATTTATTTCAATTTGTTTTACGAGTTCGAGTTCGAATACAACGTCGTCGGTAATATCTTCCTTCTCTTCGTTTTCTCTCTTTTTCTTCCACTCGTCGCGAAGATCCTGATATCTCCCTAAATAATCCTGCAAATCTCTTTCCGAAAGAATTTCATTTCCTTCAAAATCATCAAAAGCGGTTAAGAGATTGCGCATTCTAAGCACAGCGCCGAATAACGCGATAAATTCTTTTTGCGCCTTTTCGCCCGTTATGCGCTCCTCGTCAAGCGGAAATTTAGCGGTAAGTTCGGCAATCATATCCTTAAAGCCGTCGTGTTTATCCCCGAGCTCGTCAACGTATCCGTCGTAATAATCTTTAAAACCGCGCATTAAAACGATACCGCCCGCCTCTCTGTCGCCGAAGAGTGAAATAGCTTCGTCGGTACGCTTTTGCAAGTTGCGGAAACATACGATATTGCCGAAAGTTTTTACCGAATTCAAAATTCGGTTCGTTCTCGAATACGCTTGAATAAGCCCGTGCATTTTCAGGTTTTTATCCACCCAAAGCGTGTTCAAAGTCGTCGCGTCGAACCCCGTCAAGAACATATTCACGACGATAAGCAAGTCGATATCTTTGTTTTTCATTCGCAAAGATACGTCTTTATAATAATTCGGGAACTTGTCCGCAGAAGTATCGTAATTCGTCCCGAAATACGCGTTATACTCTTTAATCGCGCCCTCTAAAAAGTCACGCGAAGAAGCGTCGAGCGCGCTCGTATCGTCCGAATTTTCTTCGCCTAAAAATCCGTTGTCTTCCTCTTCGTTCGGTGCAAAAGAGTAAATCGTAGCGATTTTTATCGCCTGTTCGGGGTGCGCTTTCATCTGTTTTTGAAATTCGGTATAGTAGAGCCTTGCCGCCTCAACGGAAGAAACCGCTAAAATCGAGTTAAACCCTTTTACAAATATTTTATTTTTAACTTCTTGCGTATCCCGTCCATTTTTCGCCTTGGCAACCTCTTCCACGTTTATAAGTTGCTTGAATTGATACCCTTTATCACGCTTTGTTTTCTGCGCAAAATGTTCTAAAATATATGCAACGACTTTCGATATCCTTTCGGGCGCAAGATATGCCTTTTCGCGGTCGATATCCCACACGTCTTTATCGTCAATATCGGGTTCTTTGTCCATCGTTTTGAAATAGTCCACACGGAACGGCAAAACGTTTTTATCGTTGATAGCGTCAACGATCGTGTAAGTATGAAGTTTATCGCCAAATGCCTGCTCTGTCGTGCGTAAATTCGGATTTTTAGAAGCCCCTGCGTTCACGGCAAAAATCGGCGTACCTGTAAATCCGAAAAGATAATATTTCTTGAAATATTTCGTAATCGCCTTGTGCATATCGCCGAATTGCGAACGATGACACTCGTCGAAAATGATAACGATTTGCTTATCGAACACGGCATGTCCGATATTCTTCTTCACGAACGTGCTTAATTTTTGTATCGTTGTAATGATAATCTTCGATTTATCGTCTTCGAGTTGCCGTTTTAATACCGCCGTAGAAACGTTGCTGTTCGCCGCGCCTTTTTCAAATCGGTCGTATTCCTTCATCGTCTGATAGTCAAGGTCTTTTCTGTCAACAACGAACAAAACTTTTTCTATATACGGCAATTTGCTTGCAAGTTGCGCCGTCTTAAACGAAGTAAGCGTTTTACCGCTACCCGTTGTGTGCCAAATATATCCGCCGCCCGCAACGCTTCCGTATTTTTTATAGTTGTACGAAATTTGTATTCTGTTTAATATCTTTTCGGTTGCAACGATTTGATACGGGCGCATAACCAAAAGTTGGTTTTCGGAAGTAAACACGCAATATTTCGCCAGAATATTCAAAATCGTATGCTTTGCGAAAAACGTCTTGGTAAAATCGATAAGGTCGGGAATAATGCGGTTTTTCTCGTCCGCCCAAAAGGAAGTAAATTCAAAAGAATTGCTCGTTTTGCCCTTTCTTTCGGAATTCATATCCTTAATATGATTATATCTCGTTGTGTTATACGCGAAGAAGCCACGAGAACTGATAGCCGTTGACAGAATCTTCGTGCAAAGAAACTCCGAGCGGATATTTGTAACCCGCTTTTTTCATATACTCGCACACAAGCATAAGCTCGTCCCACGTTGCGGGCGTTTGTTTAAGGGTCACGCCGTCTTTCGTCGCTTCGGTTTGCGCGGCGTTAAACGCCACCGTGTTTACAAACCACGCCGTTTGCAGGTTCTGCGAGTTGATTATATAAACCGAACCCGAACCGCTCGCGTCCGTTCTGTACGCGTTTTCGGTAAGTACCTTTTTCCACGTTTCGTTGCCCGCATAAGCGTTCTTTTTGTTGATCGCGCCCGCCATGTTGACGCATTTTGCCGAAAGGTCGTTGACAAGGTTGCCCTGAACGATATCCCAGTCGGTTTTGCCGCTGTTAAGCTCGGTTGTAAGCTTATCTCTGTAATTGGACTGAATGCCCTCTATACCGATATTAACGGTAACGGCGTCGCTGTGAAGCCTCTGATATTCGTCTGCAAGAGCCTGCCACGCAGGTTCCGTGGACTCAAACTGAATAACGACGTCTATCGTTCCGTTCATCTGTTTGATCTCGGACGAAACGGGATAATAATCGGCGTTGAAATTTTCAAGCGTCAAAGGCTGCTGAGTTATCATTCCCGTATTTCCCGATTCTCCGCCGTTGCCGCTGCCGGCAGAATCGTTTCCGCCGCCGCACGCAGTCATCGAAAGCGCAAGAACCGAGGCAAAAAGTAACGATGCAATTCTTTTTTTCATAAAATTTAGCTCCTTTTTATTCTACTGTAAGTCTGTAAATTCTTCCGTTCCTGTTCTGTGTGAACACGAAAGAATATGTGAGTTTTCCGTTTTCGCATTTAACGCCGTAACCGTCGTAACCGACCGCGCTCGAAAGCTCGGTTTTGACCCATTCGCCGTCTTTATATTCATAAAGAGAGGGTTTCGCAAGCTTTGTTACGCCCGTAACTTTCACGGTGTAATTAACTTCGTTTTTGCCGTAAATGCCGCCGGATAAGGAAAATTCAGCCGAGTTGTTCTTCGCTTCGATCGTGGGGATATATCCGTCCGCAATCGTTTTTCCGTTAAGCGCGGAAATCTTCAAAGGATTAAGCACGCTGTCGTTATAAACGGTTTTCACGTTGTCGCAGGTCGTCTGCCCGACTTTGCCGTAAGAGAGGAATATAACGTCGGTTTCGATCGTATCTCCCGCCTTGAACGAAGCGTTTTCGGATAATGTGAGCGAACCGTAATTAAGCCCGTCTCTCCAATCGTTAAGATATCCGAAAGGAACATCGCTTTGCTTGCCGCCCGTCGTAACCTTTCCGTTTTTGACGATAAGTCCGAAGTTTGCCTGATCGTTGGTGTCGGGTTCGTTTATTCCGTAAAGGGTGAAATACGACGAACCTTTGTGGAGTTCGTAAATCTTTGTTTCGCCCGATAACGCCGTTTTGTTGGTTATCTGTTTTTCCGTTCCGTCCTCGCCTAAATAAGAGGAATATTTGTAAGTACAGTTTCTTCCGTTGAACGAAGCTAAGGACAAAGTGCCTTTTTCGTAAGTCTTGTCTTTCAAAAACTTAATCGAAATAGTATAATACGTTCTCGCCTCGTCGCGTTGCGGCATTTCGACGTGGCGCATCGTATATTCGAACGCTCCGTCCTCGGAAACGAAAGAATAATCGAGATCGGCATACGTCAAGCCCGAAGAGCGGATATCCGAACCCTGATAATTGCAAAGCATATATCCGTCGTCCGAATTGACGCTCATAAGCATGCCCGCGGAATTGAACTGCGGGTCGCCATACGTCCACATATCGCCGCTTGCGCCTCTGAAATCCGGCATAAACCAGCTCTTTCCGAAAGAAGCGTAATTAAGCCCGGGACCTTTCACCGCATAATACGGCGCGATGCAGTTTGTCTCGTGTACGCCCGTGGACAAATGATAATACGACGTGTAATAGGAAATGGAAGAAAGCTGTTTTATGTCGTAATTACCCCATTTCTGATAAACGTTCACCACTGTGAAGTCCTTTTTGCCGTTTTTCTCGACAACTATCGGCAGATAGCTGTCGCCGTAAATTTTATCGGCGGGGTCGTACACGGGTTCTTCTTTTTCGTGTCCGAAGTTTTTGGAAACCTGCACGGGAACGGGAACCTGTAAATCGTCGCCGTCCAGAAGCGCGGCTCCTTCGAGCGGATAATCGGTGTGAACGAGAACGTACATGTTTCTGTCGTATTCGTCGCCCGTGATTTCAACGCTTTCTTCGAACTTTTTCTGTTGATTTTCGTAATACGCCGTATAAAAACTCTCGCCGTCGAGCTTAAACTCGTAACAGCCTTTAAGAGCGTCGTAACCGACGTATTTCGCTCCGTCCTTGTTTTCGACCTTGACATTCGAAGCCGCGAGCGGATTTCTTTCGATCTCGTTCGCAAGCCTTATCCCGTCGAAAGAATGAGTTTCGTCGTTATAAATTCTGTTTCCGAAGCTCATATCCGCGCCCGACGGCATTTCGCTCGTATCGACGGCGATCTCCTGCCTTATAGTGATATATTTATCGGTGAAAACAACCCGTACTTTATAGGCTTTATCCGAGAAAATAAAACCGATAACGCCTGCGTCTTTAACGTCGATCGCAACGTATTCGATTGTATTCTCGTCGTATTCGCCCTGCGAATTATGTCTGCCCGCAGAATCCGCGACTTCAAACGCCGCAACGCCGTCGCGCGCGATTTTCACTTCGAAGCCGAAGGCTTCCACGTCCGCCATAGCTCCGCCCGAGATTATACGAAATTCTTCGTTTACTTTGTCGGGATAAGTGTGGTAGATTTTTTCGAGATGGCACGAAATGCCGTCGAAAGAAAGGTCTCTCACGTTCACGGCGTAATAGTAATAGCCGAAATCGGTTGTGTTTACTCTCGCGTCTTTGGCATACTTTTTGGCATAAACCCTTTCGCCCGCGCTGACCGCGTAAACGTCCATCGTGTTTTCCAGATAGCTTTTACCCTGCGAATTTTTGAAATACTCTACCGTCTTGCTCGCGCCTTTAAGAAGGTGCGAAAAAGACGAGATTTTGTTTTTGACTATATACGACTCGTCCTCGTATTCGCCGTTTTCGTAATACGCCTGAACGCCGTTCGCAACCTTGTTCGCATAGGTCACGGTGGAAGCGAGTTCGGTCTGCCCCGCAAGGTCTATAACCTCCGTCTCCTCAACGGGAGGCGGGGTTACCGACGATCCCGAAGAATCTGCCGAACCCGAACTATCCGAGCCTGCGTCGCCGCAACCCGAAAAGGAAAACGAACAAATAACGATTGAAAATAGTATAGCGATTATTTTGTTTAATTTCTTCATACCGACTCCTTTTATTCGCCTGTAAGTTCGGCAAAAATCATCTCGTTTGACAAATCCTCTGCATTTTCGCTTGCATATACCGATTGGACTCTGAGCTTGACGAGTTCTTTCGCGTTTGTCCAGTATTCGTTCGCCGAAAGATCGAATTCCGCATATATCCACTCGTCGTCTTCGCTCATAAGCGTTTTTGAAAGAGCGCACCATGCGTCGCGCCCGCCCGCATAATCGCTTCCGCCGATAAATTCGCCGTTTGCGTCCTTTGCTGTCCAGTAAAGGGCGAGTTGCCGAGCTTTTCCGAGATTTTTAAGCTTAACTTTGATTTTCGTGACGTTTGAAATATCGAGCTTCGCGTCGCTTACGGTAATGCTCGGATCGGCAATCACGCTGTATCCGAAATTCACTTTCAGATTGCCGTCTTCCGTCATTTCGGAATAACCGATCGTTGACCCCGACATCGTTGCCGCGGTAGGCTTGAAATAGTCGTAAAGTCCTTTACTGTCAAAGTAAACCTTTCCGTCGGTTTTTACGAAAATTTCCGTTTCGCCGATTATCATCGTGTTTTCGACGTCGAATTTCTGCGTATACGCACTGTCTTTATAATATCCGAGGACGTTATATCCCGCGCAAATCGAAGTCGCCTTTTCGTCGCCTATCGCAGCGCCTTCCGAAACTCTCGCTTCGCGGACGAGTCCGTTAAAATTGAATTTCACGAGCATCTTTTCGCTGTCGTAATTCTCGTCGTAAACGCCTTTTATATAATCGATAAGAAGTTCGTTTGAAAGATCGGACGAGCTTTGGCTTGCGTAAAGCGACTGAATTCTGAAAGCATACAATCTTTTACCGTCTTTCCAGAGGTTGTTTCCTTCAAAAGAAAGCTCGTTCGCGGCGGCGTTTATTCTTAAAACGATCCAGTCGTCCTCTTCGCTCATGCTCGTCTGCCCGGCTTGGTAAGTATAACATACGCTTTGCGCTCCCGAATAATCGGTGCTTCCGATAAACTTTCCGTTCTCGTCTTTAATAAGCCAGTAAAACATAAGCTGACTTGCCTTGCCGAGATTTTTGAATTTTATCTCGATTATCTGCGATCTCGTTATATCGGCGTTCAACGCTTCGGCGCAGATATACGGGTCTCTTGCCGTACTGTATCCGAAATTGACGCGCGCGTATTCTTCGCCGTTTTTGCTTTCGTAGGCAACGCTTCCCGCCGTAGAACCCTGTCCGCTCGGCGCGGCAACAGCCCTGAACGCGTTTGCTATCGACGCGCCGTCAAAATAGAAATAATCTTCCGCGTCGATATAAATATCGGTGGTTTTGTTTATCGGCTGCGCAAAATCGAACTCGGTGCCTTCTTCAAAATCACTCGTTGAGTAGTATCCTTTTATCTTGTATCCGTAAACGGAATCGTCCGCTCTCGCAACCTTTCTCCCGCCCTTAACTTCCGTTTCGAAAACGGGCGCGGACGAGTTTGCAAGGTAATATCTTACCATGTAATAAGAATCCCACTTGGCATATAAAGTCATATCTCCCGTAACCTTATCGAGACCGAAATCCCACTCGTTTTCGTAGGTTTCGTCCTCATACCAGCCCGAAACTCTCTTTCCGTCGGGATTGGATCCGCGAACCTTGATATCGGGTTGACGAACAAGCTCGCCTTTATGAAGTTTCTGGTCGAGAGCCTTGTTCGTCGGCAGATCGATACAAGTGTCGAAAGATATCGTATAGAGCTTGTTTTCGTCCGCAGAAGAGTCGGATTGTTCTTTTCCGCACCCCGCGACGAAAAGCGTTAAACTCAGAACGAGAACGCTCGCGAGAAGTAAAATTGTTTTGTTTTTAGCCCGCATTAACTGCTTCCTCCGTCATTATTTCTCTTATATTTGCAATTTCATCCGCGGTAACGCCGTTATCCAGAAGAAATTTTTCTATTCCGTCCTTCACGCTCGCTTCCGCGCTTCCTTTATACTTTGAGTATCTCATAAAATACGAATACATTGCGTCCATCGCGCCCGACATGTTTTTGGCTTGCTTTTCTTTATCGTCATAATCTACGCATCCCGCAACCGAAAAACAAGACAATTCATAGTCCATAGTCAACGTGTAATGATCAACGCCCGGAAGTCCGTTCAACATATAAGCAATCGTACCCGTTCTGTCACGCCCTATCCGGCAATGAAAGTAAATCGGATAATTATCTTTTACGGCAAAAGCTTTCATCGCCGCGATCAGCCCCGCAAGATATTCGGGCGATCTGATTCCCTTATCGCCGTCTATATAGCATGCGCAACCCTTTTCGGGAATTTCGATATAGTTTATATTAAGGTCGTAAAGATTTCTTTTTCTGCCCGTCGCTTCCCTTAAATCGATAATCGTTTTTATGCCCGCGTTTTCAAACCATCTTTTGCCGTTTTCCGTAATATCGTCCGGCGCGGCACCTCTGTAAACCAGACCTTGCCGGACAAAACCGCTTTCGGTTTCATACCCGCCGATATCTCGCGTGTTGGACACTCCGTCGATTTTAACCGTTCTCGGCTGTCTTTTCGTGGTAAAAGAATAAATTTTGCTTTCTTTGCCGCCGCCTTTTACCTTATAATAGTATTTAATGCCCGCAATCAAACCGCCGACTTCGATTCGCGTTTCATCGGTTTTATATTCGCGAGCATTGCTCATGTCCGAATTTTCGGAAATAAACAACGTGTAGTCCGTATTTTGCGTATCCCGCCACTCGAAAACAAGCGGTTCGGGATAATAATGATCGCCGAGAGATTTGTTTATGTGCGCATAGCCCGCGCCGGTTATGTAATTTTCCGCAAAGTCGCTTATTTCGTCTCCGTTAAGCGAAACAAATGCGTCTGCCGTAGGTTTATCGATTTTTATTTCGTTTCCGCCGTCCGATTTCGAGCATGAAACAAACGCAAGATTTGCAAGCATTAAAAGTATGCAAACGATTTTTTTCACCTTTTCCTCCCATGTTGTTTCCATTATAGCACAGAGAACGCGCTTTTTCTATATCAATTATTACAAACAATATAACAAAAATTAAGATGTTTTAATTTGCATTTTTTGCCTGAAAACAATTAAAAAACCTCTTTTTGTCCGCATTTACGGCTGATAGCGGGGTTTTATGGCGAAAATCAGACTAAGTTTCGATATTTGTTATTGACATTTTTTAATTTTTAAGTATAATGAATAAGTATGAAAAACAAAAACCTGGAATTAAAAGAAACAATACTCGGCATGTATTTCGACGAGAATAAATCGAAAGAAGATATTCTGAAAGAGCATTTGATCGGAGCCGACACTCTCGACTTCTGGATCAACGAACGAAACGCCGAAATATCCAAACAGAAAAAGAGAAAATCAACGGATTTTTCAAACTATCAGTCCGAAGCCGACAACGATTTCCATATCTTTTTGAAAAAGGAGAATTTTCTTCTCGATATGCCGCATTATCACGAGAGTATCGAAATGATTTGCATGCTTAAAGGCTCCGCAACCGCGCATATCGGAGAACAAACTTTCCTTGTGAACGCGGGAGAAATATGTTTCAGCAATAAATTTCAAAATCATTTTTACGAAAAACAGTCGAACGATCTCGAAGCGTTGTGTATCGTTTTAAGTCACGATTTTACTCATCATTACAGGCAATATTTCAAAGATAAAAATCCGCCGGCGTTTATGCAGAACACGGAAGCCAACAAGAAAATAATCACTTTGGTGCAAAAATGGCTCGACGAAAAAGACAAAACGTTTTTATTGAACTGCGCTTACGCGAACTTGCTTTTCGATACTATTTCAAAGTTTTACCCGCTTACAGAACTGAAAACGACGAGCGCCGAACATATCGCCATTAAATTTATAGATTATATAGAAAACAACTATCGCCTGAACATTTCGCTCGTGACAATGGCAAAGCACTTCGGCTACACAAAGGAATATTGCAGTAAAATGTTCAACAAAACCGTCGGACAGCACTTCAACACTTTCCTCAACACGTTACGCATAAAAAAAGTTGAAGAAATATTAAACTCCCCCGACGGCACAAACAGAAAAATCACCGACGTAATATACGAGTGCGGCTTCAATAACCCCGTTACCTTTTACAGGCATTACAAAGCAGGCAAAAAACAATAAGCAATTAAGAAATGTGCGATAATCGACTTATTGACCGACTTTTATAAACACGGCGAAACGATTTACCTTTACGATAAGTTCGTTTCGCCGCTTATATCTTCAAATTTCAGAGGTTTGATATACTTAAATTATTCCGATAATAAAAGACCTGACGACGACAGTCGAAAGGTCTTTATTTTTTATAGAAAAAACGATTTACTCAAATATCCGCATATTCTTTCGGCTATTATTTTATGTCCCTCAGCGTTCGGATGTACGCCGTCGATAGTCAGTTCGTCGAGTTCTTCGGGCGGAAAATCGCTCCTTATATCGAAATATTTTACTCCGTTACTTTCGAGAACGCTTATTTCGGCGGCAACGTAGTCCGATAAGGTTCCGCTCTTTATCTTTTTGTTGCCTTCGCCGAACGGATTATCCTCGTTTCTGCGATGCAACGGCAGAATAAAACAAACGTTGTCTTTCCCGTAATTATCGACGAGATAGCTTGACAGCAGATTGACCGCACCGCAAAAAGTATACGGCGTTTCGTCCGAAATGTCGCCTATCGGCGCGTCGCCGTGACCATAATCGTTCGTTCCTCCGAACACGATTACAAAGTCGGCGTTTTTATCCATATTCTCCGCTCTTCGCAGAAAATCGTTATCATAAGAAGGGTCTTCCGACGGCGTGGAATTCCTTGCGATTCTCGTACCGCCGACCCCGTAGTTCACGACTTCGGCATTCATCGACTTCCCGACGAGCGTCGTAAACATTTCTTCTTTCGTATTCACTCCCGCGCCTGCGGTTATGCTGTCACCCAAAAACAATATCTTCATTATTTAACCTAATTCAACTCCTCTATCTTGCCCGAATTGTCGTATTTACCGTCCGTAGTATATGCGTTGCCCTCGGCAAATCTGTCTATTCCGCAGAATTTTCCGACTTAATCGACTTATAGCCTAATATTTCTCATTGTCCAACCCCTCTCTCAATCGAAGAAATCTTTTTCGCCGCCGTCTTTGTCGTCGTCCGACGTAGTAAGTACGTCCGAACTTCCAAACTTTACGATTTCAATTGTTGCCTTTAAGTAGTTGTTGTGTTTGCGAAGCAAACACAACCCCGTAGGGGCGAAATTCTCGCCTCTTCTCTCTCTCTTTTTCGTTCATCTTTTCTCTTTTTTTCGGAATTCTTTCCGTTTGTTTCGTTAAAATTTTTTACGGGTGTTGGAGACAAATCTCCAACACCCGTAAAAAGAGATTGATTGCTATAATACTATCACTTCGCTTTATAACCGTTAAGATTCGTTACGGCAAAAGCCTTCGACGCCCCATCTTTGGGACTCAAAAAGATTATATTCAAAACGTCGTTAAGTTTAGTTCCGCTAAAAGTATTTACATGGTCTATACTTATTCCGTCATGAGTGAAAGTTATTAACCATGTGCCATCGTTGTTGTTCGTCAACTTCCACTCAACCCAAGTCGAGCAGTCAAACGCGTCAGCCCACGACGGATTCGGGAGATACCATCCTCTGTAATCGGTCTTGAAAGTTACGTAAGCATACTCGGAAATATCGATTGCGTTCCACGCAGACCATGAGAAAGACTCTCTTGTATAAACCGCGCTATAACCGTCTGCCGAAAGCGTTTCGGACAACGTTCCGTCAGTCAACGTAGCGTCGGTCAACTGCGTTTCGACCATTTCCACATAATCGGGATCGACGACGTATCTTATTTCCGTTGCCCAGATATGCGTAGGATCGCCGCCCCAGTTATAATAGAGATACAAATCCGCCAGAGACGAGACCGCAAGGTCGGCATAGGTAAACTTGACCGCGCCGTTTATCGTTTTTTCGTGAACGGTTAAAGTCCACTTTCCTTCGGTCTTTACGGCATAGAACACATACCAGGTTTCTTTGTCGAGAGGATTGCCCCACCCGCTGTCGCACAGCTGACGATTATCCGTTTTTAAGGCAAACGCGACTTTTATATAACGGTCGAGTTTTTCGTCGACGATAAATGCTTTTTTCTGATCTTTGTCTTCATAAGTATTGTCGGACTTATAAACCTTTTCGAATCCGCGCGGGGCGGCAGACTGTTCTTCGGTACTCGCCGCGATCGCCTTTTTGTAATCGGTGGATTCCCAAAGGATTTCGTTGTCCTTATCGAGTTCGAACGAAGGTTCGACGGCAGCGATTTCGGGTTCGTAATCGCCTTTCATCTCATCCATTGTAAGATACGTCAGGTATGCGGTGACAGGCTGAACGTTTTCGGGCAAACGAACGGAAAGTCCGCTTAAAACCTTAACGCGCTCGCCGCCTTCGGGTTTTTCCCAACTCTTAACGGACGAAACGGGAGCGACTTTGTCGTTTGCAAAGTTGTAAGTCGGCAACGCGGCGAAATTTACCGTGCAGTTGTCGATCGTACCGCCGAAGAAGTTACTGCATATCGCGCCTACGCCAACATTGGGCTGATTTTGCATACCTGCGGCGTTAAGAGTTACTTCCACGTCCTTGATAGTTCCGTCGGCAAGCTGCATTGTAACAACGCCCAAAGTATTGCAGTTTGCGTTGAAATTGTTGTTAAGCGTAGCGTTGATTTTAAGATTTTTTACCGTTCCTTTCAGACGATAGAACAACAATCCCATATCGTAAGGCACTTCGCTTGTATGCGTGTAAGTAAGGGTTTTACCTCTGCCGTCTAAAATTCCGCGATATTCGCCGTTTTCAGGGTCGCCGCAAGTTTCGGGATCCGCCGTCCATACGACGTTACCCCAGACAACGGCAAGTTCGTCGCCCATATCGATATTTTCGGTGAGGAAATAATTACCTTCCTGCTCGATCGCAAGCATTTGTTCCTTGGTGGAAATCGCGTTTGCGATAACTGCGTGTATCGTCGTGTCGGCGGTGATTTCCGCTTCCGTATCGTCCTTCCAGCCCCAGGCTTCCTGATTTTCGTTCGCGATCGTCGCCAGAGCCGTCGTAAGCTGCTCTTCGGCTATTCTGTCGCCGTGAGTGACGGTGATTTCGGACTTGGTTTCTTCTCCGTTTGCGAATTTTACGGTGTATTTATTGATTTCGATACCTGTGACTTCGATAACTACGTTGCCCGTTACTTTCGCAATGGTATAAACGCCGTCTTCCATAGTAAGCGTTTGAGCTTCGCCGCCGTCTATCGCGTAAGTTACGGTGACTTTACCTGCGGATTTCGTGTAAGCCGCGGTGAATTCAAGGCTGAAACCGAACGATTCGTCTTCCGCCGCCTCGTCGGTTTCCACTTCCGTTTTGTTAAGCGCGCCTTCGATATTTTCTTTTATACGCACCTGATATTTGTTCAACTCTCTTGTTTTCGCGACGATTTCGGTATCGGCGGTTATCTCCGCGTCGGTTGCCGTCTGCCAGCCGTCGAAACGGTGACCGGAATCGATAGCAGTCTTAACCTGTTCTTCGGCTTCGGTAAGCTGTTCGGCAGTAAGTTTCTGTCCTTCTCTTACCTTTACGGTATGCACGATTTCGCCGCCGAGTCTGAAACGGACTTCGAACACAACGCGACGAATCTCGGCGTGAATAACCGTATCTGCCGTAATTATATTGTCGGTGTTTTCAGTCCACTTAACGAATTCGTTTTCTCCGTCGGTTCCGACAACCGCCGCTTTCGCGGAGTTGAGCTGAGGAACGGTGAGAGATTCGCCGTGCTTAACGCTGAGCGTATATTTAACTTCCGTACCCACGACGAAATCGACTTTATATTCGTTGAGTTTCGCGCCGGTCACGCTTACGGCAATATCGCCGTCGGGCAATTCAACCGTAAATTTACCTTCGGCAAGCGTTGCGTTTTTCGTTTCTCCGCCCATAGTGTAGGTCACCGTAAGGTTGCTTCGGGAATATCCCTCTTTAAGCGTGACGGGGATTTCGATCTTGTCCGCCCCTTCCGTGTAGGTAAACGCTTCGTCGGAGATCGCTCCGTCTGTGTCGCAGCTGTAAGTTACGTTATAAGTTTTTTTGACGTTTGCATTTCCGCAAGCGACGGCAAAACTCAACATAAAGCACAGCATCAATACGACTAATGTCAGTTGCTTTTTCATTTTTTCCTCCTCAATATTTTTAACGGATTTTTTCCGTTTAATATTATCAAAATTATTTTCCGTTGATGATTATTTAAAATTCGGCACAACGCCGGGCGTAACGTCAAACACGTTTCTGTCGAACATATTGAAAGCCCGGTATGTGGCTTCGACGATACTGTCGCACACAAAGTAGGTGTCGGAAACGATATTGAGCGAGTTGAACAACAACTGCCCCTGCGGATTGACCGAGCCGCCATTTGCGCAGACCACCACGTTTCCGAACGAATTCGGCGTGTACCAGATATAATACTCGTCGCTTATCGCGTAATGCTTCGCGGGATCGAACGTTCCGCCGTCCGAAAAACGCATATTGATAAACACGTTCGTCATATTCAGTCCGTATACTTTACCCGACACGCCGCAGATTTCGGCGGCAACCGCGCTCGAATAAACGAAATCGCAGATCACGTTCGTTATATAAGAGGCGGCAACGACCGCGTTGTCTCTGACGATATGTTTTACGTCTTTAAACAATCCCTGCTGAGCTTTCGCGTTGAACGTTACGTTTTTAACGGCAAGATCGTGAATATTTACGCCTTCCGCATCGCCGAAAACCGATTGTTCGGGATAGGTCGGATCATACGTTATGTTGTCGACGGTATGTCCGCCGCCGTCAACTTCACCCATAAAAATCAAGTCGTTTTCCGAGGCTTGCCAACTGCTGTAAGTGCGGTAGTTCACGCCCGTGAAATCGAGGTCGTTCGACAGATAAAACCTTGCGTTTACGTCGTTTCCGCATTTAAGCATCGCGATCCAGTCGTCGGTCGAGGACATCGTTATCGTGTAAACTTCCACGGATACCGTCGTTTTCGCGCCCTCGCTTTCCGCAACGACAGCCGTACTGCCGACGTTTATCGGAGTAACCGTTCCGTTTTCGTCCACCGTCGCAATCGTTTCGTCGAGACTTTTATAAGAAAACGTCGCATTCTGTTTCTTTTCTCCGTTTTCCGTAAGCGTCGCTTTTATCTCCGCGGCGGCGTTCGTCTTTTTCGAAAGGCGCAAAGTTTCGTTCTCCGCGGTGACGGTTTTTCCGTTCGACTTTGCCGCGATTACCGTAACTTTGCAGGTTTTGCTTACTCCGCCGCACGACGCGGTAATAATCGCCTCACCGACGTTTTTGCCTATCACCCGTCCGCTCGACGACACTGCCGCGATTTTTCCGTTATCAACGGTGAAAGTCACCTTTTTGTCGGGATCGCTCGACGTCGCCGTAAGCTGAGCGAACTCGTCCTCGACTACGGTTAATTCCGTTTTGTCGAGAGTTAAGGAGATCTGCGTTTTCGCAGAGTCCGAAGAACTCTCGCTTTCGGGCGTTTTGCTCTTACAACAAGTCAACGCCGTAAACGCCATGATCGCAAGCAACGCGGATATTATTCTATAAAATTTTCTCATTGTTCGCCTCCCTGACCGAGAGCGACTTCCCATTTTTCGATAAGCGTATCCATATCGAAACGGCTTTCGCCCGAACCCGTGATATCATACTTCTTCGTGTAAGTTTTCATATCGGAGAGATACTCCGCCGCTTTATCCGCGGGAACTTCGTTGATATGCAGCTGGAACATAAGGAATATAGGCGTAAGGCGTTCGCGGCGAAGTCTGTCGTTTAAAACGGCAAACCTTGCGGGATTGCTTGCGCGAAGCGGCTCGATTGCGGCGATCGCCTCGTCGAGATAGCTCATCATAAGGTCGACTACTTCCGTCGGCCAGAAATCTGCCTGACCGCTGATATTGTACCAGATACTGCCGTTTAATCCTTTCGTCTTTTCCAGATATTTATAGTAAACAATGAAATAGTTGTAGTACTTTTTGAAAGCCTCTGCTCCCTCGCCGTAATAATGTTCGATAAAGTCTTTCGCAAGTTCGTTATAGTCAAGACTGTTGTCGTACATAAGTTTTGCCTGCGTGTATATGCGCAAAGCTTCGAAGCAAGGTATCGCGGAATCGTAATAAGCCTGATCCATTACATAACTTACGCCGCAGTCGATATAAAACTTATACTGCGTTTTATACGCGCCGAAGTTGTTAAGCGGCATGAAATAGTCTCGTACGGCAAGAGAATACGCCCAGCATATGATAGAATCGGTCGCTCCCGCCTGACGGAAAAGGCTTGCCCAGCCGTTAAGCTGTTCGTACTGCGCTCCGTTTTCGGTTTCCGAAAAACCTTTGCGGAAGTCGGAATCGATAGGGCAATACATAACCATTACGTTTTTTTCGACTTTGAAACCGTCGTAATACGGCACGAATTCGCCGTCGGCTTTCTTTGCGGGCGTCGTTTTGCCGTTGACCGTTTCCGTTTTTATAGGCGGTTCCTGCGACGTCTGATAAGCAAAGAACACATACTTCATCGTACGATCGGGATAAGCGTCCGCCATCCATGCGTTAAGGTCGACCGCGCATTTGTTCGTGAAATTGAGTTCCTGTCCGCCGTAACCGCCGTACAGATTGCGCTCTGCAACGCAATCGTCACACTCACACATATCCATATTGTCCTCGTGACCGATCATAAGATACTTTGCGTCGGGACTTTCGGCTATTTTGCGTTTTGCTTGTTTCACGAGTTCCTGTCTCATTTCCTCGTTTGCGTAACAAAGCTGAGTGCCTGCGGAATTGTACCAGTCTTTATGCTCTTTGCCGTACACACTGTAAGGAAGCAAAGCGTTTGCATCGCCGCTGCTCGCGCCCGTCGTGGTGTGTCCGAACAAAACCCATTTGCCCTTGCCGAGAGCGTTGTAATAACCCATACGCAGTTTATACTGCGAATTCAACGATTTCATCAGCAATTCTCTCACGTCCACGTCGGGAATGTACTTGATATCGAAATCGAGCAAAGGCATTTCGGTCATTTTTGTAAGAGCGTACTCGTCATAGGAGTAAATTTCCAGATCGAGCGTTGCCGACAGCATGGCGTAAACCGCGGAAACGACGCCGTTGCCGTCCTTGGCGTTCATTACCAGCGTGTTCCCAAAACGTTTTACATAAAATCCCGTCAGCTTCATATCGTCGGTGATCGCAAGTCCGCTCGTCGCGAACACGTTCGTATCGCCTACGGAAATCACCTTCGCTTCGGCGTCAAGCTCTTCGTTGCTGCCGACCGAAAGGGGAATTTCCACTCCCGTCGATTCCTTTATAAATCCTTGAAGTTCGCTCACGGCAAAAGAAACGTTGGCATCGACGTCCGCAGGAACGACGATTTTATAATCCGTTCTGCCGCTTTCGACGATATTGATTCCGGTTGCGGGAATATGCTCGTCGGTCGGTACGTCCGGTATAACGGGATCGCTGTCTTTTTCCGGCTCCTTACAAGCCGACAGAATGAAAAAACAACTTATCAATAAACAGACGATGGCGATCAGTTTGTTTTTCATGCCTTAGCCTCCTTTACGATCTGTATTTCAAACATATACGAAACGCAGTTGTTGTTCCGGTCGATCGCGAAATAACACACCGTGTACCATCCCGCATTCCCGAACGTATACTTGCCGTCGGTAACAACGTCCTGCATGCCGTCGGGGCGGGATACAAGCACAAGTACGGTTACGTTATCCGCACCCTCGTTATCGCTTACCGTGTACTTCGGCAACGTAAGCGTTGCGCCGAGCGCGGCGCGCGCCTGCAATTTTTTATCAAAACTCAAAGACGGTTTGCCGTCGTCGTACACCGTGAAGTAATATTTCTGCTCGACAAACTGTCCGGACGCGTCCTCTACGCGGTAGACCGCCTCGTAGCTGCCGTACTTCGTAAGTTTAACGGTTTGTTCTTTGTCTGCGCCGCTTGCGCCGAGCAAATTGTCTTTTCCGTTACATACGACCGATACGGTGACTTTTCCGATGGCGCTAAGCACATCGTATGCGTCCGCCGAAGGGATCGTAATCGTCGCGCCGGTCGGAAGTCTGCCTTCGAACGAACCGTCAACGTAAATATACGGGCGTTCGATATCCAGTCTTACGTTGTTTATCGTCTGGTTGTTGATCGTGCAGATACCTACCGACCGAGCCGTGGAAACAACGGACATATATGCGTATCCGCTCGTAAATCCGCCGAACGGCTCGCCGGCCGTATTCGTATCGAGCGTTGCGAAAACAACGTTAAGTCCGTCGCCGACGGTACGGGTTTCCGCGTCGTAATATAATTTAAGATATCCGTCTCCGTCAAGGTTTACGACGCGCTCTTCGCCGCCGTTCACCGAACAAAGATAACTGTCGCCCGCCTTTCTGAAAGCGAATTCGACCTTACCTGCGGAGTCGTATTTATCGGAAAGAGTTACAACGATATTTCCGTTACCGATATTATCCGCAACGAAACGCAACGTCAACCGACGGGCGTGGATAGGACGGACGAACGAAAATCCGAGAGCATCGTCGGCATTTTCCGCCGTGAAAACCATCGTTTTACTATCCGTCGTTATACCCGCATTGGTCGTTACGAAAAACTTTTCGAGATAACCCTTGCCGTTCAAAGGCTTAACCACGGGAACCTGCATCGTCGCCGTTTCGGTTTTGCCGTCTTTCGACGTGAACGTAAACTGCACCGTTGCGGGATTGCCTCCATTGTATTCGGGGATATATTTTCCGTCCGCGGCTACCGTCGTTTTGCCTTTGCCGTCCGTAACGGTTATCGTCGCCGCGATCTGTTCGGCTTTATAATCCGCGGAATAGTAATTTGCGAAGTACTTGCCGAATACATACTCGTCACCGTGAATAAACGACGGCGGCAACACGACTTCCGAAGCGTCGAATAACGGTTTGTCGGAACGCGGAGCGCGCACCGTAACGGTTTTTTCCGCCGATTGCCCTACATAATCGGTAACTATATAAGTTATCGTATACTCTTCGCCCTTCCCGTTCGCGACAAATCTGCCGTAATTAACGGGCATTATTTCGCCGCCGCAGGTTACGGTGACAGACAGGTTAAGTCCGCCCGAACCGCCGCCGTAAACAGCGTCCGGTAAAGTTATAGTCTGACCGTAAGTCGCGTTTATCTCGGCTTGATCTACGTCAAGCTCTATCGCGGGTACGTTTCGCCCGGCTTCGACGTCCACCGATTTTACGGTTTCGTTGCCGAACGCGTCGCGCGCGGTGTAAGTTATCGTGTAAGTTCCGTTTACGTTAGGTTTGAAACAGTTGTTTTTATCGATTGCGAATTGTTTTCCGCCGCTGTGTTTCACCGTAACGTTCGTGTATACGATCTTGGAAAGATTGTCGGTAACGACGTAATCGAACACTTTGTAATTTCCGCCGACCTTTGCCGCGGGTATCTCGCCTTCGGGAAGTCTGATATCGATTTCGGGAGCGATATCGTCGAAAATATACTGCTCCGACAAATCCTTGCCGTCGATTTCGGTAACGAAGAAATCTGCCGTCGAGCTTATGCCTTTGGCGTACATACTGATATATACTTCGCCGTTAGTAAAGCCCTGCCACGGCTTGTTGCCCGCGGAAAGAACTTTGTCCGTAGTGTCGAAATCGTAAACGAGCCAGGGCATTTCCTTGCCGGTATTGCCCGTGTAACCCGCGGCAGGATCGTCGTGACCCGTAAGCCACGCGGGGCGGCTGTATAACTGTCTGCTTTCGTAATCGAAGTAAAGCGGCAGAGACAAGTCTTCGTAGTTCGTTTCGTTGAACTGATGCGACATGTTGAAATAACTCTGGAACCCGCCCTCTTCGTGCATTGCCGCCGAATGCACGTCGCACTCGGTGGTGAAGAAATCGTAACAATAGCCTACATACGTCGACTGCGTTTCGCTGCGGGCGCGGATAAACACGCCGTTGCCGAAGTAACTGACGTACTTCATACGAATCACAAGCGCGTTATCCGGATTGTGAGCGTCGGTAAGTTTGACGAAAAAGCTGTCAACGTCGGGTACGCCCTGACTGTGCGGTTGCGCGAAAATTCTGATAAACGGTTTGTTTTTCGATTTATCCGACAGTTTGTCGTTGAACGAATACTTCGACAAATCGATTATTTTGTTAAACGATATCGTATTGTTGTTCGTAAGCGTGACTTTAACGCCTTTAACGGTGTTATTCGAGGTCATCGCGCCGTACGAACCGCCGTCGAACAGATCGGCATAAGCGCGATTGACCGAGAACGTTTTTTCGACGAACTGCTCCGTTCCGCCTTGCGAGAACGCGTATCTTACAACGTATCTGCCCTCTTCGTCGAGAGTTATGTTTCTATCTTTTATCTCTTTACCGGAGGGATACAAGACCGTAAACTCGCTGTCCGTTTTTACCCCGCCCACATACACTTCGGCGCCCGGCACGCTTATCTGCGAACCTATGCGATAAACTTCGTCGAAATCGTCCGCATTTACGACCGTCACGTTATCCGAAACGTTTACCGTCTTCGCGAAACTTATTTCTTCCCCGAACGCTTCGGTGAAATATTCCACGGTATACTTACCCGTCTTTTCGAACGAATAATAAAAACCGCCGTTTATACCGTTGTATCCGTCAACAATCTTTCCGTTATGCAAAATCCTTACGCTTGCCTGAACGGAATGTCCCTTGACGGAAAGCGTGGAATTTATCGTCGCCGCGGGAATATACGTTTTGCAGTAAACGCCGACTTCCGAAACCTCGGCAAGCTCGCCTTGCAGGTCGAGACCGTTTTTAACGTCGCTCTGCCATACGGCTTCGAATGCGTAAAATGCGCTTTGTTTTATTCCGTCTTTGTCGTAATCGTAGTAAACGTAATACGTTCCCGCTTTTTCGGGCGTAAACGCATAATCGTCGCTTACAAGCGCGCCGCTTTTATCGTACACGGCAACGGTTACGTCGTCGGCGGAAAGCTGCCCGTCAACGGGATCGGTAACTTCGGCTTTCGGCAAGATATAAGTTTTGCCAACCACTGCGTTTGCCGAAATATTTACGCACATAGAGGGAGTGCGATTGACTTTCGCCGCATCGAAAGCGTACCCGCCGAAAGAGTACACAATCAGGTCTCCTCTGCCGTTGACGGCGATTTCGTCAAAACGCACCGATACGGTGTAATTGCCGAAATATGGCAGATCGTGAACAAATTGTTTGCCGTCGTTATATTCCCTGGATAAGTCCCAGACGCAATGCATCGCGCCGTCGTCAAGTTTGACGGAAACCGTCATTTGCGCGGGATCGAACTGAACTTCAACGGGATTCACGTCGGAAAACTTAGTGTAATTGCCTTCGCTGTTAAACAACGCCGTCATTCCGTAAGGCGCGGGCGCAGCCCATTCGCTTTCGAAATATCTGATACCCGCGCGGTCGCCGCCCACTTCCACGCACGCGTCGGAATAACCGGTATAATCGGCTATGCGTACGGAAAAACTTTTGCCGCTCGATTTATCGGCAAACACCAGCGAATACGCCGCGATATCCTTCGTTCCGTAAGGATTTTTAACGGATTTCAGTTTTGCGAAAAACGTTCCGTTTTGTTGCAGACCGAAGTCCGCCGTTGCGCCCGAATCGTAAGAATAAAGCAACAATCCTTTGCCTGCGGACGAATTGTCCGGGTCGCTTTGCGCCGTTTTATATTTAACCGCGCCGTCGCCGTAACCGAACGCCTGACCGCCGTCCAGTCCCGCGGCTTGCCCGACGAACACAAAACCGCACACGGCAAAAAGCATAGTTACCATAAGCGCCAGACACGCTAAATGTTTTTTCGTCATTAGCCCTTTATACCTCCTTCGGTAAGATTTGACATTATCTTGTTTCTGAATATACAAAATAATACAAGTATCGGTAAAAACACCACAAACGCAGTAGCGATCTGCGTAGGCGTGTCAACCTGTACCGCCAGCGAACCGCCCGAGTTGATTACGGTGTACAATATTACCGACACTGTCGGATGATTGGGTAAATACATATATGCCGTTTCGAAATCGTTCCAGCAGTAAATAAAGTTAAGCAAAAATACGGTGCCGAGCAAATTGCCGACAAGCGGCAGTATTATTCTGAAAAACACCTTGAAATGCGACGCGCCGTCGATAAGCGCGGCTTCGGAATATTCCCAGGGGATTTTTTCGAACGCGGCGTAAAAGATAAAGAAATACATATTGTTGAAGCCGTACTTCATTACCCAAAGACCCGCGATGCTGTCGTAAAATTTCAGCGCCTTGGTAATTTTCAGCATGGAAGCCAGATTTCCTACGACGGGTAAAATCAGAGTTACCACCACCGTGTAGTAAATAACGGTGGACAGCGGTCCTTTGTATTTCGCCACGCAGTACGCGATGATCGCCGTGCAAAGGGTCGACGCCAACGCGCCGCCCGCGGAATACAGAAAAGAATTGAAGAACATCTCTTCGAAAAACACATACCTTATCTCGCCGTCGACGTATTTTTTGCTTGCGAGTCTGTTGAAAACGTTCGCCCAGCTTTCAGCCGACCAGTCGGCTTTTAAACTCCACGGTCTGTTGAACAAATCCAGCTCGGATTTGAACGACGACATAAGCGCCCATATAAACAGTACGGCTATCGCCGCCGTGTAACACGCCAGCACAAGAAACATTACGCATCCGAAAGGTTTTATCGCGCGCCCGGAAGCGCGGTTACGATTTATATTTTTCATTTACGCCTCCGTTAATCCTCGCTCGGTCCGTATTTAAGCAACGCATTCCGGACGATTACCGCAACGGGCGCAAGCACCAATGTAAGCACAAGTCCCAGAGCGGATGCCAGACGATACATTATTTCCAGATCTCCCGTACCTTTGTCCTGCACAAGGTTGAACAGGTAATAACCGATCGTCTGATATTCGGCGTTCGCGTTGAAGCCGAAGAACATAAACAGACAAGCCTGGTTTGTGGCAATACCCGCAAGGCTCACCATAAACAAAGACACAACCGATCCCCACGCTTCGGGAACGATAACGTTGATAAACGCCCTGATTTCGTTTGCGCCGTCCACTTCCGCCGCTTCCAATACGGCAGGCGACACCCGTGAAAACGTATTGATATACAGCAAAATATTCACCGACATATCGAGCATTGCGTAAAACAATATCAATATCGGCTGCTGCGCGCGGTTGTAAAGCGGACCTATGATACTCTCGCCGATAATACTGCCTATGCCGTTGTTGACGAAATATTTATAAAATACCACAAGCGCGGTTACGCACACTATGCTCGGCAAAAATAAAACGAGCTTGAAAACGGGCGAACCGAAATACCGCTTGTACATATAGTAAGCGAACAACAGCGAAAGCGGCATATTAACGAAAAACACGCAAAAATAAATCAGCGAATTTTTTAAGCATTTCAGCAAATCGCCCGTCATCGCAGGCGAAAATATCTGTCTGAAATTATCGAAATTCCAGAAGATGATCTCTTTCCCGCTCGAATTGTCGTATTTTTGAAACGCCATCAGTATACTGTTGAAGTTGACTCCGACGTAAAATATCAGAAATTGCAAAACGGGTACGGCGATCATAACATAATAAAATACTCTTCCGCCGTTTTTTATCAACCCCGTTTTCGTTTGTTTAGCCATATTGTTTTGCTCCGTTTGTCGGTTGTAACCGATCGATTTCGACCCGCCGCAGAGATCGCGTTAAAATCGGCAAAAAGCCTGCGGTCGACGAAAATCATTTTATGCCGCGCGTTTCCGTTTTTTCGGGAACGCGCGCTGTTTTTTAAGCTTTACGGAATTTATATACTTGTTCGAAGTACTGTTCGTAAGTAAGTTCCGGATTTTCTTCGAAGTGAATAAGCGGATTGCCCTCTACCGATGACCACGAAAATCCGTATTTACGATAGTTGATCAGAGAAAGATTCTGACGCGTAGTTTCGGAAAGCGGTAACCACGGTAAAATAACAGTACTGCCGTCGGTGCGCATTTCGTTCACGCTGCGGCCGTAAGGACTCATATGAGCGAGAGTATCTTCGGACACGGTGTACTTCATTGCGCGGAAAGCGTCGGTATAGCGCGTGTAAGTTTCAAGCGCATGGTCGTTTTGAAGGAAGCTGACGAAAGCTTTTGCAAGCGGAATAATCTTTTCGTCGATGTCTTTGTTTACAAATATCCAGGACTTACGGTCGCTGACTTTGGTGTTCGGCTGACCGAGCATGCTCGCGTCGGCTTTGGGCAACGGAAGAACGCCGAAGTTGTAGGAAAGGCGCTGTTCTTCGGTTACGAACGCCTGACGCTGATCCATTTCTTTATACCACCAGCCGCCGTCTACAAGGAAAGCGACGTCTTTACTATAATTGTAGTCGGACGGTTTAAGGAAGAAGTCCTGCGCGTTGCTGTGCAAAAAGCCGCTATCGAAAGATTTACTGTAATAATTGGTCTGTCCGTCGATATCCGTCATTATAAGTTTGGCAAATTCCATTGCCTGCAATTTGCCTTTTTGCTGTTGAAGTTTCCAATAATTGCTGCCGTCGATAACGGTATCGCCGAGCATCTTGTATCCGCCGTTTTCTTTGACGATATTGCCGTCGCCGTCCATTTCGATAAGATTTTTTGCCGTACCGTCGAAGGTGAAGTTAAGCATCATCTGCTCTGCGCCTTCGTTGTTAGCCCACATATCGTTGATAAGACCGGTAAGATAACCCATTTCGTAACCGTTCCATACGAACGGAGTCACGCCGACCGTTTGCATATACGTCATAAGCGCGCGGAAATCCTTGTACGTTGCGGGCAAACCGTCGTCATAAGTTCCCTTTTTGTTGTCAGGTCCCCAGGACTTTGCGCCGTCGGACTTACTCATATCGAACAAATCCGCTATTTTATCTCCGTCCGCAAAATCGGCTTCGGTGAAGTTTTCGGCGGTCTGTCCTTCCGCAAAATAAAGACCTTTGCGGTTGAACAAATCTATGTTGTAATTGATATTGATAGACGTTTCGAAAAGCGGCAAGCCGTAATATCTCGGCGCGGTTTCCGTTCCCACGTTGAAGAACTTTTTATAAACGTCAAGCATTTTGTTTTCGATCGTTTCTCCGCTTTCCTTAACGACTTTGCCGTTCGAATCGACGCCTGTTATCGCGTAATCGGTGATAACGTCGGTTATATCGAGCAGAGTATCTTTCGAAAGGAAGGTGTAATAATCGGTGTCTTCCATCAGAAATACTTTATTGATATTGCCGCGCATATTGCCGACTTCGACGTTACGCTTATCGAAGTCTTTCATTATCTGTACGCCCGTTTTGCCCTCTTCGAAAGATACGTCTTTGTACATTTCTTCGAATTCTTCGCAAAGTTTATCTATCCATGTACGGCCGAATCCGCCGTTGCAATACTTGACGTAAAGCTGCGTTTTGGATTTGTTTACTTTGTCCGGCGTGATACTTTCGCGACCGCCGTCGCCGCACGCCGCAAGCGAGAAGCACATTACAGACAACGTTACCGTCGCCATAATCTTTTTAAAAACTGATTTCATCTTTTTTCTCCTTTAAATTATTCCGGATTTATTTTTCAGTCGTTTCCGACTAAATTTTCTTCTTTTGAAAGTTCTTCGATGAGGTCCGCCGTTTTAACGGTTGCAAGCGCAACGAATTTATCGGCGCAACCGTAATAAATATAAAGCGTACCGTCACGCTCCACAACGCCTGTCGGGAACACGCAACCGTTGTATAAACCGCTCGTTTCGTAGCCGAGCTCGGGTTCCATTACAAACCGCCTTGTGCGGGCGAGAATTTTCGACGGATTATCTTTATCGAGCAACATAACGCCCACGCGGTAAATACCGCTTACGGGGTCTACGCCGTGATAAATGAGAAGCCACCCCTTATCCGTTTCCACAGGCGGGCATCCCGCGCCTATACGCGTACCTTCCCAACTTTCCGTACCGCGATATAACACCTCGCCTTTGCCCCATTCGACTATGTCGTCAGAATACGCTATCCACATTGCTTTTTCGTCGTTAACTTCCGGACGGGAAATGCGCACGAACTTACCGTTGATCTTACGGGGAAACAACACCACGTCGCGGTCATCCAGACGGCTGTCCGTGATACGGCCGAGTTTTTTGTATGTAACAAAATCGTCGGTGTATGCAAGATATGTAACCGTATGATTAACCTTAATGAATTGCGGACTGCATTCGGGTTGTTTTACAAGCCATGTGCCGCGCTCGGCTTTAAACTGCTTATCGGGCAACCAATAACGCCCGGGCGCGAACGCACGCGCGGCGTAGGTGATAAAATAACGCCCGTCGATACAAACAATACGCGGATCCTCTATACAACCTCCGTCGGGTTCGTAATCGTCCGCGTCGAAAACGGGTTCGTCGCTTCTGCGCTCGAAGTGTATGCCGTCGTCGCTCGTCGCAAGCCCCAGACGAATCTTGTGCCTGATATCGTCGCCGCCCGCTCTGTAAAGCATGACAAACTTATTTGTTTTTTCGTCGAAACACACCGCGGGATTAAGCACGCAGAAGTTTTCCCATCGGTTTCTTTTTTCGGGCGACAAAATCGGATTGCCGGGATATCTGTCGAATTTCAAAATGTAAATCGCTCCTTTTCCATCATATCGGGCAAATTGTATCAATCCGCTTCGCCGATTTCTATACCAAAATACAACATAAACATCTTGTTTTGTAACATTTATATAAAAAACCTTGCAAAAAATAAGCATATGTTGTATAATCGGCTTATGAACCTGTTAGAATTCAATCTGCATAACAGTAACATACAAATTACCGACAAAATAGCGCTCGTGTCTTATACCTACCATATCAACACGTTCCCGTTCAACATCGAACACGGTCATGCCGACTATTGGGAGTTTACGATTGTGACCGACGGTACGATCGCCAATCATGTCAACGGAACGGTTGAAATATGCGAAAAGAATACGGTGTTTTTCTCCACCACTCACGATACGCATTTATTAAAAAAGAAATCTCCGCAGGTACGTTATATTAACCTGATCGCGAGAGAAAACACTCTGCACACACTGGCAAACGGCATTTCGCCCTGGCTGTTCGGCAGGCTGATGATTTCCGGCAAAAAAAGCCTTACTCTCCCGCCGAATGTTATTGCCGAAATAGAAAACACCATTCACCGCGTAAACCTGCTGAACAACTCGGAATACGACAAGTACAACGATCTGCTGTGCAGCGCAACTCTTTTGATTTTGCAGCGGCTATTCGAAAATCTGATCGAAGGCGATCACACAGTGTTGGCGAACTGGCAGAACAAACTGAACGCGTTGATGAAAAGCAAAGACTTTTTGACATACAACGTAGACACTCTTTGCCGCGAACTCGGTTATAGCCGCATGCAACTGTCAAGGCTGTTCAAGAAAAATTACGGAGTCAGCCCTCATAAATACCTCATCGATTATAAACTGCTATACGCAGCAAATCTGCTACACAGTACCGACCTTAAAGTGATAGAAATAGCTTCCGTCGTAGGTTACGCCAAGTTATCTCAATTCAATGTCAATTTCAAGCAAAAATACGGCGTGACGCCGAGTAAATATCGCAAAACGACGTGAAGAGCGCAATAAAAAAATTGCCGGAGTACAACCGATAAAAAGCAATTCCGTCCGAGATAAAATCGGCGCATACTTTAATATATACCCGTCTATAAGTCGATTATCGTGGTTTTTATCGATGCAATACCGAGAAAATTCTTCTTGTTTTAACATCTTTTATAAAAGCCCGAAAGACAGAGAACGCCATTAAAAATAAGAAAGGAAAAACTAATGAGTTACGATTATAAAATTTACTACGAATTTAACGATAGCGCGGACGAAGTTATTTTTCACCGTCACGATATGCCCTCGCCCTGGATAAATTATCTCAC
>CAKQMB010000011.1 GCA_934254825.1 uncultured Clostridia bacterium | reverse complement strand
AACGTCCGCAAAAAACGCCGTTTTTGCCGTTTTTCAATTTTTAGTTGTTTTTGCGGAACTTACCTTTACTTTTGAGCTAGCCGAAATTTCACAAAAAAATTTGTAAAAACAGCTTGACAAATCCCAGATCGCGTGCTATCGTATTGATACGACGAGAGAAAATCGGAGGTGGAACTTATGAACAAAGCAAAAATAGTGCAAAAAGCGGAAGCCGGAGAGGTCTTGACCGTGGCGGAAATCAAGGTTTATCAGAAAGCCGTTAAACCCGAAAAGCAGGTTTACGGTAAGTACGGAACGCTTGCAAAGCGGTATCTCGAAGATAAAGGAATCGACTGGACGATTGCAAATCTTCCCGAATACCTGCACGGCGTAGATAAAGCCGCCGACGAACTTTACGAAACGTTGTATGAAAAATTCTCGAAAGATGAGCGATTCCGCAGGTCGGAAGATTTTATGGAAAATCTGAAACGGCAAACGGAAATGCAAGGGCTTATCGAAGAAGAAATTCTGAATGAAATCGTATATGTAAAATAACGGAGGTGTCGGTATGAAAGCATTGAAAATCGTAGGAACAATCGGCAGATTTGCTTTGGCGGGCGTACTTATCGCGGGGCATTTCGTAATGAGTATCATCGGCGCGCTGATTTGCGCAATCACGTCGCAAGGCTAAAACGGAGGTTAATTATGGAAAAGAAAGAAACGACGCCGCGCAGAGTGGCAAGAAGAAGTTACGAGGAACGCAACAAGGACAAGCGCAAGCAAGCGAGCGGCAATTTCGGAACGATGATCCCGCGGGACTTGTATGAGGAAATCAACGAATTTTTGGCAAAGAACCATATCACGAAAGTGCAGTTGATTTTCGCCGGCTACGAAGCCTTGAAAGCGGAAGTCGAGAAAGAAAATAAGAAATAACTAAATATAAATCGGTATGTCGAAAGGCATAGACGTGAAAAACCAATCAATCAAAATTGATGGAGCGTAAGCGTTTATGCCTTGATATAACCGAATACTGTTTTCTTGCGCTTCATTGTAAGGGAGGACTTAAATGGAAGCGGAAGAGAACGGCGCGAATAATGAATTATTATATCTTTCGGCGTGGAGTATTATGAGAAAAGCCTATAAAGCAGGGAATATCGAATATTCCGTGTTGAAAGAATTGAACGAAAGAGTAGCAAAAAGGCTGTCGGTGCGAGTAATAAGTTTAAGGGACGTAAGAAAATGAGTTTGGCTAATGATTATAAAGGTATATCCGATAGAGTAACGGTAATTGCGGCAACCGCCGGGAATAAAACGGATAAAATACGCGTTGCTGCATATTGCCGCGTGTCTACGGATAAAACCGATCAGGTCAACTCGTTTCTAACGCAAATGCGGTATTACACCGATTACATAAAGTCAAACCCGAAGATGATACTCATTGACATTTATGCCGATGAGGGCATCAGCGGCACGTTGATGGATAAAAGAGACGAGTTTAAAAGACTGCTTAAAGATTGCAAAAACAGGAAAATAGACCGTGTGCTTGTAAAAAGCGTCACGAGGTTTGCGCGAAATTCGTTGGAGTGTATAGAAGCGGTAAGAGAATTAAAATCTTACGGAGTGAGCGTGTTTTTTGAAAACGATAAAATCGATACGGAAAACATGAATTCCGAAATGCTGCTTTACATAAAGAGCGCGTTTGCTCAGAATGAGTCAATGTCTTTATCGAAACGTATGGTTCAGTCTATCCGAATGCGGATGGAAGAGGGAACGTATAAACTCGGCATTGCGCCATACGGGTATAAACTTGTAGACGGGGAGCTTGTTGTAGAACCGGACGAAGCGCGAAACATCCGAAAAATCTTTAATTTGTATTTGTCCGGAATTGGCGCAAATGCGATAGTAAAATATATGCAAGCGCACGAAACCGGGGATATGCTATGGAATATCGGTAGAATAAATTATGTTTTAGAGAATGAGCGGTATACGGGCAATATGATTATGGGAAAGACCTATACGCCGAATGTTTTACCGTTACGAAATCGTCCGAACAAAGGGCAGATGGACAGCTTTTATTATTCCGATACGCACGAAGGCATTATAACGAAAGAAGAGTTCGACAAGGTTAAAGAAATCAAAAAAATGCGACAGAAAACATTTTGTCGCGGGGCAAAGGAAAAGGAATTCTTTTCGGGAAAGATAAAATGTCGGCATTGCGGCTGGGCATATCGTCCTATCGTCAGAAACGATAAAATGCTTTGGAGTTGTTCAAAAAAAGGCTTGAGTATTGATGTCTGCCATACGCCGAACAGGTCGAACGAGCAGATAGAAAGGGCTTTTGTTTCGATGTATAACAAGGTGAGACAGAACGAGAAAAGTCTTATCGATGAAACCATTGCCCAATTACAGATGCTGAAGGTAAGAATAAATCGCGGAAACGATGAAATAATGCAAATCGATAAAGATATTTCTGTTTTAAGTGCACAGGAGAGTTTGTTTACTGCTCTTTATTCCGAGGGCTCGTTTAACGAGGATCTATACTTTGAGAAAACGGATACGATTAAAAAGAAAATATCCGAATTGAAAACGCGACGGGCGCATTTGGTGAGCGAGGACGACGATGAACGCTGCATAGAAAGGCTGAGAGAGCTTAAAAGAAATCTTCAGCAATTTCCTGTGGGAATAACCGAATTCGATAAAGATATTTTCAATGGAATAATCAAGCAAATTTATATAGAAGAAAGCGGTGCAATCACTTTTGTATTGAAGGGAGATTTAGAGTTCAGCGCGGAGGTGTGAAATGGCAAATAGAATGATTAGTTTCGGATACGGGATAGACGGGAATAAAATTTGCGTTATAGATTGGGAAGCCGTTGTGGTGCGCGAAATATTCGAGAAATATGCCGCAGGGAAACTGTTACAGGAAATAGCCGATGAACTAACCGCGCGTAACGTGGATTTTTTTCAAGGAAACTGTAATTGGAATAAAAATCGCGTTTCAAGGATAATCGAAAACAAGAAGTATATCGGAGCGGATGATTATCCGCCGATAATCGGTAACGATTTGTTTCAAAGTGCGTATGGCTTAAAAAATACGAAAGGCTTTAAGAAAGAGCATTTTTCGGGAAATATAGAATATCTGAAAAAGAACATCGTTTGCGCCCAATGCGGGAAGTTGATGACGAGGCGAACGAAATGGCGGTCGAGAGAGAAGTGGATATGCGGAAACGGCTGTAAAAATGACGTCTATGTAGATGATGCATTGATTTTTTCCGAGTTTGAAAAAATATTTACAGCAATAAAAGACGACTCGTCGCTTTTGGATAATCGAAATTTAGTGGAAAACAGTTCGTATAATTTTGAGGAAATACAATGCAGAAACGAACTCCGTAAGATTATGGATTCGCCCGAACCCGATTTTAACAAAGGGAAAAATCTTATTTTTAAGTTGGCAAAGTTAAAATATAATCATTGCAAAGAACAGGTAGATGATACAAGTAAGGAACAATTGCTCAGTGCGATAAAAGAAGAAACAGAGAACGTTCCCGGTCTTGTAAGCGAAAATTTTTTGAACGAGTATGTTTCAAAATTGCAAATAGAGCAAAACGGAAGCATAATCGTTACATTTATGAACGGAAGCGTTGTTTCAAGCGATATAGGAGGTGAAAAGTTCAGTGAATGCGGCAAAAAAGATTATAACGCGAATAGAAGCGGATCCGAAAAAGAAAGCGGCGAACGCAGAACTTTCGATACTCCGTACAGCGGCGTATTGTCGTGTGTCAACGGATAGTTCCGATCAGCTTGAAAGTTATAAGGCGCAAGTTGCCTATTATACGGACGCTATTGCAAAAAATCCGAAGTGGCGTTTTGCAGGAATCTATGCCGATGAAGGTTTAAGCGGCACTCAAGCGGTGAAAAGAGACGATTTTATTCGCATGATAAAAGATTGCGAAAAGGGTAAAATCGACTATATCATAACGAAATCCGTTGCTCGTTTTGCAAGAAATACGGTAGACGCACTCAAGTATGTTCGTAAACTGAAAGCACTTGGAATTGGCGTGTATTTTGAAGAGCAATGCCTTGATTCCTTAAAATCCGAAAGCGAGTTGGCATTAGGTATTTATAGCGTTTTGGCGCAAGCGGAAAGTGAAAATATCAGTGCGAACGTTCGTTGGGGTATACAGCGCAGAATGCAATCCGGAACGTTTAAGTTCAGATATAATCTTATAGGCTATAGAAAAGGCGAAGACGGTCAGCCGGAAATAGTTCCCGAGGAAGCTAAGTATGTAAAAGATGTCTTCGATATGTATTTAGACGGGAACAGCGTGGATCAAATCAAGGAATATCTCGATTCTGCGCCGATAAAAACAGCAACGGGTAATGATATTTGGAGTCGAAATGCTATTCGTAATATTTTAACGAACGAAAGATATGTCGGCGACATGTTATTGCAAAAAACGTATATAGAGAATTGTATTACAAAAAAGGCAAGAAAAAATCGCGGAGAGATGCCGAAATATCTTGTTTCAAACAATCACTCGGCGATAATAGATCGGGATACGTTCAAGCAAGTTCAGGCGGAAATGGCAAAGCGCCGTAGCAGACCGCGTGTGTCGGATAAAACGATTACGGCAAAGGGTAAGTTTAGCGGGAAATATCCCTTTTCGGATTTGCTTGTATGTGATTCGTGTGGAAATCGTTACAGACGTTGTATGTGGATTTCCGGCGGTAAGAAAAAAATCGTGTGGCGTTGTATTACGCGAATCGAGCATGGCGGTAAAGCGTGCGAGTCTATATCTGTTGGCGATGAATTGATACATAAAGCGGTCTATAGGTCGATAAACGGGTATATTCAGAATAACAGCGGTGCGCTTGACATTGTTCTGTCGGAATTATCAAAGCAATTCGGTGGCAATGATTATACGGATGATTTATGCAATATCGAAAGAAGTATAAACGAACTGAATAAGCAAATGGAAGACGCCGCAATGATTGAAGTTACGACGCAAGGGAATAAGGAACGGATAAGAGAAGAAATAATCGAACTATCTCAAAGAATTGTGGCTTTGCGAAACGAAAAATCAATTATAGAAGAGAAAATGGCTACTGCTAAGACGAGAAACGAAGAGCTGAGTAGGTTTAGCAAGGAACTTTCTCTTTATAATGCCGATTGTTCAGAAATAACGGATAACAAATTAAGACGAATAATTCAGGAAGTGCGGATAAAAAAAGACCATACAATCATTATAGAATTAAAGAACGGTATGTTGCTTGAAGAGGCTTTGTAACCGTATCGAAATCGAAACGGTTAAACTGGTCGAATTCGACCGGGTTAGAATAAATATTGCATATTTTTAGAAAAAAACGCATTTTTGCGGCATAAAACTATTGACATAATATATTTTATCGGATATAATAATGCGATTTAGCGGAATAACCGTTATTTGGCAGGTATGGGATAAGAGGAGATGTTTTATGTATCAATATGTTGAAAGCAATGAGGTAAAGAGATACCGTTCCTATTGTTCTAAAGTTTTAGAAGATGTAAGGGATGATTTGTATGATTCGTTTGGGATAAATACTAATTTTTCTCTTGTGGGGAGTGGCGGAGATGCTCGAAATATGGTCACAAGGAATGGAAATGCTCCGTTTGACTTGGACTACAATTTATATATTATATCGATGCCCGACGAATTTTGGGATGATTTACGAAAATTAAAGGAGACTGTTCGTTGTTCTTTGAATAAGGCGGTTGGTAATTCATTCTTTTCGGACGGAAAAGATTCAACGTCGGTAATTACGTCTATATTGCACTTTAACGATTCTCCGAAAGTGGAATTCTCGTTTGACGTGGCAATACTTGCAAAAAATTCGGACGGTGATTATTGTCGACTCATTCATAATAAGAATTACGGAATATATGATCAGTGGACTTGGTGTCAGGTTCCTTCATCCAAAGATGTGAGAGATAAAGCTATTGCTATAAAAGAGAATAGTCTTTGGGGTGAGGTGAGAACTAAATATTTGGATAAGAAAAACATGTATTTGTTACGCGGAGATACAAATCATCCGTCGTTCGTGGTGTATGTTGAAAGTGTAAACGAAACATATAATAAATACTTTGATTGATATGTTAAATAGGCTAAAAGAGGTTTGTCCAATAATTATGGTAAACCTCTTTTTTCGCTCAATGATTGAGTGGATGGTATTTATTGTGCAGTTTGCGGTATTCAAAGGGTGATTTGCCTGTGTATTTGCGAAAAACGTTGGCAAAATGGCTTTGCGAGGAAAAGCCGAGATAGGCGGCAATTGCCGAAATAGGTTTATCCGTATACCGAAGAAGGCGTTTGCCTTCTTCTATTTTTTCACGCAAAATAAAGTCGGTAAGCGTCATTCCGGTTTCTTTTTTGAATTTTGCCGCAAGATACGTTCTCGTTATAAAAAGAGATTTTGAAAGTGCGTCGATGTCAATCGGATCGGAAAGATGTTTCATCGTATAATTCGCAACGTCGGCGGCAAGTTTCGTCGGCGTTTTTCCTAAACGCATTTTTTCTACTCTCTCCGTAAAATCGAAAACCATATGGTATTGTAAATTCTCGATTGCATCTATGGAACTTAAAAGTTCACACTTCTGAATGTAGACGTCGGAAAGAGAAAGCGACGTTTCAACATCCAACCCGCCGCGGATTGCCGCTCTGGAAACGAGCGCTGTGGTTACAATAAAGGTGTTTTTCAACTGTCTGATAGCGTCCGAAGCAATGATTCCCGATCTGATTGCCGGCGCGTTTTCGAGCCACGCTTTTAACGCCGCGCTATCTCCGTGCCTGACAAAGTTCATAATTGTTTGTTCCAAGGCGAGCGTATTATGAACGCTTTGATCCGCAGGCTTTTCTTTGAAAACCGACTCGTAATTTCTCTCGGCATTTTCCGCTTCAATTTTGTCGGTCAGTTTGCCTTGTTCTTCGTCGTAAATCGTAATATCGGTAAGCGACTTTTTTTCTCCGTTCAGCACGAAGTTTACCGAGCAAAGGGTTTGTAAGATACTGTTAAGCGGCATAGATACAAGGCTTTCCATTGAAGAAACGAAGTTTTCGGCTTCTTCCGGATCGACATCGCATTCGAAGGCAAGTTCTTTCAGTTCTTGCTTGCTTTCCGGCATTCTTCTTGAGGGTCCCAAAACGATTTTATACTCGCCCGAATTTACGACGCCGTAATAATAAAACCGTGGGGTGACAAAATAACCGATATGCTCGTTGACCGACAGAATGTTTTTTTCGCACGGCAGAATGGGATCTCGTGGCAGATCGACAATAGAATAGTAAAACGTTTTTCGCCCTTTTTCATATATGCGAATGGGGATCCCGGCAAGATTACCTATCGTACTGCACAGATATTCAATGTCTTCTTTTTTCATTTTCATGTGCTTTCCTATCAAAATTCAATACAATTATAACTCAAATCAAACAATTTTGCAAGTATTTAGATTTAATATATGATATAATTATGATACGAAACGAAAAGGGGAAAGCCTATGGACGTTGAGAATATCATAAAAGAATTGACTTTGGATGAAAAAGCCGCGCTTGTCTCGGGTACGGATTTTATGTATACGAATCCCGTGCCGCGGCTTGGCATACCGTCGGTCAGAATGTCCGACGGACCGCACGGACTTCGTGTGCAGAAAGAGGGCGGAGATAACGGCGTTACGGGAAGCGAACCCGCGACCTGTTTCCCGACGGCAGCAAGCACGGCTTCGAGTTGGAATCCCGATAATACCTACAAAATGGGAAAAGCCATTGCCGAAGAAGCCTTGCATTACGGCATCAACGTATTGCTCGGTCCCGGGGCGTGTATCAAGCGCAATCCGCTGTGCGGAAGAAATTTCGAATATTTTTCGGAAGATCCTTTTCTTGCCGGGAAAATGGCGGCGGCGGAAGTAAATGGCGTTCAAAGTAAAAACGTTGGTGTATCAGTAAAGCATTTTGCTCTTAACAATGCGGAAAATTATCGTTTTATGGGCAATTCCGTTTGCGACGAGCGCGCTATTCGCGAAATTTATCTTAAAGTCTTTGAAATTATCGTCAAAGAAAGCAAACCGCATACGATGATGTGCGCTTATAATAAAATCAACGGCGAATACTGCTCGGAAAACAAGCGGCTTTTAACAGATATTCTTCGGGACGAATGGGGTTTTGACGGCGTCGTTATGTCCGATTGGGGAGCAACGCACGACAGAGTGAAAGGCGTTGCCTCTGGACTCGACCTCGAAATGCCCGGCGATACCGATATTTGCCGCAAGTGGATCATCGACAGCGTAAATGATGGAACGCTGAATGCTGAAGATTTGGATAAAGCCGTCGAAAACGTTCTTCGTCTTGTTTCAAGGTACGAAGATAATCCAAAAGGAGTGGCTGTCGATTGGAAGGCACATAACGTTCTTGCCGCCGAAATTGTGGAAGATTGCGCGGTGCTTATGAAAAACGACGGCGCGTTGCCGATTTTAGAAAGCGATAACTTGCTTGTCGTGGGCGATTTGTTTGAAAAAATGCGCTATCAGGGCGCAGGGAGCTCGATGATCAATCCGACCTTCCTTTCTACGCCGAAAACCGCGTTCGACGAGCATAACGTAACTTATAAATTTTGTCGCGGTTATGCCGAAAACTCCGTAACGCCGAACGAAAAACTCATCGCGGAAGCGGTTGCTGCTGCAAAGAATTACGAAAAAATTCTTGTATTTGCGGGGCTTACCGATTATGTGGAAAGCGAGGGTTGCGACAGAGAAAATATGCGGCTGCCCGAAAATCAACTTGCGCTTATCGACGCACTCGTAAAAGCAGGCAAAAAAATCGTTGTCGTACTTTATGGCGGTTCGCCTATGGAATTGCCGTTCGCGGACGAAGTAGGCGCGATACTCGATATGTATCTGCCGGGGCAGAACGGCGGAACGGCAACGTACAATCTGCTTTTCGGCAAAAAATCGCCTTGCGGCAAACTTGCGGAAACTTGGGTGAAAAGCTATGCCGACGTGCCATTCGGTACGAATTTTTCAAAGACGGTAAACGAAATTTATAAAGAGAGTGTATTTGTAGGCTATCGTTATTACCTTACGGCACACAGGGAAGTTCGCTATCCGTTCGGCTACGGATTGTCGTATACTTCGTTCGACTACTCCGATATGCAGGTTGAAGAAACCGACGGCGAGTATAAAGTGTCGTGTAAACTTGCCAACGTCGGCAAGTTTGACGGCGCGGAAATCGTACAGCTCTACGTCAAGGCACCGCAAGGCGTTTTCAAACCGAAAAAAGAACTTAAAGGCTTTGCAAAAGTATATCTGAAAGCGGGCGAGAGTAAAAGAATCGAAATTGTCGTCAAAAAAGACGATTTGCGCTATTGGAACGTGAAAGAGAATGGTTGGGTAACGGAAGACGGCGAATACGAATTGCAGCTTTGTTCAGACTGTCAAACCGTAAAACTAAGTAAAACTGTAAAGGTAACGGGTGATAATGCTGTTATGCCGAATTCGGAAGAAATCAACGAGATTTACGCCTTAGCCGATTTCGATAAAGTTTCGGACGGCGTGTTTGAAAAGATGAGCGGGTTGAAAATCCCCGCGCTGCCGCCGAAAAAGCCGATTACGCTCGAAAGTCGTTTCACCGATTTGCAAACGGCTTCCCTTATGGGAAAAATCCTTTACAATGCCGTACTCGGCGTTGCGAAAAAGGATATGAAAAGGGCAAAAAAACTCCCGGAAGGGCAGGAGCGTGACAACAAAATCAAGGGCGCGCTATTTTTGAAACGTATTCTTGAAAGCAACTCGATTATAACGTTGTCAATGTCCGGACCGAAAGGATTTCCGTACAACTTTGCCGAGGGATTTGTGAATTTTGCGAACGGACGGTTAATTAAAGGAATCAAGTGCTTTTGCGCTAAAATAAAAGTTCCTAACTTGCCGAAAGATAAGGAGGAAAAGTAATTATGGGAAAAGGGAAAATGCTTAGCGGTCGGTTTTTCAACAGCCGCGTTCACTCAAAAAACGTCACGGGCAAAGAAAAGTGGCTGGGGTATCTGCTCGGTCCTTGCGGCGCGCTGCTTCTTAACGCCGTGCTTGCAACTTACCTCAACGTTTATTATACCGACGTCCTGAAACTTACTACCGTATGGGGCGGCGCGTTTCTGATTGTGTTCCCCGTCGTATCGAAAATTGTCGATGCGATAACGAACGTCGTTATGGGATATATAATCGACAGAACGAAAACGAAGCAAGGAAAAGCGCGCCCGTGGCTGTTGCTCTCTGCGCCACTTCTTGCTATCACGGGAATACTGCTCTTTGTCGTTCCGAACGGCAGTATAGAATTGCAAGTGGCGTGGGTTATGATTTCCTACAACTTGTTTTATTCTTTTGCCTACACGATTTACAATATGAGTCATAATCTTATGGTTCCGCTGTCCACTCGCAATACTTTGCAGCGCGGCGGACTTTCGGTATTCAACCAGATTTCGACGATCATGATGAGCGGAATCATCGTCGCGCTTGTATTTCCCATGGCGGTTATGCCGCTGCTCGGCGTAAATAAATCGCTCTGGATCGTCGTAATGAGCGTATTGTCGATGATAGCGCTTCCGCTTACGCTTCTCGAATACTATTTTACGAAAGAACGCGTAACCGAGGAGTTAGGCGATACGCAGGAAAATAAAGTTCCTTTTTTAACGCAACTCAAAATCGTATTGACCGATAAGTATATGATAGTTACGTTCATTTATTTTTTGATTTATATGCTTGCAAGTTCGATTAAGAATTTGGGACTCGTGTATTATTGCAATTACGTTTTGGGAACGTACAACGACGGAATAACGCAAACGCTTGTATCGGTCCTTGGCGGTATCCCCATGGGTATAGGCATATTTGTGGTGTGGCCGCTTGCTAAAAAATTCGGCAAACGAAATATAACGCTTGTAGGCTTTTTGCTTTATTCTTTAGGAAGCGCGATATGTTGGCTGGCACCGACAAATCTTTATATCGTACTTGTCGGGCAATTTATCAAAAATATCGGCGGACTTCCTTGCGCATACGTATTTATGGCGTTGTTTGCCGACGGACTCGATCATTTGGAGTGGAAAAGCGGCGTGCGGTGCGACGGTACGGCAATGTCGATATACGGCATTATCGCCTGCTGTCTGGGCGGGTTGGCGACTTCCATTTTCAACGCGATGCTTTCGGGGGCGGGATATATTGCACCCGAACTTGTTGACGGCGTTACGGTTGCGGTAGAACAGTCCGCGGCGGTTAAAAACGTGATTACCTTTGCGTTTGTGGGACTTGAAGCAATCACTGGCGTAATTCTTGCGGCGCTTTTGATATTTTTGTCGGTTGAAAAAACGATTTCCCGCAAACAGGCTATGATCCGCGAACGCCGCAAAGCGGAAGCGGAGGCGCGCGGGGAAGAATGGATCGCTCCCGAAATCAAAGCGGCTTTGGACGAAGAAAGATTTATTCTTGAAAGCGAAAAGGTTTTTGCGGAAGAATTAAAAGCGAAATGCGAGAAAAAGGGTTTGAACTTTGAATCCGAACTCGAAGAACATAAGAAACAATTAGCCGAACAAAGAGCAAAACAAGCCGAAAAGAAGCGTCTGGCGGACGAAAAGGCGGCGGCAAAATTAAAGAAAGCCGAAGAAAAGAAAGCCGCTAAACTTGCCCGCCTTACGCCCGAAAAGCTCGCGGCAAAAGAAGCAAAGGCAAAAAAACGCCAAGAACGCGACGACGCTTTGTGGGCAATCGAGCTTGCAAAGGGAGAAGCCTGCTATCAAAAAATTCAAGCCGAACTTGCAGCAAAACAAAGATAAGCGGGGTCGGCTATGGGTAAAATGAAAAAGTCAATAGTTATATCGTCATCGGTCGTCGGAGGCCTTTTGCTTGCAATTTTGCTCGGTCTAATACTGACAGGTTATTTTGTCGGTTGGGGACCGTTCGGTAAAATGGCAAATATCCGATTTCGCAAAATGCCGGGCAACGCCGATAAGTACAGTGTTACAAACGTTAAACCCTTGGCGGACAGTCCGCTTGAGGGCATGAATATTTGTTATCTCGGCTCGTCTGTTACATATGGTGCGTCGTCGTTGCAGGAATCGTTTGTAGAGTTTATTGCAAAACGAAACGGCACGACTTATGTTAAAGAAGCGGTTAGCGGTACGACGCTTGTAACAACGGGCGCGGGTGGTAATTCATACATTAGCCGAATGAAAAAGCTCGACCAAAATACTAAATTCGATTTGTTTATTTGTCAGCTTTCAACGAACGACGCATCGCAGAATAAGCCGCTCGGCAGCATTGACAGCACGGATACGACAACGGTATGCGGTGCGATCAATACAATTATCGATTACGCAAAAACAACTTGGGAATGCCCTGTTATTTTTTATACCAACGCTTATTATGAAAACGAAAATTATGCGGCAATGGTGGCGGCGATAAAAGAGATCGCGACAGTTAAAGAAATAGGCGTTATCGACTTGTATGCCGATACGGCGTTCAACGATATAACAAGCGAACAGCGTTCTCTCTATATGGCGGATAAAATTCATCCGACAAAAGCGGGATACCTTGAATGGTGGACACCGAAAATGGAGCAATATATTTACGATTATATTGGAAAATAATTATTATGAAAGCGAAAAATCTTAAAACGGAATATTTGAAAAATCCGATAGGCATAGACATAAAAAATCCGCGGCTGATGTGGACTTGCGACGGCGGAGATAGACAAACGGCGTATCGCGTCGTCGCGCTGTCGAACGGCAAAACGGTATGGGACAGCGGAAAAGTCGTTTCTTCGTCCATGCACGCGGATTATCCCAAAGCGGTTAGCTCGCGCGAACGTGTCGACTGGTCTGTTACGCTGTGGGACGAAAGCGACAAAGCGGGCGAAACTTCCGAAAATGCGTTTTTCGAAATCGGGCTACTTTCGGCAACCGATTGGAACGCGAAATGGATTGCGGGAAATTACCGCGTAAACAAGAAAAAACGCTATCCCGTAGATTGTTTCAAAAAAACTTTTGCGGCGGCAAACGTGAAAAAGGCGCGGCTTTATATCACCGCTTGCGGACTTTATGAAGCGAAATTGAACGGAAAACGCGTAGGCGAATTTATCCTTGCGCCGGGTTCTACCGATTACCGCAAACGCATTCAATATCAGACGTACGACGTGACCGATTTAATGAAAAGCGGCGGTAACGATTTCATGGTGGAACTTGCCGACGGTTGGTACCGTGGCTCGAACGGGGCGAAAGGAAGAACGAATACTTACGGCACGCAAACCAAACTTTATGCGCAGTTGGAAATCGTCGGCTCGGACGGCAAAATTACCACCGTATGTACGGACGAGAGCTGGCTATGGTCGAACGACGGCACGATTGAATTTGCCGACTTAAAGGACGGCGAAACCGTAAACGCAAATAAAGTGCCGTCATACCATGGAAAAGCGAAAGTTGTTTCTTTTGCCGCTAATTTAACCGCTTCGAACAACGTTGAAGTAAAAGAGCGCGAACGTTTTTCTCCCGAGGAACTTATCGTTACGCCCACGGGCAAGAAAGTGCTGAAATTTCCGCAAAATCTTTCGGGCTACATTTCTTTTAAGCTGAACGCAAAAAAAGGAGATAAAATCCATATCGTGCTCGGTGAAATGCTCGATAAAAACGGCGAACTTACGCTTGAAAACGTGCAATGCGTTCACAAAGGCAAACGCACGCCGCTACAGGAATTTACCTATGTTTGCAAAGAGGGGGTGAATGAATATACACCTAAATTTTTCTACGGCGGCTTTCAGTATGCGCAGATAGACGCCGACGTTTCGTTTGAAAAAGAAGATTTTACGGCGGTTGCGGTGTATAGCGCGATGGAAGAAACTTCCGTCTTCGAGTGTTCGAATCCGCTTATCAATCAATTTTATCACAGTACGGTGTGGTCGCTGAAAAGCAATTCTACCGATCTTCCGTCCGACTGCCCGACGCGCGAAAGAATGGGTTGGACGGGGGACAGTCAGTTGTTTTTCAATACGGCTTCGTACCTGACCGACTACGCCGCCTTTGCGAGAAAACACGTCAGAGATATTTACGACAGACAATGGAAGAGCGGCCGACTGCCGCAGATTGCACCGTTTGCAAACGAAGACTGGTTTATGTGGGTAATGAACGGCTCGGTCGGCTGGGCGTGCGCGGGCGTATATCTTCCGTATTATTTCTACAAAAAGTACGGCGACGAGAGGCTGCTCGAACAGTATTACGACGGAATGCTGAAATACGCCGACTTCATGATAAAACGCGCGGGCAAATGGGGCGGAATCTATGCCAAGCCCATGCATTTGTCGCGTAAAAACCGTAAATATGCGGTAAATTGCGGGCAGTCTTACGGCGAATGGGCGGAACCGAACGATGTGTGCGCTTTCAAGTGGTACGACTTTGCCGCTCCGCACCCCGAAGAAAGTACGGCTTATACCTATTTTACCTTAAAGCACGTCTTGGAAATTGCCGAAATTCTCGGCAAAAAGCAAGATAAAACGCTGGCAAAAATCAAAGAATATTCCGATGGCGCAAAGAGGGCTTACCAAGAACTTGTAACGAAACCGAAATTTTCGCTCGATACCGACAGGCAGGCAAAACTCGTCCGTCCGCTGTATATGGGGCTTTTGACCGAGCAGCAGGAGGAATTTGCAAAAAAACGGCTTATCGAGGCAATGGAAAATTACGGCTGGCGGCTCGGCACGGGATTTTTGTCCACTCCGTTTATTTTGGACGTACTTTCCGACTTAGACGTTGAATACGCATATAAATTGCTTGAAAACGAAGAATGCCCCGGATGGCTTTTTATGGTTAAAAACGGCGCGACAACTATTTGGGAATCGTGGGAAGGCAATATGACGAGCGATAAAGGAATTGCCTCGCTAAATCATTACAGTAAAGGCGCATTGTGCGAATGGCTTATCGGTTCAATGTGTGGAATAAAGGTTGTCGGCGAAAATGAATTTTTAATCGCCCCCAAGGTCGGCGGAAAAGAAACTTTTGCCAAAGCGAGTTACGACAGTATTTACGGCACTGTTTCGAGCGGTTGGGGAAGAAAGGACGGTAAAATCGTATTTACCGTTTCCATTCCTTGCAACTGCACGGCAAAAATCATTCTGCCGGACGGAACAGCCCAGACGGTTTTTTCGGGTAATTATGAGTTTAATTAGGCTTTAAACTACATTTGGTAATAGAATATAAAGTTGTTTATATTTTAATGATAATCTTTTGTATAAAAGCAGAAAGAGGTTTGCCCAATAATTTAGGGCAAGCCTCTTTCTACTCAATGACAGAGTATTCGGACTCGGATTCATCTTGTAAAGAATCGTCTTCGTCGTCTTCGCCGATGTCGCCCGAGTATCCTTTAGAATAAAGTCTGCCCATAGACAGACGGTTGGCGCGGGACTTTTTCTTTCCGTTGTATTCTATAATCATGGTTTCGGCAAACCCCATGCAACCGGATTTTCGTTCTTTTGCGACGCGGGTGAGTTGTTTTACTGAAACGGCTCCGAGTTTTTCCTTAAAAATATCATCGTTAAGACCGTCGCCGAAGATGGAAACAAGTTTTGCGACGGCGTTAAGAATGTTTGCAGAAAAAGAATGAAGGTCGCCTTCCCATGCGCCTATAATCAAGCGTAAGGTTCGATTTAATGTTTGCATTCCGTAATTCGTATATATATTTTCCAATGTCGATACGGCGCAAATAACCCCCGGACCTTTCTTGTTTCCTATTGTTAAGCCGTATGATTCTACTAAACTTTTAATGATAAGTTGGGTGTCGTTTCCGGCTTCGACATTGGCATTGAACACTTCATAAGGTTGGAGCGGTTTTACAAATTTTTGCTGGTTTGCAAAGATATTTGCTTCGGCGGTATAGGATAAGTCGTCGTAAATCATGCACCAAACGGGAGTTTCACGCGAGCCGGATACCAAGGCTACTATTTCTATGGTGTGCTGACCGTTAAAAACGTAATTTACACCGTCGCGACGGCTGACCTTTACGGGATTGATTTGATATAAGTCAAAATTTTCTGCGGCACGGTTTATATGCCCGAGGGATAGATTTCTTTGATAGTCCTGATTTGATACAAGGTCTTTAATAGGAATTTGTTCAAAGTGAACGTTCGGGACGAATTCACTGTAATCGGGCATGTTTAATCCTCCTTAATAAGATCGGTAACGGTATCAATTGCCGCTTTCAGTTTATCTAAAATTTCGAGTAGTTGCTGCTTCGCTTTGTCTGATGTGTTTGCGATGGTGGCAGACTCCGAGGCTTTTTGTATGGAAGTAATCCATGACGGAACGGTAAGACAAAGTTGAATTACCGGGGCGTCCGGATTATGTTCGGGCATATCTTTTACAGACGGCTGATGCGGCTTGGTTTCTTCTTTAGGCTCGTTCTCGATGATCGAACGGGTGGTGCAATATTGCACGAAAGGATGTTTTCCTCTGTCTAATCGCACATTGAGTTGCGTTAGCTCTTTAGGACTTAATTGTTCGAGCGCAAGAACGTTTTTATGTGAGATTTTATATCTTCCGGATAAAATTTTTGTTTTTAACTCCGGGCATTGCTCCGCAATATGGTCAAGAGCGCGAGAAAAATAAGCATATTTTTGGACGGTTGCATGGGTTATATTATTTTCTGCGCCTATAATATGTGCGGTTTTGTTTTTCGACCGTTGTATAGGCTGTTCGGGTTCGAAATCAATAATATAATCCTCGTCGGCTTCGTCTTGTTTAGATTGTAACGAGTGTTGATTTTTACCGCGTATGTTCTTTTTGCTGTCGATGATTTTTTCGGATTCGTATTGCCTACCGATTAGATATTTTCGCGTTTCTTCCGTAATGTTTCGTCTCCCGAGTTGGTTTTTACATATCCAAACGATAACTTCTTCACGCGAGGCAAAATCTTTTGATACGGTATTGAAAGGAATCGAGTATTTAGTGCATATCGAATAGCGGTTATGTCCGTCGATGATATAGTCATTCCAGATGATTATCGGATCTCTGCAGCCTTCGTCAAGGATATTTTCTTCTAATTGTAAGTATTCTTTACGCCTTAAAGGTCGTATCAGGTCTTTAAATTCAGGATCTATTTTGAGTATAGGGAGCTTATCCATTGCAATCTTCCTTTAAGTCTATTTTTCTTAAGGACGAAAACGAGAATAGAGCCATGTTTTGTTCCGGAATAATGCAACCTGAGAGTCTGTAGGAACTTTTCATATCGACTATGCCTAAAACGTCGCATAACTTATTGACAAGCATTGTGGAAAACACTTCGTATGAATCGTCGGGTGAAAGATTTTTTGTATTTACCTTAAGCGGTTGCGCGTCGGTAAATTCTTTATCTACGGCGCGTATTGCGAAATTTCGCTGTTTTTGACTTATAAGGAATTGGATGAATTTTGGATCGCCGAGAGCGTGAAGGGTAGTTTTGTATAAACGTATTCTGCTTTTTCTCGGATCGATTGTAAGGAGTACGTTATTCTGCTGTTCGGTTGTCATTTAATACCTCTGAGTGGTTATCTTGTCCGGTTTCTTTTATAGAATAAATCGCATAACCGTCGAAAATATTGATTTGTAAGGATTGTTTATGTTCGTTAAACGGTAAACCGAATTGGTTCTGCCAATCGGACGGGTAAACCGGCGTTCGGGAAACCTTCATTTTATCTTCGCCGACTTTTGCTTTTCGATAAATTTCGGTTGAGGTTAAATCAAACGCAATGAGGTATTCGCCGTTCGCGTGAATAAGTTTGCCCAATAGTTTATATCTGTAATTCGGATTCCAATCCATAAGCGACACAAGTTTTGCAAAGAACAGTTTGCATGTGATAGACTTTGCCTTTCTTTTACTGTTAGAAGAGTTGCACCACATAAAAGAATCTCTTGCGCCTTCTTCGCAAGGGCGCAGAGCAAGAATTTTCTTTTTTTGGTTTATCAGAACCTGAGCGTAAGACGCATTCGGAAATTTAGAGAGACAGGCGGCATTAACGTATAATTTGCACTCGTTGAAGGTTACGGACGGTTCTTTTATATGTGCGAAAAATTCTCGTCTGACCACCTGATAGTCGTCAAAGTCGAAGCCGCCGCTCATATCTAATATTTCATCGTCTTTGGCAAGGGACGGTTGTTGCGTGTTGGGTTGTTCTTCTTGATTTAATGAGTCGGGCAATAAATCGTTCAATGTATTCGTATCGCTCATTTGTTACTCCTGTGTGGTGATGCTGCTTATTTCTTGATTAATATAAGTCCGTAATTCGTCGAAACCGGTTACGTTCAGGTTGTTACCCGTATCGCACAGCTGACCGTCTATGCGTAATTTCCAATCTTTTTCGCTTTGTTCGGCTAACGCGGCAATCGATTGTTCGTGAATATAGTATTGTTTGCCGAAACTGTTTGTCCATTCCTGCGGAATTGCGCGTATGCGTTTTCCCGAAGGGGTGAGATGCTGGATTTTTGCGTTTTCGTCTTGTTCCTTCGGCAAGATATACGGTTTGAAAAAGGCTTCAGAGTTATCTATGTTGAAAACATAGGCGATTTCATTGTCTTTTTCAAGTAAAGAGCCGATAATTCGGTATTTATAATCGGTGTTCCACCCGAACAGATCGTATAGCGTGTTGAAAAAAGCGGAAGCCGGGATTTCTCGCGGAAGATGTTGGCCTATGGATAATTTTGAACAGCATACGCTTTGCCGATTTGTTTTATCCGTTTGACGTATGGCGAATTTTCGTTCTTTTGGATTTACGAGCAATTCAATGTAATTTTTATCAGCGAACTTCTTTGTAATCGTAGCGCCGAATTTAATCTTTTTATTTGCAAAAACAACGTAAGGTTGTTTTACCGAATCGAAAAATTCGGAACGGGTAATTTCAAAATCCCGTAGGTCGAAATCCCCGGCGGCGACTTCTATCTGAACTTCTTTCGGGTTATCGTCAACAAGAGTCGGTTGTTCGGTATCGGTTTCAGCAAGTTGTTCGTAAATGCTTTGAGCGGCTTGAAGATAGTCTATTTCTTTGAATGCCGCCCAGCGCGGATTTATTATGACAAAACCTTTTAGTATGCCGGACGAGATTACTTTCAGTTCGGGTAAAAAAGATTTATTGCCGTATTTTGCATTGTCAAGCATATGCTGAACGGCAATAAAATCATCGCGGGAGACGATTGCTTCGTGATGATTTTTATATAAACTTTGCGGTTTTTTCCCGTAGTTTTTCTTTGCTTTATGGGTATGAAAGTCGGGTGTATAGGTTTTCCTTGTTAGAACGTCGCCGCAATGTCTTTCGTTTCGCAAGATTTGCACGATAGAGTTTGCCGTCCAGCAGATATTCCCGAGGTAAGATTTGCGACCGAGAGCGATAAGAGTATCGGCGATTTGTTGAGTCGAATAGCCGTAAAGATACATATAAAAGCATAATTTAACAGTCGGCGCTTCGGTAGGATTGATAATGAGTTGCCCGTCTTCGTCATGAGAGTAACCCAATAGTTTAGGGGTGAGGGGAATACCGTTATCGAGTCGCATCCGAAGGGACGTTTCCATGCTTCTGCTACGCGTGTGAGATTCTTCTTCTGCCATCGTGGCTAAAAAAGATAAAGCCATTTGAGAATCGTCGTTTAGCGAAAATATGGCTTCCGATTCAAAGAATACACCGACGGGGTGGTGTAATGCAGCCAAGTCTCTCACCATGCCGATACAGATAAGAACATTACGGGCAAAACGGGATACGCTTTTTGTGATAATCATATCGAGTTTACCGTTTTTTGCGTCGGAAATCATTTCATTGAATCCGACGCGGTGGTCGAGAGAGGTGCCGCTGATGCCTTCATCGGCATAAATTTTCACGAGCGTCCAATTGGGATGTTTTGTAACGAAATCCTCATAATATTTCTTTTGCAATTCAAATGATGTGGTTTGCCTTACGTCGTCGGTGGAAACGCGGACGTAGATTCCGACTCTTTGATTGACGTCATTGTCATAATAGTCGGTTTCTTTTTGGGCAGGAATAAACTCGTAGTTATTCGGATCGACTTTAACTTGCATCCTTTGTCGAGTTTTCTTTTTTTCCTGTTCCTTTTGTTCGCGTTTTTCAATATCAATCATCTGTAATCAGTCCTTTTGGCTCTTCGTCGGGGAGTATCTTCCAATCCTCGGAAGGGAAGAATTTTGTGTCCCTCAAATCGCGTGTATAGTAAGAAGCTAAAGTAAAAATGTCTTCCGATATAAAATAAATACCGATAGGCGGATTTTGTGCTGCAAGTAGTCGCGAACATATCGTCAATTCTTGCATGTCTCTCGAAACGTTACCGATTTTTTGAGTGATAATCAGATTGACTTTGCCGTCCATGCAATCTTGCAACAATCGACTCCATTCCTTGGCAGATTCCATATGCGGAGCTGTTGCGCCCTCATCTATATAAAAATCGACAAGTTCCCATTTCGGGCAAAGGGCGATGGTGTCGTTAAACTGTTTTTTGTGATATGAGAGATAATCTTCGTATTTTGTCTGATTAAAATAGCGAATATAAATACCTATTTTATAGTTCGATTCGGTATTCGGGCGTTCGTGTCGGATGCTTTGCAGCCATGCTTTATGTTCAGCGATTGCTCTTGAACGATCGGAGTCGCCGAACAAAGTAAGTTGTGTCGGCGTTGCGATAGCCGTGAGTTTATCGAATACGTTTAATTCTTCCATAGTCTCTCCCTATGCTTGTTGTTCCGCAATCAATTATAATGTCTTTTCGCGTAAAAAGAAATAAACCGGCAGTCAAGTCGTTGACCGTCGGTTTATAAAAACATAAGAAAAATAAAAAAAGTTGCCGAGTAATGGCGATTCGGCAACATGATTATGTGATGTTGTGTGGGTTACAGTTTGTTTGAGTGGAAAGTTTTTTTGACGTCGGAAACGAGTCTTATAATAGATTCCATCTCGGCGGGGGAGCAATCGGACAGCAGGTCGCTGAACTCCGATTGGTAAATACCGTTCACATTCGGAACGTCCGGGCGCAGGATTGTATCTGCGGAAATCTTTAACGCTTCGATAATTTTTATTAAAGTAACGACGCGAAGGTTAGACTTGCCGAGTTCGATGTCGCTCATTGTGCTAAGGCTTAAATCTGCCTCAAACGCTAATGCGTCTTGGCTCATGTGTTGTTCGACTCTGGCGGCGCGAATACGATTGCCGATTTCTTTTAGTTTTAACGAATTTTCGTCGTCCATATTCCGCCTCCCATTTTATTCTTATGACTATTTTATCGTCTATTGGCTATGAAAACAACAGCCGATTGCCGAAAATATAGTGCAACGGCTATAATAATCATGAATATTTTTTGGAGGTTTATTCATGATTAACTATTACACTATCGGACAAAGAGTGAAAGAGGCACGGAAAAAGAAGCATTTATCGCAGGCAGATTTGGCTGAAGCGGTAGAGAAATCGACGAGTTACATAAGTTATATGGAAACGGGGTTGAAGTGCATGAGTCTTGAAACGCTCGTCGATGTAGCTAATGCGTTGGACGTTTCGGCAGATTACATTTTGGCGGACTGTATAAACACGCATGAAAACGTGTGCGAAAACGAATTTGCCGAGCAAATTAAAGAGTGTACCTTGTATGAGAGCAGGATTATCATCGATATGGTAAAGGCTCTGCGGGAGATACTGCGGGAAAATGCTTTTACGAAGCGGAACAGTAAATAAAGTATATTAAAAGTGATTGAATTACAATAAACCGGTAGTTTAAAAGTTGACCTGTGGTTGGTTTCAAGTTGAAACATTTTTCAAAAAGTTGCAACAAAAACAGAAAATTGAAATATTTTTCTAAAAGTTGAAACGTTTTTGAGTGGGACGAAAATAGGTCTTTTTTTATGCTATAATTTTGGCGAGACTATTAGTAAATATGGGAGTTTTTATGGCAAAAGAAGTAGAGGTGATATTTGGAGTAGAACAGGAACTTTATGACGGAGTGCAAAAGATTTGTAAAGAAAACGGCACGACGATTGAAGAGGTAACGCGAGATTTCTTGTATTTTTGTGCCGATCCTAAAAACACGTCGTTTTTGCAAAGATGGTTTAAGAATAATGAGCAATAGACAGTTTTACAGGATTCGGCTTACAGACTATGCTCGTCCCGGCTTTTCGTCCGGATGGAAAGACTATTACGGAACGCAGGAAGAAATCGAAGACATGATAATAGCGATCAAAAACAATAAATCGATAGACAATGACGTTGACGGGCTTTATGCGGCGCTTACAAAGTTTAAGTCCGGGAATAGAAATTGCGAGCATCCGGTTGAGTATGGAAGCAGTCGATTTTTAACGCCGGTGAGCCTGATAGACAAAAGCGAGCATTCTGAGAAAAACTATAAGTGGAAACACGTTAATATCTGGCACTATCCGTATTACATGAGAACAAAAGCCGCTACGTTTCGGCAGATTGTAATTAAAGACGGAAAGGATTATATCCGAGCGATAAAACCAGAGTTTGAGTCTTTAGAATATGCGCTTGACGAAACTTTCCGGCATTCGGATAAAGTGGGAGTTATGTTTTGGGGCGTTCCCGAAATGATTCGATATAACGATGCGACAAAGACTACTTCGTCGCGGCTATACGTTTTTGAGAAGTGTTATACGGACAAGTTATCGGCATGTGCCGATTTGAATATGAAAGATAAAATTGAACTACAATCGTTTTGCGACGAAATTTTCGGAGACGGATAATGGAAAGAAAAAAGATATTTTTTACGAGCGATTTGCATTTCGGGCATGAGAACGTTTTAAGGTTTGATGACAGACCGTTTGAAACTGTGGAAGAAATGGACGAGGAACTTATAAAGCGTTGGAACGACAAGGTGGGCAAGGGAGATCTTGTCTACGTTTTAGGTGATTTGATATGGAAAACCGCAACAAACGAAGCAGTTCAGATTATAAAACGCTTGAACGGACAGATTATTTTGATAAAAGGCAACCATGATCGGTTTTTGCATAATGCGGCGGCAAAGAAAGCTCTTGCAGGAATAAAAGATTATGACGATATTAGCGTTATGCTTGAAGACGGCACGACGCGGCGGTGTATTTTAAGCCATTATTTTATTCCGTTTTACAACGGACATAGATATAATGCTGTTCATTTGCACGGGCATTCGCATTTTACGGCGGAGGCAACGGAAGAATTTCTTATCGCAAAAACGTTAAACGAAAAGGGGTATAATTTACAGATTTATAACGTCGGTTGTATGTATTGGAATTATGCGCCGGTCACGTTAGACGAAATTCTGAAAACAAAAGAGCAGAGATCGATGAGAGATGAGAATATATAAAAGAGGTATAAAATGAGTTGGGATATTTCTCTTACAGATAGGGTAACGGGTGAGGTGTTACATTCGGATTCTCCGCATATGATGCGCGGAGGAACTTTTATGCTTGGCGGGACTACGGAACTGTGGCTGAATATAACGTATAATTATAGTAAAATTTATCGTCACGATTCCGTATTTGGTAAAGATGGATTAGAAACTATTTTCGGGAAAACGGGGCTTGAAAGTATTCCGTTGCTTGCAAAGGCGATAAACGCGTTAGGCGACGACGTTTCAAAGAACTATTGGGAAGCAACGGAGGGTAATGCCAAAAGACCATTGGTGCAACTTTTGACAATGGCAAAAATGAGACCGGACGGGATTTGGAAAGGCGAATGACGTCGGTAAAGGATAAAGATTTAAAGAGGTAAAAATGGACAAGCAAATAAGAATGTCGGCTTCCGAAGTCGATTTGTATAAGTATATTTATCACTCAAACAGATTAAATCATAACGATATAGCGTTGACGGAGAGCGGGTTGCAGTCGGTGAATAAATTGCTCGGCGAAATAGAAAAAATAGAACCTACTTATCCCGATAAACGGTGGGAGTTTTGGTTTTCCGTGCCGAGGGGAACGCTAAAACAATACATAAAATTCAATAAGTATTACGCTCCCGAAGATTGTTCCGAAGAAAAGTTTCAAAAAGATATGGAAGAAGAATTCCCGTGGAAACGCGTATGGTTCAAAATCGGCGTCATCAACGAAAACGGTTACGTTATGGTTTTTCTTGACGATACCGTGCTTGTGCGCAGAAGCCCGGATATGAAAGGGGATTTCTTTCCGGACTCTCGGTTAGACAGAATACTTGAATTTTTGAGTCAGGTAGTTGCTAACACCGTCGGAATGTTGCAACAAGGCGTATATAACGATTATGTTAAAAAGGGGTTGCCTTACGAAAACAGAAAAGGGTTTATCAACCGCGCGCTCTATTGGAAACTTGTCCCGAAAAGCAAGAGGCACGATCGTGACGGGTTAAAGGAAAAAGAAATAGACAAACTTATAGAGCATATCAAAAACGGGAATGACCTGTTTGCAACGAAGGCGGCGGGGCGATATGAGCGGATGTCCTCCGGAAAGTATTACGAAGTTTGTTCTTATTGCTATGCCGCTGCGGGATATGAGGAATTAGACGGAAAGACGCCAAAAGAAATGTTCAAACGTCACGGCGACGATCGTGACGGCGGAATGAGTTTGCTTGACGAGAATTCGCAAGACGACTTCGATAAGTGGTTTAAGTTAAGCACGCAGGAAAAATGGGAAATAGAAAACCCGTCGCACATGTGGGAAATCTCTTGCGGACATACGCATACGATGATTCATTTGTATTTGTTTTGGGATGACGGATATTGGTTTTATCTTTCCGGCGGAACGCATTGTCTGACGACGGAAGTCGTGCGTATGTATAACGCGATGAAAGATAAAGGCGTTCCCGTTCTTCTCGGGCATGCCGGGCAAATAGTAGATAAACTGCTCGGAAACGACGATCTCGGCATTATTCCGAATAATGATATGGGGTGGCGTTATTGGTATGGCGGGTTCCCGAAAGACGACGTAATCAATTTTGTTCAATTAAGCGACGGTAATGCGGAAGCGGTTATCAAAAACGCTACTTGGTTTGATATTGACGACGTAAAATTGGCAGATAAATAATGTAAAAAGCGGCTACAAATTCGTGGTCGCTTGTATGCTATTCGGGAAAATTCTCGTTGTTTTTTCAAAAAGAAGTTTTATAACCCGCCATAACCCCTTGACAAATTTCAATAAGGGGGTTATAATGAGGTTACCATTATGTGTAAGTAAAATAGTAACGAGAAATTCGTAAAGAGGAGTATATGGGGAAGGATCGCATTAGTAATAGGTAATGAGAATTATAAGTTTTGTGGAAAACTAACCAATCCGCGGAAAGATGCGCAAGACATTAGTTTGACTTTGGAAAAATTGGAATTTCAAGTTTCTACTATATTAGATGGAACTTTAGAGATGATAAATACGGCGGTAAATAATTTTATTAAAGAGTTGGAAGACAATTCGGTTGGACTCTTTTTTTACTCTGGACATGGTATGCAAATTAGCGGAAAGAATTACATTGTTCCAGTAGACTGTAAGGTGGATTCCGTTGTGAAAACGAGCCTGTCGTGCTACTGTTTAGATGATTATTTACAAAAATTGGAGATGTATAAGGATAAGGTAAATATTTGTATATTAGATGCGTGCAGGAGTAATCCTTTTAGTGGAATGAAAGGGTTTACTTGTGGGAAATTTGAGTTTTCATGTCAACCCAAAGGAACGATAATTGCATTTGCAACAAGTCCAAATTGTGATGCTTTTGATGGAGTCGCGAATACTAATGGATTATATACTGCCGCATTAAAAAATGCTCTTTTAGTCCCGAACATAAAAATAGAGGACATGTTTAAATCGGTGCGTAGGCAGGTGGCAGAACAATCGGCTAATTTAGGATACGAGCAATTATCATGGGAACATTCATCATTGACAGTAGATTTTTATTTTTCAGTAACGACACCACCGGTTAATACTAATTACTCAGATGACGAAATATATGATTTTATTGTAAGGCAAGGTAACTATTATGAAGATGCAAATTCAAATATACAAGACTGTGAATGTTTGCCATATGTTGATGCATATGAAAAATTTAGGATGCCAGTTATTCAATTATTAAGAGCGTATTCTCGTGTGGACTATAAAAAAAATGGTAAATATTTTTCGGATGCTGTTATAGATCAAATAAATTTGTCAATTGTGAATTCGTGGGGTTTTAAAAAGATTTACGATAGATGGTATTATGATAATAGATATGTGGAGATGGGGGATTTATTGCCTATTCCGATGGAGATGGCACAAATGCAACCGTTGAGTGGGAAAGAAGTTAGTGTAATAATTGAAAAAATAACTTGGGAATGTTTAAATGATAAATTATGTTTTATTGTAAAATCAAATATTCCAAATGATATGCCTGTAATCTTTAGTTTAAAAGGGAAGGATTATCATGGGCAGTCTAAAGCATTATCGAGAAATGGTATAATTGAGAGTGATTATTTCTCTTATAAAGGAGCAAAACTACAGGATGGTAGATATATGTTGGAAATTACAACGCCTATATACAATGTGTTACCTAAATCATTGCAAATGCTTCTAGGTTCAAGAAATCGAAATTTAAATGGCGAAAATATTAAATTTGACCCTATTTGGGGAAATACAATTTATAAAAAGCAATATTTCCTATTGCGAGATGGCGAATTGATTCCATTTGATTAAAAAATAATATGTATATGTTTAAAGAAATGCAAGAAAAATCTATTCAGTTTTACAAACTACTAAATATAGATATTTTACAAAAAGATATTATACCTGCCGTAAGATCGTTGACAATGCCGCAATATGCAAAAGAATATAAAGATAAATATAATCTAAATATAGGAGATCATAGAGCGCTGGCTACGGTTGGCGATGCCGTATGCGGAGCTTTTGTTATGTTAGAAGAATATACAGAAGCTATGACCTCAAACGACTTGAATGACAGTAAAGCAAGACTGCAAAATGAAAAGCTGAATCTTGTGGGCGAGCGAATGTTAAAGGGCGTATTATTTGCGAGTAATAACGATTTGGAATCGAATAACGAAGACCATCCGAATAAAAAGGCTTATGCAACAGCTTTCGAAGCGGTTATCGGTTTTATTGCTTTGTTGGATAAAAATCAAAATACAAATAATGCGGACAGAATTCTCAAGGAACAGTTATCAAATGTCTGACGGAGATTATAATGAATAATCAAGAAATTCAGAATGAGCTTTTACAAGTTCAAAAAGAAATAGCCGAGTTGCCGGCCGGGTATATTTCGAAGAAAAATATAAACGGTAAAACAAGATATTATCTGCAATGGACAGAGGATGGTAAAAAGAAAAGTAAATATGTCGATGATGCGCTTGTAGATGATTTACGCGCTAAAATAGAAAGAAGAAGAGAGCTTCAAAAGAGAGAAAAAGAACTTACTTTTATGCTTCCCAAACCGCAGAAAAACGAGCAAGAAAAAAAGGAAACGCACGTTTTCAGAACCGATGTAATGCTCGGAGAAAACTTGAAAAGTTACGTTCAGACAGTCGCAAATTACAAAAAAAGAAGTCTTTATAAGAATATTTGCGATTATGTTTACGGAGATATTCGAGACAGGGTTTTTATTCTTTACGGATTAAGGCGCACGGGTAAAACGACGCTCATACGCCAGGTTATAGCCGAGATGAACGACGAAGATTTTTCAAAAACGGCATTTATTCAGGTCGGCGCGGGAATCGGTTTAAGCGATATAAATCAGGACTTAAAACACCTGATGAACAGCGGATACAAGTATGTGTTTATCGACGAAGTAACGCTTATCGAAGATTTTATCGAAGGCGCTGCGCTTTTTTCGGATATATTTGCCGCTTGCGGAATGAAAATCGTGTTATCGGGTACGGATTCGCTCGGGTTCTTCTTTTCCGAAGACGAGCAGTTATATGACCGTTGCACTTTTCTTCATACCACGTTTATTCCTTACAGAGAATTTGAAGAGGTTCTCGGCATAAAGGGAATCGACGAGTATATTTGCTACGGCGGAACGATGAGTCTCGGCGGCGTTCATTATAACGAAAAATCAACGTTTGCAAATAAGAAAAGCGTTGACGAATACGTCGATAGCGCGATAGCAAAAAATATTCAGCATTCTCTTAAATGCTATCAGTACGGCGGGCATTTTCGCGCACTCTATGATTTGTATGAGAAAAATGAGTTGACAAGTGCGATAAACCGCGTTGTTGAAGACGTCAACCATCGTTTCACTTTAGACGTTCTGACGAAAGATTTTATCTCTCACGATTTGGGTATTTCGGCAAGGAACTTGCGAAACGACAAGAAAACCTCAAACGATATTCTCGATCGGGTTGACAAAAAAGAATTCACCGAAAGACTGAAAAACTTGCTCGAAATAAGGAATAGAGAAGAGCAGAAAGTGAAGATTTCCGATGAACACAGAAGAGAAATAAAAGAGTATCTCGACGCTTTGGATTTAACGGTTGATATCGATATTCAGACGTTGCCTGTCGGTCGTGAAAAGAACTACAAAACCGTTTTTACTCAACCAGGAATGAGATATTCGCAAGCAAAAGAACTCGTGCAATCGTTGCTTGAAGACATAGAGTTTCAGGAGCTTTCAATAGATGAAAGAAATGCGGTTATCGAACGGATTTTAAGCGATATAAAGGGTAGAATGATGGAAGACATCGTGTTGCTTGAAACAAAGATTGCGAATCCGAAAAAGCAAGTTTTTCAACTTCAGTTTGCCGTCGGCGAATTCGATATGGTTGTTGCGGATAATGCGAATGCGACTTGTGAAATTTACGAAGTAAAGCACAGCAAGGAACAAGCGAAAGAGCAATTCAGGCATTTGATTGACGAAGAAAAACTGAAAAACACGGAATTCAGATACGGGAAGATCACGAAGAGAACGGTCATCTATCGCGGAGAAAATACAACTCTCGAAAACGGAATCGAATACAGAAACGTCGAAGAGTATTTGAAATCGCTCCGTTGAAATCGCAAAGTGCGTGGTTCAAAAACGGAACGGAAAAAGCGAGAAAACTGAAAAACGAAAAGTCAAAACGGCTGATAAAATCAGCTATTTTGGGCAATGCAGACATCTTTGTTGTACGAAAAAGCTACAACAGACAAAAAGCACAAGATATTGCGTATCTTGTGCTTTTTTGTTACAATATCTTGTGTTTTTGTCATCGAACAAAATCTTTGAATTTAACAGCTGCATTTCGGCGAATTTTTCAAAAAACAGGTTTTGAACTTACGACATATCGTTTTTGCTCGATAAGGGTGCTACAATTTCATACTAATATTAAGAGAGAACAAGTTTTTTAGGTTCTCTCTTTTTTGTTGCTGTTTGAGTGTAAACCGATAAATTTCGGGTTGTTATATGAGATTGCAAAGCACGAGTTTTCGTTGCCGTCGAAGAGTCCTTATTTAAAAGAGGACTTCGAAGCGATAAAATCGGTTTGCAAAGCTCACGGTGTAAAGGTTGATGAATAATTCATAGTCATCAAAAGCGTATATGCTAAAATTAAGGCAAAGACAAATCGGAATTTATCAAGGAATCAGGTATGGATATAGGATTATTATCAAGAAAATACAGGGTGCGTACATTAAACATAAATGATATAGATATTATTTATGATATGAGTCGTAAAAACGAAATTTACTATAAATATCACCCGCCGTTTGTTACAAAAGAAAGCATTGCAGAGGATATGAAAGCATTACCTCCCGACAAGAGTTACGGTGATAAATTTTACGTCGGTTTTTTTGACGGCGATTCGCTGGTCGCGAATATGGATCTGATTTTAGGTTATCCGACGGGCGAAATTGCCTTTATCGGATTGTTTATGACAAACATAAATTATCAAAATAAAGGGGTCGGCTCCGATATTATCGGAGATGTTTGTAACTGTTTGAAACAATCGGGCTATAAAAAAGTGCGTATCGGGGTAGATAAAGGAAATCCGCAAAGCAATTCTTTTTGGCGAAAGAACGGATTTTATGTTATTTCGGAAAAAGAGTACAGCGTTATGGAATTGACGTTATAAATTCCCGCTTGCCGAGATAGTTTAAATTACTTATTGCAAAAATACTCATCGTCCGACGCAATTTCGAAAATTATCCACAAAACGAGATTTTGTCGTACATACAAAAAACGTCGCTTGTTGCGACGTTTTTTATTTTTATATTTTTGTTCGGCATAGTTGACAAACATAGTTTTTTGATGTATAATGCAAATTATATATAATTCTGATTATATATGGAGGTGCGAATATGCCTGCAAAAGTGAAAGCCACGAAAGAAATGATAATAGACGCCGCTTTTGAAATAGCGCGCGAAACGGGGGCGGAGAACATAAATGCGAGGACCGTGTCGGAAAAACTGAACTGTTCCACGCAACCCGTTATGTATCATTTCGCGACGATCGAAGATCTGAAAAGGGCGGTCTATAAAAAGGCGGACTGTTACCATTCCGAATATCTTATGAAAATAAGCGGAAAGCGAAACGGCGCCATGCTCGGGATCGGTCTGAATTATATACGCTTTGCGATTGAAGAACCGCATTTGTTTCGTTTTCTTTTTCAGTCGGATTTTTTCAACGGAAATACTATGCTCGAACTGATAGACGCAGAGGAGCTTATTCCCGTTCTTTCGGCTATGCGGGAAGCGTCGGGCATGGAGATCGAGCAGACGAAAAAGGTCTTTTTAACGGTTTTTCTGTTTGCCCACGGGTATGCGAGCATTATAGCCAACAATTCGCTTAAATACGACGAAAAACTTATAAGCGCGCAGTTGGAGCGGGCGTATAACGGCGCGATACTGGCGGCGCGTGAAGAAAGTCTTGGATAAGCGGCAAAATCGAGCGGGTCGGAATTGCAGTCGCCTATGCCAGCCAAGAATAAAATAAAGAGGGAAACCGTGAATTACATTTATATTAACAAAGAAAACATAGACAAAGAGCATATTTGTTGCGAAATGTCGGTTAAACAGGGCGCTATCAAAAAGGAATGGATGAAAAACAGGTTCGACGAAGGGCTTGTTTTCTATCGCAGCGAGGAGCGCGGAAAGTGCTTTATCGAATATATTCCCGCGGAAAATGCCTGGGTGCCGATAGATGCGGACGGCTATCTTTATATAAACTGCTTATGGATTGCGGGGGATATGAAAGGTCACGGATATGCGAACGATCTGCTTTCCGAGTGCGTCCGCGCCGCCGCGGCGCAGGGGAGAAACGGCGTTTGCATTTTGTGCGCCGAGGGGCGGAAGCGGGAATTTCTCGCCGATCCGAAGTTTCTTTCTCACAAAGGCTTTAAGATCGCGGATATATCCGATTGCGGAATTAACTTAATGTATCTGCCGCTTGCGCAAAATGCCGAACCGCCGAAATTTAAAGAGTGCGCAAAGCACCCGAAAGCGGACGGGGAGGGCTTCGTTCTTTATTATACCGATCAGTGTCCGTTCGCTTATTATTGGGTGCCGAGGGTGCAGAAAGCGGCAAAGGAACACAATATTCCGCTGAAAATCATTCATATCGCCGACAGGGAGAGCGCGCAAAGCGTACCTGCGCCCGTCACGACGTACGCTTTGTTTAAAAACGGAAAGTTTGTAACGCAGAGTATTCAGTCGGACAAAAAGTTTTTGGCTTTGGCGGGAATTTCCGACCGGGCGCAATGAAAAATGAAATCCGAGGAGCAAAGCCGTGCGAAAAACGAGGGGATTACTTCCCGATAATATTTTTATCGTAATACAAAATGTCATCCGCCGCGCGCGGCTGTCGGAAGACGAGAGGTCGCAATGATATTTCTTATTTTGTTGTTTTTGTTTTTGATTTTGATCGTATGCTTTTTTGTTGTCGCTTTTTTTGTCAATGCCGCAATGTTCAAGCCGTACAAAAAAATAAAGCCGCCTGCCGACGGGCGTAAAGTGACTTTTCGCAGCGGAAGAAACAGTCTTGCAGGTTATCTTTGGAACGAGTCGGGAACACGCGGGCTTATCGTTTTCGCGCATGGAATGGGCGTCGGCGTTGAATATTATTCCCCCGAAATTCATCATTTTGCCGAGCAAGGCTATAAGTTGTTCGCTTTTGAATACAGCGGATATCCGGGCAGTTCCGGACATTTTTACGGCTTCCCGCAAGCGGTGACCGATTTGAAAAACGCGCTTGATTTTATCGTCGACGACTCTCTCCCCGTTATTTTAATGGGGCACAGCATGGGCGCATACGCCGTTTGCGCGGTGGGGCAATTCACGGATAAGCATGTGGACGGACTCGTCGCCTATGCTCCGTTTTTCTCTTCGGACGAGGCTGTTATCGCGGAAGCGACGGGAAGAAATCAAAAAGGCGGAAAGCTTTTATGCGCTCTGATATTGTCGATACAGCGTGTTTTGTTCGGAAAAAACCGTAATCCGACCGCCGTGGCGGGGCTTTCGCGCGCAAATGTGCCTACTCTTGTTCTGCAAGGCAGCGAAGACGCCGAAGTTACCCCGGACGGTTGCGCCTTGTTTGCGTATCGTAACGAATTGGCGGGGTCTCCCGTTAAGTTCGCTTTGATCGGGGAAGAAGGGAGCAACGGACACATGACGGTGGTACGGAAAAAGGGCAGTCGTACCGTCAACGAGGATACGATCCGTCGGGTCGACGCGTTTATCGAATCGATGCCAGACAAGAATAATATGAACCGTGGTCTGACAGCGAGAATTTGACAAAAAACACGGAAATTGCGGCGTTTTGGCAAGGTTCGTATTATTCTTGTCTAGCATACAGGTCAAGAATAAAACCGACGACCATACCGCGTAATTTTATATCAGACAAGGAGAAAACACGAAATGAAAAACAGTGCGCTGGTCGTGCTCGACCTTCAAAACGATATCACGAAAAATTACAAAGATATCATCGGGCATGTCGATCAAGCGATCGATTGGGCAGTCGGTTGCGGAATGTATGTGATTTATATTCGGCATAACAACCTGTCCGAGGGAACGAGAACGTTCAGAGCAGGTACCCGCGGCGCGGAGTTTGTTCCCGAGCTGAACGTCGTGTCCGATTATATTTTCACAAAGACAAAAAGCAACGCGTTGACGAGCGAGGAGTTTGCGGCTTTTATCAACGAACGCGGCATTGACGAATTTTATATCGTCGGTGCGGACGCCGCGGCTTGCATTAAATCAACCTGCTTTAATATGGCAAAAAGCGGGTATACCGTCCGTGTGCTGTCGGATTGCGTTACGAGTTACGACAAAAAGAAGCTGCCCGAAATGTTTGCATATTACGAAAACAAGGGTTGCTTTGTCATGACTTTCGGCGAAGCTGTCAAAAAGTGAATTAGGGAGGACGATATGGATATTTGGGAAAAGCTTTATCGCAGTGCCGAAAAAGAGTATTCGCCCCAAAATGTAAGCCCTTTCGTTCTGGCGCATCATGTGGTATGCGCCTTGGAAAGCGAGGACGGATCAATTTATACGGGGTTTTGCATAGAGGCATGCGGCGGAGTTATGAATCTTTGCGCGGAGCGGGTCGCCACTTTGAATATGTACGCAAGCAGCGGTCGGACAAAAATAAAACGTTTGATCGCCTTTCGGGATAAAGCGCCTTTCGGCGGCGGGAGCGGAATGCCTTGCGGCGCATGCCGCGAATTTCTGTATCAGTTGAACGAGGAGAACGAAAACATGGAGATTATGGTCGATTATGAAAGCAGAAAAACCGTTACTCTCAAAGAATCGATGCCGAATTTTTGGGGCAAAGAATATATCAAAGGCGAGATATAAAAAATTCAGGAGCAGATAAAATGAAAAAATTATACGAAAAAAGCGAGTTGGCATTTGCAATAGTGTGGATTGTGGTTTATTGTGTTTTGCAATCCGTTGCAAATCCGCTCAATAAAATTGTAGGACCGGAGTATTCGATAAGCGCGGTTTTTTGCGTTATACAAACCGTAATTCTGCTGGTTTTTATTCTTGTCCGGCATACCTTAATACTTACGAAAACGCTTCCCCGAAATCGGCGGGAACGCACAAATAATAATTTTTGATTTACGGGAGAACTGTATGGAATCTTTTTTATCGGATTTGGCTCCGTTTCTGAACGAAGAGGGGCGGTTGATTTCTTTTCCGTCCAAGCATAAAAAGAAATTGATCGCGCTCTGGTATCTGTCGGAAAAAATTGAAGCCGAGCGGCAATATACGGAATCGGAGATCAACTCGTTACTTGACGAATGGACTTTGTTTCATGACCCCGCAACGCTTCGGCGTGAGCTTTATAATACGCGATTGGTGAACAGAACGACGGATTGCAGCAGCTATCGGAAAGCCGATAATCTGCCGACTTTCGATGAGTTTATAAAGAAATACGTCTGATTAAAGATCGTTTTGCGCCGTTAAAACTTAATGTGGTTCAAATCTCGCTCGGCTAGCCACAAGTGATTGCGTTTGAACCCGCCAAAACGCCGATATTTCCGCGCTTATTGACAACGTTATTAAAAAGGCAAGGAAAGTCGAGCGGCAAACGGGCGGAAAAATTGCCTGATGTTTGAAATATTATTGCTACGGCAACATAAAGTTCGGGAGGAATACAGATGCGAAAAATATGTCTGACGATCGCGATTATTGCGATCGCAGTGTGCGTTGTTGCGGGTATAAGTTATCTTGCGTACATAAGCCCGCCAAAGGACGAGACAGAAGCTTTCGATTATCCGTCGGAGTTTTTCTGCGTAAATGCGGAAAACCGTATCGATTATCAGACAGACGGAAAATGCGCGGCTTATGCGACCGCTTATCTTTTACGGCATTTCGGGGAGGAAGCGGACGGCGAAAAACTGTTTTCGGAATTCAAACGACCTTTCGGCTTTGTTTCCGTCAGAAGCATTACGGACGTTTTTGAGAAGCACGGGTATCGGGCGGAAGCCTGCCGCGGGAACGTTGACACGTTAAAGCGGCGTTTGTCGGAAGGAAATCCGATAATCGTTTTTATCCGAATTCCGGGAGACACGCACTACGCCGTCGTTGTCGGTTATGACGAGCAGAACATTTATCTTGCGGACTCTCTTGCGAAAAACGCCGACGCGGCGGACGAGCGTTACAACCGCGCGCTGACAACGAAAGATTTCGAAGCCGTATGGAAAACAGGTATGCTTCTTCCGGACAATATTTATATATTCTTGACCGACATTTAAAAAACGGCTGAAAGGCTTATATTATGCAAATACGGATTATCGTCCGACATTGTATTCGGGCATTGCTTTCGTAAAACCGACTGAAAAACGGGATTACGTTGCACCGTTGGCTTTGTAGTACGAAAAAACAATATAAAAGCACGAGATTTATCGGGTCTTGTGCTTTTTTATTCTTGTCTGGCATGAACGCGTCGGAAAAAAATTAAAAATTTATTTCAAAACGCTTGACAAGTTACCGATTGGTAACTATAATATAGGTTATCGAGCGGTAACCACGCAAAAGGGAGAATGTTTATGGTCGAAGGAACGAAAACGAAAATATCGGAAGTTGCGTTGAAATTGTTTTCGCAAAACGGGTATCCCGGTACTTCAATGAGCGATATTGCAATGCAACTCGGAATTACGAAGCCTGCTTTGTATAAGCATTATAAGAGCAAGCGCGAGATACTTGAACGCATTATAGAGCGTATGAGCGAGATGGATTACGAGAACGCCGAAGAATATGAAATGCCCGAGACCGCCCCCGACGGTTTTTCGGAAGCCTATGTGAAAACGCCGATCGAAAAAATCCGCGCGTACAGCATGGCGCAGTTCCGTCATTGGACAGAGGAAGAATTTCCCGCGCAATTTCGGAAAATGCTGACGGTCGAGCAGTATCGCGACGAGGAAATGGCGAAGCTGTATCAAAATTATCTTGCCGCAGGTCCTTTGGAGTATATGGCGGCGATCTTTCGGAAAATCACCGATTCGGACGAAGACGCGATGCAGTCGGCTCTTGATTTTTACGGACCGATGTATCTGCTTTACGGCGTATACGACGGAGCGAAAGACAAGCAGGCGGTTTTTGAATTGCTCGAAAAACATATCGACCGATTTATTTTAAACATTAAGCCGCAAAAAGATATAAAAATATAAAGGAGAATTACTATGTCGGAAAATAATATTATTATCAGAAACGAAACAAAAGAAGAATACGGAAAAGTCGAAAACTTAACCCGCGAGGCGTTCTGGAACGTCTATCGTCCAGGTTGTATGGAGCATTATGTATTGCATTGCTACCGTGACGACCCCGCGTTTGTGCCTGAACTCGATTTCGTTATGGAGTTGAACGGCGAACTTATCGGGCAGGTTATCTATGTGCGTTCGGAAATCGACTGCGACGACGGAAGAAAAGTGCCGATTATGACGTTCGGACCTATCGGCATTGCGCCGAAATATAAGCGGCAGGGCTACGGGAAACGTTTGCTTGACTTTTCTATGGAAAAAGCCAAAGAAATGGGTGCGGGCGCGCTTGCGATCACGGGCAATATTCTGTTTTACGGAAAGTCCGGGTTTGTTCCTGCAAAGACAAAAGGCGTTCGCTATGCGGATGACCCGGAAGGGGATTATTTTCTCATAAAAGAGCTGATCCCCGGTTTTCTTGACGGCATTTCCGGTACTTATAAGGACCCCGACGGCTATTTTGTCTGCGAGAAGGATCCGGAAGCTTTTGAAAGATTTGAGGCTTCTTTCCCGAAGAAAGAAAAGCTGAAACTGCCCGGACAGTTATTTTAAGCGCGAGGAAGCATAAGGAACAAAGCGATAACGGCGCAAGACTCGGGCAATGCAGAAAACGGTGTAAAAAGTAACGCCTTCGGGTAAAGAGTTGCTTTGTTTTAATTTTGGTTGGCATTATGCGGTAAGGCAGGACGGGTTCCGAAGGCAAACTTCGAGACCGTTTTGCCTTATTTTTTCGGGCGATATTCACAAAAAACACAAAAATACAATTTGCAGAAAAAAGGCGAAAAAATGCTTGACAAAGCGTATGTCGTATGATATACTGTCGCCGGTTGGTTAGCTAAGGCTAACTAAAAACATTAAATCAGAAAAAATCCGACAAGTCGGTCGATCGGGTTCTGTCGGGACTTCGAACGGCTACGGTCGGAATATTTTCGGACACATAGTTAGCTTTTGCTAACTATAAAATCAATTAAGGACAGGAGCAGAAAAATGAGCAGACTTGCTGTTATTTGCGCGCCGGACAAATCGGCGCTTTGGGCGTTGACGGATAAAATTATCGCAGGAGCGAACGAGGGCGGCGCGGTGGCGGACGTATTCGACGCGACGGTCGATCCGTCGGTTCTCGCGGGATATGACGCCGCGGCGTTCGGGTTGGCAGACGGTTTCGAAAAATCGGATTTTCTCGCGATATTTTCGCGCTGTCTTTCAAAGCTCGAAGGCAAGAAAACGGCGTTATTCGGAAATTTCGAGGAGGCGGACGAGTTTGCCGAAAGCCTTATGCGCGTAGGCAAAGCCGCAAAATGCGTAATGCTTTCCGCGGCTCGCACGGAGGAAGAAGCGGAAAATCTCGGCAAATCGCTGATACACAAAAAAGAGATACGTCCCGATCTTGCGGGTACGGTACCGATTATTTTCTCCACGATAACGGGAAACGCTTACAAGCTCGCGGTTGCGGCGGCGGAAGCGGTGCCTGATCATGTCGGACCGTACAATATTAGATATATAACGGACGAAGTTATCGATAAATTCGACACTTTCGTGCTTTCCTATTGGTGCAATCACGGCACGGCGGACGACGACACGATCGATCTTATCGCCAGAATGCACGGGAAAAAGCTTATCGTCATCGGTTCGCTCGGGGTTTCTGTCGACACGGCGCACGCCGCCAAGGTTTGCGAAAACGTCGTGGCGCTCGCTTCGGAGCATAACGTTTTGCTCGGGCATTATCTTTGCCGCGGAAGCATCGATCTTCGCCGAACGTTCGCAAGGACGCGTATTCCCGAGGGGCAGAAAGGACATCTTTCGCAAGAACGCTATGAAAAACAGAAAGAGTCGCTCGGGCATCCGAACGCTGAGGAGCTTAAAGGCGCTCGCGATGCAGTTGCGGAGTTTTTGAAAAAAGCATGAAAACGGTTTTCGGGTCTCATATATCGAAAAAAGACGCGCCGTTTGCCGAAACGTCCGTAAAAAGAAAGGTTTCGAGACCGATTGTCATAGCGGTGTTTGCCGCGCTTTCCGTACTGTCCGTACTCGTATGCACGGGTATCGGCAGCGTGAAAATATCCGTCGGCGACGTGATAAAGGCGCTTTTTGTCGACGACGAAAGCATGGCGCGGCTGCTCGTGTGGAATCTTAGATTTCCCAGAGTACTCGTCGGCGGACTTGTTGGTGTTTGTCTGTCGCTTTCGGGTTGCATACTCCAAGGAGTTATGCGCAATACCATGGCTTCGCCTTCTACGATCGGCGTTACGGGCGGCGCAAGCTTCATAGGATATCTTACGCTCGTTGCCTTTCCCGCTTATGCGTATCTGCTTCCGATAGGGTCGATACTCGGCGCGTTTATCACCACGATGCTCATATATGCGCTGGCATATCAGAAAGGCGTTTCGCCCGTGAAAATGATTTTGTCGGGCATGGCGGTGTCGGCTCTGTTCGGCGCGTTCAACGATATCATAAAAACATTTTTTGCCGAATCTCTCGGGAACGCCTCGGGTTTCCTCGTAGGCGGACTGAACGGCACGGGGTGGGAAAGCTTTCGCATGATCCTTCCTTATGCCGCCGTCGGAATTTTCATATGCGCTTTTCTGCCGTCAAGAATGAATATACTCATGCTCGGCGACGAAACGGCGAATTCGCTGGGACTTCGCACGGAGCTTTTCCGTTTCTTTCTTATAGCCGTATCTTCGCTTCTTGCGGGCGCGGCGATTTCCGTGGCGGGGCTTATAAGTTTCGTCGGACTTGTCGTACCGCATATAGCGAGACTTTTAGTCGGTTCGGATTATAAATATCTCTTTCCCGCTTCGGCGTTGCTCGGGTTTTCGCTCGTTTGCATATGCGACACGGTGGGCAGAGTGATCCTGCCGCCGGGGGAAGTTCCCGTCAGCATAATCCTTTCCTTTATCGGCGCGCCGTTCTTTTTGTATCTGCTGCGCACGAGGGAAGGCAAGAGGGGGTGAACGATATGTATTTCGGTTTTCGCGATATTTGCGTCGGCTACGGCAAAAAGGAAGTTCTTCACGGACTTTCTCTCGAAATCGAGCAGGGTAAAGTGATAACGCTTATCGGTCAGAACGGTTGCGGAAAATCGACGCTGCTTAAAACCGTTTCGAAGGCGGTGACGCCGCGATCGGGCGAAGTTGTGTATCGGGACAAAAAGTTGTCCGCATATCCGCCGAAACAGCTCGCGCAAAAAATCGCTTATCTTTCTCAGGTGCATGAATCGCCTCCCGATATCGACGTTCGCACGCTGGTTTCTTACGGAAGATTTCCGTATTCTCGCTTCGGGCGCGGCATGACGGCGGACGACGGGGTCATTATCGACCGCGCGCTTTCGCTTACGGGGCTTACGCATCTGAAAGATCGTATTCTCGCCACTCTTTCGGGCGGCGAAAGGCAACGCGCGTGGATCGCCATGACCATCGCTCAGGAGCCTGAAATTCTCATTCTCGACGAGCCTACGACTTATCTCGACGTCAGTTATCAGGTAGAGGTGCTGGAATTGGTTCGGCGGCTTAACCGCGAACTCGGCATAACTATCATAATGGTTCTGCACGATATAAATCTTGCCGCGCGTTACTCGGATTACCTTGCGGCGATACGCAAAGGCGCGCTTTTTGCAACGGGTACGCCCGACGAAATGGTAACCGAGAAAAATCTTCGCGACATTTTTGAAATCGAAGCCGCGGTTTACCGCGACCCGATACATAATTGTCCCTATTTTATTCCGCAAAGGACAACCTTTGATATAAATTGAAAATCAATACGCAACGGAGGTAACAAAAATGAAAAAATTATTATCAATGCTTCTCTGCTTCTGCCTTATGGTGGGAGTATTGGCTGCCTGCACGGGCAATTCCGAGTCGTCCGGCAATTCGTCCGGTAATTCGTCCGGCTCCGGTTCTTCGGAAATATCGGCTTCGGACACTTCGACGGACGATAATTCGTCAACGTCGTCCGACGACGACAAAAAAGCCGACGAGGCTTATAAAGCCGCTCTCAAAGCGGAATTCCTCAAATCGGCAAACGAAGTCGTCGTAAACGAAGAGTCCGTAACGTTCAAAGACGCCACGTCTTCGGACGGTTCGACGATAACGATAGCGAAAAATCCCGCAAAAGTTTTAAATCTTTATGCAAGCTTCACAACGCTCTGGTACGAAGCGGGCGGTTCGGTAATCGGTTGTATCGGCGGCAGTTCGTCGCAGGAGCTTTATAAAGAATATATCGGCAGAGACATCACCAAAGACGAGGGAATGACGGTCGTCGCCACTTCGTCTTCGGGCAAAAAATGGAATACGGAGCAAATAATCGCCCTTAATCCCGATCTTATTATCTGTTCGACCGCAATGAGCGGATATTCCACGATTGAAAACCCCGCAAAGGCGGCAGGTATTCCCGTTATCGCAGTAAGTTACAACGATTTCTCGGATTATCTAAAATGGTTCAAGGTGTTCAGCAATATTTCGGGCAATGCCGATCTTTGGGACAGTATAGCGATGAAATCGCTTGACGACGTTGTGGAAGTTCTCTGCGAAATCCCCGACGGAAAAGCTCCGCGCGTATTCAGTATGTTTGCAAACGCAAGCACGTTGGAAGCAAACACTTCGTCTACCGTAGTGGGCGGAATGATAACGGCAATGAAAGCGACGAATATCGTTGACGATTGGCCTAATACCGACGGCGCGGATCGTCTGACGATCAACCTCGAAACTTTGGTTGCGGCAAATCCCGATATCATAATAGTTCAGTGCCACGCAGGTACAGACGCGGCGGAAGCGCAGGTTGCGGAAGTTTACGGAAGCAATCCCGTATGGCAGTCGCTTAACGCCGTAAAGAACGGAAAAGTATATTATCTCGAAAAGTCGCTTTTCCACAACAAACCCAACAGCCGCTTTGCCGAAGCTTATCAGAAATTGGCGGAAATTCTTTATCCCGACGTCGAGTTCTCGTTCAAAAGCGGTAAATAATGTTTTCAAATCGTTTTAAAAGCCATCACGACGCTTCGCGTGATCTGAAAAATCGTTGTACCGTAAACACGAGCGGGGAGGAATATCTTCCCGCCGTGCTTGACGGGAAGGCGGAGAGCAGGCGCGTGATATATCTTCATGTGCCGTTTTGCAATAAGGTATGCTCGTTTTGTCCGTTCCACCGTCCCGACGAGCTGGATCGGCGGGAATATCATAAATACCTTATCGAAGAAATGCGCAAAGTGCAAGGTTATCCGTATATGAAAGCTCCGATCGACGCCGTCAATTTCGGCGGAGGCACGCCGACATCGCTTTCTCCCGCGCAGATGAAAGCGGTGCTTACGGAACTTAAAAACAGCTTTTCGATCGCGGACGGAGCGGAAATCAGCGTGGAAACCTCGGCGACGGGGCTTTCGGACGAGATGATCGAAGTACTTATAAGCGGCGGCGTGAACAGATTGTCCGTCGGAATACAGACTTTCGACGACGACGCGAGAAAACTGCTCGGCAGGCGCGGAAGCGGGGAGTTTGCCGCCTCGCGCGTGGCGGCGGCGATAAAAGCGGGAATACGGAATACGAGCGTGGATCTTATCTATAATTATCCCGCGGAAACCGATAAGCAGCTTTTAAACGATCTCGAAACGATTTCGCGGCTCGACGTAGCCGGCATATCCCTTTATTCGCTGGTACTTCACGAAAAAACGCCGCTGTATCGTCGGCTCGACGAAAAAGAAAAAGCCGAAATGCTTAATATGCGGCGGGAAAAAGAGCTTTTCGACATGATTTTCGATAAGCTCGAACCGCGCGGTTACAAAATGCTGGAACTGACAAAGCTTGTAAAGGACGGGCGCGACCGTTACGATTATATGGAAATCCGTCACGGCGGCGGAAGCTGTATCGCGCTCGGTCACGGAGCGGGCGGCAATATCGAAAATTATTTTTATCACAATTCGCATAACGTACCCGATATTTCGGACGATATACGCGTATGTTCGCGGGGCAGGGTTCTTCGCCCCGAATACCGCGTGCTGGACTCGCTTATATACGCAATGCAGAAGGGTAGCGTAAGTCTCGGCGAGTATTCGCGGCGGCTCGGCGTAGATCTTCTTTCCCTTTTCGGGGAAAAACTCGCCGCATTTGCCGACGCGGGATATCTCAAAGCGGACGGCGACAAAATCACCCTTACGCGCGACGGGGTATTTTTCGGAAACAATATCGTTTCCGAACTGATAGATTGTATTTGAACTTATAAAAATGCCGCGATCAAGCGCGTTCTGACAAGATTTCTTATTCGACATAAAAAAAGCACCTGCGCTAAACAGGTGTTTTTTTATTGTGTGTGTACGACAAAATCTCGCTTTTGGAGCGATTTTTAAAGTAAAAGTGTCGGGCGATAAGTAATTTTATTGCGGCTTATTTGCATTCACGCAGCTTTTTTTCAAGATCTTCCGAAATTGCATCGAAAGAACAATCATATAGTTCGCCGTTTTTCATTTTTTCAAGTAAAGTCATTGTCAAAACCTCCGTAAATCTCGATTTGCTTTTATATTAACATATTTTTGAAGCTTTTTCATCCGTTAAAAGTATTGCGGATAAAAAAGTACGGTCTGCAAGAAAAACTTGCAGACCGTTAAACTTGGAGGCGCCACCCGGATTTGAACCGGGGCATAAAGGTTTTGCAGACCTTTGCCTTACCACTTGGCTATAGCGCCGATTGTTTGTTTGCGTTCGTTTTGCAACCTCACATTCAAAGCTTTTTAAGTTTAGCATAAAAGAATAATCTTGTCAACCGTTTAAGCCAAACTTTTTTGCAATATTTCGTCGTTATCGTTTTTTCGTTCGTCTTTTCCCGAAACGTAAGTTTTCTCTTTCTTTTTTTAATAAAAAATCAAAAAAACGAAAACGAGTTTAAAAACGTTTTACAAATTCCGCTTAAAAATATATAATAAATCCGTAATATTACTTTTAAGGAACAGATTATATGATTACTTCAAAAGAACTCAGAAAATCCTGGCTTAAATTTTACGAGGAAAGAGGTCACGAAAATATCGGGGCGGTTTCCCTTATCGGCGACGGTTCGACGGGCGTTATGTTCAACGTAGCGGGTATGCAGCCGCTTATGCCGTATCTTCTCGGAGCCAAGCACCCTTCGGGCAAAACGAGACTTTGCAACGTTCAGGGTTGCGTAAGGACGGTAGATATAGAGAGCGTAGGCGATCCCACTCACTTCACGTTTTTCGAAATGATGGGCAACTGGTCGCTCGGAGATTATTTCAAAAAAGAAAAAACTCAGTGGTCTTACGATATACTCACCAAGGTTTTCAAACTTGACGGCAACGAAATTTGTTCCACGGTTTTCGAGGGTAACGACGCCGCGCCGAGAGACGAGGAGACTGCCGAACTTTTAAAGAAAGTAGGCATAAAGCCCGAACATATTTTTTATCTTCCTAAAAAAGACAACTGGTGGGAACTCGAAGGGACGGTAGGCACGCCGTGCGGACCCGATAACGAGTGGTTTTACCCCCGCCATAACAAACCGTGCGGACCGAACTGCGGACCCGATTGCGGTTGCGGAAGATACGTCGAGATAGGTAACGACGTTTATATGCAGTACAAAAAGACGGCTACGGGCTACGAGCCGCTTGCGAACAAAAACGTAGACACCGGCTTCGGTTTGGACAGACTTCTCGCGTTTTTGAACGGCGTTACGGACGGATATAAAACCGACTTGTTTATGCCGGTTATCGAATATCTCGAAAAAGCGTCGGGCAAAAAATACGACGAAGACGAGGAAGCGAGAAAAGCGATGAGAATTATCGCCGACCATATCAGAACGGCGACTATGCTTATCGGCGACGTGAACGGAATAGTTCCGTCCAACGTCGGCGCGGGATATATTTTAAGAAGACTTTTGAGAAGAGCTATCCGTTACGCGAGAAAGCTCGGACTCGAAACGACCGCGCTTACCGACGCTTCGAAGATTTATATCGAGCAGATTTACGACGAAGCTTATCCTTTGCTTGTAGAAAAGGAAGAATACATTCTTTCCGAAATAGCAAAAGAGTCGGCTAAATTCGAAACTACTTTGGCTACGGGTCTTAAAGAATTCAACAAGTGCGTTGAGGGAATAGAAAGAAAGAACGCGTTTATGGCGCAGAAAGATCCCGCATACGTTCCCGAAAAGGGCATAAACGGCAAGCAGGCGTTCCGTCTTTACGACACGTTCGGCTTCCCGCTCGAACTCACCGAAGAGCTTGCGGCGGAAGTCGGTTACACCGTAGACGCGAAGGGCTTCGAGGAAGCTTTCAAAGAACATCAGGAAAAGAGCAAACAGCAGCCGCAGGGCGCGTTCAAAGGCGGACTCGAAGAGCAGAACGAAATCACGGCTCGCCTTCACACCGCGACCCACCTTTTAAACGCCGCGTTAAAGAGCGTTTTGGGCGACGACGGAATAAATCAGAAAGGTTCGAACATCACCGTCGAAAGACTTCGTTTCGACTTTAATTTCGACAGAAAAATGCTTCCCGAAGAGATCAAAGCGGTTGAAGACTGGGTGAACGAGGCTATCCGCGCGGACGTTCCCGTAACGCTCGAAGAAATGAGCGTGGAAGAAGCAAAAGCTCAGGGCGCGATCGGCGTTTTCACCGCTAAATACGGCGATAAAGTCAAGGTTTACACGATCGGTAAATACAGCAAGGAAATCTGCGGAGGACCGCACGCGGCTCACACGGGCGAACTTCATCATTTCCATATCGTCAAGGAAGAAGCTTCTTCGGCGGGTGTAAGAAGGATCAAAGCCGTTCTCGATTAAAATAATATTAAAAAACAGCGAAACGGGCTGCCGAAAGCTTTTTCAAAAAGCTTTCGGCAGCCCGTTTTTAATTATATTCGGTAAATCAGTAAATTAAAGTAATAATAACGCCTGTTATCGCGCCGATTAAATACAGCGAAGCGATTATCAAAAGATTGCGTTTGATTTGTTTGGTGTTTTTCATAAGTATCGCAAGACCTACGCCCGCGTTGGAAATAAGCCCCGCAGTCATCGCGCCGAAAGATATCGCCCCGTTTATATACGCGCTCGTTATAACCGCCGACGAGGCGCAATTCGGAATAAGCCCTACAAGCGCGGTGATAAACGGCGCGAAAAACTCCGAACCATCTAAAAACGCCGCGAGCTTTTCCGCTCCGATAATTCCGCCCTCGGCGAATAAAATTCCGAAAACAAGGGTTACGGCGAGAACGTAAGCGAACGTTTGAAGAGAGTGGAGAAAGGGGATAAGCAGATAACGTTTCAAAATCACCTGCGATTTTTTTTCGCCCTCGGTCTCTTCCGTGCCGTGGTTGTGACAGTGCGCGCAGATTTCTTCGTGTTCGAAATCTTCGTCTTCCGGGATCGTTTTCTTTTTGAATAAGGCGTTCGCGATTTCGCCGATAACTATCGCGAGCAGGATTTTTATAATAAGTAAAGGGACAAGCGTTAATCTTTGCGGACTCGAAATGAGTATCGAAAAGGCTTCGTCGCTCGTTGAAACGAACACGGCGAGCAGCGTTCCTACGCCTATAAGTCCTTTTTCGTAAAGTTTTGCCGACATTACGGAAATTCCGCACTGCGGAAACGCCCCGAAAAGAGAACCGAACACCGGCGCGGCTTTCCCCGTAAGGAATTTGCCGTTTTTCGCGAATTCGGCTTTGCGTTCGATAATTTCGATGATGACGTAAGTTAAAAATATTATGGGCAGCATTTTCAAGCTGTCCGAAAGGCAATCTGTTATTATTTCCCGCATATCTGTCCTCCTTTCGATGTTTTTTCGCTGTTCGCCCGCGGTTTGAATTTTCCGGCTTGAAATCCGACGTTAAAATTCGCCGTTAAAATCTGCCGTTAAAATCCGCGGTCGGACGGTTCAACCCGTATTATACCTGTTTTTTCGTAAAAAATCAAACGTTCGGCTTTAAGTTTGACTCAAAATTTCCCGAAATAACCCGAAGCCGCAGAAAATTTTCTGCGGCTTCGGGCTATAATGGAGAATGATTTATAAAAACAAGAAAAAACTTGGGGTGGGCTTGTTTTGTTTTTGCGATTGCAATCTTTAATGAAAATCTGCGTGTTCCGCATCTTTCCGATCTTGTCGGGAGCTTTCGTAACGCCCCTTTCAGATTACACCGTAATTATAACCCGAACATATGTTACGCGTTTGACGGCGAAATATATCTTTGGTGAAATAATTTTCACTCATTTTTTCCTTGACACGGTTTAATTTTCTCCTAAAAAAGGGTTTTTATACCTCTTTCGGCAAAATAAAATCAGGCAACCGAAGTAAATAAGCGCGTCGGTTGCCTGTGGCTGAAAGCCGAAATTTTGTTTAATCGTCCTTGTCGTTCCGCTCGTCGGGAGCTTTGAAGATCGAAAGGGATATGAACGATTTTTTCTTGCCGCCGCTTTGGAACAGCGTGGAAATGACTATCATTGCCTGCAAAGGTATTCCTATAAAGAATATAGGCCAGAGGTTGTATGATATAAGTTGAAGATATGCCGCAACGATAAGCCCCCAGTCTATAAGCGACATCAAAACGGTGTTCACCCATTTTATATTGCCGTGAACTTTATTGTATTTAAGGCATATAAACGCCGAAACGGGAACCGCCCACACGAACACCTGCCAATATTTTTCGGTTTTGATTATCATAAAGCCGACATAGATTATAACGGCGACGGTAAACACCGAAAGAACAGACAAGCAGAGCATCGCGATATCGTTTGAGTCGTTTTTTGGTTTTTGCGGCTCGCTTTTCTTTTTAAGAATTTCGACGGCGTTTTCCTTTACGAGATCGTCCACTTTAACGTTGAAAAGCTCGGCGACGGCGCAAAGCGCGGTTATGTCGGGAACGGACGAACCGTTCTCCCACTTGGAGATTGTCTTGTCGGAATACGAAATCTTCTCGCCGAGTTCCGATTGCTTCATTCCGCTTTCGAGACGCATCTCTTTTATGTTTTTGGCAATATTTTTTTCTATCTGGGAATCCATACTCGAATTATACCACCGTTAATCGACTTATGTCAAGCTTTATTTGCAATTCTCCGAACGAGAGAATGACTTTCTCTACTATATAGAGACCCGTAGAATAAGGAGAGAGGGGATTTTTTGCCTAATCGCTTGATATTTTTTTTAAATCGGATTACAATTCGGGGCGTAAAAGGCGAGCGGGGGTTCGCCGTAAAAAACCGTGGCGCGGGAGAAATCGTTTCGGGCAAATCGCCTGCGGCTGAGCGCGTCGGGTAAAAAACGAAACATTAAGGAGTTACATATTATGAAAAAAAAGGTTCTGATTTGGGCGTTGGCGGTTATGACCGTCATTTCGCTTTTCCTTTTCGCGGGGTGTAAAAAGGGGTCGGATAAAATTCCGGAAATAAAATCCGACAGCGACAAGGTGATCACGAGCGAAGTGAATTCTTCGCCGAGCGAGAGTACTCCTAAGGACGCTTTGTACATAAGTCTCGGAAAACTTTCCGCATTGGACTCTTACAGAACGGAAAGTAAAGGTTCGGCGGTTTCGACGATAGCGGGCGGTCTTTTCAATTACGTTCAGAAGAACGATTGCGGAATGATCAAAAGCGGCGATAAGTACTATACGTTCAGCAATTCCTATTCCAAGTTCGTTTCGGTAAAGCACGAAGCGTTCGGAAAAGGCGATAACGTCGCTTACAGAAAGAACGGAAAAGAAATTGTCAACACTTCCGCGATCGCGTATAAGGAAGTTTACGGCGTTTTGCCGACCAAGCTTTTGAGCGGTCACGTTTTCAACGACGAAACGATCAAAAGCGCGGAACTTACCGAGTCCGCAAACGGAAATTATGTATTTAAGATAGTTCTCGATAAAGAAAAAGGCAACGTCTTATTATATAAACAAATGAAAGAGTTCGGTAAACTCAACGGTTATCCCGTCTTTACCGACGATACGGTCGCTTATCTCACCGTTAAGGAAGATTACACGCCCGTTAAGTTCTCTTACGAGAGCAAATATAAGGTGAACGTTTCCGTACTCGGCGAAATTCCCTGCACGGAAAAGAACGAAGTCGTATTTTACGATATAAACGGCAAAGTTTCCATTCCCGACGAGGCGGCTTTCGACGAAGCCGTCACCGAAAAGCCTTCGGTTATAGTTCCCACCGAAGAAAAGCCCGTAGATAAAGCGAGCGAAAAGATAGTAGCCGCGCTTTTAAAAAGCGATATCAAAAACGGCGTTGCGCTTACGGGAAATCTTCGTTACAACGGTCTGGAAGTTCCTGTAAAAATCAACGCGAAAGCCGATCTCGATACCATTTTAAACGACGATAACGCGGATATCGCTTCGCTTATCGACGTAAAACTTTCGCTCGGAACTTACGAGGACGTGTTCTCGGTTGTTTATCACGACGGAAAGATTTATTTAAGCCTCGGCAGCGTTAAGATCGCGACCGACGTCGTTTCCGTCGGCGGCGAGGACGGTTCGGACGACGACTCCTCGGGCGGTATTTCTTCGATAATCGGTTCGCTCGATCCCGCTTCGCTCATAAAGATAGAGGAAGACGGCGCTTATTACACGATAAGGCTCAACGATTTCAAAATCGACGTGGCGATCAAAACCGCGCTCAGACAGCTCGGACTTGCGGGCGATAACGTGGACTCGGCTTACGATCTGAACGTTAAATTGTACATACCTTCCGATCGTATCGGAAATATTTCGTTCGGACTCAAAACCGACATAATAGATTGCGGCGCGAAGTTTAACCTTTCGGAAGAAGAATTCCCCGTTCCAGACATAAACGATTACGTTTACGAACCCGAAACGATCAAATTCGGCGCGGAAGCCGATGTTTCCGCATTCGGTTTCAACGTTCACGCTTCGGCTAAATTAAGTTACGATATTTTAAAACCCTCGGCAAAAGCCCTGAAAGCCGAAGTAAATATAACTTTGGACAGTTCCTTGAAGAGTCTTCTTTCTCTTGCGGGCGGAATTTCGGGCGATATACCCGTGTGGGTGGAAAAAATAGGCAAAGCCGACTCGCTCAATATAGTCGTCGACGGCGACAAGTTTATGTTCGTGGCGTTAAAGGACGGCAAACCCTCGTTCGCAACCGAAATAGCCGTTTCGGGAGAAAGCAAAGAAAACGTTGAATATGTCGGCGACGGCGGAACGGATGTCGGAATAGATTTCAACGCGTTCCTCGAATTTATGCTGGGCGCGGTCGAAAGAACGGACGAAGAAGGCAAAGCCGCTTATTGGAGCGTTAAAGAAGATATGATGCCCGTCGTGAACGCGTTCTGGAAACAAGTTCCCGAAATGATTATTTTAAAAGCGGGCAAAACCGTAGGTAAGTTGTTCGGTTCGTATGTCGGCAAACCTCTCGCTTCCGTCGGCGCGGAAGTGAACGCAGAAAGCAATTTCGCAAAAATAATCGTTATGGCGTACGACGTTGCCGTCGGCAACGGAGACGTGTATATCGACGGCAGAGATTATGCGACTACCGAACTTCTCGCTGTTTCTTTGCAGTACGGTCTGCTCGACGAATACACCTTCGCGTGGGACAGCGAAACCCTTTATAACGATATCGTCGCCGCAAAACGCGTAATCGATATGGTCGAAGCGGTGAAAAATCCTTATCTCGACGTATTGTATAAGGAAAGAGTACTCGAAGCCGAAGACGCATATGCCGCGCTTACGGCTGAACAGAAAGTGCTTGTTTACGATGTTTCCGGCGAAAAATATTTTGCGGATCTCATAAAGAAAGGCAACAATTTGTTCACGGAAGTGGAGAATTTCGCCAAGGCGGTGGATCTCGGACTTATAACCGTTCTTAACGGTACTTACAATTCTTTCTCGAAAGAGCAGAAAGCTTATTTCGAGCAGGCATACCCCGCGGAAGCGGAAAAGTATTTCGCCAAGAGAACGGCGGCGGAAAAGGATTACACGGACGAACTTATCGCGTTCACAAACAACCTGACGGTTTATTCCGAAGCTTCGCTCAAAGCTATGAACGAACAGCAAATAAGCGAACTTTTCGCGACGTATACGGGCGTTTACGAAAAATACGCAACGCTTTGCACGGCTTCGCTCGCTAAGATAGATACAGCTAAATTCGAAGCCGAAACGAGAAAAGTGGTCAAGGCTTATGCGGAATACGTTATCGGACTTTCCGACAAGGCGAAACTCGAAATGGTCGTTTCTTCCGATAAATCGGTTGAAGAACTTCTCGCGCTGTATTCAAAATACGACGGATTTAACGCGGCATACCGCGACGGTATCGAGAAAAAAGCGATAGTAAAGCTTGTCGACGAAATCGCTCCCGAGTACGCTTCGAAGTGCTACATAGTAGATTATTACCTTAAATATAACGGTTCGTATTTCAGAAAACACGCTGTTTTGGCGATAGAAGCCGAGATAGAAAATCTTAAATCGCTTAAAGCTTCGGGCGCGAACGCTTTCGAGCTTGCTCCGCGTTTCGACAACGTGGACGCGCTTCTGGAAAAGACGGACAGCTCCGCGGTTTCCAACCTCGGCGACTATAAGACCCTTAAAAACGACTCTTTGTCCGAGCTTAAAGGTCTGCTTAAAACCGAACTTCCCGCAATAACGAATAAGCTCAAAGCCGTCAATTCCGATCCGAAAGCGGGCGGAATTGACTGGAAAGGTCTCAATGCGGAAGTCGCAAAATACAGAGACGGAATAGAAAGACTTTCGATAACTCAGAAAACGAGCATTGCGACGGAAATCACCAAGTTCAAAATCGCCGCTTCTTCGTTCGACAAAAACTACGCGAGCTACGGCGCGTAAAAATTGCAATAAATTCAGGGTAATTAAAGTTAATAATTTTGCGGCGGGCGTCTTCTGAGATGCCCGCCGTGTTTTTTATAACAGAAAAGTATATAATACTTGACTTGTGGTATAATATAGTATATAATTAAGCCATAATAACGCGGAGGTGAGAAAGTATGGTCATAATTCCGATCAGAGATTTAAAGGATACCGTTGAAATAGAAAAAAAATGTGCGGAAGCGAACGGTCCCGTTTTTGTAACGAAAAACGGATACGGGCGGCTTGTGGTAATGGATATCGACTACTATGAGCAAACCATGCAAAAAATTTACGAAGCAAAACAAATAAAAGAAGGACTTTCGGATATCGAAAACGGACGTGTGGTTGACGGCGATACCGTAAAACAGGGGCTGGCTGATAAATATGGACTTTGAATATTCGTATAAATTTACCGAAAACGCAGAAAACGATTTGGATGAAATTATACGATATATACGCGAAAAATTGTTTAATCCGTCTGCTGCGGTATCTTTTTTTAAGAAAGTTTTCGAAAGCATAGACAATTTGCGAAAGTTTCCGCTTTCGGGAATGCTTGTTGAAAACGAGTTTCTGCCAAATAAAGATATTCGAAAGGTTGTAATCGATAATTACATAATGTATTATCTTGCGGGAGAGGCGAAGCGGGAAATAATAATCGTCCGTATCATATACGGAAAAAGAAATCTTGAAAAAATCCGTCTCGAAATAACGGATTGAAATATATATTTGAACGGAGCCGTTTTTAACGGCTCCGTTTTTTTGTCTGTTTATCCTTGTTCGTGGCGGAAGGAATTTTCGATAAAATAAGGCATAATACGACTAAGGTTATGCTTTTAAAACGCTTTATTTATGGTAAAATGGAGCGAGAAATCGGCAAGCCGAACCGTTTTAACGGCGGCGGGTGAAAACGGATAGCCGCGGGTTCAAACACAATTACTTGTGGCTAGCCGAGCGGGATTTGAACCGCTTGACGGGGTTCTGTTGAGGTTTTAATCGGCTTATGAAAAGGAGAAAGTATGGCAAGGAAAATAGTCGTTACGTCGGGTAAAGGAGGAGTCGGGAAAACGTCGGTTGCGGCAAATCTCGGCATACGCCTTTCCCGCGCGGGGAAAAGGGTCTGCATAATAGACGCCGATTTCGGCTTGAATAATCTCGACGTCGTAACGGGCGTGGAAAATCTCGTGATTTACGATATCGCCGATTGCGTGGAGGGCAGATGCAGGGCAAAGCAGGCGCTTGTGGAATGCCCTTCGTCGAAGAACGTTTTTATTCTCCCGTCCGTCCATTCCTTTTCACGCGATACCATAAACGAAAAGGGCGTTAACGAACTTATAGAGGGACTTTCTTCGCTTTTCGATTACATAGTGATCGATTGTCCCGCAGGGATAAACGAGGGTTTTTCTATCGCCGTAAAGGCGGCGGAGGAGGCGTTGGTTGTAACCACGCCGCAGCTTTCGAGTCTCAGAGACGCGGACAAGGTTCTGTCGCTTTTAAGAGGTTACGGACTTAAATCGATAAGGCTTGTCGTGAACAGAATTCGCGGCGATCTCGTCGCGAGTGGCGATATGCTTTCGCCCGAGGAGATCGAAAAAACTCTTCGGTGTCCGCTTGCGGGCGTTATCCCCGAGGACGATAACGTTTTTTTGCGTAACGCGGGGCTTATTCCGTCGGACTCGCCCTCTTTTAAAGCGTTCAAAACGCTTGCGCAAAACGTCGCTTCGGGCAAAAGTAAAATTTACGATTACATTTCGAAATATTCGGGATTTTTCGGCGCGATCCGCCGTGGAATAAAACGCAACGTGTAGTCGTCGCAATCCGAAATAAAGTTTTAACGGGAGAAAATTATGAAAAAGCAGGAACTTAAAAGGCTGAAAACGGTTATCGAAAACGACAGACTTTCTATGACAAACGAAAATATCGGACTTATAACGCACGACGTAACCGCCGTACTGGAAGATTATTTTGCGCTTTCGGGAATGCCGGAAGTGACGGTGACGGCTAAAAACTGCGAATATATTATAACCGTAAACGCGACGGCGACGGGAATAAAATCGTTTTCCGTCGGCAGATAGCGGTTTTTCGGGCGGGTCGGCAAGTCAAAAAAATCCGACAAAAAATTTTAACAAAAAAAACACCTCAAACGCTTGCATTTTTTAAAGGTCGGTACTATAATGTTAGCAGAACAGCCGAAAGAGTGCTAACACTTGATTAAGCTATTTGCTAAAACTTTATCGCTTACTTTACGGAGGTGTACAATATGAAAAGTTTTAAAACACAGTCGAAAAGAGTGCTTGATCTGATGATCAATTCGATTTACACGCACAAAGAGATTTTTTTAAGAGAATTATTGTCAAATTGCAGCGACGCTATCGACAAATTATATTATAAGGGTTTGAAAGAAGGGCTTTCGGGGCTTACGAGAGAAGATTTTTACATTAAAATCAAAGCCGACAAAGACAACGGAACGCTGACGATAACCGATAACGGTATCGGTATGACGGCGAAAGAACTCGAAGAAAACCTCGGGACTATCGCAAAGAGCGGTTCGTTCGATTTCAAAGCCGAAAACGCGGACGCTAAGGAAAAGGACGACGTAAACGTAATCGGTCAGTTCGGCGTGGGATTTTATTCCGCGTTTATGGTCGCGGACAAGGTCGAAGTTTATTCCAGGGCTTTCGGAGAAGAGCAGGCGAACGTCTGGACAAGCTCGGGAACGGAAGGTTACGAAATCGCGCCGTGCGATAAGGCGGACAGAGGAACGGAAATCGTCCTTCATCTGAAAAAGGACACGGACGACGAAAAGTATAGCAAATATCTCGAAGAATACGAGATAAGAAGCCTTGTCAAAAAGTATTCCGATTATATCCGTTACCCCATTAAAATGGAAGTAACCAAGTATAAGGAGCTTACCGAAGAGGAGCGCAAAGAGGGCAAATCCGCCGAGTCTTATAAAGAAGAGGAAACGCTCAACTCGATGGTTCCTATCTGGAAGAAGAATAAAAACGAGCTTACAAAAGAGGATTACGACGCGTTTTACCGCGATAATTTCTACGATTACGACGCGCCGCTTAAATATATTCACATAAACGTCGAGGGCGCGGTGAGCTACAAAGCTTTATTGTATATCCCCGCGAGAGTGCCTTACGATTATTACAGCAAGAATTACGAAAAAGGTTTGAAGCTTTACACGGACGGCGTTCTTATCACCGATAAATGCGCGGAACTTCTGCCCGATTATTTCAGCTTCGTGAAAGGTCTTGTCGACAGCGAACTTCAACTCAATATTTCGCGTGAGACCATTCAGCACAACCGTCAGTTGCAGCTTATCGAGTCCAATATCGAAAAGAAAATCAAGAACGAACTTCTCGATATGCAGAAGAACGACCGCGAAACGTACGATAAATTCTTTAAAAACTTCGGTTTGCAGCTTAAATACGGACTTTACAGCGGTTGGGGAATGAACAAAGAGGTCTTGCAGGATCTTATTATGTTCAAATCCGTGAAACTCGGAAAATACGTCACGCTCAAAGAATACGTCGACTCTTTCGGTGCGGATCAGAAATATATTTACTACGGTTCCGCAAAGACCGAAGAGGCGGTGAAAGCTCTTCCGCAAAGCGAAAAACTTCTAGACGAAGGTTACGATATCCTTTGTTTTGCCGACGACGTGGACGAATTTGCCGTCAAAATGCTCGGTAAATACGACGAAAAAGAGTTTAAGAACATTCTCGACGAAAGCGTCGGAGCGTCGCCCGAGGACGACAAGAAGAACGAAGAAGACAAAGACCTTCTCGAAACTTTGAAAAACGCTCTGGGCGACAAAGTTTCGAAAGTCAAAGTTTCCACCGCGCTTAAAAATCATCCCGTATGCCTTTCGTCCGAAGGCGAAGTTTCCATTGAAATGGAAAAAGTGCTTTCGGGTATGCCGAATGCCGAAGCGGGGGCTGTTAAAGCGAACAAGATACTCGAACTAAACGCCGAGCATCCGCTTTACGCAAAGCTTAAATCCGTTTACGAGTCCGATAAGGACGGCTTAGCCGATTATGCGGAGATCCTTTATCAGTCTGCGCGTCTCGTGGCGGGGCTTCCCGTGGAAAACGCGGCGGAACTTACCGATAAACTTTTCGCACTTCTGGCAAAATAAACTTATCAAACGCAGGTTTTTTAACGTTTCAAAATTCGGCGATTGAAGTTTAAAATACACGATAATCGACTTATAGCCCGCCGTATGCGAAAATATTTCGCATACGGCGGACGTTTTTTCTCACGGCTTTTTGCGGCTTGAAATCCGCCGTTTGACAAATTGCATGGGAAATAGTATAATTTCGACGTAAAATATAAAGAATTTAATTAAAGAATTTAATTAAAGAAATCACGGGAAATTACAAAAGAAAGATCTGAACGATTTATGAAAAATAAGAAACGAAGAACAAAAATTTATGTATCGCGCTTTGCGATAATCCTGCTCAGTATATTTTTGCAGGCGATCGGTATCTGGTTCGTCCTTTTCTGGCTCGGGCAGAAAGTTCCGACTTTGTACGCGGTTGCGGTTTATATATTGTCGGGTTTTTTGATGGTGCTTATCGTGAACAAGGATCAGCCCGCGTGTTATAAATTGCCGTGGGTAATTCTGCTGCAACTTTTGCCTTACGGCGGAATAATGATTTATCTCACTTTCGGCAACGTAAAAATGAGCAAACGGCAGATGAAAAAATACCGTTCGATATACAGCGAGCATCACGACGAGCTTTATTGTCAGGACGAAGTTCTTTCAAATCTTACCGCCGAAGGCGGCAAAGGGGCGGCGGTCGTTAAATATCTCCGCTACGCGACCGCGCTTCCCGTTTTCGATAATTCTACGGCGGAGTATTTGAAAAGCGGTTCGGTATTTTTCAAATCCTTGGAAGAGGAGCTTGAAAAAGCCGAAAAATATATCTTTCTGGAATACTTTATAATAGAGGACGGCGTCGTTTGGAGCGAAATCGAAGAAATTTTACGCAGAAAAGTACTCGAAGGCGTTGAAGTTTTCGTTATGTACGACGACGTTGGGAGCATGCCCAAAGTTTCGCCCGATTTTTATAAGGATCTTTGCAAAGAGGGGTTCGACGCGCGCAAATTCCATAAATTCATTCCCGTGGTTTCCGTTAGTCACAACAACCGCGACCACAGAAAAATTGCCGTTATAGACGGGAAAGTAGGGTATATGGGCGGTGCGAATATCGCCGACGAATACGCGAATATCACCCGTCCTTACGGCAGATGGCTGGATTGTTCGGTCAAAATCGAAGGTCAGGCGGTGGATAGCCTCGTGCGTTTATTCATTCAGCTTTTCAATATGGCGGGCGGAAGAACTCTCGAAGAAGCCGATTATATCAGCAAGGAACACGTCGTTTATAACGACGGTTATATGTTTCCGTTCGGCGACTCACCCGCGCCTATAACCGAAGAGCATATCGGCGAAAACGTCTATCTCGATATCATTAACCGAAGCGATAAGTATCTTTACATCGCAACGCCTTATCTTATTGTCGACACGAATATCACCACCGCGCTGAAAAACGCCGCGAGGAGAGGTGTGGACGTGCGATTGTTCGTCCCCGAAGTTCCCGATAAGAAAATGGTTTATATAATGACGAGGAGCGCGTGTTTGTCCTTAATGTCGGCGGGCGTAAAGGTGTATGCTTATCGTAACGGATTTATCCACTCCAAATGCTTCTTATCGGACGGCGATTCCGCCGTGATCGGAACGATAAATCTCGATTTCCGTTCTCTCGTTCATCACTTCGAGTGCGCCACGTTTTTTTATAAAAGTCGCTTGATAAACGACTTATACGCGGACTTTCAATATTTAATCGAGCGTGAATGTGACCTTATGACGGTTGAAGATATGGCTCTTAAATGGTACGAAAAACCCACGAAGTGGTTTTTGGCGTTTATCGCCCCGCTTATGTAAGCGTAACGTTTTTTTTAAAAACGAAACGATAAAAATTACCGCGGAGTTTGCAAAGATATTTTTTCGATATAAAATAATCTGAAATAATGCAAAGATAATTATAATTTTACTTGCAATTATCTTTGATTGTAATAAAAAACATAAACAAAAAAGGACTGTCGTCGCCGAGCAAACGCTTTGCGGAAACAGTCCTTTTAAATTTCCTTTCTGCCGATAAGAAAGTCGAGCGAAACGTCGAAAAGATCGGCAAGTTTTACGAAGTTTTGCAGTGTGGGCAGCGCAACGCCTCTTTCATACGCTTGATACGACTGATAAGTTATTCCGAGTTTTTCCGCCACCTGCGTTTGCGTCAAACCGTAAATTTTACGCATTTCCGCAAGATTTTTTGACAGTTTTTTAAATTCTTCCATAATTTTAAAAATCTTTGCCTTTTTTTATTGACATTATACAGTTGTAAATTGTATAATAAGGCAAATACAGTTTGAAACTGTATGGAAAATAAAAAAGCAATAATTTGTTGTTGATGTCGGATTTTCCCGGGGTGATCCGAAAATTTTTTTTAACGTTTTCCGAAATATTTGACGTTTTCCGAAATAACGGATAAAGCAGCTTAAATTTTTGGTTATGTCAAACGTGATCCCGGTATCGACGGCAAAAAGTTGTAAAAAAAGGAGGGTTTTTATGAAAAAACTATTAACGGTACTTATTTGTGTTGTTATGTTGTTTTCTCTTATCGCATGCGGCGAGAGCGGAAACGGCGGCAACAATAGCGAAACGGGCGGAAACGGCGGCTCGTCGTCCGCTCCGACGGATTCTGCGTATTATCCGGATAAATCCGTGGACGGGCAGAACACTTTTTCTCTCGAAAAGAAGTCTTACGAAAACGGCGAGGCGGTTTTAACGCTTAAAGTGAGCGGCAAACTCGTTAAATTCGCAGGTTTTAAGCTCTATATCTCTTTCGACGATAAAATTGCCGTGGACGACGTCGCCCCGACGGACTTTTTCGGCGGTTTAATCGCGAATTCGGATAACGCGGGCAAGCTTATTCTTGTTTTTGCGGGTACGCAGAATATCGAAGAAGCCGCAGATATTTGCGATATATCTTTAACGCTTAACGGAGCGACCGATCTCGAATTCAAGGTCGAACCCGTGAAGAATTCCATAAGTTATATCAACGCCGACAAATTTCCGCCCACGGTGAATATTTTCGGTAACGGCAGTACGTTCAAACTTTCGTAAGGAGATTATTGAAATGAAAAAATTTATAGCTTTAATTTTAACTTTACTTTTATGTTCGGGGCTTATCGTAACTTCGAAGATAGTTAAAGTGAACGCTTTGGAGGAAATCGGAAGCGGGGAGATCGGAGACAATGAAATCGGCAATAGCAGTGTTTATGTCAGCCCGAATATAATTATAAATCAGGAAAGCGGTTGTTACGATATAGATATTTATGTCGGTGCGACAACTAAGTATATTTCAAATTTTGCCGTTAAGATCGGGTTGGCTTATCCGGGTTCGAGATTTTCGGGAGAGGTCTTGCAAACTAAAACATCGGCTCAATCTTATGTCGGGGGAACTATAAGCAGCGGAAACATAGAGGGTGACGTTGAGTATGCGAAGTTCAGAGTTGTGTTTAACGCGACAAAAAACGTTGATTTATCGGCTATCGGTTACACGCTCAATAGGGGAAGCGATTTATTATATTTCGGCAAAATCGCAAAGATTAAAACCGATATTAAAATTGCAAATATTGTCGATACAGAGAAGACGCACGAAGTGCTTTTGGGACTTTTTATCGACGGAGGGGAGATCGAATCCGCCGCGTATATTAACGACAATAAAAAAGTGGTAAATTACGACAATCTCAATGAAGTAGAAAATATTGCTATGCTTTTAGGGGATTTCGACTTCGACGGCGAGCTTACGGCGAGAGATCTTGTTACCGCGCAGTATTATTATGTAAACGACATTATGCTTATCGGTGGCGGGAATGAGGGCTTTCTTACGGAATTTTGCAGAAGGTCCGCTTTGCAATATCTTCAAATGTATCTTTGCGAGCAGATAACTTATTCGGAATATATCGCGTCTGTTGCCGATGCAATGAACGGCGGAGGCGGCGGAGGAGGATCGGAAGAAGTAGTCCCCGGTGAAAGCAATAAGGAGGCGATTTATCCCGACGGCAACGAAGGCGATTTCTACGATGTTTTCTGGGATTATGATTATTGGAATAAGCAAAATCCCGTAACCGACGAACTCGGAAATATTTTCTACGGCGAAGACAGACACGGAAATTATCATTTATGGCTTAAAAACGAAGACGACGAAAACTCATATATAAGAATTTTCCTTGTCACAAAAGATAATCATTATAACCTGTATACATATTCTTTGCAAAACGGAAGGGTAGTTATAAAAGATTATTCGGAGATAGATCTCGGCGGCGTGAATTTTATAGACGTATGGGACGAGAGCTATTGGAAAAACAAAACCGAAGCGGAGGAAAACGGTTATATAATTAAAGGTCTTGACGAATACGGCAATATGCATATCTGGGCAAAAGATATGACTTCAATAGGCGGTATGGCTTTAAAAAGCTTCCAAACGCCGGATGACGAAGATCCGTACATTTATATAATCAGCCCGAAAGACAATAAAATTCTTATCGTTCATCACGGTAATCTATAAAACGAAGGTTTTACAGGGGGCGGAAAGAGCGAGGCTCGCAAAATCGAAAAGGATTTTGCGAGCCTCGCTTAATTTTTTTCGGAAGCATTTCGATCGGTCGCCCGTCTTTGAAAATGCTTATATTTTGAACAAGCTTGTATTTTGAAAATGTTTGTATTTGGGAAATGCCCGTAGTATGTTTGCGGAAAGCCGCTTATCCGCGGGGTAATCGCCGCATTTTTCCGCAGTTTTTGTTACAACAGTATATCGCCGTCGGTGCATTTTATCGCCGTAACTTTCGTTCCGTCCAGCCATTTGTAGCCGTATGCAACCGATTTCCATTGTTCCTTGGTTCCGTTATATGTCACGTTTGTTAAACAGACGCAATCTCTGAACGCCGAAAACCCGATTTTTGTTATGCTGCCCGGTATCGTCACGTTTGTTAAACTTTCACATTCGCGGAATGCGTTTTCCTCGATACTTACTACGTTGTCCGGTATTTTTATGCTTGTTAAGCCGTCGCATCCGAAAAACGCGCTTAATTCGATTTTTGTTACGCTGTCCGGTATTGTGATATCCGTCAGCTTGTCGCAAGTAAGGAACATACCCACACTGATTTTATTTACGCCGTTCGGAATTTTCACGCTTGTTAATGATTGGCAGCCGTTGAATAAATCGTCTGCTATTCCGCGAATACCGGGTTTTATATTTGCGGTAAAAATATATTGGTTGTCGACTTGCACAGCCCAATTATCCACATATAATATTTTGTCGACTACCGTGTAAAGACCTTCGTTGCAATTATAAAACGCGTAACTGCCTACGCTTGTTACGCTGTCGGGTATTTCCACGTTTGTAAGGCGGATGCAATCGGAAAAAGCGCGCCACTTGATTTCGGTCACGCTGTCGGGTATTTCCACGCTCGTTAATTTCTCGCAACCTTCGAACGCTTCGCCTCCGATAGTCGTTACGCCGTTCGGAATTTCGATCCTCGATAACGACTTGCAATCGTGAAACATATGTTCTGCAATAGCTGTTAAGCCGGCGGATAGTTCAACGCTCGTTAAAGCGCTGCAATTACGGAACGCGTTTTCTTCGATATTCGTCACTCCGTTCGGGATTTTTACGTTTGCCAATCCGGCGCACCCGTAAAACGCGGCATATCCGATACTTGTTAAACTGTTCGGTAACGTTATGCTTTTTAATCTCTCACATCCCTCAAATGCGCAGCTTTCGATGCTTGTTATTCCTTCCGGAATAATCAGGCTCGTTAATCTTTCGCAGTGGTAGAACGCTCTGTAACCGATACTTGTCACGCTTTTGTCCGACGGGATAACGCTGTTTTTACAACCCAGTAAAATCGTTTTGGCGGATTTTTTTATTAAACAGTCGCCGATGCCCGAATAGGTTTTGTTTTCGGGAGAAACTTCTATTTTTTCGATACTTCCGCAATTCGGAAACGCGTAGTCGAGATATTTCACGCTTTTCGGTATTTTAACGCTCTTTAAGCTTATACAACCGTAAAATGCATTATTTCCGATACTTATAACCCCGTCCGGTATTTCCGCGTCCGTCAATTTTTCACAATTATAAAACGCGTTCGATGCAATACCGCGAGTTCCCGATTTTATATTTGCGGAAACAATAGTTTCTCTTTCGGCTTCGATAACCCAATCGTCTACATATGTAATTCCGTCGGTTTTTGTGAAAAGCCTTGCGCTGCAACTATCAAATACTTTGAATCCGATCGTTGTCACGCTGTCCGGTATGTTAACGCTCTCTAAGCTGTAATTTTTGCTGAAAGCCCGGTATCCGATGCTTGTTACGCCGTCGGGAATTACAACTCTTTTCAAATCGCAATTTTCGAACGCGGAAAATCCGATTTCGGTCACGCTGTTCGGTATCGTCACTCTCGTAAGCATGTGGCAGTTTTTAAACGCGTTAGGTCCGATTATTTTCAGGCTGTTCGGTAAGCTTACGCTTGTTATGCCTTTGCAGTCGGAAAACGTGCTTTGCGCGATACCGCGAGTTCCCGATTTTATGTTTGCGGACTTAATTGCTTTGCTCGTAACCCCGATTGCCCAATTATCCACATATTTTATTTCGCCGAGCTTTGTATAGAGCCTTTCGTTGCAGTTGTCGAAAACGAGCAGATCGATATATGTTACGCTACCCGGAATATTTACGCTTGTCAGACTCGTACAATCCTGAAACGCGCGATATTCGATGGACGTAACGCTGTCGGGTATGGTGACGCTCGTAATGTTGCGGCAACCGTAAAACGCGCCGCTCGCGATACGTGTCACGGGTTTGTTTTTGTAAGTTCTCGGAATAACGATTTCCGTCGGATAAGTTTGTTCGCCGTAATCTGCGCACTCTTCGACGGAATAACTCATTTTATCGGAGTGCAGAATGAAGTTGAACCATTTATCGTCGGTCGCTTCCGCATATTCTCCGCTTTCCGAAGATTTTCCGTCGTGAGAGTCGTTGTTTGCGGCGCCGTTGTTACAGGAAATAAACGCAGACAAAGAAACGATCAAAGTTAAAATCGCGAAAAATAACAGAATATTTTTCTTCATTGTTTTCCCGCATAATATTGTTTGTATTTGATCGGACGGCTTAATCGCGAACAAAGAACGGAGCAGATAGCCGCAGGTGATTGCGTTTGAACGCAATCACCTGCGGCTACGATATCCGAACCGCAACAGCCGTACCGAACCGCAATATTATTCCTTATCGTATAAAAGTCGTTTTTTGTTTTTGCCGAAAGGGGTTTTGCCGTTGAAATACGGGTTATCCCCGAAACGGCGTTTTTTATGGTCGGCAATCAAAAATATATGACCTTTAAATTATTATATCCCGCAATATAAAAATATGTCAAGTGTTCTGCGCGGAAAAGTCTTTCGCGAATTTATGTTTGCGTCATTGCGGGAAGCCGCTCGTTTTTTGCCGTTAAGAACGGCGAAAGCGGGAAAAGGTTCGACCGTCGGGGCGAGAAAATAAAAACTGCGGCAGACGAAAATTTTCGTCTGCCGTAAGTATCTGTCGTATTGAATTTATCGGTTTTTATCGGGGTTATCAGTCTTTATTGCGGTTTTTCGCCCATTCTTTCATACGAAGGTCTCTCGAAAGAATTTTTTTGCGGAGTCTTATGCTTATCGGCGTAACTTCGACGAGTTCGTCGTCCGCGATAAATTCGAGACACTGTTCCAGAGAAAGAATAGTGGGGGGAACAAGCTTCAACGCGTCGTCGCTGCCGGAAGCACGGCTGTTCGTAAGGTGCTTCTGCTTGCAGACGTTTACGGCAAGATCGTCTTCTCTCGAATTTTCGCCTACGACCTGTCCTTCGTAAACCTTTTCGCCCGGTCCTATAAACAATGTGCAGCGTTCCTGCGCGTTGAAAAGTCCGTATTGGGTGGTGACGCCCGTTTCGAAAACCACGAGACTTCCTCTCGTTCTCGACGGGATGTCGCCCTTATATTCCTCGTAGCCCGCAAAAACGTGGCTCATAATGCCGAAGCCTTTGGTGTCGGTGAGCATTTCGCTTCTGTAACCGAAAAGGCATCTCGCGGGGATTTTGAATTCGAGTTTGGTAGTTCCGCGGTCGTCCGCGGTCATATCGATAAGTTCGCCCTTTCTCGCGCCGATTTTGTTCATTATCGCGCCGACGTAATCGTTGGGAACTTCGATAACGAGGTCTTCCATAGGTTCATGGGTTTTGCCCTCGATTTCTTTGAAAATTACCTTCGGGCGGGAAACCTGGAATTCGTAACCCTCTCTTCTCATGTTTTCTATGAGAATGGAAAGGTGAAGCTCGCCTCTTCCGAAAACCTTGAAGGTATCCGCGCTTTCCGTTTCCTCGATCTTCATCGAAACGTTGGTTTCGATTTCCTTGAAAAGTCTCGCGCGGAGGTGACGGGAAGTAACGTACTTACCTTCTTTTCCCGCGAACGGACTGTTGTTTACCATGAAGTACATGGAAACGGTCGGCTCGTCGATCGCGACGAAGGGGAGTTGTTCCACGCAGTCGGGCGAACAGATCGTCTCGCCGATATTTATGTTTTCGATGCCCGAAACGGCGATTATGTCGCCCATTTCCGCGCTTAAAACTTCGGTACGTTTAAGTCCTTCGAACTGATAAAGTTTTCCGACTCTCGCGTTGTTTGTCGTTTTGTCGGTATGGATAACGGTTATCGGCTGAGCGTCCTTGATTTTACCTCTCACTATTCTGCCGATACCTATTCTGCCGACGTATTCGTCGTAATCGATATTGCAGATGATCGCCTGTAAAGGCGCGTCGAGTTCGCCGGTCGGCGCGGGGATTTCGGATAAAATGGTGTCGAGAAGCGGATCCATATTGTCGCTCTCGTCCGAAAGTTCGCATTTTGCCCAGCCTTGCTTCGCGCTCGCGTAAACGACCTTGAAATCGAGCTGATCGTCGTTTGCGCCAAGCTCGATAAAGAGGTTTATAATTCCGTCGATAGTAGCGTTAAGGTCTCCGCCTTTGTCGATTTTATTGATGCACACGACGGGCTTTTTGTTAAGCGAAAGCGCTTTTTTCAAAACGTATCTCGTCTGCGGCATACAGCCTTCCACTGCGTCTACAAGCAGAACCACGCCGTCTACCATCGACAAAATACGTTCTACCTCTCCGCCGAAATCGGCGTGTCCCGGGGTGTCGATAATGTTTATTTTCGTGCCTTTATAGTTAAGCGCGGTGTTTTTTGCGAGGATGGTAATTCCTCTTTCTCTTTCGATATCGCCGCTGTCCATAACTCTTTCCGCAACGACTTCGTTGCTTCTGAAAATATTGTTCTGTTTTAAAAGCGCGTCCACGAGGGTGGTTTTGCCGTGGTCGACGTGCGCGATTATGGCGATGTTCCTTACGTCGTTTCTAACGTCCATATTTAACCTCTGTTCTGCCGCGGGCGATTGCCGTTTATCTGACGCCTGCGGATAAAAATACAAAGTACAGTATAAACTTTACCGCGAAATTTGTCAAATAAATAAAATATGATTTTAATATCATTATAAAAATAGACTTTTTTCGCGTAATGTGGTATTATTTTGATATCTGTAATTACGGACTTAAAAAAAATGAGTAAAAATACTGCCGAAACGAAGAAAAAAATATTGATGATAGCAACCGGCGGAACGATCGCTTCCAAAAAAAGCGCGGACGGACTTACCCCCGAGCTTACGAGCGAGGAGCTTTTGTCGTTCGTTCCCGAGGTGAAGGACTTCTGCGAGCCGACCTGCGTTCAGCTTATGAATATCGACAGCACGAATATCTGCGCGGACGACTGGCTCAAAATCGAGAATATGATCGAGAAAAACTACGATTTATACGACGGTTTCGTGATTTGCCACGGAACGGATACGATGGCGTATACCGCCGCGGTTTTGTCCTATCTTATTCAGAACAGCCCGAAGCCTATCGTTATCACGGGGTCTCAAAAACCTATCGATATGGAAGTCACGGACGCGAAAACAAATCTTTCGGACAGTTTCAGGTTCTGCGTTTCGAAGTTCGCGAGCGGCGTTCAGATCGTTTTCGACGGAAAAGTCATCAAAGGTACGCGCGCGAAAAAGACGAGAAGCAAAAGCTACAACGCTTTTTCGAGCATAAATTATCCGTACACCGCCATTATTCAGGACGGCAGGGTTATGCAGTACGACAAAACGCGGTGGAAGGGCAAGCCGAAATTTTATCGCAAACTCGATACGAAAGTCGGGCTTTTCAAGCTTATCCCGGGCGCAAATCCGCTTATTCTGGAAAGATATTTCGAACTTCACGACGCCGTGATAATAGAAAGCTTCGGAACGGGAGGAATACCTTCCGGCGGTTCGGGAGAAAATTTCGGTTTTTATCCCGTAATCGAAAAATGGCAGAAAAAAGGGAAAATACTCGTTATGTGCACGCAGGTCGTCAACGAGGGCAGCGATATGACCGTTTATAAGGTCGGCAAAAATCTTAAAGAGAAATACGGGTTTTTGGAGTCTTACGATATGACGCCCGAAGCGGTGCTTGCCAAACTTATGTGGCTTCTCGCCGAGAAAAAACGTCCGTCGGACGTTAAAAGGCTTTTTTACAAAACCGTTTCCGAGGATATTCTTTACACGGAATAAGTTTTTTAAATTTCAAACAGTACAAAAAGTGTGTCTATAAGTCGATTAACAAGGCTTTTTTGATTTAAACGGCACATTTTGCGCGGTGAAAAAAATGTTTAAGAAATTCGCGAGCTATTACAAGCCGCATATGAAATTATTTATACTCGATATGGTCTGCGCCTTCACGGTTTCGGTTTTAAACCTTGTATATCCGAGGGTTGCGGGCAAAATTATCGAAGTGAACGATATGAAATACGTCATAGTGTTTTCGGGGGTTCTCCTCGGCGTATTTCTTCTGAAAGCCGTTCTCAATTATATAATAACGTATTGGGGACACGTCGTCGGCGTGCGCATACAGGGCGATATGCGAGCCGAGCTTTTCGCTCATCTGCAAAAACTGCCGTTTTCTTATTACGACGAGACTAAAACGGGTTCGATAATGTCGAGACTCGTAAACGATCTGTTCGAGGTTTCGGAGCTTGCGCACCACGGACCCGAAGACGTTTTTCTGTCGATAATTTCGATAGTCGGCGCGCTCATAATGATCTGCTTTATCAATCCGTGGTTGTCGCTTATTCTTCTTGCGATAATCCCCGTACTCGTTATAATCGCTTCAAAACTTCGTCTGGGGCTTGTTCACTCGTTCAACGTTTCGAGAGAGAAAACTTCCGAGATAAACGCGGCTGTCGAAAGTTCGGTTTCGGGCATAAGGGTAGCCAAGGCTTACACAGCCGAAAAACACGAAAACGAGAAATTTCACAGAGCTAACGAAGGGCTTAAATCCGCCAGGGCGATACAGTACAAGGCGATGAGTAAGTTTAACACGGCTATGAGCCTTTCGATGGATATTTTATATCTCGCGGCGTTCGCGGCGGGCGGCGTATTCTTCGTTAAAGGGCTAATTTCTCCCGCAGACTTAACGTCTTACGTTTTATACGTTGCTATGCTTATCACGCCTATCCGCACGTTCGTTACCATTTTCGAGCAGATCGAAGAGGGTATGACGGGTTTCAAACGCTTTATAGAAGTTATGAACATTGCTCCCGAAACGGAGACCGATCACCCCGTGAAAGTGGGCAGGCTGAACGGCGAAATAGTGTTCGACAACGTGAGTTTCAGATATAAAAAAGAGCGCGATGACGAAGAAAGCCTTATTTTAAACGATTTCTCGCTTAATATAAAAGCGGGTACGACCGTTGCGCTCGTAGGACCGTCCGGCGGCGGAAAAACGACTTTATGTAATCTTATCCCGCGTTTTTACGATATAGATTCGGGTAAAATCACTATCGACGGTATAGATATAAGGGATATGAGCCTTTACGATTTAAGGCGGAATATCGGTTCCGTCGCGCAGGACGTGTTCATTTTCAGCGGAACGGTAAGAGATAATATCGCTTACGGCGACTTTAACGCGACCGACGAGGATATCGTAAAAGCGGCGAAGCTTGCGAGTATTCACGAGTTTATCGAAACGCTCGAAAACGGCTACGACACTTACGTCGGAGAAAGGGGCGTTAAGCTTTCGGGCGGACAGAAACAGAGAATTTCGATCGCGCGCGCGTTTTTGAAAAATCCGCCCGTTCTTATTCTGGACGAGGCGACTTCCGCTCTCGACAACGTCACCGAAGCGATGATAAAGAAAGCTCTCGACCGTCTTTCGGAAGGCAGAACGACGATAGTCGTCGCTCACAGACTTTCGACAGTTAAAAACGCCGACGAGATCATAGTTTTCGGCGAGGGCGGCATAGAAGAGCGCGGAACTCACGAAGAACTTTTAAAGAAAAACGGCGTTTACGCAGGTCTTTACGCGTGTATGGAAGAGTAATTTATAACGACTTTAAAAACGTAAAAAACGGGCTATAAGTCGATTAAACGGTGTTTTTCGGATCGAATAACAAAAAACGGAGCGAAGATGAAGAGAAAAAGCGAATTTAAAAGGACAATGGAATATCTCTGTACGAGAAAAAGAATTCTGAGTTTTCTCGTCGGAATTTTATCTGTTGCCGTTGCGGCGGCGTACATAGTTTTGTCGGTTGCGTGCATTTTCAATATCGATAACGTAAAGGAGTCGGTCAAAGGACTTTGGGGGTTCAATTATATTGCCAACGTCGGATTGTACACGCTTTTTTCGGTACTCGGAATAATTATGTTTTTCGTTCTCGGGCTATACCGCGGAATGATGAGTTATTTTTATTTCAAACTTTATTCGGGCGACGTTAAGTTTTATAAAGAACGCCTGCGCGATATCGTTCTTTTTTCGGCGTTTTCTTTCGTTATGTCGGGCGCGTATTTCTTTTTGTACGCGAAAAACGGTTTTTCGTTCCCGTTCTTAACGAGCGGAGTGCTTCTTACGGGCGCGATAATTTATCTCGTTTTCGGGATCGTTCCGCTTGCGGAGAGGATCGTCTGTTCGTCCGTCGTCAGGGCAATGGAAAAAGAAAGCCTCGGCAAAGTTCCCGTCAAGGAAGAGATTTTCGACGAACTCGAAACCGACGCGGACAAGGAAGCGAAAAAAGCTATGTTTAAAAACGGAAAAACCGCATCGCCCGCAAAAACCGAAGAAACAGGCGGGGGAAGTGCGGACAAAAAAGCCGACGAGGGCGATATTTTCGACCATTCCGAAGAGGACAGAATAACCAGAAATTACGGCAAAGCCGCGGGCAGACTCGCCAGAAAATTCAAGGATATCGACGACGATGACGACTGATTTTTAAATCGGTCGGTCGGCATTTGCAAAAATTTTAAATATATGATATAATAGCAGGTGTGCGATATGCGTGTAATGCGATCGGTTAAAGAGTATCGAAAAGCGTTCGGAAAAGCGTATATTGTATCAAGGGGAAATCTTTTTTAATGATAAAAGAAAAAATCACAAACGATTTTATAGAGGATATTTGCAGACAGTTCGGTTTGGAGGGCGATTTCAAGTATTTCGAAACGCTCACCAACGGGCATATAAACAGTTCGTATAAAGTTTATTTTTATCGCGACGGCGAGATGAAAGATTACTGTTTGCAAAGAATTAACTCGTACGTTTTCAAAAATCCCGTCGAGGTTATGGAAAACATAGCCACCGTTACGGAATACATAAGGGAAAAAATCAAAGCCACGGGCGTTACGGCGAAAAGACACGTTCTGCATTTTCAGCCTGCGCTTGACGGGAAGTATTATTACGTCGGTCCTTACGGCGGTTTCTGGCGTTGTTCGCGCTTTATCGGCGAGTCGGAAACATACAATCAGACCGATAATCCGATAGTTATAGAGGAAGCGGGCAAGGCTTTCGGCGATTTTCAGCTTCGTCTTGCCGATTTTCCCGTAAAAAAGCTTTTTATCACCATTCCGCATTTCCACAACACGATCATGCGTTACGACGCTTTTTCGGAAGCCGAGGAAAACGACGTTGCCGCCCGCGCGAAATCGGTCGGAAAAGAAATAGGCGAATATCTCGCGTTGAAGGACACTGCCACGGAAATGTACAAAATGCAACGCCGCGGCGAACTGCCTTTAAAGGTTACGCATAACGACACGAAGTGCAACAACGTTCTGTTCGATAAGAAAACGGGCGAATATCTTTGCGTGATAGATCTCGATACGGTTATGCCCGGGCTTGTCGGTTTCGATTTCGGCGACGCGATACGTTTTATCGCAAACACTGCCTGCGAGGACGAAAAGGATTTGTCGAAAGTCGGACTCGACCTTAAAAAATACGAGGCTTTCGCGAAAGGCTTTATCGGCAAACTTAAAGGCGTTTTGTCCGATAACGAGAAGAACACGCTTGCGCTCGGCGCGATAACGATGACGTTGGAGTGCGGACTTCGTTTCCTTACCGATTATTTAAACGGGGACGTATATTTCAAAACCGATTATGCCGAACATAATCTCGACAGGTCGCGCTGTCAGCTCGCCCTTGCGAAAGATATGTTGAACAAGCAGGACGATATGAAGGCGATTGTCGAGAAATATGCTTGTTAATCGACTTATAGGCTTATATTTTAAATAAGAAATGAATTTCGGCTGCCGCATTATGCGGCAGTTTTTCGTTTTGGCGTTAACAGCCTTTTCAATATGGAGAAGGCTTTTTATTTGTCGTGTCGTTGTCCTCTTTTGTCAAATATTTAAGGGAGAAGGCTTTTTAATTTAGCTTTTTCGAAAATAGAAAGGCTTCCCCAAACAGAAAGAGAAAATTCAAGGTAAAAAGTCAATCTTGGGGGAAGCTGACGCGAAGCGGCTGATGAGGGGTTCAGTGAAAATATTTGATTGGGTAGAAATAAAAAGTAAGTAGCTTGCCCCTCATCCGTCAACTTCGTTGCCACCTTCTCCCGCTGTTATGTCAAGTTTCTTATTCAATCTTTTATCTAAGGGAGAAGGCTTTTTTATTTGTTATGTTGTCTGCTTGCCCCTCATCCGTCAACTTCGTTGCCACCTTCTCCCGCTATTATGCCGAGTTGCTTATTCAAGCTTTTATCTAAGGGAGAAGGCTTTTTGTTTGCGGCTTATGCAAATGGTTTTTGAAAGGAGAAGACTTAATTTATTGTTTTTTCGTGTCCGAACGGTATTTGTGCGGAGTTACGCCGAATTTCTTTCTGAATTGCTTTATAAAATAAGAAAAAGAATCGTAACCGACGGCGGAACATATTTCGAGCGCGGTCATAGACGTGTTTGCAAGAAGCTCCGCGGCGTAATCGAGCCTTAAATTTATGAGATATTCCGAAAGAGTTACGCCGAGATAACTGCGGAACGCGTTGGAAACGGTCGCGTGGGAATAATACGTTTCGGAAATTATGTCGTTTACCGATTTCGTGAAGTTTTCGGGCGAGCTTAAAAGTTGAAGAATATCAAGCAGCCATTTCGGGTACGCGGGCGTGTTGGTGATAAGTTTCGTGCGGTAAAGTCCTATCACGAAATGCAGAACGGAAACGCTGATTTGTTTGAGTTCGTCGTTACCTATCCCGTTGTCTTTGCCGACTATCACGGACAGAGAATTGATCTTTTCCGCCTGACGGATTACCGTCTGAAAAGAGTTGCCCGACATATGAAATGTCAGAACGTCGTCCGAGCAAAGTTTTTCGTATAAATTATCGGAAAACATCGCGCAAACCGCCCTTACTTCCTCGTCCGTATAATATAAATCCCTGTGAAGGTGCGGAGTGGAGCGGAAAGTTATTGCGTGGGTGTGCGGCGGACCGAGCAGAAAAACGTCGCCCGGTTTTGCGATATACTCCTTGCCGTTCACGATATTCGACGTTTCGCCCTTTTCAAACAAAACAAGCTCCCATATATTGTGCGAATGCGGTCGGTTGGGCGTGGTATACTTTCTGCAAAGCAGATTTTTGTTTAAAATCATTCTTTCGAGTTTACTCATTTTTTTCCTCCCGCGATGATCTCTTTTAAACGGATTATACAATTTTTGGAAAAGTTTTTCAAGCGTTTTATAAACAAAACCGCAAAAAATTTTCACAAAAACAAACGTTAAACCGAAAAAATTATATAAAAAAGCACTTTTTGTTTATAATAAGACAAGACAACGGGCTTTTTGTGGTGTAGAATATTTATGCTTATGATAGAAAGCTGTCGCAAAATATGCGGCGGCGGGTCACGGGGAATTCGTTAAATCGCGTTTTAAATCGGCGCGGCGGGCGAAACCGCGGCTTAAAAATCTATAAGGAGGAGAATCAATGAAAAAGTTTGGCAAAATGGGTATTGTTGCGGCGGCGGCTTCGCTTATCGCGGCATTATCGGTATCTGTGGCGGCTCCCGTCGTCAACGCGGGAAGCGACGAAGTCGTTGTTCCTAAGGGATTCGATGCCCAAAACGTAGAAGTTAAAGGCAACAACGAAGCTCTTTCGGGTTGGCAGTATTATTTCTATAACGACAAAGACGCAGACGGAAAAGAGCGCGGTTTCTCTTACGAGTCCGATGATCTTCACGTTCTCGCAACGACGGAAGGCAGAACGGGCAACGCTTTGCATATGAAAAGAGAAAAAGCAGACGGCGAACTCGTTATGTATTCCTACGCGTTCGACGTAACGCCCGATCAGAACTACGTTATCGGCGCGTTTGTAAAGAGTATTTGCGCGCAGTCTGCCGAAAACAAGGTTTATTTTAACATTAAAGAACGTATCGATAACGGAAATATTGTCGGAGATGAAAACGCCGCTTATGGCGCTGTCGAAGGTAAAAGAGACGATTGGACGGAGACGACGTTCTCGTACAAGACTTCTTCTACCGCAAAAACGCTTGAATTAAAAATTCGTGCGGAAGGCGTGGGCGATTTCTATGTTGACGATATCACCGTTAAATCTTCCAACGCGGGCGTAAATTCCGACACGTTCCAGATGATCGGCGTCGGTAACAACGGCACGGGAGAGGATCCTGCGGATATGCCTGTTCTGAATGGAGTGAACATTTCTTCCGACAGCTCGGACGGAGACGGAAAGTCTTTAAGGCTCGAACATATGGATGTTTATAAAACCATTTTCGGAGTGCTTCCGCACGAAAAGGAATATAAGCTTTCTTTCAAATATAAAAATACGGGCGCGGGAACTGCTGACAGGCTCAGTATTCGTATCGATAACGAAACTCCCGCAGGCTCTTATTACGCTCCTGGCGTATCGAGCACAGTCGGCGTTGCAGATACCGAATGGCAGACTTATGAATTTACGTTTACTCCGGGAAAAAGAGACGTAAACTGGATGGGTATTACCGCTTACGGCGGATACCTTATCGACGAACTTAAAATAACGGGTACTGACGATGACGGAAGCACGATGCAGTATATCGCTAACGGTTCGTTCTCGGGCGCGTATCTTGAAGGATATACTTACGGCGGCAATTATAACGTTGCCAAGCAGGAGGACGGAACTTATGTTTTTGCTTCTTCTTCCGTAACGAAAGATAATTCTTCGGGAGTCAGGGGATATCTGAAACCCGATGTTTCCAAACTCGTAGACGGTACGGAATATACTATAAGCTTTGATTATCGTTCGGGCGGTGCTTCGGCAGGTAACGTATTCTACGGCGAAGGCTGGGGCGGAGAGTATGGTCTCACCGATATTTGTCCTCTCGGGCAGGCAACTTCGTCGAGCTGGGTTCATAAAGAAGCAAAATTCACGGCAAGAACGGGAAGCTGGCTTGAAATTTATGGCGACGCGGGTATCGGTTGGCCGACGTATTTCAGAAACTTCTCGATTAAAGACGCGGAAGGCAACGACGTTATCACGAACAAAACTCTCGTTGCTCCCGAAGTTATTTTAGGCGAAAACGAATTCCCGTACGGAAAGTTCGAAGGTAACGTAAATTACGTTGCGGAAGACTGGACGTTCGAGGGCGAGGGCAATATTTACGGTCTTGTGTTCGACACGAGATGGGAAGCGGGCGCAAAACCCGACTGGAAGATTTGTCTTTCCGGAACCGAAGAAGCTCCCGCAAGCGCGATAAGCAAAGAAATTACCGTTTCTAAGCGTACCTTAGCGGTAGCTTGCAAAACTTATACGGGTAACGTTAAGTTCTCCGCTATCGCAGGCGAAACGGAAATAAAAGCAGACGAAAACGGATTTATCGAACTTCCCGAAGGAACTACGACCGTAAGAATTAAATGTACGGCTACCGAATACGTCGCGTTCAAATATGTATTTTTCGGAACTCATACTCACGCTACTCCCGAGGACGGCGCGACGACTACCGAAGCCGCTACCTGCACCAAGATCGGCGGAACGTTCTATTACTGCGCGGACTGCGAAAAGAACGTTTATATCGAAAAGATCCCGATGCTTCCTCACGATCTCAAACACGTTCACGAGGACGCAACCTGCCGCGACGGCGTAGATAAAGACGTTTGCAAAATGTGCAAACAGGAATTCAACGTAACCGTTCTTACCGCGACGGGCGAACACGATTACGAAACGAAAGTTATCAAGGAAGCAACCTGTACGGCTTCGGGAATGAAGCATGACGTTTGCAAGATTTGCGGAAGCGAAGGCAACGTAAGCGTTATCTCCAAGAAACCGCATAACTATAAAAACGGCAAATGTACCGTTTGTCACGAGGAAGATCCCGATTACGAACCGACTTCCGAGTCTACCTCCGAAGAGCCGACTTCCGGATCGACTTCCGAAGAGCCTGCTTCCGGATCGGACAGCGAAAAACCGACCGACTCCAAGGATGACGGCGCAAGCACCGGAAAGAAAGGCTGCGGCTCCAACGTTTACGGCGGAGTTGCCGCGTTGGGAATTCTCGCGGCTGCGGCGCTTGTACTCATTAAACGCAAAAAAGACTAAAAAGTTAAAGTAATTATTTTCGACGGGGTTGTTTTTCGCAACAACCCCGTTAAAGAATTAAAAGAGAATTATCAAAAAGGCAAAAAGGAGAAAAACCTGTAAATGAAGTTCAGATTTAAAAGGATAAAGACTTTCGCCGTCCTTATTTGCGCGCTTCTCGCGGCGGTTTCGCTTTCCTTAGGCGTAAGCGGAATTTACGGCGCGAACGCCGAAACGGTGACGGAAATCACAAATCCCGGGTTTGAAGAGCTTACCGCGAATATGCCGTCGGGCTGGACGACGTGGGTCGGAACAAACGGGAAAGACGAATCGCTTGTGAACGTCAGTTTTTCGGCCGTTAAAGGCGAGGACGCATACAGCGGCGTATCGCTTAAAGTCGTAAACCTTTCGGGCGACAGTATGATAAGAGGCGTTGTAAACAGTTCGGAGTTCGAGATCGAGGGCGGAAAAACCTATCTTCTTTCGTTCTATTATCGTTCCGACTCGAATACTGCGACAAGTTCTTTGTGCATAAGACAGTTTACAAAGAGCGGCGAGGGAACGCCGAACACCTATCTTTGGGTCGACTCTGCGACGGTCGCGGGTTCTACGGACGGTTACAGACTCGTTTCCGCGGCGTTCACGACTGACGCAAACGCGGCAAAAGCTATGATTCAGCTCGATATCGCGCCCACGGGCGAAAACGGCGTTTATTACGACGATTTTTCTATCGAAAAACTCGATAAAATAGAGTTTAACGGCGGATTTGAAAGAGTCGGCAATATGACGACTCCGCTCGGTTGGGTTTTGTCCAACGGCACGGATTTCTCGTTCAGCGACGAGATTTATTACGACGGAGCGACTTCCGCTCATATCGTAAGAGAAGATTACGCTTCGGCGTTCACGATGACCTCGCTCGCAAAAACGGATATACGTTCGGCGGGTTCTTACGATATCGGTTTCCGCATGCGTTCCGAAAATTCCAAAGGCTCGAAAGCAACGATAACCGTCAGTTATTACGGCAGCGCGGGGAATGTGATCAAAACGCAGACAAGCCCTTACGTTTACCTTAAAAACGGCGAGGGACTTTCCGACTGGACGAACGTGTGGATAAGATATATCGCGCCGCAAGGCTCGGTCGCGGTGGGTTACACGATAACGATTTCCAAAGGTAAAACCGATTGTTATATCGACGGCGTTTTCTGCAAAGAGTCGGGTAACGTTGCTTATATCGAGGATTTCGAAAGTATTTCCGACAAGGGCATTCCCGATAACTTCGAAGCCGACAGCGACTCGTTCAAGGACGGAAAGCTCGTCCTCGGCGGCGGAAAACAGGCCAAAACGGAGAGTATTTCCCTTCTTTACGGCAACGGTTATTCCATAACGGGAGAATGCGTCACGGAGGGCGGAGCGAAACCCGTTATCGAACTTAACTGGCTCGATTACAACAGAAAACTTCTCGAAAGCAAGAAATTCGAGCTTAAAACGACGAACAACGAGTTTCTGGCGGAATTCATTCAGCCGCAGGGAACTTACGTCGAAATAATTTATAAAAACGAGGGAAGCGGAACCGTTTCTTTCGATAATATCAGAATAGACAAAACTTACGACCCGAAAACGGCGGGCAACGGCTGGGAAGCCAAATGGGTTTGCTTCCCGTATGCGGACGTGGCTTACGGCGGAGCGTATATGTACGCTTATTACCGCAAGACGTTCACGCTTACCGAACCTGTTACTTCGGCTCAGATTCAGCTTACGGGCGACGATATTGTCACCACTTACGTCAACGGCACCGAACTTTCCGATCCGGGCAAAAAGGCATGGGCGAGCGTGCTTGTGGCGTACATCAAGGATAATCTCGTCGTGGGAGAGAACACGCTCGCGTTCGAAGTTTACAACGAATCTTATTACGGCGGCGTTCTTTTCGACCTCGAATTGACGCTCGAAAGCGGAAAGAAGATGCGTATTTATTCGGACGGAACTCTTCTTTCGTACAACGGCGGATCGGATAAGTTGTCGACAAAGGATTGGACAAAACCCGATTACGACGATTCGAAATGGAAAACCTGTTTCGTTATCGGCGCGCCGCCGTGCATGCCGTGGGGCGAAATAGTTTATAAGAAGAACGCGGAATCGTTGCCGAAAGTAACGATAAAGAGCGCGGAAGTCACCGAAGCCGCAAACGCGGGCGAAACGGTGGAATTCACGTTCAACGCGCATATCAAAGAGCAGGTCACGGGAGATATTTCCTTTAAAGTCAATTTCAGAAGCAAATATGTCGCCGACGAAGACGAAGTTATGGAAACCTGGCTTGTTCCGACCCTCGTTTCGGGTAAAAAGTCTTCCCGGTGGGTTATCGGCGAGGACAATATCGTAACTTACAGAGTGGTTGTTCCCGATTATCTCGATTCGGACAGTTATCAGCTTCAATTCGACACCGAGGAATTCTTTATCACGAACAGCAGATACACAAATAACATTATAAGAGGAAAATACGTCGAGATAACGACGAGCGAAGTCGTTTTAACCGAAAGTCATCTCGAAAAAGAGAACGGCAGAGTTCAGCTTGTCGTAAACGGCGAAAAAGTCGCGCCGATGATGTATCTCCGCGAACAGAAAACCGTTTTCAAAACGGAATACGCAAGCGGAATGTACGGCGCGGACGTAGACCTTATGTGTCTTCCCAACTGCCGTATCTATAATATGAACAGTTCGGGTTCTATGTGGACGGATTACGGCGAGTACGATTTTTCGACTCTCGACGGAGTCGTTTACGAAACTCTTCAAGGCGCGCCGTCCGCAAAACTTATGCTTATGCTCGACGCGGATCCGCCGACATGGTGGTTTGATAAAAACCCCGACGCTTACGCCGTGGACAGCAAGGGCAACAGAATAGGCATAAGCTACGCTTCCGAAAAATGGAGAGAAGACGTAGGAGTGTTCTATCGGGCGCTTATCGCGCACGTTCTCGCTCAGCCTTACGCGGGTCATATTTTCGCCGTTAAAATCGCGGCGGGCGCAACGTTCGAGTGGCAGTATTACGGAGTTTCGCTTTCCGAGTGCGCCGATTTCGGCGTTGACGCGTTGAAGTCGTTCCGTAAATGGCTTAAAGAAAAATATGTTACCGACGAAGCCTTGGCTTCGGCTTGGGGCAAAAAGGGAATTACCTGCGATACCGCGACCGTTCCTACTTACGACGAGAGAAAAGCTTTGACTTACGAAACTCTTCTCGACGGAAAGGCGCAGAGAAACGTTATCGATTTCCATTCGTTTATGGGCGATATGACGACGGACAGCATACTTTATCTTGCGAAAGTCGTTAAAGAAGCGATAGACGGCAGGTGGATCGTGGGAACGTATACGGGATATCTCACACACGGGCTTACTTATGAAGCGAGCGGACTTGCGAACGCTTCGATCGCGAGAATTATAGCTTCGCCTTATATCGACTTCCTTTGCTCGCCTATCTGTTACGACGAAAGACTTCTCGGTATGAGCGCGTCCTATATGATGATGGTAGACACGATCATCACGGCGGGCAAGCTTCCGATAATCGAGTGCGACAGCCGTACCGTTTATTTCGACAGTAAAACGACGAACCCCGCTCTTTTGGGCGAATGGGGTAAAACGTACACGCTGAAAGAGTCTATCGAAGCTTTGAAGAGAGATTTCGCGAATATGATGATCAAAGGCGCGGGACTTTGGTGGTACGATATGTACGGCGGCTGGTTCGACGATCCCGAAATCTATTCGATGATAAAAGACGCGAAAGCGGAATGGGACAGAGCGGTCACGAAACCCGTTAAGAGCAATTCGAAGATCGCGTACGTCATAGCCGACGATATCGCGACGACTCTTGCGTACTCCTTCGACGGAACGTATCATTACCTTTACGAAGCTTTGTACGAGCAGAAAGAAAGTCTCGGTCATATCGGAACTTCTTACGATATGCTTTACCTTTCCGATATCGAGGACGGATTCGTAAGAGAATACGACGTATATCTTATTCTTGCGACAAACGTTACCGAAAAACAGAAAGAGGCAATCAATAAATACCTCAAAAAGGACGGAAAAACGATAATCTGGGTAGGCGCGCCCGGTATTTACGGCGCGGACGGCACAATGTCCGTAGACTACGTTTCCTCTCTTGTCGATATAACGCTCGCAAAAGCTCCGACGTCCAATTACGGTATTAAAATTATCGGAAACGAGACCTACACGAAAGGTCTCGACGGCAAGCTTTACGGCAGAATAAATTCGACCAAAGTCGACCCGATGTTCTATGTAAACGATAAATCTGCGGAAACGCTCGGTAAAATTTACAACAGCGATCTCACGGGTCTCGCGGCGAAAGCCGTTCAGACGGAAGACGGCGGATATTATATGTCGATTTACTCGGCGGTAGGTAATATTCCCGAAGAACTTCTCAGAAATATTCTGAGAATTTGCGGAGTCAAGCTTGTCGAAAGCGAAAACGACGTAGTGTTCAGAAACAGCGATTACGTTTCCGTGGCTTCGCCTTACGGCGGTAAAAAGACGATAGAATTCGATATGAAAGTCGACGTTTACGACGTTTTCAAAGGCGAATATATCGCTAAAAACGTAAACAAAGTCGAGGTCGAAATGGAAGCGGGAACGACTCTTCTTTTGAGAGCCGAAAAACATGTGAACGAAACGCCCAATCCGGGAGACTCGACTTCGGGCGGCAATGACAGCGGAGACAGCGGAAACTCGGGCGGCGGTTGCGGCAAAGGCTGCGGATCTTCCGCAAGCGGAGCTTCGGTTCTCGCCGGTCTTCTCGTGATTTCCGCCGCGGCGGTAGCGGTTTTCAGAAGAAAACGCGGATAAAAACATTAAAACTTTACGCGAAACCGAAATTTTAAACAAAATTTCGGTTTCGCGAAAGATAAAAACGGGGTATACCCCGTTTTTCCCCGCATTCTGCGGGGAAAAACAAATCCGTTAAAGGGAAAAATAATAAAATAAGGAGCAGAAAAATGTCAAAACTCAAAAAATTACTTGTAGGCGCGCTTACGTTTTGTATGGCGCTTTCCGTAGCCGCTTGCGGCGGCGGAAGTTCCGACGGCGATTCGAACGGCAATTCGACAACTTCGGGGTCGAATTCGGGTTCAAACGGCGGAGGAAAGAAAACCGATTTCGTCCTTCAAATTTACACCGGCGGTTACGGCGCGGAAATGTGGAAATACGTTGTTCAGATGTTCGAAAAAGATCATCCCGAATACAACGTTATTCCTATGTACGGCAACACCATAAACGACTCGATGAAAGAAGAATGGAGAAACGACAATCCTCCCGATTTCGTTTATCTCGACGGTAATATCGAAAAAGAATCGTGGCTTCAAAACGGCATGCTTTACGACTTCACGGAGTGGCTTGAAACGGCGACTGTTGCAGGCGAAGAAGACGTTAAGATAAAAGACAGGGCAATGATGGATTATGCGTTCAAGTATACCGATAAGGGCGGTAAAACCATTACATACGGTATGCCTCTTCTTCTCGGATCGTACGGTATGTGGTACGACAGCGCCTGGTTCGATCAGAAGGGTTGGACGGTTCCGACAAATTACAACGAACTTTCCGCCTGGGTAGACTCCAACGCCACGAAGGACGCCGCCGCGCTTATTTATCCCGGTCAGTACTCCGGTTATCTCGTTCAGGGTATGATCCTTCCCGCGCTTGCGGAGGTCGGCGACGAGTTCTTCAACAGAGTCGAAAACGCCCTCGACGCAGAAGTTTATACTTCCGACGAATTCAAGACGGTCATGAATCGTTTTGCGGATATCGTTAAAAAGAGCAACGCGGTAGCAAGCTGTCAGTCTCTCGATCATATCAAATCTCAGATGCAGTGGCTCAACCATAAAGCGGCGTTTATTCCGAACGGTCTCTGGCTCAGAAAGGAAATGGCTGATCTCGAATCCATTCCCGACGGTTTCGAAATGAAATACGCGCCCTCTGCGCTTAACGTAAGTCAGCAGGTAATCATTGCGTCCTCTCAGACGTGCGCGATTGCCGAAAACGCTCAGAACAAAGAAGCCGCGCTCGAATTCGTCAGATATCTTTATCGCACGGACGTAGCGCAGAAATTCGCCGAATTTTCCGAATCGCCCTCGGCAACCAACGTCGAGCTTGACGAGTCCAAGGTTTCGGAAGTTCTCAAATATGCGCAGTCGATCATGAACGATCCCTCTTACAAGCACGTTCTTCACGTCGGAAGCTGGGGCGGAGTCGACTCTGTATTCAATCAGGGCGTAAACTCTATCGTTACGGGAAAGAAAACCGTGGATCAGGTTTGCAACGAGCTTGCGGAGCAGGCAAAAAAACAGCTTAGTAAATAATTTTATATGTATTTCCGTGCGCAAAAATTTTTGCGCGCGGAAATATACAAAAAAGACGATTTTATCTTCGATTATTTAACAACCAAGGAGCGACAAAGGATGACGAAAAAACGTAAACTTAAAATAAACAGCAATATGACGTTATCCAAATGGATATTTTTCGCCGTGACATGCGGCGTGGTTCTTGCACTTTATATAATCTTTTGCGTTGTCCCCATTTTGCAGTCCGTAAAAATGAGCTTTTTCAGCTGGGACGGATTTTACGACAAAGCGGGAAATTATAAGAATTTAGAGTATTTAGGGTGGAAGAATTACACCGAGGTCTTTAAAGATGCCGAATTTTGGGTCGCGCTTAAAAACGACCTTATCATAACGCTCATCAAAGAGGTTGTGATATGCTTTTTAACGGTTCTTTTCGCGGTTACGCTTACGAGATTTCGTATGAAAACGCCCGAGGTGGTGTTTTATAAATTCGTTTTCTATGTTCCGAACGTCATTTCGACGATAATCATCGGGTCGCTTTGGGGTTTTGTGTTCATGCCGTCCGAAATGGGGCTTATGAACGCGATATTTTCGTTTTTTAAGAGCGGTTTCGATATCGATTGGATAGCGCAATACCCGCTCGGGGTTATAGGTTTCGTTGCAAGCTGGTGCGGCGTGGGGCTTTTTATGCTCACGATGATAGCTTCGATTCATCAGATTCCCGCCGAGCTTTACGAAGCCGCGAGAATAGACGGCGCGGGCGAAATGAAACAGCTTAAATACATAACGATGCCCGCAGTGTGGCTTCAAGTAACGTTCATGGTCGTTTCCATTTTATATCAGTCGCTCGGCGGAAACTTCGCGTTGGTAAACGTCTTTTCGCCGGACGGGAGCGTTATGGTCATGGGTCTGTACGTTTATATTAAAGGCTACGTCGGAACAGGCTCTAATCCGCTCGAAATCGGATATTCTTACGCCGCGGCGCTTATCATGCTTTTAATAACATGCGTTATTTCGCTTTCGGTCAAATTTGCAATGAACAAGGTCGGTGAGTCGTTATGAAAGAGCTTAAAGTTAAAAATCGCAAAAATCGCGTAGAGGAAAAATCGCTTACCATAACGAGAAACATTGTGAGAATTTTCCTTATAATATGGACTGTTCTTATTATTTTTCCGCTCTTGTGGGCGCTTGTAAGTTCGCTTAAAACAAATCTGGAATTCAGTATGAACGCCTGGACGCTGCCTGAAAAACTGCAATGGGCTAACTATAAAAAAGCGTGGGAGGGCGCAAGCTTTTCCAAGTATTTCTTAAACAGCCTCTTTTTAAGCGCGGGTACGGTCGTTTTGTCGATACTTATGACGGCGACTTCCGCTTACGTCGTGGGTAAATTTATCCATCCCGCAGTGAAAACCGTCGAAATTTTCTATTCGATATTTATGATGGTGCCGCAGGTTCTTCTTTTGATACCGCTTTATCAGATGTGCAAGAGATTGAGCCTTACGAAGGATAACGTCGTGCTTTTCACGCTTATGCTTACGAACGCGCTTCAAGGCGTGCCGTTTTATGTGTTTTTGCTCACGCCCTTTATGCGGAATATCAATAATTCCATTTTGGAAGCGGCGGAAATCGACGGCGCCAATCAGTTTCAGATATTTATAAGGCTTATCGTTCCGATGATCGTTCCCGCGATATTTATGGTAGGACTTTTAAGTTTTGTCGGGATCTGGAACGAATACGTCATGAGCATTACGTTTATAAAAGATCAGAGTAAATACACTTTATCGAAAGGCATAAACGAACTTATGAAAAATAAAAGCGCGGGCGAAACGCTTAAATTCGCCGCGCTTATTATAGCTATGCTTCCCATTCTTATCGTGTACGCGATATTCCAGAAGCCGCTTCAAAACGGACTTTCTTCGTCCGACGGCGTTAAGGGTTAAAAGGGGTTAAGGTATGAAATTATTCGACAAAAAACAATTTAAAAATCCCCCCGCGGAATATTCCGTCGCGCCGTTCTGGTTTTTAAACGGGGATTTAGAGGAAAACGAGCTGAAACGCCAGCTTTCGGAAATGAAAGAAAAGGGTGTGGACGAGGTTATTCTTCATTCGAGAAAGGGGTGCGAAGTTGAATATCTTTCGGATAAATGGTTCGAAAAAATCGGCATTATTTTAAACGAGTGCGAAAAACTCGGGCTTACCGCGCTTATTTACGACGAGGACAACTGGCCGAGCGGCTACGCGGGCGGAAAAGTCGTCGGCGGAAACGAAGCTTTTGCGGCAACGTGTCTTTCCGTCGAGAAGATCTATCCCGTTATCGGGCAGTACATAACGGTTGAAGACAAGCCGGGTACCGAGATAGAGTGCGTTATCGCCGCGCACAGTTACGATTATTTCCTCGATATAACCGATTACGAAAACAAAAAATGCAAACCGTGGAAATCGGAGACTCTTCTTTGGGAAGTTTACGTTTTCAGAAAGGAAAAATGCGGACATCGCCCTGCGTATTCGCCTTATCCTTATGTGGATCTGCTTAATCCGAACGCCACGAAAGCGTTCGTAAAATGCACTCATGAGGAGTATAAAAAGAGATTTCCCGATAAGTGGGGAAAAGTTATCAGAGGCTTTTTTACCGACGAACCGGGGTTCTATCAGAACTACTTCGAGCAGTGCAAAAACCTTAACACGGTTATCTGGACGAACGATTTTGCGGAAAGATTTATAGAAAAATTCGGTTACGATATCCGCCCGCACCTTTGTTGTTTGTGGCAGAATATGGGCGCGATATCGGTGAAAACGAGATGCGATTACTATGCCGCCGTGGCGGAGTTTTATAAAGAAAGCTATTTCGACGTTATTTCCGATTTTCTGAAAAAGGACGGGCTTGTCCATATCGGGCATCTTCACAGAGAAGATTTTATGGAGTCGCTCGTGCAGACGGAAAGCGATTTCTTCACGGCAATGAGCGCGCTCGATGCTTCGGGAATAGACTGCATCGAAAAAGATCCGAGAAGAATTACCGAAAGGCTCGGTTCTTCCGCGGCGCATATTTACGATAAAGAAATTTGTTTCAGCGAGACGTTCGGCGGGTTCGGCTGGTCGCTTACCCCCGAGGAAATGAAGAGAAAAACCGATTTGCAGTTTGTTCAGGGCGTAAATATGCTCGTGCCGCACGCGTTTTTCTATTCGACCGACGGCATAAGAAAAACCGAAAGTCCGCCGTCGCTTTTCTTCCAGAACGGATACTGGAAATATTTTAAACAATTCGCCGATTATGCAAAAAGGCTCAGCTATATCGGCAGGATCGGAGAGTACGCCCCCGACGCGGCGGTGTATTTCCCCGTTAAAACCGCGTGGGCGGAATTTCGTCCGCTGAGCAGGTATACCATTCACGAGCTTGACGAAGAACTTATCGAACTTGTTTGCGAATTGAATGAAAACGGCGTTTGTTTCGACTTTTTAAACGACTTCGGCGTTGAAACGAAACTTTACGGCGATCGTTCGGTCGATAGTTCGATTAACGATGAAAAGTCGGGCTATAAGTCGATTATTCTGCCGTTTACTTCGGTAATGACCGAAAAAACGCTTGCGAAAATCAATGCGTTTGCATGTGGCGGCGGACTTGTTGTATCGCTCGGCAACTTCTGTCCGACGGACGAAAACGGAGAAAAAAGCGAAGCATACGAAAAACTTTTAAAAGAGCTTTGCTCGTCCGTAAATTTCGTTTCGTTCAAGAAACACAGAGAAGACGAAGCGGTCGGACTTATTTTAAACAAACTCGGGCTTAAATCCGTTTCGGGCGAAAATAAAGGCGTAATTTTACTTAAAAGAAATGACGGCGCAAGCGAGATCGATTTCTTTGTGAACGTTACGGGCGAGGATAAATCTTTCGTCGTAAAAAGAAAGGGATTTTCGGGCGCGGAAATTCTAAACGCGGAAAACGGAGAAGTTTGCCAAGCGGAATTTATCGCGGGCAATAGCGGCGTTTCCGTCGAAATCGATATTCCCGCGAACGGATCGATCGTCGTCGCGTTCACGAACGACGGCGCGAAATCGCCTTTAAAAACAGAAGAAAAAATCGTTGAAGACATAACCGAAAACTGGATCGTTAAGGAAAGCGGGAAAACCGTTCCCGCAGCAAACTTTTTCGCCGCGGGGAAAGAGAATTTCTCGGGCGAGGTAACGTTCGGTAAAAAAATCGCGATTGAAAAATCGGGCGGAAGGCTTGTTTTGAAGCTCGAAAACGTCGATACTTACGCGAGTGTTAAGGTAAACGGCAAATTCGCGGGGGCAAGGCTCTGGTCGCCTTACGTTTTCGATATAAGCGATTACGTTTTTAGCGGCGAAAACGAAATCGAACTTACGATAGGTTCGACGGAAGAAAACGTTATGACGGAAAGCAATAAAAACTACGGGGTTTTCGGACGGATAGTTCTTACGGAGATTAAACATAATGGATAAAATCAAGGTCATAATTGCGGGGTTCGGAAACCGCGGTCAGCTCTTCGGAGAATACGCCGCGGGAAGCGAAAAAACCGAGCTTACGGCTATCGCGGATATAAACGAAGAAGCGAGAGAAAAGGCTATCAAGGAATTCGGCGTGAAACCCGAAAACTGTTATAAAAGCGCGGAAGAAATTTTCGCGCAAGGCAAGATCGCCGACGTCGCGTTTATCTGCACGCAGGATAAGCAACACTTGGAACACGCCGCAACGGCAATGAAACTCGGCTACGATATCTGTCTCGAAAAGCCTATCGCAACGACTATGGAAGATTGCGAGGAGATTTTAAGGGTTCAGAAAGAGACGGGAAGAAAGGCGATGATCTGTCACGTTCTTCGTTACAGTCCTTTCTATATGAAGATCCGCGAGGTTATAAAAAGCGGCGAGATAGGCGACGTTGTTACGATCAGTCAGACTGAAAACGTGGCTTACTGGCACGACGCGCATTCTTACGTCCGCGGGGCGTGGAGAAACAAGGAAGAAAGTTCGCCTATGATTCTGGCGAAATGTTGTCACGATCTCGACATTATCTTCTGGCTTTTGGGCAAAAAATGCAAAAAGGTTTCGTCGTTCGGCGATTTGTATTATTTCAGGAAAGAAAACGCGCCGGAAGGCAGTGCGGACAGATGTTTCCGTTGCCCCGAAAACGTGAAAAAAGATTGCCCGTACGACGCTTTCAAGATCTATAACGACATTTACAAAGCGTATAACCCGATTTTGGGTAACGCAATGGCTTTCCGCGGAACAAGAAATGAATATATCGACGAGCTTTTGTCCGACGAAAAATACCCTTACGGCAGATGTGTTTTTGCCTGCGATAACGACGTTGTCGATCATCAGGTCGTAAATATGCTTTTCGAGGGCAACGTTACGGCTCAGCTCACGATGACGGCGTTTTCCAAGGAATGCCACAGGTGCATAAAGGTTCACGGCACGCTCGGCGAAATGGTTGCCGATATGGAAGAAAACGCCATACAGGTCAAGCCTTTCAGAGCGGACGATTACGTTATCGACATCACGAAAATAGCTACCGATCTTTCCGTCCACGGCGGCGGCGACAAGCTTCTTTTCGAGGATTTCGTTTCTTACGTTCAAGGCGGCGCGCCCACGGAAACGAGAACTACGCTCGAAGACAGCCTGATTTCGCACAGAATGAGCTTTGCGGCGGAAGAATCGAGACTTTCTGGCGGAAAGCCGATAGACATTAAATAATTTTATAAAAATGAAAAAGGCTTACGAGAAACTGAAATCGCTTTATTTTGTCGGCGATATTTCGGTTTCGTACACTTTAAAATCGGACGATATAACGAATGGGGCGAAACCGCAAGGTACGCCCTATCTTTCGAGAAAGGGGATTTTCGACGAAAATTTCATAAACGCCGAAACGAACAGTCGGCTTTCGGTTTCGGAAAAATTCGGCGGGTTCGTCGTAGAACTTAAAAAAGTCGGGAGCGGCAACGGCGGCGCGGAAAATGCGGACGATTTGTCCGAATTCGGGCTTAATCTGCCGCTTAAATTTATGGGCAAGAAGAATTGCGGCGGGTGGAAAAAACAATATCTGTTCAATTCGCCTTACAATTCTTCCGATAACAGGCAGATTTTCTGCTATCTCACAAACCCCGAAGGGAAAAATCTGCTCATATTGTCCTTAGGAAAAGCCGACGGTTGGAAAATGGATTATTCCCTTTTTTCGGGCGGGCAGTTTTTCGATAATCTCAAATTTTTAGCGTCTTTCGACAAGGCGTATAAGTCCTTTGGCGAGGGGAACATGTCTTTCGGTAAGGCGTATAAGTCCTTTGGCGAGGAGAATAAGGCTTTCGGCAAGGCTTGTAAAGCGAGCGAAAACAGACGGCTGAAATTGCTTTTTCTGCCCGTTTCTTCTTACGAAGAGGCGATAGAAAAGGTTTCGGAAATCAAAAAACTTCCCGTGGCTTATTATGAGCAAAGCTATGTAAAACTCGGCGAGAAACTTAAAATTTACGTCTGCGGCGATTTCGATTACGTCCGCGCGGGCAACGAAAAGTTTAAAAATCTCGGCGGCTATGCGGAGGTCGAACCGAAACGCGAAGGGCTTCTGAGCGTAATTCCCCGCAATGGCAAAAAGAAAGGACTCGACGCGGTTATATACGCCTATAAGTCGATTAACGAGCTTTTTAGAAAGTCAATGTATAGCGTAAGCGAAGAGGATTTAGCCACCGGCGACGGCAATTTGTGCGAATGGAAATGCCATGTTTCGGCGATTTTGAGATATATGCGGAAATTCGGCAAAGACAGAACGCTTACGAAAAAAATAAAAGGGGCGCTGGATCTTATAACCGAACGCGACGAAAGCAAAGCGAAAGACAGACAGACGATTTTTTATAAAGCGAGAAAGGGTTATCCCGCGTACAATGTTTTCAATTCGAACAGAGTTCAGGAACAGTTTTTCGGGATAGGAATTCTTCTCGACGCGTATAAAGTTTTCGGAACGAAAAAGTATCTCGATTATGCCGTTAAAGCTATGGAGTCTGTTTTAAAACATCACCTTTCAAAAAGCGGCGCGATCGAAACCTTTATGGAATGGTCGAAAAAGACGGAGGACTACACGACGGTTTGTTGCCTTATTATCCCCGTTATCGAACTTGCGGAATTTCTTAAAGACAAGACGCCCGAAAAGTCGGAAAAATATTATTCGGCGGCTCGGGGAATGGCGAAACACGTTTACGAACGCGGAATTTCTTTCCCGACGGAAACGCTCGAACAAAGCGAGTCCGAACCGTTTATCGAAGAGGGCAGTATGTCCTGTTCCGCGCTTACGCTTTTGTATTTTTGCGAAAAAGTCGAAAGAAAAGAGGAGTATATCGTCCGCGCGAAAGAAATTTTGGATATTCACGACAGCTGGGTCATAAAAGCTCACAAAGCGCCCATGTTTTTCAGCTCGCTTCGGTGGTGGGAAACAAAATGGGAGGGCGATAAGGACGGCAACGCGCTTTGTTGCGGTCATGCCTGGACGATATGGCGCGCCGAAGCCGACTATCGATATTACGCGTTGACGGGGGATAAAACCTATCTCGAAAAAGCGCGCAACGGATTTATGAGCAATCTCTCCAAAATCGACCGAAAAGGGAGAAGTTACGCTTGCTATCAACCCGATTATATCACGGGCGGAGGATTTACCGATAATTCTTCCGAAGTGGAATTTCGCATAGTAAACGGATTTCCGAAACAAACGGACAGCGGCTTGTCGCGTTATGTGTGGTCAAGACTAAGTTCCTGCGAAGGACTTTTCGACGAGGAGACCGACCGAAAATGATAAATAAAACTCACGAATATATATTGAAAAGTTGGGGAAAGGCGATTATCGCGCCCGAAAACGCGGAAACGCCGTCGCTTTATGTTAAGCCTTTCGTTCCGCCGTGTATAAACGGTCCTTTCAAGGTGCTGTTTTACTGGGATACATATTTTACGAACAAAGGTCTTATTGCCGACGGGCGTACGGAAGAGGCGAAGAACAACGCCGAAAACCTTCTGAATTCCGTGGAAAAGTTCGGATTTGTTCCTAACGCGATAAGCGAGCATTTGTCTAAGTTTTGCTCTCAGCCGCCTTATCTTCATTTTATAGTCAAAGACGTTTACGCGGCTATCGGCGATGAAAAATGGCTCGAAAAAGCTTACTTCACGCTGAAAAAAGAGTATTCGTTCTGGCAGACCGAACGCGCGGGGTACGGCGGACTCAACAGGCATTTTCATCACGAATTGCCCGAAAAAGAGCTTCTCGATTACTACGGCTACGTCGCGGGCGAAAGACTTAATTTATCGGAAGAAAAAACAAAAGCCGAAAAGCTTTCTCTGGCGGAAAATTTTATCGCCGTGGCGGAATCGGGTATGGACTGGACTCCGCGTTTCGGTTTCGACGGCGCGAGTATTCTGCCCGTAGATTTAAACGCTAATCTTTACGGCGCGGAACGTGATCTTTACGAGTGGTCGAAAAAATTCGAACCGCAAGAGACGGAAAAGTTTTTAAAAGCTTTAAAACTGAGAGAAGACAAAATGAACCGTTTCATGGCGGGCGAGGACGGGTTGTATCACGATTACAATTTCGTTTCGGGAAAGAAAACCGAGCTTTACACAAGCGGTATGTTCATGCCGTTCGTTGTCGGGCTATGCAACGATAAAAACGCATTTAATCGACTTATAGACGTACTTTTTGAAACTCACGGCGTGGTTTGCGTTGAAAAAACAGCGCAAAAAACGGTTTATCAATGGGGTTATCCGAACAGCTGGGCGCCCGATAATTTTCTTGCGAACGTCGCGGCAAAAGCGGTCGGCGAGAACGAAAAAGCGAGTCGGATTGCAAAAACATATCTTGAAACGGTTTCGGGTGAGTTTGCGAAAAGCGGCAGGCTCTGGGAGAAATACGACGGAGAAAAAGGCGGCGCGGCTACGGTAAACGAATACGACGTTCCCGAAATGCTCGGCTGGACGGCGGGCGTTTTCGAATATTTTTATAAGGAACTCGGTTTATTATAATGAACTCGGATTGTTTTTATAAAAAACTCGGCTTGTAACGTTTTTACGGAAAACAACGGAGAAAAAGCGGCGGAGAAATTTTAAAATCGCAAATAGTAAACATAAAGAGCTTTCGGCGGGGAAAATTTCTTGCCGAAGGCTTTTTATTTTAGCTTTTTCGGAAATAGAAAGGCTTCCCCAAACAGAAAGAGAAAATTCAAGGCAAAAAGCAAATTTTGGGGGAAGCTGACGCGTAGCGGCTGATGAGGGGTTTAGTGAAAATATCCGATTGAGCAGAAATATAAAGTAAGTTGCTTGCCCCTCATCCGTCGGCTGTGCCGCCACGGCGGATTGTCAAGTAAGTGCAACAAAAATTTCTCGAGGAGATTTCCAATTAAGACATTTGCGAGGTCGATCATTG
>CAKQMB010000010.1 GCA_934254825.1 uncultured Clostridia bacterium | reverse complement strand
AAGTACCTTAGCGACGAAAATCTCAAAAAAGCGGTGGTCGCTATGAGTATAAGCACACCCGTGGGAACGTTTATTGCCTATATGCTCGGCGCGCTTTTCACGAAAGCGAATTTTTTCAACCTGTCTTTTCTGACGGGTGCGATCGTCCTTTTCGTTATAGGCGCGGCGTGGTTTTTATTTTATGGAAAACTTACGAGCGGTAAAATTTACGGGCAGAGCGGAGCGGCTTCGGAAAAGGGCGGCGAAAACCCGGCGACCGCCGAAGTTTTACATATGGACGAAAATTATTCCTCGGAAAGAAGAAACGCAATGATAACGCTTGTGTTTTTAGGTGTGTTTGCCGTTATAAACAACCTCGTTAAGGACGGGCTTTCCACCTGGATGCCCTCGGTTTTAAAGGAAAAATACGAACTTAGCGAAAGCGGTTCGATAGCCCTTTCTCTCGCGTTGCCGTTTTTGTCGGTGTTCGGGGCGTTCGTCGCAACCCGCGTCAACGACAAGGTTAAAAATTTCGTTTTCACGTCGGTGATATTTTTTGCCGTTTCGGCTTTGCTTATGCCGATAATCATATGGGGCGATTTCGGCGGGTTTATATTGCCGCTTTGCGTTTTCGCGCTTATAGCCTTACTTATGACGGCGGTGAACAGCGTGGTAACGGCAATGGCGCCGATGTATATGCGTAATTTTTTCTTCTCGGGAACGCTCGCGGGGATACTCAACGGTTGTTGTTATCTGGGCAGTACGATAAGTTCTTACGGACTCGGAAAAATTGCCGACGAACTTAGTTGGAATGCGGTGTTTATAATAATTTTCGTGTTTTGCATAGCGGCGGTTATTCTCGGCGGAGCGTACTTTATTCGGAAAAAAGCGAAGAAATAGTTTATAGTATAAATTTGGTAAAAATAACAAAGAACTTGTATCATTGAAAAAAACAAAAGGTTGTTGCCATTTATAAAAAGGGAACTTGGCTGGCATGGGGATAAAGAAGTATATATATGAGGACTATGATGATAAATATAGAGTGTCTACTAATTTTTATTGCGGATATGTTAACAGAAGAGGAATAAGGTCTGTTGACGATGGTTCTGTTGAACTGTCAATAAGTGAAAAATTCAGACAATATAAAAATTACTATCAATATTCTCATCCTGTTGTAAGTAGAGTTTTGGATTCCTTTGTAATGTCTTTCGGCGAGAGCTTTTAAAATAATTTTGTGGTTTTCAACGCAGAACGACTCGTCTTCGAACTAAAAAACCTTAAAAGTCAACGTAAAACGGAATTTTCTGTTTTCTGGATTTTCAAACTGTAAAAAAATTTTCTCTTATCTGAAAAATCGTATAATAATCTGTTGCAATAAAACATTTTGAAATGTTATAATGAATCGAAGATTTACATAAGAAAAATTTCACATAAGAAAAAACTTTTACACAGGAGAAAAATTCAGATGTTAGGACCGGAGGATATAATGCCGCTGATTCAAAGCCTTATCTGGCTTTTAGCGGGCGTCGGCGTTTTCATTGTCGGAATGAACTTTTTAAGCGACGCTCTCGAAAAAAGCGCGGGAAGCGAAATGAAAAGGCTGCTCGGAAAAATCAGCAACAACCGCTTTTCGGGCGTCGGGATCGGCGTCGGCGTTACGGCGATAATTCAAAGTTCGTCGGCAACGTCGGTTATGGTTATAGGTCTTGTCAATGCGGGCGTTATGACGCTTATGCAGGCAACGCCGATAATTATGGGCGCGAATATCGGTACGACGGTAACGGGTTTACTCGTCGCGCTCAAAAACGATTATTTCAATATGCTTATGTACCTGCTTGCCTTTTCAGGCGTAATGATGGGCTTTATCAAGCAGGAAAAAGTTAAAATTGCGGGCAGTCTTTGCTGCGGGTTGGGTCTTATCTTCGTAGGACTTAACGTTATGAGCAGCGAACAGGCTTTCGGAAATCCTATCGTAGAGAGAGTATTTATAAACATTTTCGGCGTGGTGGATTTTCCGCTCCTTCTTATACTTATAGGCGCGGTGTTCACGGCATTGCTTCAAAGCTCTTCCGCGGCGACGGGTATCGTAATAACGATGGTCGGTTCAAAGGTTCTGCCTTTGGATCTCGCGCTTTTTATCGTTCTCGGCGCAAATATCGGAACGTGCGTTACGGCATTGCTTGCTTCCGTCGGCGCGAACGCCAATTCCAAACGAGTCGCGCTTATTCACTTCACGTTTAATATCATCGGAACAATTCTGTTTACCGTGATAATCTGGGTGTTCAGAGATTTTGTCATAAACGCGCTTACGGCTATGTTCCCCGGCGATGACGCGATGTCTTTGCAGATGCGTATATCTGTATTCCACGTTATTTTCAACGTGACTACGACTATTATACTGTTGCCGTTTGTAAAACAGCTTGTAAAATATTCCTGTTTCGTTATCAAAGACAAAAAGGAAAAAGAAACGCTTGCTCTTAAATTTGTCGACGATCGTCTTTTATCGATGCCGACCGTCGCTATGATGCAGGTAAAAAAAGAAATGGATTATATGATCGGACTTGCGCAGGATAATATGCGCATGGCTTTCGACGCGATGGAGACCGGTTCCGTCGAAAACGGAAAGATTATACATAAAAACGAGGAAATTATCGACTTCACGAACTGCGAACTGACGAAGTTTCTGATTAAGCTTTCCGTGGACGTGGAGCAAAGCGACGAAACGGTAATCGGTTCGAGCTTCCACGTTTTGAACGACGTCGAACGAATAGGCGACCACGCCGAGAATTTCTTCGAAATGGCAGAGGAAATGCACAAAAATAAAATACTTTTCTCCGAAAGAGCGCAGAACGAAATCAAGGAAATGTTCGATAAAATCGTAGAGATGTTTGATATTTCCAAGGACGCTTTCGAAAATTTCAACAAAGCGCGTCTGTCGAAACTTTCCGAGCTTGAAAACGAAGTGGACGTACTCAAAAGGGATCTCACGACAAAACATTTCGCGCGCCTGGCGGACGGCTCGTGCAGGGTAGAGGTCAGTCCTTATTATTCGTCTGCGATATCCGGGCTTGAACGTGTCGCGGATCACCTCGTGAACGTTGGTTACAGTATCGTAAACCCCGTAGGTTCGCAAAGAGAAGAAGATTAAAAATTTTAAAAAACGCAATGCGGATTGACTTCGCACTGCGTTTTTTTTAACGGTTTCGTATTCGTGTTTTTAAGATTTTTTATTTAAGGTTAATTGAAAACATATCGCATGGCAGTCCTTCCTCATCGTAAATCGTAATCGTTTTTGAAAGGTTTTCCACGATTTCGGCGGTTTTCTCAAAATCGTAGCCGTAGCGTATTTCCGTGAACGGAACAGAGGAGCTGACCGTGATAATAGAGTCGTTTAAGCTCACCGTGCAATTTGAAGAGTAGCCTGCTTCCGTCAATATCTGGAAGCCGTTCGCGCCGTTTTTCAAAACGACGTTTTCGCTCATTACAATGTAAACCTTCGTGTCGGAAACGACAACATAATCAACTACTTCGGGAGCGGCGTTTTTGTCTTTACCGAAAAAGTTTCTTAACGTTTCGTCCGCAAGACGGCTTCCGATAACGCGTTTGTCTCTCGGGTGAATATCTGCCCAGTCGCCCTGGTCGAGATTTATCGCGTTGCAAACGAATTTATCTTCTTTTGCCACAATTCCGATTTTTTCGTTGATAGTGCTGTACGCTATGGTGTTTTCGTGAAATCTCGCAAGCTCGCAAATGCTGAACGTAAGCTCGGGATTATTGAAAAATTTTCTCCAACAGGCGATAAGCGCTCTTAATGCGTTGTCGTGATTTCCTTCCGTTCCGTACACGTTCGAGCAACCCTGATACCAGCCCACGCCTCTGAAATTAAAACCTTCGAGAGGATAAATCATTCCGTTAAAACCGAGATTAGGCATCTTCCATATCGCGGATTCGTCGCAGGCTGTCGTGTTGTTCTTTTTATATTCGGTATACGCTTCGTCGTCCATCCAGGATTCGATTATCGAGCCGCCTATTGCGGTGCATACAAGCCCTACCGGGCAACCGAGCGACTCCTGCATTTTTTTGCCGAAGATAAATCCGACCGCGGAGAAATTCGGTATCGACGAAGAGTTCGCGCCGTTCCAGACTGGCGGCGTTTCGAGGGTTTTCGTCGGCGTTTCGCGGAATTTTCCGCCGACGGAAAGAAGTCTTATGTTATCGTTGCGACAATTTTCCTCGTCGGAGTATAAATCGGCGAGTATTCCTTCGCTCCAACCGACTTTCCATTCCATATTGCTTTGTCCGCTTAAAAGATAAACCTCGCCGACATAAACGTCATTGATTTTTTTCGTTCCCCAGTCGCATATAAGCGTCATTTCAAACGGTCCGCCGGCGGTCATCATCGGAAGGTAAATTTCCCAGTCGTTCCCGTTTACTTCGCCGAAGTAAGTTCTGCCGCGGAAATCAACCGCTATGTGCTTGTTTCCTTTGAGATTTTCGATAGTACCCCAGATTTTATTGACGACGTCTCTTTGAAGGCACATTTCGTCGCCGAAAAGCTGATAGGGGACGATAATATCCTCGGCGTCGTAAACGCTGTCCGAAACGTCGAACGTCGGCGTGACGTTAACTTTTGCCAAATTATCCGTCGGGAATTTCGTGACCGAGCAGGATTTCTCGTAATCTTTGAGGATGTCGGAATAATCGTCGGGACTTTCGGAAGTGTTTTCGCTTTCCGTGGACGAGTCGCTTTCTTTTGTCGAGTCTTTATCCTCGGAAATCGATTCGCTGTTTCCGGAGTTCGGCTTTTCCGTGGAAGATCCGCCGCCTCCGCCGCACGACGCAAATAAAAGCAGTACTGACAGTAAAAAAGAAATCAAGCCTAAGTATTTTTTCATTTTCTCTCCTTTTCGTGTTCCGGAAGCTTCCGAAAACGGTCGGCAAACCTCCGGATTTAATTCGGATATAAAACATTATACAGTAAAAAAAGAACGTAGTCTTGCCTTATTTGTAAAAAAAAGTGCTTTTTTATATAATCTGCGTTTACCGCAGGTCTGTTTTTTCGGACGATCGTCTTTTACGAGATTAGCGATAAAAAACAAAAAAAATTAAAAAAACGCTATGTTACGGGCAAAAAGTTTATAAAAGAGCATTTTTTATTTAAAATAGGGCAAGACAAAGGCTTATCGGAAGTGTATAATGGTTACGTCTAAAATCGAATCCCGATCGATTTCTCGGGATTGAAGAGGAGGAAAAATGAAAAAATTACGCAAAACAGGGATTTTGATTGCGAGTTTAGTTGCGGCGATATCCGTCGGCTCGGCTGTCGGGGCGATTGCCGCAAACACCGCCGACAGCGTTCCCGCAGGCTTCGTTGATCCGATAGAAATCGACGTTTCGGCAACAAACGATGCGCTTAATCACTGGCAATATTACATTTCCGGCACGCTTGACGATGACGGAAACGTTCGCGAAGGCGCGTTTTACGAAGATAAAAACGTGCATTTCAAAGCGACTGAAAACGGCAGAACGGGCAACGCAATATGGATAGAAAAGAAAACCCGAGCAGGTTCTCTTATCGCATATCCTTACGCGACAGACGTTCTTCCCGATATGAATTACGTTTTAACCGCTTATGTAAAAAGCGATTGCGAACAAAACGACGAAAATTCGGTTTCTTTTTCCGTTAAGGAGCTTGACGAAAACGGAACAAAAACGGCGACTAACGACGAATTCGCGATTCTCGGCGAGATAAAAGGCTCTGTTTCCGAGTGGAAAAAGGTGGACATAGCTTTTGCGACTTCCTCGGACGGTTCGAAAATCGTTCCCAAAATAGAATTTAAAGGCAAGGGCGATTTTTATATCGACGATATAACTCTTCGGGCGGTTTCGATCGCTTCCGATACGGTTTCTTACAAGTTGCAAAGCGTCGGAAAGCGTTCGGACGGTGCAAACGACGAATTGAGCAATGCGGACGAACCCGATAAGCTCGCGCTTAAAGGAATGTCCGAGATGACCGCGAAAAACATATCGACCGATTCTTCCGACGGCGACGGAGCTTCTCTGCTTTTGAACGACGAGGAAGTTTTTAAAACCAATTTCTCGGCTTTGTCGCCCGATAAAACTTATAGACTGTCTTTCAAATACAAGCATATCAAAATCGGCAGTAAAAATACATTGAGCATACGTTTCAATTATTGCACGACAAGCGGTGAAAGAAGATGGTATATAGACGTATTCAACGGCTCGTCGACGGAATGGCTTGTTTGCAGCGTCGATTTTAAAGGCGCGGAAGCATACTCGTCGCAAGGTTTGTCGATAACCTCATATGCGAGATATCTTATCGACGAACTTTCAATAGTTTGCCTTGACGAAACCGATCCCGTACAATATATTGCGAACGGTTCGTTCTCGGGCGCGTATACCGAGGGTTACACGCTCGGCGCGAACGCGAATGTGGCTAAGCAACCCGACGGAACGGGAATATTCGCTGCGGGCAACGGCGCTTACGACGAAACGTTCGGGCAGAGAGGCTTCGTGAGATTTGACCCCGTCGGACTTACCGAAGGGCAGAAATACACGCTCAGTTACGATTATCGTTTTACGGGCGCGAGCTGGGTGAACAGCGTTCTCGTTTATCACGGCGGAACGGAAATAAAAAATATCATAAATGCGGACGTTCCGAATGAGTGGAACAGCGCGACATACGAATTTACCGCGAGCGGAAACGACTATTTTATGTTTTACGGTCCGTCCTATTATTTCTGGGTAACGTATTACAGAAACATCGAGGTGACTAATGGCGGTATTCAGTATAACACGAACGTCAATCTTGTAACGCCCGAACCCGTATACGGCGAAAATATTTTCGAAAACGGAACTTTCGAGGGGGAAACGGGATATGTTTCCGCCGAGTGGTCTTTTACGGGTAACGCGGGTATTTACGGACAGGTTTTTGATACGAGATATGAAGCGGACGCGCCCGCAGACGCTAAACCCGACTGGAAAATCTGTCTCGACGGAACGAAAGCAAACCCCGCTTCGGCGACAAGTAAAGAAATAACCGTCGACAAAAGAACGCTTTTCGTCGGTTTTACCTGTTACAACGGTAAACCCGAGGACCTTGCGATTTCCGCAATCGCGGGGGAAAGTGAGATTTTTGCGGACGAAAACGGTTTTATCGAACTTCCCGAAGGCGTAACTTCGGTAAAAATTAAATTCACGTCCGAAAAATACGTCGCGTTTAAGAAAATTTTCGTTGCTTCCCATACTCACGCCGCTTACGCCGCAGAAGATATAACAGAAGTTAAAGCGACTTGTACAAAAGCGGGCGGAAAAGTTTATACTTGCGCGGATTGTCAAAAGACGGTTTACATCGAAAAAACCGCTAAACTCGAACACGATCTCGAACATATTCATGTAAACGCAACCTGCGTTGACGGTGTAGATAAGGACGTTTGCAAAGTTTGCAAAACGGAGTTCAACGTCAAAGTGCTTTCCGCAAACCCCGAAGCGCACAGTTTCAAAGAGGAGATTTTGAAAGCTCCCGCATGCGCCGAAATCGGAATGAAACACAGCATATGCGAATATTGCGGCAAGGAGACCGACAGAGAAATTATCCCAGCGACGGGCAAACATACTTATAAAAACGGCTATTGCGAGGAGTGCGGCGCGAAAGATCCCGATTATAACGAACCGACTTCCGGAAGTTCGGGAGAAAGCGACTCGGACAGCGGAAACGATCCCGATGCGGAAAGTAAATCCGAAAACGAAAAAAGCGAAAATTCGGGTTCGGGCAAAAGCGGTTGCGGCTCGAACGTTTACGGAGGGTTTGCCGTTTTAACGGCTCTCGCGGCAGGCGCGCTTTTAATGATCAAACGCAAAAAAGATTAAAAACCGCTTGAAAAAAAATAACGATATAAAAAATAACGACATAAAAAATATCCGATAGTTTTATCGGGTATTTTTTTATGGGCGCGGGAGAGAGGAAATATAAAAACGAAAAAAGCAAAAAAAGACAAGACGAACGGGGAAATATGTGCTAGAATGTAGCTATGATTTTACTCGACGCGATAAATTATATCGAAAATCATCTTTTCGAAGAAACAGATTACGACGCTTTGGCGAGATATGCTCGCACGAACAAGTATAACCTTATGAGAATTTTCTCGGCTTCGACCGATTTTACGCTTGCCGAATATATAAGGCTCAGGAGATTATCCGAGGCGGGAAAAGCCGTTTCGGAGACGAAACGAGCCATTATAGATATAGGATTCGACTGCGGATATACCACGGCGGAGAGTTTTTCGAAAGCTTATAAGAGATTTCACGGAATATCGCCGAGCGAAACGCGAAAGACAAAAAGATATAAATTTATACCCGAGTGGAACGTAAATTATCTTATCGGAGAGGGAAAAGTTATGAATTACAAAATCGTAGAATTTAAAAACGCGGCGTTTTACGGTTACGGCGAAAGATTTGTTGGCAAAGCCGAAGAGCGTGGCGAGCAGGACGAAAAATTCATCCGTTCGACGAGAAAACGCCAGGACGCTTTGCGGGTTTTGAGAAAAGACGGCGATTATAACTGGTGGGAAATCCTCGATAATTTCGGCGCGGACGGGTTCGATTTGTCCGTTACCGTGCGCCCCGACGACTGTCTCGGCGAAAATCTGAACAATGCGGATTTTGAGCTCCTTGCCGAAAAAACGGTAAACGAAAAATACGATAACACGTTCGGACGCGACGAACTCGAACGCTATGTAAAAGGCTTTACAAAGTTCGTTGTCGGCGGGAAATACGCTGAATTTGTCTCCGAATACAAGGAATTTCCCATGGATTTGCTGGACGGTTTCACGAAATCGGTTTACGGCGGAATAGACGATTACGGTTTTACCCGAGACGAAAGTCGCCCTGAGCTTCTTTGCGTGCATTGGGCGAAACGCGCGAACATAAAAGAACGTCACCTCGAACTTTATCTCCCGATAAAATGACGGCAATGTAAAAGAAAATACCGATAAAAGTTGACAAACGAGGGAAAAGGGTGTATAATAAAGTCGCTAAATCGATGAAGTGTGTCGGGCGGCGAACGATTTTTATAAGAGACTAAATCGTCTTATGAAAATTGTTCAACGGCGATATCGGAGAGTAAGCGCGTTATAAAACTTTTAAATTTCAATCGTTTTGTCGGATTTTCAGTGGGTACGGCTATATGAAGCGAAACCTCGGGGCGTGGCGACTTGTCGCTTCGCGGCGAAACACGAAAATCTCGGACGGCTGAATTTATCGGATTATCGAAAAATGTTTTTTACGCATACTCTTCGGGGTGTGCGTTTTTTCTTTGCCCGAAACCCTTGTCGGAAATTCGCAAAAAAGGAGCAGAAAATGAGAATAGCGGTTATAGGTATCGTTATCGAAAAGGACAGAAGTTCGTCGGGCGCGGTGAATGAAATTTTGTCGGCTTACGGCGATTATATCGTCGGCAGAATGGGTGTGCCCGACAGGGAAAACGACGTTTACGTCATAAGCGTGATCGTTAAGGCGACGAACGAGATAATTTCCGCAATGACGGGAAAACTCGGCAAAATCGAAAACGTAAAAGTCAAGTCGGCTGTAACGACTTGCGAAATAAACTGAAAAAATTTATAGGAGAAAAATATTATGAAAAAATTATTGTCTGTTTTTCTTGCAATCGTAATGTTGTTTGCGGTTGTCGCGTGCGGATCCGATGACTCCGCCAATTCCTCTTCCGCGCCCGAAAAGGTTGAAAAAACTTTCGGAATGGGCGTCGTAAACGGCGCGCCCGCGCTTGCTGTTGCAAACCTTACGGGCGGTTTCGATTTTTCGGACGAAACCTCGGATATAAAAACCGACGTTCATGTCGAGAAAGACGCTCCGAGCGTTATTTCGGGACTTACAAACGGAACATACGATATGGCGATTATGCCGCTTAACGTTGCCGCTAAACTGTACAATGCGGGGCAACTCGGCGTAAAACTCGTTTCGGTAAACATTTTCAGCGTTCTGCATATGATAACGAAAGGCGAGTATTCGAGCCTTGACGACCTTAAAGGCAAGGTTGTTTACGGCGTAGGCGCGGGCGGAACTCCCGAAGTTGTTTTCAAAAACATTTTAAAGGAAAACAATATCGAATTCGAAGACGGAACAGTCGTTAAAGACACCGAAAAGGTTTATATAAATTTCATACCGGAAGCCGCAAACGTTTTAGCCGCGCTCAACAAAGGCGAAGCGGATTTCGCGCTTTTGGGCGAACCCGTCGTAACTCAGGCAATGGCGAAAACGGGAGCGAAAATCGCGTTTTCGATAGAGGACGAATGGAAAAAAGTTCATCCGGGAGTCGGGTTCGTTCAGGCGGGACTTATCGTGAAAGAAAGCGTTCTCGCTCAGAACGCATATCTGAACGCCCTTCTTGCAAAAATGGCTGAAAACAAGGAATATTTAACCGCAAACGCCGAAAAAGCCGTAGAAGACCTTAAAGGTATCGGAGCAACCTTGCCCGTATTAAGCGAAGCGACTCTTTCGAGATGCAATATCGGAGCGGAAAGTGCGAAAGACCGCAAAGCCGATATAGAAGCTTTCCTTGCGGTATTGACTCCGAGCGAATACGGCGGAAAACTTCCCGCAGAAGATTTCTACGCGAAATAAAATTAGTCAATCAAAATAAGGATTTAACTTAAAGTTTAATGAAAAAAAGCCTGTTAAGCTCCGCCGCGCTTCTTGCGGGTATAATCGCGGTTATACTCGTATGGTACGGCGTAGCTTTAAAAATCAATAGCGATCTGCTTGCCCCCACGCCTTTGACCGTGTGCAGGGAATTGTTTGCCGCGCTTAAAGAAAAATCGGTCTATAAGTCGATTATCGGCACATTTTCAAGGTCAATGATAAGTTTTTCGATAGCTTTTGTCGTTGCGCTTGTTATGGCTGTCGCCGCAAACGCGTCCGGATATTTAGAGAAGTTCTTTTATCCGCTCGTCGCGCTTTTAAGGGTTCTCCCCGCAATGGCGGCGATACTTCTTTGTCTTATCTGGCTTAAATCGGCGAAAAGTCCGATAGCGATCTCGTTTATAGTCGTTTTCCCGATGGCGTATTCGTCGTTTTTCACGGCGATAAAAAACAGAGACAAGGAGACGGCGGAACTTTTGAAGGTTTACGGAGTTAAGCCGTTCAAAGTGTTTTGGGGTTGTACATTTCCGAACGTTTTCGATAAAATGTTCCCCGATATCGTATCGCTTCTTGCGTTCAACGTTAAACTTACCGTGAGCGGCGAAGCCCTCGCGAACACGCAGCTTAGTATCGGTCGGGAAATGTACGTCGCTAACGCGTATCTTGAAACGGGACGGCTTATGGCGTTCGCGTTGATAGCCGTTTTATTATCGGTCGTTATCGAAGTTGTTATCAAATTATTATACAAAATCATAAAGGGGGCGATCGTCGGATATGAACGTAAAAAATCTGAGCAAGCGATACAAAACGGATAACGGCGAAACGGTCGTTCTCGATAATTTCAATATCGATTTCGAGGACGGCAAAACTACCGCGGTTATGGGCGGATCGGGAATAGGCAAAACCACGCTTTTGAATTGTATCGCGAAACTCACCGATTACGAAGGCGAAATAATCGGCGCGGGAGACGTTGCATACGTTTTTCAAAGCGACAGATTGCTTCCCAATAAAACGGTCTATAAAAACGTGGAATTCGTTATTTCGGAACAAAACGCGGAAGAGAAAAAAAAGCGTGTCGTCGAAGCGTTGAAAGTTACCGAGCTTGAAAACGAAGCGGGAAAATTTCCTTCCGAGCTTTCGGGCGGGCAAAAAAAACGCGTATCTCTCGCTATGGCAGTTGCGAGCGGCAGAAAAACGATGCTTTTGGACGAGCCGCTTTCCTCGCTCGATCTCGGCTTGAAATTCCGTATTTACGAAGTTCTTAAAAGAGTTTTCAAAGCGGGCGAAAAAACGGTGATTATGGTAACGCACGACATAGGCGAGGCATTGACTCTTGCCGACGAAATAGCGGTAATCGACGGAAACGGCGTTAAGTACAGAAAAAAAATATCCGCGCCCGTTTTCGAAAGAGATATAACGGGCGAAGAGTGCAACGAAATAAGAAAAGAACTGATAAATATGTTTAAAGCGTAACGAAAAAACGGCTTGCCGTCGATTTTCAATCGACGGCAAGCCGTTAATATTATAGCGAAAATATTACAACGAAAATCAGATCAGAACGGGTTCGTTCTTAATGTCCTCATAGAATTCTGCGTTTGCGGCTTGTCTGTAAGCCTCGACCCACATTGCTCCGATACCGAAACAAAGTAAACCGACGATATACCAGCCGATAAAGCTGAGTTGCAAGCAGAAATATCTCCATTTGCGACCGTTCATCATCTTTCTGCTTTCGGTTATGCAGGTGTTCGCGTCGTATTCGGGGTGTTCCAGAGCGATGTAGAAAGCCTGAGAATAAGATATCGCTTTAACTATTCCCGGGATAACGAAAAGGAGCGACCAGAGAACCACAAACAAAATGTCGAGAACTCCGACAAGGATATTCGTTCCCACATTACCGCGGAAACCGTCCAGAAGCGGCTCGATTTTGTTTTTCTGTTCCGTTCTTCTGATAAGGTGAAGCGTGTACGACGCAACGCCGATAGTTATCGGACCGTAAAGAATAATTGGTCCGATAGCGGTGAAGCCGGCAAACGATAAAATCGCTTCCGTAACAAAAATCGCGAGCAGAAGAAGCAGCCACGAATTGCTGAAAATGCTACCGTCTAAGGCTTCGCGCGCTCTTTTGCGGTATTCATAAGCAGATTCCATATATATAAACCTCCGTTTTTACGATATACAAATGTCTGAGTTCGGCTCCGTATATCATATTTAAGTATATGATACTCTCTTTCGTTTTAGTTGTCAATTTTATTTCACGGTTTAATCAAAGATATCCTCGGAGTTGGGAAAAAAAATATGCAATAAATTTAGTTAGACAATGCTAACTTGTTGAGTTTTTTATTTTATTGTGATATAATGCAATCGAAAAGACGAAAATCGGAGGGATAATATGTCTTTAACGGTGATAAAAATTTTAATGGCAGTTGCCTGCGCGGGGCATATTTTATGCTGTTTTTGCGACAGAGCGATAACTTACACGCCTAACGGAAGGTTTAATTTCGGAGATCTTAAAGATAACGATAAGCTTTCGGCTTTATTCGAGGGCGCGTCGCTTAAAAATCAGTTGTTTTCCATGCTTGCGGGCGTTCTCGCGCTCACTATGTCGAGCCTCGGATATATCGCTTTATATGAATACGTCGGCGGATATTCGACGGTTTGCGGAACGATTATGCTTATCTCGCTCGTTCTTTTTATGGTTGCGGGAACGGCTCACCATGTTTTTTGCGGAGTAACGGAGTGGTTTTATATCCGACTCGGAAGAACGGAAGAGGCGAGACAAGCCATTCTCGATTTTTTCAAAAAGACGATTTCCACGATGTACGCTTGTTACGTCGGACTTCTCGCGTTCAGCGTAACTCTTTTCGTCGCTATCGTTTCGGGAACGACGGGTTTGCCGCGTTGGGCGTGCGTATTCAACGTTCAGATTTTGTTCATAGCGATGTTTCCTTTGCGTATCGTGGGTTCATTCAATATAGCGAGCGCGGCTTCGTTTCTCGGACTTTTAATAACGCTTTGTGTAGCCTGTTAGCCACAGGCGATTGTGTTTGAACCCGCCAAAACGCCGCTATTTTCGCGCTTTTCGGCAAATTCTCGCTTGAAGTACGTCCAGTACGTCTGCGCGAGCCTTTACCAAAAATCATCGAAAATATCGGTGTTTTGGTTGTCAACAAGTCCTGCTTTGCGTTTTTAGGCTAAAACAAGGCGCGTGAGCGCGTTAATACTATATGTATAACACGCGAACGCAACGACGTGTTAGCCAAAAACACAATGCAAGACCGAGTTCAAACGCAATCGACTGTGGCTAAGAAGCGAAAACGGTGAATAAAATGAACGATAAAGACCTGAAATTCGACAGAACCTGTCACGTTTTGTATTCCAAGGCGTGCGAAAAGGAAATAAAAAATAAAATAGCTCTTCATTACGAAGAAGAACGACGCGAAGAGATATGGACTAAGGTTCAGCTTCGATACGTCGAATATTTAAAGACGTGGCGAACCGATCTCGGCGGCAAGAAAAATTTCCATAACGGCAAAGGCGGAACTTACGACTGTATTGCGATAATGACCTATTACGTCGTTTGCAAAGACGTTACGAATTTCCGCGAGATAGAGGAAATGGAAGAAAATCTTATTTTGCCGTCCTTTAAAAAGCTTAAATTCGCGAATTGCAACAAACCGATCTGGAAAAAGATTATGTACAAAGCGTTTTGTTCGGCGAAAAAAGCCTGCGATAAGTGGGGCGACTACGAAATGAACGTTTCCCCGTACGAAAAAGATAAACCCATTTATTACGAATTTACGGCTTGTCCCGCGGCGCAGTTCGCAAAACAGTTCGGGCTTGACGAAATTATGCCCGCGCTGTGCAACGTGGATTATAAGTCAATGGAGCTTATCCGCGCGAAGCTTATACGAAAAGACACTTGCGTGGACGGAGACAAATGCGACTATACGATTTGCGGAGATAAAGACGAGTATATAGCCGCTCACCCCGAATATGTCGACGAAAAAGGTTTCAGAAGAAATAAATAGTCTTCGGAGGGAAAACAATGTTATTCGATACAAAAGGGAAAAAGGGTAATCCCGTCGTATTGTTTTTTCACGCGATGGGCGTTACCGGTAAAAGCAGCGAGAGAGTTGCGGAATACTTAAAAGACGATTATTTTTGCGTGTACCCGACTTCTTCGGTGTATTGCGAAAATCAGCGATACGTTTCGAAAGCCGACGAAATCAGGCAGATAGAAGAGTTCATCGCGGATAACGGCGTTAAAGAAATCGCGCTTGTCGTGGCTTCGTCTATCGGGGCGGATATTGCGGTAGCTTTCCTTGCGCAAACGAAGATCCCCGTTTCTCACGCTTTTTTCGACGGCGGGCAGTTCGCTCGTATCGGGAAATTCACGCGGCGGATATTAACCCCGTTTTTGTATTTCGCGATAAGAAGCATATATAAAAAGAACGGCGAAAACCTCGGCAAGATAATGTGGTGCGACGATAAAGAAATAAGACCTTATTTTATCGCGGCGGGCAAAGCTTTAAAGTACGGCAATCTTCGCCGCCAGCTTTCGGACAGTCTCGAAAACAAACCTTTCCCGCCGTTGAGCGAGGAAATGCAGAAACGCGCGTTTTTCGAGTTCGGAAGCATAGAGGATCATTTCAAGTACCGAGGTAGCGTTATGAGCGCGTACCCTTACGCGAATTATCCCGTTTTCGAGGGCTTTAATCATATGCAGTATCAGATAAAAGATCCCCGCGGTTTTGCGGAAATGCTTCGCTCGGTTATCGGGCAAAACAAACTTCCCGAATTGCGGTTTTTAAAGGAGGATAAACAAAAATGAAATATCGTATCGAAAAAAATACGGTGCAGGAAACTTTGGTAATTCCGCTTTACGGAAGAAAGGTTTGCACCGAGCTTTACCCGAATTTATATCAGGATAAAACGGCGGCGCAACTTATGGAAAAAATCGATTACGATTTTTCGCTTCTCGAAGCTCAGGCGAAAAAGACGATGTACCGTTTCGGATTTTTAGAAGTCGCGATGAGACAAAACGACCTTGCGATCGAAGTTAAAGATTATCTTAAAGATCACCCCGAAGCGGCGGTCGTAAACCTCGGTTGCGGTCTTGACGATACGGGCAGACGGTGCGACAACGGGCGGTGCAAAATTTACAACCTCGATTTCGAGAGCGTTATAAACGTTCGTAACGAGCTTTTGCCCGCGGGCGAACGCGAAGAAAATATCGTTTGCGATCTTAATAACACCGAGTGGTTTTCCAAAATCGACGCGAGCGGCGGAGCGGTGTTTTTCGCTTCGGGCGTGTTTTACTATTTCCTTACCGAACAGGTGAAAACGCTCATAACGAAAATGGCGGCGGCTTTTCCCGGCGGCAAAATCGTGTTCGACGCGGCTAACAAAAAAGCGAGCAAATTGCTTCGCAAAACGTGGCTTAAAGTCGCGAAAATCAAGGACGTTGGCGCATATTTCGCGATTTCTGACGCAAAAAAAGATATAACGCCGTGGAGCGGCGATTTAACCGTTTCGAGCAAAGGCTATATGCTCGGCTATAACGATCTTAAAGACCCGTCTGTCGGCGGATTTTTCAGATTTCTCGCAAAACTCGGAGACGGTTTTATGAAAATGCAGATAGTAAGGATAGATTTCAAGGCTTGACGGGGCTTAAATCCCGCTCGGCAAGCCGCAACCGGATGCGGCAAAGGAGAGAGTATGAAACACATTCATTTTGACGTGGAAACGGACGGATTTTACGGCGCGTACTGGAAAGGCAAAACCCAGAACAACTGCGCGATAATAGCTATGCTCGGCGACGATCCCGAGGATTATATGGCGAAAAGCTGCGTTAAGTGGCTTATGAAAAAGTGCGGGGCGGACGTTCTCACGATGTCCCCCGGGAAAAAGAATTACAGCCACCGCAACTATCCGCTCGAAAGGATAGAAAACGCGATCGGATTTCTGAAAAAATGCGACTATGAAAAAATCGGTATCGCGGGAGCTTCCACAACGGGAACGCTCGCTTTAACCGCGGCTTCGTATTTTAACGATATAACGCTTACGATCGCCATGACCCCGAGCGACTTTATATGGCAAGGTTTCGAGCAGGGCAAAAAGGACGGCTGCGGCGAGTGGCCGATAGAGGGCGAGTCGCTCTTTACTTATCGCGGAAATCCCTTGCCGTATATGCCGTTTTGTTATAAACACCCCGATTACTGGCGCGTTATGAAGGAAGAAGCCAAGAAAAACGGAAATATGACTGATTCGCGTAAGGTTTTCGACGACTCCGAGGCGGCTCACCCTATTTCCGAGGACGAATTTATAAAAATAGAAAATATCAAAGGCAAACTTTTAATGATCGCGGCGGAAGACGACTGCTTGTGGGACGCGGCGAAGTACGTTAAAAGAGCGGAAAAACGCCTGAACGAAAAACCGCACGAATGCGAGACCGAATTTGCCGTTTACAAGTACGGAACGCATTTCGTTTTCCCCGAAAGTCTGCTTAAAACCATTTTCCCCGTCGGCGCGGGATTTTTGCTGAAACTTATGTTCAGATCGGCAAAAGAACACCCGAAGGAATGCAAAGAAACGAGGATCGATATCGAAAAAAGAATGCTTAAAACGATAGAGGAGTGGAAAAGATAATGAAATACGGGTTTATGCAGAAACTTATGTGGGCGGGATATAAGTCCACGTTTAAAAAGCACCTTTCGGAAACTTTACGGGAAGAAGACCCGAAAGCCGTTATAAAAGAAGCGCATAAAAAATACAAGGAAATTTTATCGGACATACCCGAGTTCGACAAAGGCGACCGCTTTCTGATAAATATTCTCAGTTGCGCGTTGCTTTCCTCGATATTGCTGTCCGTAAAAAACAAGTATATGTTAGAGGAAATCCGCGTTTATTACCGCAAGGCTATGTGCGAAAATTTCCTTACGAAAGCCGCTTCCAAAAAGAGCAAGGCTTACACCGAAAAGGGCAGAGAAAAGCTTAAAATGCAGGCAAAGCAGAGCGAGAACGTAACGAACCCGTATTCCTGGAAATTTTCCGTCGAGGACGGCGAAACGCTCAATCAGTACACCGCGTATTTTTACACCTGCGGCATTTGCTATCTTATGACGAAACTCGGTTTAAAAGAGTATATCCCCGCGATGTGTACCCTCGATTACGATATGGCGGAGCTTAACAACACCGAGTTTACCCGCGAATACACCCTGGCGGGCGGCGGCAAATATTGCGATTGCCATTATAACCACAGAGCTTAATATTACGGGTAAGAATAATCCGAACCATATATCGGACGCGGACGGCGGTTTTTCTTTTGAAATTCCGCCGATTTTTTTATTGAAAAATATCGGAAAAACATTTGACTTTATAAAATAACGGTGTTATAATAACAATGTTATTAAAAGCTGGCGGTGAAAAAATGCGTAAAAAAGACGAGCTTGCGATAGATAAAATTTTAGAGTGCGCCAGGCAGGAGTTCCTTTTAAAAGGTTTCGAAGGCGCGTCAATGCGCGATATCGCCGAAAACGCGGGTTACACCACGGGTATGCTTTACGGCAGATTCGGGGATAAAAGCGAGCTTTTCAAAGCTATCGTGAAAGACCCCGCCGAAAAACTGTACGCATATTATGCGGGCGTTCAGAAGGAATTCGCCCGTCTTGCCCCCGAAACGCAGTATAAAGACATGCACGTTTACGTTGACGAGAGAATAAACGAAATGCTCGATATCGTCTACGATAATTTCGACGAGTTCAAGCTCGTTATTTGTAAAAGCAAGGGCAGCGAATACGGAAATTACGTCGATAAACTTATCGAGATCGAAACGGATAACACGGTGAGATTTATCAGCGAACTCAACGCCGCGGGGATAAAGGTAAACGACGTCCGCGCCGATTTGTCGCACATGCTCGCAACGGCTATGTTCAACGGCATGTTCGAGGTCGTCGAACACGATTTCACAAAAGAGGACGCAAGACAGTATATCAAGCAGTTGCAGTATTTTTTCAATGCGGGCTGGGATAAAATTTTAGGTCTTCCGTCCGACTGGGAGCTTCCCGAATAACATAAAATATCGGACTTGCCGAAAAAGAAGGAAAGAGATTTCCTTTTTTATATAAAATTCGGTTAGTTGTTGCTAACCGCAAAATCAAAAGACGAACAAATAAACAAAAAAACTTTTCAGGAGGTTTAAAAGAGTGAAAAAACAATCGACCCTTTCAAGGCTTATGGGGTACGCGGGAGGGCATAAGTTCTTTACTTACGCATCATGGGTACTCTCGGCGATAAGCGCGCTTGTCGGATTGCTTCCGTTCATTTACATATGGAAGATAGTCAAAGAAGTGCTTGACGTACAGCCGAATTTCGCGCTTGCAACTATGCTTGCGCATAACGGAATTATGGCAATGGTTTTTGCCGTCGTTTCCTTTCTTATTTACATATGCGCGCTTATGTGTTCTCACCTCGCGGCGTTCAGAGTCGCAACGAATATGAGAATAGCCGTAACCGAGCATATAGCGAAATTGCCGCTCGGTTTTGTCGACAGCTTCGGCAGCGGCAGGCTCAGAAAAATCGTCAACGATTCCACGGGAGCTACGGAAACTTATCTCGCGCATCAGCTCCCCGATAAGTACGCGGCAATGGCAACGCCCGTGGGGCTTCTCGCGCTTTTGTTTACGTTTGACTGGCGGCTCGGAATTTTAAGTCTCGTTCCCGTTCTTCTCGCGTTCCTCGTGATGTCGGCGATGACGGGCAAGCGTATGGCGGAAAAAATGCGCCAGTATAACAACGCGCTCGAAAACATGAGCAACGAAGCCGTGGAATATGTAAGAGGCATACCCGTCGTTAAAACGTTCGGGCAAACGGTTTTCTCGTTCAAAAAATTTAAAGGGACTATCGACGAATACGAAAAATGGGTCGTCGCGTATACCAAAGATCTGCGCGTTCCGATGATGTTTTACACAGCCGCGATAAACGGCGTGTTCGCGTTTCTGATCGCGGGCGCGTTGTGGTTCACGGCAAGCGGAGTTACAAACGCGTTTTTGCTTAATCTGATATTCTATATCGTGATAACGCCCGTAATTTCGCTCACGCTCACGAAAATCATGTATATGAGCGAAAACAATATGATCGTCGCCGACGCGCTCACCCGTATAGACGGAGTGTTGAACGCTAAGCCGATGAGCGAAAGTGAACACCCCGTTTTGCCGAAAGATTCTTCGGTTTCGCTTTCGGACGTGCATTTCTCTTACGACGGTAAAAACGAGGTCATCTGCGGCGTTTCCATGGATATCGGCGCGGGCGAAACCGTCGCGTTCGTAGGTCCTTCGGGCGGCGGTAAATCCACGCTCGCAAGTTTAGTCGCAAGGTTTTTCGACGCGCAAAGCGGAAGCATAAAAATAGGCGGCGCGGATATAAAAGATATTCCGAAAGAGAAGCTTATGAATTCCGTTTCGTTCGTTTTTCAGAATTCTGGACTTATAAAGGCTTCCGTTCTCGAAAACGTCAAAATGGGTAAGCCGAACGCAACCGACGAAGAGGTTGCGGCGGCTCTTAGCGCGGCGCAGTGCGACGATATAATCAAAAAATTGCCCGACGGAATAAACACCGTTATAGGGTCTAAGGGCGTGTATCTTTCGGGCGGCGAACAGCAGAGAATAGCTATCGCGCGGGCGTTTTTGAAAAACGCGCCGATACTTATCCTCGACGAAGCCACGGCTTTCGCCGATCCCGATAACGAAGCCAAAGTTCAGCAGGCTTTTTCGGAGCTTGCCAAAGGCAAAACGGTTATAATGATAGCTCACAGATTATCTACCGTCGCTGACGCGGATTGCATTTACGTCATCAAAGACGGAAAGATTTGCGAGAGCGGCAAACGCGAAGAACTTATCGGAAAAGACGGGTTGTTCGCGAAAATGTGGAAAGATTACGCCGCTTCGGTTGAGTGGAAAGTGGCAAAGGAGGGCAACGGAAATGTCGCTTGTTAAAACGATACAAAAAAAGACGGCTTCGTCCGAAAAGGGCGCGAAAGGACTAATAAAAGGAATAATAGCCTGCGCGTTTCAGAATATCGCGTTTATGCTTCCCGTGTCGCTTTTGTATTATCTCGTTTCGGATATGTTAAACGGCGGAGTTCACGGCGGAAGAGTTACGTTTTACGTCGTGGGGATTATCGTGTGTTTCGCGCTGATACTTTTAACGACATGGTTTCAGTATAACGGCACATATTTCACGACTTACGAGGAAAGCGGCAAACGAAGGCTGAGCCTTGCCGAAAGACTTCGCAAATTGCCTTTGTCGTTTTTCGGAAAGAAAGATCTTGCGGATCTGACAAGCACGATTATGGCGGACTGCGAAGTGTTGGAAAAAACTTGCTCGCACTTTATCCCCGGGCTTTTCGGATCGCTTATTTCGACCGTTCTCATTTCGATTGGCTTGTTCGCGTTCGATTGGCGTATGGCTCTCGCCGCTCTCTGGGTTATTCCCGTTTCGGTGCTTATAGTGCTTTTGAGCTATAAAGTACAGGATAAGGTTCTCGCCAAAAATATGGCGGCGAAAATGGCTTGCGCGGACGGTATTCAGGAATATATCGAAACGGTACGCGATTTAAAAGCCAACAACGCCGAGAAAAATTATCTTGTCGGATTATCCCGCAAAATCAGAGGAGTGGAGAAAAACAGCATTAAAGCGGAACTCACGACGGCTTTGTTCGTCACGAGCGCGGGAATGGTTTTAAAGCTCGGTATCGCTTCCGTCGCTTTGGTCGGTTCGATTTTGCTTACGAACGGCGAAATAACTGTTCTTACGTTCTTTATGTTCCTGCTCGTAGCTTCGAGGCTTTACGATCCGATGCAAGCCGCGCTTCAAAATCTTGCGGCGATAATCGCAATGCGCACAAACGTCGCGCGTATGAACGAAATTCTCGATTACCCCGTTCAGACGGGCAGAGAAACGCTCGACAATAACGGTTGCGACATAACTTTCGATCACGTCGGATTTGCTTATAACTCGGGCGAAACGATTTTAAAAGATGTTTCGTTCACGGCAAAGCAGGGCGAAGTGACCGCGCTCGTCGGACCTTCGGGCGGCGGAAAAACGACCGTTTCGAGACTTGCGGCGAGGTTCTGGGATAATCAGACGGGTAAAATCACCGTCGGCGGAATGAACGTTTCCGAAATCGATCCCGAAAAACTGATGAGCCTTTATTCGATAGTCTTTCAGGACGTAACGCTTTTCGACAATACCGTTATGGAAAATATCCGTCTCGGCAAAAAGGACGCGACGGACGAAGAAGTGCTTGCGGCGGCAAAACTCGCCAACGTGGACGAGTTTGCGGAAAAATTACCCGATAAGTGGAACACGAATATCGGCGAAAACGGCTCGGAACTTTCGGGCGGCGAACGTCAGAGAATTTCGATCGCGAGAGCCTTTTTAAAGGACGCGCCGATAATCCTTCTCGACGAAGCCACGGCAAGCCTGGACGTGGAAAACGAAACGCTTATTCAGACCGCTCTTTCTCGCCTTATCAAAAACAAAACCGTACTCGTGATCGCTCACAGAATGAGAACGGTCGCGGGGGCGGACAAAATCGTCGTTTTGTCGGGCGGAGTCGTCGCCGAGCAGGGCAGTCCCGCGGAATTGTACGATAAAAAAGGCATATATGCTCATATGGTCGATTTACAATCGGACAGCGGCAAATGGAAAATCAAATAAATTTCGGTTAAAGAGAAAAAGCTCGTTTGTTTATTTTTAAGTTATAAGCGAACGGGCTTTTCGCTTGCGTTTTTATGTCCGTTGTGGTAAAATTATAAAAAAAAATACGGTGAAATATGGTAGATAACGAATCGCAGGAAATGTATCTCGAAACGATCCTTAAAATTCAGAAAAGAAAAGGGAGCGTGCGTTCGATAGAGATAGCGGAAGAACTCGGTTACAGCAAACCGAGCGTTTCGCGCGCCGTCGGAATTATGAAAAAGGACGGATTTATCGTCGTTCGCCCGGACGGGATCATCGAACTTACCGACGCAGGCAGGGAAAAAGCCGAAAATATTTTCGCAAGACATAAATCGCTTACGGAAGCGCTCGTGAAAATGGGTCTTGACCAAAGCGCGGCGGAGGAAAACGCCTGCCGCGTGGAACACGTTATCACGGAAGAAGCTTTCCTCGCGATAAAAAAACATTTCAACGTGTAAAATAAATTCTTAAAAGGATTTTCGCGGACGGACGATAAAATAAACGAAACAAAGGAGATTTTATGGAGGATTTAAAAATTCTTACCGCGCGTTTTTTCGATAAGCTCGGTAACGCAGGCGAAGAGAACAACGATATGCTGTGTTTCAGAAATTCCGTAGCGGATTTTTTAAGCAGCGGCAAAAAGGACGACGCTTTTACCGTGTTTTTCTGTTACAGCGAAATTTTCAGACTGTTCGGAAAGGGTTATGACAATATTCGGAAATTGATAGAAATGTTGTCCGATCACGAATTCCATTCGGGGGAACTTTTATCAAAACACAGAGACCATTATTCTCATTCCGTCTATGTTTTTTCGCTCGGACTTGCCGTTTACGCTTTTGACGGAGCGTATCGCAAAACGTTCAACGATTTTTACGGGTTGAAAGAGGACGATTATTATAATTTCCTGTATTTATGGGGGCTTACCGCGCTTTTCCACGATATAGGATATCCTTTCCAGCTCGCGCACGAACAACTCAAAAACTATCTTGAAGAATTGTGGATCGAAAAGGACGACGGCGACGCAAAATCGGGAGAAAAGGAAATAAGGGCGACTTTGCCGTATGTTTCCTTCAAAAATATGGACGCGTTTTTAAAAATAGATCCCGACGCGGGGAAGAAAATATCGAAACAAATCGGTTCCGATATCGTTTTTTCTTCCATAAACGAATTGCTTGCCTACGGGGTTAAAAAAAGAGACGGGTACGATTACGACGCGCTTGTAAAAACATTGAAAAGAAGGGTCGAAGATCAGCCTTACTTTATGGATCACGGCTATTTCAGCGCGGTAATTCTGTTGAAGAAGTTGTTCGAAAATCCCGAGTTTAAATTTACCGCAAATCATCTTGACGTTATCACGGCGATATTGCTTCATAACAGCCTGAATAAATACGATATAGAAAACGCGCACAGAATAGCGATAAACGAGCATCCGCTTTCGTACCTGCTTATTTTATGCGACGAATTGCAGTCGTGGGACAGAAAGGCTTACGGAAAGAACAGCAAGCGTAAACCGATCGCGTGGGACGCGGAATTCGATATTTCCGATAATCGGATAAAAGCGAATTACGTTTTCGAAGACGGAAACGAAAATTACGAAAAAATGAGATCCGGCAAGTTCGTAAGCGATATCGAAAAGTTTATCGAGTCCGATCTTACGCTCAAAGTTTTCTGCGATATAAAGGCGAAAAACAGAAAGATAAGCGCGTTTGCTTCCGACGACAGTTTTATAAACCTGTGCGATTTCGCAAAGGTGATCCACGCGAGTTACGACGAACATTGCGAAAGGAACAATATCGAGCATATCGAGTCGGATTTTGCGTCTCTGCCGCTCGAATTTAAGATTTCGAATATCAATCAGGCAAAATCGTACGCCTATAAATTGGAGCTTATAAACTGTTTTTACAGCAGTAAGGAGTTGGATTATCCGATCGTAAAAGATTTCAACGAGAGTATTGCGGGGGCGCCCCATTCCGACAACCTCGGGTTTTTATGCCGCGAGGAGCATGCACGTTGGGTAAAGGAAAAACTTGCCGCGGGTTGGAAATACGGTACGGATTATCATTCGACAGCGGAACGAAACGCGAAAAAGATCCACAAAGATATCGTTCCTTACGAAATTCTTACGCCTCAGGAACAGAGTAAGGATCGCTTGATGGTGAACAACATCATACCGCTTCTCGACAGAGTCGGAAACGGAATAAAAATTTACAGATATCGTTCGGGAAGAAAACCGGACCTTGTGATCGCCGGTACGGGTCACAGATATTTTAACGACGACAGAGAAACTCTTAAACAGCAGATAAAAAACGTTCTGAAAAAATATTCGGACGATTACAACGTCATAGTCATGACTTGTTACGCGATGGGTTCCGATTGGCTGATAGCGGAATGCGCCTGCGAATTGGGTCTTACGACAAAAGCTGTAATTCCTCTTCCGTATGAAGAGTATATCGCCGACGTGAAAAACGACGCCGAAGAAAACGGTATCGTTTTTACCGCCGACGACGAAATGAAAATGAGAACGCTTCTCGCGCAGACGGTCGTATGCAAAGTTATTCCCGACGAGAGATACAAATATTTCGAAGCAAGCAAGTATCTTGTCGACAAATGCGACAAACTGATCGCATTATGGGACGGAAGAGCGCTGCCGCTCGCGGATAAAGACGACAATCCGATAAATCGCGGCGGAACGTATCACACGATAAAGCTTGCCCGCGACCGCGGCCTGAAAGACGAAACCGACATTTTCATAATAGATTGTTTCAGATAAATAATAAATCGTTTCGGATAAAATGCGGTCCGAATAATAATCGAATAATGGTTGTCCGGAAATTTATTACGTTTTTCCCGTCAAGAATGTGTTTATCGGGAAGTAATTTTCCGAATAAAGAAAAATCGTCCGAATGCTTGATTTTTTATTATCGATATGATAAAATTAACAAGCGGTCAATCGGGCGATTTTTTTATTTGCCTGCGTTGGCGGAGAAAAATTGATTTTATCTGCGAAAATTCGCTGTTAAATCATATATTGAAAACGGAGGTTTAAGATGAAGGCTTTTTTTGTTCGGTTAAAAACAAAATTGCTTAAAAACAAGGCTTTGTGCGTTGCGTTGTCGTTGCTTGTTGTTGCGACGGCGGGTCTTTTCGTCACTTCTTGCGGAAAGAAAGAATGCAAACACAATTACGAAGTCGTTATTGTCGTCGAACCCACCTGTACGGAGCAGGGGTATACGACTTACAGATGTTCCAAATGTAAGGGCACCAAAAACGACGATTACGTTCCCGCAAACGGGCATACGTTCCGCAACGGCGAGTGCGTTTACTGCCACGAAAAACAGACTCCCGAAGAGTCCGAAAGCGGAACCGACGACGCGATAACCGAAGAGGAATTTTACGCGAATATGCTCATTTCCGTTGCGGAAGCGAACGGATTTACATTCGAGGTTAAGGAGCTTGAAGGAAAAGCATACATAAGAAGCGAAGTCCGCGACGGCGAAAATGAAGAAAATCTTATCGTTTCTTATGAAAAAACCGACGACGCCATAGAAATAGACATCGAAAAAGCCGTGCTTTCTTTCGACGAAAACGGAAAATTAGTCGGAGCGATAAGCGGTAAAGCGACGCTTTTGAGTACGGGCAATACCCTTTTAGTCGATAATAAATACGATTTCGCGGCGGTTATAAAGAACGACACGCTTTATACAAAACTTATCTCCGAGGATCGTTATGCTCGTTTGGACGACGTAAGCGAAAGCGGCTGGCAAAGCGAGTTTACCGTCTCTCGCGAAAAGATGCCCCTCGAAATGCTTTTGCTCGAAACCGAAGACGGCGAGACCAATTCGTTTGCGACTATTTACGACGCGCTTAGTTCGATCGGCGCGAATATCGAAGAGATAAGAGCCGAAATCGGCGGATTTGCCGGTTCTGTATACGGTTTGCAGAAGTTTTTTATAGAGAACGCTTTCACGAAAAAATCGGTTAAAAACGGTTACGAATTCCGTTTTGATCCCGCTTGCGTCAAAAAGACGATAAATTATCTTTTCGACAACACCGTAAACGAAATCATCGACGATGTTTTCGGCGAAAAAGCTTCCGAAAAATTCTCGGCGTTCGTATTGTCTTCGCTTAACAAGCCTCTCGACGCGATCCTTGCCGACCTTAAAACTATGGGCTTCGATTACGAAGCGCTTATCGATACTCTCGATAACGTTTATTTCAAGGTCACGGGAGAAGAGAATTATTTTTCAAACGCTTTGAATTCCGCGTTGGAGCAGTTCGACGGATTGAAACTTAAACAGATAATCGCAGAGGCTGCCGATATCGGCGAAGCCGACGTTGCGGGTATCGTTACCGAAATTTTGAACAGATTTAAAACCAAAAACATAGTCGAAGTATATGTGTGGCTCGTTATCAACCCGCCGAAGGACGCAACGATAGAGGAAATAGTTGCGTCGGTACGCTTTAATCTCGAAGATACGGCAGACTACGCGGCGGAAATTCTCGGAACGGACGCATTCGGCTTTAACACAGACTTGAAAGGAAACATAATTTCTTTCACCGTTAATCTTGCGGAATTCCCCGTAAGCGAACGCACGGATTCCGCAAACAATTATTATGAATACGTCACCAACGTTATCGGTGCGAAAATCGACGTTAAACCGGGCGAACTCGGCGATATATCGAAATACGAGGCGTTGGTTGCCGAAATCGACGGTTACACGATTGTTAAGCCGAACACGAAAGTCGAAACGGATTTCTACGGGTCCGCCACGCTTGAATTCGTCGCCGACGAAAACGGAGTTATAACCGCATTGAACGTAAAAGAAGCCGGTTCCGACGTCGAGAACGTGCAATTCAACTTTATCAAAGGTTATTACACTCTGGACGATTACGGTTATTGCGGTAACTGGTTGTGTTTCCGCTTATATTACAAAATAACGGACAATGACGGAGAGTCCGGCATCAGAACGGCATATTTTTATTACAATACCGAGACGAAAGAATTGACGGCGGTACAGCCCGATTATCATGATCTCGAAATAGTAGAGGAAGAGAGCGATAATGTCTGCGGCGGAAAACTTACCCGGAAATGTTCCGTATGCGATTATAAGTTCAGCATTACGCTTTCGCACGTCGGAACGTTCGAACAAAGCTACGAACTTGCCGTTGAAGGCGGTTACTGCACGGACGGCGTGATCGTCACGACGACTTGCTCGGAATGCGGCGAAGTCCTGGATAAAACGTTTGTTTACGGTTCGAAACATTTCTATGAGGACTCCGATGTCGAAGAACTCGAAATTCCCGAACAGGGCGAAGACTGCAAATTTAAGGCGTTTGTAAGCAAATGCGTCTGCGGAAAACAGATCAGAGTCGAAACGAAAGGACATCAGCGCGTCAGTCTGATTCCTTGCGATGACGGATTGACGGAAGGTCAGGAGCAGATCGACGGATATTTCGACCCCGGTTATTACGGAGACAGACATGAAACGCTTAACAATTCGTTCAAATACACATGTTTAGACTGCGACTTCGTGCTTTATTACGACGTTAAATGGATCAAAGTCGAGAATTGCACAGCCGAACTCACCGCTGTTATCAGATACGAAAACGGAGAAGTCGGCGGCGTAATCAAGTCATACGTTTTCGAAACGCATACATATCACGATTACGTTACAACCGAAAAAGCGGATAACGACTCTTATTCTAAGGAATCCGTCTGCAAGGATTGCGGAAGCTCCGTTACGGAAAGCGGAAACAGATATACGGATAAAGACGATGTTTACCACGACGAAAAAACGATCGTTATCGTCAACAAGCTTAACGACGGAAAGGCGAAGAGAGTCGAGAAAAAATTGATTCGCATTTCGGGCGAAAGCATATACAGCGAAGGTTATTCGGAAATCACGATTACCGCCGACGGAGAAGAAATCGTCAACTACGAAAAGGAAACGACGACGCCTTACGACGGCGAGCTTCCCGAAGGCTTGGACATGAGCGCGAAAATCGTTCACGACAAGAACGGAGTTATATCGGAAGTGGTAATCGCGACAAAGGATGGCTTTGAGCGTTTCTATACCTTATACGAGTACACCGCAAACGAAGACGGAACGTGGGTCGAAAAAGAATATACTTACGATTTCGCGGCAGGTTGCAAGTACACCGTTAAAATAACTTACAGTAACGGCAAGACGTACGAGGAAAGCGGCACGGACCATGTTTTAGAGAACCGCACGATAAAGGAAGCGTCCTGCGCGTCGGACGGACTCGAAGCCGACGAATGTCTTATGTGCAAAAAGACGGTCGGAAACGCACGCGTCGTCGAAGCCGAAGGACACGAATTCTTAACGCGGGACGAAACGGGCAATCTTATTTGCCACAAGTGCGGCGCGCTTGAAGATATCGACAGCTTATCTCCCGAAAACATTGTGATCGAAGATATAACCGACTATGAAGACGGCGAAAATTACGTCGCGGCGTACAACGGTTTGCAAAAAGACAGTTTCACTCTTTCGCTCGTTCTCAGAGAGAAATACGGAAAGAGCGAAGCGAGAAACGAGGTTACGCTTGCTTTCGAAACCGAAAAGTTTGTCGTCGATACCGAAAACAGAACGATAAGTATCGACAGAGCGACAGCGGACGCACTTAAAAACGCAAAGATCAAAGAACTCGGATTAAATGCCGACGATTATTATCTCTCGTTGTGCGTCATAGTCGTAAAAGGTACGCAAACCGTCAAAGTTTACAGAGAATTCAAGTTGCCGCCTTTAACGGAAGGCGTCGTATCGGGCGAATGCTTTTATGTTGTGACGGCAGGTGACGGTAAATTTGCCGAAATCACGATAACGGTCACCGAAAGCATGACGTTGGAAATTGTCAGCCTTGTAAAATCGGATACCGTAGCCTCGCTTTACGACGAAAACGGCGAGCTGCTCGTGGATGACGACGACGGAGGCGATTTGTATAACTTTTCGATAATTTATCGTTTCGAAGCAGGAAAGACTTATACGCTTAAAGTCGGATTTTATTCAAACAGCATTCAGGAAAGCCCGATATTGATTTCTTTCTCCGAAAGCTCGGTGACGGTCATCGGATAAAAATCGGACAAAAAACAAAAACGTAAGCGGTCGGCGCGGAACAAGTTCCGCGCCGACCGCGCCGCATAAAACATATGAAAATAATTTTTTTAGGCGACAGCATAACCGAGGGCGTGGGAGCGTCCTCGGAAGAAAACAGATACGTTAACAAAGTTGCGGAAATTTGCGGAGTTACAACCGAGAATTTCGGCGTTTCGGGAACGAGGATCGCAAGGCAGAAAACGCCTACCGTATACAGAACGTTCGATTACGATTTTCAGATGAGATCCGAGGTTATGAGCAAGGACGCGGATATGGTTTTCGTTTTCGGCGGAACCAACGATTACGGTCACGGCGACGCGAAAATCGGCAATCCTTCCGATACCGACCCTTACACGTTTTACGGCGGACTTAACAATCTTATCGAAAAGCTCGATAAAATATACGGCAAAGAAAAGGTTTGTTTTATTCTGCCCGCAAGGAGATTTAACGACGAGAACATATACGGCGACGGGTGTAAAACCGAGCCGACTCTCGATCTTAAAGGTTACGTCGATATAATAAAATCGGTTTCAGAAAAAAACGGAATAGATTATATCGATTTATATTCGGACGGATTACCGAAACCCGCAACAAACGGCGGCGACGAATTTACGATAGACGGACTTCATCCGAACGACAAAGGTCATTTGTTTATCGCCGAAAAGATAAAAGAATATTTGCAAAGAAAAGGGTTAATCGCCCGCTGAAAAAAATCGGAACGGATTTATTATCGTTCCGATTTTTTCAAAATAATTTGCTCCGCAAATTGACGGTCGACGGCAAACAAGTTGCCGCGCCCGTGCTATCGCTCACCAAATACAAAAAGAAATATTCGAAAAATAACGTTTCGAAATAACAAAAAGGAGATAGATTGCCGTTTCCCGCAAGCGGGAGCCCTTCGGCAAGAATTTGCTTCGCAAATTGACGGTCGACGGCAAACAAGTTTGCCGCGCCCGTGCTATCGCTCACTCCAAAAAGACTGACAAGCGCAAACAGCGTTTTGAAAAAAAACAAGCAGGAGATAGATTGCCGTTTCCCGCAAGCGGGAACCCCTCGGCAAGAATTTGCTTCGCAAATTGACGGTCGACGGCAAACAAGTTGCCGCGCCCGTACTATCGCTCACCAAATACAAAAAGCACGCTATCTAGCGTGCTTTTTGTATTTGGTGGAGATAGTCGGGGTCGAACCGGCGACCTCTTGAATGCCATTCAAGCGCTCTACCAACTGAGCTATACCCCCATAGGTAAATTATCCGATAAAATTCCGAAATCAAACCGACAGAACGATTTTAAGAATTTTCAGGGAACTTATATTCGAAATATGTTGCAATTCTATCATAAATAAGCGCGTTTGGCAAGCGTTTTGCGGCGTTTCGGGCGTAATATTTTTTGCCCGGCAAAAATACGACAATTAACGGTCTGTCGAAGCGCTATCTTGTCAGGCATAACTTTAAGCGTTTGTTTATATCTTTTTCGTTCTGTTTTTATAAATCGGTTGATAAATAAGTCGGATTGTGCTACAATTAAATTATGGATATCAAGAATTTCGCGACTTGTAAATTAGTCCCTTTTTTCAAAAAGAATTACGGTTACTTTTTTATACCGTTGTTCGTTATCGCGGTATTTCTGATCGCTCAGGCGAGCTTCGGAATTTATCCGTTCGGCAGCGCGGTTATGTCGAGTTACGATATGCTTGCGCAGGAAAATCCTTTTTTGGAGCATTTTTTTTCCGTTTTAAAGGGTGAAAGCGGCTTGTTCCACACCTTTTATATCGGCGGGGGAATGGATATGTTCGGTTCGCTTGCGTACTGTACGATAAGTCCTTTCTCGTTTATTTTCCTGCTCGGCGGAGAGGGGCGTACTTTCCATATGGTCAGCTTCGTGCTTCCGCTCAAAGTGGCTTGTTCGGGAATTTCGGCATTCTGGTTCGTAAGAAAGTATTTTAAATCCATTCCCGATTATCTCGCCGTCGTTATGGGGCTTTTGTACGCTTACGGCGGATATTTGTACGTCGCGAACACCTATATCGTCTGGGTAGACCTTTCGATTTACGTTCCCGTTATGGTTGCGGGATTTATAACGCTTATAAATAAGGACGATTTAAGGCTTTTCGTCGCGGGGCTTGCGTGTATGATTTACGCGTGCTTTTCGATAGCCTGCTTTTCGTTTTTCCTTCTTTTCCCCGTGCTTACGGCGTATATCGTTTTCTGCGTGGACAAAGAGGAGAGAAAACATAAACTCACGAGAATGTGTTTCGGGTTCGTGCTGGCGGTCGCGATAGCTTTGCCGCTTATGTTTCCCGCTCTTTACGCGTACACGAAAGCGGGCAGAAATACGGGTATTTTCTCGGAAATTTTCAAAGTGTTATCCAAATCCAATCTCGACAAAGGTCAGCTCGTCGAGCATCTTTACGAAAAATTTGCCTATATTTTCTGTAATTCGACCTTTATTTTCCTCGGTTGTTATTATTTCGTGTGTTCCAAAAAAGGCGATAAATTCGCGTTGTTTTCGATAATCGCTTTTCTTATTCTTATCTTGCCGTGCGTAGTGAACGAAAGTATGCTTCTTCTCAATATGGGTTCGTATATGTCATACGCGCTTCGTTTCGGTTTCCTTCTGGACGGCTTCGGACTGATAGTCGCCGCGAAAGGACTTACGATGATTATCGAAAAGAGGAGAGAAAAGGAAGAGCCGAACGGCGAAAAAACGGATAATCCCGCCGACGGCGAAGCCGTTAAAACGGAAGATAAAAAGGCGAAAACCAAAGCTTATATCGGCGCGGGCGCGATATGTCTTCTCGTCATAGCCGGCGTGTTCTTCACGTTCAGATTTTTCAATTTCATTTACGACGGAGAATTTAAAACGAGCAAGCTCGTTTCGGCGTTTATGAAATGGAATTCGATGAGCGAAAGCAATATGCCTTTCGGTGACTTTTTCCCCGTTTTCGCTCATTCCGAGGGCGGACTCGAAGCAACGATGATATTATTTATGGTCGTAACCCTTGTCTTTGTCGCTACGCTTATTCTCGTTAAGTATCTCAACGTAAAATTCAGGGATATAGCCTGCGTGTTGTGCGTTTTGTCGCTTTCGCAGACGGTGTTTTTCAATTTTTCGCTCGTCAAAGGCGATCGCCAGGGCGGATCTATGGAAAATTATTCGGCGTACAACGAGATCGTAAACGGAGTAAACGAAACTTACGGCGAGAATTACTATCGGTATAAAAACTACAAATACTACATTTCGTCCGACTCTCCGCTTGTTCATCACGGCTATGCGCAGTCGCTTTTCAGTTCTATGGCGGACGCAAAAAACATTACCGTTCAAACAAGATTCGAGTATGCGGGGAACGGGCAGAACAGCACTAAAACTCATAACGGCGGAGTGTTTTCCGACGCGGTCATAGGGTATAAATATATCGTTTATAATCTTTACGACGGCGACGAAAGCAACGCGATCGGCAAAAGTTATTATAAAAAGACGGACATATACGGCTTTGAAAAACCGTGCGCCGAGATCGTCGTAAACAGCGGTAACGGCGGGGAAAGAGTGCATTTTGTCGACGAGCCGAAAGGAGACTTCGAGGGGCTTGTTCCCAAAACCGACATTTCCGTTTCGATAAAAGCCGAAAACGGCGGTTACGGGTGCTATTTAAACGGCAATCTGTTCTATTTTGCCGATTATTCTTCCAAAGTCAAAACGGTAAGGGTCGTAGGGCATCGCATCACTGCCGAGCTTAAAAGTTTTTCGTTGAACGGCGACGATAAAATGAATACGATAGAGTCCGAAAAATGGAAAAAGAGCGGTTCGGCTTACAAGGTTTCGGGCGAGTCGTCGGCGTATATAATTTTCAATACGAGCGATTTCGAAAGCGCGGAAGCGATGTTTAATTACGGCAAATCGTCGAGCGGTTCCAACGCCTTCGTCGCGCTTCGTATTTATCTCGAAGACGGCAAAGAAGTTACCGTTCAGATAAACACGCCGAAATATATCGTTTACGAAAACGAAAACGTACTTCCCATGTGCGCCGTCGTGGACGGATGCGAACTCAAAGTTCCGGGGAAAAACAGCAGAACGGTATCCGAAGTCGCCGTTTACGACTTTTTGAACGGTTCGGTCTCGGGGAAGAGCAGGATTACCGCTTCCGATATCCCCGCGCTCAAAGCAAAACTCGAAGAAAACGCCGTCGATTACAAATTGGCGAAAAACGAGATAATAATTTCCGAATTCACTGCGAAAAAAGGGCAGTATCTTTACCTTAATTACGTCGATCTGGAAGGTTACGAAGTAAAGGTGAACGGAAAGAAAACCGCGCTTATCGAAAACGATCTCGATTTTATGATAATCGAACTCGAAGAGGGCGTGAACAACGTTACGATAAAGTACAGATCCCCTTATTATAAATACATTTTGTTCGGAATAATCGCGGGCGGACTTATCGTCGCGCTTTATATGGCGTTAAAGAAGAAAATGCCTTTCGTTCTCGAAAAAGCGGAGATCGTTATCCCGTATATGGCGTATGCTCTTACGGCGGCTTTAATCGCGTTCTTCCTTGTTTTCCCGACGTTCGTGTTCCTGTACAAATTCTTCTTCAAGTATCTCGGAATGATTTTCGGGTAAGCTTTCGCGGCGGAAAATTTTTCGCGGCGGTAATAGGAGATATAAATAAATATTTTGGTTAAAACATATTCAGCCGATTGCAAAACGGAAGCGAAAGTAATATAATACTTCTGTTTGTTTTCGGGGAGGCTTCGAAAATTATGAATGATAAATATGTAAGTCCGCTTTGCGAAAGATATGCGGACGAAAAAATGCAGCGGATATTTTCTCCGGATAACAGATATTCCACCTGGCGAAAGCTTTGGGTCGCGCTTGCGGAAAGCGAAAAACAGCTCGGGCTTTCGATAACGGATGAACAGATAGCCGAAATGAAGGCGCATATATACGATATCGATTACGATAAGGAAAACGAGTTCGAGAAAAAGCTCCGCCACGACGTTATGGCGCATATTTACGCTTACGGCGAGGTTTGTCCTTCCGCGCGCCCGATAATCCATCTCGGCGCGACTTCGTGTTTCGTGACCGATAATACGGACATAATTCTTATGCGCGAGGGCTTAAACGAAATAAAGGCGCTTCTCGTGAACGCCGTAAAAGCCGTTTACGATTTTGCGGACGAATATAAGGATCTCCCGATTCTCGCATACACGCATTTTCAGGCGGCTCAGCCCACAACTCTCGGCAAAAGAGCCACTCTTTGGCTCAACGACCTTGCGGAGGATTTAAAACGCCTCGATTTCGAGCTTTCGGCTTTGGCTTTCTTCGGTTGCAAGGGTACCACGGGTACCGGCGCGAGCTTTCTTCAACTTTTCAACGACGAGGAAAAGGTTTTCAAGCTCGAAAAACTTATCGCCGAAAAATTCGGTTTCGATAAAATCGTTCCCGTTTCGGGACAGACGTATTCGAGAAAAATAGACTCTTACGTTCTTAGCGTGTTGTCCGATATAGCTCAGTCGGCGGCGAAATTCTCTTCCGACATAAGGCTTATGTGTCATATGAAAGAGGTCGACGAGCCGTTCGAAACAAATCAGATCGGGTCGTCGGCAATGGCTTATAAGAAAAACCCGATGAGAAGCGAAAGAATAGCTTCGCTCGCGAGATACGTTATGATCGACAGTTTAAACCCCGCGATAACGGAGGCTCAGCAGTGGCTCGAACGCACTCTCGACGATTCGGCGAATAAACGCATTTCCGTTCCCGAAGCGTTTCTCGCGACGAGCGGAATACTCAATCTTTATATAAACGTAATTTCGGGTTTAAGAGTTTATCCGAAAGTAATAGAAAAAAATCTTAACAGCGAACTTCCGTTTATGGCGACGGAAAACGTGCTTATGTACCTTGTCGAGGAAAAGGGTTTCGACAGACAGGTCGCGCACGAAAAAATCCGCGTTCACTCGATAGAGGCGGGGCGCAACGTCAAGGAAAAAGGCGGCGATAATGATCTTATAGACCGACTTTTGAATGATGATGAGCTTGGTCTTACGAGAGAAGAAATAGAAAAAACGATGAACGCGCACGGCTTTTGCGGGCTTGCGAAACGGCAGACGGAATTGTTCCTTGCGGACGTTAAAAAAGACATACTCGACAAAAACGCCGACCTTTTGGGTCTGAAAGCGGTAGTAAACGTCTGAGCGGCTTCGTCGGCTACGGCGGGCGAATAAAAAGACGATTAAAATACGATAAAAATTTTTATTAAATACAGGAGATTAAATATGCTTACATCAATCGTAGGTATCAACTGGGGCGACGAAGGAAAGGGCAGAATGGTTGACCTTCTTTCCGAAAATTACAACGTTATCATCCGTTATCAGGGCGGAAATAACGCGGGACACACCGTTGTGAACGAAAAGGGTAAATTCGCCCTCAATCTTCTTCCTTCGGGAATTTTAAGAGACGAAACGGTAAACGTTATGGGTCCCGGAATGGTTATCGATATAGAGCACCTTGCGGGCGAGATCGAAAAACTCCGTAAGGCAGGCATAGAAATCACTCCGAAACACCTTAAAATAAGCGACAAGGCGACAATCTGTATGCCTTACGACAAGCTTCTGGACGGTCTCGAAGAGGACAGATTAAAGGACAGAAAATTCGGTTCGACCCGCCGCGGAATTGCGCCCGTATATTCGGATAAATATATGAAAAAGACTTTCCGTATGGGCGATTTGAAGCACCTTGCTTCGCTTAAAGGCAAGATCGCCGATATCGTGGAATGGAAAAACCTTCTCGTAACCGCGTACGGCGTTCCTCCCGTTAAAGCCGAGGATATGTACGCCTGGCTCGACAAATTCGGTACTCCTTTCGTAGATTACGTCTGCGACGTGGGCGAATATCTCGACGAAGCCGTAAAGGAAGGCAAAAACCTTTTGTTCGAAGCTCAGCTCGGCGCGCTCCGCGATATCGATTTCGGTATTTTCCCGTACACTTCTTCGTCCTCGACGATCGCGGCATACGCTCCCATCGGCGCGGGTATTCCCGAACACAAACTCGATAACGTCGTGGGCGTTATGAAAGCTTATTCCACCTGCGTAGGCGAAGGACCTTTCACCTGCGAAATGTTCGGCGACGAAGCCGAAGAACTTCGTCAGGCGGGCGGTGAATACGGGGTCGCTACGGGCAGACCGAGAAGAGTGGGCGGATTTGACGTCGTCGCTTCCCGTTACGGCGTTAAAATTCAGGGCGCAACCTATATCGCGCTTACGAAAATCGACGTTTTGTCGTATATGAAGAAAATTCCCGTATGCGTAGCGTACGAGATCGACGGTAAGAGAGTTGAGAAATTTCCGTTCGGCGAAGAGCTTGACAGAGCGAAGCCGATTTACGAATATCTCGACGGTTTCGGAACGGATATATCAAAATGCAGAAAAGCCGAAGATCTTCCCGAAAACGCTATCAAGTATATACGTTACCTCGAAAAAGCAGTCGGTTGCAAGATAAAATATGTTTCGGTCGGAGCAGAGCGTGACAGCTACATCGAACTTGACTGACGGTAAAAAAGAAAATAAAAAGCCGTTGCTTCCTCTTTTCACGGCATGGCTTTTCACGCTTATAGGCGGCTATTTCAGCGCGTACGCATACGTTCTTTTAGACGGCGTATTTGCCAACATGCAGACGGGCAATATAATAAAATGCGCTATTTTCGTCATAGAGGGGAAGCCTTTCGGCTATCTTCTTTTGTCGATCGTGGCGTTTGTTGTCGGAGTCGCCGCGGCGGCGGCTCTCGGAAAGGTCAAATCGGGTAATTTTATTTCGATTGCGACCGAAGCCGTAGCCGTAGGCGCTTGCGTGATTATGGCGGAAAAGGGCGACGACAACAAACTCGCCTTAAACCTTATCATATCCTTTTCGTGCGCCCTTCAATACGAATTTTTCCGTATGGTGGGCGAAAGCGGATTTACGTCGGTTATGTGTACCAACAATTTGCGACTTGCCGTTCAGAATCTCACGCTCGGCGCGATAGAGAAAAACAAATCCAAGCTTTTCGAGGGCGTTTACTTTCTTTCGTTTATGCTTTTGTTTGTGAGCGGGGTTGTCGCGGGTACGCTTTTATCGGAAGCGTTCGGTTATTTTGCCGTCGCGGCTGTGTGGATTCCGCTTGCGGCAGCGTTGATTTTGCAGATTATCGACGGGAAAAAGCGAGTTAAAAAATAAAACGGCGAGTTTAAAATAAATTAACCGTCGCGGCTGGTTGACGATGAGTAAAAACGATCTTAAAAACAAAATATTCGTCGTGTCGGGCGCGTCGTCGGGGCTCGGCAGACTCATTGCCGAAAAACTTATCGGAAAGAATTGTATGGTTTTCGGTATCGGCAGAAGCGAAGAGAAATTCCGTGATTTCAAAGAAAAGCTCGGCGAAAAAGCGGAACTTCTTCACACCGAAATTTTCGACGTTACCGTAAAGGAAAACTGGGAAAAGCTTGCCGCCGATATAAAGAAAACTTGCGGACATATCGACGGAATAATAAATTGCGCGGGCGTTTTTCCGCCGTTTGAAAAAGCGATCGGCGTTTCTTCGGAAGATACGGAAAGCGTTATGAAAACAAACTTTTTTTCGGCGATTTACGCCGTCGAGGCTTTGTTCGGTTTGACGGACGGCGTTAAAAAACCGATAATCGTGAACGTATCGAGCGCGTCCGCGCTTTGTTCTATCGTCGGAACTTCGGCGTATTCGGCTTCGAAATCCGCTTTCAAAGCCTATTCCGAAATTCTCGGCGAGGAATTGAGAGGGAAAGCGTATGTGGCAACGGTTATGCCGGGATTTGCGCGCACGGATATTTTCCGCTTGCAAAACACCTCGTTCGAAGAAAACAAATTACTTTATAAAATGAGTATGCCCGCCGAAAAAATGGCGGATAAAATCTTCAAAGGCATAGAAAAAGGCAAAAGAAGAATGATTTTCGGTTTCGACGCGAAGCTTATGAATTTCTTTTACAAACTTATGCCTAAAACGACGACGAAAATCATTTGTAAAATTCTCAAAAAATCGAAAATGAAACTTTTCGAAGATATATTCGATTAAAGCGAGGTAAAATATGACTGTTGCGGAGGCGTTGTCTGTAAGGCTTACCGAGTTGATGGGCGAAAAACATCTGACTGCTTATCGGCTTTCTATGCTTACGGGTGTAAATCAGACAACCATTGCCGATATAAAGAAAAAACGCAATAATTCCGTTAATCTTCGCATTATTTTCGAATTGTGTCAGGGTTTGGGAATTGAAATTGTCGAGTTTTTCGACAGTCCGTTATTTAAAACGGATAACATAGATGTTTAAAATTAAAGGCTGACGCGGAAGTAAATCCGCGACAGCCTTTTTTAATGGATTTTTAAATATTTAAACGATTTTCATATCGTATTCGTTGGTTTTTGTTTTCGCCGCGAAATCGAAAATTTCCATAGCGGTTACATCCTTTAAAAAACAGTCTTTCGCCACGCCCGAAAGCTTTTTGAAATCGCTTTTTCTCGTCAGCATAGGCACGTCGTTTTCGCCTTGCAACAAGGACAGAATTTCCGTTTTATCCTTGTTCACGGCTAAAATTTTCAGGTATAATTCCGAGTTTAAACACCTTCTTACGAGCTTTTCATCTATCCCGAGCATATTCGCGAGAAGTATGCGGTTGAGCCGCGTTTTCGTGTAACGTTTGGTTTTTATCTTGTCCACGAGACAGGTCAGACAGTCGCAATCTCTCGTTAATGCCTTGATCCTGTTTTCAAGCCCTTCGGTGCAGTCGAGAACCTTTTCGAGTTCTTCGCCCGAGGACTTTATCGCCGCGTAAAAAATAAGATCGTCCGCAGAGGGCAGAACGTCGGGAAGATCGTCGTAAACGAAATCGGGAACGCATTTTTTAGCCTTTTTCTTTTTACCTTCCGAAATCGCAAGCCGTATCGCCGAAGCGGAAGAAATATCGTCGTATAAAACTTCGTCGTTATATCCCGCGCCTTTTCGGATTATCGGTTGCAAATCGATATCCGCTTTGCTTTGAATAACCGCTTTCGCGTATTCGATGCCCAAAATGTTGTTCGGGCTTTTCAAAAGGTCGAAATCGAGATTTTCGATATTCAGCTTTTCAAGCGCGTTGCATTTTGCTTTTATCGAGCTAACGCCCGTTTTGAGTTCTTCCTTGTATAATTTCTTGAATTCCTTGCTTTCGGTGAGCAGAGCGGAAGCCGTGGAAATTATTTTCGTTTTTTCGCCGCTTTCGGTGCCGAAGCAGAGTATTTTTTCGCCGCCGCAGTAATTTATGAGCTTTATCGCGCCTTTGGCGAAAATTTCGGCGTTAGCCGTGGCGAAAACGGTCGGAAGTTCGATGACGGCGTCCGCGCCCGCTTTAACGGCGTGGATTGCCCGCGTATACTTGTCCAAAGCGGCAATCTCACCGCGCTGGGTGAAATCTCCGCTCATAACGATAACGACGTAATCGGGGTTAAGTTCCTTTCTGATATATTCGAGATGATAAAGGTGTCCGTTGTGAAAGGGATTATATTCGCAAACGGCGAAACAAATTTTCAAAAGTCGCTCCTTTCGATTGATATTTATCTTTTTTTGGTGTATAATGCAAGTATAAACTTATAAATATATATTATACCAACGGGGCGAAAATATCAACCTTTTTTTATGAAAGATATTCCCGCGGGTAAAAAAAGGAGCTTTGAAATGTCAAAAGTATTGGACGACATCAAAAGTAGAGCGATAAAACTCAACAAACACATCGTTCTTCCCGAAGGGGAAGATAAAAGAGTCGTGGAGGCTGCCGCGGTTTCCGTTAAAGAAGGCGTTGCGAGAATAACCCTTCTCGGCAATCCCGACGAAATAAAGAAGAACAACCCCGAAATCGATCTTTCGGGCGTTAATATCATCGACCCGAAAACTTACGAAAAAACCGAGGAATACGCTCAGCTTTTAACCGAGCTTCGTAAAGCCAAGGGAATGACGATCGAGCTTGCGAGAGAAACCCTTGCCAAGGATTACACTATGTACGGCGCGCTTATGCTTAAAGCGGGCGACGTAGACGGTATGGTCTCGGGCGCGTGCCATTCTACGGCTAACACCCTTCGTCCCGGTCTTCAAGTCATTAAAACCGCAAAGGGAACGCCTATCGTTTCGGCGTATTTCCTTATGATCGCTCCCGAGGGCGGCAACAAATATTGCGAAGACGGTTGCTACATTTACGCGGACTCCGGTCTTAACCAGAACCCGACGAGCGAAGAACTTGCGTTTATCGCTCAGTCTTCGGCAAAGAGCGCGATAGCTATCGCGGGCATAACTCCGAGAATAGCTTTCATTTCTCACTCCACGAAAGGCTCAGCAAAACATGCTGACGTAGATAAGGTTACGGCGGCTGTCGCGAAATTCCACGAAATCTGCCCCGAATATCTTGCGGACGGCGAATTGCAGTTCGACGCGGCTATCGTTCCCGAAGTCGGCGCGAGCAAAGCTCCCGGATCTCCCGTCGCAGGTCATGCGAACGTTATGATTTTCCCCGACCTCGACGCGGGCAACAGTAACTATAAAAACACCGAAAGACTCGGCGGTTTCCAGGCGGTAGGTCCGCTTTGCCAGGGTCTTGCGAAACCCATAAACGACCTTTCGAGAGGTTGTCATATGGAAGATATCGTCGCGGCGGTGGCTATAACCGCTTTGCAGACGCAAATTGTTTAAAAATAATATTATAAACGGGGTAAAAATATGAAAATTTTAGTTATCAACGCAGGCAGTTCGTCTCTTAAATATCAGCTTATAGATATGGCAACGGAAAAAGCGATCGCAAAGGGCGGCTGCGAAAGAATAGGTCTCGACGGATCGTTCTGCAAGCATAAGGCGAACGGAAAAGAGCAGGTTATAGAAGCTCCGATGCCGACGCATAAGGAAGCCATACAGGTCGTTTTAAACGCGCTCGTCGATAAAAATTACGGTGCGATTTCGTCCATGAAAGAGATAGACGCGGTCGGTCACAGAATAGTCCACAGCGGCGAAGTGTTCAACGATTCCGTTCTTTTAACCGAAGACGTTATGAAGAAAATCGAAGAACTTTCCGAGCTTGCGCCCCTTCATCAGCCCGCGAACATTATCGGTGTAAGAGCTTGTCAGGCGATTATGCCCGGCGTTCCCATGGTTGGCGTATTCGATACGGCTTTCCATTCCACAATGCCCGAAAAGGCTTATATTTACGGTATTCCTTACGAAGCGTATACCGATTTCAAAATCAGAAGATACGGTTTCCACGGTACGAGTCACAGATTTGTTTCGCAGGAAGCGGCTAAATACCTCGGAAGAGAAGGCGACGCAAATTTCAAGGTCATAACGATGCACCTCGGCAACGGCTCGTCCATTTCCGCGGTCAAAGGCGGAAAGAGCGTAGATACGTCTATGAGCTTTACTCCGCTCGGCGGCGTTCCCATGGGGACGAGATCGGGAGACCTCGATCCCGCGATAGTGGAGTTCTTGTCGGAAAAATACAAAATGTCGCTTGCGGACACGCTTACTTACCTTAACAAAAAATCTGGCGTTGCGGGACTCAGCGGAGTTTCTTCCGATTTCAGAGATTTGACTGCGGCGGCGGAAAAGGGCAATCACAGAGCGCAACTTGCTTTGGACGTGTTCTGTTACAGCTGCAAAAAGTATCTCGGAGCTTACGCCGCGGCAATGGGCGGGGTAGACTGCGTGGTATTCACGGCGGGTATCGGCGAGCATGACGGCGCGGTGAGAAAAGCCGTCGCTTCCGATCTCGAATATATGGGAATAAAGATCGATAACGCCAAAAACGATAATCTCGGCGACGGTATCTGCGACATAACCGCAGAGGGCGGAAAGGTAAAAGTTCTCGTAATTCCCACCAACGAAGAGCTTGTTATCGCCCGCGACACCGAAAGACTTGCAAAATAAGTTAAATTTTTCGGTTAAAGCCTTGAAAAAAAATTGACAACGAAAAATAAATAATATATAATTGTAAGGCTATATATGGTTATAGACGTAAGAAAATTAAAAAACAGCGGTAAAGACGGGTGTTCGTTCTGTTTTGAGTATTTGCCGGACAATTCGCTTATAACTCTTCCGCGTTCTTCGTTCAAAAGCCCCGTTACGGTAACGGGCGAGCTTGAACTGGCGGGAGACAAGGTGTATGCGAACGGCGAAATTTCGTACGTTTTGGAAACGGAATGTTCGAGATGCGGAGAAAAAACGGAATATCGCGGTTTAACGCATTTCGACGAAGCGTTTTCGGACGATCCGAACGACAAAGAAGAGGATTTTTATCCTTTTTCGAGAGGTTTGGTCGATTTGACGAAAATGGTTTGCGATTCGCTTGTCATATCGTTTCCTTACACGGTTTATTGCGAAAAGGACGAGAAAGAAAACGAAAGCGAGCAATAAATCTTAGCCGTATTTACCGAAAGAATTAAGAGAGGTACAAAACAATGGCAGTTCCTAAGCATAAGACTTCCAAAATGAGAGCAAGAACAAGATTTTCCAACAACTCCAAGTTGACTGCGCCGACTTTGGTCGCATGTCCTCAGTGTCATGAACTTAAAGCTCCGCACAAGGTTTGCCCCAAATGCGGATACTACGACGGAAAGGCAGTTGTCGCAACTGATAACGCCGATTGATCGGAAAATGAATAATTAAGGCGGATAGCTTAGCTATTCGCCTTGTTTTCGTAGAATAAAATTTGAATGAACGAGCAATAATCGATTAAATATCGTAAAAAATATAATTTTCGATAAGCGAGTCGGGGTAATGGAAAAAAATGAGAGAAAGAAAAATATAATAGGTAAAGCCCTTCTTTTTTCCGCAACTTTGGTTTGGGGTAGTTCTTTTGTTATCTTAAAAGACACTCTTTCCGAACTCGGTAACGGCAATTTTACCTTTTTTATTCTTGCGGCAAGATTTCTGATCGCGGGTCTTATTTTCATACTCTTTTCAGTCAAACGTTTCTCGTTGCTTAATAAAAAAACCGTTTTACACGGCGTGGTTTTAGGCTCGGTGTTATTTTTGGCGTATGCCGTGCAGACGGTCGCTCTGAATTACACGACTCCTTCCAAAAATGCGTTTTTAACCGAAACTTATTGCATACTCGTACCGTTTTTGTCCTGGTTATTTTTCAAAAAACGATCTTCGATAAAAAATTTCGTGGCGGCGATAATGTGCCTTTGCGGAGTTTTATTGATTGCGTTTTTCGGTAAAACGGAAAAAGCGTCCAACGAAATTCTCGGCGACAGTCTCACGATTTGCAGCGGATTTTTCTATGCTTTGCAGATTATTTTCATTTCGCTTTTCGCTTGCGACGACGACGCTTTGCTTCTTCTGACTTTCGAAATAATAACCGCGGCGGTTTTGTGTACGCTCACGTCGCTCGTGTGGGAATTCCCTCGTCACGGCGCGGAATTTTCGTTAAGCGCGGAAGCCGTGTGGAAGATTTTATATCTCGCGGTCATAGCGACGGGTTTTGCTCAGTTCGCTCAGATGTACGGGCAGAAATTCACTTCCGCGGCAACGACGTCCATAATAATGTGCTTCGAAGGCGTGTTCGGCGTATTGTTCGAGTTTATTTTCGGACAGAACAACCTTAACGAGTTTATCATTATCGGTTTCTCGATTATTCTTATCACGCTTATTCTTAACGAAACCGATATCGATTCGATAAAAAAAGCAATCGAGAGAAGAAAAAACAAACGAGAAAGCCGTTTAACGAACGGAGAAACAAAAGATTATGAAGAAAAAGACGATAAAAAATGCTGAGATAACGCTCAGCGTGACCGACGACTCCGATTTTCTGTCAAAATATTCGCCGAGCGATAAGCCGGTTATTTCGTCGGAAGTTGCGGAGTTTTTGGAGAACGCCGCAAGGGAGTTTCACCCTGCCGCCGAAATAAAACTGACGGTCAAAGGGGACTGCGTCGACGAAGACGAGAAACCTGTTTACACCGAGGCGATAAAGAATTATTTCGCTTTAAAACATGCCGAAACGGAACGGGATATACACAGAAAAACGGTTATCTCGCTTATTTTTACGCTCATAGGAGTGATTGCGCTTGCGGCAATGTTTCTTGTGGACGGAATATTCAAAAACGAAATCTGGACGGAATGCGTGGATATTTTCGCATGGGTTTTCATCTGGGAAGCCGTCGATCAGTTTTTCATTGAGAGGAGCGGGCTTTTAATGCGTCGGAAACGACTTGAAAACTTCGTTAATATAACGGTAGAATTTGTATAATAAAACGGCGGAACGAAATTCGTATCGATTACGAAATTCGTTCCGCCGTATTTTATTTTTTATTGTTTCTGAGTTCGTCGAGCTTGTTTTTCAAAGCGATAAAACCTTGTTCGAAATCATCTATGTCCGAAACGGTTTTTTCCATCGGACAAATATCGGTTTTCAACCTGTTCATTATTTTTTCGGTAAGCGTTTCGAACGTAACTTCCGCGCCGTGGCTTTCGAGATAAGTTTTACCCGATTGAGAAATAACTTTCGCATAAACGGATTTAACTCCCGCCTTGACAAAAAGCATTGCGGCGGCTTTCCCGACAACGAGGTCGGCTGCCGAAAATCCTTCGAACGTTTTTCCTTCGCTTAAATAATCCGCAAGCGGAGCGATCCCTCGTTTGTCGCTCGTGATAACTTCGCCGTCTTTAACCAAGGCAATCGAATGACCGTCAAGAACCTTTTTTGCGATTTCGAGATCAGTCATTGTCTTTGTCATTGTCTTTGTCGATCGCCGTTTTAAGTCCGACAACGATGAACGGAATAATTGCCGCCTGAATGAAAAGTCCGATAAGTCCGGTCTGAATCTGTCCCCAGATCATAGCGGGGGTGAACGGCGTAACGCTTTGGAAAATCGTTACGGCAAGCATAAATATTCCTCTTCCGCAAATTTCCGCGAGTATAACCGCAGGGAACGCAAGCCATACGTTTTTATAAATTTTGTCGGAGAAAAGTCCCGAAACAACCGCAAAAACCGAAAGTTCCAAAATCATAAACGGAAGTCTTTGGAGTGCGGGCATAGGATTTCCGAAAGCGGAAGTAATCGCAAAACTCATAACGGGCGAAGCAATTCCTACTATAAGCCCGAATTTCCAGCCGAGCAGACATCCGCCGAGCAGAACGGGAATGTACATCGGAAGCCATTTAACGCCCGCGGACGCGCCCGCGAATAAATGGAACAACTGCGGAAGAATTACCGCGAGAGCCACAAGTCCTGCGGCGATAATCGATTTGATCGTTATTTTGGCTTTGAACGAAAAGCCTTTTTTTGTTAAAACGTTTTCTATCATTTTTATACTCCTTTGAAATATTCGTTTATTTTTTGCATTTTTTCGCTTTGATGAACTTTGAACGGGCAACGCATGTCGCAGTGTCCGCAGTTTAAACATTCGTCGGCTTTAACGGTGAGCTTGTCGTAATGATTTTCGGCAAGTTTGTCGCCGACGAGAGCTAAGTCGTAGTATTTGTTCACGAGTCCGATATCTATTCCCGCGGGGCAGGGCAGGCAATGGTTGCAGTAAACGCACGAGCCGTAAGCCTTTTCGGGTGTAAATTTCGCTATGACGGAATAGTCGTCGTCTTCCGCCGTCGAGTTTTTGAAAGTCAGAAGTTCGTCGAGATCTTTCAGCGTTCTGACTCCCGGCACCGCGGCAAGAACAGCGGGGCGGTCGAGCGCATATTTAAGACATTGATTTTTCGTTAGCGCGGTTTTGAACGGCGAAGATTTTGCCGAAAGAAGTTTGCCGCCGTGGAACGGTTTCATAACCGAAATTCCGATGCCGTCTCTTTCGCAGCGGCGGAAAAGTTCGGCTCTTTCCGAAACGCTTCCTATGCCGAGATCGTCGCCTTGTTCGAGGTCGTAAGCGGGGTTGATCGAAAACATCATCATGTCCGTTTCGCCGTCGTCAAGCACTTTGTTTGCAACCGACGGCGTGTGCGACGAAAATCCGATATGTCTGATAACGCCTTGTTTTTTAAGCTCTCTCATAAAAGCGAGAATACCGTTTTCTTTTATTTCTTCGTAATCCTCGTCTTCGTCCACGCAATGCATAAAGCCGAAATCGATATAATCGGTTTTAAGAAGCTTCATCTCGCGGTCGAAAGTCGATTTTATCTCGTCGAGATTTCTCGACCATCCGTACTCGCCGTTTTCGTCATAAACCGCGCCGAAATGAAGCTGAAAATAAATCTTGTCGCGCGCGCCTTGTATGGCGTTTCCGAACGGTTCGTAAACACTGCCGCCTCCCGCGCAGAGATCGAAAAAGTTTATGCCGTTTTCGATGGCTTTTTCTATTATTTTCTGAATTTCGGCGGGCGAAGTTTCCTGCATCGAGCCTGCGCCGAGTCCGAGCGTCCCGATTTTTTCATCGCCCCTCGGAAGTTTTCTGTATTCTATCATTTTTCAAATACCTCTGCAACCTGAACGAGCAATTTTCTGATTTCGAGGTGCTGAGGACAAACTTTTTCGCATTTTCCGCATTTGATACAGTCCGAAGCCTTGCCGTTGTTTTTGGTGTATACCTCGTGGTAGTAATAATCGGCGTTCCAGTCCTTGTAAAATTTCTTCGAGTTTAAACAGGAGAAAAGATTGGGAATAAGTATGTGTTTGGGGCAACCGTCGGTGCAGTATCTGCAAGCGGTGCAGGGAATTGCGTGCTGAGCTTTGATTATCTCCGCAACTTTTTTGACGGCGGCTTGTTCTTTTTCGTCGAGCGGTTTGAAATCTTTCATAAAAGAAAGGTTGTCTTTCATCTGATTAAGGTCGCTCATTCCGGAAAGAACCATGAAAATGCCGTCGAAACCCGCCGCGAAACGTATCGCGTAGCTCGCCGCGCTTCCGCCGTGCAAATCGTCGATAATCTGCTTTGCTTCGCCGTTTAACCTTGCGAGATTACCGCCTTTGACCGGTTCCATAACTATTACGGGCTTGCCGTGCTTTTTGCATACTTCGTAGCATTTTCTCGATTGAACGGCAGGGTCTTCGTAATCGGCGTAGTTAAACTGAATCTGAACGACTTCGATCCACGGATATTCGGTGAGAATTTCTTCCAGAACCTCGGCTTTGTCGTGGAAGGAAATACCGACGTGTCTGATTTTCCCTTCGTTTTTGAGTTCGAGCGCGATTTCGTATGCGCGGCATTTCTTGTATTTTTCAAAGATATTTTTGCTTTGCGCGTGCATTAAATAGAAATCGAAATATTCGAGACCGGAATTATCGAGCTGTTTCTGGAAAAGAGGTCGGATTTCCTCCTCTTTGTTAAAACAATGCGTCGAAAGTTTGTCAGTGAAAACAAACGCGCTTCTCGGGTATCTCTTAACGAGACATTCTCTCAAAGCGGGTTCGCTTTGCCCTTCAAGATAAATGTGCGCGGTGTCGAAATAATTGAAGCCTTCGGCGATAAAAAGATCGACCATTTCGGAAAATTCTTTGTAATCGACTTTGCCGTCTTTCATAGGAAGTCTCATACAGCCGAAACCGAAATTTTTCTTCACTTCTTCGAAATAAGCCATTTTACCTCTCCTTATGTTGGTTTTTTATTGTATAATCGACCCGAAAATACTTGACAAGCAGTTTTCCGATGATTATAATAAAATCATATCACTTAAACTTAACTTTAAGTCAAGCTATTTTTGTGAAATAACCAAAAAATTTTTAAAGGAAATTATGGAATACACGATAGGTTCGGTTTCGGATATGTTCGACATACCCGCTTCAACGCTCAGATTTTACGACAGAGAAGGGCTTTTTACGGACATTCCGAGATCTTCGGGCATAAGAAAATTCAGAGAAAGCGACGTAGAAACGCTGAGAATAATCGAGTGTCTCAAAAAAACGGGACTCGAAATCAAAGATATCAAGAAGTTTATCGGTCTTTGCCGAATGGGTAAGGAAACTTACGAGGAAAGAAAGAAAATATTCGAGGAAAGGAAAATCGCCGTCGAAGAGGAAATGGAAAAACTCAGAAAAACTCTCGCGATGCTCGAATTTAAGTGCTGGTATTACGAAACGGCGATAAAAGACGGCGGGGAAGAGAATATAAAAGCCATGCTTCCGTCCTCGCTCCCCGAAAATGTACAAAAACTGTACGATTTTGCTCACGAATGACGGCAAAGTATAATACGAACTTTGGTCTGACGGCGTATTTTCGACTAAAAACTTTACATAAACTTTACATTTGTTTTAGCGACATTTATGTAAACATATGATATAATGATATAGTAAAAATCAGCAAAAGGAGTATGGTATGGGAGAGGAAATCATTTCCAAAGACGAAATCGCTTCGAAAGAAGAAGTTTCGCTCGAATACGAAAATAAAAGGCAGATTTTCAAAGGCGGATTGCTCGGGATTTTTATCGGTCTCGCGATAATCGTCCCAGGCGTAAGCGGCGCGGCGGTCGCGATAATTTTCGGATTATACGAAAAATTGCTTTTCGCAATGGGCAACGTCTTTAAGAAATTCAAAAAATGTTTTATGTTTTTGTTGCCGATAATAATCGGCGGCATAATCGGCATAATCGGCGGATTTTTCGGAGTAAAGCAACTGCTTAATTTGTTTCCGTTCACGGTCATCGCGCTGTTTGCGGGGCTTATGTTCGGCTCGTTTCCCGCGATTTCCGATCAGTTAGAGGATAAATCGCGTACGCCGCTGAGAAATATTTTATTTATTCTCGGCATACTTATTCCGATAGCTTCGTCCGTAATATCGGTCGTATCGGGCGGGGCAGAGCGTACTCTCGAAAATCTCAGGATATATCATTATATAATGTTTGTCGTTTTAGGTTACGCGATAGCGATAACTCAGATAGTCCCGGGGCTTTCCGCAACCGCGCTTTTAATGATATTCGGCTATTTCACGCCGCTTATGAATTCGGTCGGGTTCGGGCTTTTTCAAAATATTCCCGTTCTTATGATTTTCGTGTGTCTTCTCGTCGGCTTCATCGCGGGGCTTCTGACTTTCTCGAAAATTCTTTCGGGAATAATCGAAAAACACAGAACGAATTCGTTCAATCTCATTGCCGGTCTTTCGCTCGGCGCGGCGATAACTATGTTTTTCAATCCCGAAACTTACGCGGTTTACGTCGGTTGGGCGGAAAACGGTTTGCCCGTCGCGGAATTGATTTGCGGAATAATTTTGTTCGTTGCGGGAATTTTCCTTGCGTATAAGCTTGTTAAATACGAGAGAAATAAAAACGTAAAATAATTACGATCGCCGACCCGCCGAAAACGGGTCGGCGAAGCTATAAAAAGGATATGTTTGAATTATTATTGCCCGTTGATTTGTTTTTTCTGAAAATCGCGGACGGTTTGCGTTTGTCGTGCGGAGTTGTTTTCACGCCGATTTTCAAAGCGATAACGTTAAGCGGAAACGCGGGGTTGATTTTCATTATCGCCGCCGCTATAATGCTGTTTTTCAAAAAGACGAGAAAAACGGGTTTTTCCGCTTTGCTTGCGCTTGTTTTCGGGTTTTTGTTTACCAATATTATACTGAAAAACGTCGTCGCGCGACAACGACCTTTTTCCGATACGACCTCGGAGTTTTACACGGTATGGAAAGCAGCGGGGAGTTTGGTTGAGAGCGGCTATTCGTTCCCGTCGGGGCATACCACGGCTGCGACGGCGTTCGGGGTTTCGCTGTTTTTGTCTTTTAACAAACGTTTTTCGTGGGCGTTTTTGTTTATTCCGCTCGTTATGGGTTTTACGAGGGTCTATTTTGTCGTGCATTACGCTTCGGACGTCCTCGGCGGTTTGATCGTCGGAGGGATAGCCGCAACGATTTCTTATTTTATAATCAGAACGATATATAAAAAGTTAAACAAAACATAATAATGTATGCGGGTGATAAATTGTCGCCCGCATTTGTTTTATAGAGTTGTGTGCCGATACCGATTATCTTTGCTTGTTATATAAAAAAGGGGCGATTCACCGATCGCCCGCTGTTGTTTGATAAAGTTGCAAGGCTGCTTATGCCTGCCTGTCTTATATAAAGTAAGGGGCGATTCACTGATCGCCCGCAAATGATTAAACTTAAATTTTTATTACCCGAGCATATTTACAAGAAGCCCCGGGACAATATTTCCCGCCTTGTAAATTTCGAGACGCTCCGCCATATTCTTTTCTATCGCTTCCATTTTTGTTACGGGGAGCTTGTAATTGGAAAGGTCGATTGCTTTGTTCGATAAAATATTTATCGCCGCTTCGGCGTTTCCGTAACCGTTCGTAACGCACACGTTTGTGAGTTGTTTGCTCATTGCCGTACCGAAAGGAACTTTCAGATTTGGCGAGGAGTAACCGACAAGCGCGACCGTTGCGGAAGGCGCGGCTACTTTGTAAGCAAGTTCCGCGGGGATTCCCGAACGGGTGAGATAAACCACCTTTTCCGCCATTCTTCCGCTTGTGAACGAAGCGACTTCCTTGTCCGTTCTTTGCGAAGCTTTGACGGTGTAGTAAATGCCCGATTTTTTGGCGAGCAGAAGTTCGTTGTCGTCGTTACCGACAAGAATGGGTACGCCCTGATAATAAATAATAAGCTGAGCGATTATCGAGCCTAAAACGGACGAGCCGAAAATCGCGATATGCTGTCCTTTTTCGATATTGAGTTTATCGATCGCGGAAACGGCGAGCGTAACATAGTCGATATAAACGGCGTCGTCGTCCTTAACGGTTTGCGGAAGAGGATAAACCTCGTCCGAATCGAGAACGGCGAAATCTTTCAAAAAACCGTCGGAATTACGCCCCGCAACCTTGAAATTGTAGCATTTTTCGGGTTTACCGTTGGTGCAGTGATAACATTCGCCGCACGCTTTAACGGGAGAAAGAAAAACTCTCACGCCTTTATCGAGATAAGGCGACGGCTGTCCGAGTTCGGTGATCTGTCCGACCGCCGCTCTGCCTGGGATTATCGGAAGTTTTACCGATTTATCGTCGCCCGCAAAAATCGCTACGTCTTCTTCGGTGATAAGCGTGCGCGTGAGCTTTATCTTAACGCTGTCGACTCCGCTTAAACTTTCTATTTTATTGATTTCACCGATTTTGCCCGGTTCGGTTATTTGCCAACCTCTCATTGATACCACCTTCGGAGCAATCTGCCCCATTTACTTCATTATATAGTAATCTCTTTTATTTTGCAAGCAAAAAAGTACCAAAATAATTAAGAAAATTTAGTCATTTTTGATTTAAACGTTTGACATAGTCGTAAAAATACGCTATAATGATATAGCATTAAGTTCAGAGAGGTGAAAAATATGAAAGCGGATATTCATCCTAAATATAAAATTGTCACCGTCCAGTGCGCTTGCGGAGAAAAGTTTGAAACGGGAACTACCAAGAACGTCGACGTAATCAAAGTCGATATTTGCAGTAAATGCCATCCGTTCTTCACCGGCAAGCAGAAACTTGTCGATACAGGCGGACGCGTTGATAAATTCAAGAAAAGATTCGGTCTTTAATTTTTTTGCCTTTTATAGGCAAAACAGCGAAATTTTGCCCTATGGTTTTATCCTTAGGGCTTATTTTATATTCGGAAATATCGGGTATGAACGTAGCCGCACGAGGTTTACAGGCTCATAATCCCGAATTTTAAAACGGTATATAAATTTCAGAACGGTATATAAATGAGAGATAAAAAAGTCAAAAAAACTTCCATAGGCGGGCAAGCCGTTTTAGAAGGCGTTATGATGCGCGGCAGAACGGGTATCGCCACGGCGGTAAGGGATTCGGACGGAAAAATCCGCGTCGAAGCGGAACGAATTACGCCGCCCGAAAAGAAAAATTTTTTCGTAAAGCTTCCGATCGTCAGAGGAGTCGTCAATTTCTTTTCGTCGCTCGTTACGGGTACGAAAATTCTTATGCGTTCCGCCGAGGTTTACGGCGGGGACGACGAAGAGCCTTCCAAGTTCGAAAAATGGCTCGCGAAGACCTTTAAAATCGACATAATGGACGTCGTTTTGTTCTTCGGCGTGGCGCTCGGGCTTGTCTTTTCGATAGCCTTGTTCTTCATTTTGCCCACAGTACTCGGCAATCTTTTCAAAAACGCGTTTCCCGAGATGAACCTCGTCCGCAATCTTATCGAGGGGCTTATAAGAATAGCGATTTTCGTCGGTTACATATTGTTTACGTCTCTTTTAAAAGATATAAAACGCACATATATGTATCACGGGGCGGAGCATAAAACGATAACGTGCTATGAAAAGGGTCTTGATTTAACGGTCGAAAACGTAAAAAAATGCAGAAGAGTACACGACAGATGCGGAACAACGTTTATGTTTTTCGTTATGCTCGTGAGTATTCTGGTGTATTCGGTCGTAGGCGCGCTTATCCCTGCGATAAACGAAAATATCTGGCTTAAAATTTTGTCGCGAGTGGTCTTGTTGCCGCTTGTTGCAGGGCTTTCTTACGAGCTTTTGAAACTTCTCGCAAAAACGGACAGCCCGCTCGTTTATCCCCTTAAACTTCCCGGGTTGCTGTTACAGAAACTCACCACCAAAGAACCCGACGACGGAATGATGGAAGTCGCGATCGCGGCGTTCAATAAGGTTCTGAAAATGGACGAAGATCCGAACGAACCCGAGTGTAAATTCGTTTGCCCCGAAAAGGTTTCGTCGATCAAAAGCAATCTTTGCAAGAAATTCGAGGAAAACGGTGCAGACCCCGTGGACGCGGAATGGATTATTTCTATCGTAACGGGTATAAAACGAAGCGAGCTTAACGGCGAAACGAAAGTTAAAGCTTCCGATATAGATAAAATAAACGAACTTGCCGAGCAACGGCTGAAAGGTAAACCTCTTTGTTACGTTCTCGGTAATTGCGATTTTTACGGTTATGAAATAAAGGTCGACGAGAGGGTTTTAATTCCGAGACCCGAAACCGAAGAACTTGTTTCCGAAGTTTTAAAATGCGTAAATAAGGACAGCACCGTTCTTGATTTGTGTACGGGAAGCGGCGCGATAGCCCTTGTCGTAAGCAAAAAGAGCGGCGCGAAAGTTACCGCAACGGACGTTTCCAAAGACGCGCTGGACGTTGCCGAGACTAATTTCAAACTTTTCGATGCCGACGTGAAAACCGCGTTAATCGACTTATACGGGGACTTAACCGATAAATTCGACGTAATTGTCTCCAATCCTCCCTATATAAAAACGGAAGATATCGGAACTCTTGACGAAGTCGTTAAAGATTACGAACCGCATCTCGCCCTCGACGGCGGAGCGGACGGACTCGATTTTTACAGGCGTATCTGCGCGGGCGCGAAAGAGAGACTTAACGAAAAAGGACTTTTGTTCCTCGAAGCGGGAACAGGTCAGGCGGAAGATATAAAAAAGATGCTCGAAAACGATTTCGACGTCGAAATCATAAAAGACATTTCGGGTGTGGACAGAATAATAAAGGCGGAACTTAAATGAACCGAAAACTCGATGAAATTTACGAAAGATACGAAAAATTAGGCGAGCTTTTGGCTGACGGCGCGGTTTTATCCGATATGGCAACCTGGAAAAAGTACGCAAAAGAGAGAAGCGATATCGAAGAAACGGCTTTGAAGTACGGCGAATACAAATCCGCCGAAGAGGAAAGAGAAAATCTCGAAAAAGAGCTGAAAACCGAAACGGATAAGGAGATGAAAGACCTTCTCGAAACCGAGATTATCGAGTGCAAAGAGAAGATAGAAAACCTTAAAACCGAGCTTAAAGTGCTTTTGCTTCCGAAAAATCCCGACGACGACAAAAACGTAATCGTCGAAATCCGAAGCGGAGCGGGCGGAGAGGAAGCCGCGCTTTTTGCGAGCGATCTTTATCGTATGTATTCCCGTTACGCCGATAAAAACAGGTGGAAAACGGAAGAGATCGACATAAACGAAACCGAACTCGGCGGCATAAAAGAAGTCGTCTTTTCGATAAGCGGCAAAGGCGCGTACGCAAAACTGAAATTCGAAAGCGGCGTTCATCGCGTTCAGCGCGTTCCCGAAACGGAGTCGCAAGGCAGAATTCAGACTTCGACGGTAACTGTCGCCGTTCTTCCCGAAGCCGTGGACGTGGAGATAAATATCGACGAAAAGGACTTGAAAATCGATACTTACCGTTCTTCGGGCGCGGGCGGGCAACACGTCAACAAAACCGAATCGTGCATACGAATGACTCATTTGCCGACGGGTATCGTCGTTACTTGTCAGGACGAGCGTTCTCAGCTCAAAAACAGAGAAAAGGCGATGAAAGTTATGAAAAGCCGCCTTTACGATTATTATAACAGCCAGTATCAAAACGAGTACGCCGAAAACAGAAAAAATCAGATAGGCACGGGCGATAGGTCGGAAAGAATAAGAACTTACAATTTCCCGCAAGGGAGAATTACCGATCATCGTATCGGTTACACGGCTTATAATCTCGACGAATTTCTGCTCGGCGATATCGACGCAATGGTCGAAGCTTTAACGATTGCCGACAGGGAAAAACGACTTACGGACGAAAAAGATTAAACGTCGCGCAAAAAGGCGATTGCATTTCGATCCGATAAAACTAAAATCTGCTTTAAAAGGTAGACAAACGCGGCGGTTTGTGATATAATCGGTAATCGTCGAGAAGGTTGTACGGTTGCGGCAGAGAAATCTGACGAGGAAAGTCCGAGCTCCGCACGGCAGGATGCCGCCTAACGGACGGTGAAGGTGACTTTAAGGAAAGTGCAACAGAAAATTACCGCAAGGGAAACCTTGTAAGGATGAAAAGGCGAGGTAAGAGCTCACCGGCGGCTCGGAGACGAGACGCGCTGTGTAAACCCCATCCGGAGCAAGATAGGGGCAGTCCGCAAGACAGCCGGTCGGGACTGCCTGTAAAACGTCGCTAGAGCTTATCGGCAACGGTAAGAGTAGATAGATAACCGTATTAAATGACAGAACTCGGCTTACAGACCTTCTCGATATTTTTAAATCAGACCGCGGATCTCCCGCGGCGTTAAACCGCGGATTATTTTCTGCGGTTTTTTATTTTTCCATCGTCGTTTAATCAAGGAAAACCGTTGCGTATAGGCTAAATACTTTACAAAATGTATAAAATATTATATAATCTATTACGGAATTATGAAAAAATTTATTCTTGCAAGCGGTTCTCCGCGAAGAAAAGAGATTTTGTCGCGCGAGGGTTACGAATTCGAAATAGTCCCGAGCGATAAAGAGGATGCGTTCGATAAAACGTGTTCCGCCAAAAAGTTTTCGGTAAGATGCGCCATAAGCAAGGCTGCGGACGTGTATTCCCGCTCCGACAAACAAGCCGTCGTTCTCGGCGCGGATACCGTCGTTTCCGTCGGCGGGGAAATTCTCGGTAAAGCCGCGGACAGGGCGGAAGCCGAGAAAATGCTCAGAAAGCTTTCGGGCAGAAAACACATCGTGACAACAGGTTACGCCGTTTTGACCGAAAATTTTTCGGAAACGGGCAGCGTCGATACCGAAGTGGAGTTTTTCGAGCTTTCGGACGAAACGATAAACGCCTATCTGGACAGCGGACTCTGGAAGGGAAAGGCGGGATCGTACGGAATACAGGACGGTTTCCCGCTTGTCAAAGGCTTTTCGGGAGACAGAGACAACGTCGTGGGGTTGCCGATATCGGAGATAAAGCCCACGCTCGATCTTTTGCTTTGAAATTAAGCGTTTAAATCGAAAAACAGAACATATACTTAAACAAAAATACTGAATTTACTCAAACAAAAACAGTGTATTTACCCGAACGGACGATACAGGAGAGTATTTTATGAGAGGAAACATAATCGCAGTCGATATGGGTTCGGTGAACACCGCGATATACCAGCTCGGCGCGAACGTCGTTTTGTTTGAACCGAGCGTGGTTCTCATCGACGAACAACAAAAGAAAAAAGTTAAAGCCGTAGGAAACGAGGCGAAAAGGCTCATCGGAAAAACCGCGGGAAAAACTTCAACCGTTTTCCCGATAAACGAGGGTCTTATCGTCAACGAGAAAATCGCGGCGATGATGCTCGAAAATTTCCTGAATAAAATTACGCTCAGGAAACTCAGCCTTCGCCCGCAGGTTCTTTTATCCGTTCCTTGCGGTCTCGATAACGACGAAATAAAGAAATATCTCAGGGTTTTTGCCGCCGCGGGCGTTTATTCGGTCGACCTTGTGGAGTCGCCTATTTTAACGGCTTTGGGTCTCGGCGTTCCGCTGAGCGAGTCGAACCCCTGTTTTTTGGTCGATATCGGCGGCACTTCCGCAAATATCGCCGCAGTCTCGCTCGACGGAGTGATCGCGGGCGTGAGCGTGAATATGGGCGGAAGAAATATCGACGCGATGATTATGAAGCATATCGAGGAGTTTTTCAACCTCAAAATCGGTACGCTAACGGCAGAGTCTTTGAAAATTCAGGTTGCCAGTCTTTACGAAAACGACGGCGCGAGAACGGTCATCAGCGGCAGAGACGTAACGAGCGGTAAACCTCGTTCGGTTTCGGTCTGCTCGCAGGATATTTTATTCCCCGTGAAGATATTCTTCGATAAACTTTTTGAGGTCATAGAACTTGTTCTCGCAAAGCTTCCCGCGGAAGTTTCGGCGGAGATCCGCAGAAGCGGAGTGTTCTTTGCGGGCGGAACGAGCAGAATTCCCGGTCTCGACGAGTATTTCAAAGAGCATATGGCAATAAAGGCGAATATCTCTGACGATCCGGAAATAGCAACCGTCGTAGGCGGCGGAATGGTCGCGGGCAACACCGCTCTTTTAAAGAAAATTAAGATTGTTAAACGATAAAATGCGAGTTAATCGACTTATAGACCGACTTTTCGGTTTTGATTAAGGAATATGAACAAAATAAATTACGATTTCGAAATGAGAAAGGAAATCGAAAAATTTAACGGAGAGAAGAAAACTCTTCTGCTTCACAGTTGTTGCGGACCTTGTTCCACGGCTGTTATAGAACGGCTCGAACCGTTCTTTTCGATTACGGTTTTTTATTTCAATCCGAACATTACCGAAAGCGAAGAATACAATTTAAGGCTTAACGAACAGAAAAGATTTCTTAAAGAAGCTTACGGTGAAAAAATCGGGATTATAGACGGAAGATACAGATCCGTCGAATTTTTCGAAAAAGTCAAAGGTCTCGAAAAAGAACCCGAGGGCGGGGAACGTTGCAAAGTCTGCTTTTCCATGCGTTTAGAGGAAACCGCTAAGATTGCGGAAGAGGGCGGTTACGATTATTTTTGCTCAACGCTTACGGTAAGTCCGCATAAAAACGCCGATATTATCAACGAAATCGGATTAAAAATCGGCGAGAAGTCGACGGCGAAGTACCTTGTGAACGACTTTAAAAAGGAAAACGGATACAAACGCTCGATCGAGCTTTCCAAAGAACACGAACTGTACAGACAGCATTATTGCGGGTGCATTTATTCCAAGTATTCGCACCTTACGACGGAAGAGTAAAAGAAGAATAAAATGAGAATTATTGCGGGAAAACACAGAGGCAGAACGCTTAAAGAGTTCAAGGGCAGGGATATTCGTCCTACGTCCGACAGGGCGAAAGAAGCGTTGTTCAATATAATTCAATTCGACGTTGCGGGGTCGGACTTTCTCGATTTGTATTCGGGAACGGGCGGGATCGGTCTGGAAGCGATTTCGCGCGGCGCAAATAAGGTCGTTTTTGCGGACAATTCCAAAGAAAGCGTAAAACTTCTTAAAGAAAATCTCGCTTATTTGAAGGAAAAAGCGGACGTTTACGAGGGCGACGCGCTTTCTTACGTTTCCGTAACGAGAGAAAAGTTCGATTTCGTCTTTCTCGATCCGCCTTACGCGCTCGACGCGACTCCCGTCGTTAAAGCCGTTAAAGATAACGGACTTTTAAAAGACGGCGGACGGATTATTTACGAGCATTCGGGAAAAAGCGCGGGAGAAATCGAGGGGTTAAAACTTATCGATACGCGCGTTTACGGCATAGCCGTCTTCGATTTTTACGAGGAGATTTAAGGAGACTGAAATGAAAAAGTGCGTTTTTGCGGGAACGTTCGATCCCGTAACGAAAGGACACGAAGAAATCATCGCGAAATGCTCCGAGCTTTTCGATGAGGTTATCGTCGCGATTTGCGTGAACGTCAATAAAACGACGATGTTTTCCGTCGAAAAAAGGCTTGATTTTCTCAAAAAGACCTGTGCGAAGTATAAAAACGTAAAAGTCTTGTATCACGAGGGGCTTCTCGTCGATCTTCTTTTGAAAGAGGGCGCGAAATACAACGTGAGAGGACTCAGAAACGGCAGGGACTACGAGTACGAAAACGAAATGAATTTCGTGAATTCCGAACTTATGCCCGAAATCGTCACCGTTTATATGCCGTGCAGCGATCTTAACGTTCAGGTCAGTTCGTCGGTCGTAAGAGAGCTTTTAAAGTTCGGCAGAAACGCCGACAGGTATGTTCCCGACGAGATTGTCGGTCTGTTATAACTTCGCCGAAAACGCTTTTACGTCGCAAAGATTTTGTTTCAGAAAAACATACGATATAAAACAACGCAGTAGATCGCGGCAAGTAGCGTCTGAACGGCTTTTGCCGACAAAAAATACGAGATTTTAACGCCAGCTTTTTTAAGAAAACTTATCGATTGAACGAGAACGGAAACGCCCCCGAAAGCGATGAGCATAGAAGCAAAAGTGAGGCTATAAGTCGATAAACCGCAGTTTGCAAGCATTTTGCAACCCCTTGTGCATTCGATAAGTCCGTAAGAAAAGGCTTTCGAAAGTTCTGTGCTTCCCGTAATAAATTCAACGATTTTACGGACGGGGAAAAGCAGATCGTTATTTTCGGCGATATCGGCTAAAACATAAAACACGCATATAAACCCGCCGACGACCGCAATCGAAACGACCGAGGAAAAAACGCAATCGTAAAGAACGTTGTCGCTTGTCTTCCGACGGGTTTCGGAGACGGTTTTTCCGTTTTCGGCGGTATTCGGTTTCCCGATAAATCGAAAAATCAGCCCCACGGTTACGGCGGAGAGAATATGGATCAAAAGCAGAAATCTTCCCGCTTTTGCCGAACCGAACATACCCGTTCCGACGCTCCCCGCGATAAAAAGCGGACCCGACGTGGAACAAAAAGCCGACATTTTCGTCGCTTCGTCCTTGCTTATAAGTCCGTTTTCGCCGAGATCGCCTATGATCTTCGCGCCTACGGGATAACCCGACAAAACGCTCGTCAAAAACGCGTAAGCGGCATAACCGCTCGTTCGGAACAGAAATTTGCAAGGCTTTTCGAGAAGTCTTGCCGTTTTGTTCGTTACGCCCGTTTGCGAAAGCAGTGCGGTGCAGAAGAAAAATGGCAAAAGCGACGGCAAGACCACGATCGCCCATAGTTTTATTCCTTCGAAAGCCGATGAAATATAAATTTCGGGGCGAAACAGAATGACGAGCATGCACGCCGAAACGACGGCGGCGACAATGAATTTGAAAAATCTGTTTGCGGTAAAAATTTTGTTCATAGTTTATCATACTGCCGAAGCTTTGAAAAAATGAGGAAAAAATGTACGATATTTTCGATGTAATAAACGAAGAAAAAAATAAAGCGAACGCCCCTTTGGCGGAGAGGATGAGACCCGTCTCGCTCCGCGAGTTTTTGGGGCAGAGCCATATTTGCGAGGATAACAGCTTGCTTCGCAGGGCGATTTCGCTCGACAAAGTGGGCAGTTGCATTTTCTGGGGACCTCCCGGAACGGGCAAAACCACGCTCGCAAATATCATAGCTAATTCCACAAGCGGCAATTTCGTCAAGTTGAACGCCGTTTCGAGCGGCGTTGCGGACGTAAAAAAAGCCGTGGACGAAGCTCGGGAAAACCTTAAACTTTACGGCAAAAAGACATATCTTCTTCTCGACGAATGCCACCGGTTCAGCAAAACTCAGTCCGACAGTCTTCTCCCCGCAATCGAGCAGGGAACGATTATTTTCATCGGTTCTACGACCGAAAATCCTTATGCGGCAATGACGCCCGCAATAGTTTCGAGGTGCAGGGTCTTCGAGTTTAAAAGGCTGGACGACGAGACTGTCAAAAAAGCTCTTTTAAGAGCGATAAACGATAAAAAACGCGGCTATGGCGAATTTAATCTCGAAGTGAAAGACGAGGCGTTAAATCATATCGCTTCTATGAGCGGCGGAGATCTGAGAACGGCTTACAACGCCTTGGAACTTGCGGTTTTGACCACCGAAGCCGACAAAAACGGTAAAATCACCGTCACGCTGAAAGACGCGGAGCAGTCCATTCAGAGAAAGGCGCTTTCGTATGACGAAAACTCCTATTACGATATGTTAAGCGCGTTCTGCAAGTCGTTAAGAGGCAGCGACAGCGACGCCGCGCTTTATTACGCCCACAGAATTATTTCGGGCGGCGGCGATCCGCTTCTTATTTTCAGAAGACTTCTCGCGCATTCCGCGGAGGACGTCGGTATGGCTGATCCGAGGGCGCTCATAGTTTGTTCGAGCGCGATGACCGCGTTTCAGAATATGGGATACCCCGAGGGGTTGCTCCCTTTGTCGGAAGCGATAATTTATGTGTGCGAAGCTCCGAAATCCAATTCCGTGGTCGTTGCGATGAACGCGGCGCAGGCGGCGGCGGAAAGCACGAAGGACGATACCGTTCCGATGCACATAAGGAACGCCGTTTTCGGCGATAAAGAAGCGAAAGCGAAGAGCAGGGAGTATAAATATCCGCACGATTACGGCGGTTACGTCGAACAGCAGTACCTTCCCGATTCGCTTAAAGGCAGCGTTTTTTATAAACCCGGGAATAACGGTTTCGAAACGGAAGTAAAAAAACTTCGCGAAAAGCGCGGAAAATGACAAAAAGCGTGCAAATTGCGGCGTTTTGGCATAGTTTGTATTGTTCTTATCCGGCATGCCAGACAAGAATAATACGAACCATGGTCTGACGGCGAATTTTTGACTAATACGTCGTTACGCTCGCGGCTTATACATTAAGTATTAACCCGTTCGCGTGTCTTGTCTTAGCCTAAAAACTCGCCGTCAGACTTGCCCGCAACCAAAACGCCGATATTTTCGATGATTTTTGGTAAAGGCGAACGCAGACGTACTATATGTACTTCAAGCGAGAATTTAACAAAAAGCGCGAAAATTGTGGCGTTTTGGCATAGTTTGTATTGTTCTTGTTTGGCATAAAGCGGAGAACCCGAAACGGTGATACGACTAAAACGCTTTACAAACATTTAATAATGTGCTATTATTTATCGGACAGGGAGCTTTTGCGATTTGTCGGAAAAACAAAAAATATCAAAGGGGTTTTTATGCAGGAAGAAAACGTAATTAAAAAAGAAGATAACGTGATTTCGTTTGCGGACGTTTTTGCCGTAATAAAGAAAAAGTTCGTTCTTTTTATTGCCATTGTCGTCGCTATGTCGGCTCTCGGCGCCGTTTATTCGTATTTTTTCATGGCTACCGAATACACGGCAACGGCTTCTCTTTCGGTAAAGGTCGAAACCGAATACGGCGAACCTTCGAAAATCATCGAAGGACCGGACGGAAAAAAATATACGATAATCGACGCCAGCAAGAACAATGCGGAAGAAGCCGCGCTTTCTTATGCGACCACGATAGCACACAACGCCTTGGCGTTTTTCAACACGAATAACGACGTGGTATATGTCGCGGCAATGGAAAAATACAATAAAAATTATCTCGAAGCCGCCGCTAAGCCCGTTAAACTCAGCGTAATAAGAAAAGGATTATCGTGTTCGAGTCAGTCGTCGCAGATTTTCCTTGCCTTTAAATCTACTGTAAATAATCCCGAAAAAATGCTTCAATGTATAATAGACTCTTTCCTTGAAACGGTAAACGAAAAGGACGGAGAAAAAGCTGTTTTCGAAGTTTATGCAGACAGAATATCCGTTCTTTCCGAACCTCTTTTGCAGGAACCGCAGGGGAGATTTAGCAGAGTCGTCAAATACACGCTCGTATTTTTCGTTGCGGGCGTAGCCGTATCTCTTTGCGTTGCGGTTCTGATAGCCTTGTCCGCCGCAAACAAAAAGCACGCAAATAAAAATTAAAAAATATTTCGGCTTATAAAAACTTGTATAACAAAAGACTGCGTAAATTCCGTAAGAAAAACGCAGTCTTTTTTATTGTCATAATTATATTATTGTCATAATTATATTATAAAAATCGTAAACTTTTATAGCTCTGAAATGTGCATCTATTATACCAATTAACGCACAGCCTTTAATAAAACACAATATGTGGATAAAATTGGCTTAACTATAACTATATATTGTGTTTTATGTTGTTTATCCATAATCTCTTGTCCACCCAGTGTCCACGCATTTTAACTCCCGTGGACAATTTTTATTTATAAAGTTGGAACTTTTTACTTATCTTGTGAGCAATTTCATCAGGGAGAGGAGCAAAGCCTATGCAAGTTAAAACTCTTCCGACGCCGTTTTCGTCTACTTCTTCGGGAGTAAGTTCAGTCAAACAACAATCTCGTATACAAAAGTAGTCTTTATTTTCAACAAGTCCTAACTCTTTTGCTACTTTAATCGCCTTCATAAGCTGATTCTTGTTTTTTGCTTCGCAAATAGTCTTTGTGAATATTCCGCAAATCCAGTTTTCAAAAACATCGTCTTTTATCACGCATTCTCTTGTATGATTTGCTTTCATTGGCGACGTAATAAAGGCGAGAGAAGCGTGACAACATTGCGCTGCTAATTTCCCGGGCGTCATTTGCAAATCCTTTCTTGCTATAATTACTTGTCTCATTTTCTATTTACCCTTTACATAGCCACTTATCAATGCATTCCCACAGGTGATTCTATCACTGTCTTCTTCTTCGCTTGGAACGAATACAATTACTTGCCATCCTTCATTAAGCAAAGGTTTTTCAAAATCTCTATATACGTCATAGTCGGTATATTCGGTAGTAACGCCGAAACCATTTGTAATAGCTGAGTTAGTTTTGTGGATTGGAGTTATTTTTGCAATAAATTTTTCTTTGTCGAACAATCGCGACAATTCTTTTGCATCAAGGATGGTGTCTTTTGTAACGGCAAAATTCAGTGTGTACTTTCTTCCACGAGGAGAGGGGAGTTGTCTCGCAATCGCAGAAATCTCCTCGAGGGATAAGCTCATTCCGTTGAATTGTTTTTGCCTTTGGAATTCGATGGTTGTGTTGATGCTGAATTGCAATCCAGCTTCGCCATTATAAATATCATTTTTTATTGAGCACCATTCCATAAGAAACGGGATTAAGTTTTTATTTGATTTTGGAAGCATTGTTGAGACAACTGGATGAATTGTTTTTGCATTTATGTGGTTTTGGACTAACTTCTTTAAGTAGTTCTTTGTAAAATCAAGAACGTTAAGATTGAATGTCGGTTCGCCCATTCTTGCATAATGCACGTTAAACCTGTTGGTTTCTTTGGTTGTTTCATTTGCCAACAAAGTCTCAATTTGATAGCATAAATCTTCTTTTGATGCGTTTCCAAAAAATCCATATTTAGGACAATCGCAAAATTGACAACGCATTGGACAGCCTTTTTGGGTACTGATTGTTGCAACCCATTTATCTTTAAGGTCAACGTCGTGATGTTTTACCCCATTGATTTCTCTTTTGAGTCCCAAAAACTCGGCTTTAATATTGTTTTCTTTGCCATAATCGCCGACCGTTAGAAATTCGAGTTTTCTCTCGCTATCTACATATATTTTACCAGTATGTGTTCTAATTACTTCCATTTTGCCTTAAACATCTCCGGTTTGAAATTATTTTATTAAGCTGAGACATTGTTGAAATGCCCGCAGGATTGCACATTTCTGGGCAGTTAGCCTTTATAAGTGCAGTTGCAACAGGTGGGCAGACTGCGTTTCCAAGTCTTGCGATTTGTTTTGCTTCGCTGTATTTCTTTCCTATGTATGGTTCTATGTCGATAACGTAATCTTTTGGAAAACCTTGCGCCAATTTTAGTTCTTCCGCTTTTAGCATTCTCATTCCGATGTCCGAAATAAAGAATTTTTCGCCGTTGATTTCTATTAAAAGAATTTCATCGTCGGCAATCTTATATCCGGCGTAATCGTTTAACATACGTCTTATTTCTTTCCAGTTGCCAAGGTCTTGCGTTCCTTTTATCTTTTGCAGTTTTGTTGTTACTTGAGCGAAATGACCTGCCGACGTAGTAATGGTGGGTAGGGGTTTATCCATATCCTTGCAGTCTGTATTGCGCCTCAGAACGCATAAATGACTTTCTACGAGAAAATGCCTTGGCAATGTCGTTACGGTCGCCAGAGGCGTTTCTGTGGACGCAGAATGGTCATCTCCGCCGTAATATTGAATTAAATGCGGAGCAACAAGCGCATTATGGTCTACTGCCGTAACTGTCGGAAGTGGTTCGTCGACTGGCGCCCCACATTGACTTTCGCCTGAAAAATATTTACTTAAGAGCGGTGTTGCGACAAAATGCTTATTGACCGTTGTCTCCGTTGATAGAGGAGAGTCGATGTCTTGTGGCGCGTTTTGATAATTTGCCTGCAAAATAAACGGCTTTGGGTTTCTTACGACGAATTTGTCAAGCCCGCGTGCGATTCTCTTCTGAGTGTTTACCACGAGTGATTTCTTTCTACCGAAGATAGAAGGGCAGGGGATAGACCAGTTTATACACTGTGCGGCTGTTTTGTAAGGTTTTAATCCTTTTCCAACCCCATACGTGGGTTCGGGAAACACGATGGGTTGTCCGTCGTTTCTCGCAACAAGATAAAATCTTTTTCTGATTGTAGGAGCTCCATAGTCGCAAGCACGCAAAATTCGATATTCTACGTTGTATCCCAGTCCTCTTATGAGTTTACCAGCCTCATCGCTGTCTGGCTCAATATGTAAGAACTCGCACGCTTCTATAAGAGCGGGGTGATTTGCGGATATGCCACCAGAAAGCATTTGTACAAAGCCCTTGAAAGTTTCGCCTATTCGTGTGGAATTTGGTCTCATTTTTCCATTAACTTCTATCAAAGGACACCAAGTTTGGATTTCTTCTACGTTTTCCATAAAGATAACTCTTGGTGCTACCGTTGACATAGCCCACTTTAATATAACCCACGATAATCCTCTGATTTTCTTTTCGACCGGTTTATCTCCTTTTGCTTTGCTGAAATGCTTGCAGTCGGGAGAGAACCATGCAATCCCAACTGGGTGCCCGTGAGTCGCTTCTTCGGGGTTAATAGCAAATACGTCTTCCTGATAATGTGTGGTGTATGGGTGGTTTACTGTATGCATAGCAATGGCGTCGCCGTCGTGGTTTACTGCGATGTCGATTGGTTGTCCGAGAGCCAATTCAATTCCTGTACTCGCACCCCCACCGCCTGCAAAATTGTCTATAATGTATTCTCGATTCTCGCTCATTTCATTTCCTTTAATTCCAAAGTGCGTGGAAGTTATCGGAGAACAGTCGGAAAAATTCCGTTCGCTCCTGTTCATCGTCTTCTTCCGTGATGTCCTGTTCGTCCATTTTTTTAAGCAGGGCTATCATTCGTTCTATATTCTCGTTTAATTCGGCGTTTCGTTTGTCCGTTTGGTCTAAAAATGTCTTGTTCCATTCAAGATGTTGAGATAGAATGGAAATCATAACGCTTACAAACCAAACATCGGTGTCCCAAACCGCACTCGGCGAGTACCCGTTTTCCAAAAGATATTTTTTTCTTGAAAGGTAGTGTTTGAACTCCTTTATGTTATTAAAAATGTTTTTGTTGTAATCGCAAAAGAATTTGATATCTTTTGGAGTATAAAGTTTTTTCTTCTTTTTCATATTGCTTCTCCGTGCGGCATCGAATGTTTCGACATAATTTTGTCGAAAGTATCGACGGCTTCTTGTTGCATGTTTTCAGTTGATTTCACATATATCTGCAATGTCGTGCCTACATTTTTATGTCCAAGCCTTTGCTGTACGGCTTTTGGGCTAACACCACCATCTATCAACATTGTCGCGTGCGTATGTCTCAAAGAATGAAAATCAAATTTGATTTTCAACTTTTCTTGAATTACTTTTGTTGGGTATCGTATATTATCTTTTGTGGTGAACAAACCGTTTTCGTCGACACACACAAAGTTGACTCGGGGCAAATCACTGCCAACACCCTTTTGTTCCGGTACTATTCTTTTGATTGAATTTCCTTTTTCGTCTTGTTCATCTTTCAATAGCTGTATGGTATAGTGAACGCCGTATTTTTCTTCGTTTTCCTGCTGTCTCGCCAATTCTTTTTTCAATTCATCAAGCAAAAAGTCTCCCAGTTTAATTACTCTTGAAGAGCCATATTTGGGGACTCCGAAATACCATGCGCAATCTCTTCCTGTTTTAGTGTAAGTTTCTTTAAAACTATCTTTTTGAACAGTATTTCGTTTAACTAACTGTTTGTTGATATTTAACGTCTTTTCGTCAAAGTCGATGTCGTCCCACGTTACAGCCAGCGCTTCTGAAATTCTTAATCCACAAAACCACCCGAAAAGAAGGGGGATATGAAAGCGAGTTCCAAAGGGGAACTGTTCCATAATTCTGTCGAAATCTTCCATTGAAATTACTTCTCTTGATGATTTTGGGGGATTCTTTGCCGGGAAGCGAATATAGATTATGGGATTATCCTTAATGTAATTAAGCGGAAACACGGCATAGTCAAGAGCCGTTTTTAAAGTTGATAAAATGCCAAAAACATATGAGGACGAATATCCCTGCTTAACAATTTCATTTGCGTAATCTTGCAGGACGGATGGGTTCAAGCTTTTAAGCTTGTATCGTCCAAAATGTGGTTTTAAGTGCTTTTCTATTAGGTTTGTGTAGGTTACCAAAGTATTGTATTTTAGATTAGTAACACAATATTGCTTATACCAATAGTCTATGTAGTCATTAAAGCCTATTTCGGAAGGCTCAAAGTGAAGCCCTGCATTGTTGTATTCAGCAAGTGCTTTAATGCCGGCAACTTCAGCTTCGCGTTTTGTTCTAAACCCCGACTTTGATATATGGTGCCGCTTACCGTTGCTTTTTGCTGCTTCAAAACGATATTCCCAGTTTGGCTTTCTATCCGCATTGTTTTTGTTTCTATCTCGTACACTAATCTTTGCCATTGTGATTTAACTCCTTTACGAGAAAGGGATTAGTTAAATCTTTTCCTTCATAACGGCTTAGAAAATCGTCTAAAGCCTGTTTCCGAACCTTGTATTGACCAAGCTTTAAAAACGGCAAAAGCCCCGATTTCCTGAGTTTGTGAACGTAATCTACGTTTGTTTTTAATAATGACGCTACTTCTTTTACCGTATAAAGGATGTTTTCTGATTCACTAACACCTTTCATTTGTATGTATCCTCCACAATGTGGCAAGTAGCGATAAATTAAATATATATTTCATCTTTTACCTCTCGAAATATTCTTTTAATACTATTTTACTTCTCTATGATTGACGAGACGTGGTAGCAGACAACGTATTTTTTCTTAATTGAAAAGTAACTTCCGTTTTCGCCGAGCAACGTTATTGTTCTTCTCGATGCGTTGTATGCCTGGATAAAATCCTTTGGTGACAAAGATATTCTCGTCGTGAATTGACCGCCTGTTGTTAGAACAAAGCAAATTCCAGTGTTAAAATTCAAACGGATTGATTCCACTTCTTTTTCGGATAATACAGGCGGTGTAATTTTAATCGGTTTTTCTTTCATTAACGCTCCTTTGGTGTCTAAATATATGTTATAATGTGTAATAAATATAAGGCTGTAAGCCCTATATTTTATTTTGGTTTATGAGTTCTACCCAAGCAAGATATTGAGTTCGATAACTGAATGCTTGCTTTGGAGAACAGGATGTGTGTTTCTCTATCTTTTGTAGCAAGGAATAGGTTGACTTATCGTTATATACATCGACAAACTTAGCATTCCTATAAATATTTCTAAATGCGATATTCTGGTGCAAATGGCGAGGAACGTTGTCATTGAAACGCTTTAGAAATTGAGCTAAGAGAGTCTCCGTCAAGCCGTTGCAGTTAGTGGTGGGGCGAAATAAATAATCTTCGCATCCTTTTAAAATTTTCAATGTGCCGTTCGGAAGAGATTTGTAATTATCCAGGTATTTCAAATTCATCAAAACATCAAATGAACTCGAATCCAGAGTTACATATGAATCCCCAACACGAACAACACCATTGCCATTTTTGCCCTTGGATACATCGACTTTCTTCAGTGCTACGATTTCCTTCAGCGAAAGCCCATACCAGCCAAGGATAAATATTGACTTAACTATAACCAAGTCTTGAGTTGGATTGTAATTAGCAAGGCGAATCTCCCCGACATGGTCAACAAAGCGTAAGGCGCTTTCCAAACTTCTGAAATAAGCGTATACTTGAGTGAATTCTATAACTTCTTCTTGTGTCGGCACTTCAGTTTTTACATTATACCAATCAAACAAATTCAAAAGATATTCTTTTATTTTTTGATAATGCGTTCTCGTTATCGAATTTAATCTTTGCATATAAAACGCATTGCACAAGAAGTCGTGGTCGGTAAGCCTGTCGGGTAAAGAGGAGTCCGCTGACAATTCAGAAATGTGCGTTAGAAATCTTCTGACATCGCTCAATCTTTGTTCGCTGGCATTCGGGTAGTATTTCCCTATAAATGCATCAAAATCCAATGTTATCATCTTTATACCTCCATCTAATTATACACTATTTTTAGACACTTGTCAACATAGAATATAACGATATGTATAAAATTTAGGAATAGGGCGGAGGTTTTATACCTGATTAACTTTGATTATCTCAATTCATTTAGTAAAAACGCAAGAAGCGCAATTTTTTCGTCGTCGCTAAATTCAACGTCGAATTCAAACATTCCGTCAGAAGAGTAGTCTTCGTAGCGAGCGTATTCTTCATCGTCATAGAATTCTGCAACAGCGGTGGCGTAAACGTTAGCGTTTGTGACTTTTACATAAAAAGTCAAGTCACTTACCTTAAACGGAAAGCCGCAAACATTGCCAACTTCGTTTACTATGTATTTGGCAGAAAATATTCCATTACTGCTTTCTGATTTTGCATATGAGATAAGCCCGATGTCAAATTTTTTTGAAGAAACTTCAAGTTTATCTCCGTTAACTGTATTAGTGCTTATAAACTTCATCTGTTTAGTTCTCCTGTGATTTATTATTTTGTAAAGTCGCTTCGAGCGCATCAAGTTTCGACACGATGTCGGCAAACCCGATGTCAGTACCGGCGACGAGTTCGTGTACGTTCGTCTTACCGAGAACAAAATTGCTCACAGCTTTTCTTGCGTTGTCAAACATCTTTTGATATGTTCCCAAGTAACGCATAGTAACCCTTTGGTCGCTATGATTTAGCAAACCTTGGATTTTTGTTATTGAGTTCATATCAATATTTGATTTGTCGACACAAGCCGCGATGTTAGCAAAGCTTTTTCGCATTGTGTGTGAGCCAATCACTATCGGTAGATTTAACGCTTTGCCTGCATCAGACAAAATCTTCCACCCGTATTCCTCATACATTTTACCTTTTGTTTTTTTGCTTTTGAAAAGGTAATCCATTGAGTCAAAGTGCCATTGGATGGAATCAAAATAAGTAGTCAAAGCGTAAATAACAGACTCTGTAACTAAACAATTGTTAGCCTTGTTTGTCTTCTGCTCGATAACATGAATTCTATCCTTGAATGTGTTGTCGTCATTGAGAATATCGTGAATTTTAAGGTTCAAAAGGTCGGATATGCGCAGTCCAAGGCTTACTCCAACTGTCCACATAGCCCAATCCCTTAGGCGATTTTGGGTTAAAAAATATTGTTGTATAGAATAAAAATCTTCATAAGAACGAATGGGGTCAGCTGGACGCGACTTTCTTTTTCCGTCGCTTTTATATTCACAGTATTCTTCTGCAGCGGCTTCCATTTCTTTCTTTGTTCTTCTTTTCCTTTTGGGCGGGGTGTTTTTTAATTCTACAATTTGTTCGGAAAGTCGTAACACCTCTTGCTCAGCGTCGTATCGGAACTTCCGTTCAACCGAAATGTCTTCTCTTAGTTGTGCATTTTCGGCTTCAAGCCTGTTTATCTTTTCTGAGTCTGTTTCAAATAGTTTGGTGAGAGGGGAAAGTGGGGTGGACGAAAAAAGCATAGAAGATTCTCTACTGTCCATTTTGTCCTCCTTCAAGATAAATTTCCTCAAAGACATTGAGTTGTTCTAATATGGCTGCCATCATCGGGCAACAATTGCATTTGTCGGGCGCAGTATGTATTTCGCGGCACTTGCTGGTGCCGTAATATCGACAGACAACAATCTGCTGTCCTTTTTCGTCGATGATTTTTTTAGTTAATGGTTCATACATAGTCTTAAACTCCTATTCCAATTGATATCATAAGCCTTTTGTTTACATCTTCAATCTTTTGCTTATTAACAATTTCGCCTACTTTTTTCATTAGCCGAGACTTATCTACGACTCTGATTTGTTCGCACAATACCGTTGACTCGCGAATAATTCCGCAGTCATCTGGCGTTAACAACAAATGCGTGTCCATAGTTGGCTTTGCTTTTGATGTTAACGGACAGATTATCGTAGTTGGAGAATATTGATTTCCTCTCTCATTTTGGACTATTAAAGCGGGGCGTATTCCGGATTGCTCAGAGCCTACGTGACTACTTAAATCTACTAAGTATATTTCGCCTCGATGCATTGATTTACCGCCTTGTTAAATATCTTCTAAATTTTCTATAACGGCGCGGATATCAGACATTGCCTCTTCTATTTTATCACTACATTCCTCAGATGTACAATAAGCTTCGCCGTCTTGCAAGTTTTCGGGGATATTTTCCCTTGCTTCATCTTCGTCACTTTTTACAGTTTCGAGATTGTCGGCACAGGTTTCCAGTTGTGTAATTACTTCTTTTATTCTCTGTCTTCTTTGTTTGTTCACATCGTATCGCTCCTTAAATATTGTGTTTCAGCAAGAATTTGTTGCTTATGCATTTGAAACTGATGGTGTTTTCGTGGTCGCGAATTACGAGACCTTCGCGTAATGTATCCGCTATGACTGACGTCCCATCGGCATATGTAATCATTTCGTCGACAGTGGGTAATAAGGTGAACGAAGCAGAGAGGATAGGTACCCATTTAATGCCGAATTTATGAACGATATCGGTTGCTTCAGAACTATCAATACGTTTTCCGTCTATAACCAAATTAAAAGCATAAAAGTCAATGCCTTGCAAACCATACTTGTTTTTTTGTATGGCTTCCCCGATGGTTTCGCCTTGCAATACTACGGTTGTTGCATTGTATTCGGTAAGAATTTTCATCAAGACACTCTTTATGTCGTATTTTTGTGCAATAATGTGATAGACGTTATCGTCATAAAAACACTTTTGGTTAATGTCTTCTTGTCTTACGTTCCGCGAGCAGACCGCAAAGTCGTATTTTCTCTTCTTTTCTCTTTTAAGACCAAATGAGGTGGATGTTCCATCGAGCTTTTCCGTAACTATCATTGGAACGTTTTTGTATTGCTCCAACACAAAAGGCATATTTTGTAAACGCGTTTCGTCTGTCTTAACAATCCAGTCAGGGAATTTTTTCGGCTTTTTGTGTGGTGCAAGCAGTTTAAGAGCGATGCGCCTAAACCATTTGAACTTCATAAACCATTGAAAAATTTTGTTTTTATACAGTTTTTTATGCCGCTGTTTTAACGAGTTGAGGGCGTTTTCCGGCTTTTGTTTTGGAATCTCGTCTTCAATTTCTGTTATTTTTAGCAAAGACGTAACATCTAAGCCGATAGACCATTCTTTCTTTGGAAGAATCGACAAGGGGAATACGATGCCTTGCGATAGAACACCTTTCATTTTCATCGTTTTAATTTTGTAATTCCTCTTTTCGAGAAAAGCGAAGTCGGGATTCGTTTTGTCAACGATGCTATCAATTTCAATGTAGACGCAAAGGTCTCCAACCTGAAATTCATCCTTTTTCGCAATGCATTGCCACCCCAAAACGCCAACGAGTTCAATTCGGTCTGCGCCTTCTATGGGGCGTTTCCATTCAATTTTTTCGATGTGAGCAAGTTTTCTCACTATTTAGCCTCCTAATGTTTATTAAATACAACGGCTTGTCCTTTCTTAATGTTCCAACATTGTAAACAATTTGTACAATCGCCGGAGCATTCTAATGCCGTCGCGGGGATTGACTTGTTTTCCCGGTCGTGAAATCGCACATGCGCGATAGGAAAATCATAGGGATTTTCAATCTTAAATGAATCTCCCCATGCGCTGAAAACAATATTGAGATTTTGCGGAATTACGCCGCCGTTTTTTATGTATGAATTTACGAGTTCAAACTTTTTTGTAAAAGCAAGAAATTTCGTATTTGGTAAATCTATTGCTGTTTGCACCATACCTTCAAAATACTTTCCGTCTACAATATCTCCGGATGCATGCCATCTAAAATATGCGTATGACACCATACCATTGTTAATGGCGTGTTTGATTTCGGCAAAATAATTATTGGAATCCCTCAAGTATTCGTCATAATTATTTTTCATGCTTTGTTTAACATTTTGAAACCTAAATCTACCTTTTGTTGCATAGCAATCCTTTGAACATGGACAGTTTTTTCTGCAGGTTAAAATAGGAGATAAATTTACCGATGGGATTAGTCCGAGTTTGCTGTTTGTTGTTGAAATTTTAACTGACATATTAAATCTCCTTGCAATAAGTCCAAAGAGAAAATATTCAGTTATGCAGTCTCTTCGGACTGAGCGACAATCATCGAGCGTCTTTATTGAGCAATGCAAACTTGCCAATAAAATTTACGTCATAAAACACTCGTAAGTGTCTAATTTGTTCTTTAACGCTCCAATTAAGAGCTGTCTCGATATCTTCCTCCGCAAAAGCGTCGGAAGAGAGGAGTTCGTTCCAAATCGGACACATTGCCGACGTTGGTGCGATTATAAATTCATCTGTGGATATAATCCCGATTAGTTCATATATGTCGGAAGCGTTTTTGATTGCGCAACAGCGAGTTTCGTATTCACATTCAAGCGTTTTATTACACTCTTCGCTTGCCGCCATCAACGTTTCAATGGGGAAGTAATCCACGTATTCTTTGTTGCTGTCGTATATTTTGATACGGTCATCTTCTTCGGGTGCATCTATATCGTCTATAAATATATTTGCCTGCAAAGAATTTACGAATATTGTTTTCATAGCTAAGTCATAATCACTCCTTGGGAAGGTATTTGGTTGCGGGACTGGGACTCGAACCCAGAACACGAATTTATGAGACTCGTAAGTTGCCATTACTCCATCCCGCGATGTGGTGGTCGGGGCGACAGGATTTGAACCTGCGACATCTTGCTCCCAAAGCAAGCGCGCTACCAAGCTGCGCTACACCCCGATGTTTTCTCTCGTTTCGTCCGAATTTCTTCGTCTGCAGGCAAACAGATAGGGCGGCAAGTACCCTGACGTTTCTTGGTTATGGTGTATATCGTGCATTCACCATAAGCGCCGGTGCCATCGAGAGAGATTTTGTGTCTCTTGCACGCAAAGACACAAGTGGAGCGGGTAGCGAGAATCGGACTCGCGCTTTCTGCTTGGAAGGCAGATGTCGTAACCATTTGACTATACCCGCACATAGTTGGTCGTCTTAAAGGGGCATTTTTGCGCCGTCACGCATTATCCAACGACCGCCACTGGGCGAACTGTTTTACTTCCTTATTCGCCGATTAGAAGGAACCCGTTTAGACGGTTAAGGCTTGTGTTCGTGGCAAGATTTGAACTTGCGACTACCTGTTTAAAAATCAGGGACTCTTACCATCTGAGTTACACGAACATAAGACAAGACACGAACGACTACCGCGGTAGGTAACATAACGTTTGCATTCACATCCAGCTCACAGTTACTTCGCTGGGAATGTATGCTATTTAAGCATAAATCAGTCGTCTTTCCGACGGTCAAATGCGATAGTGCGCAATCACTTGGTATGTAATACCTATTCTTTTTAATATTTAAGACTTAATAAATTTGCTGTACGTGTCTTTTTTATAAGGGCGGTATAAGGAGTGTGTAGAAACCGCCATTGGCAGCCGCTATGTGAGTTGAACACATATAACGCGAGTCAAAGTCGCGTGCCTTGCCGTTAGGCGAAGCGGCTAAAATGGTATCGCCGGCGAGAGTCGAACTCGCATTTCTGCCGTGAAAGGGCAGTGTCTTGACCACTTGACTACGGCGACTGGTGGGCTGTGTAAGACTCGAACTTACGACCGTCCGGTTATGAGCCGGATGCTCTTACCAACTGCGCTAACAGCCCATATGGAGCTGGAGATGGGAGTTGAACCCACAACCTGCTGATTACAAATCAGCTGCTCTGCCAATTGAGCTACTCCAGCATTAAAGCCATACTTTGCCTCTACCGTGAACGTTGCACGGCGAGGCTACACTTTGGCTATGGCTACCAAACAACCTCTTCTTGCCGTTTGCAATAAGCTGGCTACGCAGGAGGTCTTTCGCTACCAGATTTTTAAGAGCTTATTCTCTGTGGCGCTGTCAAGTTTTTCTGTTGCTTGCCAACTGACAGACCCTTGAGTTCTGTATTGCTCGTGTAGTCAATGTCTGCGCCTTGCCCATTGGTACACTTTGGCGGAAGGTGAGAGGGTCGAACTCCCGCTCCGAATAAACGGAGAACGGCTTAGCAAGCCGCTGCAGTACCACTATGCTTAACCTTCCATAACGCGGCATTTAATTCGCCGCAATTTTTTCTTTGAGAATTTCAGAGATATCCACTGGGGAATATTCTTTTATGATTTGATAATCACCGTATTCCAAGACACCTAAGCAACATAGGCAAAGTATCGTCTTATCTTCAAGTAAAATTCCAAACTGATGAGTATAATTGTCTTCTAAATCATCTTTAAAAAGCACTAATTTGTTCATTGTCTTCACCTATTGTGCGTTGGCTTGTCGGTCTTTCCAAACGATAGAGTTATAAGTGCATCCTTCGCTGTCTGTAAAAACACCGTAATTTATATGGGAGATATCGTTAAGTTGCTCATCAATTAGTTTGACTACAACGTCACGTCCTAAAATTTTCACATAGTCTTCCAAGTAATTTTTGCGACTTTTTTCTTCTCGGATAAGGAATTCCTCGCCTGTTCGTCTTTTTCCGGTGTTATCAGTTAAATAAGCGTAGGCGAGAATGGAGTTAATCATTTCTATGCAATCAAGTTTAGTTCCTTCATATTTTTGTTTTTGACTTCCATTGGCTCTCCAGCCGCCGAGACTGCGAGTTGCATCGTATAAATTTTTCTGAGCTTGCCTTAGTTCATTATCGTTCATGGTATCTCCTATATATGGCAGTCTATTATCGTTATATAATCGTCGTCAGTTGCATTTTCAAATACAAGTTTATGATAATTGTCAGTCCACTCAACAATATTAGAGGTGTCTCGGCAACCAAACCAACCCATAGCGCCTTCTTCAAGCCATTGCCCGTCTTTTGTAATAACGGCGTGAGTTGTAAAAGTGCCGCAGCATCGAACGTAAGTCTCTTTGTCGTGGTAGGTGTCTATGTAATATTGCGGCTTGTATAATATGAAACCAGATAGCAGTTCTTCGTCGCTCTTATCTTTAACAGGCTGTTTTTCTACGTATAATTCCCAAAACCTTTGAGAAGTTCGTTTTTCCTTTTCGTTATTAGGAAATAACAAGTCTTTTATTTTTGCAATATCACATTTAACGATATTTTCATCGTCAGAATGATAGGGATTGTTATTTTCATTAGTCCAGCTTGTTTCGCCAATGCCGCAATCAACCCCTCTTTTAACAGTTAAAAGACCTGCCCAACGTCCGCCGATTTGCATCCAATCAAATCGTGCATTCGGGTTGTCGTAAGTTCCGTACTCTTTTGTTTCTTCGTTGTATGAATAGCCGCATTCGTCTTCCATATAATCTCTGAACGAAGAGTTTTTTTCTTTGTTTTCTTCAAAACTTTGTTTGTAATCGTCCAACTCGTCTTGGTCGATGGGGTAGAATTCCAAATATTGTTTTTCCACGGTACCCATATTATTTTCGCGATACGGTGCGAGTATCCTATAAATATCATCTTCGTTTGGTTTTTTATTCGTAATGACTGCAACTGTAAAATGTGACATATTTTGCTCCTTTTGATTTTGGCGGAAGCGGTGAGAATCGAACTCACGAGCCTTTTCAGACTACCGATTTTCAAGACCGGCGCATTAAGCCTCTCTGCCACGCTTCCATGTAAATGGCAGGAGAGGAAGGATTCGAGCCCTCATCTTGCGGTTTTGGAGACCGCTATTTTACCAGTTAAACTACTCTCCTAAATTGGTGTGGGTAGCCGGACTTGAACCGGCACGGATTACATCCGAGGGATTTTAAGTCCCTTGCGTCTGCCCATTCCACCATACCCACAAAGTTATATTTCTAACGTGATGCAATTCACTTTTTTGGAATATGCGGTACACGCATCGATGGCACAGATACCTTTTCCGATAAACGGTGTAAAATCTGCGTTGTCTCCAAATTCACTTCCATTTTTACAAAGCCGACAATGTCCCCAACTTGTATGAAAGTGTCCGCATACAATAGTTTTCCCTTCGATTACGGCACCTTGACGCCATTTTTCCATTCCGTTAAACCACCTTGCTTTTCGCCAATCCCCAAGACGCCAGTCGTGGTTGGGGGATGTCTTCCTTGATGGTATCCACCCATGAACAAAGATGTAATCGCCGATTTCGGCGTAATCTTGAAGCGATTTCAAGTAAGCGTTTAACTCTTTGTTTGTTTTTACTTTCTTAAAGCAAGAACGATAATTTTCGTTAAAAAAGATGTATTCTTCTTTTAACGAGCAAAGGTTCATTATGGTTTTTACTGTTCCGTTATGGAAGTCGTGAGACCAAAATTCTTCACGGGCTATGCATTCTTCAAGCAAATCTTCGTGATTGCCACGAATAAGTATTTTTCGTGGAAGGGCATTGATATATCGTAGCGTTTCAATGCTTTTGTCACCGCGGTCAAGCAAATCTCCGCAAGAAATAAGAGTGTGTTCTGGGTTATTTTCTTCAAAGCCTGCGCTTTTAAGAGCAGTTACCATTTCATCGTAAAAAGAATGAATATCTGATATCACGAAATACTTCATTTGAGCTGCTCCTTAAACCATTGACGTAAGACATCTATCTTGATTTGGTCGAGTTTATTGTATGGCTCAGCATTGACAATTCCCGTTCCGTATTGCTCTATATAAGAATCTTTCAACATGCGATTTTCTTCGTCAATTCTTGCAGCCATTTCTTTTGCGCTTTCTAACGAGAATTTATTTAGCTTTGCATCGAGGCAACTCGATAATTCTTCATCGGTTCTGCTGATTAGGCAGTCTGCGAACGGTAATCCTTTAAGATAATTCTTAATAAAAACGTTGATGCGCATAATATGATGCAATTGTTTTCCGTCGTAGCCGTATTTCTCTATTTTATCGATTATAGAAGGGTAAGGGTGGCATAAAGCTTTATGTTTTTCATAACTAAGACCAGCCATCGTTTTCAGTGTTTGAGCAGGATGACAATGAGTAATCGCTTCGCCAAGATGCCTAAGCTCCTCCCAATACGTTTTGTATTTCTCGGGAACAATGTAATAGCTGGAAAACAAGACTTCTACGAAGTTTATATTTTGTTTCTTAAAGGTTTCAAACATCACGCGGATGTCTTTTATGTCGATGTGTTCGTTATTTGCCCTAACGTATGTCGTCGACACAGGTGCTGTTCCTTTGCAAAAACCCTCAAAAGAGGGGAGTATAATCGCCTTAGTGTCGATATCGCTCTTGTATTCGACGGAGTAGATATCAAGATTATAATTTTGACTACCTTGTAATACGACGCAAAATATTTCATGTCCGAGGGAACAGGCTTCATCGTAATGCTCTTGCAGTCTACTTTTTATGTATTGTTCTCTATCAAACATTTACTTCCTCTTATATTGTTTTTTCAAGTCCCAGTCCATTTTGTCGACATCCTTGCTGTCTGCTAAGGCACGATAATCGCATATTTCATATGAACTGTTCATTTTTTTGTAGTTTTTATAAGCATCAGGGTCTTTGCTTCGACGCACTCGTCTTGCAAATATCTTTTTCATGGCTTTATCGTTTCGCAGCTTTGCGACCGGATGTTTCTTGTAACTTCTGCTCATGTTATGCTCCTACAACATCGCACTGATGTAGTAAATCTAACGACGTCTTGAGGTAATCGGGAATGTTTTTATAGTATTTACTATTGAAGAATGGTTCCATATGTGCGTTGATAAGCCAAACGACGAATAGAGCGACTTCTATTGGTAATCCAATCAATTCCTCATAACCGATGGCATAATATCCACTCACGTTTTGATGGTCATAATAATGAGCAATAGAGGAGACGTTTCCGTTTGCATCCTTAAACGTTTTTGTGAATTTTTTGCCAATGTCGTGAAGTTTCGCTGCTAAAAGTATTTCGTTTTGATGTCGACAATCAAGTCGAAGCGCAGCGCTAACTACGTTATTGATGTGCTCGGCAATGGTGTTGTTGTGATGCGGATTGTCGTGATTGCAATCAACCCAATACTCATAGTCGTTTTTCGTATAGTGTATATCGGTCATTATAACGAGTATTGAATCCCATCCTTCGTCATAAAACGGCACTTGGAAATTTTTAATCATTCTGCGAATAACATCTTCGCCAACGTGTCGTTCTCTTGCTTGGTCTCGGCTTAGGCACGTTTCATATTTTGCCCACACGATGCAGGCTACTTTTTTTACATTTTTGGGGATTTGAGATAAGAGATGTTTGCGGTTCTTTCTCCTCAAATTTGTGGCGTCATAAATAACGTTTCGTTCGGCTTTTAAGTTTTCAATAGCTCTTTTATTCATAATGTCGAAAACCTTAGAAGGGCAATCCTGAATCGTTTCGTCGCCGTATAATTCTTTACGGATTAAATCCGATGACAAAACGATGGTATCCTGAAGAAGTTTTTCGCGATTGTGTGCTATTTCTGATTTACCAGCGCCGGGCAAACCAATCATCATTGTAAAAGTAGGCATAAACTTTACCTTGTGGCTTGATTTGTAATATCGTCGATTTTCGGGAGAAGTTCTATTCTTTCGCAGGAATACTCGTCGGTCACATCTTCGACTTCATTTCCAGCAAAATCGTCTGCTTCAAGAACGATACTACCTTTTCGGCGGTATTCATCGTCTACAATGTTTAATGCATCTATCTCTGTTTCGGCTTCGACGGTAAAAATCTTTTGCAAAAACTCAGTAATTTTTATCACTCTTTTCATAGAAGAACTCCTTTGTGTCTAAATATAGCGTATGATTGTTAAAATAAAAGGAAAGTTTTATTCAAATTTCTTTTTATATTCCAGAGCCAAGGCGGTATAATAGGTATTCGTTTCGTCGTCTGCCATTTCGTTTCCAAAGAACTCGGAAATAGAAGCGGGTTGCATGTTATCGTCGTGATGGAAAGAGAACCATTCATTAAGATAAGCAGCATATATCCATGCATCGTTAACGCTAAGTTCATCGTCAAAAATGCAAAAATTATCGTCGAGGGTGTCGGATAGTGCGCCCCAAACCGATTCCCAATAAGTATCGTCGTTTTCGAGCCGTGAGTTCCAATCTTGAGCGATATTATCAATGACTTCAATCGGCAGACTTTGTGCGACAATTTCTCCGCCTTGCTCGCCGACGACACTTGCAATGTGGTTAATGACATCATCGCGAAGATACTCGCGGTCGCATTCTCTATATATTTTTTCTTTAATATTTTGCAGAAAATTTACGAGGGCGTCTTCAAATTCGTAGTAAGCCGCATCTTTGAGCTTCGCCACGGCACTTGTAGAATCTATAAACTTAGCGACATCTTCTCTGATGCTTCCGTTCGAGCATATATTCCAAAAATCGTGATTTTCCATATTAAACTTTCCTCTATAATTTATTTATTCTTGCTTTTGTCTATTTTTTTGTTTTTTTAACTTTTCTGTATCCCAAGTTTACAAGCGCAACGGCAACATCGCGCCTTTGTTCAAACGTCAGAGTAAGGGGAGCATAGTCGATGTCTTCTGACATCTCTTTTATAGCATTCTCGTGCTGACTATTATTATTTGATTTCATTAGCAAAGACACCTCTTGTTTTCAAGCAACCGCACCAAAACGGTGCGGGATTTTTAGATATTAGACCCAAGACAAAAGCCGAAGGCGACGCCGATACTGGAATTGGCATAGCCGTAACTGACGTAACCGCGGCTGCCGACACAGCAGAAGTAGTTGCTACTATTGTAGTAAGGCGAACGAAGCCAAATATACTTATTGAAATATCTGTTTTCTTGCTTTTTAAAGTATTCATATTGTTCACCTTCACCTCGAACAGAATATGAGTTAGTCCCCAAGATTTCAATCTCGCTGAACATCCATACCTTATCTTCCGTAGAAAGAATTTCCATGCTGCGAGAGCCAGCAGAGGATTTTTTCTCAACGGTTTGGATGTGTTCCCGAAGTTCTTTGGGGAGAATACGATAAAACCTATCCATACGAGCGCGACCGAGAGAAGCCGCATATCCACCAGCATTTGTATTTTCTAAATTCATCTGGAAGTAGCCATCGACATCCATAATGCCAAGCGTTACTTTTGCTGTGATACCATTCGCTCTCGCAATACGGTCTTTTCCGTAATCAAGAATAATAACCTTGAACTTTTCTCCGGTGTAAGCTTCTATGTAAATGTAATCGCCAATGCCGAATTTTTCTTCAATGTCTTCAATATTGTTTGTTTTTTCTATATATTCAACAAACTCCATAAGAGAACAAGTGATTTCTTGCGGAGTACGATTTCTCGCACCGTTGAAAATTTTACAATTGTTACAGTGATATTTTTCTCCAAAAAAATCACAATAGTTACACTTCGGTTCCATTATCTGCTCCTTGTAAATCTTTTATTGCTTGGCGAGCGATTTCATCGCACCTATTATTATATTGGTTATCGGCGTGTCCTTTAACTTTTACGAACTTAACTTTATGTCTTTTCAATATGGATAGTAATTGCATCCACAGGTCTTTATTTTGTACGGGTTTTCGTCCGGATGTCTTCCATCCGTTAGAAGTCCACGAATCAATCCATTTTTGATTGAAAGCATTGACAACATACGCAGAATCGCTATACAAAACTACGTCTTGTTCTTTCTTTAAAAGAGAAAGAGCCTTAATCACCGCGAGCAATTCCATACGATTGTTTGTTGTTTCTTTTTCTGCACCGCTGATTTCTTTTAAGTAATCCTTGTATATTAGAATAGCGCCCCAGCCACCTGCGCCGGGATTGCCAGAACACGCGCCATCTGTGTATATAGTAATTTGTTGCATGATTGACTCCTTTAATTTGTTAACTTACAACCCTTGAATGCGGGGGATATATGAACGGGACTCCTTGGGATTGTCGTCGCCGATACTTTTAATTTGGCATTTCGTTTGCTTTTTTTTTTTTTGAGATGTTTGTCTGTGATTTTCTCTTAGGAATGTTCTAATTTTCATAGCGTTTTGTTAACATTTAATTGCTTTTGCTTGACAAAGTTTGTGTGCTGGGCTATAGATGTGGACGCTAAAATTCTCCGATGCCTCATCACCGGCGTGCTTTTCCGCGACATCTCGTTACTTCGGATATAACCCAAAGCTCTATCAAAGATAGAAATAACGGTTGTAATTAGTTAAATATTTGAAAAAATTAAATACAAAGAGGGGTTGCACGCTACTCCTGTGTGCATACCCGTTAAAGTTTATAGCTGTGTAAACTTTAACATCTTTTCTTGTTACATTTGATAAAACCAAATGCCTAACTTGTTTATGTATTACAAAAGTTAGAATAGCTATTTAATATTTTTTCAGTTGAGAAGTAGTTCTTTTATTGTTGCCTCGATATCGACTCCGGTCTTCTGGGTGTATGTTTTTACAATTTCTTTTATGGCATCGCCCTCGACCATCTCGTAATAAGCCTTCAGTCCTTGTAAGTGCTGAACATCTTCAAGGCTCCACGAATGACCGCCTTTGTAATCCGTACAAAACTGGAATAGCATTGCCTTGAATACCTTTTTGCGTTCATGCCCTACGGTAATCTTATTGTCTTTGTTAAGCATCACGCCAAGATTCCAATTGCGCCCAGCGGAAGAACCGTATCTGGTTTTTGCGGTGTTAAGAGTAAATGGCGCCCCGAATTTGCTTATGATTTTGATGATGTCGGTCTGAACCGTATCCCATTTGAAATTTAAATCGCTCGACAAAATAATATCATCGGCATATCTCGTGTAACACAAATGGGGCGAGTGTTCTCTTGCGTATTTTGCAATTGCATGGTCTACGGGTATCATCATTAGATTTGTCAAAGTTGGGCTAATAGGAGTTCCTTGCGGGAGACCGCCATTAAGAAAGCATAATGATAATGCGTCTTTCAAGGCAGCTGCTCCTTTTTCGCTTCTTAGGATTTCGTTGAAAGGGAAAATCATATTGAGCATAGTCATTACGAAATCGGGCGTTGTACTACCAAAAAAGTTATGGAAGTCCAATTTGAGAAACCATTTAGAATTGTTTCGCTGGTGCCGCTTTACGGCGTCAATCGTACTTCTTCCGGAAACATATGCGAATGCACTCGTGTGATAGCTTGCATATAGCTTTTTCTCAAATATGTATTTTAGTTCGCGCAATGCAACCATTAAATCATCTAAGGGCGCATCTATTTGCCTGAGCCCGCCTGTCCGCTTTGGTATTTTGAAACTTCTATACAGCGAGGCTTTATCTTCAGTTGAGATAAGGGCTTTATATTTCTCGTTAAAATTTAAAAGAAGCGTTATCATCTCATTAAATTTTGTATTTTCGAGAAGTTTATCTGGTGTTTTGGCACGAAGAACCGTTCTGGTGTCGTGTGTGTTTTGTATTTTTTTATCATAATCCGATTGAGATATTCCGAAAAGAATATCATCAAAGGATATTTGGTAGTTGTTTGTTACCGGAATTGTTATATAAGGCATAAGTGGGCTCCTAATAAACATTAAATTATTAACTATACCGTATATCCTGCAGCGAGTTTGCTGGAATCAGGGTTTTGTGAGTTAATGTGTAGAACTTGATGTCTTGTTCGGGTGGATAGTGTTGAGTTTCCGCGAGCCAATGATTTGATTTTGTTGGGTGTTGGACGAAATCTTACAGACTTGATTGAGAAATGCTCTTTTGAACTGGCTGCGAAGACGTCGTGCTGCTCCCGCGGCTGTCTACTTTTCCCCGACATCTTGTTACTTTGAATATAATTCAAAGCCTTACGTAAAGTAAGAATTGCTTTATTAGTTATTTTTTTAATATGCGTCTACATCAAAATTAAACGCATCTATAGTTATTATTTTTTTGATTTCTTTTGTTCTCACAAAATTCATAAAATTTGCCACACAATATGAACAAATTATTCTTATGGTCGGAGCAACACTCATTTCAACGTTACACGCAGTAACGGGTGTCTCCGCTTTTGCTTCTTCATGAGAGAAAGCCATACTTTTCAAAAAGTTATCAACCATTGGAACGTCGTTCCATGCGGCAGCAAAACTTTGCGCATCAACGAGTCGCGTTCTGACGTCGAACATTGCTTTAATGGATTGGTTAAAACGATGTTTTGTCGCTATTTCTCGACGTAAATCTATATTATCTACGCAGAGAAAAACGTATCCGTTGAGCCTTGTCGTCGGTACATAACCTTCGGTATGTATTTCTATGTCGGGCTCTATCTCCGGATTGATTGAGAGTAGTGTTTCTTTTACGGCTTCAACTTTTAGCTTTTTAATATCGCGCTCAAAAAACATTTGGTTCGCAAGGTTATGAGGTGATACGGTATCGAAATCGTACAAGGAAATCTTTGTTAATCCGAGCCTTGTCAAAAGTTCTGCAATTGTAGAACCTACGGAGCCGCAACCAATTATATGGCATCTTTCCGAAACGCTCAAGGGATTAAAATAATCCTGAGATTTGATTAAATTCATCTATAATCTCCTCCATAAATGCGTCTATACCAATCATCGTCATCGCGGTCGTCGAAATCATCAAAGTAACTTCTCTGCGTTCCTTTTTTCCCTCCGGCAAACGTGCGTGCCGTTTCCTTAGCTTTGGGTGCCGATTGTTTGCCAGATGCGTAAGTGTTCTTGCCGTAATTTGCTTCTTTGACACAAGATTTTGCTTCGCTCAAAAACTCTGCAAGGTAATCGTCATCGTCTACGATTACGTCAAATGAAATTTCGTCAGTAGAGTAGAGAGCGTTGTTTTGTAAATCATATATTTCGGCACTCATTTCTTCTCTTTTGTTTGTGATGAGAAAAACGTAGAACAAATCCGTTTGTTCGTTAGGAAGACCGAAGTTATCAAGAACATTATGACGGTATGCCATATCTGTTCCCGAAGGTGTTACGCCCATATTAACGTGACTGTGACCGTGAAGACGGCAGGCGTTGAATTCCTCGTCGTCGAGGTCGTTCAGCCATTGTTCATATTCTGTTTGGTTTGAAACGACAGTGGTGCTTGTTACCTCATGAGGGAAAATAAGTATATCTCTGACAATAAAGGTGTTGGTGTTTTTTCTTTCGACCAAACCATGCCATTGAACCTCTCCCGTGAACGTGTCGACGAGAGCACGCATTTTAATCCACGCTTTGGGCATAAACTCAATAGATGCTGTTCTTTTGTCTTTAGCATCGTCCATTTTGAACTTAACCGTTATTTCGCGGTCATTTGTGCCTTGGAACTTCTTCTTTGAAAGAGAACTTTCCATTTCCGCGAGCTGAAAACGAGCGGAGGAAAGAAATTTCTGTATATCTTCTTGCGAAGAAAAAATCTTTTTAGCCATTTTTAATATCCTCATCTTCTTTATTAGCCCTAATATAGGATAAAAATTCCTTTGGTGTCATTTCGTCACCGTTGTCGGCAATAATGCAACGGCACGAAGTCATGCAATTTTTAAGGTCTTGAACGTAAGCACTCATAACTGTCGAATCGCCGAAGTTTATGTTTTTTACCGATGCAATCGCTTGGTCTATCGCCATATCCCAATTGCCCTCCGACATATAACGCTGGATGTATGCGTCATTAGCGCCCAAACATCCGTAGTGGTATTGATGAGGATGCGGCAGATGTGTTTCGTTATACATACCTGTTCTTACGCCTTTGCAGACTTGAAGACTTGACAAGTTGTTAAGTCTAAAAATACTTTCGACTCGAACAACGCCTTTATTTGCCCCATACAACCCCCAGAACAAATCTCTGATGTCTTGTGACTGCCCTAAATACGAGTGAGGATTATTAAACACTCTCTTGAATTCGTCGGTATCAAAGAACTCTATTGTGTCTATTACCGAAAAATACATTCGCGCATTTACATTGCCATAATTATCGGTGGTATTTTCGGTTTTGTATAGCCCAAGTTGCTTATGGTTAATGAAGAAACGATATACCGAATCGTCCTCTTTCCCGATGCTTGCGCTTAAAGCGTTAATGTTTGCAAGAATGTTGCCGAGTTGCGTATAGAGGCATGCAAGGTTGTCTTCGGTACTGCGAATGTTATCTCGAATATTGTCGGACTTACCTTTGAGTGATTTAATTTGTCCTTCAATCGAACTTTTGCCCCAATTCATTAGTGTGCGTTTCCACGACACGGACTTAAAATCAAAATCTTTAACAATTTCGTTTATAATTTCTTTGAATTTGTCGCTGTCGCAATTTTTTTGAACAAACAACTTGAAAAGCTCGACTTCTTCATTTGAAATGATAACATCGTCTTGGTAAACCCAAGGCAAAATTCTGAATAAGGTAGAACAAAGAAGGTCAATCCATTTATCAGTGGTGTTTTTAACAAAAACAATGACTTTTTGTTCGTTTTTATTGAGGTAAACCCTCGTTTCTGAAGCCTTTGATAAAAACGGAGCAACGGGGAATGGAGGGGTGTCAAGAGCAACCCAGCCTGTTGCATCTACAAACGGGAGGTCGTAACCTCTACGACCTGTAAGAACGTGCAAGGTTTGGGGTTGCGCAAGTCGCGCATAATCGTTTCCAGAGCCGCCACAAAATTCGCCTTGACTTGTTTTAATGAGTTGAATATTTCCAAGTTCACCCGTATGATGTTTAATCGCTATATAGCGGAGCGTAGCTTCAAGAACGGGGCTATCTAAGAAAAATTTGCTGTTACCGAAAAACATATTGGCATCAGCATCTGTCAATTTTGTTATTACATATTCCATAACACCGTTGCTCCTATATTGTAATTTATCTTGCGCCGTCAGCTTTTACGATACTGTTGAGGTTTACCGTCGCGCCGTCGGTGGCTCCGAGTGCAGTAAAAGTAGAATTCAAATCGGTTGCGGTAAGAATGGTGCCGTTAAGATTGACAACGGAGCCCGCTACGCTTACGCCCATATCTTCAAGAACGGCGTTGGGGGTGGAATTTACGTCTGCTACAACTTCTCTACGAACGGTGTTCGTTTTAACCAAAACTTTAATCATAATAAATCTCCTATAAAAATTTCTTTAATTATGTATTGGGGACACTGAGATGTCCCCAAAGTGTCTTGCATTACTCTGCAACGGTAATGCTGTCGATGAGAGCCTTTTTCTGCTCTCTAATCGCCGCTGCTGCCGCCGGAACGCTTTCTTCAAGTTTTTTGAGATAAGCGATAACCGCGCCGAACTTTTCTGCGATGTACTCTTTAGCCTTGTCGGCGTTGTCGAGGGTAGAGGGAAGGGTTTCCGTGATAGTTGCTTTGCCGTCGGTAAAAGATTTCGAGCCAAACGTGACACCGAACGATGCGATACTCGGCTTACCTTCGGAATAGCCGACAGCGAATTTTACGTTGTCCTCTTCATCTTTAATGGTTAAGGCATCGGGATTGTACTTTTTGAGAAGTGCAATGTCTTCAACCTTGAGTTCCGACGTGAGCGAATAAGCACCTGTCATAACTACGAGTTTCATGGTTTCTGTCTCCTTTAATAAAAAATTTATTTTTATCACAACATTGTGTTGGATACGAAATTTGTGTCTAATACATAGCCCTCACTATATTAGACACGAATATACAATTCTGGGCATCAAAACAGGCGAGAGGGGACTGTTTTGAATTACAATCTGCATTTGCCTATCCTGCAGTGTACCCGAATATAATTCTCGAAATATTGTCGATAGGAACAATATTCCACAGCCCTGTTTCTCAGGACTAATACCGACGACTGCGAGACGGCGTCGGACGCCCGTTGCTTATCCATATAACCAGTATCGCTATTTAGATAACGCAACCATTTGCCTAAATTACACTGCTTAAGAAGCCTAAATTTCATCTTCGTTGCAGTGGCGGTCTGCCATACCGCCCTAAGCCCAAATGATTGAGCTGAATTTACAAAAGGGTGTCTAAATATATGTTGTTAAGATTGCAGAACGTGCTCAATAGACATGTATCTTTCGCTATTAAGCTGTTCGAGTAAGCATTCGTAAGGGTCTGTGCTGTTACTTAAGACCATTTTGGTTATCGATGGGCTAAATCCACTTACGAGCGCAACACCCGCAGGGTTTTCTTTAACTGGAATAGTTCCTGTGCGACTGCAAATATTCCAAAAGACAAGACGCGGTAACTTATATCCGTGCTCCGAATATTTTTGAGAAATGGTTTCAAAAAGTCGCTTATCGGTGCTGCCGTCAGCCGCATAATCAAATTCCATGTCCGACAAAATAAGTATGTTTTTAGGCAAATCGTTTTGCGTCATATGGAATTTAATTGCTGTCGTAAGTATAAGGTCAAATACGGCTTTAATATTGGTGTTAGCAATTTCGCTGTGCTGCAATGCAATTGCAATTTTGTCTCTTAAAGTTTTGCCTTTACTCAAATCGACGAGCTGTGGGTGTTCGCTGAACGTGATATACTTATCTTTGAATTCACCCGAACATCTTTCCGAAAAATAGATTGCCAATGCATTAGCAACATCAAGGCAAGTTACCGAAGTTCCGTTTCCAGCCTTGGAACACATACTTCCCGAACCATCCGCTACGCAAATTGTTGTCTCGTCGCCTTCGACATAATTAGGGAGTGCCTTCCAAAGTTCTTCAAGCGTAGCATCTTTATTTTTGAGTCTTTCGCTCCAAGAATTCTCTTCTTTGTATCGATGTACGATGTCGTGCGGGAATAGAACGCCGGCATTGATTTTTGTTTCGCCTTTTTCAAGGCTTGCAAGATATTCTCTACGTCTTTCTTCATCGTTACGTAAGAAAGCATTATTGTATATCAAATTTGCTCTTGACGGGACGGCAGAATAGTCAATCTCAGACCACTGCTTATTGCTCATTTTTACTTCTACAATTTTTAAGTAGGAGCGTAGGGAAGAGAGAATTTTTCGATATTTGCTTTCAGAAAGATGAAGCTCTTCAAGAATTATCTTCGCATATTTTTTTGTCGTTGCGGATGAGGCGTTAACGGAGGGCAACCATTTGGCGAGCAACGAAACATTTTCGTTTCTCATTTTGTTGCCTAAATCTTTGAAAAGTTGTTTCGCAATAATTTCGCATACTTGACTGCGTAAATTTGTCTCAAGCAAACACAAATAATTGTCCCATCTCGTGTATTCTGGAACAAATGATAAGACTTTTAAGGCGAGTTCGGGTTCGTTTTCGGCGAGGAACTTAATTCCAATGCGGAAAAACCGCCTTTCTCCAAGCCCAAATCTAACATCTCCCGCATAAAACAAGTATTTTATTGCAATTTTTTTGTCTGCATAGAACGCCTTCGCGAACGCTCGCTCAACTTGATAATCGCCAACAGAGCGGAGCGAAGAAATTGAAAAGTTGAGGTCGAGCAGTTCTTTGCCGCTCGTTCGATATCCGAGAGCGCCATTTTCCGTATAGGACAAATTAAATTCGTCGTTTAATGTTTCGTTAAGTTTGCCGATAAAAGACATTTTGTTCCTCCATATGAATTAAATAGTTAATTCCAAGACGGACTTATTAAAGAAGATTTAAGGTCTGCTGAGTAAATGCTGTAACCGTCTTTGAAATATAGCAGGGTAATGGGAGCGGTAGGACTCGAACCTACGACCACTGCTTTACAAGAGCAATCTGACATTGCTGCAAGAGATTTTCCCAAACCTCGCGATAAGTGCTCTAACCAACTGAGCTACGCTCCCGAATTGACAGGATTTTTTGAAAGAAAGGCGAGCAGCATTATAAGAATTCTTTTTGAGAAATTTGCTGTTAGCGACACCTGTCCAATTCGCTATTTTTCTGCTCTCCGTTCTTCAAGACGCCAAAATATTATCCCTAAAAGTGGAACTGTTATACTTTCTTCGAGATTGCTGTAAGCGTCTTTGGGACACGGGCTGTTCATCAAACTCCATTCACTACTGCTCCTATTACTCTCAGGCAAGCTTACCGACGGCTCAAGCGTCTTGCTTCTCCTTGTTGCTTCGTAGCACCCGTTTCTTTCTTTTTTATTATTTTTTCTTTCTTCCGTATAGACTAATTATTTAAGGTGTCTTTTGTTTTGCCATATTTATTAAGGAAGACTTATTATTTGCCTTACTTATTAGAGTAGATTAAATAATTGCCGTAACTGTTTAAGGTAGCTTATAATATCCTCGCTGTATAAGGAAGCCAACATATATGTCTTCCTTACACAGGTAGATAAATATATATAAACCTGAACACGAAGAAGGTGGAAGAATCTGGGATGGTAACCCATGAATTATAGTCGTATTCCTTTCGCGAAAGCGAAGGTATACGCTATTATTCTGGGTTACCATCTGCGATTCTACCGGTTTGACGAATCGCAGAACCGGAGGAAAGCTGTAATGTCAAAATACGACGCGATAGCGGAGTAATTTGCATGTAAGCTTTTCCTCCTGGAGGTGTGATTCGTGGCTCCGATTGTCTTATTACATCTGATAACATCAAATGCCTAAAAAATAATGTTTTTTTAGCATTGCTGTTCAGGTTTAATATAACGAGTTATTATTCCTTAGCGGAAGGTCTTTGCGCATTTTTGAGAAGTTTTTTTAACGTTGCGTGTGATATGCCGTTTGCTTTAGCGAGGCACATCAACAGCCCTTTTTCTTCATCAAAATCTTCGCCGTGCGCTTTTGAAATGTATTTTTCGCCGTTGACGAAAAGAATTGTTGCTGGTTTATTGAAGATAACTTTGTATTCGTCTTGTTCGTTTTTCGTTTTGTGTTCTTCGCGTATTGCCAACGGGATGTTTTTAAGTGCAAAACGAAGCAAATCTGCTGCATCTGTATGCATAAGCGTCTCCTTGTGTCTAAATATAGTGTGTAGTGGTGTAATTTGTACCTTAAACGCTCTTTATTAAGCGCGGCGATACATTTGTTGTCGAAAAGATTACGCGCTTTATAAGGGCATTTAAGGCTTTAATTTACGTCAAGTAGAACGAGATTGAAATCTTCGTGGTTATCGTTGTAGAACCCTTCCTCAAAAATTTCAAATGAATTTCCTGTTTCTTCCAACACATATTCATCGCTCACGGTGCCGTCTTCGTCGATTACACCGCCCCAACTATCTTCCTTGGCGCTTTTTACAAGCGCATTGAAAGATGCTCGGGCTTTTTCTTCACTGTCGTATAAAGTAGTTTGGTATCCAACAGTATCGTCGTCAGCCCAATGATGTTCTATTGCCCAGATTTTCATAGTTGCTCCTTTAAGAATTTATCCGCCGGCAACCTTTCGGTTACGGGGGAATGAGGTATAAACCTAACCGACGGATTTGAGAAAGGGAACAGTGTCTAAATATATTGCATAGACGCTAAAAAATTTAGCCCCGCAGGGTGTCAATTGATTTTGACAAGGTTATTATAAACTATATTTAGACACAAGTCAAGCGTTTTTAACAGGAAATTAAAAAATTTTTTTATTCTGTCAAACCTTTCTTTCTACGCTTATATTGACGATTATATTCTGCCTTCTTTTCTTTATTAGCCTGATACCATTTATGCCACGCCTCACGATTTCTTTCTCTTTTTTCGGCTAAGACTGCCATTTCTTCATCGGAAAGTGCAACGGATGAACCGATAGGGGCAGGAGCGGTTCTCGTAAAGGTTTTCTGCTTAGTTGCTTTCTGTACGATTTCATAAGACCCGATGTCTTGAATGAGTTGCGCTCTCGTTGCTTGCAACTGCAAGTAAATTGCATCGTTTTTCTGCACGGTAAATATGACGCCGGTGCAGTTGAGCGTGATGACTGCGGAACCTTTCTTTTCGATTGTTTCCAGTACCTTGTTACAATGCTTTAACGCTCTTGCTTTCTTACTGATAATTTCAGCGGTTACGTTGTCCATAAGTTACACTCCTTTTGATTTTTGAATTAAAAAAGCACCCATTTTAGGGTGCTTAAAAATTTTGTTACTGATTATTTGTTTTCACAGGGTATCCACGCATTTTCAAAACACATTCCGAGTGATATCGTTCCGTCGGTTCTTGGACAAACCTCGAAGTTGTCTGCCTTCGCAAGAGAAGTGCAAAATTTATCGATTTCGTCGATTACGATTAGATTGCTGACAATCGTCAAACAAAGGGAAGAGCCTGTTAATTCGTCGGGTTTGATTTCGATTTTTGCTTCGCTATCGCAATCCAAGGCAAGAGAAGCGATTTCTCTCACGGCTTTTTCGACTTCGGGATAACGGTTAGGGTTCCTTTTGAGATATGCCGTTTCAGGCATAAGTGCCTCGTAGGATTTGAGTAACACGTCGATGGGGTCTTTTCTATTATTCATTACGCTATACCTCCTATTTGCGAGGCGTAAGCGTTCTACAGCCATCGCAATTCTATTATTTAAGTTTGCGGTAACTGTAAGTCACCAATGAATGCAGTAAACATTGAAAGGTAAAAAGGTAGCGAGTTTACGGTACTCGCCAAACCGGTGTAAAACACTTGCTTATAGGTGCACAACCACGAGACCCACAAGCACTATAATTATACTACTTGTCTTCGGGTTTGTCAATCCGTTTTCGTAGTACAATTCCATACTTTTCTTCAAGAGCCGACAAACAGAGTTCGTTTATCGACATTCCCGTATCGTGGGACAATTGTTCGAGCGTTGGTTTGTATTCAATAGCGAGCCTTAATTTGGGCTCGTATATTGTTCCCTTTTCTCGTTCTTTTTGACGTCTACGCCACTCTTTTACCTTTTCGGGGTGGCGTTGCTTATATTTTTTTTGGTCTACATACCCCCCTTCTTTTGATGAGCCAAAAGAAGGTTTTTTCTTCGTAGTATCGTCAGCCATTTTTCATCACCTCGACTATATTATAGCCGATAAAACGTAAAAAGTCAATCCGAAACAAATTGCGTTACGGGCTTAATACGTTTTTTTTTCTTGAAAACAAACTATTCAATGCTACGCAATTCAACCATTTGTCCAACCGTAAAAACGCGACACAAATTGCGGTATTCGTCACAACACGCAAGATAAGTTTTCATCGCTCTGATACTATCATTGCTGTAACCATATTCGGCGCAAAAATCATCAAAATTTCCGCAATCATACCTCGTAAGGCAAGCCAAAACATCATATGCCGTAGGCTTGGCTTCTGCTTGCATAGATTTAAGTTCTTTTTGTGCTTTTATACGGTCGCTAATAGTCAGGCAGTTATACTCAGCCTTAAATCTTCGTTTAGCGTATTCTTCTACGCTCATTTGCGTTATTTGCGTGTTATGAATGCTATCCCAAAATCGGATAGACATAGAGCCACGAGGCGTAGTTATTGTGACATCATAAAGGTTACGCAGGTCGCTATTTCGTTCGTCCCATTCGACATTGACGGCACGCCCTATAAAGCGAATATCCATTTTTGCGTGGGCATTCGCCAAAAAGGTATCAGCCATTTGAATATATTCGCTCATAATATTACCTATTTAGAATAATGTAGGGCACCGTTGTTACGATGCCCTTTGCCGTTCAATTATTATTTGTTTTCTTCTTTGATGGTTTTGTAGCCGTCAACGCCATATTTGCCGTCGGTAATGAGGCGGAAAGCAATATCTACGAGAATGCGACGCAGGAAAGCGTCGTTCGATACTCTGACGGTAAGCATTGCCTTATTGCTCTTTTTGCCGTAAAGGTCATCGAGATAGCGGACGTCGTAATTGTTGCATTTATAGATTGCTTTGCCGTCGGCGTCTTCGTTAGGCAGCATTTCGTCGATAACACGCTGCAAAAGTTTGCATACTTGTGTGTTACTGGTCGGCGTTGCGCCCATTTCGATTTTCTTGACGGCATCTTTAAGGAAATACGATTTTGCGATTGCTTTAACGTCAGCCCCTAATTCCTTAGCGGCACGCAAACACATAAGTTGATTGAAACGTCCGGCAGTATACTGCCAATCGGTGTCCAATTTTGCTCTCGTGCAAAACGCAAGCAAGTCAATCTGCCTGTCTTTTTCGATGGGGTCTACCGATACAACACGGTTGTTATCGTCCTTGTTACGCTTTTCTTTATGCCCGATAGTTTTGTAACTGTAAGCCTTGATGACTTCGATAATCGGGTTCTCTTTCTTCGCATACTCGTCATACATCGCATTTGCGGCAAGCGTCGCATATTCCTTTTCGGCTGCGTCAAGGTCAGCCATCGCTGCGGCATATCCTGCGAAATCGACGGGCTTCGCCGTAAGTGCAGCGTTAGCCTTTGCAATTGCTGCGTCATACTTTTCTTTTGCGAGTTCCAACGGGGTCTTTTTTGCTTCTTGTGCCATAATGTTACACTCCTTGAATGTATAGATTTTTTTGGTAATTAGTTGGTTATCCGCTCTCGCCACGTGGAGGCTTACCATTGAGAGTACATCAGAATGTGAGGCGGTGGCATTTATAGCGCACCGCCCCCGAAAACAGAGAGATTAGTTTGTGTCTTGACTATCGCAAGTCATAGTTTGTACCCAACGCTATGCCGTTAGTCCTTTCGGAATGCCGTTTGGCAGGCTTCACCCCATAAGCACAACCCTTATGGTAGTTTATAGTTAAGCCAATATCAGGCAGATATTGCGTGGTATGTTTCCCATAACGCTTCTATGAAAAACTCTCGTGAGTTTTCGCCAAACTCTTTCGCAAAATTTTCAATATGAGCCGCAAGATTTTCTAACGTTCCGCATTTATTGATTATACGGAGCATAATTTTTTGCTTTGCTGTTAATTCCATAACGCACCTCACATTAGCCATTTTAAGACCATTTTGCCGTTCCGCCAGATTTCAATCTGACACCCAGCACGATACCATTCCATTGCAGTGGAATGTTTTTCGGTGATTTCGCCCGTTTCACAATTTTTGTAATACTTATCCATATAACACCTCAAGTATTTTCAACATTAGGCAATTAGTTGTTTATCCACATACGCCACGCGGAGGCTTGCCTATGTATGCGTTAAAAACCGCCCCACGAAAAACGCAAGGCGGTTTTCTTTATAGTTTGCGCCATAAAGGCACATTGTTGTTTTAGATAGATTTTTTAACGTTACGCTACTTTATAACCCGTAAGGTCAAACATTGACACGCATAACCATTCCCTTAGGAACGCATTACGCTAACCGCTGGTCGGGATTACCTTCCATTTGACAAACATAACACCGTTTATCTTAGCCCGCTTGGGGCATAAGCAATGCTATGCTGACGTTTCGCCGTTTGGCAATCGTAGATATAACATCACGCACGAACACCGTTACACAAGCCGAGTTTAGGTTTAGTGCTATACCTGTTGCCATTTTCACTAACTGACACGCCGTAGGTCTACACCCATACGGCTTAACCGTCGCATTTATTCGTCAATGTCACGCTATAACTATTCTATCCCCGGTCATAGTCGGGTAGCCAAAACTTGGCACGCTAAGCCTTACGCACGATAAGCGCATATCTTTTAGCGTATCAAAAAAGCCTTGCCGTGAGGCAAAGCCATTTTAATCTGATACAAGTTACAAGCCTTTTCGGTCGGCGGTTGCCGTTCCGTTCGGCTTGCTTGCCTTTTCACTACAAGAGTAAAAGGGGGGTTACAAGCCTTTTCGGTCGGCGGTTGCCGTTCCGTTCGGCTTGCTTGCCTTTTCACTACAAGAGTAAAAGGGGGGT
>CAKQMB010000009.1 GCA_934254825.1 uncultured Clostridia bacterium | reverse complement strand
ACAGGACTTGAACCTGCACGAGAAAGCCTCATAAGATCCTTAGTCTTATGCGTCTGCCAATTCCGCCACGACCGCATAAATACCAATCAAGCCGCAAAGCCTTGCAACTCAACCGATATTGCTCAGTTATAATACTATTTTTTTTAAAACTTGTCAAACGTTTTTAAGCGGTTTTTCAAAAAAATTACAACATTTTTTTGCCCGCTTATTAAATGCGTGTTAAATGCCGTTCAATAGCTTCTTAATCGCCGTAAAACGGGTTATTTTTTGCCGTAAATTATCTGTTTCGCGTCTTTCAGAGAGTTTTCGGCTTCTTTCGACATGGGCGTAACCGTTTTTCTGTAATCGTGATGATCGCAGAATTCGCTTATAGCCGCTTCGAGTCCGTCGAGCCTTTTGCGCATAGAGGAGTAAAGAACGTCAAGATATTCGCTTTGCTTTCCGCCCGCCTCGGACGAGTTTTCGATAAGCTTCGCATAGTGTTCGATGCAAAATCCGTTGCCGCCCTCTATCCGTCCTTTAAAATTCGGATCGTCTCTGTAAACGTGAGAAATGGTTTTGTAATACCTCGTCATCGTGTCGTCGAGATATTTGCAGATAACGCAGGTTTTGTTCGCTTCGAGAAGTTTTTCCGCCTGTTTTTTTGCGGCTTTGCCGTTTGCGGGTTTATAGATAAGCTTGTCCGTTTTCTTATTCAGACGAGTCGAAATTTGCAGAGCAAGTCCGAGCTTGGAAGGCATAGAGTAGAGTTTGTCGAAATGAGCTTCGCAAAATCCGAGTTCGTTCACTTCTTTTCTTGTCGAGTCTTCCATAACGCCTTCGCCGAGATATTGTTCGGTAAGCCTTTCGTTTATAACGCTTTTGATCCTGCAAAGCGGGCAGACGTTACCGCCGTCGAAATGCTCGTAAATCAGCATTGTTCCTATATGATAACCCATAGCTCTCTCCTTAATCGGGTCTGCCCGTAAGATGACCTTCGGGGTTAAGTCCGTTAAAATCGGTTTGCCGCAAAGCTTCGTAAAGAGTTATCGCAACCGAATTGGAGAGGTTAAGGCTCCTCAGATCCTGCCACATGGGAATTCTCAGAGTGTTTTCGTAATGTTCCTTTAAAAGCGGTTCGGGCAGTCCGTGCGACTCTTTTCCGAAAACAAGAAAATCTCCGTCTTTAAATTTCACGTCGGAATAAACTTTCGCGCCTTTTGTGGAAAGAAAATAGAAATTCGCTTCGGCGGAATATTTTTCGTAAAGCTCGGCGAAGCTGTCGTAATATCTCACGTCGAGATATTGCCAGTAATCGAGTCCCGCGCGTTTTAACGTTCTGTCCGAGATCTCGAAGCCGAGAGGTCTTATAAGGTGTAAAACGCTGTGCGTTGCCGCGCAGGTTCTTGAAATATTTCCCGTGTTTTGCGGAATTTCGGGTTCTACAAGTACTATATTGAACATAATTTTCCTTTTTTCCGCCGTCCTTTGCTTTTTGATAAACGCAAAGGACGGCGGAAAACCGACGGCAAGGCGAAGTATGTAAGATTTCCGTAATACTGCAAACCCGGATACAAGACGCCGCCGCGGTTATTTGTTGAATTTTATTTTTGTTGTTTTGAGCGAAAAATCGAACAGGGGAGTAAGCTCGAAAACGTCTTCGTCAGGGTTTACAAGCTCGCCTTTGACGTTCGAACATAACGCCTTGTCGTTGCATACGAGAAGGATCGGAAATCCGAGAAGATACGAATACGCCCTCAAAAGAACGGTGTTTATCTCGCTTGCGTCGCCTTTTCTTATAACGACGACGAATTCCGCGCCGCAAACCGCAAACGACTTGAAAAGCTCGTAGCGGTAAAGGTCGTCGCCGATAGCCACGGCGAATTTGCCCGCGAGCGTGTCGTAAAGTTTTCCGTGCGCGCCGGGCATATACGGGCTTGAAGCATACGAAACCGTCATATCGCTTATTCCGAGCAGTTTTCCGCAGTCGAAAACGCCCGCGGAGTGCTTAATAATCCCGTAATTATCGGTGTCGAAAGCCGAAATCAATGTTTTCTGAACGTTTTCGGAGTATGCGGCAAGGTCTTTGAGCTTTGTCGTTTCTCCGCCGAGTTCTTTTCTGTATTTAACCGTTTCCGAGCCGTTAAAACCCATAACGATAAGGTTGTAATCCTGATTTCTGCGCGCTTTTTTTACGATTGCCGAGCCGCAATTTATAACTCTCGCTTTCATACTGTCCCTCCTGTTCAGTTTATTCCGAAGAAGAGGAAAAGGTTATAACGGAGTTGTTTTTTGCTTTGCGTTAAAAAACGTTAAAGTTTATAATTTGTCACTGCGCGAAAAATTCGCATACGGCTTTTTTCAGTTCCGCGGAATTTGTTATTTTAAGCGCGGCTTGCTTGAACGCCGCCGAATTTTTTTCGCCTTTTATGTATAAGCAAAGTTGTTTTCTGAAACCGACGGTCGCCCGTTCGTCGTCGAAGTGTTCTTTGAGCATATCGATATGTCTGCATATGAGTTCGGCTTTATCGCTGTCGTGCGGAACATTTAAAATATCGGCGAAAATCCACGGGTTTTCGAGCGCGCCGCGCGCAATCATAACCCCGTCGGCGCCCGTTCTGTCGAGTAAAATATCGGCGTCTTTCGCGGTGAAAACGCCGCCGTTTGCGATCACGGGGATTTTGACGGATCGTTTTACTTTCGCAATTTCGTCAAAGTTTACTTCGCCTGCGTAAATTCGCTCTCTCGATCTTCCGTGAACGGTGATCATATCCGCGCCGCCTTGTTCCAGAGCTTTGGCGAAATCTACGGCAAGCGGCTTATCGTCGTAAAGCCCCGTGCGGATTTTGCAGGTGACCGCCTTTCCGCTTTTTTTGCATTCGGAAACTATTTTTTCCGCCAGAGCGGGGTTTTGCATAAGGCAGCTGCCTTCGCCGTTATTGAAAATTTTCGGCATCGGACAACCGAAATTGATATCCGCGATCGGAAATTTTTCGAGGTGCTTCGATTCGAGCGCGCGGCGCATGATCTCGGGATCGTTTCCGAAAATCTGCACGCATCCGAGCTTTTCGTTCGGGGCGGTTATAAGCAGGGTTTTTGTGTTTTCGTTGTCATACAAAAGACCTTTGCAACTTATCATCTCGGTGAATGCGAGACCTGCGCCGTAGGAAAGGCAGATCGAACGCATCGCGTAATCCGAAAATCCCGCAAGAGGAGCTAAAAACAAGTTGTTTTCGGTTTCGTAATTGCCGATTTTAATACTTTTTAGCTTCATTGTAATATTTATCCAACTCTTGCTCGGAAAGTTCTTTCATGTTTTTTCCGTCTTTTAAAACAAGTTCTTCCGTTTTTTCGAAACGTTTCAAAAACTTGTCCGTGGCGGCGTTCAGGGCAAGTTCGCCGTTCACGCCGAGAAGTCTTACGAAAGATACGACGGAAAAAAGCAAATCGCCCGATTCCTCGTAAATTCCCTTTTCGTTTTTGGCTTTAACTTCCGCTAAAACCTCGTCGAATTCTTCTTTTACTTTATCCGCAACCTGTTCCACGGAAGAAAAATCCATATTGTATTTGCCCGACCTCGAACCGACTTTATGCGCTCTTAAAACGGCAGGGAAGCTTTTCGGAACGGAGTCGAGATATTCCGCGCCGCTCGAAAATCCTTTTTCGGCTTGTTTGTTTTTCTCCCACACGTCGAGAGCCTGAGCGGAACTCGAAGCGTGATCTTTTCCGAAAATATGCGTGTGTCTCGAAATCAGTTTTCGGCATATTCCGCTCGTAACGTCGGAGAGCGTATAAGTTTTGTCTTCCTCGCCGAAACAGACGTAGAAAAAGGCTTGCAAAAGAAAATCGCCGAGTTCCTCGATCGTCGCTTCGTCGTCTTTTTTTTCTACGGCGTCGAGAAGTTCGTAAGTTTCTTCCAAAGTGTTGCTTCTTATCGTAAGCGGCGTTTGCGCCTTATCCCACGGGCAGCCGTTTTCCGAACGCAACACCTTTAAAATATCGTGAAGATCGGTTAAATCGAACCTTTGTTTTTGCGTTAAAGGAAGGTCTTTTATAACGAGCGCGGACGTTTCGTCGAACTCGTTTCCGTAGTCCGATTCATAAAGCTTTATTTGTGAAAAAGTGCCGTTAAAGAACTTATAGCAGGGGATTTCGTCTCCGAAGACGTCCGACAGAACGAGTTTGACGTTCGCGGCGATAAGTTCGGAATCGATATCGTAAACGACGAGCGGCAGGCTCAATCTTCCGCTTTCTATATCGTATGCCGAAAGGGCGGTGTACCTGCCGTAAACCGCCGCTTTGTCGAGATAAAAGTCTGCCTTCGAGACGCCCGGGATGATCTCGGCGTCGGGTCTTTTTTTGAGAATTTCCGAACAGGAAATATCGTCTTTGACGTCCCCCTCCACAAGGTAAAGAACGTCCTGCGTTTTCGCGGCTTTCAGAACTTCCGCCGCGAGATTTTTGGTTAATGTCGAAAAAGACCTCGATTTAAGATAAATACGGTCGAGAGAGTCGTATTCGAACCCCAAGGTTTTCAGCCATTCGCCGAGTCTTGTTTCGTCCGTTCTGAGGATTATTTTATCCGATTTTTTTATCGCTTCCAGAGCTTTCAGCGACAAGTCGCCCGGCGTTACGCCCGCTCCCGCAAGAGTCAGTTTCATTTTGTTCGCTCCTCGTTTTATTTCCGATCGGTTTATAGGAATAATATATAGCAATAATATATACCAAATCGGTGAAAACTGCAACAAAATAACAGAGTATATCGGAATATAATATGCCGAAAACGTTCAAATTCGGGTTTTTCAGAAAGAAAATCTGCGAAACGACTTTCACGGCAAAACCCGCGGCAAGGCTTATCGCGGGCATATAAGGCTTACCGCTCGCGACCAGAATAGACGTTTCCGTCTGAATTACCGATAACAGAACGACGTTTATCGAAGAAAATACGATAAGTCCCGATAAAATTTGCTTGCTTTCTTTTGTTAATCCCGAAAAAAGAATTTTTATGATTAAATTCGGGAAGAATGCTATTGCCGTAAACGCGATCGCGGATAAAAACAGGGTATACGAAAACGCCTGAACGACGATTTTTTTCGCTTCCGCGGCGTTTCCTTTCGCGTTTGCCGAAGTCAGGCTCGGGAGAACGCTCGCCGCGATCCCGTAGCAAACCGCCACGGGCATGCCGATCAGAGATTCCACGCTTCCCGAGTATAATCCGTACAAACCGTTAGCGTCTTTTGCGTAACCGCTCAAAATGTTTATCGCGGTGAAACTGTCGAAAACTTTTGCGAGCGGCAGAACGCAGGACGTTAAAGCGATCGGCAAAAGTTGCCCTATAAGTCGTTTAACGGGGTATTTTTCGTTCGATCGGGAGATTTTGTCGGGATATCTGCAAAACTTCACGATAAGGTAAATCAGCGCGCAAAGCTCGCTTAAAGAAACGGCGAGACAGGCGAAAAAAGCTCCCTTTTCGGGAGCGGACGCAAAAAGATAACAAAGCAGAAGTCCCGCGCCGATTTTAACCGTCTGTTCCGTGATCTGGGAAAAGACGGTCGGCTTCATATTGTTTTTCCCTTGAAAATATCCTCTTAAAACGGAAATCGCGCTTACGAAAACGAGCGACGGAGCAAGCGCGATATACGATAATTTTGCGCGGGGGTTGCTTTGTAAATCGGACAGAATTCCCGAAAACGAAGTCATAAACACCCAGCCGAGAAAACCTATCGGCAAAATAACGACGAAAGCCTTTTTGACGACGGCTTCGCCGTTTTCGCCCGAAGCGATTATTTTCGTTATAGCGTTTGTCGCCGCGGAGCCCGTAAACGTCATCAGTATGAGATAAAGCGGGAACGCCGTCTGATAGATTCCGAGACCGTCGGCTTTTAAAATGTTGTTGAGCGGAATTCTGTAAAACGCGCCGAGGAGCTTGACGATAAGTCCGCCCACGGATATAAGCGCGGCGTTTTTTAAAAGCGGATTTATTTTTTTCATTCGAAAACGACTGAAATCTGCTTAAAAATGCGCCGCGATGAACTCTGCGGTGAGCATTGCGAGGTTTATGTCGGACGAGGTAATCGGGCTGTCTTTTACCTTGTCCGCCACGATAAGTCCTCCTATTATCTCTTCGCCCGATTTAACGGGCATAAATAACTGATTTGCGAAATTGAGTCTGTCGCCGCCGAGTATATCGATCGGCGCGCCGCCTTCCGATCTGTTCACGACGAGCGTTTTCTTTTTGCCGAGCAGTTCTTCGACGGCTTTTGAAATCTTGTTTCCGACAAGCTCTTTTGCGTTTACGCCCGCCGCCGAGAGGTAATTCGATTCGTCGCAGACGATAACCGCGTGTCCGGTGCATTTGGCTAAGCTCTCCGCCGCGCAGTCGAGCGAACCGCCGAGCGTTTTCACGGGCGAATATTTTTTAACGACGAGCGAGTCCTTTTCGGTGTAAATTTCCACGGGGTCGCCCTCGTTCATTTTGAGAGTTTTTCTTATTTCCTTAGGGATAACGACTCTTCCGAGAACGTCTATTCTTCTTACGATTCCTGTATCTTTCATAATTCGACTCCTTAACGTTGCGGTTTAAGATTTTATAAATTTGAACCGCTTGCCTGTAACTACCCTTAGTTTACCGCATAAAAACCGAATTATGTAAATTTTTTAAAGATCAGAAACTTTCGAGCAGACCTTTAAGTCCTTTTTCTTTAAAGATTTTCTTGTAATACGATATTTCGTCCGAGATCATTTCGTCGATAACTCTCATTCCGAGAAGTTCGACGGGAGCTTTGTCGTCCGTGAGAATGTATTTTTTACTGCTTTTGTATTCTTTAAGTTCATCGCTCACGTTCTGCATGATTGCTTTCAGCGCGAGATTATTTTCTTTTTCCAGATTGGCGGCAAACGAGCCGAGCATTTCGGCGTTATCGGAAGCGAAAAGCTCTCTGTTCGTCGTATTTTTAACGTCTGCGGTGTAAACCTCGGAAAAAACGCTTGCAATAGTGTCCGAGAGATAATCGTTTATCGACCCTTCTCCGCTTCCGCGCATGTTCATATTAACGACCATAACGCCGCCCGGTTTAAGGTGGTTTTTAACGAGCGTGAAAAACTCCGCGGAAGACATCTGAAACGGAATTGTAATGTCCTGATAGGCGTCTACCATAATCACGTCGTATTTTTTATCTGTCGCGTTAAGGTAAGCTCTTCCGTCGTAAGTCGTAACTTTCACGTCGTCGGAAGCATGAAAGTATTTTTTGGAAAGCTCGGTAATCTTTTCGTCGATTTCAACGCCTTCGATATTCATTTTGCAACCTGCGAAATATTTTTCGCATTGAGTGGCGTAAGTTCCCGTTCCCATTCCGAGAATGAGCATATCGTTGCTTTTGTTTTCGTAAACTCCCGACATAAACGGCGCCGCTAAGGCGTAGTCGTAATACATACCCGTGAGCGAGCCTTGTTTGAGGTATACCGATTGCACGCCGAAAATAACGTTCGTCGAAAGCGATACCTGCCTGTCGTCTTCGTAAACTTGAAGATAGTTATAAACCGACTCTCCCTCGTATGTGAGGTCGTCCTGCCAGAAAGCGAAACTTCCGTTATGTCCGAATATGCAGCTTAAAATGAAAATAAGAATTGCGACGGGCAGTTTTTTGATTTTCATCATGTTTATTTTCGACGAAATAAAATAAACCGCCGAGAGAACCAAGAGTATTCCCGCAAAAATAAGGAACGTGACGGACGTGCCGACCGCGGGTATAGTGATAAACGTAGGCACGAAAGTTCCGATAATGCTTCCGATGGTGTTAGAAGCGTTCAAATATCCGACTGTTTTTCCGTTTTCGTTGAGAGAGTCCACCGAATATTTAACAAGGCACGGCGTAACCGTTCCGAGCAGAAACAGAGGGAACACGAAAATCACCATACACGCCGCAAAAGCCGCGATCACAAGGAAATTCGTGCTTACGGTAAGAATAAGCAGTCCCGAAATGCCGAGAATTATATATTTTCCGAGAACGGGAATAAGCGCGATCCATATCGAGGCGATTATTATTCTTCCGTACAGTTTATCGGGGTCGGGATTTTTGTCCGCCGCTTTTCCGCCGTAAATGTTTCCGAGAGCCATCGCGATCATAATCGTTCCGATGATAATCGTCCATACGATCTGCGAAGAACTGAAATAGGGAGCCAGCAGTCTGCTTGCGCCGAGTTCCACCGCCATAACGGACATACCCGAGAAAAACTCGGTCAGATACAAAAATATTTTGTTTTTGAGTATCGGACGTTCCATTTTAAGTCTCCTTTAAAATTTCAATATTTGTATTTTACCAAAAACGGCATATTTAGTCAAACGGCGCGTTACGGTCGGCAAGCGTCGGACGGATATATGTTCAATCTTATCCTAAATTTGTTAAATAGTGTGTTTTTTCGTAAAAAGCATTGACTAAACTTTATAATAAAAGTATACTATAAGCAAATCGGGGCAAATCGCCCTCGCAATAAGGAAAAAGCACTATGAAGATGACGTTTCGGTGGTATGGCGAAAACGATTGCATACCGCTTAATTACATCAAACAAATTCAGGGAATGACAGGCGTCGTTACCGCCGTTTACGACGAACCCGTCGGCAACGTGTGGAGCGTGGAGAAGCTCGAAAAACTTAAAAAACTCGCAAACGACGCGGGTCTCGAAATGGAAGTTATCGAGAGTATTCCCGTACACGAGGACATAAAGCTCGGTCTTCCGTCGAGAGACAAGTATATCGAGGCTTATAAGCAGAATATCATAAATTGCGGCAAGGTCGGCGTAAAATGCGTTTGCTACAACTTTATGCCCGTGTTCGACTGGTTCAGAACGAACCTTTACTACAAGCATACCGACGGTTCGACCTCGCTTTCTTACAGCGAAGCCGATTTCAAAAAGCTCGATAAGCATAATTTAAGGCTCCCGGGTTGGGACGAAAGTTACACGCCCGAACAGCTTAACAGACTTTTAAAAAGCTACGAGGGAATGACTCACGAGAAACTTTTCGAAAATCTCGTTTATTTCCTTAACGCGATAATGCCCGCCTGCGAGGAGGCGGGGGTGAATATGGCTATTCACCCGGACGATCCGCCGTGGGATATTTTCGGACTTCCGAGAATTGTCGGCAGAGAAGAGGATTACGACAGGCTTTTCGCCGCCGTACCCGATCCGCATAACGGAATAACGTTCTGCACGGGCAGTCTCGGCGCGGGAAGATTCAACGATTTGCCTAAAATGGCGGCAAAGTACGCTAAGAGAATTTATTTCGCGCATTTAAGACAGTTGAAGTACACCTCTGAAACCGATTTTTACGAAAACGGACATCAGACGAGCGAAGGTAACGTGGATATTTATTCTATCGTTAAAGCCCTCGTCGAAAACGGGTTCGACGGATATCTCCGCCCCGATCACGGCAGAAACATTTGGGGCGAGGACGCTAAACCCGGTTACGGACTTTATGACAGAGCGTTAGGCGCTGCGTATTTACAGGGCGTTTTCGAGGCGGTTACAAAAAAATGATTATTCATCCCGTGATGCAGCGTTCCGCTTGCTTTTTAAAATTCCTGTGACCACGAAGGTCACTCCCTTTTAAAAAGCGGCGCGCGCCTTGCCTTACGGTCGACTAATCGTTTTTTAGGTAGTACAATAAAAAAGAATAAAAAATGAGGTGCAAAATGAAATTACCATTCGATATAGATTTAACAAGTAAAACGGTTGCGATAACGGGCGCGGGCGGAATTATCTGCGGAGAATTCGCCAAAGCTCTGGCAAATTGCGGAGCAAACGTCGCTCTTTTGGATATCAATTACGACGCCGCCGAAAAAATCGCAAACGAAATCGGCGATAATGCGATTGCTATCCGTTGTAACTGTCTTGATAAGGAAAGTATTTTGTCGGCTTACGAAACGGTTATAGAGTCGTTCGGCAAAGTCGATATTCTCATAAACGGCGCGGGCGGAAACAATCCGAAAGCCACTTGCGACAACGAATATATGTTCCCCGACACGGAGGGAGTGAAGGACTTTTTCGCTCTCGACGAAAGCGGGCTTAAATTCGTTTTCGACCTTAACATAACTTCGGCGTTTCTCGTAACGCAGGTTTTTGCGAAAGGAATGGTTAAAACGGGCGGAAACATAATCAACATTTCGTCTATGAACGCATATCGTCCGCTTACCAAAATTCCCGCATATTCCGCGGCGAAAGCGGGTGTTTCGAACTTCACGCAGTGGCTCGCCGTTCATTTCGCGCCGTGCAATATCCGTTGCAACGCGATCGCTCCGGGATTTTTCGTGACAAATCAGAACAGAGGTCTTTTGTTCAACGAAGACGGAACGCCCACGCCCAGAACGGGTAAAATTCTCGCGGCGACGCCTATGCGCAAATTCGGGGAAATAAGCGATCTTTTAGGCTGTCTTCTCTGGCTTTGCTCGGACGAAGCGAGCGGTTTCGTAACCGGTACGGTAATTCCCGTAGACGGAGGTTTTTCGGCGTACTCGGGAGTTTAAAAAATATTGAGCGACCGACGAAAAATTATTTCGCGGTCTGAGGGGAAAATGATGAAAAAAGACGAATTTATGATCGGAATAATATTTTTAGGTATTACGATTTTTGCGTTTTTTGGAACGTTAAGTTTTTTTGACGGCATTATGAGAATGAAAGCGAGCGGAGAAGGCTCTTTGATGATGGCGATTATTCCTTTGTTTTTTTGGGTATATTATTTCTTTCTTCTCGGAAGCGGGGCGATCGGAGTAATTATGCTTGGAAAAAACATATTCGATAAAGACGGGGTGTATAAGCCGTTAAGCGCGGTTTTAGCCGGGATTTGTCTGGGACTTGTAAGTTCGGGAATAGCTTTTCGCATAATGGCGGTTAATTAAATTTTCGGTATGGAGATTTGGGGAAAATAATGAAAAAAGACGAGTTTTTTACAGGAGTCTTATTTTTCGGTATTGCGGTTCTTTTGTTTTTGGTAACGCTGACCTTTTGGGAAAGTATTATGAGAACAAAAGGCGAAGGCGGTTCTTTTATGTCGGGATTTGCCGCTTTGCTGTTTTTTGTACCGTATATCGCGTTTGAATTGTTCGGCGTTTTTGCCGAGATAATGTTCTGGAAAAACGTAATCGTCAAAACAGGGGCTTATAAACCGTTGAGCATAGTTTTAGCTGTCGTTTGTTTGTGTCTTATGACGGCAGGAATAGTATTGCGAGTGATAGCGGCTAACTGAATTGAGTATAGAAAATCGCATTTGAAGCAAAACAAGGATTATGGGTAAATTTATTACTGGAATAATACTTTTCGCCGTTTCGGTCATTGCGTTTTGTTTCGGAACATATATTCTGTATTCCGCGACGCATATAGAAGACGCGGCGGAAGCCGTGGTCGGCGTGGTTTTAATTCCGATCGGTTTAATGTGCTACGGCGCAGGGGCGATTTCGGGCATTATATCCGAAATTTTGCTTTGGAGCAGTTTTGCGAACGCTTTTTTCAAAACGGCGTGTCTGATAATCGCGATCGCGCTTATCGCGGTTGTCGTTTCTTCGGCAAGTTATTTGTCGTACCTTATATTCTTCAAGAATTAAAATAAAGAGGATAAAACAATGGATAAAATAGTACCCGTAGTGGTAATCAAGGATTTGGCGGACACGGAAAAAACTTTGTCCGCGTTAAGAGAGGGCGGAATTAACACCGCCGAAATAACGTTCAGAACGGCTTGCGCCGCGGAAGCGATAAGCCTCGGAACGTCGCTTTTCCCCGATATGAATATCGGCGCGGGAACGGTTATCAACGGTCAGCAGTGCGTTGAGGCGTTGAACGCGGGCGCGAAATTTATCGTGTCTCCCGGTCTTTCCAAAGAAGTTGCCGAAATATGTACGGCAAACGGTATCGATTATTTCCCCGGTTGCGTAACGCCGACCGAAATCATGGAAGCTCTGGAACTCGGGCTTACCACTTTGAAATTCTTCCCCGCAAACGTTTACGGCGGACTTAAAGCGTTAAAGGCTTTGTCGGGTCCGTTCCCGCAGATCAGATTTATTCCCACGGGCGGCGTGGATCTGACAAATCTTAAAGAGTTTCTCGAATTCGATAAGATTTATGCCGTCGGCGGGTCGTTTATGATGAAAGGCGATATTGCCGAAAACTGTAAAAAAATCAACGAAATCTTAAAAGAGGTGAAATAAAATGAAAGTTGTAACGTTCGGCGAGGTAATGCTCAGGCTCGCTCCCGAAAATTATCTCAGATTCGTTCAGAGCGAAAAGTACGAAGCCACGTTCGGCGGAGCGGAAGCAAACGTCGCGGTGAGCCTTGCCAATTACGGCGTGGATTGCGCGTTCGTGAGCAAACTTCCCGCGCACGAAATAGGTCAGGCGGCGGTCAACAGTTTAAGAAAATTCGGAGTCGACACGACAAAGATCGTCCGCGGCGGAGACAGAGTAGGTATATATTATTGCGAAAAAGGCGCAAGTCAACGCCCGAGCAAAGTTATTTACGACAGAGCGGGTTCGGCGATAGCCGCGGCAAAAGCCGAGGATTTCGACTGGGACAAGATTTTCGACGGGGTGAACTGGTTTCATTTCACAGGTATCACTCCCGCCCTTTCGGACGAAACCGCAAAAATAACTCTCGAAGCCTGCAAAAAAGCCAAGGAGAAGGGAATAACGATTTCCTGCGACCTTAATTTCCGTAAAAAACTTTGGAGCAAAGAAAAGGCGGGCAAAGTTATGGGCGAAGTTTGCAAATACGTCGATTATTGCATCGCGAACGAAGAGGACGCGAAAGACGTTTTCGGAATAGAGGCGGACAACACAGACATAAACACGGGCAAACTCGACAGAAACGGCTACATATCGGTTGCCAGAAAGCTTACCGAAAGATTTGGTTTCAAAGGCGTTGCGATAACACTCAGAGAAAGTTTGTCGGCAAACGACAATAACTGGTCGGCAATGCTTTACTCGGACGGCGAAGCGGTATTTTCGAAGAAATACGCAATGCACATCGTGGACAGAGTCGGCGGCGGAGACAGCTTCGGCGGCGGACTTATCTATTCGCTTTTAAACGGTTACGACGCGCAGAAAACGATCGAATTCGCTGTTGCGGCTTCGTGCCTTAAACATTCGATAGAGGGCGATTACAATATGGTCTCCGTAGCGGAGGTCGAAGCCCTCGCGGGCGGAAACGCAAGCGGAAGAGTGCAGAGATAAAGAAGAAGCCGAAATAATTTTAAAATTCGAAAAAACGCACAAATAATTTGCGCCGCGGAAAACTTTTCGTTTTCCGCGGCGCGTTTTAATTTTCCGATAATTTCTAAAATTTTTCAGTGCGACGATCTCGCGCCTTTAAGTCTGAATTCCGACGGCGTCATGCCGATTTTCTTTTTGAAAATTCTCGAAAAATACATATTATTCTCAAATCCGACTTTAAACGAGATCTCTTTCAAGTTAAGGTCGGAATATTTTATCATATCCATAGCTTTTTCGAGCCGTCTGTTGATTATGAATTGTGACGGCGAAACCCCCATATGTTTGGTGAATTTATTCGAAAAATAAACCTTGTTGAGCGCGGCGACGTTCGCAAGTTCCTCGACGGTTATGTTGCGGTCGAGATTTTTGTCTATGTAAGAGACGATATCGAGCATCTGGATCATATCGTCGTTCAGCGTTATGTTCGGCAAAAATTTGGATATGAGAATTTGCATTATGCCGTTGATTTCGAGTTCCGCCTGCGGTAAAAGCGGAGCTTTTGCCTGTTCGAGCATATAGTTTTCGAGGACTTTAAAATAATGCTCGTCGAATTCGTCGGCTTCCACTTCCGATTTGAGTTTAACCGCGTAGAAGAAATTGTAAACCGACTCGTCGAATTGAAAATGTATAAAGTGATGGCTTAAAAAGTCCTTGCATTTTCCCGTAAGAACGGAATGGCTCGGGATAAGATAAAGTCTTCCTTTTTGAAGATGAATGGTCTTTTCTTTCAAAATAATATCCGCTTCGCCGTCCGTAACGTAATATAAACGCTCTCTTTTATAGAAAAACACCTGATTTTTCCAAAAATCTCCTACCGTGGCGAATTCCGCTTCGGTTACGGAGAACGCCGTATTTTTCAAAAAATTGAGTAATCTGCTCATATTTTCACCTCTGAAAGCATTATATCACATAATTAAAATGCGGTCAATCGTTTTTTAAAAATCTGTGGTTTGTGCAAACTATCGTATCTTTTATGTATTGATATGACGCGCCGCTTATGCTAAAATATTTCAAGAATAGGATTAACGACGGCGAATGTTAATCCGAGGGAGAATAAAATGAAAAAAATCAAAAAAATTCTTGCCGTTATGTTTACGCTGGCATTTTTTGTCGGAATTCTGCCGTCTTGCGGAGGAGGAACCGATATGTCGGACGATAAATCTAACAGCGGATCGGGCGCGCCGACGAGCGAAAGCACGACGGATGTCAACAAGACTTTACCTAATTACGTCGACCCTGCCGAAGCCGCTTACGCTTTCGGCGAAAAAGAAACGGTAACTCCGTTTTACACGGGAAACGTGATATACAACGAATCCGTGCTTCTGGTCAAGGGTGCGGACGGGGTTGTGAAGGGCAATCTTCAATTCAAACCCGTAAAAATTCTTTCGATAAGAGATTACACTCTCAAAAAAGAATACGATCTGACCGATTTTGACGTGAACGACAACACGATCACGGCAAAATCGCCCGAAAAAACGACTTATCTCACCGAAGAAAATCTCAGCGGTTTGGAAATGCCGGAAGGATTTTTCCTTAAATCGTCTATCGGGAACATTCTTACGGACTGCGTTCTGATGGCGGGCGCGATATATTCCGAAAGCCCGTTTTATTACGGAAATCAGATTTATGTAAGTTACGTTTACGACGCCAACGACCTTAATTCCGATTTGTACGCGAATTATAAAACTTCGGGACTGACGAAAACCAAAGCAAAACTCGCTTTCGGCGACGATCTTAAAATCTGCGCTACGGGCGACAGCGTAATGGAAGGCTGTTCTTCGAGTAAAAAGTTCAACCGCGAGCCGTTCATGGAAAACTTTATGACGCTTACCGTGCAGGCGTTGAATGCCGAATACGAGGGAAACATAACTCTTTCCAATCAGGCGGTCGGCGGAAAAACTTCGGGTTGGGGCGCGGAAGACGTTCAGACGATAAATCTCGCCAACGAAAAACCCGATCTTCTTTATATCCATTTTGGAATAAACGACCTCGGAAGTAAGGTTTCGGCTTCGTCTTATTACGATAATATAAAGAAAATAATAGACGACGTTCAGGCGGTAAATCCCGAATGCGAAGTAGTGCTTATAAAGGCTTTTAACGCAAATCCCGATATTTACGCGCAGGACGGCTTTGAAAAATACTGGAATAAGCTCGATAAGCTTGCCGAGGAGAACGAGAACGTTTATACATTGGATATGTTCGCCCAGTCGCTTGCGCTTATCGAAACGAAAGGATATTATTCGGTAACGGGCAACGGAATAAACCATGTAAACGATTTTTCCGCAAGGCTTTACGCTATGAATATGATATCGCAGCTCGTTAAATTCAAGTAATTCAAACAGGCAAAAACACGCATAAAACCTTGAAATTTTGAAAAACAAAGGGGTATACCCCTTTGTTTGCGACAAGTCGCAAACAAACACTCTTAACGGGAAAATTATTTTAAATGAAAATCATTTTAAGATAAAGGAGAAAACATGAAGAAATTTTTAGCAATTTTGTTAGCAACGATTATGTCGGTTATGCTCGCCGTTTCTTGTACGGGCGGAGGCATTCCCGGTAACAGCACCGTTAACAGCACGGGCGACAGCCATAGCAGCGCAGGCGGCGGCGAGTCCTTAGACGGCGGAATAGAGGTCGACGACAAGAATGCCGCCGTAACCCTTTCCATCGGTATTCCCGGCACCAACGACAACGAAAAATCGATGATCGAATGCCTTCTCGACGGCTTCAACGATGAATATCCCAACGTTAAACTTTCGTATAAAACGCTTATGATAAACACTTACGGAAGCAATATTCAGCGTCTTGCGTCTTCGCAGAATCTCCCCGATATCATCTGGACGAATTCGCCCGATATATACGAGGTTTACGGTTATATGGAACCGCTCGATAAGTACATAGAGGCAAGCGACGCCGCCGGTCATTTCGGAGAAGAAGGCTACGCAAACTCGTTCTATACCGAATATTTCGATATGGGAAAGGTAAACGACGCGATATACGCCGTTCCGAGATCGTGCGACTGCGTCGTTACGTTCTATCGTAAAGACTGGTTCGAAGCGGCTGGCGTCGATATGACGAAAGTTAAAAACGGCTGGACGTGGGACGATATGCTCGAAGCATGCGCAAAGCTCAGAGCCTGGCTCGATAAGCCCGAAATCGGAATGAGCGGCGTTTACTGCTTAGAGCCGAACCTTACTTCCTGGCTTTCCACGAGCGTACCGATGCTTTCCTCTTTGGGAAGCGAAGTCATCGACGAAAAAGGGAATAACGTTATCGCAAACGACGGCACGAAAGAAACTTTGAACCTTCTTCGCGATATGGTTTCCAAGAGATACATTCCCGATTCTCAGGTTACGGTAGGAAGCGGATTCGAGCAGGGTTCCTGCGCAATGTATTTCCAGTCTATGGCAATTTCTCAGCTTGCAAATAAAGCCGTGTTCAAGGGTAAGGACAATCTCGACCTCGTTACTTTCCCGCTTATAGGAAAAGAAGCCGACGGCGAAAAAGATTATACTAACGCAAAAATCGGCGCGGGTATCGCGGGCTACTGCATTTCCAAAACTTCCAAGAACAAAAAGCTCGCATGGGCGTTCCTTCGTTATCTTTTAAGTCAGGAAGGACAGCAGACCATGGCTCTTAACGGACTTAACCTTGCTTCGATAAGAAAAGATCTTGCCGATCCAAAAATCTCCAACTGGGGTAAAGGCTACGAAAACTTAAACCTCGAAGCTTACTCCTGGGGTTCGGAGTACAAAATGTGTCCCGAATTCTTCAAATACGCGCCTATCGCGGCAAAGAAGAGTATAGACACAGCCGTTCGCGAACTTTTCAACGACGGAACGAATATGAAGCTTACCGTAGACAAAGCCATTTCGAATTGTAAAGAAGCAATCGACGAAGCTTACGCGACAGTCGAATAATTCGGAGGCGGACGGTGGCTAATTTACAAAAAAAAGCCGACGCGAAGGGGAAAGGGAACTCGGGTTTCAAAAGGTTTATCAAAAACAATTACATAGGGTGGCTTTTCAATCTGCCGCTCGTAATAGGAATAGTCTTATTCACGCTTATTCCCGTTATCTTTTCTTTGGTAATGTCCTTTTATAACTCCACGCAGTTCGTATTCACTCCGTCCGACTGGATGGGTACGTTTGTCGGTTTTAAGAACTACACGAAGATTCTCACGAGTCCGCTTGCGGGATTTATCGCGAAAAATACTTTCCTGTATGTGATCATAAGCGTGCCGTTAGGTCTCGTTGTGTCCTATTTTCTTGCTCTTCTGGTAAGCAAAGATCAGAAAAAGGGCGTAAAAACCTTCCGCGTGCTTTATTATATGCCTTGTATGATTCCGGCGGCTGCTGCCGCCGTTATCTGGAAAAAGCTCACCGCTTTGGACGTTCAGAGAACGGACGGCACGCTTTTTCAGGGGTTATTTAACGAAATTGTCGCGTTTTTCGGCGGTAAGCCGTTCAAATGGCACGACGAAGACGATTTCAGAGCGATACTTTCGATAATTTTTTACGGACTCTGGGGCGCGGGCGGCGGAATGTTGTTATGGCTTTCGGCGTTCAAGTCCATAGATAAACAATACTATGAAGCCGCGGATATAGAGGGCGCGTCGAAGCTGAGAAAACTCGTTTCGATAACTCTTCCGATGTCCACACCGATGATTTTCTACAACCTCATCATGTCCGTTATCGGAACAATACAGAGTACCGTTCCTTTAACTTACGGACACGACGGCGGAGGCGGAAAAAACGACGCGCTCAATATGCTGGGACTGAGAATTTATTATCTGTCTTTCGGCGGAAACGCAACATCTTACGGCAGGGCGAGCGCGCTTGCATGGATAACCCTTGTTATCGTAGGCGTTTTGACGGCTATCCTGTTTATAACGAGTAAATGGGTATTTTACGGAGACGACGTATGACGGAAAACATATCTTTAAACGAAGCTCGCAGAGAAATAGAGCGGTCGCGCATTAAAGCGCGCAGAAAATCGATAGCCGTCAATTCCGTATTGTACGTTCTGATGACGATCCTTGCCGTCGTTCTTCTCGTGCCGTACGTCTATATGATAAACAGAAGTCTAATGACGGCGGAAAACGCAAAGTACAGTTTTGACTTTTTCACGAGAGACTGGCAGTTTTCGAACTTCATAACGCTTTTCAACGATACGACCATAGAGAGCGGAAGCGCAAATCCGAGAGCGTATCTGGACGGTTTGAAGTACACGATGATAATAATCGGGTTCAACCTTATTGCCGTTCCGTTTTCGGCGTCGCTTATAGCGTACTCGTTCGCAAAACTCAAATGGGCGGGCAGAAACGTAATGTTCTTCCTTATGCTCGGAACGATGATGCTTCCCGCGGCGGTAACTCAGCTTCCCCTTTATGTAATGTATTCTAAAAACGGAATATTCGGAAACGGAGGCTTTAACTGGCTTGACACGATTTACCCGTTTACGATTCCCAATCTTTTCGGTGGCGGCGCGGTGTATATTTTCCTTATGCGGCAATATATGCTCGGAATTCCCAAGGACTTCGACGACGCGGCTAAAATCGACGGAGCGAATACTTTTCAGAGATACCTGTTTATAACGGTTCCGCTTTGCCAGCCCGTAATTCTCTATGTAATGTCGCAGGTTTTTATAAACTATTGGGGCGATTATTACGGACCTATGGTATACTGCGACGGCGGAGAACTTCGGACGCTCGCGCAGGTCGTGTATTATTCGACAAACTCCACCGACCAGGTCGGATCGATAAAAGACAATATCGTTATGGCGGGCGCGGTGTTTATGTCGATAATCCCGACGATAATTTTCGCGATATTCCAAAAACAGCTTATCGAAGGCGTTTCGATGTCCGGTATCAAGGGATAATCGCAAACAGCCTGACCTTTACGAATTTTAAAGGGTTAAAATTTGTTTTTGAAAGAGGGTTTTAAAATGATGAAAAAAATTATTTGCATGGCGATTTCGCTTTTGCTTCTCGTTTTCGCCTCCGTCGGTTGTACCGGCGGAGGGGATAAAAACAGCGCTTCCGAAGGTAAGAATTCCGCTTCGGAAAGCGAAAGCTCGAAACCGCAGAAAACCTACGATAATCGACTTATAGACGACTTTCTGTACACCGATGCGAGCTTGTCTGCGATAGACGACAACGGCAGAGTGTTTCAAAAAGGCGACGTGAAAAACGGTAATCAGGTCGGCATTTTCTATCATACCTGGCACGGCGTTCACGAAACCCCGGGCGAGGTTTTGGACTTGACGAAAATTCTGAAAGACAACCCGGATTACCTTACGAGCGATTATCTTTCGGTAAACTCGAAAAAGTTCCATTACTGGGGCGAACCGCTTTACGGTTACTATTCTTCGCTCGATCCGTGGGTGTTGACCCGTCATATAGAAATTATGATGCTTATGGGCGTCGATTTTCTCGTTTACGACTATACGAACAGCGTTGTTTACGAGGAGCAGGCGGATCTGATGTTTTCCATTCTCGAATCGTTCGCGGCTCAGGGTTTCAACGTGCCGAAGGTGACCGTTTATACGAACACCAATTCGCCCGCATGCGTTCTGAAAGTTTACAGAAGATATTTCCAAAACGGCGCGCCGATGTCCAAATATGCGGATCTTTGGTATGCCCCGAACGGTAAACCGCTTATTATCGGCGTTAAAAACCAAAGCGCGGGCGGAGATCAGGAGCTTTACGATAATCTTACGAGCGAGTTTTTCGATTTCAGAGAATCGCAGTGGCCCGACGGTAAAACAACGGTAACCGATAAAGAAACGGGGTTCCCCTGGATGAGCTGGGAATATCCGCAGGAGAATTACAACGGGTATATGAGCGTTTCGCTCGCACAGCACCCGGGCGCGGCGATGAGTAAAGGAAGCATGAGCAATTACGGTCGCGGTTACGATTTCGACCTTTGCGAAAATCTTCCCGAAAAAGCCGCAACGGGCATAAATTACGAACAGCAGTGGAGAACCGTGTTCGAAAACAATGCCGACGAAAAGAAACAAAAGGTGAACACCGTTATGATAACGGGGTTCAACGAATGGATGGCTCAGAAGCTCAACGACGGTAACGACGCATATTTCGTCGATACTTTCTCGGAAGAATATTCGAGAGACGTCGAGATGATGAAAGGCGGCTACGGCGATAATTTCGTAGTTCAGACGGCTATAAACGTAAGAAAATTCAAATACAGCGAAGGCGTGGACTATAAATACAGAAAAATCACGATCGATATCGGCGACGAAAGTTTTGCCGACTGGGATAAAGTTCTTCATTGTTACAAAGATCTTACGGGCGACGCGATCGCGAGAAATTTCAGAGACTGTTTCAGAACGACCGTTTACGAGGATAATTCGAACAGAAACGACATAAGCGAAGTTTATGTCGCGAGCGACGACGAAAATCTGTATGTAAGAGTAGTTTGCAAAGACGAGATAACCGCATATAACGGAACGGACAAAAACTGGATGAATTTGTTTATAAGATCCAAAAACGCTTCCGATAAAACTTTCGGCGGTTTCGATTACGTCGTGAACAGAACTCCGGACGGCGACGTTACCTCGCTCGAACGTTCTCTCGGCGGGTACGACTGGGAAAAAGTTTCCGATATAAAATATAAATTATCGGGCAAATCGGTTTCCTTCGAAATTCCGCTTTCGGCTTTGGGGCTTACGTCGGACGAACCTGCCGTATGGATAAAAGCTGCCGATAACGTCACGAATTACGCCGACATCCAGGATTATTACATAAGCGGCGATTGCGCTCCGCTTGGCAGATTTGCTTATTCGTATTGAGGAAAAAATGAAAAAAATATTATGTTTAACTATCGCCGTGATCATGGCATTGTTCGCGGCTGCGGGATGCGGAGGAGATATGAGCGGGAACGGATCCGGAACCGATAGCAATAAAAACGAAAGCGTATCCGAAAGCAATTCGGCGGCGCAGGACGGAAGAGTGGAGGACGACAGAGATCTGACTCCCGCGGAATACACTCTTTTAAACACCGTCGGAACGGACGCGCTCGGCAGATATTTCAACGAGGCGAGCGGTTATAAAAGCGGAACGAGATACGTCGGAATATGGTATTCGCTGTGGCTCGGTCAGCACGCATACATGCAGTCCGCCATATACGACAATACCAAACTTTTGTCTACCGAAGAGGGAACCGCGGCGCTCAATTCTCAGACCGACAGCGAACTTTCGAAAATGGGCGAGTTCCATTTCTGCGCGGAGCCGCTTTACGGTTATTACACGATGTCCGATCCGTGGATCGTGACGCGTCATATGGAACTTCTCACGATGGCGGGTATCGATTACCTTTGTTTCGACACGACGAACGCCGCGATTTACGCGGACGTTGCCAAGCTCGTTATCGAAACGCTTATCGGATTTCAGAAGCAGGGCTTCAAAGTTCCCAAGGTGATGTTTTACACCAACTCCAAAAGCGGTACTACGGCGCAGAAAATTTACGACACTTTCTATCAGACCGAAAAGTACGACGAGATATGGTTCTCGCCTAACGGCAAGCCGCTTATCGCGGGCATAACGAAGGACAGCCGCGGCGCGAGCGATCAGACGCTTAATCCGAACTATAACGATTATATACCCGAAAAGCTTTCGGAAAGATTTGAAATAGTCGAATCTCAGTGGCCGCAGGGCGCGATCGAACACGACAACGCCATTCCGTGGATGAGTTGGGCTTATCCGCAGAATATTCACGAAAATTACAGGGCGATAAGCGTTTCCGTCGCTCAGCACGGTCCTACGGTTCAGTTCAGCGATATGTCTCCGCAGTCGAGTAAGGGGTATAATTACAAGACGGGCAAAGTCGAAAACTATGTCGAGGGAAGAAACTTCGAGAACGAATGGCAGACCGTATTCGATTACGAGGCGCAGGGACAATCCGTAAAACACGTTATGATAACGGGTTGGAACGAGTGGATGGCTATTAAAAGCTGGAACGGAATCAAGGGTACTTTCTGCGACGTTTATAACGACGAATATTCGAGAGACGTCGAAATGAGCGCGGGCGCGGGCGGCGATAATTTCTATATGCAGCTTATCCGCAACATAAGAAATTACAAGCTTACCGACCGCAAGAAGTACAAGTATCGTAAAATGACGATAGACGCTTCGAACGAGGAGTCGCTTTTCCAGTGGGATACCGTAAAATCGCATTACGTCGATTTCTCGGGCGACGCGATAAAGCGCGACGCAACCGACGCGGTGGGTAAAGGCCGCTATTATAACGACAGCAACAGAAACGATATAACCGACGTAAAGGTTATTCACAACAACGCAAATCTTTATGTTTACGTTAAAACGAAAGACGCGATAACCCCGTATAACGGAACCGATAAAAACTGGATGACGCTTTATATCGGCGCGGGCGAAAACGCAAACGGTTTTAACGGTTATAATTTCGTGATCAACAGAAGCCCCGAGCAGAACGGGAAGACCTCTGTCGAAAGAAGCACGGGCGGCTATAATTGGGAAGACGCGGGCAAAGCCGATTACAGCGTTTTCGGCAACGTCATAGTGTATACGATACCGCTTGCTTCGCTCGGTCTTACGGCGGATAATTGTCATATTTTGTTCAAGGTCACCGATAACATTCAGAACCCCGGCGACATTATGGACTACTATATATCGGGCGACTCCGCTCCGATAGGGAGGCTCAGTTATTCTTATGGGTATTAAAAACAAAATCTTATGCGCGGCGGCGGCAACGGTCTCGGCTGTTATGTGCTTTTCGGCTTGCGGCGGAGGCGGCGGATCCTCTTCCGTCGGCGACTCGTCGGGAACGAATAACAGCGTGAGCGAAAGCAGCGCGCCCGCAAGAGAATATCATAATTACCCCGTGTACGACGCAGTCGATTTTTCGCTCGATTTGTGGCAGAAACAAGAATTTAAATACTGCCCCGAGTACGACAGAAAAGAAGACGATTGCAATATCAAGGGTATATTTTTAAGGAGCGATTATAAAGGCGAGGAAAGTTACGCTTTCGGTTATCTCGGTTTCCCCGAGGGGACGAAAGAAGAGGACGATAAGCCTGCGGTTCTCCTTATTCACGGCGGCGGCGGAACGGCTTATTATCAGTGGGTGAAAGAATGGAACGATAAAGGTTACGTTGCTCTTGCTCTCGATATGGAAGGGCATATTCCCAAGGAAAGCGGAACGGTGGATAACGGACCTGCGGATTTGTACGTTAAATCGGAATATCCCGCTCCGCACAATCAGAACTACGCCGACGCGGACGATCTTCCGATCGAGGATACCTGGATGTATTACGCCGTTTCGACGGCTATCCGCGGCAATTCTCTTCTGAGAAAGCTGGATTGCGTGGATAAGGACAAAGTAGGTATATGCGGTATAAGCTGGGGCGGGGTGATAACCTCGATAACTTCGGGTTACGACGACAGATTTGCGTTCTCGATCCCGATTTATTGCACGCTCAACAACTACGGATCTACGGGAAACATTCCGTCCTATTATGTGAGCCACGCAAACGCGCTCGTATGGGACGACGACACGGGTCTTGCCGCGGTAAACACGCCGATTTTGTTCCTTGCGGGCATAAACGACGTAAACCAGGCTCCGCACACCGTTTCCAAAACGGCTTCGCATTGTAAAAACGCGAGGATATCGCTTGTCAAGGGTTTTCTTCATTCTCACGGTCACGCGATCGGCAGAAACGAACCTTTTGCGTTTGCGGACGAAATAGTTTTCGGCAAGAAAACAATGGTAACGTTTGAAAACAACGAATTAAACGCCGCCGACAAATCGGTTAAACTGAATATCCCCGAGGGAGTTTCCGTTGCAAGATCGGGACTTATCTCGACGGACGGCGAAGGTATGACCGGCGCTTCGGGTTGGGAGGTAAATTCTTTCAGATCGGATAGCGACGCGATAGAATACGAACTTCCCGAGGGCGTAACGACGTATTATTATTTCTACGTCGAAACGAGCGACGGGTTAATAACCTCGACTCTTATAGCGGAAAATAAATAAAAACAGGAAAATACGGATAAAACCGTAAAAAAAAGAAAAATATAAATTTCACAAGGAGGAATTTATGAAAAGAAAACTTATGGCTATGGCGCTTGTGTTGATGCTTGCGCTGTCTGTGACCGCATTTGGCATAACGGCTTTTGCGGATGAAAAAACACCGAACGACGAAATAACCGCCGTCGCCTACGAAGATCCGCTTGGTTACGGAATGGCTTTTATGGTTAAAGGCTTTTCGCAGGACAGCGGAACATACTGGGCGAGTATCGGTATGGAAGATTACGTTGTCGTAACCAGAGCCGACGGTACGGTAGTACAGGGTGTGACGGTTGAAAGTTGCGGTTCGCAGGTTGCCGTTTTAAGAGGTAAAGGATTTACTCCCGTTAAAGGCGATTCAATCCTCTTTAAGGCGGGATTTACTTACGGCGCATGCTATCTCGACAAAGACGTCGAGTTTATTTACAGAGGTACATTGTTTGTTAAGCAAGTTCCCGTAAAAGACGAGATAACAAATCTTGATTATGAAAATGCCGCGGGATTTGCCGGTATGGCTTTTATGGCAAAAGGCTTTTCTGTTCAAGGAGGATACTGGTCAAGTATCGATATGGAAGATTACGTTGTCGTAACAAAAGCGGACGGTACCGTTGTTTCGGGAGTGACCGTTGAGTGTTGCGGTACGCAGCTTGCAATCGGAAGAAATCAGAACATTGTTCCCGCTGAGGGGGATTCCGTTTGTTTTAAAGCCGGATTTATCTATGGTGCTTGTCATCTCGGCGAAGATATCGTGTTTATTTATAACGGATCTGCTTTCGTCAAGCAGATACCCGAATCTGCGATTACCGAGATAACTGTGGAAAATGTAAATTACGATCCTGCGACTTGGGGTGCTCCTGCGGTTGTTTTTGTCCTTAATCTTGCGGACAACTCTGCTTACGCTGAGTATGCGGCTTGCGATCTTGCTCATCTTTCTTATAAAAACGCTTATGGCGAAACTAAGCCTCTTGCCGATTGTACTTATGTAAATAACGGACATTTCATTTCCCGCCTTGCAGAAACTATCAATCCAAACTCGGGCGAATACACGCCTATGAAGGGCGATAAATTTACGATACACAAAGGCTTCTTGCTTACGCAGACGGATAAGGGCGAAAGAATAAATGCGGATTATGTATATATTTTCGACGGGCAGGCTTATGTTCCTTATGTTCCCGCAACTCACGACGTAACGAGCTTCGATATCGACAACAACGAAGAAGAAAATACCGTTTATATCGATTCTCTTCTCGAAATCAAGTATACGGCTAACGAGGGCGCGTTGTTCACTCCCAAATTCACTTCTTCGAACGCAGAAGTCGCAAGCGTAGACGTAAACGGCGTCGTAAGAGGTCTTTCGACGGGTACGGCTGAAATCAAAGCTGTCGTAGGTTCGTTTGAAAAAACTTTCACGGTAAACGTCAAACCCGCTCCCGTGGTAACGGGCGTACAGTTCGAAACGAGCTACGATATAGTAGTCGAAAAGAACGGCGAAGCTAAAATTCCCGAAAACTTCACGGTAGTTAAAGTTTACGACGACGATACGACGAGCGCGCCTATCGCGCTTACTGCGGAAAACGCAAGATTTAAAGAAACCGTAGATACAAGCGAAATTCCCGCGGTAACGGGCAAAAAACTTGTTAAAGTTGTCGTGACCGTAGACGATACCGAGTATGAACTCGACGTATTCGTTCGCATTTACGAAGTAGTCGATCTTAACTTCACGGAAACCGCGGTCGTAGAGTGGTTCGGTTTTGCAACGTTCGTGGAATACCCGAACTGCACGACCAACAAAGCAAACTTCACGAGCGAAACCGAAATCAAGGTTTCCGATCTTAAAGATTATCTCGATCATATCGAATATCTCAGAGACGGCGCAAAAGTTCAGCTCGGTTCGTATCTTTTAGGCGGCGGAAACATTGCGTTGTTCCCCCCGAGAGCGGACGGCAAGAGCGGATCCGACGATATCACCGTCGACAACTTCTATGAAACCATGTATAAACAGGGCGACGTCATCGTACTTAAAAAAGGTCTTACCGTTTACGGACACAGCGGAGTTATCGACGCTTCCACCGGAACGTGGAGCAATAAGAACGGTATGCTTTACAGAGAAGCAGTTCTGAAAGAAGACGTAATGTACAGATTTGCGGGTACCGGTTGGTCTCTTTACATTCCTTACACCGATATCGCGGTCGAACACGAAGAAATAGAAGTCGCTCTCGGCTCTAAAAATGCGGTGGTCGGAGCAATGCGTGTTCCGTCAAACGCAACGAGCGGTACGTTTAAATACGTTTCGAGCGACAACACCGTTCTCACCGTTTCCGAAAACGGCAGAATCAACGCTTTGAAAGTCGGCGAAGCGACAGTCACCGTAACCCTTTCGGGCGAAGAAAGCGTAGGCGATAAAGTCGCTACCGTAAAGGTTAAAGTAACCAATAAGATTGTCGGTTTGAAGATCACCGAAAAGCTTTATGTAGAACCCGGAACGACCGAAATCGACCTTACGAAAGTTAAAGGCGTTTACGAATACGGCGACGGAAGTACGGTAGAGGCAACCGACCTTGCAAACGCGATGGTCGTCGGTTTCGATCCCGAAGAAAAAGGCGAGCAGGTTCTGACTATCAGAGTTAAACACGACGGAGTTTTCTATACGACAAACCTTATCGTCGAAATCAAAGAAAAAACCGAAGAGTCCGGAAGTTCGGGCGGCAAAGGCTGCGGTTCGAGCGCGGCGGGCATTGCGGGACTTTCCGTTCTCGCTTTGGCGGCGGCTGTCGTTATCGGCAAAAAGAAAAGATAAAATAACAAACTAAGGCGGAGTACGCTTTTACGCGGGTTTCCGTCCGCCGCCGAAATTTCGACGGCGGACGGAATATCCGAAAATACGGCGAATATGTTGAAAATAATAAATTTTAAAACCGAATATCGGAGCAAACCTCTCGGTATAGACAATAAAAAACCGCGTTTTTCCTGGCAGTTCTCGGAAGACGCCGAAATCGAAAGTTACAGAATTTCCGTTTACGGCGACGAAAAAAACGTCAAGGAAAACAATCCCGACGTCTGGAACGGCGAATGGCTTCCTTTTAAAGACGTTTTTGAAATTGAGTATAACGGCGCGCCGCTCAAATCTCACACGAGATATTTTGTCACGGCAGAAGTTAAGGATAAATCGGGTAAAATTTACGCGAGCGATATCGAAACTTTTGAAACCGCGCTTTTCGATATAGAGGACTGGAAAGGCAAATGGGTGGCGATCCCCGTAAATTTTAACGGCGGAACGTTACTTTTCAGAAAGAAAATCACTCTTCCGTCCGACAAAAAGATTAAAAGAGCGAGGGCTTATATCTGCGGACTCGGATATCACGAATTTTTCCTTAACGGAAAGAAAATCGGCGACGAGGTGCTTAATCCGTCCGTAACGGAGTATGCCGAAAGAGTTGAATACTGCGTTTATCCTATGGACGATCTTCTTCCCGGGGATAACGTCGTCGGCGTGGAACTCGGTTACGGCTGGTTCGGCGCGAGAAAGCTCAACGCTCAGTTTTACGTCGAATTCGAGGACGGAACGTATTTCGAGGATCACTCGGGACCCGCAAACGGTTGGTGGGTAGGGGGGAGTCCCACGATCGACAACGGTATCTATTCGGGCGAAATTTACGACGCGAGAATAGAGGAGAAGTATCCTTTGAACTGGGCTACGCTCGATTATGAGCCTACATGGGCAAACGGTTGGATGTATACGATAGCGACCGCCGCTCCGCTCGGAAAGCTCGAAGCTCAATCCATAAATCCCATAAAGGTTATGGGTAAATTCCCCGAGAAATCGAGAACGGATATGGGCGGAAACGTATTTGTTTCGGATATGGGCGCGAATTTCGCGGGTTGGGTAAGGATTAAAGTCAAAGGCGAAAGAGGTTCGTCCGTAACGCTTAAATTCGGCGAACAGCTCGACGATAAAGGTTACGTCAATCAGCTCAATCTTCGTTCGGCGAGATGTTCGGATAAATACGTTTTAAAAGGCGAGGGGATCGAGGAGTACGCTCCGAGATTTACTTATCACGGTTTCCAATTCGTTCAATGCGAAATAGAAGGAAACGCCGAGCTTATCGAAATAACGGGCGAACACGTTCACAGTTCGTGCGAAACGGTCGGTTCGTTTGCTTGTTCGGACGAGATTTTAAACAGGCTTCACGAAATAGCGGTTTTAACCGAGCAGAACAACGAACATTCCATTCTGACCGATTGTCCGCAGAGAGACGAGCGTTTCGGCTGGCTCAACGACCTCGGATCGAGAGTTTACCAGACCGTTTACAATATCGATATGTCTCGTTTCTTCCCGAAATTCGCAAGGGACATAACTCATTCTCAGACGGCAAAGGGCGAAATCGCGGACACCGTTCCGTTTTACACGGGCGGAATTCCCGCAGATCCCGTGTGCGTGGTTTATCTTCTTCTCGCAACTTATTGCTATCGTTATTACGGCGATAAATCGGTCTGCGTGAACGAGTACGAACATTTAAAAGCATGGGTGGAGTATCTCAAAAACAGATCCGCCGATTACATAATGGATTACTATTATTACGGCGATTGGGTACTTCCTTATCCCGACAAGGTTCAACCCGACAATATTTTCGTTTCCACGACCTATCTTCATTGGCATCTGAAAGAAATGAAAAAGATTGCCGAGATCGTAGGCAATAAAGAAGACGTAAAACTTTATGAAAAAGATATCGAGCAGTCGAGAAAAGCTATCAACGCAAAATATTTCGACGAAAAAACCTGCAATTATTCCCGCGGAACGCAAAGCGAAAACGCAATCGCGCTGTCGCTCGGAATTTGCGAAGAGAAATATGCGGAAAAAGTCGCGAAAAATATTCACGACGATGTTGTCGGAAGAGGTTATCACTGCACGAGCGGAAACGTAGGCTATCGTCACGTTTTCTATATGCTCGCGAAATACGGTTACGCGGAAGACGTTGTGAAGATTTTGAAAAATCCCGAATATCCCGGTTGGGGATATATGATCGCCAACGGCGCAACGAGCGTCTGGGAAAGATGGGAACACGGAATGACTAACGAAATGCACTCTTTCGATCATCCTATGTACGGAAGTTACGACGCGTTTTTGTATAAATTCCTCGGCGGAATAGACGTCGACGAAACTGCGTTCGGAGCGGATAGGATTTCGATCGAGCCTGTTTTCGTCAATGGTATCGATTTCGTTAAGACTTCTTATAAAACGGTCAGAGGACTTGTCAGATCCGAATGGAAAAGAAGCGGAAAGGAAATCGAAGCGTATATCGAAGTACCGCCTTTCACAACGGCAAAACTTAAACTCGGCGGCGACGAAAAAACTCTCACCACGGGTAAATACAATTTCAAAATAGCCGAATAATCGACTTATAGACCAATATTTATGTTTTAATGATATATTACGGGAGGTAAAAATAATGAAGACAGTTAAAGACAAATATCTTGTTGTAGGCGCGGATTTCGCAGGGTTTCCGTTAAAGGAAGCGGTTGTCGCACATCTCGAAAAGAAGGGTTGGAAGATCCTCGATCTCGGAGTTAAAAATGACAGCGATCCGAACGATACCGATTTAATGTTCCACAGAGTCGGTCTCAGAGTAGGCGCGATGATTTCCGAGGGCGAGTACGAAAGAGCGCTTTTGTTCTGCGGCACGGGTATGGGTATTCATATCGCGGCGAGCAAATGTCCGCACGTTCACGCAGGCGTTGTAGAAAGCGTTCCCGCGGCGAGAAGAGCCATAACGGGTAACGGAGTAAACGTTCTCGCGATGGGTGCGTTCTATGTCGCTCCCGCAATGGGTTGCGATATTGCCGACGCATATCTTTCGGCAACGCTCGGTTCCGATCAGACCTGGTGGCATAATTTCTACGAATTCCATAAGCTTGCGATCGACGAACTCGAAGCTTTTAATTACGAAGAGTATAAGAAAAACGGCTTTAAGGTAAACAAACTCGGCGATTATGATCTTGTTTTAGAGGATAAACCCGACGACGTAAAATAATTGCGACTTAAAAATCATATCGATGACTGATAAGATGACGGATAAAGAATTTTTTACACAACTTAAAAATATTCCTCGCGCCGAGTACGCGCCCGTTCCCTTTTGGAGTTGGAACAACGACATCGAGAGGGCGGAAGCGGAAAGGCAGATCGAGGAGATGAAAGTCGCCGGTTACGGCGGCTTTATCATTCACGCGCGTGCGGGTCTCACAACGGAATACCTTTCCGAAAAATGGTTTTCCGTTGTTTCCGCCTGCGTGGAAAAAGCAAAAAAAGAAGGGCTTTGCGTTTGGTTTTACGACGAGTTCGGTTACCCGAGCGGCTTTGTCGGCGGAGAGCTTTTAAAGGACGAAAAAAATCTTGCGCCATATCTCGAATGTAAGAAAATCGATAAATTCGACGATAGCGCGCTCGCTTGTTATGAAAAAATCGGCGAAGATTTCAAAAGAGTTTACGCGCTCGGAGAAGGAAAAGAGCATTACGCCGTATATAAAAGACTTTCGCCTTGCAATGTGGATATTTTAAATCCCGACGTGGTCGGTCAGTTTATACAAAAGACTTACGATAAGTATTACGAGAGATTTAAAAAGTATTTCGGCAACGTCGTAAGAGGTTTTTTCACGGACGAACCGCAGTATTACCGCTACGCCACGCCATATTCGCCCGCGGCAGATACGGAATTTAAAAACGAGTTCGGCGAGGATATAAGGGACGGACTTATTTATCTTTTCTTCGATTTCGAAAGCGGATATAAGTTCAGAACGAGATACTATTCGGTACTCAATAAGCTTTACACAGTCAATTACTATAAGCGTTTGTACGACTGGTGCGACGAGAGGGGCGCGGAGCTTACCGGGCATACCGTGGAAGAGCCGCATTTGTTTTCGCAAATGTGGGGTTCCGCAAACTCAATGCCGAGTTATCTTTACGAGCATGTTCCGGGGATCGATCATTTGTGCCGCGGTATGGACGGCGTAATGGACGAAATACAGGTGGAAAGCGTAGCCGCGCAAACGGGCAGAAAGCAGATCATGAGCGAAAGTTTCGCTTGCTCGGGGTATAGCGCGGATTTAAGAATGCTCAAATATATCGGCGATTACGAGTATGCTTTGGGCGTAAATTACCTTGTCGTTCACCTTATGAATTACAGTTTGCAGGGCGGAGGAGCGAAGGATTTCCCGCAGACTTTCTCCCGTCAGGATCCGTGGTGGGATAACTACGCCGATTTTCTGAAATACTTCACGCGGCTCGGTTATATTTTTGCCGAAACAAAGGAAGACGCGGACGTTCTCGTCGTTCACGCGATAAGAGACGTGTATCTTACATACGACCGCTTCAAAGACAAATCTTCCGTGGAAAGCGTTGAGGACGATTTTTATAAATTTTCCAAAGACCTTTCCGAAAACGGAGTTCAGTATCATTATCTGGACGAATCGATTGCCGAAAATATCGGTAAAGTCGAAAACGGAAAGATAACTCTCGGCGAAAAAACTTACGGAACGGTTATTTTGCCGAACAGAAAAAGCATTAAAAAGTCTACTTACGATTTACTCGAAAAGTTTGTCCGTCAGGGCGGAAAACTGTGCGTTACGGGCGAGTTTCCTTCGCTTTGCGACGGCGAAAAAGCCTCTTTCGATAAGCTGAGCGGAAATGTATCGCTTGCGGAAATAATCGGGAGCAAAAAGACGGTTAAGGCAGACGGAAAGGCGCTTGTCAGAAAAACTTCGGGAAAACTCGGCGAATTTATCTTTATTTTAAACACCGAGGACGAAAAAATTATTACCGCGCAGTTCGACAAGTCTTACGGCAAAACGAATATTTTAACCGAAAAGATCGAGAAAACAAGCGGAAAAATCACATTGAGACCGCACGAAAGCGTATTGCTTAAAAAGTACGATTTTGCGGAAGAAACCCGCGTATATACCGAAACCAAAGACGTTACGGATAAATTTGTTTTACGGAATATATCGAAAAACAATCTTATCGTCGACTTTGCCGAGGTTTCGTTCGACGGCGTGAATTTCGGCGAGAAAAAGCATATCGAGCAAATTTCGGATGAGCTTATCCGCACGAAACACAAGGGCGAAACTTATCTGAAATATCGTTTTTCTATAAGCGAAAAGCCGAATAAACTTAATCTGCTCGCGCAGAATAACAACCTGTCCGAAATAACGGTAAACGGCAAAAAGGTCAATATTTCGAATACCGATTTCGACGTTAAGTTTTACTCGGCGGATATTTCCGAAGAAACGCAAACGGGTGAAAACGAGGTCGTTTTCAAGATAAATTATTATCAGGCGCCTGTTGTATTTGATACGTTATACGGCGAAGGAATTACCGAATCGATGGTCAATATGTTGGTCTATAACACGATTATCGAGCCGATTTACGTTCAAGCGGATTGTTCTCTCGACGAAAATCTGCATATCGGAAAAAGCAATCTTCCGCTTTCCTTTGACGTGTTTAAAAACCTTACGGAAAACGGTTATAAGTTCTTCGCGGGTATTGCGGAAATTGTCGGCAAGGTAAATCTTAAAGGCGAAAATCACAAATTGAAACTTGTCGGCGATTACATAAGCGCGGACGTTTATGTGAACGGAAAGAAAACGAGCGGTTGCGTACTCGATAACGAATGCGTTTTAAGCGGCGCGACGGAGGGAGAAAACGAAATTAAAATAGTTTTGAAATCCTCGCTCAGAAATATGTTCGGTCCGCTTCACTTAAAAGGTATAAAAGAGGATTGGGGTATCGGTCCCGACGCGTTCACGTTCCCCGGCAAGTGGCGGCACGGCATACCCGACAATTTTACTGCGGATTACACCGTTGTTCCGTTCGGAATAACGAAAATAGAAATAATAAGCTGATTATTTGTCGGTTAGTCAGATAGCGTAAGCTATTTATCCTTTTTCGTCGGGTTGTTCCGCCGTTTTTTCGAATGAAAGAAAGAGAGTGAAGGCGATTTGACAGTCAATGTCTATATTCAGCCGCCAAACCTTTTCACAAAACTTTCACATAAAAACGATTGACAATTACGGGGAAGTGCAATATACTGAAATCGCAAATAGGCGAGAAGCTTATCTGTAAAACGAAAATCGAATATGGCAAAACCGTCGCGAGGCGGTGACGCAAAGCCAAGGAACTTTTTACAAAAGAAAGTGCGCCCGGTTGCAATTTGTACCATAAAAGGTACGTTTTGCAACCGGTTTTTTTATTTTCTTTAAGGAAAAGTGCGCCCGGTTGCAATTTTCTGCTCATACTACAATCGTTAAAGAATTGTAATGAGCGGCGGTTGCAACCTTTTTTCGTTTTACGGGGGAAAGTGACGAGCTTTATTGTAGAAAAAATAATTTAATGGAGGTTCTCACAAATGAGACAAACACAAAACACCAAAAAAGATAACAGAAAGTCAATTTTCGTTATCGCACTTTTGCTTCTGCTTGTTGCAGTAATCGGCTTCGGCGGCTACACAATGTCTAAGTACATTTCGAGCAAGAATAAAGAAGGCTCTGCAAGCGTAGCTAAATGGGGTTACACTATCACTGCCGATACGACCAAATTGTTCGGTGATGAATACGTTGCCGGTGTAATTGGAGATGCAACGGCGGAAGGTGCTGTTATTACCGCAAAAGCCGATACAACGAATCGTTTTATTGTTGCTCCCGGACACAGCGGTTCTATGACTTTCACGGTTAAAGGTACCGCAGAAGTAAAAGCAAAGATATCTCTTTCTTTTGTGAACACACCCGACGAAATTGTTCTGAACTACACAAAAAGTGGCGCTGCGGAAGTTAAAAATTATTATCCTGTTAAATGGACTCTTACCAAGAAAAATAAAGACGGAGACAGTACTACGATTGCAGAAGGCAAACTTTCCGAAATTGAAGAAAAATTAAAAGGTGCTGATTATACCGGAACGACATATGACGCCGGAGCTGATGTAGAAGATGTTTATACGCTCTCCTGGTCTTGGGCTTTTGAAAATACGGACGATGATGCCAATTCCCTTGATACGCTTCTCGGCTGGACTGCAAGCGGAGCAACGGTTCCCGACGATTACGGTTTTGCAGTTGCAGCTGGAACCAGCACCGACATTGCTTTCGCGCTTAATATCTCCGTAGAACAGTTAGCTCAGTAATAATCGGAAACAAAAAAATAAAAACAGAACGGTGAACGAAACCCGTTCGGAGTTGTACATATGAAAATAAACGCAAAATTCACAAAGGATCCCGTAAAACGACCGTTAAAACCGTTTATCGGGGCAAAAAAAGTCGTTGATTCAAGCGACGCAATGTTGTGTTATTTGCGTGGCGATAAGCTGTACGACTTAAATCATGTTTGTTTCGCCTCTTGCAGACGCGTCGGCGGCGCAGAAAACGCGCTTCCCGCCGACGCGTTCGTGACGGAGGGGAAATATCTGTACCATGAGGGAGAAAAAGTCGGTAAAATAAAAAGAGAGTCGTTTTATCCGATGCTTATTTTTCTTTTACTGCTTCTTGCGATTTCCGTTATATCGCTCGTCGTGATTATTCGCGAAAGCAGACCCGCTTTATCGGAGTTCATAGTTGTGGACGCCGACGGCGAATGGGGCGCAACGGGAAATATAAATATATTCGGAAGCAAAACGATCAAACCGGGCGACAAAGGAACGTATATGTTTATGATCAACAATCCCAATTCCTCGGATTTGAAATGTACTATCAGATTTAAATACAACTATGAAGATTCCGCGTTACTTCCGCCGATAAATTACTCGTTGAGTTCTGAGGGGCAAAGCCTTGTGCTTACCGAAAACGAAGAGTGGTTCGAGGCAGGTAGCATGATAATAAATAAAAAAAGTTCGAGGTCCTGTTCGATCGAATGGGAATGGAAATTCGAAAACGGCGAGGATCACAAGGACACATTGATCGGTATTTCGGGAAAAAGATATACGGTCACCCTTGAAATAACAGCCGAACAGACCTGACGACGAGCCGAAAGCCTCGGCAGTCGCCGAAATGCGGACAAAAGGAGCAAACGATTATGAATACAAATGAAAAAAAGAATATATCGGCGAGAGAAATTTTGTCGTTGGCAGGCAGAATTCTTCTCGGAGCGGTAATCGCTTTGCTCGTATTCGTGGCGGCAGTGCTTGCTTACGATAAATACGTTAAAAAATCGCCCGTACCCTCCTTTTTCGGAAGATCGGTGCTTATCGTCGCAACCCCCTCGATGTCGGGTTCGATAGAAGCGGGCGACTCGATAATAATCAAAAAAAGTTCGACTTACGAAGTCGGAGACATAATAAGCTATTTCCCCGCGGGAGATACCGTTTCGGTCACGCACAGAATAATCCGCATAGAGGGCGAAAAGTATTACACCAAAGGCGACGCAAACGCGAGCGAAGACCCCGATCCGATTTTTATCGGTCAGATCGCGGGTAAAGTAGTCGGAAGAATTCCCAAGGCGGGAATAATCATAGAATGGCTCAAAACATGGCAGGGTATCGCCTTTATGATAGCCGTCGGCGCGGTAATAGTCGCGCTTGTCATGGTTTGCGGCGAACAGGACGAAGCGGAAGACGGAATGCTCGAAGCCGACGATATCGCGACGACGGAGGGTAACCGTGGCGATTGAGAGAAACCGTAAACACAAAAAAAAGAACGCGAAAAAGCTGCTTTTAATGCTTGTAGCCGTTCTTGCGATTTTCACGATAGGCGGAACGATAACGTTCGCGAGGTATTACGAAGGTTTCGAAAAGAATACCGAAAGCGTGAAGATAGCGGACGCGATAGCGAAAATCGAAGTCAATTCGGTTTATCGGACGGACGGCGAAAACAATAAAATCTCGACCGCGTTCGATAAAAAATCAAACACGGTCATGCTATACGACGTGGAGCCGGAGGACGAAATAGAATATTATTTCACGGTCGTAGGCACGGACGGAAAACGGGCGAACGAAGTAACCATGAACGCGGTTTTATCCGTCGAAGTCAGGCTCGAAACCATAGCGACGGACGGAAGCGGAAAACGCGTCGATTATTTCGCGGGCTGGAAGCAGTACACTTCCGACGACGGCGTTAAAGACGGCGGATATCTGAAAATATATCACGGCTCGGAAGCGGACAGCGAAAAAGATATCAGACCTTCTTCGTCGGGGCAGAGCGAAACGGTGGATTACACGGGCAACAGTCTCACGATCATATCCGCGGAAAGCTCGATAGTAAACAAAACGGGACTTGTAATGCGTGCGGACGACGGAAAAAAAGAATATCCGTACCATTTGAAATTCACACTTCCCAAACAAAATTCGGAAAAAGAAAATTATGCGGGCGCGAGAGTATATTTCGATATACAAATCGTAGCCGAGCAGGCAAAATTTTAAAATAAAAAAATAAAATCTCGAAACGGAGGCAATCGAATGCGCAGAAGCGTCGGTAAAAAGTTAATAATTCTTTTTGCGGCGTTGTGCATATTGGTTGCCTTCGCTTGCGTTTCGGTATCCAAATTCGTACTTTCCGATCAAAAGGAACTTGTGGGTGTGTATACCGATTTTGTTTTGTCTCACGACGGCGATGGGCAAACGGCGGTAGTCAGATCCGAAACGGACGGAAGCAGTACGGGGTATATCGTAACCACCGTTTCCAACTTCACCGAAGAAAAAGTTTCCAAACGTGACGTAAGGTTTTCGCTTCGCGTACCGACGGACGACGAGATTTCCGCGGGGTATGTGACCGACGCGTGGGGCGCGAAACATACCATAAACGAAACGAGTAAGTATTACGACGTTTCGATAGTGGACGAAAACGACACGGAACTCACGGGAACGAGCGACGCCACATTGCTCAAAGCAAACGTCAGAAACAGCAGTTCGCTTCTTATAAAAATAAAGCGAAAAGCGAATGCGGACGAGAGTTTGTCGGACGACGCCACGGAACAGCTTTCGATTGTTTTACAGACGAGCGTTCCCTATAAAGATTTACAAGTGTTCACCGTAAACACGACTATGGCAAGATTGTCCGTAGGCGTGTCTTCGGACGTTTACAGGGGTTTCACGCGCGAGATCGTGAACCTGAAATCCGCCACGGAGTTTATCCGCGGGGGCGCTCAGCCTACGGAGGGGAAATCATACCTTGCCACGGTGGAGTTTGCCCTGAGCGGCGACGTGGCTTTCGACGCCGCGCGCTATGAGGAAACGTACGGGTATAAGCCCGTATTTTCGGAGGATAGAAGCAAGGTTGTTATTATTATACGCGCGGGCGCGGACGTAAACCTGTACTTTTACGCGGGCGGAACCTGCAACGTTAAAATTTCCGCCACGATAGACGACGGAGTAACCGCCGAGGGTTCGGAAAGAGTTTCGGGCGTCGGCGACGACAAAGTGGTATTTGCGAGATAAAGGAGAGCGAAAATGAGAAAGCACGATATCAAAAAGTTCATAATAACCTGCCTTATAGCGGCGATCGTTTGCATATCCGTTATCGCGATACTTCTCGGAACGGGCAAAACTTATTCGGCGTACTCGAACGTGATCGTTCCCGACGGAAAGGAAGTCAGCGTTTATGTTTCGGGCAACGACGTGAAAAAATCGGACGACGGAAAAAATTATCTCGTAACGCCCGGCGCGACGGTGACGATAACCGTAGTGAACGAAAGCAAGCTTTTCAAAAGCATGACGATAAACGGTACCGTTTTCGAAACCGCGGTTGCGGATATAACCGTTCCCGCGGACGGAGACGTTACGATAACGGTCGAAACGGACGAGCCTTATGCGGAAGACGTGGGAAAGTATTTCGGAAATCCTTTCGTTCTTTCGAAAGAGGCGGACGTGCTTGCCGTTGCGAGAATTCTTGCTGGGAAAGGAAGTTCTTCGGACTATTCGCTCCTCGGCGCGGACGGTAAAACCGCAGAGGATATCAGTCGCGGATATTTCCGTCTCGGAACGAACCTTTTCATAAGCAACTCCGAGTTTTTCGGACTCGGTTTCAGGGGCGGACTTCCGTTCGGCGGTTGCTTCGATTTCGACGGTTACACCGCGACGATAAACCTCGTCAGAACGGGGCATGTCGACAGCGAATTCACGTTCGAGGGAAGCATGCATTTTGCGGATTACGGATTTTTCGCCTATGCTTACGGCGACGGCGTTAATCCGTGCCTTATAAGAGACGTAAAATTGCAGGGCTTTATCGGTCTTAACACGATGCAGAGCGGCGATACGTCGATAGATCACGTCGACCATGTAAACGCGGGCGGCGTTGCGGGAACGGCGGGTAAGAACATCGTTTTCGACGGCATAGAATCGACGGTTTCCGTCAGCGCGCAAACAAAGTTTGCCGACCTTTATCTCGGCGGAATTTTCGGAATTTGTTCCTCGTCCGTCGAAGCCTGGTGCGACGTGAGATACGACGGTGCGTTCAACGACGTTTCGGGCGTTACTTACGGAAACAAGGCGGGCGCGATAGTCGGCGGATTTGCGGGCGTTCTGCACAATGCGAGCGTAAACGGACTGACGATCGACGGCGAAAGATCGATGGTTCTCGCGAACGCTCTCGGCGAAGTTTCGGGTTCGGCGATAGCGGGCGGATTTGTCGGCGTTATCGAACTCGGCGCGCATACGAACCAAGAAATAAGCGATCCCCGTCCGGTGGTTATAAGAAACGTGACGATTTATGCGGAAAGCGATTATTCGGTCAGCGCGGTTATAAATAACAGCGGTTCGACCTCGAAAAACCAAATCGATCCCGACGACTTTTTCTATTCTTCCGCAGGCGCGGTAGCCGGCGGCATCGTCGGAATAGTAAACCGCGGCGAGCAGGGCGGAACAAGCCTCGGTTCGGATATAAATATGATTTTCTCCGACATTTACTTTATGCGTTCGGGAGAAAACGCCGAGGAAGACGAAGATACGGCGGGCGCGGGCAACGACGGAAGACTTTTCATAAAAGCAAGCACGCAGGACGCCGAGTCTTCGGGCGCAGTGTTTGCGGGCGGAACGGTCGGATATATTTACGGCAACGGAAGCGAAAATATCGTAAGAGAAATAACGACGACCGACGTAAAATATATGTTTAACTGCCACGTCGACGTTTCAGCCGTACAAAACGGCGTCGGTCCCGCTTATGCGGGCGGCGTATTCGGCTATAACTGTTTCGGTTTCAAGGGAACGGCGGGCAACACTCTTAAAGTGGGTATCGTCCCCGAGGATTACGATTACACGGTCACCGCAATGCAGTCGGCTTCATCGTCGTCTGTCGGAAACAAGTATTACAATGTTTGTGCGGGCGGTTACACTTCGAGATTTAATATCGGTTACGAAATCGACAACGGAGTTTTCTATATAGGCAACGGCAGAATCACTGCATATCGCGAAGTCGGTTCGACGGCTGTCGGCGACGTAAACGCAGGCGGCTTTGCGGGAAGAATTCTCGGTTACGGTTCCGCCGCAACGACTATCGGAAACTACGACGGGTCGGGAAGACAAAGCGGAAGCATCGACAATCTCACGATATATTTTTCCGATAATTCGCGCGTGGAAGCTTCCTGCTATTCGTTCTCGTCGGTAAACGGAACGGGAACGCTCGGCAACAACGTTTGCGCGGGCGGAGCGGTCGGTTATGTACTCGGCTATATTTCGATAGACGATCTCTCGCTTGTCTTTGACGGAAGTTATGCTAAATCGGGCAGAAATGCGGAATATTTTGTCTGCGGAACGCAAAATGCTTCCAACAGCGGCGGAGATAACGACCTTAAAACCGAAGGTTTTGTCGGCGGCGCGTTCGGTCTCGTTATAGACACGAAAATAAACAACGTGAAACTTATCGGCGACGAAACGGAAAATTCGGTCGTATATTTCACTTCGGCAAACTCGCCAAACACCGCGAGCGTCGGCGGGCTTATCGGCGCGCTTTGGAGAAGAAAACTCGCGGGAGGTTCCACGCTTTTAAACGGCGCAACCGTTAAAAACGTTCACGCCGCGGGAAAGGCGTACTGCGAAAAAACAAACACTAACGATATTTACGATATTTATGTAGGCGGCGCGTTGGGCGTTTTCGCAAATCCGAACGGCGGCAATTCTTATATGACGGATATTTCCGTCGAGAATTGCGTTGTGGACGCTATCGGCGAAAAAACGATGCTCACTTACGCGGGCGGAATAGTCGCCGGTATGTGGTGGTCGGGTACGACTATATTATCTTACGGCAAAGTCGTAAGTTCCGCGGTCACGGCTTCTTCGATCGCGCCTTACGCATATTCGGGCGGAATAGCCGGGCTTATTCAGAATTCCGCGGTAAGTTATTGTCTCACGCAGGACACAGAGGTTAAAGCCGTTTCGGAGCAGGCGAACGCCTATGCCGGCGGTATTGCCGCAAGATCCAAAAGCAACGATACGATCACTTATTCTTATTCCAACGCTTCTTTGAACGCGCAAGGCGTAAACGCGACGGCTTCATTGAAATACGGAATAATCGCAAGGCTCGGAACTTCGAACAGTACCGGGGACGCGAGTACGGGCGCATCCAAGAACTTTTTCGTTTACGAAACGGCGGGAACCGCTTCGGCTTATCCCGGCGACTCGAACACGAGAGCGTTATATCTCGCGTCGAATTATCAGAACAAAGCTTCGCTTAGTTCGGGAAGTACGGCGCAGGTTTATTCCGCGATCACTTCCTCGCAAAGCGGAACGATGACGATAAAAAGCCATAATTCGAATATTGTTTCCGTCGGCGGGCTGTACGTTACGGGAAGAAGCGCGGGCATAGCTTACGTCAGCGCGTACTGCAAGATAAACAGCGTGGAATATCTGCTTTGTTCTTACCCCGTAACCGTAAACAACGCTACGGAAAACGGAAGCGGGATCGCGCTTGAAACGGACGACGGAACGAACGTTTCGAACGCAAAATACGACGAATATATAACATACGAACAAGGTTCGGGAACGACCGCCGTAACCTATCTTTATTTCCGCAGGAATATAGGTAATCCGAACACGATAAAAAAGGTGAACGCCGTTCCCGTAAACGCGGAATACCTTCCGCAAAGCGTGAAGTTTTACGATATAACGGGCGTAAGCGCGGCGACGTATTTTAACGAAAGTACGACGGTTGCCGAAAAAAACGCGAGAATAAGCGAGATAATCGCGGCAAAAGGAACTTCGTGCGACGTTTCGTCCTTCAACGGCAGAGCAAACGTCGGTTTCAATTACGCCGCGAACAGCACCGAGGGCGACGCGAAAAAGTCGGTTTATTTCTATGCCAACGATAACGTCCGCGAAAACACGATTATCCTTATGGAGTGCGATTACGGCACGGCGACTTACGGCGTTATCGTCGAATTCGTTCCCAACCGCCTTACGGGTATCGAGATTTCGCCCGAAAGCGGAACGCCGCCGCTCGATACGAAAGTGGTTGACGGCGTGACTCATTATATTTACACTGCGGGCGACGTGGCTCGTTTCGGCGCAACGCTTACCTACACTTATCCCGCGCCCCGCTCTTACGTCGTTGAAACCATTTACAGCGGTACGGGCGTTACCGAAAACGGAACGGTCGTAGTGTCCGCGGGCGGAGTTTACACGGTAACCTGCGAGGACTTGAAGCGTACCGTCAAAACGACGGTAATCGTCGAAGCGAAAGAGGCGGTAGATTTCTCGTTCACTTATTCGGGTGCGGACGGAACGTTCGACCGTAAAATGGTCGAGGAATGCGAGTTTATCTTTTCGGTAAATCCGCAACCCGGTTACGGACTTAATCCGACGATAACCGTTACGATCGACGGCGAAATCGTCGAGGCAACGTTCACGGAAAACGGACTTTTGGTCGAATTTGCGTCGCAAAGCTTTTTGTTTGCCGTATACGAAGACGCGACCGAAGATTATGCTTTCGAACTTGTCGCGCCTGCGGAATTTACGAGTTTCGTTTCCGATAACGGCAAAGCGGTTACTTTTGCGATAACTTACAAAAAGATTTATTCGCTTGTTTTCATCGCGAACTATAACGGTAACGAGTTTTTCTCTACGACCGTTGCCGCAGGCGAAAAATTCGCCGCCGTCACTCCCGACGGTTTCGAGGAGTGGACCGAAAAAATAATCGCCGCGAGATACGGTTTCGATTTCAGGGGTTTTTACACGGTAAGTAAGGCGGGCGATATGTCCGCTTACGGAAAATCGTTCGAAGATATGCAGAAAGATTTAACGTCCGAAGTGAGCGGAACAATGCGTTTTTACGCCCGCTGGACTTATAATATATCTTTTGAAAAGCCCGAAAACGTAAACGTCACGTCGTCTATGTCGTCTTCTATGCTTCACGACGGAGTTATGATCCCCCTCGATTCGCGCGGCGGCTTCGGCTTCGTTATCGATACGGGTGACGACTGGTGCGGAAAACCGCGTTATAACGCGTATGTTCGCAATAGCGGCGGGGAATACGTCGACATAACGTCCGAATTTTCGAAATCCAGCCAGGAAAACGGCTATTACGTTTCTTCCGAAGCTCTGGAAGCTTACGGCAGCGGATATATTTTCGTTAAGATTTATGCGGACAGTCTCGAATTCGCCGTCGGGGACGACTCGAAGTACGACGGCTCGGCTCTCTATACGGACAGCATATTCACGGTAACTTACAATGTAAATTACGGATCCGAAGATTCGCTTGTCGATTATTACCTCGATTTTCTTTCTTATCAGCTTCCCGCGGGGACGTCTGTAAGATTGTTTTATCGGAAAAACGGAGTAAGCGAGTGGTCGGGGAGTTATTTGCTCGATACCGCGAAAACGAAAATAGGTCTGAGCGATTTCTCGTCGATGAAGGACGGCGGAGCGTTGACCGCCGATTTAAGAAGTTCGGCGACTAACGAACAATTCACGATCGTCGTAACGCTCCCCAACAATACGAATTTGTTCGGAATAGAATCGGCAACGGAAGAAACCATAAGCAAAACGGCTTATAAGTTTGTCGCCTCGTCGGCAACTTACGGCGTATTCGCTCCTTCTGTGGAGGATAAACCCGAAGAAGCAAACGGTCGGATAGAAGAAAAGTGCGTGTTTTATCCGTCTGTTATAAGAAAAGTAAACCGTAACGGAAATACGTTTACGTTTTACGAAGAGGGGGTCGCGGACGAAAACGTGACCGATCACCGCCATAACGGCGTTTATTATATGTGGAAAATCGAAAAGGTCGGCGGCGGGTATATCGGTACCGACACGTTCGGGTCTTTCGGCAACGAGTCTGTGCGCACAACCGACGCAATATATTATACGGCTTCGCTCGGTAGCGTTACCGTTGCCGAAGATCTCGGGGGGTACACGCTCTCTCTTATAGAGGTAAAAAACGTCAAACAACCGTCCGAATCTTTGGTTTTGTACACGGAAAGCTTCTAAAAGCTTGCAAAAAAGTCGCAATATTGGTATAATAACGGTAAGCGAAAACTTACCGTTTTTTGCCGTCATAAGCAAAAATAAGAGGAAAATTATGTCGGAAGATATCAGAAAGACAACCGAAATTAACGTTCAAGCCGAAATGCAAACGCTGAGAAACGTCTTTTCCGCGGTGAGATTGTTATCCGCGGACGAAGTCGGTGCGAGAACCGAGAAATGCGAAAACAAGCGCATAACGGGCGATTGTTTCGAGGTCTGGAAAAGGCGTTCGGCTTGCCGTAACTGCATAAGTTATCGCGCGCTCACCGAAAAGGGGCAGTTTTCGAAAATAGAAAAAACAAAAGACGGTATTTTTCAGGTAATAGCCGATTATCGCGAGGTGGACGGCAAACCCTGCGTTATGGAGATGATAAGGGAATTCGACGCGAATATTTCGGTCGATTTTGCCGACGAAGACAACGACGGCGAACCTCTTACGGAATACTTCGATAAAACTTATGTCGACGTGCTGACCGAAACTTACAACCGTCGTTATTACGAGGAGTTTCTGGCTGGCGACACGTTAAACGGCGGGGTCGCGATGATCGATCTCGACGATTTCAAGATATATAACGATTTGTTCGGTCACGGCGTGGGCGACGCTGTGCTTAAAGCCGTTGCTTCGACCGTTAAAAATTGCGTTCGTTCCACGGATAAAGTTATACGTTACGGCGGAGACGAGTTTCTGCTCGTCGTTCCGGGTGTTAAAGAAGACGGTTTCCGCAGGTGTCTGAGCGATATTTGCGACAGCGTGAAAGAAACCGTCGTGGAAGAATACCCCGCGATAAAACCCTCCGTCAGCGCGGGCGGAATGATCTGCCGCGGCGAAACCGTCAGGGAAGCCGTCGTCAAGGCGGACGAATTTATGTATATCGCGAAAAAGAAAAAGGACTGCGTAATAACCGAAAACAAAAGAAACGGCGATCTTAACGATTTTCTTCCGCAGAAAAAGCGCGTGCTTATCGTGGACGACTCCGAGCTTAACCGCGAAATCCTTTCGGGTATATTGAAAAACGAATTCGAGATCGTCGAGGCGAAAGACGGCGAAGAAGCGATTTTGCAGATCGGGCGTTACGGCGCGGATATTTCGGTCGTACTTCTCGATCTTATAATGCCCGGGATGAGCGGTTTCGACGTTCTCGATTATATGAACGCCAACGGGCTTATGTCGGATATTCCCGTAATAACGATAACGGGCGACGAGTCGAGCGACTCGATGCGCACCGCCTACGAAAAAGGCGTTTCCGATTATATAACCCGTCCTTTCGACGCGAAAATAGTATACAGGCGTGTTTCCAACACGATAAAGGTTTATTTCAAGCAGAAACAACTGCTTTCCGAAATAAAACGCGAAATGCGCGTCAAAGACAAAAATCGGTCGATGATAGTCGAGATTTTAAGTCAGATAGTCGAACGTCCGAACGAAGAAGATAACGGCACTCACGCGGGGCATATGGCAGAATTTACGAGGCTTATTCTCGAAAGATACGTTACTAAAAAGGATGCTTACGGCGTTAAAAGCGACGAGATTTTCACGATATCCACGGCGGCGGCTCTGCACGATATCGGTAAAGCCCTGATCGACAGAAAAATAGTCGATAAAAAAGGAAAACTTACGGCGGAAGAGTTTGAGATAATGAAAACTCATACCGTTCTCGGCGAAAAAATGCTTCTTAACATCAAGGCTTACGAAAAAGAGCCGCTCGTTAAATACGCGCGCGAAATTTGCCGTCATCATCACGAGCGGTTTGACGGAAAAGGTTATCCCGACGGACTCAAAGGAAACGAAATTCCGATTTCGGCGCAGGTCGTTTCCGTTTGCGACGTTTACGACGCGCTTATTTCCAAGCGTTCTTATAAACCCGCATATTCTCACGAAAAGGCAATGGAAATGATCGGGAACGGAGAATGCGGAGCTTTCAACCCGTTGATTTTGGAGTGTCTCGAAGAATGCTCCGATAAATTCAAAGAAACGGCGTATAAGGAGATACCGACAGGTGAATAAAACGTTTTTACAAAAGGCGGCGGCTTTTATGGCGACGGCGTTTATGTGTATTGTTTTGTTTTGCGGTTGCGGCGGCGGTTCTTCCGCAAACGGAAACAATCTGCCGGAGCTTGTCATAGGGGTCGATTATTACGAACCGTTCGTTTACCGCGACGATAACGGCGATTTTGCGGGGCTTGACGTGGAACTTGCCGCGGAAGTTTGCAGACATATGGGTTTTAAACCCAAATTCGTCCATATCGAGTGGAGCGAGAAAAAGGCGTATCTTGCGCGCGGCGAAGTCGATTGTGTGTGGTGTTGTTTTTCCGAAACGGGAAGAGAAAACGATTACGCATGGTCGGTTCCTTATATGAACAGCCGTCAGGTCGTTGCCGTTCGCGAGGACAGCAACATACAAAAAATAGAGGATCTCGAAGATAAAAGGATAGGCGTTCAGTCGTCCACCAAACCCGACGAAATATTTTCGGGCAGGGCGGGCGTAAAAATGACAGTTCCGCGCATAAAACAGCTTAACTGTTTTCCGAATATGTCTTATATTTTCGCGGCGATAAGCGAGGGGTATGTGGACGCGATCGCAGGGCATGAAACCGTTCTTTTGGAGCATATGAAAACAAGCACTCTGAAACTGCGTATTCTGCCCGAGTCTCTTCTCGACGTTCAGACGGGCGTCGCTTTTCTTGTCGGAACTCACGCGGACGTGATAGAGAAATTAAATCAGACTTTTTATTTGCTGAAAAACAACGGATATTTATCCGGACTGTTTGAGTCTTACGGACTCGATCCCGAGGCTTGTGTGGTGAATTATGAGCAAAAAAAACAGTGACTCCAAAATAGGACTCGTACATATCGCGGCTTTTATACTTATAGGTCTTATAATAGGCGTTTTTGCTTCGCTGATAACGACCGCGAACGATAAAAAAGAAGCGAAAGAACAGATGAACGCAGTCGTATCTTATGTAAAACAGCAGTGCATACGATACGAAGAGCTTTCCAACGAAGACACTTCGCGGAGTCTGTTCGACGTTTCGGATAAAGCTTTTGCGATAAGAAGTATGATAGATTTCGACTCGGAAACGCTCGACGAGGAAATCCGTTCGATTGCGGAAGCAAACAGAATGAACGGTATTTTCGCGACTTTTTCCGACGGAAATTCTGTTGCGGGCGAGGTTGTAACGTTTTATTCGGACGGCGAGGAAGACGAAATAACCTGGGAACCTCTTTTCGAAACGTACGGTTCGGTAGCGGGGGATATTTTCAAAAGTTATTCCGAAAGATTGAAAAAGAACGGGTTTTATTACGATTACAGCATGGTATCGAGGAGCGACGGTAACGGCGTGGTCTTGTGTTACAGGCGGCATCGTATCGAAGAAGTCGAGGACGAAAGGTTTTCGGTTTCGACTCTTTTAAAAGGTTATGTTTTCGGCTCTGGCGGAACGGTTATCGTTACCGACGGAAACACGATTATCGCCGCCAATATCGACGGCGTGGTCGGCACGCTCGCAAAAGATTGCGAGGTTATAAGGGAACTGAGAAAAAGCGACGTGACGAACGATCTTGTCCGTATCGACGACGCGGGGATATATTACGGAATAAGATCTCAGAGCAGAGATCTGTATGTTTACGCGTATATGCCCAATGCCGACGTTTTCGGTCGGCGGTCGGTGATTCTTCCCTATCTTCTTCTTTTCTATCTTCTCGCGGTTTCGGTGATCATAACCGTCAGGGCGATGACTATCCGTAAAAAGCGCGAAGAACAGGAGAAAAAAGACGAAGCGTACCGTATCGAAAAAGAAAAACTCGCCGCGGAGGCGATCCGCGCGAACGAGGCTAAAACCGACTTTTTAAGGCGAATGAGCCACGATATACGAACGCCGATAAACGGTATACGCGGAATGGTAAAAATAGGCGAGTATTATTACGACGACCCCGAAAAACAGCGCGAATGCCGCGAAAAAATATGGAACGTTTCTGGCTATCTTCTCGACCTTGTCAACGATATTCTCGATATGAACAAGCTCACGACGACCGAACCCGTCTGGAAGGACGAATATTTCGTTATGTCCGAACTTCTCGAAGAGGTGGAGTCGTTCACGGGCGTACAGGCGAAAGAAGCGGGTATTTCGCTTATCATCGAACAGCACGTCATCGTTCACGACAACGTTTACGGCGGCAAAGTTCAGCTGAAACGCATTTTCACCAACCTTGTCGGAAATGCCATTAAATATAATAAACCCAACGGAAAAGTAACCGTTTCCTGCAAAGAAACGAATTATTGCGACGGTATGGTAACGTTCGAATGCAAGTGCGTCGATACGGGCGTTGGTATGGACGAGGAGTTTTTAAAGAAAATGTACGAGCCTTTCGAACGCGAAACGCAATCGGGCGGAACGACGCTCGAAGGCGCGGGTTTGGGTCTTTCGATCGTGAAAAAACTCGTCGACAGAGCGGGGTGGACGATTTATGCGGACAGCATAAAAGGTGTCGGAACAACGTTTATCGTCGAGATAAAACTTAAAGTTACGGAAGGGCGGGAGAAGCCCGCGGCAATTCCCGTTGCGGACGAAAAAGACAGACTTCGCGGATTGAATATTCTCGTCGCCGAGGACAACGAGCTTAATTTCGAGATCGTCGAATTTATTCTCAAAGTCGCGGGGGCAAATATAATAACGGCTAAAAACGGAAAAGAAGCCGTCGATATTTTCAAAGAAAGCAAGGACGGCGATATCGACGTTATTCTGATGGACGTTATGATGCCCGTTACGGACGGACTTACCGCAACGAGAGAGATAAGATCTTCCGGACGTGCGGACGCGGAAACCGTTCCGATAATCGCGATGACCGCGAGCGCGTTTGCCGACGACGTCGAAAATGCCCGTGCGGCGGGAATGAACGCGCACATAGCCAAGCCGATAGACGGTGATAAACTTGTGATATGTATTCAGAGATTAGTTAAAAAAATTCGGGGGGGGGGGTAGAAAATGACTCTTAAACAGCTTTATAATTCTATCGGCGGCGATTATGACGACGTTGTGAAAAGACTTTTGTCCGAAGAGCTTGTTTCGCGTTTCGTCGTAAAGTTTGCAAGCGACGACAGTTTCTCCTTGCTTTGCGAGGGGATGAGAAACAGGAACGCCGAGCAGGCTTTCAGAGGCTCGCACACGTTAAAAGGCGTGGCGCAAAATCTCGGGTTTGCCGCGCTCGGAAAATCTGCGGCGGAATTGACCGAGGCGTTGCGCGGGCGGACGTTCGTCGGCTCGGACGAGCTTTTCGAAAAGGTGAAAGCCGACTATGAGAACGTGATTTCGGCGATAGAAGAATATGTAAAAGATTAAAAACAAAAGACCGTTTTTGTCGCGATTGCGGCAAAGCGGTCTTTTATTTTGCGCAAAAATGCCGTTTCGCTTTAAAACGCTTGACAATTCACCTTAAAAAGTGTATATAATATAAGGTTAAAGTTATGAATATTTCAGATTTATTGAATGTGAACGGCGATATGCAAGCCGAAAAAAACAAAGCGGACAAGCTCGTCGCGCTTAACGAAAAAACGGCGGAATACGGGCTTACGCTTACCGAAAAAGACGCTTTGGAGATCGTTCGCTCGCACAGAGAAACGCTCGGACTGACGGACAGGATCGAGGTCGGAGACGGAATAGTCGGAACGATTATCGAAAGGTTTTCCAAGTCGCCTTATATCGACAAGTGGTCATATAAAGAAACGATAACGGAACTTATTGCGATTTTTTATCGTTTCAAAAACGAAACCGAGGATATTGTCGCGGACGGCGAGCTTCTTTCGGTTATGAAAAATGCGTTCGACGGGGAGTGTAACGGCAGTCTCGAACTTCTCGAAAATAAATTTCTGCCGGAGTATGCCGAAAAAGTAAGGAGGGATTTTTATGGGCGAAGCGGTTTGTAAAACAGGCGGTTTGCGGGTCGGCGGAAATCCGTTTGACAACATAAACGATAAAAATTACTTTTTCGATACCGTAAACGCGGGCGTCGAACTCGGCGTCATAAGCGCGGAAAAACTCTCGGAAACCGAAACGGAGCTTTCCGCTCTGACGGAAGAGAGGATAACGGCGTTCACGCGCGGCGAAAGCACGTCGGTAAGAAAAAGCGTTGCCGAAAAGCTCGCGAGATCTCTCGTTTACACGTTAAACGTTTCGCTTAAAAACTTTCGGAATAATGCCGCCGCGTTGCGGTTTGTCTGCGAAAACGATCTCGAAACGGTTTTTATACGCGGAAGAGAAATTATAAACTCCAAGATTTCTTACGCGAAACTTTTGTATCGGAAATTGACGAAAAATCTTTTCAAAACCGACAACGCATTTTGGAACGGAACGATTTTCGGCGGAATAAAAGGTTTTTTCGAGGTATATTCGCCGAGTTTTTTCGCTGCGGAAACGCATATAACTGCGGATTATCCCGTAGCCGCGGGCAGACCGGACGAAGAGGGGATAGAGTTTATTTGCGAGTATTTAAAGGCGATTTACTGCGAAAACGTTTTTTTAAATAAATTTTCCGCCGAGGAGGCGAGCAGACTTTTCGAAAAAACGTATCCCGATTTCGTTCATGCGCCCGTCAATCTCTTCAAACCCGTTTTTATGTCCGCGCTGTGCGCCGAAATTTCGGAAAAACCTTTTTTCGGGCTTGTTTGCGATAAAGAAAAAGTGACGGATTTTATCGTAAAAAACAAGAAGGACGAGGCGATATATCAGCTTATGAAAATCTCCGAAAAACTGTCGGAAACATTGCGGCTCGGCGCGGATTTTTCCGCGTATGCGGAATCTGTCGTTCCGTCTGTCTTTTCCGAGCTTTCCGACGCGGTAAAATGCGGTTATCTCGATAAAATACTCCGTTTTCCGGACGATAAAAATTCCGATCGTATCGTGCTGTCTTACGGTATATCCATGTGTAACGCAGAGTACTTGAAGCTTGTAAACGAGATAGAGCTGTGCGAAAACAGCGGGGAAAAAATCGCGCTCATAAAAAACGGCGTGCAATCTTTCGCCGATTTAACCGACGTTTTGTCCGACGTCGATATGAAATCCGACGAGTATGACCTTCTGTTTTCGGAATTGTCCGACGAAATACTCGGAGCTTTGCTGAAATTCTTCTCGGCAAACGAAGCGTCGGAATGCGGAAACGAAGAAAAAACGCTCCGTTCGCTTTATAATTATCTCGGAAATATTTCGCAAGAAAGGAAAAAAGCGATCGTTGAGATATCGGAAACGATAATTTTCGAAGAAATTTAGCGTTTTTTGCGGCTGAAATGCGTTCTTATCGGTTAAAATTTCGTATATAGTTGTAAAAAAATATTTTTTGTGTTAAAATATATTCGGGAGAGTGCCGTTTTCGGCACGAATTTGAATTGAGTAAGTATTACGCCGTCAAAGGAAACGATGAAAAACACCTTTTTACCGACTGGGAGTCCTGCAAAGAATTCCTCGCGGGTAAAAAAGGTTATAAATATAAGAGCTTTTCCTCAAAGCATGAAGCGGAGTGTTATTTTTCGGGCGAGGACTACGCCGAAAACGCCGTTAATGAAGATCTGAAAAAAGGCTACGCCGTCGCGTACACGGACGGAAGTTTTGAAGAATCGACGGGAAAATATTCCTTCGGCGCGATTGCTTTTTTGCCGGACGGGCGCAGGTTCTCGTTTTGCGACAGCGGAAATAATCCCGATTTTCTTTCGTCGAGAAACGTCGCGGGGGAAATTCTCGGCGCGCTCGAAGCCGTGAAGTGGGCTTTTTTAAACGGGTGCGACAAGCTTAAAATTTATCACGATTACGAGGGGTTGTCCGCTTGGGCGGAAGGTCGCTGGCAAGCGAAAGGCGCGGTTTCGCTGTACTATATGAACCGTTTGAAAAGATATTCGGGCGCACTCGAAATAGTTTTCGAAAAGGTCAAAGGGCATAGCAACAACAGTTATAACGAAGCCGTCGATAAGCTTGCGAAGGCGGCGCTGTTTGAAAACAAGAAAGAAGTCGTTTCGGGGATAGGTTGCAAAATAAGCGGTACGGGCGAATACGAGCCGCTTTGCGAATATATTTTCAAGCAGACAAGGGGTGTGAAAACAACGCTCGGCGACGATTATTGTCTGTTTGAAATCCGTGACAAGAAGCTCGCTATTTACAGAAAAAAAAGCGTCGTAACCATTTGCGGAGACGGCGGATTATTGTACGTCCACGCAATGGGATATTTTTATCGGAATGCGACGATCGGCGGCGTTAATCGACTTATAGAACGGTTTTTCGATGTTGATTGCGAGGCGGACTCGGTACGCGGCGGTATCGGAACGACGGAATTTCTCGCAAAAAACACGGAGGCGGTAAATTATGCCCCGTACATTGTTTTCACGCTTATCGATATCGAAAAAAGGATAGAGGGAACGTTAAGAACGAAAGGGTTCGTCGGGGATAAAATTTCGCGCGCGTTCGTAAAAAAGGACGGGGTTTTCAAAGCCGTGATACCATTTAACGGCGCGGAAAAAATCGAAGAGCTTTACGCTTTTTTCTATAATTACAGGACAAAGCTCGAAGATCTCGTATTCACAAAAAAAGAATGTCTCGATTTTTGCGCCTCGGCAAGAGGTTTATAAAGACGGGCGGATTTAAAAAATCGCCGCGAAAAAAGGAATTATTACAATGGATAACGAAATAACAGGACTTATAGATTCCGTCAGACAGAGGACGGGCGTCGTCGTAAGGGTGTATCTCGAAAACGGAGACGACAGTTATTCTCCCGTTGCGGGCGAAATGATAGAACGCGCCGAAGGAAAGGTCGACGGAGTCAGAACCGAACCCGAAAAAGGCAAAACATACTTCAAATTTCGCCACAGATCCGACGAATATGTCGGTTATGTCGACGATAACGCGCACGAGGGAGAAAGAGTTGCGGGGATAATTTCGGTAATGCTTGAAAACATCGGCGGAAAAGAAGTCCCCGTAAGCAAAAAGGACACGCTCAAAAACGTGCTTTTGGGCGAATGCAATTCCTTGCAGGCTCAAAAATACATGCGTAAATTCGGCGTTCCCGATCTGCCGTGTTCGGTGTGCGTGTTAAACGTTCAGGACGGAGTTTCGCCCGATCTCATCGACTTTTTGGAAAATTTCAAATCGAGCGCGCTCGATATCGTCGTCGCAACGGACGAAATTTCCTGCGCGTATGTGAGATTCAGCGACGGAGCTTTGCAGGAAAACGAATTTCAGTCCCTGACCGATTACGCGTATCTTATGGCGCAGTCGATAGAGGAAGAACTCGGCATAAAAGTGAAAATCGGCGTCGGCGGCACGATGCGTTCCTTTTCGGACAGCGCGGTTTCGTATAAACAGGCAACGATCGCGGTAAGAATGAGCGCGCTTTTCGAGATGAAAACGGTCGTGGCGACGTATAAGGAATACGTTTTCGTAAAGATGCTCGAAGATTTGCCGAAATACAAACTCGAAGAGTTTCTCGACGTTCTTTCCGAGCCGGACACGAAAAGCGTTTTCGCCGATCCCGAGATGCTCGAAACGGCAACGGAATTTTTAAAAGCCAATCTTAACGTTTCGGAAGCGTCGAGAAATCTTTTCATGCACAGAAACACGCTTATGTACAGGCTCGATAAAATCGAAAAAGCCACGGGACTCGATATCCGTAAGTTTCAAGACGCGATGACGTTCCGCCTTATGATAATTCTTTATAAGCTTATCGGATAGCCGAGCGGGATTTGAACCCCATCAAGCCTTAAAGCCGTCTTTTTTGCCTGTTTTGGCAAATCTTTGCTTGAAGTACGTACAGTACGTCTGCACAAACCTTCACCAAAACCGCCTAAAAAATACGACTTTAAGGTGCTTTGCATTTTAACGGCGATAAATTTAGAAAAATCAAGGCAAACGAACGCAATCATACTTGCTGTATTATAAGTGAGTTTAACGCAGATTTTGCAAATTTTGCGCCGTTAAAACTTAATGTGGTTCAAATCTCGCTCGGCTAACGACAAATATATGCCGATCGGTCGGTATAACCCGATCGGAGAGGAGAGAAAAATGCAGAAAAACAAAACCGACTCGCAGGCAAAAACGACGAGAATAATTTTATCGGCAATAGTTTTAGCCGCCGTTACGGCGGTTTCGTTTTTTGCCGGGTATTTTTTACGCGACGTGACAAACCCCGAAATGGCGTCGCTCAGGTTTATCGTCGAGAAATACAAAAAGTACTATCTCGAAGAGTCCGACGATTTCGTTTCGGTTATGGGTAACAGCATAATCGACAGATATTCGGAGTATATGACCAAAGAGGAATACGAAGCCGTCGTAAAAAGCGCGGCGGGCAGACGTAAAGGGATAGGCATTTCGTATAACAAAGATACGCTTGCGATAAGCTCGGTAAAGGGGAATTCGCCCGCGGAAAAAGCGGGGATTGCCGAGGGCGACGTTATGACGGGCTTGAAAAAGTCCGGTGAAGAGAATTTCGCCGATATAAAAGACTATGAACAGCTTGCCGCGTTATTCGATACGATATCGGACGAGGAGTTGTTTTCGCTTCGCCTTTCGAGCGGCGGAAACGAAAAAATCTGCGAGCTATCTTTCAGAGATTATCAGGAAGCCTACGTTTTTTATAACGACAACAGCGGCGATTACCGTTTTTCGGACGACAACGGCGGCGATTTGTCCCTGAAATTGTATAAAGAAGGCAATTCCGCGCTCGCGGCGGACACCGCATATATAAAATATACGGGATTTAACGGCAGAGGCGGCGACTCGAAAGTCAATTCGTCGTCCTGGCAGATGAAAGTCGCTTTGCAAAAATTTAAAGATAACAAAAAGAGCAAACTTATTCTCGATCTGAGAAATAACGGCGGGGGATATATGGATATTCTCGAAAATATAGCCGCGCATTTCATAGATTGCGAACACGGATCGGAAAAACTCGTATCGAAAGCCGTGTATAAGGACGAGTCGGAAAGCAAATTCTACTCGTCGTCCGTCGATTATTCGGACTACGGTTTCGAAAAAATCGTCATACTCGTAAACACGGGTACGGCTTCCGCTTCGGAAGCTTTAATCGGCGCGATGCTCGATTACGATACAAACGGAAAGGTAAGCGTGGTTCTTTCGGCGAGCGCAGGTTCGAAAAGCGTAGAAAACGCTTCTCCCGAAGAAATCGTTTACAGGTCTTACGGCAAAGGCATAATGCAGACCACTTATGTAAATCCGCTCGGCGGCGACGCGATTAAACTTACCACCGCGAAAATTTATTGGCCTGTGTCCGATTTGTCTATTCACGGCGTGGGCGTTTGCAAAAGCGCGCTCGGCATTTATGCGGACAGAATTTACGAGCCGACATACGAAAGCGGCATAGATTACGAATTGAAAAAAGCGATTTCGCTTATGTAACCGAAAATCGGATAATTTCCGATAAGTCGATAATGGCGAAATCGCAATAAGGTCTGTTTTCTGCCTGCGCCGTACGCGAAGAAAAATCAACCCGTTTCCGAAAAACAGGTGGGTGTCCTGCCGGATAAATTCGTTTTCCCGTCAATATAGGTCCGAATAACCGCGACCGCGGGCTTAACGTATTATCGTCGGACGAACGGACTCCCTTATTTGATTTGTGGATCTAATTAACTTCCGTTTCGAACGCCGCAGAATTTTTTTACTACTATATTATATCAGAAAAATTCGCGTTTATGCAAACGATTTAAGACGAAATAAAAATTTTTTAAGCCGCCCCGATATGCAGGCGGCGAAGAGGCTGATATGAAACTTACGGTACTCGGAAAATACGGACCGTTCCCGAAACCGGGCGGAGCAACGAGCGGGTATCTTCTCGAAGCGGGAGATAAGAAAATAGTTCTCGATTTAGGCGCAGGGGTGTTTTCGAGACTCGAAAAAATACTCGCGCCCGAAAGCGCGGACGCGATAGTTATCACTCATTTTCATTTCGATCACGCGTCGGACGCTCCGATATTCGCGTATTATCTTCAACAGCTCGAAAACAGAGGGCTGTCTGACAAAAAAATAAAGCTCTTTTGTCCGAAATCCGAAAGCCCGCTTTGCAAGGGGATTTGCGCTTTTAAGTATTTCGACGTTCGTTTTGCGGAAGAAGAGGAGTTTTCGGATTTGGGTCTTAAATTTTCCTTTTATCCGATGAAACACCCCGAACTTTGTTACGGCGTTAAAATTTCGGACGGCGAAAAGACTTTTGCGTACACGGGCGATACAAACGACTGCCCGTCGGTCGGGAGGATTTTTTCCGATTCCGATCTCGTTTTGGCGGACGGCGGACTTTTAGAACGCGACAGAAATGAAAATTCGCCGCATCTGAGCGTTGAAAAATGCGTAGAGTACGGCAAAAAATCAAACGTAAAAACAATTATTTCGCACATCAACCCCTTATATAGCGAGGCTGAAATTTTTAAAAGCGCGGGAAGCGACGAAAGATGGAAGATAGCCGAAGAGGGAATTTCTTACGATTTTTAAGAAAACCGATAAATTTCAGACCGATTTTATTCTGCGCGCTTTCTTTTGCCGCGGGTATATTTTTCTTCGGTAAATTCGGAGCGGACAAAATAAAAGCGTCGGCTCTTGCAATCGTTGCGGTTTTAGCCGTAACGATCATCGCATTGCCGTTCTGTATTAAAAGCCGTTTCAAAACTTACCTTATCACGTCGGCTTTCTGCCTGATTTTCTGTACGCTCGGTCTTATCTCCGCGAATATTTCGCTTAATTCGTTTGAAAACGGAAGGTTCGAAAGCGGGGATTATTATGTTTCCGGCGAAGTGGAATACGTCGGGGAATACGGCGGGAACGCGCGTTATGTAACATTGAAAAATTGCGTTTACAACGGGCGGAAAGGCGGTAAGTTGTACATAAAGTATTTTCCGAAGAGAGTTGAGAAGTACGATCTCGTAAACGTAATCTGCACGGCTTCTCCTTGCGACGAATATTTTGGCGAGGGGTTATCCGCGAACGTCTTTAACGGCGAAACGATGACAGCTTCCGGCGCGACGTTTTGCGAGGTGACGGGAAGAAGCGAAAGCCTTTGCTCGCGTTTCGCAAAGTTTACCGACGAGATTTTGTCTGACGGAACGGGCGAAGAAGAATTTGCCGTGGCGAGGTCGCTTATCAGAGGCGACACCGACAAATTGGGCGAGAAGATCGAAGCTTACAGAATGAGCGGCGTTGCGCATATATTCGCCGTTTCGGGTATGCACGTCGGGCTTGTTTTCGCCGCGCTTTCTCTTATCTTTCGGTTTATTCCGATCAAAAAGATAATCAAGAGCCTGATAATTTCCGTCGCGCTCTTCTTTTACGCGTATCTTTGCGGAATGTCGGCATCGTCCGTCAGAGCCGCGGTCATGTGTTCGGTTGCGGCGATAACGGCTTCCGTCGGGGAGAAGAAAGACAGGATAAATTCGATAGCGATAGCTCTTTTTATCGTTCTTGCGGCAGATCCGTTCGATTTGTTTTCGGCGGGTCTCGTACTTTCGTTTGCGGTCAGTTTCGCGATAATGGTTCTCGCCGCTCCGATAAAAGAAATCTTCGGATTTGCACCGCGGAAAACCAAAGACGCTTTAAGCGTCCTTTTCGCGGCGAATTCCGTTTCCGCGCCACTTTCGGTTACATATTTCGGGTATTTCCCGCTCGTCTCGTTCGTGACGAACATCGTTGTTCTTCCGCTCGTGAGCGTAACGTTTTATTTTCTTTGGGCAGGGCTGATCGTTTGTGCGGTTTTGCCCGTTAATCGACTTATAGCCTTCTTTATACCGAGTAATCTTATAAAGCTTATGTCGGGATTATGCAATGTATTTGCGAATTTTCCGCTTTGCATAACCGTGTTTCCCGCGCTGTTTTCGACGGTGTATTTCGTCGCGTTGCTTATTTCTTCGGATTTTATAAACAGCGGAAGAAAGTGTAAAATCTGCTCGGCGGTTTTCGCGGTCGTTTCGGTTATCGTAGCCGCTCTCGCTTCGCTTTGAAATCGCCCCGGAAAGGAACGTAAAAACAAACCGCGGCTCAAAATTGCGTAAACGGCTTTTAAATTGTTGATTTTTGAAAATAAAAATGGTAATATATTGATTATGAAATTCAAGGAACTGAAAAGAAGCCTTTCTTTAAACGTCGAAAGGATTTATCTCGTCGGCGGAGAGGACGCGTTTTTCGTGTCTTACGCATTGAAACTTATATGCGACAAATGCCTTTCAGAACCCGATTTAAATCTTACCGTATTCGACGGGCAGGAAGTGAAAGGTAATCCCGACAAGCTTATTTCCGCGCTTGTCAGCTATCCGTTCATGAGCGAGAAAAGAGTGGTTGCGGTCAAGGAATATTATCCGCTTGCCGCAGACATAAAGGCTCTTTCGGGATACTTCGAAGATCCTTGCGAAACGACGGTTTTCGTTATCTGTAATTCAAATCCGTCGGAGTCTCTCGCGAAGCAGAAAAACGTCACTTTCGTAGATTGTTCTAAGGGCGATAACCTTCTTATTTCGGGTTGGATAAACAACAAAGTCCGCTCGGAGGGTTGCACGATCTCCTCTCTCGCAACGTCGAAACTCATAGATTTTTGCGACGGAGACATGACGAGGATCAACGGCGAAACGGAAAAACTCATCGCATATTCCGGCGGGGGAGAGATAAGCGAAGAAGTCGTCGACGCGCTTTGCGTAAAAGAAACGGAGTATAAGCTTTACGAAGTTGTCGATTTCATCGCTTCGAGAAGATACGACAAAGCTTACGAAACGTTTATCGAAATGCTCGATTCTTCGGGAGACGGGCAGAAACTTTTCGTTTCGCTTTACTATCATTTCAGAAAACTTTTGTTCGCGGCTTTGTCTTCGGAGAGCGACGGCGCGCTTGCCGCGCACCTCGGCATAAAGGAATACGCCGTAAAAAAGGCGCGGGAGCAAGCCCGAAGGTTTTCGCCGAAACGACTTAAAGCCGTCGTGGATAAACTTTCGGAAGAGGACTCGCTTTTCAAACAGGGAAAGATCGAAGCTCAGTCGGCAATGTGGAACGGGATTTTAAATATACTTGTGGGGTAACCGCAGGCGATAAAATCGGAAGAAAAAGCATAAAAGCCGACGGCTTTGTAATACATTATAGGAGAGAATATGAAAGAAATACTTGAAAAAGTGGCGGGCATTTTCACTGCCGACGTCGCTTCGACCACGCTTACGATAATTCTTCTTTTCGCGTTGTTTTTCTATCTCATAAACCTTTTGCAGAGGAACAACGCAAAATGGATGATCGCGGTTATGTTTATATATGTTGCCTTAACGGGCGTGCTGTTTATTCTTTACGACAAGGAAAAGCAACCGTTCACATATCTCGGCATCTTATCGCCTTTCATCGTGATAGTTTTCGTGCTTTTCGCCACGGAAATCAAAAGGGATATATGGGATTTCGGCATTAAAAAAGCAGGCGAAACGAAACACGTCGTCAAAAACAGCGCGGCTGCGCAGAACGTCAATCATTATATCGACGAAATCGTCAAAGCCGTTCAGAATATGTCTAAAAACGACGTAGGCGCGATAATAATCCTCGCTAACGGAAATATGCCCAAAACCATTATAGACAGCGGCGTTATCATCGATTCCGAAATTTCCGCCGCGCTCATCGAAAGCATATTCTTCCCCAAAACGCCCCTTCACGACGGAGCTATGGTTATAAACGGTTCAAAAGTTCACGCCGCGGGTTGCTTCCTTCCCTTATCGCAGGAAGTAAATCTTCCGAAAGAACTCGGAACCCGTCACAGAGCGGGTATCGGCATAACCGAAACGATCAGCGTAACGGCTCTTATAGTTTCGGAAGAAACTGGTATTATTTCTATCGCGCAAGGCGGAAAGATCAAACGTTACGTCGATTCGGAAATGCTTCGTCAGATGCTCAAAGAGTATTACTGGCAGGAACTTCTTGACGAAAAAGATTGATAAAACGATAAAGAGAGGTTATTATGAACGGAGAACATAAAGACAAAACGTCCACCAAAGTTTGCAGAGCGATAATTTCGGCTGCGCTTGCCGCCGTACTCGCCGTATTCGTTTTTCTGGTGATGAACTATTGATTAAAGTTGCCAAATTCGGCGGAACTTCCATGGCTTGCGCGGACGCCGTTCGCAGAGCCGTTAAGATCTCGGAGAGCGACGGGGCGATAAAAGCCGTTGCCGTTTCCGCCGGCGGAAAGGTGACTAACGAAAAAAAGATTACCGACGAACTTATCGCCGCTTACCCGCAATTATGCGCGGGGAAAAGCGGGGAGTCGGCATTGAAAAAAATCGAAGAGAGAATTTCATCTCTTATCGGAGAGCTGAAAATAAAATTCGATTTACATAACGAACTAATGAAAATCGGGCGCGAGGAAGAAAAGACCTCTTCGCCTGATTTTTTAATTTCGAGAGGAGAATACCTGTATTCCGCAATTTTTTCCGCGGTTTCCGTCCGTCCTTTTGTCGACAGCGCGGAAATAATACGTTTCGGCGGCGAAGGTGCGCTCGATATCGATTTTTCTTCTTTTCTTATAAAAGAAAAATTTGTCGAGACGGGCGGTTTCGTCACGGGCGGGTTTTACGGCTCGGACAGAAACGGAAACGTAAAACTTATGCCGCGCGGCGGAGGCGATATAACGGGCGCGCTTCTTGCTTCCGCATTAAAAGCCGACGTTTACGAAAACTATACCGACGTGGACGGCGTTCTGCCTTTTCCGCCCGATTTGTTGCCGAAAGAATACGCGTTTTTAAAAAGAAAAATCAGACCTTTGAAAAAATTATCTTTTGCCCGAATGCGCAATCTCTGCGATTTTTCGGTAAACGTGCTTCACCCCGAAGTTCTGAATTTGTTAAAAGGAAAAGGGATAAACGTTGTGGTTAAAAACACCTTCAACGAAAGTTCGGCGGGTACTTTACTGAGCGAAACCGTCGACGACGAAAAGAACGAAGAATTTTATTTTGCGGCGGAAAAATTCGGAAATGTGAAAAGAAATTTGGAGCAGCGGGCTTCCGGAACTCCGCTATACGGGAAGTTTTTAAATGCGGCGGAAGGTATCGTTTCGCCGGACGATTTTGTATTTTGGTTTTCTTTGTGTGACGAAAGCGAGAAAACAATCCGCAATCTCGGAAATAAATTTAAAACCGTTTGCAAGGTAGGAAAAGAGGGGTGCGTCGCGGCTGTCGTCAAAGCCGAAAAATCCTTGATTTTATCGGAAATATTCGGGCAAATTTACAAGTAAAAATATTTTATTTCGTTATCATAAAGTTGTCACATTGAAGTGTTATCATATGGGCGTAAAGAGCAGTTGAGTTCTTTGCAAACAAATTGCTTACCCTAATCCCCCTTAAAATACAAACGGAAAAGGCGATCTCGAAAGAGGTCGCTTTTTCCGTGTAAACGGTTTTTTGCATAAAAAAGCCCCGAAAAATATCTTTATATGAATTTGCGATGAAATTTTGTTGACTTAGTTTGAAGATTATTATATAATAAGTTAGTACGTTTTATCTTGGGCATATAGGCGGAATTTTTCAAAGCGGACAAATTTTGCATAAAATGCCGGTCAGTAACCGTTTTTTACGGGGATTTTACAAAAAAGACGTACACAATCCAAAAACCGACAGGTCGGGTCGAAAAAATCGATCCGATTCGGAGATATAAATGCAGACGATAACAATCGGCGGAAAAGAATTTGCGGGTATGCTTTCCGGCGGAGCGTTCAAGCTCGCCGCATACAGGCAGGATATAAACGATCTTAACGTGTTCCCGATACCGGACGGGGACACGGGCGACAATATGCTTATGACGTTCGGCTCGGGAGCGGATGCGGCAAAAAAAGCCGGCAACGATCTCGGGGCTGTTTCCAAAGCCGCGGCAGAAGGAATGCTTCTCGGCGCAAGGGGAAATTCGGGCGTTATATTATCGAGAATTTTCGCGGGTATAACTTCTGAACTCAAAGGGCTTGAAAAAGCCGAATTCGAGGATATAAAGCGCGGAATGGAAACGGGCGTCGCAAGCGCGTACGGCGCAGTGGCAAAACCCGTCGAGGGGACTATTCTTACCGTTTTTAAAGACGCGGTAAAATACGCCAACTCAAAAGACTGTAAAGGTCTGGAAGAATATTTCGAAGAGCTTCTCGGCGAAATGGGTCGTTCGCTCGACAGAACGCCCGAACTTTTGCCGGTACTTGCGGAAGCGGGAGTCGTCGACAGCGGCGGCGCGGGGCTTTATTACATATTCGAGGGAATGAAAGAGGCTCTCGAAAGGGGAGAGACTTACGCCGAGGAAAAGAGAGCCGAGGTTATAAAAACGGCGTCTTCCGTCGATTTTTCGCTCTTCGACGAGAACAGCGTTTTAGAGTTCGGTTATTGCACGGAGTTTTTACTTCGTTTGCAGCGCGCAAAGACGGACGTCGAGTCGTTCGACGAAACCGAACTTATAAATTATCTCAACGGCGTGGGCGATTCCGTCGTTTGTTTTAAGGACGGCAGTATCGTAAAGGTTCACGTTCACACAAAGGATCCGGGCGGGGTTTTGCGTTATTGTCAGAACTTCGGCGAGTTCCTTACTTTAAAAATCGAAAATATGACCCTTCAACACAGCGAAGCCGTGACAAAGGGCGATAACGCGCAGGCAAAGCTTGCGAAGAAGAACAAACATAAAAAGAAAACGGGAATAGTCGTAGTCGCCGCAGGCAAGGGGTTAAAAGAAACTTTCCTGTCGCTCGGGGTCGACGAGGTCGTCGACGGCGGTCAGAGCATGAACCCGTCGGCAGGCGATATGATAGCCGCGTTCGATAAGGTGTACGCGGAAAGAATTTTCGTTTTCCCGAACAATAAGAACGTTATTTTAACTGCCGAACAAGCCGCCGAGCTTTACGACAAATCGGAAATAATAGTTATAAAAACAAAGACGATAGGCGAGGGTTACGCCGCCGTATCCATGATGGAAACGGAAGGAACGACGGAAGATATCGTCGGCGGTATAAAAGACTCGGTCGCGGGCGTTGTAACCGCATGCGTATCGAAAGCGAACAGAGACACGGCGATGAACGGCGTGTCAGTTAAAAACGGGGATTATATAGGTTTCGTCGGCGATAAGATTTATTCGGACGACGGAGACAAAAATCGCGCCGCGGAGAAACTTCTCGAAGCGGCGGGAGCTTCCGAAAGCGGGCTTATGCTTGTTTTCACGGGCGAAAATACAACCGAAGAGGAAGCCGAAAACATAAAAAATCATATAAACGAGAGATACCCGGACACGGAGACGATAGTTATCGAAGGGGATCAGCCCGTTTACGATTATATGTTCGTTCTTGAATGATAAGGAGAAAAGATGTACACTATTTTTACTGACAGCGATTGCGATTTTACGCCGGCAGAAGCGAAAAAATACGGATATAAACTTATCAGTATGCCGTTTTCGATTGACGGAACCACTTATTTCCCGTACGAAGACAGCGAAACGTTCGATATGAAACCCTTTTACGATAAGCTTCGCGGCGGAGTTCTTCCGACGACAAGCGCGGTTTCGGCGGAAAAATATAAAAATTATTTCCGCCCGGAATTCGAGAAAGGCAACGATATTTTATACGTTCATTTTTCGAGGGCGATGTCGGGAACGTTCGACGCGATGGACGAGGCGTTGAAGGAACTTAAAGAAGAATTTCCCGAAAGAAAGTTTTATGCGGTAGATACCAAAGGTATAACTATCGTAAGCTACAATATAGCCAAAGAAATCGGCGAAATGTATGTGAAAGGAGCGTCGCCCGAGGAAATAATCGCATGGGCGGATAAAGAGGTTTTACACTTCGCGCAGTATTTCTTTGCCAACGATCTTAAATTTTTCCGCAGAAGCGGAAGAGTGAGCGGATTTTCGGCAACGATGGGAACTCTTCTCGGAATTCGTCCGATAATATATATGAACGACGAAGGCAAAATGGTAAGTATCGGCAAGGAAACCGGGAAGGCAAAAGCCATAAAAAGGCTTCTTTCTTACGTCGACGAACTCGGGGATAACGTCAAAGACCATTCGATAATAATCGGTCATACCGACGCTCCCGATATAGCGAACGAAATTGCCGAAAGTTTAAAGGAAAAATACGGTGCCGACACAGCGATAGAAATAATTACGACCAATCCGACTTCGGGGGCGCATTGCGGACCCAACGGAGTGGGCGTTTCGTTCCACGCGAAGCATCGTTAAAAAGTATTATATGGTAGAAATAAAAAAAGTCGAAACGGGAGCGGACAGGAAAGAATTTCTTAATTTTCCGCTCAGAATGTATAAGAAAAATCCTAATTTCGTCCCGCCTTTATATCGGGACGAAAAAGCGATTTTCAATGATGATTTCGTTTATAACGACACTTGCGAAACCGCATATTTTCTTGCGAAAAGAAACGGCGTGACGGTCGGCAGAATATCCGCGATCTTACAGAAAGCTTCCAACGAAAAACATAACGAAAAAAGAGTAAGATTTACGAGATTCGATTGCGAAAACGACGAGGAAGCCGCAAAATCTCTTTTCAAAGCCGTCGAAGATTTTGCTTTGGAAAAAGGAATGGACACGGTTTGCGGACCACTGGGGTTTTCCGATCTCGAAAGAGAAGGACTTTTAGTCGAGGGCTTCGACGAGCTTTCAACGTTCGAAGAGCAGTATAACGCCGAGTATTACGGCGCACTGATCGAGGCTTGCGGTTATAAAAAGGAAGTGGACTGGGTCGAATCGAAAGTCTATCTTCCCGACGAAGAAGAGATCGCGAACATAAAGAAGATGTCCGATTTCGTTATAAAAAGGTACAATCTTCATTTGCCGAAATGTAAGTCCACGGCGGAATTTCTCGATAAGTATGCCGACGCGTTTTTCGAGCTTCTCGATATAGGTTACGAAAATATATACGGCACGGTTCCGTTTACCGACGGAATGAAAAAGCTGATGATGGATAATTTCCGTCTCATAATCGATATGCGTCACGTTACGGTCGTTCTCAACGAGAAAAACGAGCCTGTGTGTCTCGGTCTTTGTTTCCCGTCGCTTGCCAGAGCGTTGCAAAAATCGCAGGGCAAACTTACCCCGGCGGGACTTATAAGAGTGCTTAAAGCGATTAAAAAGCCCGAAATAATCGACCTCGGACTTATTGCTGTCCGCCCCGATTACATAAATTGCGGAATAACCGCGATAATAGCCGCGGGGCTTGTCGATATTTTAAAACAGGACGGCGTTAAATATGCGGAAACGAATCTCAATCTCGAAGATAATTTCGCAATTCAGAATTTGTGGAAGAGATTTAACGCAAAGCAACATAAACGCCGCCGTTCGTATGTAAAAGTTTTGGAGAATTGAAGTGATAAAAATAGCTGTCGATTGCCTCGGCGGAGATCACAGTCCGTCGGCTAACGTAGAGGGCGCATTGCTCGCCGTTAAAGAGTTTTCCGATCTTTCCGTTGTTTTATACGGGGACGAAAATTCGATAAACGCCGAGCTTAACGGTAAAGATTATCCCAAGGACAGAGTAGAGATCGTGAACGCGCCCGAACAGGTCGACGGAAACGATAAACCGATAAACGCCGTAAGGCTGAAAAAGGACTCGTCGATGATCCGCGCGGTAAAAGATTTAAGGGAAAACGACGAGATAAAAGCTCTCGTCTCCTGCGGGGCGACGGGCGTTCTCGTCGGAGCGGCGATTTTGAGAATAGGTCGCTCGGAAGGGATAAGAAGACCCGCATTTTGTCCGATTTTACCGACGATGAACGGAAAAATCGTCGGCGTGTGCGACAGCGGAGCGAATATTGAAACAACGCCCGAGCAGCTCAGACAGTACGCCGTTATGGGCAGCGATTATCTCAGAAAAGCTTACGGGATAGAAAATCCGAAAGTCGCGCTTTTAAACGTCGGAACGGAAGAGGAAAAAGGAGACGATCTTCGCCGCGAAGCGTACAAACTTTTGATTGAGGAACAATCCGTCAATTTCGTCGGAAATATGGAAAGCAGAGATTTGCTTTCCGGCAAATACGACCTCGTAGTTTGCGACGGATTTTCGGGTAACGTTCTCATTAAAAGTACGGAAGGCGCGTGCCTCGAAATGCTCAAAAGGCTTAAAAAAGACATAATGTCGTCTTTCTGGAACAAAATCGGTGCGCTCTTTATGCTCAAAACCTTCAAAAAAGAGAAAAAGTTTATGGATTACAGAAATTACGGCGGAAGCGTGCTTTTAGGTCTTGAAAAAGTGGTCGTAAAAGGTCACGGGTCGAGTAACGGAGTCGCCGTATTCAAATGTATCGAACAGGCTTATAAAACCGCCGCACGTTAAATTTTTATAAACGACAGGCGCGTAAAATAATAAATATAGTCGCCCATAAAGCGAAAAAAAGGAGAAACAATGTTTGAAAAAGTTAAAAAAATACTTGTCGACGAGCTTAACGTCGACGAGAGTCTGGTAACCCCGGAGGCAACGATAAAAGGAGATCTCGGCGCGGATTCGATAGATATTCTTCAACTTCTGATGACGCTTGAAGAAGAAAGCGGAATAACCATTCCGGACGAAAAGCTTGCCGGTTTCGAAACGGTAGGCGACATCGTCTCTTACCTCGAATCTCTTTAAAACTCACGAGCCTTCCTTTTGCGGGGAAGGCTCGTAATATCTTAAAAAATACTTTTTTACGGGAATTACCGCGAACCGCTTATATGAATTTTAAGCGGTTTCCGGCAGTTTAAACACGGATAAAACTATGAAGATACAACTTTCGGAGCATTTTACTTACAAGAAAATATTCAGATTTGTTTTACCTGCGATTTTTATGATGATAATAACGTCGATTTACGGCGTTATCGACGGGTACTTTATTTCAAACTATGTCGGCGAAACGGAATTTGCGTCGATAAATTTCATATATCCTTTCATAATGATTCTCGGCGGAACGGGATTTATGATAGGAACGGGCGGAACCGCGCTCGTATCGAAAACTCTCGGCGAGGGCGACGAAAAAAGAGCTAACGAACTTTTCTCGATGATGATTTTGTTCGCGATAATCCTCGGCGTTATTTTAACGATTTCGGGAATTTTGCTTATAAGACCCATTTGCCGCCTTTTAAAAGCAACGGAAGCGATGACGGAGCATTGCGTTCTTTACGGAACGATAGTCATTTCTTTTACGACGTTTTTTATGATGCAGGGCATTTTCCACAGTTTTTTATCGGCTGCGGAAAAACCGCGTATGGGGCTTGTCGTAACGATAATCGCGGGCTGTACGAACGCTCTTTTGGACGCGCTTTTTATCGTCGTTTTCAAGTGGAAACTTGCGGGCGCGGCGATTGCCACGGGGCTCGGTCAGGTCGTAGGCGGAGTTATACCGTTTATTTATTTCTGCCGTCCGAACGACAGCAAACTCAGATTTAAAATAACGAAACTCGAATTTTTGCCGATAATAAAAGCTTGCGCGAACGGTTCGTCCGAGCTTCTGTCCAACATTTCGTCGTCGATCGTAAGTATGCTTTATAACGCTCAGCTTATGAGTTTTTACGGCGAAAAAGGCGTGTCGGCTTACGGCGTTCTTATGTACGTTCAGCTTGTTTTCCTTGCTATCGAAATCGGATATTCGATAGGTACCGCACCCATAATCGCTTATAATTACGGCGCGCAGAACGTAAGCGAACTGAAAAACGTCTTTAAAAAGAGCATAATAACGATGTCCGTCTGCGGAATTGCGCTTACAGGTCTTGCGGAAGTTCTGAGCGTACCGTTGTCGTTCTTATTCGTAAGGCAAAACAAGGAGTTGTACGACCTGACGGTTTACGCGTTCAGACTGTTTTCGTTCGCGTTCCTGTTCTCGGGGATAAATATTTTCTCGTCGAGCTTTTTCACCGCATTAAACAACGGTCTCGTTTCGGCAATTCTGTCGTTTTTAAGGGCACTCGTATTCCAGGCTACGTTCGTATTTCTTCTTCCCGTACTGATGGGTAAAGAGGGAATATGGTTCGCGTCTCTCGCAACCGAGCTTTCCGCGTTCATAGTTTCGACGTTGTTCCTTGTCTTTATGAGGAAAAAGTACAACTATTAAAGAAATTATACGGAGTATAAGTAAATCCGATGTAAAATTATAAGAAAAAGGCTTTTGTTAAAAAGCTATTTATGTTAAACTAATCAATACAAAAGCAGGTGTTATATGATATTCGGAAAAAATATTAACAGGTATTATATAAAATACGGGTACATATTGCTGTTCGGTCTTTTCGCGCTCGTCGCGGTCGACTATGCTCAGCTTATTATTCCCGAATTATATAAATACGTTATAAACGGTATGGCGGAGGGCTTTAACGTTATCGACGGAGTGAAAGTTCCGTTCGATATGAATTTCGTCCTCGATAAAATCTGTCTGCCGCTTATAATAGTCATTCTCGTTCTCGTAACGGGCAGATTTTTATGGCGAATTTGCTTTTTCGGAGCGGCGGCTAAGGTAGAGGAAGATTTAAGATCGAAAATGTTCGCCCGTTGCGAAATCCTTTCGGCAAGCTATTATCAGAAAAACAAAGTCGGAAATCTGATGTCGCTTTTCACGAACGACCTCGAAACCGTTCAGGACTGTTTCGGTTGGGGCGTTATGATGCTGTGCGACGCGCTCTTTCTCGGCGGAATGTCGCTTTATAAAATGATTGTTTTAAAGCCGATTCTCGCGCTTTTTTCCGCAATTCCGCTCGTGTGTATGTTTTTCGCGGCGATGATCGTAGGAAAATATATGGAGCAGAAATGGGAAATAAGGCAGGAAGCATATTCGAAGCTTTCGGACTTCGCGCAGGAAAATTTCTCCGGAATTGCGGTTATCAAAGCTTTTGTAAAAGAAGCAAAAGAACTTGCGGCGTTTAAAAAACTCAATAAATACAACGAGAACGTAAACGTCAACTTTGTAAGGTTTTCCACGCTTTTAAATATCGCGATAACTCTTTTCGTCGAGTCGGTTATATGTATTATTCTCGGTTACGGCGGCTATCTCGTTTATACGGGCAAGTTCAATGTGGGCGAACTTATGGAGTTTATAGGCTATTTCAACGCGATCGTCTGGCCGATAATGGCTATTTCGGAACTTATAGGAATGAAATCGAGAGGACAGGCTTCGCTTAAAAGAATAGACGAGCTTCTTTCCGCATCGCAGGACGTTAAGGACAGAGAGGGCGCGGAAGATATCGGCGAAGTAAAAGGCGAAATCGAGTTTAAAAACCTTACTTTCAGATACCCCGAAACCGAAGTCGACGTACTCGAAAACGTCTCGTTCAAAATCAATGCGGGCGAAAACGTAGGGCTTGCGGGCAGAACGGGTTCGGGAAAAACCACCGTCGCAGATCTTATTTTAAGGACGTATAACGTTCCGGACGGTACGGTTTTTATCGACGGAAAGGACGTAAACGCGGTAACGATAGAGTCGGTCAGAAAGAACGCCGCTTACGTTCCGCAGGACAATTTCCTTTTCAGCGACACGATAGAAAACAATATCGCGTTCGCTTCGGACGAATTCAGCGACGAAGCCGTTAAAAATTCGGCGATACTCGCCAATGTCGACTCGAATATCGTCGAATTCCGCGACGGATACAAAACGATGCTCGGCGAAAGAGGCGTAACCGTTTCGGGCGGACAGAAACAGAGAATTTCCATTGCGAGAGCGATGATGAAAAACGCCCCCGTGCTTATTCTCGACGACTCAGTTTCGGCTGTCGACACGGAAACGGAAAAAGCCATTCTCGACAATCTTTACGAAACGAGAAAAGGTAAAACGACCATTCTGATCGCTCACAGAATTTCGACCGTGAGAGGAATGGATAAAATAATTTATCTCGAAGACGGCAAAGTCGCCGCCGTCGGCACGCACGCGGAACTTATGGAAACGTGCGAGGAATACAGAAAAACCGTCGAGCTTCAACGTATCGAAGACGAAAAGAAAAAGGAGGGTAACGAAAATGCGTGAGTATTATCCTCTTATAGTAGTCGGCGCGATAATCGGCATATTCTCGATAGCGTTCCTCATTGCGTTCTTGTCGATAAAAGACAAAAAACAAGCGATCGGTTTCGATCGGAAAATGTCCGATAAAGAACTTATAGGCAGACTTCTGAAATATGCTAAGCCGTATTGGAAGAGCTTTTTGTTCGTTATGATCCTGATGCTTTTCTCGATATGTTACGACGTCGTTTCGCCCCTTCTCGTTTCCGACATAGAAAAGGTTCTTCAAACGGAATTCGAGCTTTCGGGATTGTTTATAAGGGTCGGGGCGTACGCGTGCATACTTATAGTTTCGCTCGTGAGCGCGTATTTCCAGGCGATAATTCTTCAAAAAACCGGTCAGAAAATCGTCTCGTCTTTAAGAGAAGATATCTTCGTGCATATAGAAGACCTTTCGCACGCTCAGCTTAACTCCATACCGGTCGGAACACTCGTGACGAGAGTCACAAACGATACCAACGCCATTTCGATGCTTTTCACGGGTACGATAGTAAACCTGGCGAAAAATATTTTCGTAATTATCGGCGTTGTCGTCGCGATGCTTCTTTTAAACTACGAATTAACGCTTATGGTGCTTTGTTTTGCACCGTTTATCGTTCTTTTCACGGTGATATTCAGAAAGTTTTCGAGGATGTCGTACAGAAAAATCAAGGACGGCACGACGGGTGTGAACACATTCCTTTCCGAAAACCTTTCGGGAATGAAAATCATACAGATTTTCAACAGGGAAGAACGCAAAAAAGCGGAGTTTGACAAAAAGAACGCCGCGCTCGCTAAGGCAAGACTTTCCGAAATATTCGTTTTCGGTATATTCCGTCCCACGGTTTATATGCTTTACGTTTCGTCGGTGCTTTGCCTTATGTATCTCGGTTCCAAAGGCTTCCTCGAAAACTCGTCGTTTTTGGGTCAGCAGATAACCGCGCCCGTAATAGTCGCGTTTTATATGTACATTTCGAAGTTTTTCAACCCGATACAGAACTTGGCGGAGCAGTTCAATTTCCTTCAATCGGCATTCGCTTCGGCTGAAAAAATATTCACGATAATGGATATCGTTCCCGAAGTCGGGGACGAAGAAGACGCGATCGAACTCGAAACCGTAAAAGGCGAAATCGAATTTAAAAACGTATGGTTTTCTTACGTCGAAAACGAGTGGGTTTTAAAGGACGTGTCTTTTAAAGTCGCCGCGGGAGAAACGGTTGCTTTCGTCGGTGCGACGGGTTCGGGAAAAACCACGATTTTGTCGCTTATTTGCAGGAATTACGATATTCAGAAAGGTGAAATTCTTCTCGACGGAATAAATATAAGACATATCAAAAAATCGTCGCTCAGAAAGCATTTCGGACAAATGCTTCAAGACGTTTTCCTGTTCTCGGGAACGATCAGAAGCAATATCGTTTTAAGAGACGAAAGCTTTACGGACGAGCAGGTTAAAGAGGCTTGCAGATATGTGAACGCGGACAAGTTTATCGATAAGCTCCCGGGCGGACTTGACGAAGAGGTTCGCGAAAGAGGAAACAATTTCTCTGCGGGTCAACGCCAGCTTCTTTCCTTTGCGAGAACGATAATTCATCGTCCCGAGGTAATGATTTTGGACGAAGCGACCGCGAATATCGATACCGAAACGGAAGTTCTGATTCAGGACTCGCTCGAAAAAATGATGAACATAGGCACGATGCTTATCGTCGCTCACAGACTTTCGACTATCCGTAACGCCGATAAAATAATAGTTATCAACAAAGGCGTTATAGAAGAAGAGGGCAGTCACGAGGAGCTTCTCGCCAAAAAAGGCAGATATTATGCTTTATATGCAATGCAATAAATAACCGTTTTCGGTGCGCCGCGCGATTTTTGCGCGGCGCACCGCGCTTATTTGCGCAAAGCGTTGAGTTTGTCTTATTGCGCGTTTTGTGAAAAAACGGGTATTTTTTAAGAACAAATGTTCTTATTGCTTGTAAAGAAAGCCGATTTGTGATATACTGTACTTGTAAAGAAAGCCGATTTGTGATATACTGTATAAGAGGTTTAAAGATGAACGATTTTGAACAGAATAATTTTAGCGAACGCGAAGTTTCGGCAGCTCCCGACATAACGAGGGATACTTCTTACGAAGCCGCTTATCGCGAATACGAAATGAAAAGGCGTTTTAACCGTATACCGCTTATCTTTGCCCTTTTGGGGCTGGTGTTTTCGGTTTTATACGGTACGGGTATCGTTTTCGGCGTCATCGCGCTCGTTATGGCGGTCAAAAGATATCGGGTTCATAAATCCGAGCCGCTCAGATGGGCTTTGATTCTTTCGATAACGTGTATAGCGCTTTGCACGGCGTTTATTCTGTCGCTTTTGGGCGCGGGGTTGCTCGGGAAAATCAAACAGAACGAGCAGGAAACGGAGAGCCTCGTTTCGTTACTGAAATACATTATCTGATATTAAAATTAACGGAGAAATTTGGAAAAGAAAATCTACGATTTGTTGTCGTATTTAAAGGGCGAGTGTAAAGGGAAATATTATTTGTTTTCCCGAAAAAAACTCGTTGAAAAATGCGGCGACGGAACTGTTACGGAAGAGGAATTGAACGCTTATATAGATTCGCTTGTAACGTCGGGGTATATCGATAAGAAATACTCGGATAAAGACGTTATGCTTTTAAAGCCGCTCGGGAAAAGTCTCACCGCGAAGCCGGACGAGACGCCGCAGACGGAAAACGATTTCAAAGAAGTAAGCGAAAAAGATAATGCGTTCTTTAAATTTTTCATAGCATTCCTCGGCGGATTTTCGGGCGCGCTCGCGGGAATTGCGGTATTTGCCGCGTTATGCTGACGAGAGCGGAAAGAGCTGTTGCGAAAGCCGTGATCGGCGTGTGCGGAGAAAGGGAGAGTTGCCTGGTGTCCGAAAAGGAATTTCTGTCCTTATGCAAAATGGGCGGGAAGGACTTGCCAAAACTCAGAAAAACCCTTAATTCTCTCTCGCTCGACGGGTATTTCGATCTTATAAGGTGCGTGAAGGATAAAGAAGAAACGCTTTGCTTTATCCCCAAGCATAAATTGCTTTGTTACAAACGCGAAAGACGGGAAATCGCAAACGGAATAGCGATCAAAATTCTGCTTGCCGTTTTGGGTTCGGTAACGGCGTTTATCGTAACGAAGATATTGTACGGATTGTTTTAAGACGGGTTGTTTTAACGATGGAAAAAAGAAAATTTATTTTACATTCCGAATATAAGCCTACCGGCGATCAGCCCGAGGCTATAAAAAGCCTGACGGAGGGTATAGAAGACGGATTGAGATCGCAGGTTCTCGTCGGCGTGACGGGCAGCGGAAAAACGTTCACCATGGCGAACGTGATTCAGAACGTCCAGCGTCCCGCCCTCGTCATCGCGCACAACAAAACCCTCGCGGCTCAGCTTTGCAACGAGTTCCGCGAGTTTTTTCCCGAAAACAGAGTGGAATATTTCGTGTCTTATTACGATTATTATCAACCCGAATCGTACATTCCGTCCACGGACACTTACATTGAAAAAGACCTTTCGATAAACGACGAAATAGATAAGCTTCGCCACAGCGCGACTTGCAGTTTAGCCGAGCGTAACGACGTAATAGTCGTTGCGTCGGTTTCTTGTATTTACGGTCTCGGCGCGCCCGAGGAATATTTCGCTTTGGCGGTTTCCATAAGGGAAGGCGACACGCTCGATCGCGACGAACTTATGCGTAAGCTCGTTTCGCGTCAGTACGAGAGAAAAGATATAGACTTTACGAGAGCCTCGTTCCGCGTTCGCGGCGACGTGGTGGAGATTTTCCCCGCTTCAAACGACTCCGTGTATATCCGCGTCGAATTTTTCGGCGACGAAGTCGAAAAAATAAGCGAATGCGATTTCGTCACGGGAAAGCCGATCTCGCGTTTGTCGCACGTTGCGATTTTCCCCGCGAGCCATTATGCCGTCGGGGACGAAAAAATGGAAGCTTCTTTAAAACGTATCGAAGCGGATATGAGAGAAGAAGTAGACGCTTTGAAAAGACAGGACAAGCTTTTAGAAGCTCAAAGGCTTTTGCAAAGAACGAGTTACGATCTCGAAATGATGCGCGAGATAGGCTATTGCAGCGGCGTCGAAAATTACAGCAGATATTTCGACGGAAGAAAACCGGGAGATCCGCCGTTCACGCTTATAGACTATTTCCCCAAAAATTTCATAACGTTTATCGACGAAAGCCATATGACGGTGCCGCAGATCCGCGCGATGTACAACGGCGACAGATCGAGAAAACAAAACCTTGTCGATTTCGGTTTCAGATTGAAATCGGCTTACGACAACCGCCCGCTTACGTTCAAGGAATTCGATTCGAGAATAGGACAGACGATATTTATTTCGGCAACCCCCGCGGATTACGAGCTTTCCGTTTCGGATAACAACGCCGAGCAGATAATCCGTCCGACGGGTCTTCTGGATCCTTTGGTCGAAGTCCGCCCGACGAAAGGTCAGATAGACGATCTGCAATCCGAAATCAGGAAAGTAATCGAGGACGGCGGCAGAATACTCGTAACGACTTTAACCAAGCGTATGGCGGAAAGCCTTACCGACTTTCTGAAAGAGCAATCGATAAAAGTCAGGTATATGCACAGCGACGTAGATACGCTTGAAAGAATAGATATAATTCAGGAACTCCGCCGCGGCGATATAGACGTTCTCGTCGGCATAAACCTTTTAAGAGAAGGTCTCGATTTGCCCGAGGTAAAGCTCGTCGCCATTCTTGACGCGGACAAAGAAGGCTTTTTGAGAAGCGAAACCGCGCTTATTCAGACGATAGGAAGAACGGCGAGAAACTCCGAGGGAAGAGTTATAATGTACGCGGACGTCATAACCGAGTCTATGCGCCGCGCGATAGACGAAACGGCGAGAAGACGTAAAATTCAGCAGGAATATAATGAAAAGCACGGCATAACGCCGAAAACGATAATCAAAAAGATTTCCAACACGCTCGAAATCTCCAAAAAGGTTGACGCAACCAAAGAAATCGCGGCAAAGGATATTCCCGACGAAATCGAAAAGTTGCAGGCGATAATGAAAATCGCGTCCAAAAATCTCGACTTCGAGAAATGTATTGAACTCAGAGATACGATTGCGAAGCTTAAACAAAGACTTCGGGCAAGTATGAAATAAAAGAAGCGAACGAAAAATGCAGAACTATATAAGAATAAAGGGAGCTAAGGAAAACAACCTCAAAAATATCAGTCTCGAAATTCCGAGAGATAAGCTCGTGGTGTTCACGGGTCTGTCGGGCAGCGGCAAATCCACGCTCGCGTTCGACACCATTTTCGCCGAGGGGCAGAGAAAGTATATGGAAAGCCTTTCGAGCTACGCGAGAATGTTTTTGGGGCAGATGGAAAAACCCGATGTCGAAAGCATAGAGGGATTGTCTCCGTCGATATCGATCGACCAGAAAACGACTTCCAACAACCCGCGTTCAACCGTCGGAACGGTAACGGAAATTTACGATTATTTAAGGCTTTTATACGCTCGTACGGGCGTGCCGCATTGTCCTAAGTGCGGAAGAGTTATAGAAAAAACGACCGTCGACTCGATTGCCGAAAAGGTTCTCGAAATGGCGGAGGGGTCGAAAATTCTCGTGAACGCGCCTGTCGTAAGAGGCAGAAAAGGCGAGTATTCAAAACAAATCGAAAGTTACAGAAAGAGCGGCTATGCGAGAATAGAGATAGACGGCTCGGTGTTCGATTTATCGGAAGAAATAAAACTCGATAAAAACATAAAACACAATATTTCCGTCGTCGTAGACAGACTGATCGTAAAAAGCGGAATAAGAAAAAGACTTACGGACAGCTTGGAGACGGCTTTAAAGCTTGCCGAAGGTCTCGTCGCGATAGAGTGCGACGGAAAAACCACGCTGTATTCGACGAATTACAGTTGTCCCGATTGCGGAATATCGATAGAAGAAATAGAACCGAGATTATTCTCTTTCAACAATCCGTTCGGAGCCTGCCCCGAATGTAAAGGTCTCGGTTACACGACAAGGATTGACGAACAGCTCGTTATCGGCGACCCGAACAGATCTTTAAGAGAGGGCGCGCTCACGGTAACGGGCTGGAATCTCGACACGGGCAGAATGACCGAAATGTATTTCCGTTCGCTTTCCCGTCATTACGGGTTCAGTCTCGACACGCCCGTTAAAAATCTCCCGTCCGACGTCATGCATATGCTTTTGTACGGCACGGGCGGAGAAAAGATAAAAATGAGCTATTCCACGAGAACGTTCTCGGGAAGTTACGATACGGCTTTCGAGGGAGTTATAAACAATCTCGAAAGAAGATACAGGGAAACGACGAGCGATTATACGAAGAGCGAAATCGAGAAGTATATGGTAAGCTCGCCTTGCCCGGTATGCCACGGATTGAGGCTTAAAAAAGAAGCTCTCGCGGTAACGGTGGGAAGCCTGAATATCGCAGAACTTTGCGATATGTCGGTTATTAAAATCAACGAGTTTATCGACGGTCTTGTTTTAACCGACACGCAGAAGATAATAGCCGCGCCGATAGTCAAAGAAATAAAAGCAAGGCTGAAATTCCTTGCCGACGTCGGTCTCGGATATCTCACGCTTTCGAGAAGCGCGGGAACTCTTTCCGGCGGCGAAGCGCAGAGAATAAGGCTCGCAACGCAGATAGGAAGCGGACTTACGGGCGTTTTGTATATTCTCGACGAACCGAGTATCGGTCTTCATCAGAGAGATAACGAAAAACTCATAAAAACGCTTTTGCATTTAAGAGACCTCGGAAACACGGTAATCGTCGTCGAACACGACGAAGACACGATGCGGGCGGCGGATTATATAGTCGATATCGGTCCGAAAGCGGGCGTTCACGGCGGCGAGGTCGTCGCGGCGGGCAGCGTGGAAGATATCTGCAAAGAACCGCGCTCGATAACGGGCGATTACCTTTCGGGAAGAAGAAAAATCGAAATTCCGCTTTTAAGGAAAGAACCCGACGGCAGATGGCTCGAAGTTTTCGGCGCAAAGCAGAACAACCTTAAAAACATAAACGTAAAATTCCCCGTCGGATTGTTCACGGCGGTTACGGGCGTTTCGGGAAGCGGCAAAAGTTCGCTCGTGAACGAGGTATTGTTGCCGATAATGTCCAACGAACTCAACGGCTCGAAAATCCGTTACGGAAAATGCGACAAAATAGAGGGCGTGAACTATTTCGACAAAGTAATAGCGATAGACCAGTCTCCGATAGGCAGAACGCCGAGATCCAACGCGGCAACGTACACAGGCGCGTTTACTTATATCCGGGAAATTTTCGCCGCGTCCAACGACGCAAAGGAAAGAGGGTATAAGGCGGGCAGATTTTCGTTCAACGTAGCCGGCGGCAGATGTGAAAAATGCCAGGGCGACGGTATCATAAAAATCGAAATGCACTTTTTGCCCGACGTTTTCGTTCCGTGCGAGCAGTGCAAAGGAAAGAGATACAACCACGAAACGCTCGAAGTTAAATTCAAGGGCAAAAACATTGCCGACGTTCTCGATATGACCGTCGACGAAGCGGTGGAATATTTCGAGAATATACCGAGAATTTACAACAAGATAAAAACCTTGCAGGACGTAGGTCTCGGTTATATCAAGCTCGGTCAGCCCGCAACGACGCTTTCTGGCGGCGAGGCGCAAAGAGTCAAGCTTGCGACGGAACTTTCCAAGCGTTCTACGGGAAAAACGCTTTATGTTCTGGACGAACCCACAACGGGTCTTCACAGTTACGACGTAGACAAGCTCATAAGCATACTCGACAGATTAAGAGATTCGGGTAACACGGTTATAGTTATCGAACATAACCTCGACGTTATAAAGGTCGCCGATTATATCGTGGATTTAGGTCCCGAGGGCGGCGAAGGCGGCGGAACGGTTATCGCCGAGGGCAGTCCCGAACAGGTTGCCGAAAACGAAAAGAGCTACACGGGGCAGTTCCTTAAAAAAATGCTCGGAGGTCAGAACAAATGATAAGAGACGAATATAACAAGAAAAAACAAACGGTAAAATTCAGCGCGAAAGAAGAGAGAAAGAAAAAAGAACAGGGAGAAAGAAATTATTACGCTTCGCAGATCCCGAGAATAACGGATATGTGCAAAGCGTTATCGACGTCTTTTTTGATAACCCTTATATTTCTGTCGCTTGCCTACGCCGTGATTTTGTTTTCGTTCATCGTTTTATACGGAACGGAAAAACCGTACAGCACCGTTAAATTTATAGTGTATTCGTGTTTGTTCGGCGCTCTTTTGATTGGTTTTGTTTTATGGCATACCGTCATCAAACCCGCCCAGCTTCGTAAAATCGAAAGATACAAAGCGGAAATAAACAGAATAAACGCCGAAAATTTGAAGAAAATGAGCTATCGTTACACGCCCAAACTGCCCGAAAACGTCGCGGAAACGGAAAATAACGGTTAAAAAAGGTCGATTGTAACGAAAAAACATACGAAACACGTTTATTTTTATTGACTGAAAAGGATAAAAGTGTTAAAATAAATAAATGAGTGAGGCATAATATGAATTTTAATAACTATGAAATCGCTCTTATAACGGACGAAAAACAAAGGACTTACTTTCTGGGTTTTCACAGCACAGCGGGTTATATCGTCATAACGAAAGACAAAACGTCGTTCGTCGTCGATAACAGATACTTAAAAGCGGCTGAAAAAGCATTGAAACCAAAGGGTATCGAAGTGGTTCTCGGCTCGGATTATTCTTTCCTTACGAAAGTAGCCGAAGAGAACGGATACAAAAAAGTCGCGATCGATTTTACGACTGTCACGCTTGCGGAATTCGAAACTTTGAAAAAACTCGGTTTCGAATATGTCGACGCGTCGGCGGAAATCCGCGATCTTATGTCGGTTAAAACGGAAGAAGAAATCAAATACATTAAAAAAGCGTGCGACATTGCCGAAAAGGCATGGCTCGACACAATTCCGTTTATAAAAGAAGGCGTAACCGAAAGGGAAGTCGCAAACGAACTCGAATACAACTTCAAGAAAAGAGGAGCTTCGGGAACTTCGTTCGACACGATCGTAGCGTTCGGTAAAAACGCCGCCGTTCCTCATCACGAAACGGGCGATACCAAGCTTAAAAAGGACGAATGCGTTCTTATGGATTTCGGTTGTCTTTACAAAGGGTACTGCTCCGATATGACGAGAACTATGTTTTACGGAACTCCTTCGGCAGATTTTAGAAAGGCATATCTCGCCGTTCTCACGGCTCATATGAAAGCCGCGGAAGGAATTCATGAGGGGATGCTCGGAAAGGAAGCAGACAAAATCGCGAGAGACGTTCTTTCTTCGCTCGGTTACGGCAAATATTTCACGCATTCGCTCGGTCACGGCATAGGCGTGAATATTCACGAATATCCGTACCTTTCCCCGAAAGGCGAAGCTACGCTTAAAAACAATATGGTATTTTCGAACGAGCCGGGCGTTTATATCAACGGTAAGTTCGGTATAAGAATAGAGGACAGTTGTCACCTCGAAAACGGAAAATACAAAACGTTTATGAAAGACGACAAGTCGCTCGTAATTCTCGGCGGCGATAAGATTAAAAGAGAAAAGCTTTACAAATAAGAAAAGTTTAAGGAGATTATTTTATGGTACTTGCAGGCGATTTAAGAAAAGGCGTCACTATCGAATACGAGGGAAAAGTTTACACTGTTGTCGACTTTCTTCACGTTAAACCCGGAAAGGGCGCGGCGTTCGTAAGAACGACGCTTAAAAACGTTGTCGAAGGAAAGACGTTGCAGATTACTTTCAACCCCACCGAAAAATTCGAAAACGCCGTCATCGAAACCAAAAAGATGACATATTCGTACAGCGACGGCGAATTCTATTACTTTATGGACGAGGAATACAACATGGAGCCTCTTACCTACGATCAGGTCGAAGAAGCTTTGAAGTGGATCAAGGAAAACGATCCCGTAACCGTTAAGTTCTATAAAGGAAAGGCATTCTCGGTAGATTGCGAAAACTTCGTCGAACTTCTCGTAACCGAGTCCGAACCCGGAGTAGCCGGCAATACCGCAACCAACGCAACCAAGAGAGCAAAGCTCGAAACGGGCGTTGAAATTCAGGTTCCCATGTTCGTAAACGAGGGCGAAGTGATCAGAGTAGACACTCGTACCGGCGAATACATGGAAAGAGTCAAGAAATAATTTTTTATAATAAAAGTCACAATTTCGGACGGCAGCAAAGCTCAAAAATATGCCGTCCGATTTTTGCGTATTTAAAATTAGGCGTTTTCGGCGTCGATTTCGGCGCAAAATTTACGGCTGATTTAACGAAAAATTTCGGAAAAAGGAGTAATCGGTAATGAAAAGTGCTTTTGTAACAGGCGGATCGGGCGGAATAGGCGAGAAAATTTGCGAAGAGTTCGCAAAAAACGGTTACTTCGTCGGCGTGGGGTATAACGGCAACAGAGAAATCGCGGAAAATCTTGCGAAAAAAATCGGCGGAGCCGCAATAAAAATCGACGTTGCGAATTCTTCTTCCGTTACGGAAGCGACAGAGAGTTTCGTAAAACTTTGCGGCGAAGTAAGCGTTCTCGTAAATTGCGCGGGTACGGCTCTTCCGATAAAAACGATCCTCGACGTTTCCGAAGAGGAGTACGACAAAGCGTTCGATATCAATATGAAGGGCGTTTTCCTTGTTACGAAAGCCGTTTTGCCGCATATGCTCGGAAAAGGCGGGGCGATAATCAACGTTTCGTCGATGTGGGGAATAAGCGGCGGCTCGTGCGAGGCTGTGTATTCGGCGACGAAAGCCGCGGCGATAGGTTTTACCAAAGCTTTGGCGAAAGAGTATGCGGGGGCGAATATCCGCGTGAACGCGATTGCGCCCGGTTATATCGAAACGAAAATGAATTCCGCATTTTCAGAAACGGATAAAAAACTTATTAAAGAAGATATTCCGCTTTCCAGATTCGGAACTCCGTCGGACGTGGCGAAAGCCGCGCTCTATCTCGCCGAAGCCGATTTCGTAACGGGCATAACGCTTAACGTTTCTGGCGGCGAGGTGATCTGACGTCTCTCCGGAATAAAAATTATCGGTTATTTACCCGAAAAAAAGGGAAATCGCCCAAAATATTTGTATAATATATATAGATTATATCGGGGGTTACAATGAAAGAAAGAACGTTTTTAAAAGAGAAACAGTTTTTTTCTCCGTACGCGACCTTTTCGGATAATTCCAAAGGTCGCCAGAAATACGAAGAACCGTGCCCTATGCGCACGGATTTTCAGCGTGACAGAGACAGGATAATATATTCCAAAGCGTTCAGAAGACTTAAAAACAAAACTCAGGTCTTCTTTTCTCCCGAGGGCGATCATTATATGACGAGACTAACGCATACTCTCGACGTTGCGCAGATCGCTCGTTCCATAGCGCGCTGTCTCGATCTGAACGAAGATTTGGCAGAAGCTATCGCGCTCGGTCACGATCTCGGGCATACTCCTTTCGGACATTCGGGCGAAAGGGTGCTTGCAAAATTAAACCCGAAAGGTTTCGAACATAACGTTCAGTCTTTAAGAGTCGTGGACGTACTCGAAGATCTCAATCTTACTTACGAAGTAAGAGACGGTATCGTCGAGCATAAAAAATCGGGGCATCCCCATACTCTCGAAGGGAAAATCGTTTCGCTTTCGGACAGAATCGCGTACCTTAATCACGATATTGACGACGCGATACGGGCGGGCATTATCACCGAGGACGATCTGCCGCAAAAAGAAAGAAAAATTCTCGGCGAAACTTCGCGTGAAAGAATAAATTCGATGATAACTTCCATTTACAAAGAGTCTTACGGTAAAAACGACGTTTTAATGGAAGAAGAAAAAAAGGAAGCGACCGAAAAACTCCGCGATTTTATGTTTGAAAACGTGTATATCGTTCCCGCGGCGAGAGCGGAAGAGGGAAGAGCGGGCGAAATGCTCGCCGCCATGTACGAGTATTTCAGAAATCATAAAGAAAAATTGCCGGAATTTTATCTCAAACTTCTCGATACATACGACGAAGACACCGTTTTGTGCGATTATTTGTCGAGCATGACGGACAGATACGCCGTTTTTACTTTCGAGGAAATATTCGTTCCGAAAAATTTTATTATAAGATAAAGGCGTCAGCCGCTTTTAAATAATAGCGGACAGCCGCATATGATTGCGTTCGAACGCAATCATATGCGGTCAAGGAAAAGAAAATGGCATTCGACGAAAAGTTTATAGAGGAATTAAAACTTAAAAACAATATTGTCGATATAGTGGGAAAATACTGCGTTTTAAAAAAACGCGGCAGCAGTCATTGGGCGTGCTGTCCTCTCCCCGGACATTCGGAAAAAACTCCGTCGTTCACGGTGAACGAGGCGGGGCAATTTTTCAAATGCTTCGGATGCGGCAGAGGCGGCGACGTTATAACCTTTATCAGAACTATCGAAAACCTCGATTATGTCGGCGCAGTCAGATATCTTGCCGAAAATGCGGGTATGGCAATGCCGGACGACGACAGGGATTATAAAAAACGCGAATCGGACAAGCAGTCGAGAGACAGACTTCTTTCTCTTATGAAAGACGCCGCGCTTTATTACGTTCATAATCTTTCGAACGAAAAAGCGCAGGCGCACAACGATTATCTTGCTTACAGAGGGATAGAAAGACGAACGGTAACGGCTTTCGGAATAGGCGCGTCCCTCGATATGTTTTCTCTTCCGAGATACCTTAAATCGAAAGGGTATACGGAAGACGAAATGCTTAAATGCGGCGTTTGCCAGAAAAAGACGAGAGAGGACGGGTCGTCCTATGTTTTCGACGCGTTATGGGGCAGACTCATAATTCCGATAATCAACAATCTCGGTTCGGTCATAGCTTTCGGCGGAAGACTTCTCGAAAAGAAACCGAACTTCGCAAAATACAAAAACACGCAGGAAACGGAACTGTTCATCAAGAACAGAACGCTTTATAACATAAACAATTTAAAGAAAGAAAAAGCCAAAAACGGACTTACGAAAATAATTATGGTCGAGGGGTATATGGACGCGATTTCCGTATACAACGCGGGCTTTAAAAACGTGGTCGCGTCGATGGGAACTTCGCTTACCGTCGAACAGGCAAGGCTTTTAAAGCGTTACGCAGGCACCGTGCTTATAAGTTACGACGGCGACGGCGCGGGGCAGAAAGCGACGGTAAGAGGTCTTGAAATTCTTCAAAAAGAAGGTCTCGAAGTGAGGGTCGTAACCCTTCCCGAAGGTCTCGATCCGGACGACGTGATAAAGAAATTCGGCGCGGAAGCTTACGGAAAACTTCTGGACGAAAGTCTGCCGCTCGTCGATTTCAAAATCCGTAATCTTAAAAAAGAATATAATTTAAACGACACTTCGGGTAAGCGCAAATACGTTGCGGAAGCGATCAAAGTCATCGCGGAAAGACCGACCGAAAGCGAAAGGGAAGATCTTTTGAGAAAACTCGGCAAGGACACGGATACGACTTACGAATCCCTTCGCCGCGACGCGGAAAGCCTTATTTCGGGCAAAACTCCCGAAAGCGACGAGCCTAAGGAAATTCCCGAAAGCAAGGACGGAATAACCAATGCGGAAAGATTTGTTCTTTGCGCGGCGCTGTTCGATAAGTCTTACGCGAAGAACTTTAATCTCTGCGGCTACGAATTCGGCAGTCCCGTAAGAAATAAAATCGCGGATATGGTAACGGAAAGCAGAGAAAACGGAACGAGATTGTTTCCGTCCTCGATTTCTTCGGTTTTATCGGAGGACGAGCTTGCCGAACTCAACGCGGTTTTATCGAGCGGCGACAACGTGTTCGGGAGCGACGGAGAAGCGAGATATTTTACGGATTGCGCTTCGCTTATAACGAAAGCGAAGCTCGAAAGCGAACTCGCGCAGTTAAACGAGGTGTTTAAAACGGAAACGGACACCGCAAAAAGAAAAGAAATAGTTGCGGCTATCGCGGGGCTTACCGCGAAGCTTGCGAAATACTAACGGAGGATAAATTATGGCGATCAGCGACGAACAACTTCAAGAGATAATCACGAGCATTTTAGACGAATGCAAATCGAAAGGTTCGATAGGCTCGGACGCGCTTTGCGACAGACTCGAAAAGTACGATACCGATCCCTCTCAGATAGACGAGGTTTACAGGGCGCTCGAAGAAAACAAGATAAAAATAATCGACGATTACGAAAAGGATAAGGAGCTTTACGAGCAGATCATCAAAGAGATAAGCATGGACGATCCCGTCAAAATGTATCTCAAAGATATCGGTAAAGTCCCTCTTCTTTCCGCCGACGACGAAATCAACCTCGCCAAAAAGATGATGGACGGCGATGAGGACGCAAAAAGAGCTTTATCGGAAGCAAACCTTCGTCTTGTCGTTTCCATAGCGAAAAGATACGTCGGCAGAGGTATGCAGTTCCTCGATCTTATTCAGGAAGGCAACCTCGGATTGATGAAAGCCGTAGAAAAATTCGATTATCAGAAAGGATTTAAATTCTCGACCTACGCCACCTGGTGGATAAGACAGGCAATCACGAGAGCGATCGCGGATCAGGCGAGAACGATAAGAATTCCCGTTCATATGGTCGAAACGATAAACAAAGTCGGCAGAGTTTCGAGACTTTTGTTGCAGGAATACGGCAGAGAACCCACTCCCGAAGAGATCGCGAAGGAAATGGGTATCCCCGAATCGAGAGTTATAGAAATTCAGAAGATCGCACAGGATCCAGTGTCTTTGGAAACGCCTATCGGCGAGGAAGAGGACAGCCACCTCGGCGACTTTATCGAGGACGAGCAGAGCGCCGCTCCGACGGACGTCGTTGCGGGTTCAATGCTTAAAGAACAGCTTATAAACGTTCTGGACACGCTCACCCCTCGGGAAGAAAAAGTTTTAAGACTTCGTTACGGTATCGACGACGGAAAACCGAGAACTCTGGAAGAAGTCGGCAAAGAATTCAACGTAACGAGAGAAAGAATAAGACAGATCGAAGCGAAAGCTTTGAGGAAACTTCGTCACCCGTCGAGAAGCAAGAGGTTAAAAGACTTCATTGAATAATTTACCGACGAAACGCTTAAACGTTTTATACGGCGAGCTTAAAGGCGGCGGCGTGTTTGCGGACGTAGGTTGCGACCACGGCTATGTTGCCGAAAAAGCTATCGACGACGGCATTTTCGATAAAGTCATTATTTCCGACATATCCGAAAAATGTCTGAAAAAAGCAGAAGAAAGGCTTTCGGTAAGCCATACGGGCAAATTTTCGGCGTTCGTGTCGGACGGGTTCGACTCTCTTCCGCACGTCGACGAAGCTTTGATTTCCGGTATGGGCGGAGAAGTGATTACGGCAATGCTCGCGCGGCGGGAAGATAAGCCGGAAAGGCTTGTCCTTCAACCGATGAAAAACGCCGAAAAACTGCGATTGTTTCTGATAAACAACGGTTATAAAATCGCAAGGGATTATACTTTTAAGGACTGGAAGTATTACCACGTTATCGTCGCGGAAAAGTCGGACGAAAAAGACGTTTACACTTCGTCCGAACTGATTTTCGGAAGAGATAATCTCAAAGAAAAAAGCGAGGATTTCCGCGATTTTATCGGGGATAAAATAAAGGTTTTCGAAGAGGCGGCGAACAACGCCTGTTATCCCGAAAAAGAAGAATTGACGAAAAAAGTTACCGAATTAAAGGAAATATTGAAATGAATTTTCTTGAATTTTATAACGAAATGCTGCGCCTTGCTCCTATGGAAATTTCCGACAAATTCGTAAGCGAGGGAGCATACGACAACAGCGGAATAATAATCGAAACGAAACGCGACGTTAAAACGGCGGTTTACTGCCTTGATCTTACAAGCAAAAGCGTTGATTTCGCTGTTTCGAAGAACGCGGACGTTATAGTTACGCATCATCCCGCGATATATCGCCCGATAAAAAATCTTTTTGCCGATTCGCCCCTTCTTGCGGCGGCGAACGCCGGGATAGGGGTAATTTCCAACCATCTCAATCTCGACGGTGCGAAAGAGGGTATCGATTATTCGCTTATGCGCGGTCTCGGCGGAGAAATCGTAGGAATTTTAGACGATTTCGGTAACGGCGAGGGGTACGGAAGAGTCGGCGTGTTCGATAAATCTTTCGGCGAAATAATCGAAAATTATAAAAAGGAATTCGGAACGGAAAAGGCGTGGGCATACGGCGACGCCGATAAACATATAACGAAAGCGGCGTCTTTTTGCGGCGCGGGACTCGGGGACGAAGAGGTGGAAGCGGCGATAAAAATCGGCGCGGAACTCGTCGTTTCGGCGGATATCCCGCATCACGTTCTTCTTCATGCGTTAGAAAGCGGTCTTTGCGTTCTTTCCTGCACGCATTACGGAACGGAAAATTACGGAATGAAAAAGTTTGCGAGAAGCTGCGCCGCGCAATTTAAAAATATGAAAATTTATTTCTTCGACGACGAGAGATTTGTTTAAATTTCAAACGAATTCGTCTGAGGGGAAAGGAGTGAAAAAATGATAGATAAGTTACTCGAATATCAGAACGTAGATACCAGACTTCGCGAAATCGAAACGGAGATTTCGCAGAGCGAAGAAAGAAAGAAAGCCGTTTCGGCTCAGAATTTCCTGAAAAACGTCAACGATAATCTTGCGCTTTTGGATAAAAGGGCGGAAGAACTTTCGGGCAAATACAACGAGTCGTTAGCCCTTTACAAAAAGCTTTCCGAAGAAGTTAAGGAATACGACGTAGAGGAGACTGACGATACCGAACAACTCGGTTACGTCAAGAAAAAAGCTCAGGAACTTTGCGACGAAATAGAAAATCTCGCAAAAGGAATCGAGCAGATATCCAAAGAGATCGCGGGCGTGCTTAAAGAATTTTCTCAGCTTAAAGCGAAAACGAAGGAAGCGAAAACTCAGTACAGCGAATTCGTTCCCAAATACAACGCTTTGAAAGCTTCCAAGGAAGAGGAAATGAAGAGTATAAAAGCGGAGCTTGCGAAAATAGAAAAGGAGATTCCGAAAGAAGATATGGAGCTTTACAAAGCGAAGCGGAAAGACAAGATTTTCCCCGTTTTGTATTCCGTCCAGGTTTTCGGGAAAAAACCGCACTGTTCGAGGTGCGGAACCGAGTTCCCCATGGCGAGTTTCGACACCTTCAAAAAGGGCGGACTTGTCGAATGCGACTCCTGTCACAGACTTGTTTATTATAAGGAAGACAAATAATTTTACGGGCGGAGAATGATGAAGCTTAATTACAAAAAAACGATTTTCGTCGGGTTCGCGTTCTTTCTTATATGCGCGTTCTGGCAGGCTTACGACAGTATCGTACCGATGATGCTCGTCAACAAATTCGGACTCAGTCAGACGTTATCGGGCGTAATAATGTCGCTCGACAACGTTATCGCGATTTTTCTTCTTCCGCTTTTCGGAAGTTTATCCGATAAAACGAAAACGCGTTTCGGAAGAAGAACTCCTTACATAGTTATCGGAACGATAATCGCCGCGCTTTCGTTTTTCGGGCTTACTTTTTCGGACAACGCGCAGCTTGCGAAGCTCGGCGCGGTTACGGAAAACGGCGGCTACGAAATGCTTTTCGACGAGAATTACGAAATTCAGAACGCCGAATACAGCGCGATAACCGATAAGGATCAGCCGAAAACTTATTTAATAAGAGATTACGCGGCTAAAATCGTAAAGAACAAACTTTACGACGAGCTTACGGAAGAGGAAAAGGCGGAAGTTCGCGCATGGTATTCGGGCATAAACGCGGAATATAATGCCGATCACGATAAACCCGAAACGGTTTACGGGTATGATTCCGACACAAAAACTTATTACGCGTTATCCGCCGAAAAAGTAAACGGCAAAACGGTTTATAAAATGCCCGACGGAAGCGAAATTCCGTCTCACGTCAACAAATCGAACGCGTATAAAAATCTTATAACGCCGTCGATAAGCGATTACGCATGGCAGAAAACGCTTGAAAATCCGCTCACGCTCGTGCTTTTCGCGGGGCTTCTTTTAATAACTCTTTTCGCAATGGCGATATTCCGTTCTCCCGCGGTCGCGCTTATGCCGGACGTGACGGAGAAACCTCTTCGTTCGCAGGCAAACGCGGTTATAAACCTTATGGGAACGGCGGGCGGAATGCTTGTCCTCGTCCTCGGAATGGTTTTCGGAACGGGCAAAACGTATAATCAGCTTATGAGTTACACGCCGTTTATCGGCGCGGTATGTCTCGTTATGGTCGTCGGTCTTCTGATGTTTATCTGGAAGGTAAGAGAACCGAAATGGGTCGATGAAATGGAAAAGGCTTCCGTCGTCGACGGACTAGAAACGGAAGAAGAGGCGAAAGTCGATCAGATTTCCACGAAAAAGCTTACGAAACCCGAACTGAGAAGTTTAATTCTTATTTTGTGTTCGGTTGCGTTATGGTATATCGGCTATAACGCCGTGACTTCCAAATATTCGCTTTACGCGATGAACGTTCTTCATATGGATTACAACACAACGCTTCTCGTTGCGCAGGGCGCGGCGATAATAGCGTATATCCCCGTGGGAATGGTCGCGCAGAGAATAGGAAGAAAAAAGAGCATTTTAGCGGGCGTTGTTATGCTTACGGCGGCGTTCTTCGGGGCGACGTTCCTTAACGAAAATTCGAGCATAATCATCCTTAATCTTCTTTTCGCGCTCGCGGGTATAGGCTGGGCGACGATAAACGTCAATTCCTTCCCTATGGTCGTAGAACTCGCGAAAGGCGGAGACGTGGGGAAGTATACAGGATTTTATTACACGGCTTCCATGGCGGCGCAGATCGTGACACCGATTTTGTCGGGCGGAATCATGGAGCTTGCGGGAAGCATGAAACCGTTGTTCTATTATTCCACGATAGCGGTTGCGCTCGCGTTCGTCACAATGTTCTTCGTTAAACACGGAGACAGCAAGCCGCAGAAAAAGGCGAAGCTTATCGAAAATCTCGATGTGGACGATTAAAAAAATCTGCAAATAAAACAAGCGAACACCGTTGAAACAAAGGTTGAAAAAAGCGATATCAGTATCGGCTTTTTCAGCCTTTTTTCTTTTGCTTTGGAAAAATACACGGCGGAGACGTAAAACGTCGTTTCGCTCGAACCGTAAACCGCGGACGCGCAAAGCGATATGTAGGAATCTACGCCGTATTTTTCGAAAATTTCGCTTAAAACGGCAAGGCTTCCGCCGCCCGAAAACGGTTTTAGAATAACGAGCGGAGTAATTTCCGGAGGAATGCCGAGAAAAGAAAACAACGGGGAGAGAAAAGAGATAAGTTTATCGGAAATCCCGCTCACCTTAAACATTTCGGTCATTATGAAAACGGTTACAAGGTATGGGAAAATCGAAAAGATCAAAGGCAGAGCTTTACCCGCGCCGACGGCGAAACTGTCGTATATTTTTACTTTTTTTACGACAGAATAAACAACGAGCGCGATTAAGGTTATCGGAATAACGAGAGAAATGTATTTCATACTTTACGACGATTACGTTTTTTAAATAAAAAGCATAAGCTCACCCCCGTTGCGGTGCAGACTATCGAAGATAAAAGAGACGGAAGAAACACGACGGACGGTTTAGCCGACGAAAAAGACTGCCTCAAAGAAATAACCGTCGTCGGGAGCAGTTGAATGCTTGTGGACGCGAGAACAAACAGAGTAGTCGCGCCTTCGAAATTTTTTCTTCCGCACATTTTCGTCGTTGCGGAAATTCCCGCGGGGGTTGCGATTCCGCCCATTCCGAGAAGATTGGCAGAAATGTTCACGGCGAGATCTTCCGCTTCGTCGTCGGTCGGATCGGAAAAAAGTATTTTGATAAGCGGTTTCAGCTTTTTTGAAATTTTTTTGACAATCCCGGAGTCTTCCGCGATTTGCAGTACGCCCGACCATATCGAGTAAATAACTATAAGGCTCATCGAAAGGGTAACGGCTTTCTGTCCGCCGTCGGTCATCGCCGAAAGGGCTTTGTCGGGAGAGAAAAAGGAAAATATAACGAGCGAAAGCAAGAAAATCAAAGTGAAAATTAAATTCATACTACAAGTTATGATAAAATGTGCGTTTTTATGTTTTACTTTTTCGTAAAATTATAATATAATAATAGCGTATAAAGAAATTTACGAAGGCAGGTCGCGTGAATGAAAGACAAATATTATATTACGACGGCAATCGCGTACACTTCATCCAAGCCGCATATCGGCAACACTTACGAAGCGATTTTGGCGGACAGCATCGCGAGATTTAAAAAGAAACAGGGTTACGAAGTCTTTTTTCAGACGGGAACGGACGAACACGGACAGAAAATAGAAGAAAAGGCAAAAACGTTCGGAAAATCCCCGAAAGAATACGTCGATATGGTTTCGGACGAAATCAAAGCAGTATGGAAATGCGTTAACGTCGATTACGATAAATTTATCAGAACGACCGACGCTTATCACGAAGAACAGGTTCGTAAGATCTTCAAAAAGTTTTACGAGCAGGGCGATATTTATAAAGGCGCGTACGAAGGTTGGTATTGCACCCCTTGCGAGTCTTTCTGGACGGACAGCCAGCTTGTCGGGGGTAAATGCCCCGATTGCGGCGGAGTAGTCGGAAAAGCCAAAGAAGAAGCTTATTTCTTCAAGATGAGCAAATACGCTCCTAAACTTATAGATTATATAAACTCTCACCCCGATTTCATTTATCCCGTTTCGAGAAAAAACGAGATGATGAACAATTTCCTTTTACCGGGACTTCAAGACCTTTGCGTTTCGAGAACGTCGTTCAAGTGGGGTATTCCCGTCGACTTCGATCCCGCGCACGTCGTGTATGTATGGCTCGACGCGCTCACGAATTATATCACGGGTATAGGATACGACGTAGACGGCAACAGTTCGTCTTTATTTAACGAATGTTGGCCTTGCGACGTGCATATTATCGGAAAGGATATAATAAGGTTCCACACGATTTACTGGCCGATTTTCCTTATGGCTCTGGGGCTTCCTCTTCCGAAAAAGGTTTTCGGTCATCCCTGGCTTTTGCAGGACGGCGGAAAAATGTCCAAATCCAAAGGAAACGTTATGTATGCGGACGATCTCGTATCCGTTTTCGGCGTGGACGCGGTAAGATATTATGTGCTTGACGATATGCCTTTCGATAACGACGGACTTATCGGCTGGCAGCTTATGACAGACAAAATCAACGGCGATCTCGCCAACGTTTACGGAAATCTCGTTAAGAGAACGATAGCGATGAGCGAGAAATATTTCGGCGGAATCGTCGAGAGAAGCGGAGTGACCGAAGCCGTCGACGACGAGCTTAAATCTCTGGCTTCTTCCGCATACGGAAAAGTATGCGCTTATATGGACGAGTTCCGCATAGCCGACGCGATAGACGTTGTGTTCACGCTTTTAAGAAGAGCCAACAAATACGTCGACAAAACGGCTCCGTGGGTTCTCGCGAAAGACGAGGCGACTCACCCGCGGCTTAAAGAGGTTTTGTATAACCTCACGGAAACGATAGCTATCGCGGCTTCGCTTCTTTCACCGTTTACGCCCGAAACTTCCGCAAAAGTTCTTTCGCAGATAAACTGTGAGGAAAGAGAATATGCCGCGCTCGGCGAATTCGGACTTTATCCCGACGGAAACAAGGTTTCCGAGAACGCCGAAGTAATCTTTGCGAGACTCGACGGCGCGGAAGTAACGAAAAAAGCCGAGGAAATCAAGAATAAATACGTTGCCGCGGCGGAAAAAGCGGAAAAGACGGAAAAAGAAGAGAAAAAACAGGAAAAATCGGAAATAACAATAGACGATTTTGCTAAAATACAGTTTAAAACGGCTCTCGTAACGGCTTGCGAAAAGGTCGAAAAGTCAAAGAAACTTCTCAAACTTTCGCTTAAAGTCGGAGAGGAAACGAGAACGGTCGCAAGCGGAATTGCGGAGTGGTACGCTCCCGAAGAGCTTGTCGGCAAAAAAGTCGTTCTCGTATACAATTTAAAGCCCGCGAAACTTTGCGGCGTCGAAAGTCAGGGAATGATTCTTTGCGCCGAAAAGGACGGAAAGCTTTCGATCGTTTCGCCCGAAAAAGGCGAAATTCCGGACGGGGCGACGGTCAGATAATGTTTATCGACGCGCACGCTCATTTAACCGACGGAAAATACGGCGAAGAGATAGACGAAGTAATAAAAAGATACAGGGAAGCGGGAGTCGGCGCGGTCGTGAATGCGGGGTACGATCTCGATTCGTCCGTAAAAGCCGCCGCTCTTGCCGAAAAATACGAGGACATGTATTTCACGGCGGGCGTTCATCCCGACGAAGCGAGCGGATTTACAAACGAAGTCCGCGTGAAAATCGAAGAGCTGGCAAAAGAGAAAAAGTGTCTCGGCATAGGCGAAATCGGATTTGATTTTCATTGGAACAAATCGACCGTAGAGGAGCAGGAAAACGCTTTTCACAAGCAACTCGAAATAGCGGACGAATTCGGATTTCCCGTGGTTATTCATTCGAGAGACGCCGCAAAAAAAACGCTCGATTTCCTTAAAGAAAGAAAGTCGCTTTTAAAAAACGGATTTCTGATGCATTGCTTCGGCGAAAGCGTCGAAATCGCGCGGGAATACGTTAAACTCGGAGCGTATTTTTCTTTCGGCGGAGTGATAACTTTCAAAAACGCGAAGAAAGAAGACGTTATAACGGAAATTCCGTTCGAAAGAATACTTACGGAAACCGATTGCCCCTATCTTTCGCCCGAACCTTACAGGGGAAGCGTGAACGAGCCTTCGAGAATACCTGTCATAGCGAAAAAAATCGCCGATATAAAAGGCGTCGGCTTAACCGAAACTCAATCGATTATCGAAACTAATTTCAAGAGGTTTTTCAGGATATAATAATGGATACGATAGCTTACGAACTGGACGGAAAACTTTATATCAACCTTACGAACAGATGCTCGAACGATTGCGCTTTTTGCGTGCGGAACGGGAAAGAATCCTATTTCGGCAACAAATTGTGGCTTTCGAAAGAGCCGACGAGCGAGGAGGTGATCGCCGCAATTCCGCAGATGGATTACGACGAAGTCGTTTTCTGCGGTTTCGGAGAGCCTACTTTCAGGCTCAAAGAAATCGTCGAAGTCGGTGCGGAGCTTAAAAAACGCGGTTATCTCGTCCGTCTCGATACAAACGGACAGGGTAATCTTATAAACGGCAGAGACATAACGGAAGATTTATCAAAAGCCGTGGATAAGGTGAACGTAAGTCTTAACGAATGCACCGCGGAAAAATATTTCGATATTTGTCGTCCCGTTTTCGGCGAGGACGCTTTCGGCGAGCTTATCGATTTTGCAAAAAAATGCAAGGAAAGAGGGCTTTACGTCACGTTTTCGGTCGTGGACGTAATAGGCGAGGAAGATATCGAAAAATGCAGAGAAATCGCCGATAAAGCGGGAATACCGCTCAGAGTAAGGGAGTATATCAAAGAAAGCTGATGCAGATAAAAGAAATACTCGTTAAAAACGGTTTCCGATTCAACAAACGTTTCGGACAGAATTTCCTTACGGACGACGCGCTTTTGGACGATATCGTCTTAAAATCGGGTATAACGGCGGAAGATACCGTCGTCGAAATAGGTTGCGGGGGCGGAACGCTTACCGCCGCGATCGCAAGAAAAGCGAAAAGGGTCATAGGTTTCGAAATAGATAACAATCTTCGCCCCGTGCTTGCGGAAAGCTTGGCTCCGTACAAAAACGTCGAGATAATTTTCAAAGATGTCATGAAAATGAAAACGGCGGAGATAGAGGAGTTTTGCGGCGGCGAATTCTGCGTTGTAGCAAATCTTCCTTATTACATAACCACGCCCATACTTATGAAATTCGTCGAGGAATCGGAGAAAGTAAAGAGCATAACGGTTACGGTTCAGGAAGAAGTTGCGGACAGGCTCGTCGCGAAAGCGGGTTCGGAAGATTACGGCGCGATAACGGCGGGGATTGATCTTGTCGGCAACGCCGAGAAAATTTTGTATATAGACAGAAAAATGTTTTATCCCGCCCCGAACGTCGATTCCGCCGTGGTAAAAATCACGATGGACAGAGGCAAATATCCGGGCGTAGACGCAAAAGCATACCGTGCGGCGGTCAGATGCGCGTTTTCTTCGAGAAGAAAAACTCTTTCGAACAACCTTATGCAATCGTTCAAAATGACAAGGGCGGAAGCCGACAAAATAGTTTCCGAAGTTTCGGACGATCCTCTTTCGAGGGGCGAAACTTTGACTACGGAAGATTTCGTGAAACTTTCCGAACTTATCAAAGATAAAATATAAATATAATACGGATGGCGGCATATTTAACATTTTTAAAACCTTTCGGCATATATTAAACTGAGAGCGTTTTAAGGAGGTTTAATATGTCGTTCTTTACTAATAACGCATCGGACAGATGCCCCGGCAGAATTAACGGTAATCCTGCGAACGGGCTGTGCGAAAAAGTATGTATAGAAGCGGAAAAAGTGTTCGACGCCTGCATCCGTCAGACGCAGGAAGAAGGCGTAACGCTTGCTCTTACAGACTTTAACCCCGCAAATCCCGTTTATCCGCTTACGTTTTTAAGCGCGAGAAGCGTCGGAAACGAAGGGACTTTAACCAACGTGACCGTCGATCGTCTTCCCGACAGAGAACGTTTCGGCAGAGTTCAGGCTACGGTTACCGTGCCTATGGAAGTAATTTACACCGACGCAAACGGCGTTCGCGGTACGGCTTCTTCCACGGTTTCGTTCGATATGGATATCGTTATGTACATACCCGAGCCGTCGATAATCCCTTACAGGATAAATTCGGTGGTTTCGATAGTCGCGCCCGAGGGTATTTACACGGACACGGCGACGTTCACCGTTTCGTGCTGCGTGACTATCATTATGAAAGTCGTTATGACCGTGGAACTTCTCGTTCCGTCTTACGGCTACGCGACGATTCCGCAGTGTCAGGAATACACTCAGGAAGTTTGTTCGGGATTTTTCGATCTTCCGATTTACCCCGGAAACACCTGATAAAAATTTCAAAGCGTCGATTAAGCCCGAGGGTTCGCCTTCGGGCTTTTTATGTCCGACAAGGCTATAACGCTTGATAAAATTTGTAAAATATGCTAAAATATAAACGATAAAAGGAGAATTCGTCGTGAAAATTTTTGCCATAAGCGATCTTCATATGTGCAGCAAAGGATCTAAGCCTATGGATATTTTCGGCGCGAAGTGGGAAAATTATCTCGAAAAGATTTTTGCGGACTGGAACGATAAAGTTTCGGACGAAGACGTGGTTTTAATCGGCGGCGACATAAGCTGGGCGATGGATCTGCCCGAGGCTTTGGAAGATATCTCCGTTTTATATCCTTTAAAAGGCAAAAAAGTGTTCATACGCGGCAATCACGATTACTGGTGGAAAAGTATATCGAAAATAAGGAATTCTCTTCCCGAGGGGTTTTACGCGCTCCAAAACGACTGCGTGAAGTTCGGAAAAACGATAATCTGCGGAACGCGCGGCTGGTGCGTGGAGGGCTCGCCCGATTTCAAGGAACAGGACAGAAAGATATATTACCGCGAAGCCGAGCGGTTAAAACTTGCTTTTTCCGCGGCGCGGAAAATAAGAGAAGAGGGCGACGAGCTTATCTGCCTTATTCATTATCCGCCGTTCAACGTAAGAAGAGACAATTCGCTTTTTACGGAAATTTTCGAAGAAAACAAAACCGATAAGGTGGTTTACGGGCATCTTCACGGCAAAGATTGCAGAACGGATCTTAAAATACTGAAAAACGGAATAGAGTACTATCTGACCTCGTGCGATCAGACAGACAATAAATTGATTCTTATAAAGGAAGAAAAATAAATGGAGAACAACATCGAAGAAAAAGAGGAAAAATCCTTTTCGTCAGTAGTGAAAAAACTTGCTTCGCGCTGGTTTATAGACGCTTTTTCGGGTATGGCGCAAGGGCTTTTCTGTACGCTTATCGCAGGCACGATTTTATCGCTTATCGCAAAATGGATAGGCGACAACGCCGTAGGCAACAGCCTTGAAACGATAGCGAGCTTTGCGAAAACCCTTATGGGCGCGGGTATAGGCGTAGGCATAGCGAACGCTTTGAAAAGAGGTAAACTCGTTATGTTTTCGGCTGCCGTCGCGGGTTTTGTCGGAGCGTTTTCGGATAAAATAATAGCGTTGGACGCAACCTTGAAGCTCGGAATGTGCGGCAACCCGATAGGAGCTTATGTCGTCGCGCTTTTCACGATAGAAATCGTTTCGCTTTATGCGGGCAAAACAAAACTCGATATTCTTATCGTTCCTCTCGGAACGTTGTTTTTGAGTTATGCGGGTTGTTTCCTTGCTTATCCGTTTATTTTCCTTATCGGAAAGCTCGGCGTACTTATTTCCGAAGCTACGAAAATAACGCCGTTTTTTATGGGTATAATAATTTCCGTCGTTATGGGTATTCTTCTCACGATGCCCACGTCTTCCGCGGCGATATGGATTTCGGTCGCGAGCGGAATTACGGACGACGCGATGCTTATCGCCGGCGGAGCGGCGGTTGTCGGTTGCAGTTGCCATATGATAGGCTTTGCCGTGGCTTCTTTCAGAGAAAACGGCATTTCGGGACTTATCTCGCAAGGAATAGGCACGAGTATGCTTCAAATACCGAATATAATGAAAAAGCCCGCGATTATGCTTCCGGAAATAATTTCGAGCGCGATTTTGGGTCCGATATCGACGTGTGTTTTCGGGCTTAAATGCAACGCGTCCGGCGGGGGAATGGGAACGAGCGGTCTTGTCGGCGTATTCGGGACGATCGAGGCGAGCGCGGGTATGAATCCCGTCGTCCTCGCTTTGGGTATAGCTCTTCTGATGTTTATTCTTCCCGCGGCGTTGTCGTTCGGATTTTCGGAACTTTTCAGAAAGGTCGGACTTATAAAATTCGGCGATCAGAAACTCGATTAAAAGAATTAAATCATAAATCCTCTCATAAGCTTTTACGGGAGGATTTTTTTATGGAAAAAACAATTCCGAATTTCACGATAGAGTACAAAAAATCGCTTGCCGCAAGCGGTATCGCGGACGTAACGTCTTTTAACGACAGAGAAATAAGGCTGAATTTAAACGAGGGCGGAAAGGCGATAATAACGGGCGAGGCGATGAAAATAGTCTGTTTCGAAAAGCGAACGGGCGAATTCCGACTTGTCGGGATCGTCTCGGGCGTTAAATTTTCGTCCGCCGCTCAGCCGTTTTTAAAGAGGTTTTTCAAGTAATGTTCGTCAGTGACGGGCAGATTTATTACTTTTTCGAATGCGTTTTGGCGGGGATTGTTTGCGGCGCGGTTTATATCCCGTTTTACGCGATAAAAAAGCTTGCGAGAAACAAATTCGTCGGAATTTTCGCCGACGTTGTTTTCGCTGTGCCGTGTTGTTTTGTTTACGCGTGTTTTTCGCTGAAATTTTCTTTTCCCGATTTCAGATTTTATATGATTGCGGGCGTTATATGCGGTTTTTTGCTCGAAAACGAGAGTTTTAATAAAACGCTTGCGTTTTTTGCCTTGAAATGGTATAATAAATTCGGGGAAAAGTTTGTTTTGAAACTACGGAGGAAGCACGGTGTCCGAAAGCAAGTTAAAAAGGCTCGTCGCCGCGGGAACGGCAACGGGTATAATTATGTTATTTATACTGATAATCGTGATGGCGTATCAGATAGTCGCCATGGGAAACAAAAAAAGAGAAGCGGAGCGGCTCCAAGCGGAAATCGCGGAGTTGCAGAAAGAAATAGAGAACGGCGAAAACGAAAAAGACAAATGGCTCACCAAGTGGAAAATCGAAGAAAGAGCAAGGCAGATAGGTTATATTTACAAAAATGACGACTAACGAAAAACTCGGGACTTACGGCGTTTTCGATATAGGATCGAACTCCGTCCGCGCGCTCGTTTATTCGGGCGGCAAAACTCTTTTCAGAGGGCTTGTTACGACCCGTCTCGGAGAGGGGGAGAACGTCAAAGGAGAAATAACTCCCGAAGCGTCCGAAAGAACGATAAACGGAATAAAAAAACTTCTGATAAGCGTTGTCGCCTGTTCGCCCGACGAGATTTTCGCTTTTGCCACGGAAGCCGTGAGAAGCGCGAAAAACGGAAGCGAATTCGTAGAAAAAGTCAAGGCGGAAACGGGAATTACGGTCGACGTTATGGACGGCGAAACCGAGGGTGAAACAGGTCTTTCGGGCGCGGTCGGAAACGGAGACGGCGGAATTATCGATATAGGCGGCGCGAGCGCGGAAATCGCCGTAAAAAAAGACGGGAAAAGAGTTTATAGTCATTCTCTTCCGCTCGGGGCGGTTCGGCTCAGAGATCTTTGCGGAGAGGACGAGGATAAACTCGAAAGGTTTATAAACGGCAGAATAGGCGAATACGGAAACGTTCCCGCCGCCGACTATTATGCGGTCGGCGGAACGGCAACTTCGCTTTGCGCCTGCTTTTTAAGGCTCGAAACGTACGATCCCGAAAGGGTAAACGGAACGGTCATGACTGTCGGCGATGTGGAAAAAGCGTATCGCGAAATAAAAAGCCGTACGGTTGCAAAGCGGATAAGCGAGCTTAAAATAAACGAAAAAAGAGCCGAAATCATCGTCGGCGGAGTTTATTTGCTTAAAAGGATAATGACGGAGTTCGGTATAGAAAAAGTTACGGCGAGCGAAAACGACAATATGCTCGGGTATCTGAGAACGAAAGGACTTGCCGAATAATTTTGTTTGCCGACGGCGGAAATAAAGGAGCGTTATGGAACAGAACAACAAGAACAGAATAGCGAAAAATATTTTGATCGGCGTTTTATACATATGCGCTTTTTTGATTGCGATTTTTATTTCTTTCGCTTTTACCGCAAGCGTGTGGGTAAGACTTCTTCTCGTCGTTTGCGGACTTTTGATCGGTTGGTCGGTTTCGGCGTTTTCTCACGAACTCGGTCACGCGATAGCCGCAAAACACAACGGTTTCGAAGTCGCGGCGTTTTCTTTTTTGATTTTCAGATACGACAAGCAGGCTATAAAAAAGTTTTCCGTATCTTTTAAAAACGATTTTCTCGGGGCGACGGATATCGTTCCGGTTTCAAAGGAAAATATCGGGAAACATTATGTAAAAACGGTTGCGGGGGGCATAATCGGGAGCGTCGTCGCGTCCGCTTTACTTACGGCTGGATTTATGCTTTCGATAGTTTTTGCCGCGCCGCTTGCCGCAATGTTTTTCTGCGGAATGCCGCTGTCGCTCGTAATTCTCGTCATTAACGCCGTGCCGGGGTTTGTCGACGGAAACGACGGTTCGGAATTCGAAAAAATGATGACGGACGGCGACGAAAAAACCGCCACGATAAGACTTTTGACGATAACCGAAGAGCTTTACGAAGGCAAATCGTATGCCGAAATCGACGAGACGTTGTTCGGCGGCGATCTCAAAGTTTCTTCCGCAACGAAATCGCGTTTCGCGCTTCTGAGACTCAGAAGGGCGGAGGAGATTTTCGAGCCTAAAAAAATAGTGGAAAGTCTCGAAGAATTGCAGGCGGAAGAAAACTGTCTCGACGACGAAGCGGCGATAGAAATTCTTTTTGCATATATTCTTATCGGCGACGAAAGCAAAATCGCAGAATATGAGTATCTTCTCGATAAATGCGACACGTTGCCCGGCGCTTCGGGGATGCGTACGCTCGTTTATTACGCCAATTATAAAGGCGACGAAAAATATGTCAGAGCAACGCTTAAATCGGCGAAAAAAATATGCGCCAAAGCGTACCTTAAAGGCGACGGAAAATTCAATGCCGAGATGCTTTCCAGACTATAATCCGATAAATCTTTCGCAAAGCGGAGCTTGTGCTCCGTTTTTTTTATTTTTACGCCGAAAAACGGCAAAATTCCGAACAATTTGCGAAAATCGCTTTACTTATTTATAATTATATATTATAATAAGTATACAGGCGATTTTGTCGTCGAGATAAATTATTCAGGAGAAAGCAATGGATAACGAAAACAGAGTCGAAAAGGATTACGGCGCCGATCAGATTCAGGTTCTCGAAGGGCTTGAACACATAAGAAAAAGACCGGGTATGTACATCGCTTCTACCGACGCGAGAGGTCTCCACCACCTCGTTAAGGAAATCGTCGACAACTCGGTCGACGAAGCTCTTGCGGGATATTGCGATACGATAACCGTCACCATAAACGAAGACGGATCCTGCTCCGTTATGGATAACGGAAGAGGAATTCCCACGGGTATTCACGAAAAGGAAGGCGTTTCCACCGTCGAAGTCGTTATGACTAAACCCAACGCGGGCGGAAAGTTCGGCGGAGGCGGATATATGGTCTCCTCGGGTCTTCACGGCGTAGGCTTAAAAGCCGTAAACGCGCTTTCGGAATTCGCTTCGGTCGACGTTTACCAGAAAGGTAAGCATTTCCGTCAGGAGTACGACAGAGGCGTTCCCAGATCCCGTTTGCAGACTCTTGAAGATTCTTCGCTCACGGGTACGAGAATTACCTTCAAGCCGGACGCGGAGATTTTCGAAACGACGGAATTCAATTACGACACGATAAGAAGCACGCTCCGCGATTTCGCGTTTTTGAACAAAGGTTTGAAAATCGTTCTCGAAGATAAAAGAGAGGGAAGAGAAGCGCGCGACGAGCTTCAATATAACGGCGGTATCGTCGAATACGTCGAATATCTCAACAAAAACAAAGAGGTAATAAGCGACGTACTGTATTTCGAGGAGAAATTCGACGCGGTAACGGTTGAAGTCGCCATGCAGTATAACGACGGTTACAACGAAAACGTGATCGCGTTTGCGAACAACGTAAACACCAAAGAGGGCGGCACTCATATCGACGGCTTTAAATTCGCCCTTTCCAAGCTTATAAACGACGCGGGCAAAAAGCTTAATCTCGTTAAAGACGACGATAAACTTTCGGGTGAAGACGTAAGAGAAGGTCTCACGGCGGTCATTTCCGTAAAACTTCCCGAACCGCAGTTCGAAGGTCAGACCAAAACCAAGCTCGGCAACAGCGAGATGAGAGGTTACGTTCAGAAAGCGATGCTCGAAGGTTTGGGTTCGTATCTCGAAGAGAACCCCGCTTTTACGAAAGAAGTTCTCAACAAGTGTCTTACGGCGAAGCGCGCGAGAGAAGCCGCGAGAAAGGCGAGAGAAGCCACGAGAAAAACGGCGTTCGAGTCTACGGCTCTTCCCGGTAAGCTTGCCGACTGTTCGGAGAAAAACCCCGAGCTTTGCGAAATTTATCTCGTCGAGGGAGATTCCGCAGGCGGAACGGCAAAACAGGGCAGAGACAGACGTTTCCAGGCGATATTGCCGCTCAGAGGTAAAATTTTAAACGTTGAAAAAACGAGAGTGAACAGAGTTCTGGAAAACGAGGAAATCAAGGCGATGATAACCGCATTCGGCGGAGGAATGCTCGACGATTTCGACGTTTCGAAAATCCGTTACGACAGAGTTATCTGTATGACTGATGCCGATGTTGACGGATCGCACATAAGAATTCTTCTTCTCACTTTCTTTTTCAGATATATGCGTCCGCTCGTAGAGCAGGGTCACGTTTATATAGCACAGCCCCCGCTTTACAAAGCGACGAAAAACAAAGTCGATTATTATTTCTATAACGACGCGGACAAGGAGAAATTCTGTCTTGAAAATCCGCGTTGCGACATACAGCGTTACAAAGGTCTCGGCGAAATGGACAAGCAGCAGCTTTGGGACACTACAATGAACCCCGCGACGAGAACTCTTCGTAAGGTAACTATTGCCGACGCCGTAGAGGCGGACGCGAACTTCAATCTTCTGATGGGAGAAGAACCCGAGCTTCGCAGAAAATTCATCGAAGAAAACGCAAAATTCGCTAACCGCGAACTCGATACCTGATGAGGAGGGCAAGAAAAAATGGCTAAAAAAGAATTTGACCAGGCGCTTACGGATGAATTTAAACGTACGCTTGATATGACCAAAATTATCGATATCGAGGTCGATAAAGAGTTGAAACAAAGCTTTATCGACTACGCGATGTGCGTAAACCGTTCGAGGGCTATTCCCGACGTAAGAGACGGTTTAAAGCCCGTTCACAGAAGAATTCTGTATTCTATGAACGAACTCGGTTTAACGCCCGATAAGCCTTACAAAAAGTGCGCGACCATCGTCGGTGACGTTCTCGGTAAATATCACCCTCACGGCGACAGTTCGGTTTACGACGCGTTGGTTCGTCTCGCGCAGGACTTTTCGATTAACGTTCCGCTTGTAGACGGTCACGGAAACTTCGGTTCGGTCGACGGCGACCCCGCCGCGGCGTACAGGTACACGGAAGCGAGAATGAGCAAAATGGCGCTCGAAATGCTTCGCGAGATCGATAAAGAAACGGTAGATTTCTATCCGAACTTCGACGATACGAGAATGCAGCCCGTCGTATTGCCCGCAAGATACCCGAACCTTCTCGTAAACGGCGCGGACGGTATCGCGGTAGGTATGGCGACGAATATTCCTCCGCACAACCTCGGCGAAGCTATCGACGGCGCGATCGCGGTTATCGATAACCCCGAAATCACGGTCGACGATCTTTTGAAATATATTCCCGCGCCCGATTTCCCGACAGGCGGAATCATTATGGGCAGAAGCGGTATCAGAAACGCTTACAGAACGGGCAGAGGAAGCATTATTCTCCGCGCGAAGTGCGAAATCGAAGATTTCAACAACGGTACGAGACAGAGAATTATCGTTACCGAGCTTCCTTATCAGGTCAATAAGCAGAAGCTTATCGAAACCATTGCGGACTACGTTAAGAATAAACGTCTCGAAGGTATTTCGAATATCAACGACGAATCCGACAGACACGGAATGCGAATCGTTATCGAAATCAAGAAGGACGCAAACGCTCAGGTCGTTCTCAATTCTTTGTATAAGCAGACAAACTTGCAGGTTTCGGACGGTATAATTTTACTCGCGCTCGTCGGAACCGATCCGAAGATACTTAACATCAAGGAAATCCTTACTTATTTCGTAGATCATCAGATCGACGTTATAGAAAGACGTACGAGATACGATTTAGCGAGAACGAGAGAAAGAGAACATATCGTAAAGGGTCTCGTTATCGCGCTTGCGAATATCGACGAGGTTATCGCGATAATCAAGAGAAGTAAAGATAAGGAAGAAGCGACCAACCAACTCAAAGACGCTTTCCTTCTCGACGACAAGCAGTGTACGGCTATCCTTGAAATGAGACTTCAAAGACTTACTTCCATGGAAGTCGACAAGCTTAACGAAGAACTTCGTCAGCTCGAAGCCACGATAGCCGATCTCGAAGATATTCTTCAAAAACCCGAAAGAGTGAGAGCGATAGTCAGAAACGATCTCGAAGATATCAAAAACAGATATCCCACTCCGAGAAAAACCGAAATTTCCACCGATTATGCGGATATCGGCGAGGCAGATCTCATTGAAAGAGAGGACGTCGTTATCTCCATGACTCACACGGGTTATGTGAAGAGAATAGCGATGAAAGAGTGCAAGGCTCAGCGCCGCGGCGGAAAAGGCGTTACCGCGCACAAGACAAAGGACGACGATTTCGTCGAGAATATGTTCGTATGTTCCACGCACGACGATTTGTTGTTTTTCAGTTCGCTCGGTAAAGTATATCGCATAAAAGCGTACGAAGTTCCCGAAGCGTCCAAGGGTGCGACGAGGGGCAGGGCTATCGTCAACCTTATTCAGGTCGGAAACGGCGAGAGAATTACGGCGGTTATTCCGAGAAAGGAAATAGTCGGCGAAGAACTCGAAACCGAAATCGACGAGAACGGCAACGAAGTCGTTACCGATAACGAAGCCGTCGAACAGGCGATAACCGAAAACGAAGTCGAAAATACCGCGGATAACGCAGAAATCGCAGACGCTACGGACGACGGCGGCTACATTATGATGGCAACCAAGTTCGGTCTTATCAAAAAGACCGCGATGTCCGAGTTTAACTCGATAAGAAAGAGCGGTAAGATAGCGATAAGCCTTGTCGAGGGAGACGAGCTTATTTCCGTTCAGCTCACGACGGGCGAGGACGAGGTCCTTATCGGCACGCACGAAGGTAAGTGCATAAGGTTCAGCGAAAAAGACGTCAGAAAGATGGGCAGAGGAACGCAGGGCGTTAAATCCATCGTTCTTTCCGAAGGCGATTACGTTATCGATATGTCCGTCGTTAAACCCGACGACACGGTTATCACCGTTTCTTCGAACGGTTACGGCAAGCGTTGCAGCGTGGACGAATTCAGGCTCCAATTCAGAGCGGGTAAAGGTATCAAAGCGGGACAATTCAACGAAAAAACGGGTTATCTCGTAGGTATCAAACCTGTTCGCGAAGGCGAAGACATAATGATGATTTCCGACACGGGTATAGCTATCAGAACGAGCGTAAACGAAATTTCGCTTATCGGCAGAGATACACAGGGCGTTAAGGTTATGAGACTCGACGGGGCGCAGATTTCCACGATAGCCATAACTCCGCACGAGGAAGAGGAAGAACTTCCCGAGGGCGAAGAGATAGCGGACGGCGAGGAAGCGGCGGAAGGCGAAGCTCCCGCAGAAGGCGCCGAAACCGAAACTTCGGGCGACAGCGAAGAATAATTTATCATATTACAAATTTTAGGGCGAGCCGAAAGGTTTGCCTTTTTTTTGCGGGCGATTTGAAATTGTGTCCGAACGCGCAAAAAAATTTGTCAATCGTATGAAATATTTGTAATATGTTGCAAAGGGGCTTAAAACGGTTTCCTTTTTCAAAAATTCGTTGTATAATAAAGATAATGGGGGAGGTTGGAAAGAAATTCGGAATAAATTCGGCAGAATTTTCTTTCTCGGCTTCCGCACACTATAATTTAACAATAAAGAAAAAGTAAAAGCGAGGTTGAATAAATGAAAAAAATCGATTTAACTAAGTATGGCATCACCGGCGTTAAAGAAGTAATTTACAATCCTTCTTATGAAGATCTTTTCAAAGCCGAAACCGATCCTTCGCTCACCGGTTACGAAAAAGGTCAGGTAAGCGAACTCGGCGCGGTAAACGTTATGACTGGTATTTACACCGGACGTTCGCCCAAAGATAAGTTTATCGTTGTGGACGACAATTCCAAAGACACCGTCTGGTGGACTTCGGACGAATACAAGAACGATAACCATCCCGCGACGATCGAAGCCTGGAATGCAGTTAAGGAAATTGCAGTTAAAGAACTTTCCAATAAGAAACTTTATGTCGTAGACGCTTTCTGCGGCGCAAATAAAGATACTCGTATGGCAATCCGTTTCATAGTCGAAGTTGCCTGGCAGGCTCATTTCGTAGAGAATATGTTCATTAAGCCCACCAAGGAAGAACTTGAAAACTTCGAACCCGACTTTGTAGTATACAACGCTTCCAAAGCAAAGGTTGAAAACTATAAAGAACTCGGTCTTAACTCCGAAACGGCTGTTATGTTCAACATAACGAGCAGAGAACAGATTATCGTAAACACCTGGTACGGCGGCGAAATGAAGAAAGGTATGTTCTCGATGATGAACTATTATCTTCCTTTGAAAGGCATCGCTTCGATGCACTGCTCCGCCAACACCGATCTCGACGGAAAGAACACCGCTATTTTCTTCGGACTTTCCGGAACGGGCAAAACGACCCTTTCGACCGACCCGAAGAGACTTCTTATCGGCGACGACGAACACGGTTGGGACGATAACGGCGTATTTAACTTCGAAGGCGGTTGCTACGCAAAGGTTATTAACCTCGATAAAGATTCCGAACCCGATATTTACAATGCAATCAGAAGAGACGCGCTTTTGGAAAACGTTACTCTCGATAAGGACGGCAAAATCGATTTCGCCGACAAGAGCGTAACCGAAAACACCCGTGTTTCTTATCCTATCGACCATATCAAGAACATCGTTCGTCCCGTTTCCGCCGCTCCCGACGCAAAGAGCGTTATCTTCCTTTCGGCGGACGCGTTCGGCGTTCTTCCTCCCGTTTCCATTCTTACGCCCGAGCAGACTCAGTATTATTTCCTTTCCGGATTTACCGCTAAGCTTGCAGGTACGGAACGCGGAATAACCGAACCCACTCCCACGTTCTCGGCTTGCTTCGGTCAGGCATTCCTCGAACTTCATCCCACCAAATACGCGGAAGAACTCGTTAAGAAGATGAAGAAGAGCGGAGCTAAGGCTTACCTTGTAAACACCGGTTGGAACGGAACGGGTAAACGTATCTCCATTAAAGATACCCGCGGAATTATCGACGCTATTTTGAGCGGGGCAATCGATAAAGCTCCCACAAAGAAGATCCCGTATTTCGATTTCGAAGTACCCACGGAGCTTCCCGGCGTAGATCCCGCTATTTTGGATCCGAGAGATACTTATGCGGACGCTAAAATCTGGAACGATAAGGCGGTTGACCTTGCGGGTAGATTTATCAAGAACTTTGCTAAATACGAAGGTAATGCGGCAGGTAAAGCTCTTGTTTCGGCAGGTCCCAAGGTTTAATTCCGATTGAAAACACGGCTTGAATTTCAGCCGTAACACTTTAAAACGAAACGGGTTCGATTTATTGTTTTCGAACCCGTTTTTTGCAATAAAATAAACCGACGTTTCGGAGGAGATTATGAAATACGCCGTTACAAACTGTAAAATTTTAAGCGGGAAAAAAGATATGGAAGTTATCGAAGGGTATCATATCCTTGTAGATAACGGAAAAATCACGGCTTTGGCAAAACAAGACGAAGCCGTTCCGAAAGAATACAAAATCATAGATGCGGGCGGGAAATACGTTATGCCGGGGCTTATAAATATGCACGTTCATCTTGCGGGAAACGGAAAACCGCAGAAAAAACAAAGAGATAACGAGAAGCTTGTTAAAAAAATAATGAGTAACGGATTGACTCGCGCGATTGCTTATAAGCTTGTCTGCGGTTTTGCGAAAAAAGAACTTTTAAGCGGCGTAACTACGATCCGTACCGTCGGCGGGCTTGCCGATTTCGACGGTCGTTTAAGAGACGATATCGCGTCGGGTCGCAAAGTCGGTCCGAGAATTCTCGCTTCGAACCAAGGTTTATCCGTTCCCGGCGGACACATGGCGGGATCGGTTGCCGTGGCGGCGAAAAGCACGGAAGAGGCTTTAAAACACGTCGACGAATGCAAAAAGCAAAACGTCGATCTGATTAAGCTTATGATAACGGGCGGAGTTCTGGACGCGAAAGAAAAAGGCGTTCCGGGCGAAGTGAAAATGTCCGCCGAAATGGTAAAAGAAGTTTGCGATAAGGCGCATAAGCTCGGATATAAGGTTGCCGCGCATGTCGAATCGCCCGCGGGCGTAAAACTTGCGCTCGAAAACGGCGTGGACTCCATCGAACACGGAGCGAAACCGTCGGAAGAGATAATCGATTTGTTCAAGGAAAAAGGGGCTTTTCTTTGTACGACAATTTCACCCGCAATTCCTTACGCATTGTTCGACAGGTCGCTTTCCAATGCTTCCGAAATCGAACAATATAACGGTAATGTCGTGTTCGAGGGAATAGTCGATTGCGCGAAAGCGGCAATAGAAAACGATATTCCAGTAGTTCTCGGAAACGACGTCGGTTGTCCGTGGGTTACGCAGTACGATTTTTGGCGCGAATTATGTTATTTCCATAAATACGTCGGTGTTTCGAACAAATTCGCATTGTATTCGGCAACGGCTTTGAGCGCGGAAATGGCGGGTATAGGCGATATAACGGGAACGATAGAAGAGGGTAAGTCTGCCGATATGATATTTACGGCTGAAAATCCTTTGGAAAATCTTCAAGCTCTCGAACATATAACAAAGGTTATCGTCAGAGGAAAAATTATCGATAATCCGAAAAATAAAATCAACAAAAAAATCAAAAGCGAACTCGATAAATATATTGTATAATTTGAGATTTCCGCGATGTTTTGGTTGACTTGTCGTCTACAAACGGATATAATAAAACTAACGAAAGAAAATAATTTCTTTTTCCCGCAAGATTTATAGTTACTTGCGGGAATTCTTTTTTTTTACAAATAAATAGTTTGGGAAAATTTGGGAAAGTCAAAACTATACCGTTGATGTTTTCATAGATTGCCGTATCCCGCAAGCGGGAACCCACGGCAAAAATTTGCCTTGCGGCAAATTGACGAACGTGTTCGCCGCCTCCGTAACGGACACAAAAAAAAGAGAACAAGGTGCCGCCGGTCGGTGCCTTTCAGGGATTGCCGTATCCCGCAAGCGGGAACCCACGGCAAAAATTTGCCTTGCGGCAAATTGACGAACGTGTTCGCCGCCTC
>CAKQMB010000008.1 GCA_934254825.1 uncultured Clostridia bacterium | reverse complement strand
AACGAGTCGTTATAACGGATGGGTTGAAAAAAGACGTGTGCTTGTCTTCGGCGAGGCGAAGCCGAGCCGACTTGTATAAAAGACAAGCACACGTCTTACAATCAAATGGCGAATTTATTGCTTAAAATACGAGTAATACCAAAGCGTTGTTCACCGTTCGGTTTTGAATGTTTTTCGGGTTGTTATTCTTTCGGTTTTGAGTTGTTCAGTTTATTATCTTTCGGTTTTTTCCCCGTATATTGCTTATACTGACGAAAGAACGTCGCGTAGTTGTTGTAAGAATATCCCTCGGAAAGGTGGGATAGCGACAACCCCGTGGGTATAAGCTTTTCGATCATAAGCAATTTTTTCTGATTGATATATTTTTTCAGACTCATACCGAGGTAATTTTTGAAATTATGCGAAAGCCACGATTTACTCACGAAGAATTTTTCCGAGATAATTTCCGCGTTCAACGGTTCGGTTATATGTTCGTCGATATACTGTATTATTTGATCCATGATATTGTTTGAAGCCCCGACGATCTCTTCGTCGGTGGACGAATACTTGAGGTGATAAAGAATTTGAGTGAGAGCCGACGGCAGAAAATTCTGGAAATCCTCTTCGGAAAATTTCTGTTCCGCATCCGAAACGCTGTCTATGATTTTAAAAAGCGAATCATCTTTTTCTAAATGATAAATTCTATTGAAATCGTTTATCGAAAGTTTTAACTCTTCCGGTATCGTGTTTTCGGAAAAGTAAATTCCGCAACGTTCGTAATTCTGAGAATACGGAATAATGAGGTTGTGAATCGTGGCAGGTTTTATAAATACGAAATCGAACGATTTCAGTTGATATTTAAAGCCGCTTATGTTAAAGTATGCCTCTTCTACGGAGTATACGAAAAGTATCTCGTAATTGCTGTGAAGATGGGGCGACCAACTTACATTGTCGGGAGTTGTGGGCGTATCGAGAGAGTGGTAAAAAGATATGTTTTCTTTATTCATAAACATAATGTAACATATAAATGCCAAAAATGCAATAGATTTTAGCAAAAATTGCTATTGAATTGCAGAATTAAGTATGATATAATTGTACTGTAAATTGAGGAGTACTCCTCTTTTCGTCTGCGACGAAAAGATATTCTTAACGGAAAAAATAAGACGGGAGTTGCCGAAATTAACGATCACGAGAACTTGCGGAAGAGAAGAATGAGAGAAAATCTATATCGTGAATTACTGAAAAAATATTGCGACGCTTTAATTTCTTTGCAGGATAAAAGCGGCGACAAGGCATTTAAAGGCGGGATATATTGCCGCGCATGCAAGAATATACACGGCAGATGTCCCGACGCGGTATACGGTTTTGTCGTTGCTGCAAAAATTTTCGGCGACGAAAAGTATTTACGAGCGGCGAAAGACGTTTTTGCTTACGGAGAAAATCTACTTTGCGACGACGGCGGAATGTATAATGACGCGCAAACGACGTGGAGATATACGACGACGTTTCATCAGACAGCCGTTATAGAGAGCCTCAGAGCTGGTTCGGAGATATTGGACGAGACAACGAAGTCGGCATTTGAAAGCAGAGCGAGGAGAATGGCGGAATGGTTGTATGAAAATCTCGACGAACATTCGCCCGCAAATATCAATTACGCAACTACAAACGGTTTAGCGTTGGCTTTATCGGGTAATTATTTTCACGAGCAAAGATATCTCGACAGAGCGAAGCGGTTGGTCGCTTACGCCATGGAACATATAACGGAAAACGGTTTGTTGTACGGCGAGAGCAAACCGCACGATAAGGCGTCGGCAAAAGGCTGCAAGGCGGTGGATATAGGCTACAACGTGGAAGAGTCCGTTCCTGCGCTCGTCAAATACGCGTTTGAAGTCGGCGATGAAGAACTGAAAGAGCGGTTGGTAAAAACAGTCCGCTCTCATCTTGATTTTATGTTCCCCGACGGCGGTTGGGATAACAGTTTCGGAAACCGCAACAACAAATGGACGTACTGGGGTTCGAGAACTTCCGACGGCTGCGCGCCTATGTTTTTGCTCCTTGCGGATAAAGATTCTGCGTTTGCCGAAGCGGCTTACAGAAACGCCGAAATGCTCGATAAATGCACTATAGATGGGTTTTTGTACGGCGGACCGCATTATTTTAAGCGTGGGGAATACGCTTGTACGCATCACGCTTTCGAGCATATAAACTCGCTTGCATTCGTTATAGAACACATAGACGAAAAGTACTTGTCGCCGGGGCGGACTAAGATTCCGTCAGACAGTACGGACTTGTTCGGATATTATCCCGAGGTAAGAACTTTTAAAATAGCGAAAGGCGATTATCTTGCGACTATAACCGATTACGATTTTGATATTTTTTTCAGCGGGCATGCAAGCGGCGGAACGCTTACCGCATTATACAACAGAAAAATCGGACCGATGATAATGGGTTCGGTAACGGATTACGTTTTAGTCGAACCGACTAATATGCAACAGGTTAAGGACAGAGAAAATCACAGGAGTTTGCTTCCGAGGCTTGTAAAAACCGTTGACGGGAAAGAGTTTTCTTCGACTTTTTACCTAGATGCGGAAATGACGGGGATAGAGGCAAAGGACGGATACAGAATTTCCGCTACGACGGGGCTTGCGACGAATAAAGGCGAAAACCTGTCTGCTTCAAAACCGAAGATAGAATACGTATTGACGGAAAGCGGGTTAAAAATTTCAATAAGCCGCGCGGAAGGAATGAAATTTTTATTGCCGCTTATCGGCGGAAACATAGAAGTCACTGACGGGAAAATAGAAAACAAAAAAGAAATCTTCTTCCTTACGGGCGGATTTATTGCGCAGGAATATATGATTATCCCGGATTGCGACGGGAATATAGAATTTATCGTAAAAGCATAATTTGCGTGTACGATATTATAAATCGAAATTGATTGAGAAATCAATTAAAGATAAAATTTTATTGGAGGAATTTTATGAGGAAACAAATTTTGTTACTTATTGTTATGCTTGCTTGCGTGGCAATATTCGGGGCATGTTTTGACGATGCCGGTACGTCCGAATGTAAGCATAGCGGGGGAACGGCGACTTGTCAGGCAAAAGCAATTTGCGAAAAGTGCGGCGAAGAGTACGGCGAGTTAGCGGCGCACGCTTACGGCGAATGGAAGTACGACACCGAAAAGCATTGGAAAGAATGCGCTACCGAGGGTTGCACCGCTAAAAGCGATGAAAGCGCGCATAGCGGGGGAACGGCAACTTGTATAGCAAAAGCGATTTGCGAAAAGTGCGGTGAAGAGTACGGCGAGTTAGCGGCGCACGCTTACGGCGAATGGAAGTACGACGCCGAAAAGCATTGGAAAGAATGTACAACCGAAGATTGCACTTCCAAGAGCGAAGAAAGCGAACATACCGGCGGCGAAGCAAACTGCAAGGACAAAGCGATTTGCTCTGCTTGCGGCGAAGGGTATGGCAAATTGAATGTGGAAAACCATGCAAGTACGGAAACGAAGTTTGTTTCTAACGGCAACGGAACGCACAATAAGGTTCACTCTTGTTGTGGAACGATAATCGATGAGAATATTGCTTGTTCGGGCGGCGAAGCGACCGAATGTCTTGCGCGAAACGTTTGTACTTCTTGCGACAGCGAATACGGCGAGCCTTTGTCTCATTCTTGGGCAACCGAATGGTCGTTTGATGAAACGAACCACTGGCACGCTTGTACGAGAGTAGGCTGCTCCGCTAAAACCGATGAAAGCGCGCATACCGGCGGCGAAGCAACCGAATGCGGAGCGAAAAACGTTTGTGAAGTTTGCGAAGAAGAATATGGTACGGAATTGGAGCACGATTGGTCGGACGAATGGTCGTCGGACGAAGCGATTCACTGGCATGCATGTACGAGAGAAGGCTGCACAAAAAAGAGCGATGAAGGCTTGCATATCGGAGGAACGGCTACTTGTATCGCAAAAGCGGTTTGCGAAATTTGTAACAATGAGTACGGCAACTTTGCCGATCACGCTTACGGTGAATGGCAATATGATAACGAAAAACATTGGAAAGAGTGTACTACCGAAGGTTGCGAGAACAGAGGCGACGAGGGTTCGCATAATTTCAATTTGTGGGTTAAGTCTGCCGACGATTACGATTACAAGGCTTGCGAATGCGGTGTGGTCGATGAATCTCAGGCGTTCGATAAAACCGTGTCGCTGATCAATCAAAAAATTTCGCTTTCTCAGTCGGCATATTCGATTATTCTCGGCGGAGTAAGCGACTATGTAAGCGTTGAAAAGATCGCTCTTGAAAATTACGATTTCGGCACGAATCTCGAGGCTTTGGAAATAGGCGATGATTTCAAAGCGGATACGAAGATGCACGGTAAACAAACTTTAACCGTGACCGTTAAGGGCGAGGATGAAGCAATTCACGAAATAAAAGTTCCCGTAACGTTTATCACTGCGGAAATAACGGATTCCGTTGAATTTGCCGAACTCCAGCCGAAAGCGGACAATAAGGCTGTTTACGGGTATTATGTGTTGAACAACGACATTTCCGGCGTCAGCACGGGTGTTGCGTATTCGGATTGGGATGATACGACCGGGTTCTTCGGTACTCTTGATGGTCAGGGCTATACGATCACCGCACCTTCTAACGGAAGTCAGGGCTTATTCGGCATACTTCGTAGCGCAACGATTAAAAATCTCACGATAAAAGACAATTGGCGTTCAGGCGGAGATGCAACCTTACTTGCCAGAGGATGCTTCGGTATTACAATGGAAAATGTCAACATTGTATATGGTGGCGGTTCCGCGACGACGGGTTGCGGATGGCTCAGCAATGCGGAGTTCAGCAATAATAAACTGATAAACGTAACCATAGATAACGGTTCCACCTCGTTTACTTCGGTATTCGGCAACAAGTTCAGAAACAATATGTTCGATAACGTGGTTATAAAAGGTACGTTTACCGAACTCGGTTTTACCGGTGTAAAAAACAAAGAAGGTAGCGTTACGGTAGAAGGCGAATCGGTTACTTCTGCCGACGACGTTGCAAAAATCGAAACCAAGAGAGTAACTCTCGACGGCAGACAGGATTTCATTCTTGACGGTGGCGTTTCGGTAATCGATCTCGGCGAATATAACGGAAGCGAAATTTTATCCGCAACGACAAGTACGGGCTTCGACCTTACGTCATTGAGTTCCGAATATTTAGACGACGCGTTTAAGGCTGCTAAAGAAAAACACGGCGAACAAAACGTCAACGTAACCTTAATTTATAAGGGAGAAACGGTCGTGGTCGTTGTTCCCGTAACGGTAATAACCAAATACATTAAAACCATGTCCGAATTGCAGGACGCCGTAAAGCATACGGGCAGTAACTTGTACGGATACTACGTTCTCGCAAACGACGTTTCGGTAAACGAAGAAGGATATGTAGCGAAAGATGCAACGTATGCATGGAATAGCGGCACAGGTTTCAAAGGTACTCTTGACGGAAGAGGCAAGACCATAACGATGCAGGGCAATAAGTCTCGGCACGGTTTATTCGGTACGCTTAACGGCGCAACGGTTAAAAACGTTACGATCAACAACGCTTGGTATAACGGTTGGGCTGCTTCCGTATTCGGATACACGGCATACAATACCACGTTTGAAAATATTACGATAAACGTCAGCGGCAATACCGTTAATAAGCCGACCGATAACACAAAAATCGGCGTAATCGTCGGTATGGAAACAGGCGGCTGCTCTTGGAAAGACATAACGATTAATGTTGCGAATGCACAATACACATTATTCCATACGCTGAATAAAGACGGCAAAACCGATAAGTTTGAAAACGTTAAGGTTATTATTCCCACGTTGACTCAATTTTCGGATAACGGACAGCCCGACGGCGTAACCGTCAGCGCGTCCTGATTTAAAACGACAGAGTAATTTAAAACTACATCGCAAGCCGACGGCGAAACTCGCCGTCGGCGAAGCGGTAAACCATAAAAAGTATTATCCGGGGAGGTTATTTATGAAAAGCAACTTGGTACGATATGCCGGACTTATACAAAATTATGTAAAAAACAACTATAAAAAATGTTTTCGCGAACCGCACGGTAAGTTCAAATATCCGTGCGTGGTTCCCGGTTCGTCCTATTCCGATCAATTATGGGATTGGGACAGTTGGCTTACGGATATTGCGCTTGCTGCCGCGGCAAAAGACGAAAATATTGCCGTTTACGAGCAAGGCTGCGTGCTTAACTTTCTCGACGCCGCAGACGAAGAAGGGCGCATACCCATAAACATAATAGCCGATCGCGAAAGCATATTCGATTTAAAACCGAATACGGAAGTGAATATTCACAAACCGTGTCTTGCTCAACACGCTTTATTTGTCGCACAGAAAAGTGGAAACGCAGATTGGCTTAAAAACAAGTTTTCGATACTTAAAAAGTTTGTCGATTGGTACAAACAAAATTGTTTTCATAGCGAAACTGGGCTTTATTATTGGCTTAATGATTTCGCTATCGGTGTAGATAACGATCCTTGCGTTTTCTACAGACCGAATAAAAGCACGGCGTCGATTTTCTTAAATTGCCTTATGTTCGGCGAACTCGAGGCAATGGCGGAACTTTGCAAAATATTGAAAGACGACGGCGAGAAAAAATATTCCGATGAAGCAAAGTCCTTGAAACAATCCATACAAAACGAATGTTGGGACGAACGCGACGGATTCTTTTACAGCGCCGATATTCTTCTTAAAAAAGTGGAGCCGGACGAGTGGCTGCATTGCGGCGGACCGCGGCATTGGAAGTCTTTGCCGATGCGTATAGGCGTGTGGACAGGCTTTTTGACGATGTATTACGGAATCGCAACGCAAAAGCAATCGGAAATAATGGTTAAAAAGCATTTGCGAAACAGTAAAGAATTCAACGCGCCTTACGGAGTCAGAAGTTTATCGAAGGCGGAAACGAGAATTTACGCTATAAAAAACAGCGGAAATCCGTCGTGCTGGATAGGTCCAGTATGGGGAAACGCAAACTATACGGTATGTGAAGGACTGCTTAGATACGGCTTTATAAACGAGGCGAAAACGCTTGCCGAAAAGACGGTAACTCTGTTCGGAAAAGACGTTGAAAAATGCGGAGAATTCCACGAATATTACGATCCCGAAACGGGAGAAGGAATCAGAAATCAAGGTTTTCAAAGTTGGAATCTGCTGTCTTATAATATGGCGGAACGACTTATGTATAATAATTGGATTTACGGAGGTAAATTATGAAGAAGAACAAAATTGTAGCATCATTACTTGCGATTCTTATGTCTGTCGGCACGGTAGGATCGCTTGCGGCTTGCGGCGGAGGCAATAGCGGCGCAGGTACCGAAAGCGAAAGTTCGACAAGCGGCGGACAAGATCTCGACGCTCAGAAAACTCAACTGTACGTAAGAAACTATCAAGGCGGTTTCGGCAATAAATGGCTTTATAACGGAAAGGCTAAACTCGAAGCTAAATATGCCGACGCAGAACTCGAACCCGGCAAAAAGGGCGTTCAGGTGCTTATCACCGATATTAAGGAAACTCCGCAGATTTCCAACATTCAGAACGATATATACGAAGTTTATTTTGTTGAAAAAGTAAACTATCTGTATCTTCAGAAGCAGAATGTCATCGAAGATATTACGGATATAGTTAAAGGAACCAATTCTTACGACGGAAAGTCGATCGAAAGCAAACTCACCGACGCACAGAAGAATTTCTATGGAATCAACGAAGGCGGAGAAACCAAATATTACGCATTGCCGCATTATATGGCTCCCGTCGGTATCGTTTACGATATGGACTTATTCAACGAAAGAAATTACTATTTCAAAGCGGGATACGAGAAGGAAACCGACGTTCAGAATATGTTTATCATCGATTCCGGTGACAAAAAGAGTAACGGTCCCGACGGCGTATACGGTACGGACGACGACGGACTTCCCGCAACTTATGCGGATTTCTGGAATCTTTGCCAATATATTCTCGACGACGGCAATACGCCTTTAAACTGGGGCGGAAACAACGCTACGCAATTCTACGTAACCGCGCTTATGATTCAACTTATGGCTCAATATCAGGGAGCGGAGGAATTTTTGCGCAACTTCACGTATGACGGCAATATGAATGTAGTTAAACTCGACTCTAACGGAAACGCTATGGTCGGAAGCGACGGCAAACCCGTAACCGAAACTGTAACGCTTTCTGCCGCAGATAAGAACGGTTATGAAACTTTCCGTAGCGAAGGCTACTATTATGCGTTGCAATTTGTCAAACAGTTGATGGATAAGGTCGGAACTTACTCCATCGAATCCAACATAACGAGCAACTCTTACGACGCTTTCGCGGCTCAGAGAGAATATATAAAATCTCGTAAATACAACGGTAACGGTCGTCAGGCAATGCTTATCGACGGTAGCTGGTGGGATAGCGAAGCGACTTCCTATTTCACGGAAGAAAACCTTAAAAAATCCGATTGTCATTACGGCTGGTTGCCTCTTCCCGCCGCCACGACCGATAAAGTCGGATCGGGAAAAGACGTTATGGTCAACACGATCAACTCGCTTTGCTTCGTTAAGAAGGGTTTGAACGACGTTAAAAAACAACTTGCTTTCGATTTCGTTCAACTTATGAACTGCGACGAATCTTTGGTTGATTTCACAGTTCAGACCAACGCGTTCAAGGATTTCAAATACGATCTCGGAGGTAAAGATTCGGTTCTTTCGCCGTTCGGACAGGAAATGTATAAGGCGTGGAAAACAAGCGACCTCGTTTTCCCCAACGATAATAACGATCAATACTACAATACCGTTTATCAAACGGATAGTTCCAGAAGATACGCTATCTCGACTGCGGATCAATTCGCATCGATCAAATTCTTGTCGGATAAGACGATGACGGTAGAGAGTTATCTCGGAAAAACTTATAATTATATCAGAAGCAATATTTCCTTGTGGAATAAATAATAACTAATTACATCGGTGATTTTATGGTAGAAACCGGAAAAAAGATAACGAAAGGCCGAAGAGGCGATTTGATTTTTCATCTTGCCCTTCTCGCGTGGCCGCTTTTGCAATTCGCGGTGTTTTATGTGGCGGTCAATCTGAATTCGTTTAAACTTGCCTTTGAAAAACCGCTCGGCGGAACGGGTTGGTCGGATAACTTTAAATATATATTTTCGGCTACGGTACTTCCGGATATTTTAAAATCGGTGCTTACGTCGATTGAATTTTATGCGATAACCACGGTTGTGAGCGTTCCTCTCGGGTTGTTGTTTGCTTATTATATCTATAAAAAAGCGATAGGCTCGAAGTTGTTCAGATTTTCCTTGTTTCTGCCTTCCATTATATCCGGTATGGTAATGGTGGTGTTGTTCCAGTTCTTTATGGAACAAGGCCTGCTGGACGTGCTGAACACGAACAAAGCGGTGTTTAACCTGAATTTGCGCTCGTCGTACGTATATATCATCATATTCTATATCTGGATCAATTTCGGAACGACAACGCTGATATATTCCAACAAAATGGGCGAAATGCCGCCCGAAACGATAGAGGCGGCGGAACTCGACGGGGCGAACTCTTTTCAGGAGTTCTTTCATATCGTGCTTCCGTTTGCTTTCCCCACCGTTTCCGTATTTTTAGTTACGGGTATAGCGACGCTTTTTACGAACCAATACAACTTGTTCTCGTTCTTCGGCGGAACGATAGCGTTCGACCCCGGTACTATGGGGTACTATCTGTTCACGAGAGTTCAGGAACTTGCCTCCAACGGCAATTTCGAATCGTTCGAATATAACAGAGCGGCTGCGTTGAGTTTGGTTGTTACGGTGATAATAGTTCCCGTTACGCTTACGGTAAGGTGGCTTACCGAAAAATACGGACCGCAGGATTAAGGAGGACGAGAAATGAAAAAAAATACAACAAAAAATCAATCATCCGTCCTTCTTATAACCATAGGCGTGCTTCTCGCCTTATACGTAATCTCTATGCTCGTGCTTTTTTATTGGGGCTTTATAACCTCGTTTAAAGGCGCGGCAAAGGATTTTAACAGATTTGACAAGAACAGAGGATTCGGTTTGCCCACGGAATGGAAAATCGAGAACTATATAAGCGTCTTTAATAAAATGACGGTTAATATCGGTTTCGGTAAAAAAGTCGGTTTTTGGACAATTCTTGTCAACTCGTTGTTATATGCTGTCGGTTGCGCGTTTTTTAAAACGTTGATACCGTGTCTTACGGCGTATTCTTGCGCCAGATTTAACTTCAAATCGTCGAAAATAGTTTATACCATCGTGCTTATCACTATGATAGTGCCGATAGTCGGAAGTTTGCCGTCGGAACTGAAAGTCGCATATGCGCTCGGATTTTACAATCATATATGGGGACTTTGGATAATGGCGGCAAATATGCAAGGGCTATATTTCTTCGTAATGTACAGCGCGTTTAAGGCAATGCCTCTCGGTTATTCGGAGGCGGCTAAAATCGACGGCGCGAGCAATGCGCAGATACTTGTGAAAATAGCGTTGCCGCTTATCAAGAATTTGTTTTTGACGGTATTGCTTATCAATTTCGTGGAATATTGGAACAACTATCAATCGCCGAAGGTTTATTTGCCCGATTACCCCACGCTCGGGTTCACGTTGTTCGTAAAATCAAAGAGCAACGATTTGCCCGAAAAGCAACAGCTTATCGCTTTGGCGTTTATCGTCGCCGCTCCCGTCCTCGTGTTATTTATTATTTTCCAGGACAGATTGATGGGCAACCTTACTATGGGCGGCTTAAAAGGTTAAAACAGAAGGAGTGAAATAAATGAAAAAAAGAGGTCTGATTCTTTCCGTTTGCTGCTTTGCAGCGGCTTTGATCGCCGCATTGACTAGTATAGGTATGTCGACGTCGGCAACCGTAACGAAAGGCTGGTCCGACGTTTCGATAGAAAGCGAATACGGATATAAGACGGTTTTTAACGTTCAGAAAAGAACTTATACCGTCGGCTCGAACGTATACAACGCGTCCGCTTTGCTTTGTTATCCCGACGGAACGGTATCCGAAAATAACGCGTCTACGCTCGATCAGGTCGGAATATATACCGTAAAATATTCCGTTGCGGTAGGCGATATGGTTTATGCCGAATCGGAAAACTTTGTCGTGAATTATCCGCATTACGATGTGGAAAGCGATAAATCGTCGATTTCCTATGCCGTTCCCGACAGAGCGCAAAGCGCGGGCGTAATTGCGAAACTTGCGCAGAACGATTCGCTTGTATTTACTCAATACATCGATTTTACAAAGATTTCCTCGCTTGACAATCTCGTAAAAGGGTACGTCGTACCCGACGTTGCGGGTGCGAACGACTTTACCGAATTGGTATTTACTTTTACCGATTCCGAAGATTCTTCCGTGTATTTCAAAGTTCATTTCTATGCTTACGATTGGACTTACAATACTTACGTTGCCGCAAACGGACAAAATCAGGTCCCCGTCGGAATAAATCAGACGCAAGGCGCGCACGAGGACGACGGATACGGATTGTGGAGTTACGTTACCTTTAAGTCGTCGGCGACGTCGGGCGTCGTTGCGCCGGACGCAACGCAATTTTTCATCTCGATGAATTATCCCGAGAAAAAATTATATACCGTAGGCTACCCCGGTCAGAAAACGGAGATTGTCGACCTTGACGATACTTCCGTTTTCAAAAGCGCATGGACGGGTTTCCCGTCGGGTAAGGCGCGTATGTCGGTAGAGGCATATAATTACACGGGCGCAACGGCAACGGTGTGTATTACCGAAGTTTTCGGAATAAACGATTTGAGCAATAACAGATTTGTCGATGGCGACAAGCCGATTCTCACCGTAGACGACGAATATGCTGGCGAAATGCCTATGGCGTTGAAAGGTTATTCTTACCAAATACCGCAAGCTACGGCATACGATGCTTACGCTCGCGATTGCGACGTTAAAATTTCTGTTTTATATAATTACGGAATGGATAGCAGCGTTTACGTTCCCGTTAAGGACGGGAAATTCGTCACCGATAAAGTAGGAACTTACGGAATAGTATACGAAGCGAGCGATAAAGTCGGAAACACAGCAAGCGAAGTCCGCACGGTTGTGGCGTACGAAAGAACGCCCGACATCGATTTTGAAATTCCGAGCGGTTCGGCTCACACCGTGAAATCGGGCGAATGGGTTGAAGTGTCGGATATAGATGAGGACACCGTCGTCGGCGGAAGCGGAAAGAAAACGGTTGCCGCGTTTATCGAAAAAGACGGGAAAAGAGAAGAAATTTCTGGCGGATTTAGAGCGACCGAAACCGGAATTTATAAAGTCGTTTACGTGGTAACCGATTACGTCGGCAAAACCGCCGAAAAATCGTATGAAATAAACGTAATAGAAAACGATAAGCCCGTTCTGGAAAAGGATTTCGACGTGTATCCCGCTTATATTTCGGGCGGAGAGTACGTTATTCCTTCGTATCGCGCATACGTAACGAAAAACGGTAAACTCGAAGAAGAACTTTGCGAAGTTAAAATCGAGGACGGAAACGGAACGAGAACTTTCAAAGCGGGAGAAAAAGCAACGCTTTTTGTGAAGAATAACGGCGATTTGATCAAGTTCTCCGTTATAAGCGGAGGCGTTACGCTTGCTATTCACGAGTCGGTCGGAATAACCGCCTGGGTGCAAGAAGAGGCGGGTAACAGATTCCATTTGGAAAACTATCTCGCAGGAGAAGGCTTTACAACCGAAAAGACGTCGGGCGGAATGGTGCTTTCAGCAACGGATACGGGCGCTATGCGTTTTGTATTTGCAAACGCTCTTTCGTCAAGACATCTGACGGCTCGCGTCGGCGGTATTAAAGGAAACGCTTCTTCCTCGGCGATTAACGTGAAATTGTTCGACGCAATCGACGGCAAGGTCGGATTTGCGTTCACGTTAAGCGGAAACGAAACGACGTATATCGACGTCGAGGGAAGTCGATATGAATTGACGGATATGCCTTTCGGAGAAAACTCGACGTTCGAAATGCTGTATACCGACAACAAACTCAGTGTAAACGGAACGCAAATCGCATTGAAAAATTTCGGCGGATTTGAAAGAGAGAAGATTTTCATCGAAATCGAGTACGCGGGTTATGGCGAAAATGCGGGAATGACGTTCGTAAGCGTCGGAAATTGCAATTTCAATACCGCGCAGACGGATAGATTCGCTCCGATCATAACGTCAGAATACGAAACGGGAGGCGTTCAGCCTCGCGGAACGGAATATGTTTTGCATGCGCCCGTCGCTTACGACGTATATTCTCCCAATCTCGATTATTATCTCACCGTTACCGCGCCCGACGGCTCGTTTGTGAAGGCGCTTGACGGAACGGTATTGAATAAAGTCGACCCGACGGTCGATTACGTTATCAAACTCGACGATATAGGCGAATACAAAGTGGAATACAGCATAGCGGAAACGAAGAGTTTCGTTTCGAGACCGAATGCGGCTTCCTTAAATTATACGCTTACGATCGTTGACGAGTTTGCCCCCGAAATTTTATGGAAAAGCGCGTTCCCGACGGAACTTACCGTAGGAGATATGTTCATTCTTCCGGAATACGAGGTTTCGGACAATTGTTCGGCGGCGGAAAATATTATCGTCAGAGTGTTTGTCGAAACGCCCGCAAGTCAGTTGCTTATGCTCCCCGGAAATTCTATTCTGATGACCCATGAAGGGGAATACGAGATAAGAGTGATGATAGTGGACGAAGCGGGAAATATCGGTAGTTACATTACGCATATAAACGTTAAGAGGGCGAAGTAATGAAGAAAAAATACAGTAAAAAAATATTGTCTCTTTTGATGGCCGGTTTGGTTACGTTGTCTTTTTCGGGTTGCGGCAAAAAGCCGACGTCCGAATCTTCGGATACCCCGTCGCCGTCTCAATCTGCCGTCGATCCGATTACGGATAAACTCGAAAGGGGAGAAATCGATAACGCGTTGCATAAAGTCAAAGTAACCCCTTCGAACAGAACGTTTGTTTCGAGAGCGGGTTCCGCGGCGGCTGTAACGGAGTATAAAATACTTGCGGATAATGCGAACAACTACGCGCTTCGCGCGGCGAGTTTCATGGCGGGGCAACTTTCTTCTGCAACGGGCGCGACTTTCAAAGTGGAATTGTACAACGCGGGAGACGATAATCCGATTAAATCGAACGCGAAATATATTGTTATCGGTTGCAAGGATTTATTTGCGCAGTGCGGGCTTTCAATGCCCGAGGACGATCTCGGTCCCGCGGGATATTATATCCGTTCTTACGGCGATTCGGTGTTTATCGAAGTGAAGATGAACGACGGCTATCAGATGGGAACGCTCGCTTTTTTAAGAGAAACCGTCGGATACGATATGATCGCTCACGATACCGTTGTATACGAAAAGGACGGAGCGACTCTTCCAGAAATGGAAATAATCGAACGTCCCGACTTCGATTACCGTAATATGACGAACTGGATGACCGAAGAGGGAAAATACGGAATGGGATATAATTACCAAAGTATTTTCACCTATATCAGCCAGGACGGCGGAAAAACCGACAGGGCGGCGGTTCATAATATTTTTAAATATTTACCGACCGAACTGTATCTTGCGGACAATCCCGAATGGTATTCGAGCAATTCTACTCACAGACAGCTTTGTTATACGGCGCACGGCAATTCCGAAAAATACGAATCGATGCAGCAAACCATGCTCGACGTTATGATGAAGTGTATTATCGCTCAACCCGATCAGAGCGTGGTTACCGTAACGCAAGAGGACGCGGCGGTATGCTGCGATTGCGACGAATGCTTAAAGGTTATAGAAAAAGACGGATCGATTTCGGCAACGATTATAAGGTATATGAACGATTTGGACGAAAAACTCCAGAAAGCGCTTACCGATTATGCCGAGCAGACGAACACGGAAAGAAGAACGATACAACTTGCATTCTTTGCGTATCACACGTCATATAATCCTCCGTCAACTCCCGTATCGGAAGACCCTACGCTCAAATGCAGTCCTAACATAACGGTGTTCATCGCGCCTATTTACGCGAGATACGTCAATTCTTTCTATGAAGAAGAAAACAGAGTGTACGCCGATACAGTCCGCGCGTGGAGCGAATATACGGACAACATAATGGCGTGGGTATACGAAACGAACTATCACCATTATATGTTCCCGTATAATACCTATTCGACGATGATGGACACCTATTACTTTTTCAAGCAGCAAGGCGCAAATATCATCTACAACGAAGGTCAGCGTTGGAGCGAAAACGTAACGTGTTTCGGTAAACTTAAGGAATATCTCGACGCGAAAGCGCAATTCGACGTAACGGTTTCTTATGAAGAATGCAAAGATAAATTCTTTAAAAACTATTACGGTGCGGCGGCGGATATTATGGAGCAGTATTATAACGAACTTCGTCAATGGGAAACCTATCTCGAATCTGTCGACGATTACGGTTTAGGCGGCGGAATTTACGAAGAAATCGGTTTGACGACCACTCCGTATTACTGGCCTAAGGAAATGCTTGACGATTGGCTTGATTTAATGGAAAAAGCAAAAAAAACGGTTGCTTATCTTGAATTGTCCGACTCCGAATTATATCAAAAACTCATAAAGCATATCGAAATAGAGGAGTTGTTCCCCAAATATGCGTTATGCACGTTGCACGAAAGCAGTTATACGGCTTCGGCAATGCATGAAATGCGCGTCGAGTTTAAAGCCTTAGCGGATAAACTCGGATTAGTCGAACATAAAGAGCATGATTATATAACCACGATTTATAAGCAGTGGGGCTTAATCTGAAGGAGGAAAAGCGATGAAAAATAAAATATTGCTCATCATGATATGCATGTTTGCGTGTTTGGCTCTGGCTATCGGTTGCGGGAAAAAGGACAATAGTTCTACCGATAGCGAAGGTTCCGCGTCCGAAACGCCGACAGAAAGCTCGGCAACAGATTTGAATATCGTGGATTCGGCTTTGACTCTCGACTGTTTCGAAACGTATGAGCTTTCCGTCGAATATCACGGCTCGGAAAAAATAGCATGGTCAAGTTCCGACTCCTCCGTCGTGTCTGTCGATGAAAACGGTATGCTTACGGCGGGAATAAAACTCGGTACGGCAACGATTACCGCAAAAGTGGGTAATCGCTCGGATAGTTGCAACGTCACTGTTCTTTTAAAAAGCGGATTGCCCGAAATGACGGGCGAAAACAACGTATACGTGTCCGAAGGCGATAAATACGACGTTTCGTTTAATGTTTACTATAACTCGATCGACGTGACGGAGCAACTGACTTTCGGGTGTAATTCGGACGGCGCTGACGCGGGAGCGGTTGCCACGGCAACGGTAAACGGTAACATCGTGACTTTCAGCGGCAAAAGCGAAGGTGAAACTTCGTTTACCGTTTATACGACTATTTTCAACCGTTTATATGCTGAAAAGGTAACCGTAAGCGTTCGTAATACGGACGTTGTATACGTCGTAAACGAAACGATTGACAATCAGTTGCAAGTCAGAAACGATAACGAAAGATTTACTTCCGACGTAGAGATTTATTATAAAAACGAGAAAGTTTCCGACGACATGCTTTCGTGGTCCGTAAGCAATGAAAACATTGTTGCGATAGGCGAAAACGGAAGACTTGTCGGTGTTATGGAAGGCGTTGCCATGCTTTCGACGGAATATCGCAGTAAAAAGATTTCCGTAGAGGTAAGAGTTATAAAAGACAGAGAGAAAATAATCGTCAGTCAGGAAAAGCCTTTTGACGTAAACCTCGACGTCGATATTTCCGTCGACACGAATAACAAAATCAGAACCTACGCCGCGAATGAAACGAATACCGTTTCTTTGAAAGTCGGCAACAATACGGACGGCGGCGTCGTGGTTCGCGGTTATGTGGACGGCGAAGCCTTAAACGTTGAGGGATTTTCTTTTGCAAGCGGGGTTGTTTCCGTCCCTGCAAAGGCGTTCGGAACGGAGTTATACGGTGAAAAAACGCTTGTTTTGGAAGTGGAAGACAGTAAGGTGGTCAGAATTTACACGTTAAAGGTGCTTTTAATTACAAAAATACCTACGTCTCTTACCGCTTTCCAAATGGCAATCATCGTAAGATGGCCGGGGGACAGAATTACGGGTTATTATGCGCTCGATCGCAATATTGATTTTAACTCGTATGAAATCAGCGTGTGGGCAACCGACTGGAATTGGGACAACGGCTTCAGAGGCACGTTGGACGGCAGAAACTATTCGCTTTTGAATATGCGCTCGGTTATGTACGGAATAACGGCGCAAATCGGCGAAGGCGGAGTATTCAAAAACTTGAAGATGCCGAATTTCACTTACAACGGCGGAAACACCACCTTGTTTGCAAGAGGCGCGGTAGGCGCTACCTTTGAAAATATCGAGGTGACGCTTACGGCGGAATCTTCGTGTGCAACCAATTCCGACGTAAATCAGGCAGGGCTTTTAGTGTCGCATGATATGCGCCGTTGCACTTTCAGAAACATAGCGATAAACGCGTCGGGTAAGAATTTGCAAAGAATATTCGGCGGAAAAGGCGAAGAAAAGGGCAGTTGTGTTTACGAGAACGTTACTATTCGCGCTAAATCCGTTAAATATTATGAAAACGACGTAAAGAAAGCACCGGACGGAGTAACTTTTATAACTAACGACTAATGACCGAATTGACTAAAACAATAATAAAAATAAAAGCAGACGAGCATGGCAACGGTATAATGATGATTTTATCGCCAAAGAGAGCGGCAAAGGTTGTTTTGACCGTTTCGGCAAGATTTTCCGACGCTAAATATCGTTTCGTATTCAACGGCGAAAGCGATGATGTTTGTTACGATTTTAAAATGGAAGAGGCTCAGGCGTGGAGTGTATCCGCGCCGAACCTTTATAATTTTTCCGCCAAACTGACATACGAAGACGGAGAAAAAGAAGATATATGCGGCAGTTTCGGTTGCAGAAGCATTGCGCAAAACGGAAAAAACGTATGCCTTAACGGCACGCCGATTTTCATTCGCGGCTACATAAGAGGCGCAACTGCTCACGATCATTCAAATAATTGTGGACTTAGCAAGGAAGATTTTTACCGAAAGAACGTCAAAGAAGCCAAAAAGTTCGGGTTCAATCTGGTAAGATTCCATTCGGTTGTTCCCGACGAGGAGTTTTTCAAGGTTGCCGACGAAGAGGGTATGCTTGTTCATATCGAAATGCGCCTTCCTGACGACATTTATAATAACCTGCGCGAAATGCAGACGAGCGGCGACGTTTTAGTTCCCGACGAGTATGTGGAAAGCGTTGTTAACAAGCTTTATAATCATCCGTCGCTTTGCGTTTACTGCATAGGCAACGAGATTAAGGACGCTTCCGCCGCAAAGCGCATAGGCGAGATATATTCGCTTATACGTCGGCTGGACGATACAAGGTTGTTTTTGGATACTTGCGCCTGGGGCGCCAACGGCAGACCGTACGTCGATATCGACGTTCAGCATATGAGTTATTATTTTCCTTACGGAAAACACGCCGATATGTACGAAAATATCGAAAATTTGCTTGTCGTCGGCGCGGATGAAGATCACCCTTTAAAAACCGAGGGAAATAATTCCGAAACTGTTCGGGAATTGCATTTCAACGTTCCGCTCATAGCGCACGAAACGTGCCATTATACCGCTTTGAGGGATTTTGAAAAACTGAAAGAAAAGTTTGAAGAACACAACACCCCGAAGCCGTGGTGGATAGACGAAGAACTCAAAATGATAAAGGTAAAGGGGTATGAAGAAGCATATCCCGAGATGTACAAAGCAAGCAAGCGTTTTCAGTTCGGCTGCTGGAAAAAGGCTTTCGAGGCGATGCGTTCGAGCGAACTTTTGGGCGGATTTCATTTTCTTCAACTCGCCGATACCGACGTATACGAAAATTCAAACGGCATAATCGATTGTTTCGACGACGAAAACGCAACGCTGAGCGATAAATTTTTGCAATTCAACGGCGATAAGGTTATTCTGACCGACCTTAAAAAACGCAATTTCGCTTCGGGACAGGTTCTCGAAGTTAAAATAAAACTTTCAAATCTCGGTAAAACAGATTGCAAAACCGCAGATTTAAGTTATAATTTAACGGGCGAAAAAAACGTCGTTTACGCAAATAGCGAAATGAGAAATCTCGACGTTTCCGAAAACGGACTTTTTACGCTTTGCAAAGCGAGAATAAAGTTGCCCGAAGTTAAGTTTTCCGAAAGGCTTACGCTTAAAATCACGCTTAAAGGCGCAAACGGCGTTTACGCCGAAAACGAATGGAATATCTGGGTTTACGAAAAACGCGAAACGTCGTCGTATAACGAATTTACGAATTACGACGACGGCGATATAACGATAACCGCCGATATACGCAAGGCGTTTTCGGAACTTGAAAAAGGGAAAAAAGTTTGTCTTGTTTACCGTTCCGATTTCACGAGACACGTTATTCATAAGGATATGAAAAATCCGGAATACGCGTTCAAGGCAAGTTGGAACAGATTTAAGCCCGTCATCTGGGACAGGGGGACGAATTACGGCGGCTTGTTAAACCGCGAAATTCTAAATAAATACGGCTTTTCGACCGACGGGTATTACGATTATAATTTAAGCGTGTTAAGCGAGGATTGCGACAAAATCAACCTTGACGATTTTCCCGTTAAAGTCAAGAACATCATATCGGGTATAGATAAGAGTTGCAGAGACCGTTTCGACGCTTATAAAGATTGTTTCAACCTTCCCGACCTTATTTACGACAGAACGTTAAGGAATTTTTCTTATATGTTCGAAGCGGCGGCGGGTAAAGGGAAATTGTTGGTTTGCGGACTAAATTTTACGGGGCTTGACGAAAACGAACCGTCTACCGTTTGTATGGCGAATTTCGTTATAGATTATATGAAAAGCGTCGATTTTAATCCGAAAGCCGGAATTTCGATTGACGAATTAAAAGCGTATATGAAAAAATGCGCCGAAAAACCCGTAAGAGAGAGCATAATGACTCAATTCTGGGAGATGGACGACGCGCCCGTAGAAAGCAAATTATTCTGGAAAGAATCAAAGGAATATCTCGCGGAAGAATACGCGAAAGGAGCGAACAAATGAAACCGTTGACCGCCGTTATAGTCGGATGCGGACACCGTAGCAGAGTGTATGCCGAGATAGCGTTAAAATGCCACGACCAACTTAAAATAGTTGCGTTGGTAGACCCCGACAAGCACGTCAGGGATATGTGCAAAGAGTTGTACGGCGTACCCGAAAATATGTGTTTTGACGATATAAGTCAAATTCTGCCTATGGGCAAAATTGCCGACTGCGTTATAAACGGCACTATGGATAAACTTCATATTCCTACCTCTATACCTCTTTTGGAACAAGGTTACGATATGTTGCTCGAAAAGCCGATTACGAACAACGCGGAAGAATTACTCAGATTATACGACGTTGTGAAAAAACACGGCAACAAGGTTATGATTTGCCACGTTTTACGGTACAGCGACTTTTATAAAACGGCGAAAGAGATTATAAATTCGGGCGAGATAGGCGAGGTTGTACACGTCGAAACGCAGGAAAGAGTGGGCGTTGCGCACAACGCTATTTCGTTTATAAGAGGGAAGTGGGCGGACGAAGAAAAATGCGGTTCGTCGATGCTTTTACAAAAATGTTGTCACGACATAGACCTTGATTGCTGGCTGAACAACGCGAGCAAACCCGTAAAGGTAAGCAGTTTCGGCGGCAGGAATTTCATTATTCCCGAAAAAGCCCCCAAAGGCGCGGGAACGAGGTGCCTTGTCGATTGTCCGCTTGTCGATACCTGTCAGTATTCGGCAAAGATGATGATACTCGAAAATCCGCATTATTTAGCCGCTTATCCGTGGCAGTGTACGGGAAAAGAGGAGTACGAACTCACATTGGAAGAGAAAATCCACTCGCTTAAAACGGATAATCCGCACGGCGTATGCGTTTACAAAGCGGGCGCGACGGTTGTAGATCATCAGGCTGTTTTAATGCAGTTCGAGAACGGCTCCACGGCAACGCACACGATGCTTTGTTCGGCTCAGCGCGCGGGAAGATCTCTTTTCGTACTCGGTACGCTCGGCGAAATAGAAGGCTGGGCAGGCGACGGAAAACTTTACGTAAGAACGTTCGATAAGGACAACCGTGAAAATATAGATAAAGGCAAAGAAAGAATAATAGATTTCAACGCTAACAACCAGAGCGAGGACGGCGGACATTTCGGAGGCGATCAGAAACTCGCGCTCGATTTCGTCAAATATATGCGCGGTGAAAAACCGTCGGTAAGTTGTACGGAGTTGTCTGATTCCATAAACGGACATATTTGCGTGTACGCGGCGGATAAGGCGATGAAAGAAAGCCGCGTGGTGGAAATTTCCGAATTTTATAAATAACCGACTTATGAAAAAATATGTAATGAGATATAAAGAGGCGGCGGAAGATTCGCTCTCGGGGTGGGAAACACAGTCCCTTCCGATAGGTAACGGATATTTCGGAGCGAGCGTGTTCGGCGGCGTGAACAAGGAGAGAATTCAGTTCACGACGAACGAGTTTGCAAACGTATATTCGCTCGGCGGAGTAACGAGTTTTGCCGACCTTTATATAGAGAGTGATTCGGGAGAATACACGGGATACGAACGCGGACTTGACTTAACGCTCGGGACGGCGTACTCGGTTTTTGAATGCGGCGGCGAAAAGACGACGAGAACTGCCTTTTGCAGTTATCCCGATAACGTTTTCGTATACAACCTAACAAGCGTTGGCAAAAAGGATTATACGGCAAGGCTTGAGATACCGTACCTCGGCTCGCGCAGCGAAGAAGAGGGCGGAAGAACGGGCAGAATATATGCCGACGGCGATTCGCTCGTATTGAGACAGTTTTTGCCATTGCGGGAATGTATCGGGGAGTTGCGGCTGACGGTTCTGACCGACGGAAAAGCAGTCGTAACGGATAGCGAAATTAAAATAACAGATGCAAGCGACGTCACGCTTTTAGTCGTTTTAGGTACGAATTACAAGTTGTGTTCCGAGGTGTTCGCCGACGATTGCCATAAGGCAATAGGCGAAGATCCCGACGAAGAACTGAAACGAAGAGAAAAAAACGCTTCTCAAAAAGGGTATAAGAAACTGTACGACAGACACGTTTCCGACTACGGAGAACTGATGAATCGTGCAGGTATTGACTTGGGTGGAAAGGCAGATAATCGACCTATAGACGCACTTTTGAGATCGTATAGGAGCGGAAATAACGAACCGTATCTTATCGAAACTTACTTTCAATACGGCAGACATCTTTTGGTGTCGAGTTCGAGAAAAGGTACGCCGCCCGCGTCGTTACAGGGAACGTGGTCGGCTCACGACAAATCGCCGTGGGGCAGCGGAATATGGCATAATATCAACGTGCAGATGAACTATTGGTGCGCGCTTAATACGAACATCGCCGAAACGTTCGCCGCATATGCGGACTATTTCAAGGCTTATTTGAAACGAGCCGAAGGATATGCGAAAGAGTGGGTCGCCGATTTCGTACCCGAAAAATCGGACGGGGAAAGCGGTTGGATAATAGGCACGGCGGCTTTTCTGTATGAGATAAGCGGACTCGGCAAATTTTTACATTCCGGACCGGGGACGGGCGGACTTACGGCAAAAATGTTCGCCGATTATTACGATTACACGCTCGATAGCGAGTTTTTGAAAGAATACGCTTATCCCGCCGTTCACGGCTCGGCGCAGTTTATGCAAAAAAGCGTAAAAAAATACGGCAACGAGTATTTGTGTATGGTTTCGGCATCGCCCGAACAGATTTTGTCGGGCGTATATCTCAACGGGTATAAAGAGCAGCAGTATTTAGCGACTGTCGGCTGCGCTTTCGACCAGCAAATGCTTTGCGAAATAGCAAGTGACGATATCAGATTTTCAAAAATTCTCGGCGTGGAAGATGAAACCGTAAAACAAGAAAAGCGGCGTATAGGTCGATTTTCGCCCGTTAATATAGGTTATAGCGGACAAGTTAAAGAGTACGGGGAAGAAAAATTTTACGGAGAATTCGGCGCGGCGTTGCACAGACACGTTTCTCAACTTATGGGGCTTATGCCGGGCAGAATAATAAACGAAGATACGCCCGCATGGCTCGACAGCGCGAAGAGAACGCTCGATCTGCGCGGCGACGATTCCACGGGTTGGGCGCTTGCATACAGAATATTGTGTCGGGCAAGAGCGCAAGACGGCGAAAACGCCTACAAATTGTTACGAAAACTTTTGTGTGAAAAGACCAACGATAATTTGTGGGACGAGCATCCGCCTTTCCAGATAGACGGAAACTTCGGCGCGACGGCAGGTATTGCCGAAATGCTGCTTCAAAGCGGAAACGGAGGCAATATAACGCTTTTCCCCGCAATTCCGAGAGATTGGAAAAACGCTTCGTTCGAAAATTTAAGAGCGCGCGGCAACTTTATCGTTTCTGCAAAACGCAAAAACGGTAAAATTGAATACTGTCGTATAGTTTCGCATTCCGGCGGTGATGTTTCGATTTCCGCCGACGGCGTAAAAACCGCTACGGTAACGACGGAAAACGGCGAAAGGATAAACTGCCGATATAAAAACGGCAAAATAACCTTTAAAACCGAAAATGGCGGCATTTATGAAATCGAGGGCTTTGCGAAAGTCGACGCGGTAAAGAAAGTCAGAAACCTGACCGCCTCTTTCAAAACGGACGGCGTTAAACTTAAATGGCGCAAAACGAACGAAAAATGCGCGGTTTACAGGGCGGTCGAAAACGATAAAGGCTATAAACTTTTGGGTGTAATCGACAATTCGTCGTTTGTTGACAAAGATTTTTCGCTTAAAAACAAAGCGCGGCTTACCTATAAAGTCGTAGTGGCAGTCGGCGAGTATTCGCAAAAATCGCAGGGGCAGGTTGTATTTTTAAACCCCGCAACCAAACTCGAAGAAGAGCGTTACGCAAAACGACTTAAAGTAAACAATATTTACGCAAACGAATGGAAACTGAGATAATTTCAGATAGGAGCAAAATATATGAAACTTGAGTTCAAAGAGTACAAAGATAAAGTTTACGCTTGTTGGCTCGGTAAAAATATGGGCGGAACGATGGGCGCGCCGTATGAAGGTAAAAGAGATATATTAAACGTTAAGGGTTTTGCCACGAAAAAAGGTGAAGCTCTTCCGAACGACGATCTCGATTTGCAACTCGTATGGTTGCACGCCGTCGAGTTTGAAGGACCTCGTAATATTACCTCCGAGGTTCTGGGTGAGTATTGGCTTTCGTTTATAACGGGCTATTGGAACGAATACGGCATTGCCCGCCGCAATATAGAAAAGGGCGTTATGCCTCCTCTTTGCGGGGATTTGCAGAACCCTTGGAAACATTCCAACGGGGCGTGGATAAGAACGGAAATCTGGGCTACGCTTGCCCCCGCTTATCCCGACCTTGCGGTGAGGTTTGCGTTGGAAGACGCGAAAGTCGATCACGGTTTCGGTGAGGGAACGTATTCCGCCGCATTTGTAGCGGCTCTTCAAAGCGCGGCGTTTGTAGTCTCCGATTTGAGAAAACTGATAGAAATCGGGCTTGCGAAAATCCCGTCCGATTGCCGTACCGCAAAAACGGTAAAACTTGCGATCGATTGTTACGACGGCAAAAAGACATGGCTCGAAGCGAGAAATGCAATTCAGAAGGAAAATGCCGATATCGGCGACGGTTGGTTTCAGGCTCCGTCGAATATCGGGTACGTCGTCATAGGTTTATTGTACGGGGAAGGCGATTTTAAAAAATCGATGCTTACTGCGCTTAATTGCGGCGACGATACCGATTGTACGGCAGGTACGGTCGGAGCGATTTTCGGGCTTATGCACGGTACGAACGGAATCCCGAAAGACTGGCGCGAATATATCGGCGACGATATCGTCACCGGTACGATAAATGCGTGTCTGTCTTTTCCGAGAGTTAAAACTTGCAGCGAGTTAACGGAAAAAGTCGCGTCGCTTGCGCCGTCGGTATTAAGATTTAATCGTATGAATGCCGTTACGGTTGAAATCGGCGAAAATTCTTGTTATACGGACGATGAAATCGCTAAATTTTCTTTACCTTACGGGAAATGCGAGGAAACCGATCTTATGCGCGCGTCGCTTTTCACGCTTAAAGAAAACACTTTGCAGAAAAAAGTCGGTAGCGTTACCGCCGTTATCGGATGTAAAGAGGGCTTTGAAATCGCTGCCGCAGAGGAGAAAACTCTTGAAGTGAGGATTTTAAACAACGTAAAAGCCTACGGTAATTTACCGCACACGGCGAGAATTAAATTGTGGCTTCCGGAGGGATTTACGGCGGATAAAACGGAATTTGATATTTTTGCACCACACTGGACTCCTTTTACGTTAGACTGCATTTCCGAAGTAAAAGAAATAAAGATTAAGGCGGGAGAATCTATACGGGCAATCAACGAAATAATGGTTGAAATTTGTGTTCTGGATGGCTATGCCCGCGAATTTATTCCGTTGATTTTTGTTGCTAAGTAAATTTTTGGAAGTTAATCTTTAAATAAAATCAATGTTAAAATGTTGAATTGATTTATATCGGCAAAAACAGTGGGATAACTTGTATCATCGTTAAATAAAACACGAGGAGAAACGATGATAACAAAAGACGAAATAAGAACAACTCTCAGCGATATTAGGTTTTATTACGCTAATATCAGGAGTTTTCAAAACGCATCAAAATATGTCGGCGAAAATATAATAGTCAAAACGGCGGAGAAATTCAATAAAGCCATTGAAAATGCTCCGCCGAAACTTTACGAATTGTATATTCACCTATACGCGAACAACGGGACGATGGCTTCCGTTGCCGTCGAACTGAATTATTCGATAGGCTATATCAACAAATTGAATAATAGTTTAGTAAAGTACCTTTACAACTATTTTAGCAAAAACGAGGAGGGCGAGTAGGTCTTCCTTTTTTGTTATAACATAAATTAAATCAATAACGGTGTGTAGGATATCCGCTGTAAATTTTGCAATGTAATTCGCACGAAAATACTGTCGCGCGAATTACGATTATAACAATTTATTTTGTTATTGTTGCAAAGTGACGGATGGAATATATGCCTTATCGCCCATAACTACAATTTTATAGTTGCGTCCGTTCACGACGTACGGAACGTAGTTCGTTCGACCCTCCTCTATGCCAGCCAAGAATAAAACGAACCTTGCCAAACCGCCGCAATTTACGCGCTTTTTGTCAAATTCTCGCTTGAAGTACGTATAGTACGTCTGCGTTCGCCTTTGCCAAAAATCATTGAAAATATCGGCGTTTTGGTTGCGGGCAAGTCCGACGGCGATTTTTTAGACTAAGACAAGGCACGCGAGCGGGTTAATACTTGACGTATAAGCCGCGAGCGTAACGACGTATTAGTCAAAAACTCACCGTCAGACCATGGTTCGTTTTATTCTTGGCTGGCATTGCTCGGATAATATTTTATCAGACGACTCGGGTAAAAACGGCAGGTTTTTATAATCGAGAAAATTATCGCTGTTGTTCCTTATCCGTAAATTGTTGTATATCTTTGACGCATTTTGATAAAATATTCAAATACAGTAGATTGCGTGCGGGATAAAACTTTGCCGATTTCGGGATAACTTAACCCTTTTATGCGACATTCCAAAGCAATACGCATATTTTCCGTCAATTTAAGGCTTGTAATGATTTTTTCGTATAAAGTATAATCTTGTGTAATTTCTTCCGTCATTTCGCCGGAAGGTTCGCTTGCAGGCGTTAATGCGTCAAGACTTACCGAACGATGATAATCTCTCGCTTTCAGATTTATCAATTTCATCATTTTACGGATACAGGCAATCTCGATTGTAATCGGTTTACCTTTTTTGCTGTAACTTATAACGTCGCTTAGGTGCTTTCCATAATGTTCGCAAAGATACAAAGCGCCTTCTTGAACCAAATCGTAAGAATCGCTGAAAGTGTGTCCTAATTCGTTTTTGTGTTTGATATCGGCGTAGAGGTCGGAATACATTTTCTGCACACGACTTCCTTGAAAACCTATCTGGAAACGCAACTCCATAAAGGCAATATGTTCTGCGATAACAAGCACGTTGTTTTGCGAGATTTCTTCTTTCATAACGCTGAAATCTAATATGTTTCTTTTCATTTGGATTTACCTCCGATTTTTTCGCCTTTTCGGCACGGGGAGAGTAGCACCGAGAAAAATTTGAAATATATTGATTTGTATAGACAAAACGTAAGTCAACGAAAAAGGAATAAATTAACGCGTATAACAGTGGGGTTATTGTCATATTTTTAAGTAAGAGAAAAACAGAGTCAAACCCGATTTCAGTCGAGTAAGACCCTGTTGTTTTCTATTTCCTAATTTTAAGTGTTAATTTTTCCCGTTGACTTTCGTTTTTCTCTGTGCTACAACCCCACACCCGAACAGGCGAAAAAATCGGAGTGTGTATTGTTAATTTAAAAATTACAATATATTGTTTTATATTGCTCAAATAATACAATATGTTGTGGTGGGTGGTATAATAATCTTGACAAATATCGAAAAATAATATAAACTGATTGAAGATTTAAAAGATGCAATTAAGGAGGCTAATATAATGTATGCAAAAAAATTATTGCAGCAAGTACAGAAAGAGCAAGCGGAGAAAGAGCGGAGACGTCAAGAAGAAATTAAAAGGTTAGAACAAGAAAACAGTTTAAATAATTTTTTAAAGGATTTGATTTAAGGCGATTTACTATGGTCGTGAAAGTGTTGCTATAAATGTTCAACTGAGGTTGGTTCAGCGGCTCCAAAAAATACAGGGTAAACCAAAAATTTGGTTTACCCTGTATTTTTTATAGTAACATAGCATTGAACGGTGACCTCGGAATTACCAAGGACAATAATAAAGGGCTCCCGAAAACGAAAGCGTTTTCGGGAAGAGGAGAAAGCCGCCCGTAAAGGCTTTGCTTTTGAGGAAAAGCAAAGCGAAAAGAGCGGATTTCGACGAAAGGACGAGGTCACCGGTTCAATTCCGGTTAGCAGCTCCAGATTGGACCGAGTTGAACCGAGGATTAAGGTTTATCACTCGGTCTTTTTTATATCGTAAATCAGGTCCAATCCGTAGCTGCTAATCGGAGATGTCACCGCTGACGACGGCGCGCCTGAACTACGAAAAAAGAAAAAGTTAATGCGCGCCGCGTCACGGTGACGCGATTGCGGCAGAGCCGAACAATCGCTATTCCGTCGCAAAACGAAACAAGTAAATCGCAAGCAAGAGAAAGAATATTGCTTTGCTCCTTACAGTAATTCCGATTAAACACAAATTAAGTTTAATTAACGAAATAATGTCTAAAAATTTCTTATTTAAGCAAGTTAGGTAGTAAACTGTTGACTAATAAAGTAAAGTGTAGTAAAATGAAAACAATCAAAAAAATTACAAAATGTAAAAAATGTTTACATTCATACCCGTTTGGGTTATACTATAATAGTAGCAGGAGGAATATTGCTGATATATGAGATTCTATGTTTTGAAGATGAACTTATGCGGTATTAAAAATATCGATAAGGAAGTGGAGTTATCTTTCTATAAGAAAACATTACAAAAAAAGTTTGATTCCACAGGTTATAATGTAAAAGCGATATACGGAGCTAACGGATCGGGGAAAACGGCGATAATTTATGCTGTTGAAATATATAAAAAGTTTGTAGTCGATCCTGATTATATATCGTTGCATAATAAAAACGGAAGTCTGGATAAAATAGTGAATCAACATACGAAAAAATTAAAAATAGAGATGACTTTTGTCGTTGTTGATGATAACGATTTGGTTTTAGCGGTGTATTCGCATTATGTGTGCTTTGGCAAAAGAGATGACAGGTATATTGTCGAAGAGGAGACATTAAAGGAATTGAACGGGTTGCGGATAAATGCCGAAGATAAATGGCAAACGCTTTTTAAAACTTCCGACGGTGAATTTGTTGAGTTGTCAGAAGAAGAAAAAAGTCGTAGTATTTTATTTGATGTGACAAAAAATCTACTTATCGAAAGATCAGTGGAAACAATTTTAAGAAGCAATTTTAGTAAGATGCAATTGACAGAAACAATAGGGGCTATATTGACAGTTTTTTATTTTGCACAAACTTTAACTGTTTTAATAAATGATAGTGACAAGAATTATATAAACACGGGAGAGTTTTTAAAAAATCTTAGCGCAATAGGTAAATACGGACAAATTTTCGAGAAAGAAATTTTTAATCAGCTTCTGATTCGTGAGAATTTAGTAAGCGACAATACGGTTTCCGTCAGAAAAGAGGACTTTGATGCATACGAAAGAACAATAGAAAATCTTTGTAAATTCATGCAGGTTTTTAAAAACGATTTAGCTAAAATAGAAATTGACAAAAAAGAAGTCGAGGACGAATATAAGTGCGAACTGATACTCGAGTATGAGGACGGTAAAAGGATTTCTAAGGCTTATGAAAGTACGGGAATTAAAAAACTTATGAACTTGTACTATGCTTTATGCAATGAAAACAACGGCGGAATAGTTTTTATTGACGAATTTGACGCTAATATTCACGATATAGTACTAATTAAAATAGTTGAGTATATAAAAGAATACACCAAAGGACAATTTGTTTTTACGACGCATAACCTAGGTCCTATGGAAGTTTTACAAAAAGAAAAAATGGCGATCGACTTTTTGTCTAACGATTCTCAAATTACGCCGTGGGTTAAAACCGGTAATAATTCTGCTGTAAGCGTTTACAGGAGAGGTTTGATAAAATATTCGCCTTTTAATATAGAGCCATTTAATTTCTTGGGAGTATTTGATAATGAGGCGAACTAACAGGATAATTTTAATTTGCGTTGAGACAACGAAAGAGGCTAAAACGGATAGTATTTACATTGACAAAACGTTAAAATATGTGTATAACATTGACAATGTAACAAAAATCGAGTATGAGTATCTGACGTCGAAAACTAAGTATAACGATAAAGGAATTAAACGCAAAATAGAGCGAAAAATAAAAGATTTTTCCGAGGCGACAATAGTTTACTGTCTTGATAGCGATGATATTTTTGCTAACCCCGAAACTGCTGTACTTAATAAGAAAATCGAGGATTTTTGCAAACTTGAAAGGTATGGAATCGTATGGTTTTGCAGAGACATTGAAGAAGTGTTTTTGCATAGGCGAGTCGGCAGTACCGCTAAACTGAGTGAAGCGGCGAAATTCAACGCTCAAAAAGGCATAGGGGAAGCAACTGCGGAACTGTTGGGAAGAACGAATATTACCAAAGAAAAGACAAGCAATTTTACTTGTGTTTTTGACAAACTCTTTGTTAAGAAACAATCAAAGTAAAGCTGCAAAATTGTAAAGATCACGGCTTGTATAATGCGAGACGGCAAAAGAAAAGTTTATAATCCGCACTCCAAAATACATTTAATCTGATGGGATTTATGAGGCATCTCGGCTAATAAAAACATAATTAACGTTTCATTATAAGAGGGGTTGTTATGAAAAAATATAAATTGACGGAAGAGGAAAAAGATATTGCGAATAGGTTTTGCGATTATAGTATTCCTTTTATATTCAAGTCGGGGGAATATAGCGGGTGTATGCAATATTTTGAGTTGATTGACTTTGAAGTTCGTTACGCGCTTTTAAAAGGCGAGCGGATCGACGGGAAAGTTTATCGACTGATTGAGTTCGGCGCTGATATAGACAAGGAAAAGTTAGACGATTATGCGCTGGAATATTATAATTTGTATTTGCTTGTGGAGGAGTTGTTAAAGAAATATTACAGATACTTTTTTATATTGAACAATATTTCTTTGGAACAAAGAGACGACGATTATTTTATGGTAAAGAAACGCAATCCGTTATCTGTTTTGGTAAATAAGGACGCGTTTTTCGGTTTGGTAGTTGTTTTATTAAATATAGCGGTTGCGATATTTACAATATTGAATATCGTAAACCGTGTTTCGGGCGATAATCTGATTTGGTTGTTCGGGTTTTCAAAAGGTATATGGATTTTATCTTTATTATGTCTGATTTTAAATATACATAAACTATTTGCTTGGTTTTACGCAAAGACAGCACCGTTTGCCGTGAATTCTTCGGTCGGCTTGTTTTCGGAATTCCAATATTTATTACCAAAGGATAAAGCGTACACGAAATTACGATACACAACAATAGTATTGTTAATCATTTCTTTGATAATAGATTTAATATTGTTTTTAATCGGATAACAAATCTTAAAGTCGCGGGATTTTTCCTGCGGCTTTTTGTTTAATTATACGCAAAAGCGGGTCTATAAGTCGATTAACGGATAAAAAATTATAGCATTAAACAAATTTCACAACGTCCGGTTATTTTTTCGGATACTTTATTTTTGGTCGGCACAGCAAAAAAATCGGCTATGCAAAAGCTCGCCGCGAGTATAGCCTTAAACAAAACGCCTCGGAGAAAACAGACTACCGTAATCCCGAAAAAACCGACTTTTGAAATCCTGAAAAGTTGTTAAAAAAATTTTTGTTTTTCTATTGACAAGGGGTCAAATGCGTGTTATAATGTAACCGACAAACGGACAGATAGGATTTTTCCCGATAGAAATGCAGGTTTTCAGCCCGTTTTAACAGAAGATTTTTACAAAAGAGGTTCGGAGAACCTTTTTTAAAACAAATGATTTGTACCCAGGTACACAGAAAACGGAAACCGACGCGAGTCAAGGCGTATTTTAATCGGGTATCGAACGCATATTACGCCGCGATTGAAAGCATCGATCGAAAGTTGCCGCGAATTTGCAACGATCGAAAATTAAACGCAATTCGCCGTGATTTAAAGTTTAGTGCAAATTTGCCGCGATTGAAAGTTATATGTAAATTCGCCGTAATTTGAAGTTTAATGCAGATTTATCGCGATCGAAAATCGGACTGACAGCCGTTTTCCGACCGAAAATGCGGAATATTGTTAATGCGGAATAGGTTAATTCGGCAAGCGCGGCGCGGCGAACGACCGTTTTCGCAAAGACTGATAGTTATTTTCGCGTAATTACATATAATATATATGTTCGGTCGAACACAAACAAGGAAACGCAGATGGAAAAGAATGTAAGCAGAAAATCGATAGCCGAAATGGCGGGCGTTTCGAAAACGACGGTTACGAGAGTTTTGAACGGCTCGGGTTCGGTTTCGGAAAAAACGCGCGAAAAAATCCTTTCGGTCATATCCGAATGCGGGTATACGCATAATAAAATCGCGGTAAACATAAGCAGTAATAAGAATTGCGATTTCATTGCGATGTTGGTTCCCGATATGTCGAACTATTATTACCTCGAAATGTTCAACCGTATGGTTACCGAACTCGAAGATTACGATTACACCATTTCCATATACCGCGTAAATAAAAGCAATTTTTCGAACGTACTCGATAAAGTTATTCAGAACAGGGTCGCCGCGATAATCAACCTCGCGTTCGAACCGATGACCGACTCCGATCTGAAAAAAATCAGATGCGCGAACATAAAAGTAATTCACCCCGGTATCGGCGAAGATCCCGTTAAAGTAAAGATAAATTACAGGGCGGCGATGGAAAAAGCTTTTGCCGAACTTAAAGAAAAGAGTTCGGACGGTCTGTATTTCGTTTGCGGGGCGGGCAAAAGCTTTCTTGACGACAAACGAATAGTGACTTATCTCGATCTGATGAAAGAAAACGGTTTCGAAAACGCGAAAAGCACGATAATCTGGGGCGATTACCCCAAAATCTCCGCAATGGACGCGGGTTATATCGCGGGCGCGGAACTGATAGAGAAAAAGGGTAAGATCGGCGGTCTGTTCTGTATGAACGACATGATGGCTCTCGGCGCGATAAAAGCTCTGAGAGATCGCGGAGTCAAGGCGGGCAGAGACGTGAAAATCATCGGGTTCGACAATATTCTCCTCGGACAATATTCCGTCCCCGCGCTTTCCACGGTCGACTCGCATATCGATCTCGAAGCGAGACGTTATGTGAATTATATCCTCGGCGAACCCGTTGACGAAACGGAAATCGAATCGGTATATATAAAAAGATCGAGTTCGCGTTGACCCGACGCAGGGGCTTGGTCGTAAACAACGGCTAAAACGCTTGAAATAAGCGATAAAACCGGATATATCCCTCGTCGACAAAGAAGATAAAACAGCGCAGAAACGGCGGAAACCCGCCGAAAACATAAAAACGAAAGGACGCGTCCTTTCTGTTTGTTGCACAAACAGAAAACCGCTTAACAGGGAAAATGAAAAGCGAAATCAGAACGAAAAGAATTTATATCATAGGAACGGTTATTGCCGCGATTTTGACGATAGCGGCAGTAATTTTCGGCGTTTATTCGGGCGCGCAGGCGTCGAAAACGAGCGAACTCGGTATCGACCCCAAGGAAAGCGTAACGAAGATTTATTCCGCGGGAGAGGACGTGAAAATAGCCGGACTTCAAAGCGGCGGAATTTACGCGGTGTCCCCGAGCGGCGAAAAGATATGGGACGCGGGGATTTTGGCGGAAAATGCGATTTACGACATAACCGAGAAAAACGGTATCGTTTACGCGGTTTTCCAGAACGGCAGAATAATAAGTTTTTCCGCGGAAGACGCTTTGAACAGAACCGAAAACGATGATTTTTCCGAGAAATGCAAAGTTTACGCCGCCGGCGACAATATCGACGGCAACGTGAGCAACACTTCGCTTATCGTATCGGACGACGGAAAAACGGTATATCTTCGCGCGGCGTTCCGCGTGAGAGGGCAGAAGAACAGAATTTACGCGTTCGACACGGAAAGCGGCGAAAAAACTCTCGTTGCGCAGTCTGCGAGAAAGCTTGCGGGCAGCGCGCTCGGCGGCAGCGAGTTGTTTTATTCGGACGGAAGCAAAATAATGAAGTACGACGGCGCGGAAACGACGGAAGTATGCGACATAGAAGAGCAGATAACTTCGGTTTCGGCAAGCGATAATTTCGTAACCGTCATAACGGATAACAACAATATAGTTAAAATAAACAAACAGGGCGGAGACAGAACGAGAACGAAACTCAGCGTTACGCTTAACGGTAACTACGTTTTCTCGACGGGCGAAAACTTCGTTGCGAAAATAAACAACGGCGGCGTTGCGGTGATAAACTCCGAAAGCATGAAAGTGACCCTGTCCATGAACGCCGACGACAGCGCAAATCTCATAATGTGGTCGGAAGACGGGTTCGCTTTAAGGGACGACTCGGACGTGAACAACACCTACATCGTGAATTACAGCGTGGCGCAGGCTAAAATGAAAAACACGTTCTCCGCGTTTAAGATCGCGAGTATCGTAACGGCGATCGTCGCGGGGCTTCTGACAGCCTATTTCGGGTTCGGAATTTCCTCTTCTGCGAGAGCGAAAATAAACGGCTCGTTCGTCGCTTTCTTTGCAGCCATCAACAAGCATAAGTTGGTCTATATATCGATGATCGTGCCTTTTGCGCTACTCATCGTGTTCTATTATATCCCCATAGTTCTCGGTTTCAGACTGTCGTTTTACGACTATATACCGGGCGTTAAGGACGTGTTCGTCGGCATTAAATATTTCAAGTCGGTTTACGCTTCGACGGAGTTCTGGAATTCCTCGCTCGTTATGCTGGTCTTCCTTATCGCCGACCTTCTGAAAGCGATAATTCCGCCGATAATTTTCGCGGAAGCGATATGCGCCGTCAAGCACGAAAAATTCTCGCTCGTCGTGAGAATACTTTTGTTCCTGCCGGGCGTTCTCCCGGGCGTTGCGACGACTCTCGTTTGGAGTCAGGGCGTTTTCGGTGCGACGAGCAACGGTCTCGTGAACTCGATCGCGGGCATATTCGTGCCGGGGTTTGCGAAAAACTGGATAAACAGTTCGTCCACGGCGACTTCGATATGCGCGCTCATCGCGTTCGGGTTCCCCTGGATAGGTTCGTATCTTATATTTTACGGCGCGGTCTCGGGCATTAACGCTTCCTATTTCGAGGCGGCGAAGCTCGACGGCTGTTCCTGGTTAAAACGTATCGTCAAAATCGACTTGCCGCTCATAATGCCGCAGATCAAGTACATTTTCGTAACGTCGTTCATAGCTTCGGTACAAAATTACACGAGCATATTCGTCATTTACGGAACAACGGGCGGAAACAAGGGCGAGATAAAGACTCCCGCGCTTCTGATGTACCGCGAGATCATAAACGCAAACTACGGCGCGGCGAGCGTAATGGGCGTGACGGTGTTCCTGTTCCTGAGCATCGCGACGTTCCTGAATTTCAGAATGCAATCGGATAATTCCTGAGGAGGGCGGAAAATGGTTGCCGAAACTAAAATAAATGCGAAAATAAAAGTCAGAAAGACCGGCATCGACGGAGCCGTTGCGCAGACGATACTTATAATATTTCTGCTTATAACGCTTGTTCTCTCCCTTTTGCCGATAGTGATAACGATGATAATGTCGGTCAAATCCCCGCAGGACATACAATCGTATTCCATATGGACGCTCCCGAAATCGGGGTGGTATTTCAGCAACTATTCGAAAGCGTTGACGGTGCTTTCCGCTCCGCTTTTGAACACCGTGGTGATAGACCTTATTTCGACGGTGATAGTGTTGTTTTTAAGCTGTTATATAGCGTTTTTGTTCGAAAGAAAGAACTTCGGCGGTAAAAAGGTTCTGTTTTATCTTTTCATCGCGCCGATGCTCGTGCCGGGCGTGGTGCTTCTTTCTCCGACGTACATCGTCGTTGCGAACTGGCTCAATCTCAGCGAAAACTGGCTCGGACTTATCATTCCGTATATCGCGGGTAACCAGATAGCCTCGGTTTTCCTTATGAGAACGTTCATGGGGCAACAGCCGCAATCGCTTTACGAAGCGGGACAGCTCGACGGAGCCAACACATTCGACTCTTTCGTTTATATCTGCCTCCCGCTTACTTTCCCGATAATGATGATACAGGGTATCGCCATTTTCGCCGCTATGTATAACGACTATATGTGGCCCAACCTCTTGTTTATCAACAATCCCGAAAAAGGCGTTCTTATGCCGTACCTGCGTTCGGTAGTGTCGGATTACACTCAGGGCGTTCAGTACGCAATGTATCTCGTCGCGGGTATACCGCTTATAATTTCCACGGCGATAAGCGTAAAATTCTTCATCGGCGGCGATTTCGCGAGCGGAATGAAGTTATAAACGAAAACTTGAACCAAAAGGCAAAATCCGCAGCCGCAGGCGAATGTGTTCGAATTCGGTCTTGCATTGCGTTTTAACACGATCTCTTCGGCTGAACGGAAAAAATAAAAAATGTTTCTTCAAAGGAGGAAAAGAAATGAAGAAAATATTGAAATCATTACTTGCAGTGAGTCTCTGCTTCGTTATGATGCTCGGCATCATCGCGTGCGGAGATAAAGAAAGCACTCCCGACTCGAACGGCGGGGGTACCTCGGAAAGCACGCAGACTTCTGCGAGCGACAAGACGAGCGACTCCAAAAAACCGAGCGGCGACGGCGTGACGATCACGATGTACACTGCCGTAAACATAATCGAGCAGAACGCGCTTCAAGCGGTTGCAAACGCTTATATGGATTATCAGGACTCTTTGGGTAAGGACATAGAGGTTTTAATAAACAACAAGACCGACCCCGAAGCTTATATGCAGTCCGTGAGAACCATGGCAGGCTCGAACGTTACGGAGCCTACGATCGTTCAGACTTCTATCATTCCCGAATATTACGGCACGAATAAGATAGTCGATCTCACTCCTTATATGGAAGAAGCAAACCCCTATATCGAAGGCAACAAAGCGTGGAAAGACGGTCTCGAAGCGGACGCTTACAGAACCAAAGTTTCGGGTTCGAGCGAGACTATCCCCGGTTTGAGCTATTCGTCCAACTATCTTACCGTTTTCTATAACAAGAAAGCCGTTCTCGACGTTCTCGGCGAAAGCGAAGTGGTAGGAAAGGACGGAACCATCGATAACTCCAAGATCACCTGGACGTGGCTTATCGACTCTTTGAAGAAAGCGCAGGCGGCTACGGGCAAGAACTTCAAAAATCCTCTCGGACTTTCCAGAAGCGAACAGTCCTGCGGAGAAGGCTCGTTCAATATGCTTTCTCACCTTGTAAATATGTATCTCGATCAGTATTTCCGCGATTTCATCAAAGACGTACATTCGACTTCCGACGATTACAGCTACCTTTCCGTCGACGCGGACTGGGCTTACGACGCCGCAGATCCCAACATTGACGCGGTAGACAGATATTCTTTCAACCTCAACAAAGTCGTAGATTACTACTTTAACAGAGAAGGTTACAACCCCAACTCCGAGCGTTACGCCGAAGTTATGGAAAACCTTTACGATCTTATGAGCTATTCCGACGTGAATGCTTCTTACCTCGATACGTTCCACCGTTTCAACGAAACCACTTTGAACTATGAGCGTAACGGCGCGTATAAGGATATGAAACTCTTCTATGTCGAAGCTCTCGACTATGTAAGAACTTACAGAGACGCGTTCAAGACCGAAGTTCAGGGTAAACCCACTCAGTACCCCGACGCGGCTACCATTTCGAGTCAGCTCGGCTGGTTCCTTATGCCCGCTATGGAGTCCGAACTCGAAGGCGTTGCGGATAACGTAAGATCTTTCGGCGGCCCGCAGGAAAACTTCGGCGTTTTAAACACCGGTAACACCACTACCAACGAATACGCGATAGACTTCCTTAAATATCTTCTTTCCCCGCAGGGACAGCAGGGTATATACGCTATTTATCAGAGAGAAAAAGCGCCCATCACCCTCGTTCAGCTCGTAAAGAACGTATCTATCCCCGAAGCTATCGATTACGCTTACGTTAAGGCGGCGGGCGATTGCTCCACCTCTCCTTACCTCATTTTCGGTAAATGTTCCGGCATGACCGACGCGACCGTCGGCAGTTCGACCGAACACCTTTACGACAACGTTGCGAAGATACTTTCCAAGTACTTCCGTTCCGACAATAAGACCTGGAACGGCGAAGAACTTTTCTCTTCGATCAAGTCGGGATTTGCAAGCTACGCGACGAAGAACGGATTTATCTACACCGATCCCGCTCAGGTTTCGGAAAAGACAAACGGACTTAAAAACTCTCCGTATAACACGGCTGCATAAATAGCAAGGGGTTTATGTGATGAAAAAAAGAATTCCCGCTTTCGCGCTCGGATTGTCTTTGATGTTCGCCGCCGCGGCGTGCGAAACGACCCCTTCGAGCGGGGAAAGCAAGAATGATAACGTCGGAAAGAAGATCACGGGAACGTACGAAGCTTCTTCCGACCTTAAAAGCGGATTTTTAAAAACTGCGGGAACGGACGACTTCGGTCGTTCGTTCGAGCAGGTCAAAGACTATAACGACAACGTCGTAGGCGTGTTCTACTTCCTTTGGGCAAGTCAGGCAGGCACTGCGGTCAACGTCGAGTCTTACGAGCAAAACGGCGAAGTCGAAAAGACTCTGACCGGCGAAGAAGTTAAATACGGACCGAATTTCACGTTCTGGGGCGAGCCTATGTACGGCTACTATCAGATCGAAGACGAATGGGTGGTCCGTAAACACGTCGAACTGTTCATAAACGCGGGGCTTGATTTTATCTGCTTCGACACGACGAACAACGACTATTACGCGCCCGCCGCGAGAAACGTTCTCAAAGTGCTTCTGGAATATCACGAACTCGGGTATAAAGTACCCAAGGCAATGTTTATGACGAACTCCGACTCCACGGGCAGAACGACGGAAATTTACAACGCGTTTTACGCAAGGGGAAAGTACGATCCGATATGGTTTACGGGTAACGGCGACAAACCCTGGATAATTTCTTCCTACGCGGGCAGCGACGAAGCTATTCTGAACAAATTCTATTTCAAAGCCGCTCAGTGGCCGAACAGTACTTACAATGCCGACAAATTCCCGTGGATATCGTGGAGATACCCGCAGGAAACGTTTACGGACGACGCCAACGATTACACGATAATGAACGTTTCCGCGTCTCAGCACACGGGTATCGGCGGCGGACTTTCGGACGCTAAGATAAGCGGAATAAATTTCTCTTTGTCCGGTCTTTTCGCGCCGCATAATTACGATTCTTTGTCCGATACTTTGAAAAGCAAGGTTTCGAAAGAACAGGCGACGAAGTATTATAACGCCAACCGCGGCAGAGGCTGGTCGAACGTGACGAACACGAATACTTACGAAAACGCGGTAAAGAATACCAACTTCGAAGAGCAGTGGGACTCCGTCTGGAAAGCCAAAGACGTAAACCTCGTGTTTATAACCGGCTGGAACGAATGGATGGCGCAGAAACAGAGTAAAGATCCTCTTCTCGGCGACGCTTACGGATATTTCGTAGACACGTTCGATATGGAGTTTTCCAGAGATATCGAAATGATGAACGGCGGTTATCTCGACAACTGTTTCATTCAGATGGTTAAAAACATCAGAAAGTACAAAGGCGCGGGAAACACGGGCATAACTTACGAAAATTACGTCGACAAGGATATGCTCGATCTCGCAAACTGGAAAGACGTCACGTCTTATGCCGACCTTACGGGCGACACTTTGCCGAGAGATCATCAGGGCGCGGGCGGAACTTATTACAAGAACGATACCGGCAGAAACGATATCAAAGAACTCAGAATAGCCGCCGATAAAGACAACGTCTGGTTTATGATCGCAACCGAAGGCAATATAACTCAAAAAGCCGAAAACGACACGAGGTGGATGAACCTGTGGATAGGCTTGGAGGGCGCGGAAGGCGGTTGGAACAATCTTCAATACGTTATAAACCGCGAACTTGACGGAACGAAGTCGAGCATTGACAGAATTTCGGATAAGTCGTTCGAAAAAGCAGGCGACGCGGAAACCTACGTTTCGGGCAACGTTATGATCGTTAAAGTAAGCAAAACCGCGCTCGGCATAACGGAAGAGTCGTTCGGGCTTCAAGTTAAAGTGACCGATAATCTTCAAAAGGATTTCGACGTGACCGACCTTTACACGAACGGCGATTGCGCGCCTTTGGGACGTATCAATTACAGCTGGTACGTTAAATAAAATCGGAGAAAAATATGACGAACGCAAAAAAAAGTTTAATTTATAAAATAATTTCCGTTCTGATGGTGATAGCTATGTTTATGATGACGGGTTGTTGGTCGGACGGCGGAACGTCGGATCCGACGAGTAATTCCGAAAGAGACTCGCAGACGACTTCCGACGGAAATTCCGAAAGAGACTCGCAATCCGAGTCAGACAAAGACACGGAAAGCGGGTCGGACAGTCAGTCGTCTTCCGAGTCGCAGGGATATAACTACGGCGAAGACTGGCTCGACGTTTACGACGCGGAATACACTCAGAAGCTCCTCGATATGGGCGAGCAGTATTTCACGACCTCGCAGCTTTCTTCCGTTTTCGACGGCGGAACCGTTAAGGCGAAAGGCGTTAAAAAGAAGAGTAAATACGTCGGTATTTTCTACTTCTTGTGGCTTGGCGACGATATAGGCGGCATTTACGATATATCCAAGCTTTTGGAGCAGTACAATCCTTACGACCTTACGAATCCTCTCTGGGCTCTCGAAGGGTCGGCTAATTACGACGCGAAGATTTCCCCGAAGAACGGCTTCCATTATTTCGAAGAACCGCTTTACGGTTACTACCGTTCCACGGATAAGTGGGTTATAAGAAGACATCTCGAACTTCTGACCCTGGCGGGAATCGATTTCTTGTATCTCGATTTCACCAACGCGAATATGAACGGCGAGAACGCGGTCAACATTTATAAGAACGCGACCATCGCTTTAATGGACACGATCCTCGAAATGCAAGCCGAAGGCTTCGAAGTTCCGAGAATAGTTCCTATCTGTTGTAACCCCTATACCTCTTCGGACGACACCGTCCGCACGAGAACGACGACGAAAGTTATCGAGTGGGTTTACAATAATTACTACGCGGTAAATAACTTCAAGTATAAATCCTGCTGGTTCACGGCGGATAAAACGAGAAACCCCTCCGGCAAACCCCTTCTCGTAACTTACAGTTTCGATAAACAGTATCTTACGAACGAGGCTGTCGCCGACGCTTTCTGGATAAGAAACGTCGTCTGGCCGACTGCCGTTACGCCGGGATCGTACGCCAACGGCTTCCCGTGGATGGATTATTCCTTCCCGCAGAAGAATTACAACGGAATTATGAACGTTTCCGTTGCTCAGCATATCGACGGAAACTGGTCGTCGGAAGCGTTCCTTGCGAGAAACAGAAAGGATACGGCATACAAGTATCGCGGAAGAGGGGCGTTGCCCAATCAGACCTACGCTTATCAGACGGACTCCGTCGACGGCGCGCTTATGGCGACGAACTTCGTCAGCGAATGGAACAACGTTCATAATTACGGCGGAAGCGACGAAGTGTGGATGGTAACGGTAACCGGCTGGAACGAATGGGTCGCTCAGAAACTCAATCAGAACGGCAGATATGCCACTTTCGTAGACACGTTCAGTATAGCGTTTTCGAGAGACGTCGAAATGATGAGAGATGCGGACGGTTACGGCGATACCTATTTCCTTAACCTTGTAGAGAACGTCAGAAAATTCAAGTACGAAGACGGCGGAAAAGCTTCTTCCGCGGCAATGTGGATGAGACAGACCGTCGATTACAAGAATATTTCCGCATGGGACAACGTGAAAGCGAAATATATCGACTTCACGGGCGACGCGACGAACAGAAACGCGAAGAGTATTGCCAATAAGTACACTTACACCGACAATACCGCGAGAAACGATATAGATTATATCAAAATCGCCAACGACAGCGAATATCTCTATGTTCTTGCGGCAACCAAAAACGACGTCACGGCTTACGAGCAGGGCGATAAAGGCTGGATGAACCTCTGGATCTCCGCAGGCGGAAGAAGTGGTTGGTGCGGTTACGACTTCGTGATCAACCGCTCGCCGAAGGGAACGGTTACCTCTATCGAAAGCCTCGGAACTACGGCGGACGGAGAAATCGTCGCCGCGACGATCGATTTCGACGCGGATATTTACACCGAAGGTAAATTCGTTGCTTATCGTATTCCGCTCGAAGCGTTAGGCGTTACGAGCGCGAGCGAGATAGGTATTAAGGTTTCCGACAATATCTTTGCGGGAACGAAAACCGAAACCAACGACGGCGTAGGCGTGTATTCGTTCGGCGATATATTCGCATTCTATTGCGGCGGCGACTGCGCTCCCGCAGGCAGACTTAACTATTCTTACAGAATGGGTTACTGATAAACAATTTCAAAAACTTTATGATTTTCCGCGGGGCGAAAATCCCCGCGGGGAGCTTAAAAGATAAAAAATATACCGGGAGGTAAACAAAATGATGAAAACAAAAAAGGCTAAGTCCATATTTTCCGCGCTTTTTGCGGTAGTTATGGCATTGTGTCTTGTTGTCGGACTTAACTTGGTTAAAACCGACGCCAAGGCAGCAGACGCAACCCCTGCAACGCAGTGGCAGTTCAGCGATCCCGCAAGACCGCTTACCGAAGTGGCACCCGGCTCGGGAATTATGCTCGGCGCATACGCCGGCGGAGCGATTATAAACAATACGAATATTCTCGAAGCTCCGGACAGAACGGTAACGTTCCAGTTTATGCTTAGCAATCAAGGACGTTGGTCCGGTCTTATACTGTTGAACGGTAAAGACGGTTGGCAAGGAACTAACCATACCGGAGGAAGCGCTCCCGGAGACAAGTTCCCTCATATAATTGTAGACGGTTCAGGTAGACAACTTTATCCTGCCAACTCCGGTAGACCGTTAGAGGGAATTAACGGAATGAATATTATCTACGATCAGCTTCATACCGTTGAAATCCACATCGGAACCGGCACAGACGGCGATGTTTCTTATATGAAAGTCGACGGCTCGATGCTCGGTCATGAGGCAAATGCGGCAGCGTCTCTTTGGGATTTTGTAACCGTGGACAGCTTCCCCAACGGATGTTATTTCGTAATAGGAACAGGCGACGTTGCTTCGTGCAGAATGTTAATGGGCGAATATAACACGCCTTATATCGAGTATTCTTCCGTTCCCGCGGCTCTTAACGGAACGATCGATCTTTCTACGGGTACTCTTCCCGCAGAGCTTTCGTTCACGGCAAGAAATCTTAAAGGCGAAGTTAAACTCACCGCAAACGGAAACGATATTACCGACGAAAACACCTATACGATAGAAGCGGTAGAAGGCGATGAAAACGCTAAAAAAATTACTATTAAACCCGCATTCTGGAATACTTATGTAGCTCAGATTGCAAAAACGACCGCATTGACGGTTGTTGCCGAAAACGGCAAAGCGTCGGTTATCACAACCGTTCAGAAAGCAGCTCCTCCTGTATGGAAAGGCGCAAACCATGTCGAAGTAACGGAACTTAACGATATTTCCTACACATTCGATTACTCCGGAGCCGCAACTCAGGATAGCATAGTCGTAAAAACGGGTATGAGAGAAGCCGATTCCGATCCTTTGACGGCGGGTGAAGATTATACGCTTACACAGGACGGAAAAACTTACACGTTCACGCTTAAAAAAGCTTTCCTTGAAACAAAGATCGGCGATTACCGCAGTCTTAAATTCAATATCGGTATCGGCGAAGATTCCTTGGAAGGTTCGCTTTACTGCAAATTAGCCGATGAAGGTTGGGTTGCAAGATCCGTAGACCTTGTTAAAGGTACCGAAATCGTAACCGAAGGACATTATATTTCCGCAAATCTCAGAGCGTTCAGCGCAACGACCCTTTCTTCGAGAATTTATTATAACAAAGGTTTCGACGTAACTAAGCCCATTTCTCTCGAAGTGGAAGCTTTCGGCGACGGAACGGAATGGGCGCTTCTCGGCGTTATGGGTTCGCTTAAAATGATGGATTATTTTGCAGACGGAACCGCAAGTGATATGGAATTGGCTGCTCTTTTCTTCGGAGACGGAAGAAAGGATATCCAGAAGCTTAACGGATTTGTTCCGACGGCTTCCACCAACGCGAACTACGAACACCTTCCGAAGATCAAAAACCTCGTAATCGAAATGTACTTCGGAAAAGATAAAGCAGAGGACGGATACTTCAAAGTAAACGGACAGACTATTGCTACTCCTTCGACATTGCAGGGAGATTTCGAAAACGGCGTTGCTTATGTAGGTTTCTTCTTCAACCATAAAAACACAAACTTCGATTTCAAAGCCAACAAGGATATGAACGGTATCGGCGTAACCGGACCCGTTCAGTCGACAGACGAAGCAAGCTATACTATCGATATAGCTAATCCCGCAAACGACCTCGTTCTCGACGTTATCAATACCGACGGAACCAACCTCAAAGTTTCTTCCGACGGCGGAGTTGTTGCGGAAAGCGCAGATATCGCTTATGAAAACGGAAAACTTACGGTTAAGAAATCGTTCTTCAAGAAGCTTCCTTTCGCAAAACAGGGTCAGCTTATTATCGAAGATCAGGCAACCGGAACCGGTACGGCTATCAACCTTACCTATGTTTCTTCGGCAATGGAAAAAGCGCACGTCGCTTTCGCAACCAAGGGCGAGCTTACCGACGTTAAGTTCAATCTCGGTCTTGCTTCCGTCGAATCTCTTATGAAAGGAGACGAGACTGTCGCGAACACCGAATGGAGCTATGTAGACGGAACTCTTACCGTTAAAAAATCCAATATCGCAGACGAAGTAGGCGCATACGAATTCATCGCCGTAAGCGACGGAAAACTTTATCCGCTTTACGTTTATGTCGCTAAATTCGCCGACGGCTACGCTAAAACGGGCGACGGCACCGTTGAAACGGGCAAAGGCGCATATATGCTTACGAGCGACAACTCGGTAACGCCTATGAAGGCTTATGACCTTACGGCGGGCGTTTCCTTCAAGGTTGACTTCAAGTCCACCGTCGGTTACTACAAGAACGGTCTCGAATTCCAGAGCAACGGTTATGTAAGATTTAATTTCTTCGATCCGTACAGCCGCTGCACGTTCACTTATATCCTTTACACGAACTTCGCAGACGGTGAAGTAAACGCTAACAGCAACGCGTTTTATGAATCGTATAAACTTACCGACGCGAAAGGTAACGCGGTAATTTTGGAAACGTCGAGAGGTGTAAACATTTCGAGATCCGAAAATACAAGCGCGCTCGGCGTTCACAATATCTCGTTCGCAGTCGAAAACGGCAAACTCAGCATAGCCGTAGACTCCGCGAGAAAGACCACGATCAGCGAATCGTTCGGAACGTTTAACCTCGAAGCAAGCATTCTTACCGTTGAAACTCCTTCCTCTTCGAGCAGTGCCGAAATGAAAGTCGGTTTGAAGGAATACGGCGAAGGCGAAGAGCTTAACTACACGTCGATCGAATTGAAAGACGCTCCCACCCCCGGCGAATCCGGGCAGCCTTCGGAATCCGATAAGACTTCCGAAGTCGAAAAGCCTTCCGCTTCCGACAAGACGAGCGAAAACGAGAAACCTTCTTCCGAGAAAGGCGGTTGCGGCAGCAGCGTTGCGGTAGGTTCGATCATGCTTCCCGCGCTTGCGGCGGTTCTCTTCCTTTTCAAAAAGAAAGAAGAAAAATAACAGCAAATAACAAAACTTAATCGACGATTTACCGTCGGTTGCGTTTATGCGGCTTGCGCCTTTGGCGCAAGCCGCTTTTTTTATGCGAAAATATTTTTTGAAAAATTATCCGATAAAAACGCTTGTAAAAATTTATAATTTGCGATATAATTTAAACTACCGAGCGGTAGTTTTGGTAAAAATACAACTGCGGGAGAAAAAATGAACGAAAAGAGAAAAACGGAAATTATTATGGCAACGCTCGCGCTCGCTTCCGAAAAAGGACTCGGGCAGGTGTCGATGAGCATGATCGCGCAGAAAGTGGGGATAAAAAAGCCGTCGCTTTATAATCATTTCGCCTCGAAAGACGAGCTTGTGGAGGAAACGTATCGATTTTTAAGAGAGTGCGCTTTGAAAAACGCCGCCCCCGAGGCTGCCGATTATCTTAAAATAAAGCAAGGCGAAACGGCTTACGATATACTCAAAAAATCGACGGATAATTACCTTAAAATGTGCGCCGACGAGAATATGCGGGCTTTTTATAAGGTTGTATATTCCGAAAGAACGGTTTCGAAAAGCGCGGCGAAAATCCTCGTCGAGGAAACGGAGAAAATGATCGGCGCGACGAAGCTTTTGTTCGGGGTGTTGGAGAAAGCGGGGCTTATGAAATTCAAAAACGCGGAGTATTCGGCGATGAGTTTCGCTTTCGCGGTACACGGGCTTTCGGATCTCGAAAACGACAGAACGCTTGCCGAAGCGGGCGCTGGCGACATATCGAAAACTTTGGACGAATATATCCGCAATTTTTGCGCCGAACATTCTTGCGGCGAATAAAAATATTCTGTTCCGTGGAACGGTTTTTACGGGTTTATTAACCCGTTTAAGGAGAAAAAATGAAAAAGAAATTATTGAATTATGCGGGGCTTTTCGGGGTCGTAAGCTTTCTTTCTTACGCCGCGGCGGTGATTTTCGCGCCGCTCGCTTATCCCGGGTATAATTGGTTAAAACAAGCCGTAAGCGATTTAAGCGCGGCTAACGCGCCGTCGCTCGGTTTATGGAACAGTTTAAGCGCGTTGTACGCCGTCTGCGAGCCGCTTTGCGCTTTCGCCGCGGTGCTTGGCATACAAGGAAAGAAATCGAAGCTTTTAAGGCTCGGCGTGTATCTTTTCGCCGCTATGGAGTTTATTTCGGCGGTCGGGTATCGTATGTTTCCGCTTTCCAACAGCGGTTACGACGGCACTTTTCAGGACGTTATGCACATGGTTATAACGGCTGTCGTGGTGCTTTTATCGATCGCTTCGCTCACGCTCGTTATTATCGCGGGCGCAAAGGACAGATCCTGTCGTTCTTACGGAATCTGCGCGCTTGTCGCTCTTCTGATGATGCTTACGGGCGCGTTGGGAATGAAGATCGTGCCGACGGACTATTTCGGGGTGGTGGAGAGATTCAGCGTTTTTGCGGCAACGGGATTTAACGCCGCGCTCGGTATTCATTTGTTTGTTTCGTCTGACGGCGATAATCCCGAAAGGAGAGGACAAATATGAAAAACGATATATACCCGAGAAAAAACGATAATCAGACGGTGTATCTAAAAAACGTTATCACAAGAGAAAACGTCGTCGTCGGCGATTACACGATATATAACGATTTCGTTTCCGACCCGAGAGATTTCGAGAAAAATAACGTTTTGTATCAATATCCGATAAACGGCGATAAGCTTATCATAGGCAAATTCTGTTCGATAGCCTGCGGGGCGAAATTTATGTTTACGAGCGGAAATCATACCATGAAATCGCTTTCTTCTTACACGTTCCCGATTTTTTTCGACGAATGGGGTTTGGACGTTAAAAACATTACCTCGGCGTGGGATAATAAGGGCGATATAACTATCGGAAACGACGTCTGGATAGGTTACGAGGCTGTCATTATGCCCGGCGTTAAGATCGGTGACGGAGCTATTGTCGGAACGCGTGCGCTAGTCACGAAAGACGTTTCGCCGTATACGATCGTGGGCGGCGTTCCCGCAAAGCAGATCCGCAAACGTTTCGACGATGAAACGATTAAAAAGCTTCTTGAAATCAAGTGGTGGAATTGGAGCGAGGAGAGAATACGAAAGAATATTTCCGCAATACAATCGGGCAAAATCGACGAGCTTATCTGATGACCCACGCCGTTTCAGGCGATATAATAACGACACAAAATCAGCCGCCCGAGGGCTTTGAAAAGCCCTCGGGCGGCGTTGGTTTTGAAAGTAAAATTATTTAAACCATTCTCGCTTCGCTCAAATTAAGCCACAGGTGGTTGTGTTCGAACTTGCCCAAACGCCGCTATTTCCGCGCTTTTCGGCAAATCCTCACTTGAAGTACGGCAAGTACATCTGCGTTCGCCTTTACCGAAAATCATCGAAAATATCGTCGTTTTGGTTGTCTGCAAGTCTTGCGTTGTGTTTTTTTACTAATACGTTGGTTGCATTCACGCTTTGTCTTAGCAAAACACAATGCAAGACCGAGTTCGCACGCAATCACCTGTGGCTGATCGACGGCAACAGGTGACCGTGTTATTTCATCTCTTAGTTTCCGCCTTTGAGAAAAGGGGGATCTTGCCGTTTCCGTTTATATATTCGACGTTGAATTTTATGTTCGTAACGGAACGGCAACATTTTCGCTAACGCTCAAATGCGATCGACGGCAACAAGTTGCCGCTTACTCATCCGAGAGCCTATTCCAAACAAAAAAAAGACAGGTTTTAAACCTGTCTTTTTTTTGTTTGGAGCGGGAAACGAGATTCGAACTCGCGACATTTGCCTTGGCAAGGCAACGCTCTACCACTGAGCCATTCCCGCGTCTTTGGTGGGAACAATAGGGCTCGAACCTATGACCCCCTGCTTGTAAGGCAGATGCTCTCCCAGCTGAGCTATGCTCCCGTGACGCTTAATGCTTAATTACTATACCAAATTTTAAAATTTATTGCAAGCATTTTTACGGGGTATTTTCAAAAATTTATAAAATTTTTTTACGGCGTTTTATCCCGCGTTTCAATAGGCGCGTTTTTCGTCGCTTTTTTTATATATAAAATTATGTCGCGCGAAAAATCGTATTATATGCCTGAAAAAAGACGTCCGAAAAAAATTTAAAAAAGTTTTAAAAAATCGTTGACAAACGCTTTTAAAGAGAATATAATAAAAACAGTTGAACAATTATTCAATCGTTTGACAAAAAGAGAGGGCAAAAGGGCAGTACGAAATGAAAGAAGAAGTCAGAGAAGAAGCCGTGGAAGTTTGCGAATGCGAACATACGCATAAAAACGTTGTGGAAAAAGTTAAAAAGATGATGCCGTCGGAGGACGTCGTGTACGACGTTGCCGAGCTTTTCAAAGTTTTCGGCGACAGCACGAGGACGAATATCTTAATGGCTCTTTTCGAAAGCGAAATGTGCGTTTGCGATATCGGCGAGCTTCTCGGAATGACGAAATCCGCCATTTCGCATCAGCTTCGTATTCTTCGTCAGAGTAAGCTCGTGAAAGCGAGAAAGAGCGGCAAAGAAGTGTTTTATTCCCTTGCGGACGGACACGTTGCCAAAATTTTCGAAATGGCGATAGAACACGTTGCCGAGTAATTCCCCGAAGCCGGATTTTTGTCGGGTCGAATAACAAACCGAAAAATTTATTAAAATAATATAAAAGGAGACAAAAAAATGAAAAAGGTAGTAAGAGTTAAAAACATGGATTGCGCAAACTGTGCCGCGGCGCTTGAAAGAGCCGTTGCCAAAATCGACGGAATAACTTCCGTAAACGTAAATTTCATGGCTGAAAAAATGACTTTGGAGTACGACGAAACCAAAGCGGGCGTTCTCGAAGAAGTTAAAAAGACAGCCAACAAACTCGAACCCGATTGGGAAATAATCGGTCTATAAGTCGATTAACGGAGAATTATGAGCAAGAATAAAAAAACGACTATAAGGATTTTGGCGTGTATCGTCGCCTTTTTAGCCGTGTATATTACGGGTAAAATAATCGATATAAACGTTTACGTTTCGCTTGCGATTTACGGCGCGATTTATCTCGCTTCGGGCTACGACGTTTTGTTTAAAGCCGCGAGAAATATCGCTCACGGAAAGGTTTTCGACGAAAACTTTCTTATGACGGTCGCCTCGCTCGGCGCGTTCGCTCTGGGTATCGTGGAAGGTACGGGCGATTTCGCCGAAAGCGTTGCCGTAATCCTGTTCTATCAGGTCGGCGAGCTGTTCCAGAGTTACGCCGTAGGAAAATCGAGACAATCCATTTCCGACCTTATGGATATAAGACCGGATAAGGCGAGAGTGGAAAGAGACGGCGAAAAAGTCGAGGTTTATCCCGAAGAAGTGTCGGTCGGCGAAAGCGTTTTCGTTATCGCGGGCGAAAAAATCCCTATGGACGGCGTTGTCGTTAAAGGTCACGGCAATCTCAACACTTGCGCTTTGACGGGCGAAAGCGCGCCCGTTTTCGTTAAAGAGGGCGACGAGGTTTTAAGCGGTACGATAGCGATGGACGGAAACCTTGAAATAAGAGTTACCAAGGAATTTTACGACAGCACCGCGTCGAAAATTCTCGATATGGTCGAGAACGCGTCGGGCAAAAAGGCGAAAACGGAGAACTTTATATCCACATTCGCCAAATATTACACGCCTTTCGTCGTATTTTCGGCGGTCGCGCTTGCGGTAATTCCGTCGCTTATAATCGGCTTTAACAGCGGATTTTCGGGTCAGCTTTGGGGCGACTGGATAAAAAGAGCGCTTACGTTCCTTGTCGTAAGTTGTCCGTGCGCGCTCGTCATAAGCATTCCGCTCGGATTTTTCGGCGGAATAGGCGGAGCGAGCAGCAAGGGTATACTTGTCAAGGGTGCGAACTATATCGAACAGCTTAACAAAACGAACGTTATCTTCTTCGATAAAACGGGGACCTTGACGACGGGCGAATTTTCCGTCGCGGGAGTTTACCCCGAGGAAAAGAAAGACGAAATATTAAAATACGCGAGCATCTGCGAATGTCACTCTTCGCACCCGATCGCGCAAGGCATAGTCAAAGCTTACGGCGGAGAAATTCCGCAAGGCTACGAGATAGAAGAAATCGCGGGAAAAGGCATTAAAGCAGTGGGCGAAAACGAGACGATCGTGTGCGGAAACGCAGACCTTATGCGCCTTGAAAACGTTGAGTTCAAACAACTCGAAAACGACAAAACGACGGTCTATATATCGATTAACGGCGTTTTCGAAGGGGCAATAGAACTTACGGACACCGTTAAACCGAACGCGAAACAGGCTCTTGCCGATCTTAAAAAAGAGGGCGTTAAAGTGGCTATGCTTACGGGCGACAACGAGAACGCGGCAAAACGCGTCGCAAGCGAACTTTCGATAGACGAATACCACGCGAAACTTCTTCCGCAGGATAAGCTCGCGATACTCGACGATCGTATTTCCCATAAAACGGACAAAGAGGTGTTCGCTTTCGTCGGCGACGGAATAAACGACGCGCCCGTACTTATGAGAGCGGACGTAGGCATTTCGATGGGCGGAGTCGGAAGCGACAGCGCGATAGAGGCTTCGGACGTCGTTCTGATGCACGACAATCTTCACGATATCGTTCTTGCGAAGAGGATCGCGAGAAAGACGATGCGTATCGTGAAAGAGAACATAATTTTCGCGCTCGGCGTGAAATTTATAGTTCTTGTCCTTTCCGCGTTGGGTCTTCTGGGACCGTACGGTATGTGGATAGCCGTGTTTGCGGACGTAGGCGTCGCGGTGCTTGCTATTTTGAACGCGATGCGCGCGATGAAGGTCAACGATCGTTAAAAACGGCTGTCGGAAATCGATATTGAAAAAGGATATAAGACGGCGACCTTCGAAAGCTTTATCGGGGTTGCCGTTTTTTTATCGGAAACAGTAAAAAACTCTTGTAAAAAACCGTATATTATGATATACTAAGCATATAAAACAAAGGAGTGTTACGAATATGGCTCTTTTCAGATTAAATCTCGTCTGGAACGACGACAGCAAAAATACCTTAGTTTATAAATATCCGCTTAAAAATTTCGGAAGAGAAATCAACAATAAATCGACTCTTACCGTAAAAGAATCCCAGTGCGCGATTTTCGTTCACAAGGGTCAGATTGCGGACGTTTTCGGACCGGGACTTTACGAACTCGGAACGGATATTTTCCCCATACTTTCCAAGCTCGCGGGCTGGAAGTACGGATTTCAGACGCCCATAACCTGCGACGTTTACTATGTAAACACCAAGCAGTTCACTAACATTCAGTGGGGAACGAAAAACCCCATAATGATGAGCGACTCGAAATTCGGAATGATAAGAGTAAGGGCGTTCGGTACGTTCTCTTATAAGGTGGACGACCCCGCCGTATTCTTGAAGGAACTTTTCGGAACGAACAGTACGTTCGTGACTTCGGATATCAACGATTTCCTTAAATCGATGCTTTTATCCTGCTTTGCGGATTCGCTCGGCGAAAGCAAGGTTTCCGCGCTCGATCTTGCCGCAAACACTCTCGAATTCAACGAGACGGTAAAGAAAGTCGTTCAGGACAAATTCAAGGAACTCGGACTTAAACTCGTAAATCTCTTCATCGAAAACATGTCTCTTCCCGAGGAAGTCACAAAAGCGATGGACGAGAGAACAAAACTCGGCATACTCGGCGACTCTACCGACACCCTTATGAAGATCTCCGCGGCGGAAGCCATGAAAACCGCGGCGGCGAACCCGGGTGCGGGCGGCGCGTTTATGGCTGCCGGCATAGGAATGGGCGCGGGCGCGAATATCGGCGCGGCTATGGCGGGCGCGATGGCTCCGACTCCCAAGGCGGAACCCGCTTCGGCTTCGGCGGCTTCGGGCGTCGTATGCCCCTCGTGCGGGAAAACCGTTGCGGCAGGCTCGAAATTCTGCCCCGAGTGCGGAAAGCCTATGGCAAGAAGCAAATTCTGCCCCGAGTGCGGAGCGAAAGTGGACGCGGGCGCGAAATTCTGCCCCGAATGCGGAAAAAAACTCGGCTGAGTTTTTACCCGTACCGCAAAAAAGACATAAATTTAACGAAAGAGAAGATAATATCTTAAAAGGAGACAAAAAAATGGATAAAAAAATTACCGCAGATACTATAATCGTAGACGCTCTCGACATTAACCCCAACGCGGGCGAAATTCTTATGAGATACGGAATGCACTGCCTCGGCTGCGCGATCGCTCACGGCGAAACCGTCGGCGAAGCCGCTCAGGTTCACGGCGCGGATCTCGACAAAATGCTCGAAGAGCTTAACAATATCTGATTGACCGACGGTCAACGGATTTAATCGACTATAATCGACTGTATTTCTTTTTTCGCCGGGCAGAGGAAATTCCTTTGCTCGGAAATTCTTTGTCCGGCGAAATCGGGTAAAAGGTATGAGCGAAACCAACAACGAATTTGACGACAATTTAAAACAGATAAACACCGACTACGAGAAATGTCCCGATTGCGGCGGAAAAATGTTTTTCGATCCCGACTCCCAGATGCTCAAATGCGAGTATTGCGGGGGTTATAAGCGCGTCGAAAAGAATAAAAACGTCGTCGAAAACGACATCGAACGCGGCTTTGCGGACGCGGAAAAATGGGATAAATCCGAACAGGCGACGTACACTTGCGAAAACTGCGGCGCGACGATTATCGTCGGCTCGGACGAGCAGGCTGTCATCTGCCCGTACTGCGGAACTTCGCACGTCGTTAAAAGCGGCAGTTTCGAAGGTCTTCGCCCGGGCGCGGTAATTCCGTTTATGGTTTCGTCCTCGCAGGCGGTGGCGCAAGCCAAAAAATGGGCGAAAAAGCGTATTTTTGCTCCTCGCGCGTTCAAAAAGAGCCTTACCGTGGAAAACGTTCACGGCGTTTACGAGCCGAGTTTCACTTTCGACAGCGAAACGAAATCGTCTTACGTCGGAAGGGTCGGAGACAGACATACGAGAACGGTCGGGTCGGGCAAGAACAGACGTACCGAAACTTACGTCGTTTACAGGAACGTTTCGGGCGGGTACGACAGGTTTTTCGACGACGTGACCATTGCCGCAAGCGATAATCTCGATCAGAAAACTCTCGATAAACTCGCTCCGTACAGAGCGAAAGACGCATGCGTTTACGAAAGCAAATATCTTTCGGGTTACGTTGCGGACGGGTATAAAAGAGATCTGAAAACCTGTTGGGGCGACGCGAAAGGCGTTATGACGAGAGAGATCCGCTCGGATATCGAAAGTTCGCTTCATTGCGACGTCGTGGATTATCTCAACGTTTCCACGAGATACGACTCGGTAACTTTCAAATATATGCTCATCCCCGTGTATATAATGAATTTCATTTTCAGAAAGAAAAAATACAGGGTGTTTATGAACGGAAGCACGGCGAAAGTGACGGGTAAAACGCCCGTTTCGCCATGGAGAGTTGCGATCGCGTGCGTACTCGGCGCGGCTCTTGCCGTTTTCCTCGTGTGGTTGTTTTATATCCTCCAAGGGGAGTAAAAAGGCGGACGAAGAGTATTTTTCGCTAAAAACCCTTAAATTTTCATATTTAAAGGTTGACAACGGCAAATAATATATGTAAAATATATATAATGAATAGTTGCGCGATAAGTCCGCGTCTTTGCGGCTTGCGCATTAAACTTCTTAAACGGAGGTCTTTATGAAAAAATTATTGAGCGGAGTTTTAGCCGCTTGCATGGCTGTCGGCGTTTGCGCCTTTGCCACGGGTTGCAACGAAACTATCGAAAACGGCAGTAAAATCGAAAAATGCACGATAACGTTCGACGTGGACGGAACGGAAGAGGCGATAACGTTCAAACTTTATATGAACATCGCTCCCGACACTATCGAACATTTCAAATATCTTGCGGGCAAGGGTTATTACGACGGAACGGTCGTAAGCGACGTTCAGCACGGAATAGAATTCGGAGCGTATTCCGACGCGGCTTTCAACACCTCGTTGGACGAAAAATACGGTTCGATAATCAATTCGTCTTATGTCGCCTCGAAAAACAACGTTTACACTTCCAAGTTTACTCTTAACGGAGAAATGGCGGATAACGGCGTTGTTTACGGCGGAGAAAACCTTACTCTTTCGGACGGCGCGCTCGTTTTGAAGAGATCCTTGAAAGGTATCAAGGACGCCGATATCGAAGCTTACGATACGGGTAAGGGCGTTATGTCCGTAACTTTCGGAACGAGTACTTATTTCTCTTCCGCAAAAGCTTTTGCGATTATCGGAAAAGCCGATAAGGACGATTACACGAGCGACGTTAAATCGAGTTATGCTCGTATAAAAGCTATTTACGACGATAACAGAGACGCTTCGGTAAAGACTTATTATTTCTCTTACGAACCCGAACTCGATTCCGAAAATCCCACCGCGGACGAGCAGGAAGCTTATGACGATCTCGTCGAAGCGATCGCGGAATACGGCAGAAAATATCAGGTCGGCACCGACGGAGACACTTTCGTTATCGGAAACGACGGAGAATATTCCCGCGCGGTAACCTCGGACGACGATCTCGGCAAGGCTTATCTTAACGCGATCAAAAACAACGGAGCATATGTTTCGCTTCGTCCCGAAACGACGATCACGATAAAGAGCGTAACGTTCTCCAAATAATTTAATATCGTACAGGTTAAAGCTCGCGGGCATTTCCCGCGGGCTTTTTTTGTGTCCTTTTCCGTCGGATCTTCGCGGAAAGCCGCTCGACTATTGATATGTTTTTTTCTGCGTTAATCGACTTATAGCCGCGCTTTGTTAATATTGTTGCGCATTTTTGCAAATACTTTCGATATCGGTTTCGTTTGTTTCGGAAGTTCGTTTCGGGAGTTTTTCCCGAAAAGCAATTTTCCGTTTATTTGTTCTGCGCGTCGATATTTTGCCGTTATTTCCCGAAATCGGCAAAAATACGCGTAATTTCGGGCAAAAAACGGGTTCGGAGATAAAAAATCGACCTAAATCGGCTAACAATTCAAATTTATTTAACCAACAAATCGGATTGTATCGCGCGGAATTCGGATTTATAATAAAGGCGTAAAACGGATTTTGGCGGAAAATATCAAAATGCGGAATTCGCAGTACCCCAAAAACGGTAAACGTAAAATTTACATAAGCTTTACGTCGGGTTTACATGTTTTCGGACGAAGTTGTGTTATAGTAATATCGGTACATACCGAACTTACCAAACGGAACCGGAATTGAACAATAAAAAGTCGGAAGAGGTACCTCTTCTTTGCTTGCAACTGCAAGCAAAGAAACTCCCTTAATCGGGGAAATGCGACTTATTGCCGCTACGCTGTATTGCGAAATTTACGAAACCCAATCACAAATATAAACAAATATAAATAAAATATCGAAATCGGCGCGCGTCGGGAATAAGAACGGCGAGTGCCGAAATCAGGGAGAAAAAGTATGAAAAAGTTTTTATCGATGATTCTTGCCGCATGTTTTGCCGCGTCGGCTGCGCTTATGGCGTCGTGTTCGGGCGGAAACTCCGGCACAACCTCCACGGGCAACGAAAGCGTTTCGTCTTCGGAAGTCGAATTCGACGGCTGGACGCCGGACAATATCCTTTCGAGACCCGTCGAAAAGGGCGACATCCGTATCGGAAGCTACGTTTCTTTTGCGGACACGGCGAAAGGCTGGTCGGGCAAAGATCAGGTTGAAAGACTGTACTATGCGGGACTTAACTTTATGCCGATGATCTGCACCCTTCCAAAAGCCGGAATGTTGACGGAAAGCGAAAAAACGTACATCACGCGCGACCTTACCGACAGCAAATGGTGGGGAAAGATCGACGAGCTTATGCAGGAATATAATATGGTCTATTATTTTTCCGAGCTTTCGGGTCTTGCGAACGACCACGAATCGTCCGTCCGCCGCGAGTCGATGATAAATTCGGACGCCGTTGCGGACGCCCGTAAAATTATCCCCAACCTTAAAAACTGCGTGGGCGTCAAAATAGTCGACGAGCCTGCGTTAACCTCTTTCGACGAGTTTGCCAAGTGGGCGAGATACTATGCGAGAATTACCGACGCGGACGGAAACCTTCTGGGACTCGACGCGCTCGTAAACCATATCGGAAACTACGATTATATGTCGGAGTGGGTAGAAAAAGCGGGCAGAGAAGTCAATATGATAAGTTTCGACGCTTATCCGTTCTTAAACGGCGGCGTAAACTACGCTACGCTTACGCTTATGGATCAGGTTCGTAAACTTGCGAACTCGAAAAACATGAGAGTCGCGGTTTATCCGCAGTCCTGCGCATGGGCGGGAGCGAGAATGCCCAATCTTAACGAGATCATCTGGCATTTCAACACCAATCTCGCGCTCGGGGCAACTCAGTTCACTTATTTCAATTACACAATGTATCCCGCCGAAGGTTGTTACGACGCGATTTTCGCAATAGACGGATCAGTCCTTCATCAGGATATTCTCGACGGACTTACCGATTATCATAAGGAAATCCGTGCGCTCGACGCGAACGTAAGACTTACCGATTTCAAAGTTACGGAAGCTTATATGACGAGCGCGCAGATCGGCATGGCGATGCTTCCCGCAACGGGATTCATCATCAATAAAGAAGGACTCGGTTCGACGGATCTTCTCATAACGAAATTCCAGCCGAACGATTACGAGTCGTCCGTTTCCTATATAAATATCGTCAACAATTCCTTTGAAAAACCGATGTACGATCAGGAATTTTTGCTCGACGACAACGCGGAATTCGATTATCTCGAACTGTATAACTACAAAACGGGTAAATTCGAACCTATCGACGTCGTGAACAATTCGTTCGTATTGTCGCTCGAAGCGTCCGAGTCGGCGTTCATAAAAGTCGTTTACGAATATTGATCGGTTAATCTTAATGCCGATCGGAAAACTCGGTTGCAGGCGGGTTATTGAAGGAAACGCCCCGTTTTTACGGGATAAAAAACATCAGAAAGTAAAAGAAGACAGAAAAAGATGAAAATTACCGTTTTGGGTTGCAGCGCGTCGGAAGGAATCCCGGCAATATTTTGCAGCTGCGATCTTTGCAGACAAGCGCGCGAGCGTAAAATTTACAGAACGCGCAGTCAGATACTGATAAACGACGATATGCTCGTGGATTTTCCGCCCGACACTTATTATCGTTCGCTCGTGATGGGCGTCGAGCTGGGGAAAATCGAAAATATACTCGTTACGCACAGCCATTGCGACCATTTCTATGCGGACGATTTCTTCGCGAGGGGCGACTGGTCGTCGTTCTGCCTGCCGGTGGAAACGGTTACCATTCACGGCAACACCGCGATAAGAAACGCTTTCGAAAGAAACGGCTACGCGAAGAAAAAAGGCACTTATGTACACGAATCGCGCGGAATGATAAACGGTTACAACGTTTACGATCAGAGCAGCGAATACACCGTTCATAAGCCTTTCGAAACGTTCACGGCGGGGAAATACGTCGTGACTGCGCTTCCCGCAAAACATATTCCCGAAGAAAACTGTTTCATATATCTGGTGAGAGAGGGCGACAAAACGTTGCTTTACGCCACCGATACGGGATATTTCAAGAGGAGCGTGTTCGATTATTTCGTCAAAAACGGAATAAAGCTCGACGCGATGATCGTCGATTCCACTTACGGGCTTGTATGTTCTTCGGATAAAGCTCATATGAACTTTTTCGATAACGACGAACTCAGAAAAGAACTTATGTCTCTCGGCATCATAGACGAGAAAACTCAGTGCTATCTGACTCACATTTTCCACGGCGCGGCAAAAGATCTCGATTTACTCGAAAAAGCCGTTCCGGAAGGGTATACGTTGCTTCGCGACGGATATACGTTTACGATTTAACTTCAATTCGGTAAGGTAAAGAATATGGTTAATTTTGTAGCGGATAACGTCGGGTTTAACGACGTAAATCTGCGAAATTTAAAAATCGACTATACGAAGTTGGAAAACGCCGGCGGCTCGGAAACGATAAAATATCCGTTCGACTGCCTGTGTTTCGTGGCGAACGGAGCGGGGTTTGCAAGCTTTGGCGGAAAAACCTGGCGCGACCTTTGCCGCGGGGAGACCGTATACGTTAAGAAAAACGAAGAGTTTACTTTCGTGTCTACGGGAACGGACGAGTTCGAAATCTATTCCGTTATCGTCGACACTTACGGTAACGACGACTTTTTCGGCGCGATAGGGTTTTCAAACGAAAAGAGGCTGACTTCTCTCGACGGAAAAATGACCGTCGTCGAAGAACTTTATAAAACGGCGAAAAAAGCGAATTCGGCTTCCGCATACGAATGCGTGGGCAAGTTTTTCGAAGTGATTTCCTATTTCGCGCATGCGTCCGAGGGCGAAGAAAAGCCGCGCACGGACGAAAACGAATACGTCGCCAAGGCTAAGGAATTCATTCATATGCAGTATCACCTTGACATAAACGTCACGATGATAGCCGAAGCCGTGTATCTCAACAGATCGTATTTCAGCACGATGTTCAAAAGCGTGACGGGGGTTTCCCCGCTCGAATACCTGATAGATTTCAGGATAAAACAGGCGTGCAAACTCCTTGCGATGGGCAAGGGGATCACAGATACCGCGATGCTCACGGGATTTAATTCCGCGTCTGCGTTTGCGGCGCACTTTAAAAGAAAAATGAAAGAAACGCCTTCGGAATACAGAGCAAAGGCGATTTCGGGAGGAAAGAAATGAAAAAAGTAAGTAAGATTTTATCTGCCGCAATGGCGGTATGTATGCTTGCGACGGTCGGCGCTTCCTGCGGAAGAGGAACCGACGGAACGAGCGTCGACACGAGCAAGGTTCAGCTTCTCGTCGGCAATTTCGACGGCGGTTACGGAAATACCTGGCTCAATAAAGCGGTAAACAGATTTACCGAGAAATACAAAGATTACGATTTCGGAAACGGAAAGAAAGGCGTTCAGATCATCGTCGACGACAACTCCCGTTATTCGGGCAAAGTCGAAAACACTATGTCGAGCTGGGCGCAGAACGTAATTCTTGCGGAAAACGTCAACTATTACAACCTTGTCGACATTAAGGACGGTTCGAGCAAATATCTCGCCGATATTTCCGACGTGGTGAACACGCCCGTAAATCAGGATCTTATTACGGGCAGCGTAGACCCCGATTATGCGGGCGACACGAAAACCATAGGCGATATAATGAATTCCGAAATGAAATCTTATCTCGACGCGGACGAAAACGGCAAATATTACGGCGTGCCTTTCTATGAGGCGACCGTAGGTATCGTTTACGACCTCGACGTTTTTGAAAAATACGGATTTTACTATGCCGCGGAAGGTTACGGCGACGCGGAGGGCTTTATTCAGGACGTAAACGGCAACTGGATCGGCGAAGGCGGAAAAGTTGTCGGAAAAGCGGGCGAAATGAGCTATGCGGACGCTTTGAAGGCGGGCGTTAAGCTCGGAAACGGTCCCGACGGAGCAGCGGGAACTTACGACGACGGCTGCGCCGCGACTTACGACGATTTCTTCAAGCTTTGCCTTCGTATGAACGCGAGAAACGTATTCCCCCTTACCTGGCCCGGCGCGCAGGAAACGCTCAGATATCTCAATTACCTTGCATATAACCTCTGGGTAGATTACGAGGGCGTTTCTCAGATGGGACTTAACTATTCTCTTTCGGGAACGGCAACCGACCTCATCAAACTCGACACATATAACGCCGCAACCGGAACTTACGAGATCGAAACGGTAGACATAACCGACGCCAACGGTTACGAACTTCAACGTCAGGCGGGAAAATACGAAGCGATAAACTTCATCAAGAGATTGATCGCCGACGAAAGAAATTACGATCCGCAAACCTGCGTAAGCGATACGAGCCAGAAAGAAGCCGAGAGACGTTTCATTCTCTCCGCCGATCCCGAGATCAAAGACAGAGCGATGCTTATCGACGGAAGCTGGTGGCAGAACGAGGCAAAGAATATGTTCGAGGATATGGCTGTCGAGAAAAACGACAACTCTTATCGCGCGGAAAACCGTCGTTTCGGACTTTTACCTCTTCCCAAGGCTAACGTAAGCAAGGTCGGCGAGGACGCTTCGCTTGCGTTCAACACCGCTACGATCATCTTTATAAATCAGAAAACGACTACGGATGCAACCACGCTTAAAGTCGCAAAGCAGTTCATAAAGTTCCTTCACACTCACGAGTCTCTTTATGAATTCACTTCCACGACCGCTTCGGCTCGTCCTTACACCTACGAGCTTTCGGACGCGGAGAAGTCTACGCTTACGAGCGTTGCCAAACAGAACTACGAGCTTCACTCGGCAACGAACTTCGTATTCCCGTATTCCAAGCAGACGATAGTCCGCACCAACTACAACAGATTCTCCTGCTCGGGTTACCTTGTTTTCGAGGCTTACGGAAAGCAGGAAACGATACTTGCTCAGAGATTTATCAACAATAAGGACACTACCTCGTGGGACTACTTCACGTCAATGGTGGAATGCCAGGGCAAGAGCTTCTGGGAAACTAATTTCGGAAAAGATATCGGTAAATAATCCGGAAGAATAATTCTATAAACGAAGTGTAACAATGCGAAAAAGAACAAAATCAGATAAGCCGTCTCTGTTTGAGAAGGCGACAAATCGCCTCGGGTGGGCGTGGTATTCTTTGAAAATCAAAGTCGCCTCGCGCTTCCCGAAGCGGGAAAAAACAGCCAGACTCGGCGCAAAACGAAGAAAAGACGCGTTTTTCGTTTACGGAATGCTTCTTTTGCCTCTTATCCAGTTCGGAATTTTCTATATCGGGGTAAACATCAACTCGATACTGATGACTTTCCAGCGGTACGTCGACGGCGAATATAAATGGGCGAATTTTTATAACTTCGAATTCGTCTGGAAAGACTTCATCAGTCAGGAAATTTTCGGCAGCGTCGTGAAAAATTCGCTTTTGTCGTTCGTCGTGGTTCAACTGATGTCGCCGCTCATTTTGTTTGCGACGTACTTCATTTACAGAAAATTCGCCGGGTACAGATTTTTCAAAATAATGCTGTTTTTACCCACGATAATATCGATAGTAATAACGGTAACGATTTATAAAAAAGTTTGCGACGTGGCAATCCCCGCGATCTGGTCGGGGCTTTTCCACAAGAGCATAAGAGGTCTTCTGAGTAACCCGGACACTCGTTTCGGAGCGATCATGTTCTTCTATCTGTGGCTGAGTTTCGGAAGCTTGATGCTTATGTATCTCGGCGCGATGAACGGAATTTCCGACTCCATATCGGAAGCCGCGAGACTCGACGGCGCGAGCAACATTCAGGAGTTCGTGTATATCGTTTTCCCGATGATATACCCCACGTTCTCCACGCTTTTCTACACGTCCGTGGCTACGATTTTCACAAATCAGATAAACCTGTTTTCGTTATGGGGAACGTCCGCGCCGCCGTCCGTTATGACGTTCGGCTACTACCTGTACAGGGAAGTCTCTATGGCGGAAGAAGTCCGTTATCCCGGTCTTGCCGCGCTCGGCGTTATGATGACGCTTGTCGCCGCGCCGCTTACGTTCTTCTTTAAATGGTTGCTCGGTAAACTCGGACCGAAGGTGAACTGATGGAAAAACGAAATAAAAAATCGGGCGTTTCGCCCTTTGCCGTAATAGTATTCATATTGCTTGTTCTTTACACGGCGTCGTTTTTGCTTCCGATTTTGTGGGGAGTGAACCTTTCGCTTAAAACGAACAACAATGCGGAGCTTCATCCGTTCGGAATAAATTTCCCGCTGCGTTTCGAAAATTACGCAACCGTATTCAAGGAATTCAAAGTCTCCGTTTACACTCAAAGCGGTTCGAACACTTATTATATGGAGCATATGCTCTGGTTCACGCTCGTTTATGCCGTCGCATGTTCGTTCGTGAATATCGCGGTAACCTGTCTCGTGGCGTATATCACCGCGCGTTTCGATTTCAAAATATGCAGAATTATCGACGGAATAGTAATCGTCGCGATGATTTTGCCGATAGTAGGTTCCATGCCGAGCGAACTGCGCATAATGCGCGCTCTCGGGCTTTACGACTCCCTTTGGGGAATGATGATAATGAAAGCCAACTTCGTCGGCGGAACGACGTTCCTCATATTCAACGTCGCGTTCAAAGGCTTCCCGAAAGATTTCGAGGAAGCGGCGTGGATCGACGGCGCGAGCAACTTTACCGTCATGATGACGATAATGATGCCTATGATAAAAACGACGTTTTCCACAATGTGGTTGCTTTCGTTCATAGGATTTTGGAACGATTATCAGACTCCGCTTCTGTATTTCCCGTCCAAGCCCACGCTTTCCTACGGTTTGTACAGATTTACGACGGACACGACGAGCGTTGCCGGCACAAGCACGCCGCTCGCGCTCGCAACGTGTTTCCTTCTGATGCTTCCCATTCTCGCGGTGTTCCTTTTCACCTCGGAAAAGCTCATAGGCAACGTGTCCGTAGGCGGACTTAAAGAGTAATTATCGGTTGACTTAAAGAAGTAAACTTCGATAAAAAATATCGACAAGGAGATATATCTTATATGAAAAAGATAATGATGAGAATTATGGCTCTGCTCGTTGCGGCGATGACCGTGTTCGGACTTGCCTCGTGCGGAACGACCCCCTCGGACAATTCGACTTCTTCGGGCGGCGACAAGGAAAACACGAACTTGCAAAGATATTTCGCGCCCGTCGTTAAAGTTTCCAAAACGGGACTTGCGACCTGGACCGATCTCGAAGGCGCGGAAAAGTTCGTTTACAGCATAAACGGCGGAGCGGAGACGGAAACGACCGAAAAATCCGTTCAGCTCGAACTTAACGACACGATAACGGTTAAATGTCTCGGCAACGGTACGACCCGCAGAGACAGTCGTTGGTCTGAAATCGCGCAGTACGTTCCCGCTCACAGCTTCGTGTTGGAGGGCAGCGGAAGTGCGGGTACCACGTTCAACGTTTATAAACCCGACGGCAGTATCGTTCTCGATACGATCGGCGGATCCAAGCAGAACGGCGATATAATCAACGTCGGAGAAGAATATATATTCGAATTCGATATAACGGTAGGACCTTACCACAACGCGCTTTTAATAGCGGGCGTTGAAGACGCGGTCATTTCCGATCTTACATGGTCGGACAGAATGTATTCGGGAAGAGAGGGCGAAACCGCAGATACTTCGGATAAATTCTATGAAGTTCTTTACGAAAAAACCTACGATCTTTACCCGAATTACGCTTCGCTCCACAGAAGCACCTGGTCTTATACGGGCGCGTATTTCCCCGACGATAACGGCGTGGGAATGTCCACTTACGGCTGGTTTATGAAAAACACCCCCGCGGCTTCGGAAGGCGGCGTTTACGATACGAGCGCGGACGGCTTCTGGACGGTCGAGCCTAACTGGTGTTCCACGTTCTACGGCGCGCATTTTTTAAGCACCGGGAAACAGTCGAAAGAAAGAATGGACGCGGGTTATAAATACGTCCGTTTCAAAATCAAATACAATTCCGTTCATATCCACGGCGCGCCTTGTATAGACGGCGTAGAGGAATACGGAAAAACGCTCGGAAAGGACGAGTTCAATTTCTTCGCGCTCGTTCACCAGCAGGAAAAATATCTGTACTTCAACAGCGATAACGTTACCGAACGTACCCCCGCGATCGGCTCGTACGCGACCGACGATAACGGCAAAGCCGCTTCCGACGTCACGTTGTACGACGCGGAAACGGGCGAAAAGGTTTTTGCGGACGGTTCTCACGGAAATTCGATTTCCGCAAACAAGAAATATATCCTCGAAGTAAACGCGGAAGGCGATCTTAACGGAAGCGTTACCGTGACGGGTATCGAAAACGCGCTTATTTCGGACGTTACCTGGTCGGATAAAACTTATGCCGAAAGAAGCGGCGAAAGCGCGGTCGCGGACACTCTCCGCGTTCTCGAAATGGACGTAGACAGTCACCACCTTGCCGCGGAGAGACCTCTTTTCCACAGACTGTGGAAGACTTCGGACGGTTACACCGGCAACTATAAAGGAAACTGCGTCATAAACAACGACGGAGCTATCGACACCGCCGTTGCGGCGAACAGATCTTCGGTAAACAACCGTTGTCTCGAATTCGCGAGAAAGATCTGGCTTGCAAGTGCGAAGACGAGCAAAGAAGCGGGCAAAAAGTATTTCAGACTTACGATAGAATGGCGTACTTTCGACACGATTCAGGTCGGACACGTCGTAGAGGATAAAAACGACGAGAATTACGGCAGACTTGCCGCGTTCGATTTCAACGCGTTCGTTTACAGCCCCGCAGGCGGAAGATATCTTTATCTTGCGGCTTGATTTATCGTAGCCGCAGGCGATTGCGTTCAAACATAATTACTTGCGGCTAAGCAGAGAGGGAAAATAAATGAGAAATAAATCAAAAAAATCTGCGTTATTATTTACGGGCGCGGCTCTTATGTCAATGCTTGTCGCTTTTGCGGCTTGCGGCGGCGGAAGTTCCTCTGCGTCCGATAAGGCGTCGGAAACGGTAGCTTCTCACGAACACGTTTTCGATCTTAAAAGCGAAACCGATCCGACCTGTACCGAGTACGGCAGGCGGGAGTTTGCCTGCACGTTCGGTGGTTGCGAGGAAACGAAAACCGAATATATCGAACCTTTGAAACACAAGGTGAGAAGCGGAAAATGCACGCGCGAGGGTTGCGATCTCGAAGTCCCGACGGACTTTCTGGTCGAAGTTCCCGAAGACCGCGACGCGATAGTTTTACAGCTTACCGACCCGCAGGTCGTGGACTCCACGCAAGTCCGTTATCCCGACAGGTTGGGGCAGACTCATATAGATTTCTACAAACCCGAAAAGCGTAACGAAATTTGTTACGACTATATGAAAGAAGTCATAACGGAAGTAAATCCCGACTTCATAATCGTGACGGGCGACCTCGTTTACGGCGAGTTCGACGATAACGGTTCGTGTTTTAAGGAATTCGTAGCGTTTATGGAAGGCTTTGGAATTCCTTGGGCGCCCGTGTTCGGCAACCATGAAAACGAAGCGACGATAGGCGTTGACTGGCAGAGCAAACAGCTCGAAAACGCCGAAAACTGTATGTTTTTACAGCGTACGCTCACGGGTAACGGAAACTATACCGTAGGCATAATGAGAAACGGCGAGATCGAACGCGCGTTCTTTATGCTCGACAGTAACGGTTGCGGCGGGGCTTCGGCTCAGTCCATGGCAAACGGACACACCCGCAGAGAAAGGGGCTTCGGCGCCGATCAGATAGAGTGGTACACCGCGGAAGCGGGCAAAATCCGCGCGGAATATCCCGAAGTAAGATATTCTTTCGCGTTCCACATTCAACCTTATGTGTTTATAACCGCGCTCGCAAAGTACGGCTACGACGGAACCAAAACCCCCGTGAACATTTTCGCGGCGGCAAACCGCGAACCCACCGATTTCGGCTATGTCGCGTGGGGCGTGGAGCAGTGGGACAGAGACGGAAGCGTGTTCAGAGGTCTTAAAGCTCTCGGATGCGATTCGATTTTCGTCGGACACGAACACCGCATAAACGCGAGTTTAATGTACGACGGCGTAAGGCTTCAATACGGACAGAAATCGAGCGAATACGACAGTTATATCAGAGTAGACACCGCAACGGGCAAAATCGTGGCGGATTATCCGAATAACGACGGGTATCTTCCCGTAATCGGCGGAACGGTTGTTCCGTTGTCTTTCGAAACGGCTAAGCTCGGTCAGCCTTATATATATCTTTGCAAAGACGCCGGCGGCGATTACTTTGCGAAATATAACGACCCGGCTATCGTGACCAAGGGGTATAACGCCGGGGATTAAAAGTTTACGACAAAAGGATAAAACCGATTTTTACGGTTTATATATCGGTAAAAAATATATGGAGGCAAATATGAAAAAAAGCATCAGAAACTTTATTTCGATCATGGCGATCGTTCTGGCGTTCTGTTTTGCGTTGACCGCTTGCGGCGGCAAAACGGACTCGACAAGCGACGGTTCGTCCGAATCGACTCCTTCGTCCTCGTCTTCGGGCGGCGGAAAGGTATCGATCACTTTCTCTTGCGGAGAAAGTCTTACCGTTAACGAATGGGAAACGGTAAGAGTCACCGCTTCGGCGTCCGATAAATCTTCGGTAACGCTCACCGCGGACGACAGCTCCGTTTTATATCTTCGCGGAAGCAGCGTGACCGGCTTGAAAGCGGGTTCCGCAACGATAACCGCAAAGACCAAAACGGGCAACGCTACCGCTAAACTCAGCGTAACGGTAAAAGAAAAAGCGGAAAATCGTCCCGTTCTTTCGCTCAGCGGCAACGGAGATCTTGCCCTCGGCGGAACGTCTAAATTCAGCGCGAGCCTTTCGGGCGTGGAAGCCGGCGATTACGTCGTTCAGTACGCGATCGCGGATCCTTCCGTCGCAAGCGTAGACGCGGAAGGAACGGTTACGGCGATCGCTTCGGGTAAAACCAAGCTCACAGCTACAACGACTTATCGTTCGGTTCAGTTCAAAGCCGAAAAAGACATTGTCGTAGAAAAGGAAGTCAAAGTAATTTTCGCGGAAGGCGCGGAAGAAGCGAAACTTGCGGTTTCCGCCGTCAAAGCCGATCTCGAAGGAGAATACTCCGTAGAAATCAACGGTAAGGCATATACCGTCGACGAAGAAGGCAATATCACTCTCGCAAGAGCCGATTTCGACGTTGAAGGTCAGAAGCTTTTCGACGGTAAAATCACGCAGGGAACGACCGTTTACACGTTCAGAATTGCCGTATTCTTCATGGAAGATCCCGCCGTTTATCAGGACGGCGAGATAATAACTCCCAACAAAAACGGCGAATATATTGTGGATAAAACCAAACCCGCCGATCAGAACGGACTTCGCTGGATAACTTTCGACGACGCCGAAACTATGCTCGATATGGGTTACGAGCTTTTGAAAATCAAAGTTAAGTTCAACGCTTTCAGCTCGTTGACGGCAGGAATAATCGACTCCACGATAGGAGCTTACCATTACAGCTTCGGTTATAAATATACGACCCCCGGAACGGGCGATCTCGTATGGTTTTTCTGGGATAACGATTATCAGGGCAAGGGATACGGCGGAGCTATGAAACCCGCTCATCACGCGCCTTACGGTTACGGATATCTGAAAATTCTCGACGCAAACGGCAATCTTCTTCTCGATTATTATCAGAAACAGATCAAGGACGAAGCGGGTATTCACGGCAACTGGTCGGATTATATAACGCCGCTTGCTCTCGATACCGAGTATATTTTACTTCTCGATATAAGCAAAACTCACGATATTTCTTTCAGCGGTTTCGACGACGCCGTTATCACGGGCTTCGAATGGGCTAAGAAAGAAGAAACGACCATAGCTTTCGAAAACGAGTCGATTTCCGTCGACGAATGGGCGGAAACTACGGTCAAAGCTACCACCAACGACGGTTCTGCCGTAGAATACACGGTAAGCGATCCCGAAGTTCTTTACATTTCGGGTAACAAAATCGTAGGCTTGAAAGCGGGAACAGCGAAAGTTATCGCGACGGCTAACGGCAAAACCGCGGAACTTAACGTAACCGTAAGCAGTAAGCCTGAAAACCGCCCGACGGTCGAATTCGAAGGTCTTGAAATCGAAGAGCTCGACACGGGAACGCTCGGAGCGAAATTGAAAGTCGGCGGAGCGGCGGTAGACGCAAGCAAATACACTCTCGAATACACCGCGGAAGAAAACGACGTGATTTCGATCTCGGGTAACGTCGTAGGCGGTCTTAAAGCAGGCGAAGTAAACGTTACCGCAAAATTCACTTACTGCGGAAAAGAATTTACCAAAACCGTTAAAATTACGGTTAAACAGGCGGAAGAACCCGTCGATCCCTCGATCGGCAAGCTTTATCAGAACGGCGAGGAACTCACCCCCGACGAAAACGGTCATTACGTTATGAGCGATGACAATGCGGATAATCTCACGTTCGATCCTTATGCGAACAAGAGCGCGCTCGGCTATAAAAAGATTCGTTTCACCGTTAAATTCAGCGAAATAACAAACAAGAACATTGAACTCGGAAAAGCCGGCGACTTCTCGTTCGGTTATAAATACGGAAGCGTTTCGGTCGGTTGGTATAACTCTTATTCCAATACCACTGTGTCTAACCAGGCATATGCGGGCGCGTTCCCGAACCTTCCTAACGACGGATCTGCTATCGGAAAAGCATACCTCAGAGTTTATAACGCAAAAGGCGAAAAGATTTTCGAGCATTACGAAGTCCCCTATTGGTCTTCGGATGAGGAGCATGGCGGTTACGGATATATTCCCGCGCTCGAAACGAATACCGAATACACTTTCGAAATCGATATCGAAAAGACGGGAGACGTAACTCTTCTCGGATTTAACAAAGCGACGTTTACCGCTATCAAATGGGTAAATTTCGATAAAACCGAAATTACTTTCGAGCAGGAAAGCATAGAGAAAGACGAATGGACTGAATTCGATTTTTCGGCAATTACCAACGACGGCTCGGATATCGCGTTTACTTCCGAAAACGAAGAAATTCTCCTTGTAAAAGGTAACAAAGCAATCGGTATCAAGGCGGGAACGACAAATATCGTTGCAACGGCAAACGGCGTAACGGCTAAGCTTCCCGTAACCATAAAAGACAACTCGGCTAACCGCCCCGTAGTCGAAGCGGAAGACGTTGAGCTTACCGAAAAAGACGGAACAAAAGTTTTAAGCGTAGTGTTTAAAGTCGGCGGAGTAGCTTTGACAGAAAACTACACGGTTGCGTATTCCACCGAAAACGGTGAGATTATCACGATAACGGATAACGAAGTTTTCGGTTTGAAAGCGGGCAAGGCGACAATCGCCGCAACGGTAACTTTCTGGGGTAAAACATTCACGAAAGATATTGCCGTAACTGTAAAAGAAGCGGAAATACCGGTCGATCCGTCCGTAGGTAAACTTTTCCAGGACGGAGAGGAAGTTAAAGCCGCGGAAGACAAAAGCATAACTCCTGTCGAGGCAACAGCAACTACCGCCTTTACGTTTGATAAGTACACGACAAAGAGCGGCGACGGAATGAGAAGAATTCGCTTCACCGTTAAATTCAGCGAAATAACAAACAACAATATAAAGTTAAAAAACGAACAAGATTACTCTTTCGGTTACACTTACGAAAACGTTTCGGTCGGTTGGTATAACTCTTATTCCAATACCACTGTGTCGAACCAAGCATATGCAGGCGCGTTTATTGGCACATCAACCTCGCCTAATGCTCCGGCATATCTCAGAGTTTATAACGCCGCAGGCGAACAAATTCTTGATTTTTATAGCTATAAAGGCTGGTCTTCGACATCGCCCGGTTATATCCCCGCGCTTGCACTCGATACCGAATATACTTTCGATATCGATATCGAAAAGACGGGCGACATAACCCTTTACGGTTTCGAAAACGCCGTATTCACGAAAATCGAATGGGTCGATTACAACAAAACCGAAATCACTTTCGATAAAGAAAACGTCGAAGCCGAAGAATGGACGGAATTCGATTTCTCGGCAACGACAAACGACTTGTCCACCCTTACGTTTACTTCCGATAACGAAGAGATCCTTGTTATAAAAGGCAACAAAGCTATCGGCGTGGGCGTAGGTACGACAAATATCGTTGCGAAGAACTCCGCAGGCGCAACCGCGAAACTTCCCGTAACGATAAGCGCAAGCGAGAACCAACCTGTTTTAACGGCTGTTCCCGAAAAAACTTCTATCGAAGTTCTCGAAGGGGTAAATATCGACGCTCAGCTTAAAATAGGCGAAACGGTTATTTCTTCGTCCGATTATACGCTTAGCGCGGTTTCCGATAACGAAGCCGTAAAAATCGAAAACGGTAAGGTTACGGGCGTAAGCGAAGGTCAGGCGAAAGTCACCGTGACCGCAACTTACTACGGAAAAGAATTCACTGCCGAATTCGACGTCACGGTCGTTGCGGCGGCGGATCCGTCCAAGGGCAAACTTTTCCAGAACGGTAAAGAAATAGTAGCGGACGAAGACGGAAACTACAAGGTAGACACGACCGTAGAGGGCGACGCGAACGGACTTCACTGGCTCACGGTAGACACGGCAAAGCTTGCTTCTTACACTTATCTCCGTTTCACGGTAACGTTCGATTCCTTCCCGTCATACAAAAAGATGACTGACGCGAATTATGATTATAACTTTGGTTATAACTACGGTTCGGCTACGGTTTTCTGGGATAACATTTATTCGAGCGGCGGCTTCGGCGGGGCTTTGGATGCAGGCGGAAACGCAAAAAATGTTCTTTATTATTGGAATATTTACACAGCCGATAAAGTAGAGGTTATCAAATTGATGGACAAAACAGGTTGGTCTCCGTACAAAACGTTATCTACGGGCGTTGAATATATTTTCGAGTTCAACGTTAAGGCGATGGGCGAAAGCTTCACTTTGGCAGGCTTCGAAACGGCAACGATCAAAGATATCATCTGGGCTGAGGCTCTTCTCGGTTAAAATCGGTTAAAAGAAGAAACATTAGTCTACAAAACTTAACTTTTGCCTTTCCCGAAAGCTTTCGGGAAAGGCAAAAAAATAAACAAAAAACGGAAACGGTTGATTTTTAAGATAATACCGTTCTGAGAGAGAAAATGATTACATTTGCAGTTTTAGGACTCGGCAACAGAGGCTCGGTTTATTCGAATAACATAGTAAAACACGACAACGCGAAAATAGTTTCCGTATGCGACGTTTCGCCCGCAAGCTTGAAACAGGCTAAGGAGCTTTACGGCGTTAAGAACGAGGAGCTGTTTTCGGACGAGGAGAAATTCTTCGAAAAAAAGCGTGCGGACGTTTTAATCGTCGCCACGCTCGACGGGCTTCATTGCAGGCAGACCGTAAAGGCTTTGTCGCTCGGGTATAACGTGCTTTTGGAAAAACCCGTCGCGCCGACTATGGAGGAGTGTAACGAAATTTACGCTAACGCGAAAAAGTACGGGCGGGACGTGGTCGTTTGCCACAATCTTCGTTACACGCCATTTTATCAGAAGCTTAAAACCCTTATCGCCGAGGGCGTTATAGGCGAGGTTTTAAGCGTGGAGCAGGCGGAAAACGTAGCTTACAGCCATTACATGTGCAGTTTTATCCGCGGCAAATGGCACAGCGCAGAGGAAACAAGCCCGATAATTTTGCAGAAATGCTGCCACGACCTCGATATAATTTCCTGGTTTGTTGGTAAAAAGGACGAAAGAGAAGAGTCTTTCGGGACTCTCGAATTTTATACGGGCGGGCATAAACCCGAGGGTGCGCCGAAAAGATGTCTGGACTGCAAACTGAAAGATTGCCGTTACAACGCTTACGAGTTTTCTGTAAAAGCTCCGGGAACGCTCTGCGTGCCTTACGGTTTCGAGTTCACACCCGAAAACATAGCGGACTTTTTGCGCCCCGAGGATAATCTTTACGGGCAGTGCGTGTTCGCTTGCCCCAACGACGTTTGCGACCGTCAGACGGTGAACGTATCTTTCGACGGCGGAGTTACCGCGAACCTTTTAATGCACGGCTTTTCTCTTTACGAAACTTACCGCATAACAAGAGTTTTCGGAAGCAAAGGTAAGCTTAGCGGGAGATTGGAGGACGGTACGATAAGGCTTTCGCTTTTCGACGGAACCGATAAAATTATCGACGTAAACGAGGAAATCGAGGATAAGGAGAGCCACAGCGGCGGAGACAGTAAGCTCGTAGCCGATTATATTTCCTATCTCGAAACGGGCAAACGCCCGCTCGGCATAAGCGAGCTTGCGGATTCTTTGCAAAGCCACCGCCTGGCGTTCGGAGCGGAAGAAAAAAGGCTTGAACACCTTTTGCCGAAGATTTCCGAAGCGGAGACAAAAGAAAATTCCGCTACGAACAAAAACGCGGGCGGAATTTATTCGGCGGTTTCGGAATTTATCGGAAACCACGCCGAAAACGCCGTTAAAACTGTTTCGATGACGGTTAATTGCCGCAAGGATGATTTAAAGGAAAAAATCGAAAACGATATGGCGTTTATTTCCTCGCTTATCGGCGCGAAAGCTTATAAATACGATAAAATTTCTTCCGAAAAAGGCTATTTGCACGGTTTTATCGTAATATTTTTCGATAGCGGCGCGATAGCGCGTTATTCGTTCACCTGTTCGCCGTTAAAGGAAAGAACGGAAATATCCGTCTTTTCGCCGTCCGCAAATATTTACGCGGACACCGAAAAATGCGAAGCGGTGACGAAAATCGGCGATATTTTCGCTTCCGACGAGAAACTCGCAATAAACGGTAAATCTTTTTTTAAGGGAGAGATTAGAGATTGCTTGATAAACGAGGCGATTTCTGATATAATTTGAAATCGGAAATCGCGCGTGATATAAAACAACTACGATTTGTTTTTATTTTTTATGCGGCGGCGCGGCGCGCCGCCGCATAAAATTTTTTTAACGATAAATTATGTTTGAAAAATCAAAATGGATATGGGAGAGGGAAAACCCGTCTCCCGACGAATACGCCGATTTCAAGGCGACGATAACCGAAAAAAACGCAACGCTTTACATTGCGGCGGAAACCGATTATGCCGCTTATGTAAACGGTAAACTCGCTTTTTTCGGGTTGTATAAGGGTTATCGGGACGTTAAATATTACGACGAACTGCCTTTAAACGACTTTTTAACGGAAAAAGAGAACGAAATCGAAATCGTCGTATGGTATCAGGGCATAAACTGTTCGTCTTCGATAGACGACGGCGCGGGCGTTATTTTCGAGATATCGGCAAACGGGAAAACCCTCGCCGCGAGCGACGAAAACACTCTTTCCCGCTCGGATATCCGCTATAAAAACGGCTATAAAAAGCCGCTTACGCCCCAGCTCGGTTATTCTTTTTTATACGACGCGACAAAACGCGACGAGATAAAATCGCCCGATTTGTGGCATAAAAGCTACGCCACGGGCAGAAACGTAAAGCTTTCGCCCCGCCCCGTGAAAAAATCGGTCGTTTCCGCTCCCGTCAAATCGGAGATTATAAAGCAAGAGAACGGCGTTTACCTGTTCGACCTCAAAAAGGAATATTCGGGGCAGATTTATCTCGATTTTCATTCCGAAACCGAACAGAAAATCCTTATTTCTTACGGCGAGCATATCAAAAACGGCGGAGTTGCGAGGATTATCGGAAACCGCGACTTTTCTTTCGAATATATCGCAAAAAAGGGCGAGAACAAGTATGTAAACCCTTTCCGCAGGCTCGGACTTCGCTATATAGAGGTCAAAACCGAAAATCCGATCGAAGTCGGGCAAATCACAATTCTTTCCGTCGATTATCCCGTTAAAATAAGGAAATTCGCGGCGGATAGTACTTTGCACGAGAAAATAACTGCTGTCGCGATAAGAACGCTCGCGCTTTGCATGCACGAGCATTACGAGGATTGCGTGTGGCGCGAACAGGCTTTATACACCTTCGACAGCCGAAACGAAATGCTGTGCGGCTACAAAGCTTTTTATGGCGACGGGTTCGCCCGTTCGAATATTCTGCTTATGTCGAAAGGCGTGAGAAAAGACGGGCTTTTAGAGCTTACTTATCCCGCCGAGAACACTCCCGCGATACCGCTTTATTCGCTTTGTTTTATCGTTCTGGTTCACGAATACGTTAAGTTCACGGGCGATAATTCCATACTCGAAGAGGTTCATAAAACCTTGCAAGGAATAATGGGAAAATTTCGGAAACTGCGCGATAATCGACTTATAGCCGACTTTCCGTATCCTTATTGGAACTTTTACGAGTGGGGAAACGGCAGCGATAACTGCGGCGATCTTTCGAGAAAGGAAAACGATTTTTCGCCCGAAAGGTATTCGCTTATTTTAAACGCCTATTACGTTTACGCGGAAGAAAAATACGCAGAGCTTTTCCCGTCCGAAAAAACGGAGCTAAGCGATATGAAAAAACTTATCGCGGAAAATTTCTATAACGAAAAAACGGGAATGTTCCGTTCGTATATCGGAGAAGAAACTTACACCGAATTCGGCAACGCGCTTTGCCTTTCGATAGGGTTGGGCGGCGAAGATTTAGCCGAAAAACTCACGCGGGGGGAAGCTTTGAAAGCGACTCTTGCCGCCGCGGCTTACGTTTACGACGCGCTTTTGTCTTTCGGGAAGAAATACGAAGATTACGTCATAAACGAAATAGATAAAAACTACGAAAAAATGCTCGACGCGGGCGCGACTTCGTTCTGGGAAACTGTCGAGGGCGTGGAAGACGGCGATTTGTCGTGCAGTCTTTGTCACGGTTGGAGCGCGCTCCCGATTTATTACTACGCCGTAACCGGCAGAATTAAATTTTCGGATAAGGATTAAATTATGGATAAAAAATTTGTAACGAGCTTCTGGAACTATGTTCCGTCGGGCAAAATAGACGCGGTTACAAGCGTGGACGACTGGGGTGATCTCGGAATGAACACGCCTATGACCTGCTATGCCGAAACCGACGAGGACTACGAATATATTCTGAAAAACCTCGACGCGGCGGCGAAAAAGGGTATGAAACTCATAATTTGCGACAAGCGCACTTTGTGGTACGAAATAGGCGAGATCGGAGAGGAAGAATACCGCAGGCGGGTTAAAGCCGCGGCGGAAAAATTTGCTTCGCACCCTGCTTTTTACGCGTTCCACGTCGGCGACGAACCCGCGCAGGCTCACTGGGCGGATATGCTCAAAGCCGTGAAAATCGTTAAGGAATACGCCCGCCCGTTCATAAACTTCCTGCCGTTTTTCGACGAGGATTTCGAAAAAACACTCGGAACGAACCACGCGGGCTATGCGAAAATGCTCGAAAACGCCGTTAAGGAAACGGGGCTCGGACAGCTTTGTTACGATTGCTATTTTCAGATGTTCGAGAACAACGCGGAAGAAGGAATGGGACTTTATTTCCATAATCTCAACATGTACCGCGAAATCTCCCGTAAAACGGGCGTGGATTTCTGGACAACGCTCCTTTCCGTGGGGCATTGGGCGTTCAGAGTTCCCTCCGAGGACGATATCCGCTGGCAGATATCGACTGCCGTCGCTCACGGCGCGAAGGGCATTTTCTGGTTTTATATTTACGGCAGACTTTTGGAGTCGAGCTATCACCTGTCTCCGTTCGATCAGTACTATAACAAAACCGAAACTTTCGATCGCCTCGCAAGGCAAATGCGCCTTTTCAACGACCATTTCGCCGAAAGACTTGCAAATTCCGAGCTTGTCGAGGTTTATCACGCGGGCAGAACTTACGGCGGCACGCCGCTGTACACGCCCGGTTGTATCGAGGGGTTGTTCTTCAAACGCAACTGGGGCATGCCGATGATCGTTTCGAAGTTCAAAGATAAAAACGGCAAGGAGTTTTTGCTTTTCGTCAACAATTCTCAAAATAAAATCGAGAGGATCGAGGGCGAATACAAGGGCAAAAAACTCTTTATGTGGTTCGCTCCCGGTCAGATGCAGATCGTCGAAGAGGACGATTGAGAGAGTTTGAACGGGCGAATTTAAAAAGGAAAATAAAAGAGGATAAAAATGGATAAAAGAAGCCTTGAATTATTTAAAAAAGCCAAAGCCGCGCTTGCGGGCGAAAAGGAATATCCGAAAATGCCGAGCGGATGCCGTTTTCTCGGCGCGGACGACGTTCTTTGCGTCAAACAGTCCAAGGGCGACGCGCGTTACCCTTATTCGTGCGACGGCTTGACGTATTGGGCGTATTCTTCGGGAAACGCGAAAATCGAGGAAAGCACGTTCAATATCGTTCTGCCTTTTGCGGGCGGAAGAGAACCCAACCTCTGCTTTTTCATAGGAGAAAAGAGAGGGGATAAGTTTTTCCCCGTTTCCATAACCGGCGCGGCGAAATTTCCGTTCGAGGAAAACGTAAAAAGATTTGTCGTTTTCTCTCCCGACGCGGCGAGATATTTCGTCGAAACGGAAAACCTCGCGGCTTGTCTCAAAGCTTCGGTAAACGAGAAAAAACAGGTCGTGTTCACGGTAACGATCGAAAACGTTTCGGGCGGAGAGATAGAAACTTATTCGTCTGCGTATTTCGATCTTATGCTTTCTCACGCCCTTTGCGAGAACATAGAAACCAAGTGGTACAGACGTTGCGATTATAAAGAAAACGAGTTCGATTTTTCGGTAACCGAGTATGTATCCCGCACGTCCTGCTTCGAGCATACGGCGACCATTAAACGCGAAACAAGCGGCTATAAGTCGATTAACACCACTTCCCGCGCGCAATACCGCGGCGGGGAGAACGAACAGATAACCGTTTCTTCCGCGCTTATAAACGGAAAATTCGAGGGAGAGGGCAAAACTCATACCGAGTTTACCGATACGGCGATCGCGGGCGACATAATTCCGCTTACGCTTAAAAAAGGCGAAACGGCGGAAGTTTCTTATCTGCTTACCGTAAACGGCGGGCGTCTGAGCGAAAATTACCGCGCGGCGAAAGTCGGCGAGGATATTCCGCCCGTTAAGATAAAAGGCGATTGGAAAGAAGTACCCGAAAAGACGCTCGAATATTTCATTAAAAGCGTACACCGTCAGAACGAGTTCTGCGCCCGCGCGAAAAACTACGCGGGACCGTATATCGGCATAAGAGACATTTTTCAGCAGCTCGAATCCGCGCTTTTGTGGATTCCCGATTATTGCAGAGGCAAAATCGTCGAGGCGTTGAATTATATAGGCGTCGACGGCAGAGCGCCGAGACAGTATTCCTATCCCGCGGCAAAGGGCGCGGTTCCGCCGATGGATCTTCGTCCGTTCGTCGATCAGGGAGTGTGGATAATCTCCACCGTTTACACATATCTTGCGTACACGAACGATTTTTCTATCCTCGACGAAGTTTGCGGCTACTACGAATTTAACGGAAACGAAGTGCTTTTAAACGACGAAAAGGACACTGTTTTGGATCACCTCGTGAGAATAACCGAGTTCCTTCGCCGCAATCTCGATGAAGAAACGGGTTGCCTGCACGCGCTTTACGGAGACTGGAACGACGCGCTCGACGGTCTCGGGAAAACTACGGACAAAGACAAGGAATACGGCACGGGCGTGTCCGTTATGGCGACTTTGCAATATTGCCGTAACCTCGCCGAAATGTCCGAAATCCTGCGTAAAAAAGACGAAAACGCAAAAGCCGACGAATATCTTTCCGTTCGCGAGGGCGTGAAAAACGGACTTTTAAAATACGCCGTCGTCAAAAACGACAAGGGCGAAAGAAAAATTCTGCACGGTTGGGGAGATAAGAGAAGTTATTTTGTCGGAAGCTTTTCGGATAACGACGGCGAAAACCGCGACGGACTTACCGCCGACGCGTTCTGGATTATTTCCGGCGCGCTCGAATGGGATAAATCGCTTAAAAACGATATTCTTTCGGCTTATAAGCGGCTCGATTCCAAGTACGGCTTGAAGACTTTCAACCCCTATTTTGCGCCGACAAACGACAAAGTAGGGCGTATCACGAGGCTTCCCGAGGGAACGGCGGAGAACGGCGCGGTGTATATCCACGCAACGCTTTTCGGTATTCGTTCGCTGTTTATTGCGGGCGAAAACGAGCTTGCGTTCGGGCAGATCTATAAAATTCTGCCGCCCGCGCATAAGATAATCACGACAACGCCTTTCGTTATGCCGAACTCCTATATCGAAAACGAGAAAAAGGGTTTCGACGGCGAGTCCATGAGCGACTGGTTCACGGGGAGCGGCTGCGTGCTTTTGAAAACCCTTTATTTCGACGTATTCGGATTAAAAGCCGATTTAAGCGGGCTTACGATCGCACCCGCGGGGAATATGCCGTTCGAGGAGCTTTCCGTTTCGGTTTCGATAAAGGGCGCGAAGATAAATCTTACGCTTAAAAAAGGCGCGAACAAGACCGTAACGGTGAACGGAAAATCAGCCGAAGGCGGCGAAGTAAGGTTCGAAAACTCCGAGCTTAAAGGCGAAATAAACGTAGAAATTATTCTATGACGGAAAAAATAAAATTCGAAGAAAACGAATACTGGTATGCGGGCGCGGTTGATTACGGCGAGAAATTTCCCGTCGGGGAAAAGGACGAGCTTTTTATCGACACGTCCGTAAATTTAACCCACAGTCAATTAAATCCGATTTTTCTGAGCAATAAAGGACGATATATCTGGCTCGAAAAGGGCGGTAGCGTGAAGTTTTATCTCGGGGAAATTACCGTCGAAGCCGAGGAAATCGATTTTCGGAAAGCGGGCGAAACGCTTAAAACCGCGGCGACGGCTGCGGCGGCAAAGCATTATCCGCCGACGGGGAAAACTCCCGATATAAGAGCGTTTTCCGCTCCGCAGTACTGCTCGTGGACGGTGCTTTTATGGTCGCAAAATCAGGAAAAAATCCTTGATTACGCGCGTTCGATCGTTAAAAACGGGTTTAAACCGGGGATAATAATTGTCGACGACACATGGCAGAAGGACTACGGTGTGTGGGATTTCAATCCCGCGTATTTCCCCGACCCGCGAGCTATGATAAAGGAGCTTAACGAGCTCGGATTTATCGTTTCTTTGTGGATATGTCCTTATATTTCGCCCGATTCGCCTAAGTCCGCCGACTACGCGCCCTGGATTTTCGACCATATGCGCGAAAACAGAGTTATTCAGAAAGACGGAAAACCGCTTTTTGCCGCGTGGTGGGAAGGATATTCCGCTCAGCTCGATTTCGTATCTGGCGATTCCGCGAAACAATGGATAAACGAGAACGCCCGAAGACTTATGAACGATTACGGCGTTTCGGGCTTTAAAATGGACGGCGGCGATCCCGAGTACACGGCGAAAGAATACGAGTTTAAAAACGAGCAGTCGAGACTGTGGATAGATAGTATAGATAGCGACCTGAAAGAAGCGAGAAGTTTATATAAGTCCGCCTATAAGCCGATTATCTGCCGTTTGAACGATAAAAAGCACGCCTGGAAAACCGACGGGGAACTGCTCGGATTGTCCTCGCTTTTGCCTTGTGTTTTAACGCAAGGGCTGGCGGGGTACATTTTCGGTTGCCCCGATATGGTCGGCGGTGGATTGTCTGCCGATTTTATAGACAAAAGCAATCTCGACGACGAGCTTATAATCCGTTGGTGCGAAGCCTCGGCTCTTCTTCCTATGATTCAGTTTTCGCTGGACGTGTGGAACAGAAAAGAAAACAGGGTTGCCGAAATATGCAAAAAGATTATGGAGCTACGCGAAAAATTCACGCCGTATATTATCGGTCAGCTTTCCGATGCCGCAAAAAGCGGCAAGCCTGCCGTCAGATATCTCGAATACGAGTACCCGTCGTCGGGATACGAAAAAATTACGGACGAATTTATGCTCGGGGATAAATATCTTGTCGCCCCGGTACTTGAAAAAGGCGTGAACGTAAGAAAAGTAATCTTCCCGAAAGGAAAATGGAAAGATATCGAAAACGGAGATGTTTACGGACGCGGAGAAAGTTTTGTAGCCGCTCCGATAGATAAACTGCCCGTTTTCGAAAAAGTCGCCGACGATTGACGTAATTTATGATTATCGGCGATTGAATTTACGATTGAATTTACCGACGATAAAAAGAGGCGATATTTAAAATAAATGGAAAATAAAAACAAATTCATAAACAAAAACACGCTCGCGATTTTCGTTTGCTGGCTTGTTTACACCTGTTCTTATATCGGTAAGCTCGGGTATAACGCCAATATAACGCAGATCGAAAGCGCGTTCGGCATCTCTCACGCGGAAAGCGGAAGCGTGGGGACGATTTTCTTCTTCGCTTACGGCGCGGGGCAGATCATAAACGGTATTTTCTGCAAGAGATACAACCTCAAATACACGGTTTTCTTTTCGCTTCTCGTCTCGTCGGTGTGCAATTTCGTGTTGCCGTTTTTAAATAAATTCGCTTATTTCAAATATCTGTGGCTCGTAAACGGCGCTTCGCTTTCCTTTTTGTGGGCGATGCTCGCGAGGTTTTTGTCGGAGTATCTCGACGAAAAATATGTGTCGAAAGCCGTTGTGGTTATGGGAACGACGGTGGCTTGCGGAACGTTCGCCGTTTACGGGCTGAGCGCGTTGTTCGTCAAATTGTCGGCTTATAAAACGATATTTTTTGTGGCGGCGGCAATACTTCCGATAGTGGCGTTCATATGGTTTTTTATGTGTTCGGCTTTGAAAAAGTCGGGCGGAGGATTGCAGAAAGCGGAGACGGGCGGAGAAGAGACGGATGCCGCGAACCTGCGGGAAAGCGGAAAAAGCGCGAATAAAAGTTTCATAACGATATTTATTATTCTCGGCGTTTTCGCGATTATAACCAATCTCATCAAGGACGGAATAACCGTTTGGGTGCCGACGATACTCAAAGAAACTTACGTTATGCCCGATTATCTCGGCATACTTTTAACTCTGTTTCTTCCGCTCGTATCGGTTTTCGGAACGGCTGTGGCTGTGTTTATCGGGAAATATATAAAAAGCTTCGTTTCGCTTTGCGGAGTTCTGTTTCTCGTTTCCGCGCTCGCGATAGGGGCTGAAATAATCTTCGGAGAGGTTTCCGCGGTGATTATGATAATCTGTCTTTGTGTGGTTTCGCTCGTGATGTCGGGTTCTAACAACGTGATAACGAGCATGGCTCCGCTGACAGTGAAAACCTCGAACGCGGGCATGCTTGCGGGCATTATGAACGGATGCAGTTATATCGGAAGTACGATAAGTTCTTACGGCTTGGGAACGATTGCCGACAACTTCGGCTGGAACGGAGTTTTTAAGCTTCTGCTTATTTCTTCGGCGATCTGCGTTCTCGCGGCGATTGCGTTCGGGATATATTCGCGTTTTGCGGATCGGAATAAATAAATATATGCGTAAAACAAAAGGGGCGGAATAACGATTTTAAATCGTTATTCCGCCCCGTATTTTTTGTGGAGAGAAATAAATATTAGTTCTTCTTGTCGTCTTTTATTTCTACTTTTTCGGTAGTGCCGACAAACGAGATCGTCTTGTCGGTTCCGTCGAATAAGAACACGTTCCAAACGTTGTAATCGTCGTTTTCGCCTTCCTCTTCGACAGGAACATAGAAGGTGTAAGAAGCGGAAACGTCGTATCCGATATAAACTCTCACAACCGCGCCCGACATCGAAAGATTTCTTTCGTTACTGTAATTTTTAACGGAATATTCGTAGGTTTCGCCCGACAGAGGAGTGGAGATTATAATCGTTTCCGTGCCGTAACCCGAAACGTTGTCTTTGTCGAGGCTTGCGCCGAGATCGTTTTTAGAGCCGTAATAAACGTGTCCGTTTTCGCCGTATACGAGGTGAGAATCGAGATCCGCGGGTTTTTCGCCCCAGACGAGAACGATACGAACGGCGTTTTCGTCGAGTTCCGAAAGTCTTACGACAGAAACGTCCTGACGATCGGTGAGCTTATCCGCGACGACTTTTATCGGCATAACGCAATCGTGATAGCGGTTGAATTCGCTTATTGCGTTCTCGTCGGTAACTTTAAGAGTGTAGTTTCCTTGCGCGAGATTTTCGAGAGCGTAACATCCGTTTTCGTCGGTGTAAACCGTCGCGACCGCTTCGCCGTTCGTGTTCGTAACGCCTTCGTAAACGTCTACTTTAAGATTCGGAACGGGATTGCCCGTTTTTCCGTCGAAAATCGTTCCGCTTGCCGAACCCGTCTTTTCCGCGTCCGCGGTTTTGAACATTTCAAGCGCGAGGTTGTAAATTTCGTTCTGATTTGCGTGTACAGTCAATATTTCCGTTATCGGCAGATATCCGTCGGCTGCGGCAACGAGTCTGTAAACGCCCGCCGTGAGGTCGGTAAATATATACGCGCCGTAATCGTCGGTTTCGGTTTCGGCGTGCCATACGTTGGTACTGCTTATTCTTTCGAGCGTGATTTTAACCTTGCGGAGTATTCTGTTGTTATTGTAGTTAAAGTCTTCGTCGCCGACGTAAACTTTTCCGAGAAGGTCGACCGAAGCGGTCTTATCCATAACAATTTCCAGATTGTCTTCCGCGTCGGCAAGATCGGTTTCCACGGTTATATATCCGTCAAGCGAAACGGTGAGCTTGGCTTCGGGAATATCCGACAATTCATAGCAGCCGTCTTCGTTCGATTCCGCAGTGAACTTCATTCCGCCGAATACTATTTCAAGTTCCGCGCCGACAAGGATCTCCGCAGGGGTAAACGGGGTTTTCGTGTCGGAAGCAACCACCGTTCCCGAAATACTGCGCGCGGGTGCGGCATAATCGCTTGCGACGATATATCTTATAGTTTCTACTTCGATAAACAGCGTTTCGCCTTTCGGAGCGGTTATCGTTCCGTTTGCGGAAACGGCGTAATCGTTGTGTTCCGTGTTGCGGAGAAGTTTACCGTCTTCGCCGAAAACGTAGATATGTTCGACGATAAATTTATAACCCGTAACGACGGTGTTGCCGATCGCGTAGTAAACGTCGTCGCCGACGGTAACGAACACTTCGTCGAAATCGGAGTCGGGAACAAGCTCGCCGTCTTCGCCGAAATCGTAAACCGACATTTCTACGACCCGAACGCCGATAAGAATTTTATTGTTTTCGGTAACGTAATAAGTTTTATCGTCCACGACGGTAAAGCCCGTTTCGAAAACTTTTTCTTTGTTCAACGCGCCGCTCGCTTCAAACTCGTAAATTCCGTCGCCGATAATTTTGGTCTTGCCTTTAACGATAACTCCGTCTTCGGCGTAATATGTGGTTTCACCCACGTCGAAAAACTCTCCGTCAAAAACTTTATCGGTTAAAATTCCGTCTTCGCCGAAGTTAAAAGCCTTGTCTTCGATAACGTAATTACCTTTGATTATCTTTCCGTTCACGGCATAATAAGTGTTGCCGTCGATTTCGAAAAACTCTCCGTCGTAAATCTTATCGGTCAGAATTCCGTCATCGCCGAAAAGATAAACTTCGTCTTCTATAATGTTGATGCCCGTAACGATTTTTCCGTTCAAGGCGTAATATCTGTTTCCGCCGATATCGATAAAAACCTTATCGTAGATCTTATCGGGAACTATTCCGTCCTTGTCGGCGGAATAAACCGTCGAGTCGACGATAAAATAAGTGTTTTTGACTATTTCGTCCGAAACGACGTAATATCTGTTTCCGTCGGACAATATGAACGCTTTGTCTATTGCAAGGTCGGTTAAATTTCCGCTGTTGTCGTAAACTTTGATTTCTCCGTTTTCGACCTTTATGGTTTTGACGACCGTGTTTTTCTCGGCGTAATAAGTGTTTCCGTCGAAGTCCACGAGTTCTTTATCGAAAACTCTGTTTCCGTTAAGTTTTCCGTCGTCGCCGAAATCGTAAATTCTGCCGTCGAGGATAAATGCGTTGTAAACGATTTTGTTGTTTATCGCATAATAAGTTTCGCCGTCGATTACAACGAATTCGTTATCGAAATACGCGTCCGGTATGTAATTGCCGTCGTCGCCGAAATCGCAAACTTTTCCGTCGATCAGCGTCAGCCCGAAAGCCACGCGGTTTTGTTCGACGTAATACGTCATATTGCCGAGCTTGACGAATTCTTTATCGAAAACCTTGTTTTCGTCCAACGCTCCGTCTGTTCCGAAATCGTAAATTTTGCTTCCGATAACGACCACTCCCGTTGCCGCGCGGTTGTTTTTTGCATAGTAAATCCTGCCGTCGACAGTTACGAATTCTTCGTCCGCGGTCACCCTTACGCCGTTTACGAAAATAAATATTTCCCCGTTTTTAACGTAGTTTTCGATCGCTGCGGATTGGCTTTCCCGAGGGGCGGAGTCGGGTTTATCCGACGAGTCTGTGAGCGCGCATGCGGAGAACGCGAAAAGCATTGCGACAAGCGCGGTCAATAAAGCCGCTTTGAATAAATTTCGGTTTTTCATATTTATCTCTCCATAATATATATAGATATGATCGGTTTTATTATAACAGACGGCGAACGGTTAGTCAAGCAAACGATAAAAAATCCGTTGTCGGGCATAAAAAAACGGTCTGCCCGTTTTCGGGCAAACCGTCGGTGGATTGATTTTATTCTGCGGGAGTTTCCGGAGTTTCGGGTGCTTTTTCCGCTTCTTTGTAAAGTTTATCGCTAAGTCCCGAGAAGATTTTCGCGAGAGAACCGTCTTCGACCATCTGATGATCTTTGTCGATAATGATCTCGTTTCCGAGTTTTACTTCGATAATACCCGTGCAAGCGTTGAAAGCTTTTTCTTTAACGTCGCCGTTTTCGAGGTTCAAGGAAGCGTTTAAAACGAGTTTTACAAGTCCCGTGCAGCCGCCGAAAGCAAGTTCGCCTATCTTTTCGACTTCGCCGAGAGTTAATTCTCCGACGGAGAAATCGTCGCCTTTGCCGAGAGCGGTACAACCGTTGAACGCGTTGTCTCCGATAACTTTAACGCCTTTGAAAGAAGCCGTTTCGTCAACGGTTACGTTCTTTAAGGAAGTGCAGCCTTTGAACGCGTTCTTGCCGATAGTAAGAGCGGTTCCTTCAACGTAAACGTTTTCGAGCGCGGTGCAACCGTCAAACGTTTCGTCGAAAATGTCGTTTCCTTTAAGAGTAACGTTTTTGATTACGGTAACGCCGTAGAAAGCGTAAGGCTGAACGGCGCAGTCCGCATACGACTTAACGGTGATAGTGAATTCGCCGTCTTCGCCTTCGGGAGCGGGAACGTATTTGCCGTCGTCGTTTTTATTGACTTTGATTTCCTTGTCTTCGGCTTTGATTTCGCCCGTTATAACTACGGTTTCCAAAGTGGTGGGAATGTAGTAAGTAGCGGTGTTTCCGCTTGCTCCGTCGTTATAAGTCTGCGTGCAGGCGGTAAGCGAAGAAGTGGAAGCCGTTCCGAAAATATATCCGAAAAGTTTGTTCTGGTTTGCGGCGCCCGTCATACCGTTCGTTGCGTCGGGCGCGCCTTTTTCTCCGCCCGCGAAGGGAAGAGTGATCTTTTTAAGAGCGGAAAGGTTGGAAAACGCGCCTTCTTCGATCGATTTGACGTTTTCGCCTACGACAAGCTCTTCGATGAACGAAAGACTGTCGATCGCGTTAGCCGCTATCTTCGTTACGTTTGCGGGAACGGTTACCGTTTTAACGGTGTTCTCGTCGTAAGTGTTGTGGTCGGGGTCGTTGGCGGTGAAGCCTTTTGCGAGTTCCGCGTAGTCCTTGTTTGCGATAAGGTCCTTTGCGGCGTCCGAAACGGTGTAGCCGTTAAGCGTGACTTCGCCGTCCGCTTCGGTTATATCCCAGGTAAATTTAACGGTTTTGTCGGTAGTTTTGTCGTTTCCGCACGACGTGAGCGCGGCAAAAAGCGTTGTCGCGAGCGCGAGCGATAAAACAAAAGCAATGATTTTTTTCATTCTTTTTCTCCTTGACTTAACGCCCGAAAACGGACGAATCGTCGGTTACATAGTATATTCTTTAAAATTCTACCATTAAATTGTTTTTTTGTCAATGGTTCGATTGACATTATTTATAATTATTTGTAAATTTATTGCGAAAAAAAGGCGATCGCTTCTCCGTTCGGCTCTCTGTCGCGGCGCCTGCGATCGGCTTGCGGGCGACTTGCGATCGTTTTTCGGCTGTCGTCGGACTTTTTCGGGGTCAATGACAGCCGCCGCAGGTTTTGCAGTTGCCCGTGCAGTTGATTTTTTTCGCCCCCGTGGCGGAATAAACCGCTCCGCTGTAATTTTTTTCGGCTTTTTCCCCACAGGACGGGCATTTTACCTCTTCGTCGTATTTTTTGACGTATTCCTCGAAAATTTTGCCGCATTTAAGGCATTTGTATTCAAAAAAAGGCATAAGTTTCTCCGTTTTCCGATTATGCCTTTATGATACGCTTTTTTATTCTTTTTGTCAAACGACGGGGCGGGTCGTCAGACGATGACCTTTCCCGTTATGAACGACTCGAAATATTCTTTTCTGCCGAAGGCTTTCGTAAGTTCGTTTGCCGAGCATATACCGAATTCGTTTGCGGAATAAAGAGTTTTCATTTTCGCGACGTTCTTTTTCGCGCCGACCGTTTTTTCGAGTTCGGTGAACATTATAAGGCTTTTGTCGTAAGCTATCGCAACGTATTCCGCCTCGCTTTTAAAGCCCGTAAGCGGTCGGTTCATGGCGGTGTCCGCTTCTCCCGAAAAAATCGAATTTATCTCGAAGAACGACTTATAGGCGGCTTTTGCCGTGTTGATCATGTGTTCGGCTTGCTCCGTTTTGTCGTTTAAAAGATAATAAAGATAAACGGAATATTCCGCTAAGCCTTCGTCTATGAACGCCTCGTTTGTCTGATCGGTCCCGACGGTAATTCCCCACCATTCGTGAGCCGTTTCGTGTAAAGCCGCGCGGGTTTTTTCTTCCGCCTTTGCTTTTTCGTTTATGAAACACATTCCCGAAAATTCCGTTCCGAGTGCGTCGAGTCCCGTTTCGACGACCGAAAAGGTCTTGTAAGGATATGCCCCGAACGCCCCGACGTAAAATTCGAAGCATTTTTTAACCTCGTCGAGCCGTCCTTCGTCTTTTTCTGCGGAGTAATAAAAAATGTCCGTATCGCCCGATTTAACGGCGGAAACGTTGAATTTATCGGAAAGCGCGAGCGCGAAATATCTTCCGTTTACGATTTCGAACGAGTAATCGGTCCGCTCTCCGTCTATAACCGTTTTCGCCGCCGCGCCCGAGCATGCCGCCGTATAAACGGACGGAAGATTTATCGAAACGGAAAAATCGGCGCAGTCGGCATAAAAAGGATCGCCTATGCCGCAGTATGCGGGGCAAACGAAGCCGTTTTCCGCAAGTTTGCAAAGGGTGGGGTAAAAGTCGGCTAAATTTACGACGTTTTCCGTTATCCCGAGACGGTTGTTCGCCTTGGGGAGCGTAGTCGAAAACTCTATTTCGATTTGCGTTTCGTCTTCGGGGTAAATTTTATCCGTCGCGACTTTAAGCAGAAGTTCGTCTTCCGAAAAGGAGAAGGCGAGCGGCATTCCGCCCGAGGTTACGGACGATATTTTTATTTCGCCGAAAGTTTCGCCCGCATAAAAAATGTCGGTTTTTTTGTCGCTTTTAAAGACGTCGTTTTTGCCGTCGAAAACGTTCGGATAAAGGTTGAAAAGCACTTCGCTTAAAACGCCGTTTGACGTGTTTACGAACTTATAGGCGGCTTTTCCGCTTATGATGCCGTTTGTTTCGTCGTAAGTTAAATCGAGCGAGCAACTGTTTTTCGCAGTCTGTTTGCCGCAGGACGAAATCGGCAGAACGAGAGAAAGAGAAACGAGAAAAAGAAAACAACAAATGATCCGTCGCATAAAAAAAGTCTCCCGTACATTGTACGGAAAACTCTTTTCGTTTATTACTTGTTTTTGTAGCGAAAAAAATTGATTTCGCCGTTTATTTGGGAGAAGATAGCAGATAGGTTTCGGGGTCGATTTTCTTTCCGTCTTCCAGAACTTCGAAATGAAGATGCGGTCCGTCTTTATATTCCTGCCTGTTGTTGTCCGAAACCTCGCCTATTTTGTCGCCCTTTTTGACGGTTTTTCCCTCGGCGAGATTTTCGTCGGCGTCGATCGAATTGTAAACCGATTTAAGTCCGTTTCCGTGGTCGATGGTTATCGTCGTTCCTTGCAGATAAGAAGTCACGATGCTTTCTACGGTTCCGTCGTATGCGGCGACTACGTCCGTTCCCGCTTCGGCGGCGAAGTCTATGCCCATATGCCCCGTGTAAACTCCGAGCGTTTTATTGAAAACGACGGTGGACGAAGTGTAGCCTTTGATTATCGTCGAGGTCGCCACGGGAAGAGTGAAAACGATTTTGTTTACGGTCGGTTTGTCCGAACTGCTTTCGTCTTCGGAATCTTTCGTCGATTCGCCGGACTTGTCCGATTCGGTCGGCTTTTCGGAATCTTTTTCAGAGTCCTTATTGCCCGCGTTGGACGGCTTTTCGCTTTCGACGTACGATTCGTTCGGGGTTATCGCCTGATTTGGTTTGTTCGTAAACAAAACGATTGCGATTACCGTTGCGATGATGACGAGCGAAACGCCTATCACGAGATAGTAAAGATTTTTCTTGATGAAATTAAGTAACGATTTGTTGTTTTTCTTTTCCGACATAATGATTTGTCCTCCGATTTATAAATTTATGTCCCTCGGGTTCGGTTCGGTTTTATCCGTCACGCCCGACGGAGAAGATTATTGCCCCGCTTTTCGGGTTTTATACAAAGCTTGGAAAAATTTTTTTCGGGATGATTTTCGGCTTTGCCGTCGATACCCTTTGTCAGTACCCGCCGTAATTTACGGGCGAGGCTACCGTAACGTATTCCTCTTCGCCGAAATTTTCGCTTCTTAAATTAAACGAAACGTGCAGATTTACCTTTTTTCCGCCGATCGAAACGCTGTCGCGTATAAAAGGGGAGTAATAATATAAATTGAGAAAGTCCTCGCCTTTTTCTTCGGACACTTTTTTCGCGCGGAGTTTCGTGAGGAAACGCCCGAGAGAAGAAAGCTTTATTTCGCAACTTTCGCCGATTTTCTCTTTAAAATCCGCCCCGAACGAGATTTCCGACGGCGTAGGCTCGTAAATTTCGACCGCGCCGCCCGAATTATAAAAAAACGAATAGTTCCTGCCGCCTTTCAGAACGGTCCCGCCGCTCAGCTTGACGGCGAACGAACAAAAAACGAGCGTGAGAACGCATAACAGTATTTTTTTCATATCTTTTCATTATAACCCGCGGCGGATTTTTTATACAAAAAAAAGAGCCGAAAGGCTCGGCTCGTTTTTTTAACGTCGTTTTGAATTATCGTTTTGAAATAAAAATTACAGAGTGTTGATATTGCTTCCTTTAAGCCCAATTCTCGAAAAAAGACGGATGCGGTCTTTTAAATCGGGGGTGTTCTCGATCGAACGCTCGGAAAACATTCCGTCGTTGACGTTCAAAGAAGCCGTGATTTCGTGTCCGATCACCGCAAAAGCCGTCTCGCGGAAAAGTTCCGCGGTTTTTTCGTCTTTGAATTCGTGAACGAGTTTCTTTTTGGGATAATCGCAAACCATTCTCGCAAGCGGTAAAATCCCCGCAGAAAGACATTTTTCGTAAAAAGCTTCCGCGTCGAAATCGGGATTTACTTTGTCGATATCGAAAATAATTCCTTTAATATTGTTTTTGAGCGCAAAATCCACCGCCTCGTTTTCGTCGCCCGAAAGAACGAGAAGAGAGATCGCGCCGTGAGAGTCGCTCGCGCTTACGAATTCCCGCGCGGTCTTGCATTTTCTCGCGGGGAGTTTAAGTTTATAATTATTGTATAAAGCGGCGGCGAGATCGACGGTGTAATAGGTGTTCGCGGTGTCTTCGAGCCTTTTTATGTCGGACTCGGAAAGCGTTACGCCGAGTTTATCCGTCAAAAATCCGGTTATCGCGTCCGCCGAACCGAATTTTTCGACAATAGCCGCGGCAAGACAAACGAAAATATCTTCCGTGGACGTCGTTTTGAAAAACGATCTCGCGGGCGCGGCGAGGTTTATGTCGTATTTTTTGAAACGGGAATTGAGTTTAGCCAAAAGCTCGTCCGTAAAGTCGTTCTGCAACTTTCTGTAAAAGAACAACTCGAAATTGAACGGCTTTATGTTTTTGTGCGGTATGCCCACGGAGAGCATTTTGCGCGCCTGACCGTTTTCGTCGGTCACGTCGACTTCCGTTCCTATATAATAAACTCCGCCGAGGATCTTTTCGGCTTTCATAAGTTCTTTCGCGCCCGAAAGGGAAGCGTAATCGACTATCGCCGTTACGGGAAATCCGTTTTTCATCAATTTATATGCGGCAAGCGAGGGGGTGGAGTCGAAACAGGAATATTCCGTTCTGCAATGGAAGTTGAAATTTGCCTTTTTATTCGTTTCCGTTTCGAAATTTTCCGTCGAAACAAGTTGCTTTAAAGCCGCAAGTCTTGAAAATCTGCTTTTTTTTCTTAAATTTGAAACTAATTGTTCGTCCTGCATTATATTTCTCCGAATAAGTCGGTTAAAATCTTTTTTTGCGGGCGGGTTTTTAAAAACGTTTTTTAAAAGCGTTTTTTTAAAAGCACGCCTTGTCGATTATTGAATAATATACCATTTTATTATAATTTTGTCAAGCGTAGCCGGGCGTTTCGGCGTTTATCGGCGTTCGGAAGCCCGTTTTTTGTGAATTTTTCTTAAAAAATCGATCCGAAACGAAAAAATTTCCCGAAAACGATTGAAATTTTCTGAAAATATGTTATAATGTACACAAACGTTCGGAAAAGTTGCTCGGCGAGGTTTGCGAGAGATTTGCGGACGGAAATAAAACAAGTGTTTGGAGGAAATTATGAACAAAAGTGAATTTATCAGAGCATATGCCGACAATTTCGGCGGTAACGTAACCATCAAAGAAGCGGAAAAATGGTTCAACGTATTCGTAGACACCCTTACGGATTCTTTAAAGAAAGGCGAATACATTCACATTTCCGGTTTTGCGACTTTCGAACTTAAAGACAAAGCCGCTCGTGACGGTGTAAACCCCCTTACCGGCGAAAAAGTTCAGATCAAAGCTTGCAAGGCTCCTGCCGTAAAATTCAGCAAGACTTACAAAGATACTTTCAATAAATAAAAATAAGTAAATTTATGGGCGGCAATTTCCCGAAAAACGGGAAATTGCCGCCCGTTTTTTCTTTTCACAAAAAAAACGTATAAAAATCGGACTTTAATATTTACAATTAAGGCTATGTGTGGTATAATCATCTAATAAGTAAGAAAACATAGCCCGTCTGTGTTTTCCGGAAAAATTTTCGGGAGGAAAGAACAATGGCAAACAACGGAAAAACGATGTCGGCGCGCCTTATAAATTCTCTTGCGGAAGATTACAGGACGAACCGCGATCTTCAATGCGACAGAGAACTTACGTTAAAGCTCGTCGAAAAAAGACCCGAGTTGTACGAGTTCGCTTCCGATGAGAACAAAGCCGACAAGGAAATCGCCGAAACCTGTTTCAAAAGCGACGGTCGGCTTATCCGCTTCGCTCCGGAAAGCATAAGATCCGATCCGGAAGTCGCCCTGATCGCGGCGACGGATTATCCGCTTTGCGTGTCGTTTCTGACGGGCGAGGCGGCTAAAAGCAGGGAAGTGGCTATGGTCGTTGCGGAAAGCGGCGGCTCGGCTATCGAAATGCTCCCGAAAGAATTCTTTTCGGATAAGGAAATAGCTCGGATCGCCGTCGGCAAAAACGCGAAAAACATAAGATTTTTCACCGACGAGGTGAGAGCGGACGAGTCGGTTTGTCTCGCCGCGTTATCTCAGGACAGAACGGTCTGCGCGTATTTTTCGAACGACGCTTTTTCGAGCGATAAGGTGTTCGAAAAATCGGTAAGAGCGGACAGAGGGGTCATAAGTCCGAACACGCTTTCGAACGATATGCCGCTTGGGCTTTTCGAAAAAATCGCCGAAAAAAACATGTCGGTAAGGCTCACGTCTCAGAAACTCGACCTTTTAACGATAGACTACGAGAAGCTTTACGCCGTTTTGAGCGTTTGCGACGGCAACGTCATAAGAAAAAAGGAACTTCTGGCGCGCGTTGTGGAAAAGGACGACAGAAAATGCGCCGAGCTTTTGTGTAAAAAGTTTTCCGTGCCGCCGCAACTCGTAAAGGACATTCTTCCTTACGCCGTTCAGCACAGAAAAATGCGCGTTCTTCCTTATCTGATGTCCTATATGAACTCCAAAAACGTTGGCGAAAGAGAAGAGAGAGAAAAAATCATAAGGGGATTGAAACGCAATTCTCCCAAAGCGATAAGAACGCTTTTCGACTCGATCGGGGAATATAAAAACGACAGAGAAGTTATCGCGCTTTGCGCCAAAGCCGACGGGTCGATATTGAATTTAATTCAGGACTCGCCGCTGTTTTACGACCCCGAGATCGTTTCGGACTGCGTTAAAAGTTACGTCGTGAAAAACGCCGACAAACCGTTCGTGCAGTGGTTTACGGACGCGAAATTTTCTTACGACGATTTGAAAATTTTGTGCCGTAAAGACTGGCGCAACTATTTCGCGCTGGACGAACATTTAAGAAAAGACCCCGTTTTGTGCGCGGAAGCCGTGCGTTCGGGAATAGGCGTTTACGATAAAATAGACGAAGACATGAAACAAATACCAATGATTAAAGAGGCGAAAAGATGAGTTCACTTACCGAAAGCGCGAACGAAGTTTTAAGGCTCGGCGTGACGTCGTTCGGAGCGTCTTTTTCCTATCTTTCGTATGCGGTCGGAAAAGCGGGACCCGCCGTGACCGAAGAAAAGCCGTTTTGCTATACCGACGGCAAAGGCATATTTTTCGGAGAGAAACAACTTTTGTTTCAGACGGCGGCGCGCGGCGCGGATCTCATAGTTTTAGGGCTTTGCCACACGGTACTGCACGATCTGTTTCTGCACCCGTTCAGAGCCGAAGGGAAAGACGAACTTTTATACGATACGGCGTGCGACGTAACCGTCGGATATTACACCGACGAGCTTAACGTCCCGTTCGGCGACAGACGAAACATCGAATACAGAAAACGCCTCTATAAGTCGATTATCGACAAATTCGGAGGGGTAACGGAAAGTTTTTGTTCGGCATATCTCGCCGAACAAAGCAAAGAGGAACTCGATCGGATTTCCGCGGTTTTCAAAGTTTGCGACCATTTCAAATGGCGGAGAGGAAACGGCGGCGAAGGCGGCGGTTCGGGCGATAACGACAATCGGGACGACGGCGGAGACGATAACAAGGACGCCGAAAAACAGTGGATCGAAATTTCCAAAATAATTCTTCCCAAGCTCGGGAAAGATCAGAGGGAACTTTCGAGAAAGCTCGAAAACATAGTCGGCGGGAAAAGAGATTACCGCAAACTTCTGGAAAGGTTTATCAAATCGAGCGAAAGAAGAACCCCGAGCGAGGATTTCGATTACATTTTCTATTGTTACGGTTTAAGTCTTTATAAAAACGTGCCGCTTATCGAACGGCTTGAAACGAGCGACGCGAAAGATTATTCGCAGATAGTCGTCGCGATAGACGTTTCGGGAAGCACGGCGGGCGAACCCGTCGAAATATTTTTGAAAGAAGTTTATTCGATTTGCTCGCAGATTTCCGAAAAGGACAAACTGCGACTGAGAATAATCCAATGCGACAACGAAATCCGTTCGGACGAGATCATAAACGGCGACGAAGATTTCAGAAACAAAATGAAAGAATTCAAACTCGAAGGCGGCGGCGGAACCGATTTCCGACCCGTTTTCGACAGGCTCGCCGCCGATAAAAAACGCGGAGCGAAAATAAGAGCGTTGCTTTATTTTACCGACGGTTACGGCACGTTCCCCGCGGAAAACCCCGATTTCAAGGTGTGTTTTCTTTTATACGGCGAGAACGCGGAAGATATGAAAGTACCGTATTTTGCATATAAAATCGTCCTCGACGACAACGATTTGAAGGAGGAGCTATGAACATTCTCGAAGCTAAAAACGAAATTAAAAACACAATAAGGATATATCTCGCGAAAGACGCGAACGGAAATTACGAAATACCCGTGGAACGTCAGCGTCCGACCCTTCTTATCGGCGCGCCGGGAATAGGCAAAACCGCCATAATGAGCAAGATCGCCGCCGAACTCGATATAGGATTTTTAGGTTACACGATAACTCACCACACCCGTCAGTCGGCGATAGGTCTGCCGTTCATTTCCAAAAAGACGTTCGGCGGAAAGGAATATTCGGTTACGGAATACACGATGAGCGAGATCGTAGCCGAGGTTTACGAAGCCATCGAAACGCAGGGCAAAAAAGAAGGAATTTTGTTTATCGACGAAATAAACTGCGTTTCGGAAACGCTTGCGCCCGCAATGCTCGAACTTTTGCAACATAAAAAGTTCGGAACGCATAAAATTCCCGACGGCTGGATATTGACCGCCGCGGGCAACCCCGAGGAATTCAATAAATCGGTAAACGAACTCGATATGGTAACGCTCGACCGTGTTAAAAAGCTCGACGTCGAACCCGATTACGAAGCGTTCAAAACTTACGCTTTGAATTCGGGCGTACACAGCGCGATCGTAGGATTTTTGTCGCTCAACAGCAATTATCTGTTCGCCGCGCAGAAAAATCCCGACGGAATAGAACTCGTTACCCCTCGAAGCTGGGAAGATCTTTCCTATGCCGTTTACGAATACGAAAAACTTTCTCTTCCCGTCAATATGACGCTTATAAGCGGGTATATTCAAAGCCCCAGGATCGCGAGCGAATTTGCGGGATATTACGCTATTTTCCTTAAATTCGGAATAATCGTTTCGGGCGACGAGGTGGAAAACGGAAGTCTCGAAAGAATAGATCTTACGGGGAGCAATTTCGAAGAGAAATTCGCGCTTGCCGAAATTCTCCGCGCCAAAGCCGTGAAGATAGCCGACAAAGCGATGGCGAAAGCCGAAGCCGCGGAAGAAGCCATGAAAACGGCTACGTCCGGAAACGCGAAAAAGGGCGTGGAAGAACTTCTGAGAAAATACAAATCGGGTACGCTCGGAAGATACAGAAAATCGGAATACAGAACGATCATAAACGGACTTTCCGAAAACGACCCCGTAAAATTTGCCAATGAATATTCGGAAACTTGCGAAAAATACGGCGCGAGCCACGTTCAGAAAATCGAGAACGTACTTAATTTCGCCGAAAAATCGCTCGGCAAAGGTCAGGAACTCACGTCTTCCGTAACGTCGATGCTTTCGAGCGAGAATTTCGTAAGCTTTATCGCGCGTTTCGGTTGCCCGAAATTTTACGAACTCGACAGCGAACTTCTGCTCGGCGGCGAGGACAAAGCGAGAGAGATCGCCAAAAAAGCGATGAAAGGAATTAAATGAGCAAACTTGTTTCAAACGTAAAAAAATACAGAAAAGAATGTATTCTCGCGCCGCTGTGTAAGCTTACGGAAGCTCTTTTCGAGCTTCTCGTACCCCTTTTCGTTGCGGATATCATAAATAACGGCATAGGCGGCGGAGATACGAAGAGGATCGTTACCGACGCCCTTATCATGGTCGCGCTCGCGATCTTCGGGTTCGGGTTTTCCGTTCTGGGGCAGTACTTTTCGGCAAAAGCCGCAACGGGCTTTTCTTCCGAAACGCGTTCGCAGCTTTATAAAAAACTTTTGCGGACTCCGCTTTCCGAAACGGACAAAATGGGCGTGTCTACAATGATAACCCGTATGACAAGCGATATAAACCAGATGCAGAGCGGACTTAACATTGCGTTAAGGCTGCTTTTGCGTTCGCCGTTCGTCGTTGCGGGCGCGTTCGTCTGTGCCTTTCTTATCGACAAACGTATATCCCTTATTTTCCTTGCCACGATTTTAATTCTTTCGCTCGCCGTGGTGATAATAATGAAAGCGACGATGCCGAAATACGTCAAAGCGCAGAAACTTCTGGACGACGTCGCGCTCACCGCAAGAGAAAATCTCACGGGCGTGAGGGTTATTAGGGCGTTCGGCGCGGAAGAGGACGAAATTTCGGCGTATTCGAAAAAGAACGCGGCTTACGAAAAATTTCAGAATTTCGCGGGGGCTGTCTCCTCGCTTTTAAATCCGCTCACGTTCACGATAATAAATCTCGCCATAGTCGCGCTTTTATGGGGCGGGGCGATAAGGGTCAATTCGGGCGCGCTTTCGCAGGGTATGACCGTCGCGTTATACGACTATATGTCGCAGATACTTATAGAACTCGTCAAGTTCGCGAACCTCGTGGTTTCGATCTCCCGCGCGCTCGCTTCGGCAAAGCGCGTGCAGGCGGCTCTCGATATGCCGTCCGAAACCGAGAAAACGGAGAACGCGGACGGTTCGGAAGCGTATATCGAATTCAGAAACGTAAGCGTCAGGTATGCCGACGGCGCGGTAGGCGTCAAAAACGTAAACTTTACCGTAAACAAAGGCGAAACGATAGGCATAATCGGCGGAACGGGCAGCGGAAAATCTACCGTCGTAAACCTTCTGCCCCGCCTTTACGACGCAAGCTCGGGTACGGTCTTTCTCGAAGGAAAGGACGTTAAGAGCTATTCTTTGAAAGAACTCAGAAAGAAAATCGGCTCGGTTTTGCAAAAACCGGCAATTTTTAAAGGAACTATCCGTTCCAACGTTCTGCCGCTTTCCGATAAGGACGACGAAACGCTCGAAAAAGCCGTGAACGCGGCTCAGGCGGCGGACGTAGTCGCGGCGAAAGAAAACGGTTACGACTCCGTTCTCGAACAAAACGGCAGAAACCTCTCGGGCGGACAGAAACAGAGAATTTCAATCGCGAGGGCGATCGCGAAGCACCCCGACGTGCTTATTCTTGACGATAGCTCGTCCGCGCTCGATTATCTCACCGATTTGAAGCTCAGAAGAGCCATAAAATCGCTCGGCTATCCCGTAACCGCGATAATCGTTTCGCAAAGAGCTTCTTCCGTTGCGGGGGCGGATAAAATAATCGTTATGGACGAGGGCGAAATCGTCGGTATCGGCACGGCGGACGAACTCAGAAAAAGTTGTCCCGTATTCCGCGAGATCGAAGCTTCTCAAAGCTCGGGCGCGGGCGGTAAAACGGACGGCTCGGGCGTCGGCGGCTCGGGAGAAACGCCCGAATGCGCGGGCGGAACGGTCGAAACGATCAAAGGTTCGGTCGGCGGGATCGGCGGCTCGGTCGGCGACGAAAGCGGGGAGGCGACGAAATGAAAAAAACAAAAAACCAAACCCGATCGGGCGTTATAAAAAGGCTTTGGAAATACGCGTCAAAATATCGCGCGGCGTTTCTGATTTCGCTTGTCGCTTCGGCGGTTTACGTTGCGTTTTCGCTCGTTCTGCCCATTATTTTCGGTAAAGCGACCGATCTTATCGTCGGCAAAGACAACGTTGGCTTCGGCGATTTATATAAACTGTTTATGTACGCCGCGTGCGCGGCTGTCGGCGCGGGGCTCAGCCAGTACGTTACCGAAGTTATCTGCAACAAAATTTCGAACGGCATAACGGCTAAAATCCGCGACGACGTGTTCAAAAAACTGCAAAGCGTACCCTTGAAATATCTCGACGGACGTTCGACGGGCGATATTTTAAGCGTGGAGATAGGCGACGCGGACAAACTCGCGGACGGACTTCTTCTCGGGTTTTCGAGATTTTTCACGGGGATTATAACGATAATAGGCACGCTCGTGTTTATGTTCGTAATAAATCCGCTCATCGCGGCGGTCGTCGCGGTTTTAACTCCGCTGTCTCTTCTCACGGCGAAGTTCATAACGGGCAGAACTTACGGGCTTTTCAAAGCTCAGTCCAAACTTGTCGGCGAGCAGTCCTCGCTCGTGGAGGAAACGCTTTCAAATCTGCCCGTGGTTAAAGCTTATATGACGGAAGACGTGAACGGAAAGAAGTTCGACGAGATTAACGACGAACTTAAAAAGACCTCTTTTAAGGCGGTGTTTTATTCTTCGCTCACAAACCCGTCCACGAGAATAATAAACGCGATAGTTTACGCCGCCGTTGCGCTCACGGGCGCGCTCCTCGCGGTCAAAGCGACCCCGGGAACGATTTTCGCGGTGACCGCGGGCGAAATTCTGTCGCTTTTAAGCTACGCTAACAGATACACGAAACCCTTCAACGAAATAACTTCCGTTTTGACCGAGCTTACGAGCGCGAAAGCTTCCGCGGCGAGACTTTTCGAAATTCTCGACGAAGAGGACGAGGTCGTTTGCGCGAACGAAAGAAAGGCGGAAAAGCTGGAAGGAAACGTGGATATAGACGACGTAAGCTTTTCTTACGTTCCCGATAAAAAACTTATCGAACATTTCGATCTTTCGGTCAAAAAAGGCACGAGGGTCGCTATCGTCGGTCCGACGGGATGCGGAAAAACAACGCTTATCAATCTCATAATGAGATTTTACGACGTAAATTCGGGCGAAATCCGCTTCGACGGCGTTCCCGTCACGGAATACGAAAGGCATTCGCTCCGCGCGAATATCGGAATGGTTTTGCAGGAGACCTGGATAAGAAAAGCGAGCGTTTACGATAATGTCAGAATAGGCAAAAAGGACGCGACGAAAGAAGAAGTGGAGCAGGCTTGCAAACTTGCCCGCGCCCACGGATTTATCACGAGACTTGACGGCGGTTACGACGCGATAATCGGCGAAGACGGACTTTCCGCGGGGCAGAAACAGCTTATCTGCATTGCGAGGGTCATGCTGTCCCTTCCGCCCGTGCTTATTTTGGACGAAGCCACTTCTTCGATAGACACCCGAACGGAAATGAAGATTTCCGAGGCGTTCGAAATTCTTATGAGCGGAAAAACGAGCTTTATCGTCGCTCACAGGCTTTCCACGATAAAAAGCGCGGACGTTATCCTTGTTATGAAAAACGGAAACGTGATCGAGCAGGGCAGTCACAAAGAACTTATCGAAAAACACGGGTTCTATTACGAATTATATAATGCCAGACAAGAATAATACAAACCTTGCCAAAACGCCGCTATTTCCGCGCTTTTCGGCAAATCCTCGCTTGAAGTACGTCTAGTACGTCTGCGCGAGCCTTTACCAAAAAATCATCGGAAATATCGACGTTTTGGTCGGAACGAGTCTGACGGCGGATTTTTAGACTAAGACAAGGCGCGCGAGCGCGTTAATACTCTATGTATAACACGGGAGCGGAACGCAGTATTAGTCAAAAATACGCCGTCAGACCAAAGTTTGTGTTGTTCTTGGCTGGCATAAGTCAGTACGCGGGTTGATTTGCAGGGATTAAGCGGCAGATTGCCTGCGTAACGAAACGGAGAGATTTATGATTATCACGGTGAAAAACGGCGCGGACGAAAAGGAGCTTGACAATCTTCTCGCCTGGCTCGGAAAACAAGGCGTTTCGGTAAACGTCGAGCCTAACGCGGGAAGACTTGTAATAGGCGTTTTCGGAAACGTTTCCGATATCGACGAAGACCTTCTGAAATCTATGGAGATTGTCGAAAGCGTTACGAGAGTGACCGAAAAATACAAGCTCACGAACAGGAAATTTCACCCCGAAAATACCGTCGTTCCCGTAGGGGATAAAACGATCGGCGGGGATGATTACGCGTTTATCGCGGGTCCTTGTTCGGTCGAGAGCGAAAAACAGATCATAGGCATTGCCGAAGCCGTCAAAAAATCGGGCGCGGTAGCCCTTCGCGGCGGAGCGTTCAAGCCGAGAACTTCGCCTTACGATTTTCAGGGGCTTAAAACCGAGGGCTTGAAGCTTTTAAAGAAAGCCAAAGCCGAAACGGGGCTTCCGATAGTGACGGAAATTATGAGCGTTAAAGCCGTGGACGAATTCGACGGAGTGGATATAATTCAGATCGGCGCGAGGAATATGCAGAATTTCGAACTTCTGAAAGAAGTAGGAAAACTCGGCGCGCCGGTACTACTCAAAAGAGGACTCGTAAACACGATAGACGAGCTTTTATTGAGCGCGGAATACATTATGTCCGAGGGCAACAAGAACGTTATTTTGTGCGAAAGGGGTATAAGAACGTTCGAAACGCTGACGAGAAACACGCTCGATTTAGGCGTTATCCCCCTTTTGAAAGAACGCACGCATTTGCCCGTGATAGTCGATCCGAGCCACGCTTCGGGGCTTAAAAGGCTTGTTAAACCGCTTTCGCTCGCGGCGGCGGCGGTCGGGGCGGACGGCGTTATGATAGAAGTGCATAACGACCCCGTTCACGCGCTTTGCGACGGCGCGCAAGCCGTAACCCCCGAGGAATTTAAGGAAATCGTAAACAAAACTTACGGCGTTTTGTCCGCCTGCAAAGGGTAACGGGCGGCGGATGAATTGCCGAAAAAATTAAGCGGAGACGGAAGATGAGAGAAATCGTTATAAAAACAAAAAAACCTTATCGCTATGTTTTGAGCGAGTCGTTCGCGGGTTTAAGCGAGGAACTTGCGGAAATAACGAAAAGCGACAGGATTTTCGTCGTGTACGATAAAAACACCAAAAAGCTTTTCGCCAAAGAAATAAGAGACGAACTCTGCGATTTTTCGATTTACGAAATAACCGTTCCCGAGGGCGAAAAATGTAAGAATTTTTCGGTATATAAAAGGCTTATAGATAAACTTTGCCTCGGCGGGGCGGACAGGAACTCGACGATACTCGCCGTCGGCGGCGGAGCCGTGAGCGATCTTGCGGGTTTCGCCGCGGCAACCTTTATGCGTGGTATTCCTTACGTTGTTTGTCCGACGACGATTTTGTCCGCGATAGACGCGTCCGTCGGCGGGAAAACGGGCGTAGACACAGTTTACGGGAAAAATCTCGTCGGAGCGTTTTATTCCCCGAAGCTCGTGTATGTAAATTCAGCGTGTTTCGATTTTCTGCCGCAAAGAGAAACGGAAAGCGGTATGGGCGAAGCCGTGAAGTACGCGTTTTTAAATAAGTCCGTTTCGGCGGAAGATTTAACGGGAGATATAGAGAATCTCGCTTTGAAATGCGTTGAAATAAAAAACGAAATCGTTAAAAAGGACGAGTTCGAAAAACGCCCGTTAAGCGGCAGAAAACTTTTAAATCTCGGGCATACCGTAGGTCACGCGCTCGAAGCGCAAAAGAATTACGAGCTTTCTCACGGACTATGCGTTGCTTACGGAATTAAGCGGATAATCGACTTATCGGCGGACTTTTACGGGTTAAACGCGCAAACGGTGAACGAAATGAAGTCGCTTTTGAACGTTTATCCTTTCGATTTTTCGTTCGAGAAAGATATAGATACGAGAGATCTGAAATCGAGAATGTTTTTCGATAAAAAAACAGACGGCGATAAAATAAGCATGATTTTGCTCAAAGGCGTCGGCGAGCCGAAAATAGAGAAAGTGCCGCTCGCCAAAGTGTGGAAGATAATAAAATGACGGTTAAAGTTTATCCTTTTTCGGCTTCGGGATCGGTTGTCGCGCCGCCGTCAAAATCGCTCGCGCACAGATATCTTATTGCCGCCGCGCTCAAAAACGGGCGTACGGTCGTTAAAAACACAGGCTCGTCGGCGGACGTTATGAGAACCTGCGATTGTCTTAATGCTTTGGGCGCGAAAATAACGATTGAAAACGGCAACGCCGAAGTTTACGGTATAGAAACCGTCGGGGCGGTTGCGAACGCGGGCGAAAATGTTTCGAACGGCGACGAAGTCGTTTTTAACGCGGGCGAAAGTGTTTCTGGTTCTGCCGAAGTCGTTTTAAACGCGGGCGAAAGCGGATCTACTTTAAGATTTTTAATGCCCGTCGTTGCCGCGCTCGGGAAAAAAGCCAAGTTCGTTTGCGAAAAAAGCCTGTTGTCCCGCCCTATGGAAGAACTTATTCTTGTTCTTGAAAGCCACGGCGCGAAAATAGAGAAACTTGCGGACGGATATCTTGTTTCGGGAAAAATCGAAGCGGGCGAGTACGTTCTGTCGGGCGGGGTTTCCTCGCAGTACGCAAGCGGTCTCGCGTTTGCATTACCCCTTTTGTCGGGGAAAAGTTCGATTGTTTTTACGGAAAAACTCGTCAGCGAAAGCTATTTCGATATGACTTGTTCGGTTCTGTCGGCGGCGGGCATCGAATACAAAAAAGAGGGCTATAAGTCGATTATCGAGGGGAAATGCGATTATAAGCTCCCCGAAGAAGTTATTTGTAACGGCGATTTTTCCGCTTTGGCGTATCTTTTGTGCCTCGGGGCGGTTTGCGGCGACGTTACCGTAACGGGCATTGAAAAAGACGAGCAAGGCGACGGCGAAATCGTCGAAATACTGAAAAAAATCGGCGCGGAAGTTATCTCGGGCGAAAACTTCGCGAGAGTGAAAAAACGCGAGATAAATCCCGTGACGATAGATTGTTCGTCCGTTCCCGACATCGTTCCCGCATTGTGCGCCGTTCTTTGTTACGCCGACGGCGAAAGCCTTCTTAAAGGCGTTTCGAGGTTGAAGTTCAAGGAAAGCGACAGGGTGAAAGCCTGCGTCGAAATGTGCAAAAAGCTTGGCGCAGCCGCGGAGCTTAACGGAGACGATCTCAAAATCCGCGGCGGAAAACCGAAAGGGGGAGCTGCGTTGAACGGCTACGGCGATCACAGAATGGTCATGGCGGAAGTTGTCGCCGCTTCGGGACTCGGTGAAGCCTGTTTTGTTACGGACGCGGAAAAAGTAGATAAGTCCTATCCCGAATTTTTCAAAGCGATAACTTGTCTCGGAGGAAAAATCGATGTCTCTGTTTAAAGGAAAAAAGATCGAAGCCGAATTTTTCGGCGGTTCGAGAGAAAAAAGCGTAGGCGTGAAAATAAAAGGACTTTCGGGGTTTTCGTTCGACGAAAAGGAGCTTGAAAGATTTCTTGACAGGCGTAAACCGTCCGATAAATTTTGTTCCACCGAAAGAAAAGAAAGCGATAAACCCGTTTTTTCGGGCGATATTTCAAACGGCAAAACAAGCGGCGGGTTTATTTGCGAAATCTTTAACGAGGACGCGAAAAACACCGAAAAGTCGCGCTTTGTCGGAATTCCGAGACCGTCTCACGCCGATTATGTAAGGTATCTGACCTCGGGCGAAACGGATTTTTCGGGCGGGGGAGAGTTTTCGGGAAGAATGACCGCACCTTATTCGGTCTTAGGCGGGATCTGCAAGCAAATTCTCGAAAAAAACTTCGGAACGGAAATCCGCGCGTATCTCGTTCGTGTGGGAAACGCCGCGGGAAAAGGATATTATAACAGCGATATAAACGAAATTTTTAACGGAAAAGAATACGTTTTTTGCGATAAAAACGGCTTTCCGTCGCTTTCGGGCGCGGACGAAATGCTTGCGGAAATTGAAAAGGCAAAACGCTCGGGCGACAGTGTGGGGGCGGAGATAGAGTGCGTTGCAAAAAACGCGCCCGCGGGTCTCGGCGGTTCGCTTTTCGGCGGACTCGAAGGGAAAATCGCGTATCTTACTTATGCTATCCCCGCGGTAAAAAGCGTGGAATTCGGCTTCGGGAATAAGCTTTCGGAAAGTCTCGGAAGCGAAGTGAACGACGGAATGAGATTTGACGAACACGGAAAAGTCGTTTTTCTTTCGAATTTTTCGGGCGGAATAGACGGCGGAATTTCCAACGGCAACGATATCGTTTTCAGAGCGACTTTAAAACCCGCGCCGACGATTTCCAAACCGCAGAAAACGGTCGATCTTATAAACAAACGAAACGTCGAAACGAGTTTTTGCGGACGGAACGACGCCTGCGTCGGCGTAAGAGCCGTACCCGTTATCGAAAGCGCGGCGGCGATAGCCGTTCTGGACGAAATTTTAAGTAAACAGGCAAAATAAATAGCGGCGGGCAGGCTTGCCCGAGCGAACGAAATCCGAAAAACAAAAATGGACATTAAAGATTTAAGAAAACAGATCGACCAAAAGGACGATAAATTAAGCGAAATTTTTACCGAAAGAATGCTTTTGTGTAAGGAAATCGGCAAAGTGAAAGCGCAGAAAAACGTTGCGATAAACGTTTCCGATCGCGAAAACGAAATTATCGCGAGGGTGGCGAAAGATAAGCCCGAAGAACTCGTAAAATACGTCGCTTTGCTTTACAGAAATATTTTTTCGCTTAGCAAAGCCTATCAAAGCGAATTTTACGCCGAAAATGCCGAGATTTGCCAAAAAATCGCGGGGTATATGAAGCAAACGGATAAAGTTTCGGCTTCCGTTGCCGTTTTCGGCGGCGAAAAAGCGCGTTATGCGGCGCAAAGGGCGTTTCCCGTCACCGTCGTTACCGATTTTAAAAACGTCGACGGCGCAATTAAGGCTGTGAAAAGCGGTTTGTGCGAATTTGCCGTCCTGCCCGCGGGCGAAAACGGTTGTTTTAACGAGGAAATTATAAAGTCGATAGTAAAAAACAAACTGTTTATCGTGAAAACGATCGAAACCGAAAGTTCCGAAGGAGAAGGAAACCCGAAAGCGAGCGGGAAAAACAAATACGTCGTTTTGTCTCCCGACGGCGCGATTTTCAAGGGGGCGGACAGAGTTTCGGTCGCACTTGAACTCGATAATCGCCCGGGGAGTTTGCTTATGCCCGTTTCGAGAATTTCGGGCGCGGCGTATAACGTTACGGAGATAAAAAGCATTGCGGAAAACGCTTTCAAAACTATGGTTTTTATAGAATTCGAATGCGATATCGCAACAAAAGAAGCGTTAAATCTGATGTCCGAACTTAAAGTTTCGTCGGGGAATTTCTATTTTCTCGGCGCGTATAAACAAACGGTTTAACGGCTTTGCGATATGAAAAAATATTATCTTATCGGCGAAAAACTTTCGCATAGCTATTCGAAAGATATCCACTCGTTTTTCGGGCTGAATTACGAGCTTAAAGAACTTTTGCCCGATGAAGTCGGCGATTTTCTTCGAAAAAAAGAGTTCGACGGCATAAACGTGACTATTCCTTATAAAAAAACGGTGATTTCTTATCTCGACGAGATCGACGAAATCGCCGAAAACATAGGCGCGGTAAACACGATCGTAAACGAAAACGGAAAGCTCAAAGGCTATAACACCGATTATTTCGGTTTGAAGTACGCCCTTTCTTCGGCGGGGACAGAGCTTAAAGACAAGCGCGTTGCCGTTCTCGGAAGCGGCGGAGCTTCCGTAACCTTGCAAAAACTTGCCGAAAATCTCGGCGCGGCGGAAATTGCCGTCGTTTCGAGAAGCGGGGAGATCGATTATGAAAACGTTTACGAAAAAATCGACCCGCAGATCGTCGTTAACGCAACGCCCGTCGGTATGTTTCCGAACGAAAACGGGCAGCCGATACGTCTTGAAAAGTTTAAAAATCTCTCGGGCGTTTTCGATTGCGTTTACAATCCTTTCAGAACAAGGCTCGTTTTAAATGCCGAAAAACTCGGGATAAAAGCCGTCGGCGGGCTGAAAATGCTTGCAGCGCAGGGCGTTTATTCGGAATTTTTGTGGGGCGAAGCCGAATTTAAAGAAGAGAATATCGAAGCCGCATACAAAAATCTTTTAAAAAAAGAAGTCAATATCGCGCTGGTCGGAATGCCCGGCGCGGGCAAAACGTTTTTAGGGAAAGCCGTTGCCGAAAAGCTCGGGAGAGCGTTTTACGATACGGACGATCTCTGCAAAGATATTTCGGGATTTTCGCCCGAAGAAACAATAGAAAAGTTCGGGGAAAAGAAGTTTCGGGATATCGAAAAAGCGGCGGTCGAAAAGCTTTCGCGCGTTCGCGGAGCGGTTATAGCCACGGGCGGCGGAACGGTTTTAAGCGAAGAAAACGTTTCAAAATTGAGATCTTCGGGCGTCGTAGCGTATATCGAAAGAGACCTCGCCAAGCTTTGCATTGAAGGCAGACCTTTATCGAAAAGTGCGCCTATAAGTCGATTATTCGAGCAAAGAGAGGGGCATTACCTCGCCGCGGGCGACATAAAAATCAGAAACGACGGCGAAAGAGAGGAAGTAGCGGAAAAAATTATCGGGAGCGTTTTCGGAATATGAAAAAGATTATCGTAATTAACGGAGCCAACCTTAATATGCTCGGAATAAGAGAACCCGGGATTTACGGAACGAAAAGCTATAAAGACCTCGTGAAATTTATTAAAGCCGAGGCGAAAAACGCGGGCGTTAAATGCAAAGTCGTAAATTCCAATCACGAGGGCGATATCGTGGAGTTTATTCAGAAAGCTTATAAAAAGTACGACGGAATTATAATAAACGCGGGCGCGTACACGCATACGAGTATCGCCGTTGCGGACGCGCTTTCGGCTGTCGCTATCCCTGCCGTCGAGGTGCATTTAACGGATATCGCCGCCCGCGAGGAATTCAGAAAAAGAAGCTATATTTCTCCGATCGCCGAAAAGGTTATCGCGGGGAAAGGTTTTGCGGGTTACGCCGAGGCGATAGCTTATTTTGCCTCGAAAAACCGATGAAAAATTTTTGTTTTTGACAATGCGGGCGGTAAATTGAATTTCTGCCCGTTTTTTTCGGCGTTTTATTCTGTCAGAACGTTAAAAACCTGCCGCGGATCGTACCTCGGCAGGTTTTTTCGGTTGTGGGCAGCCGATCGGAAACGTATTTTCGATCCGGGTCGGTTTGAAACCCGACGATTTTTCCGATTTACTTGTTTTTATCGTTGAAATCGCCGCAGCAGGTGCAGTTTTTGCCCGAGCAGGTTATCTTGACCGTGCCGAGAGTGCAATTCTGTCCGTGATAGTTGTGTTCGCAATCGCAAACGTCGCATTTGATGCTGTCGTTTTTATTCTGCATATAAAAGACCTCCTTTTAAGTCCTTTTCTATTATGAACTTAAAAAGAGGTTTTTATACCAAAAGCGTATTTTATTATGTTAAATTTTATACCGCAAAAAAGCGTAGTTATATAACGTTTGATTTTATTCCGCGTCGTTGATATAGAGAATTCCGAGCGTGTTTTTGCCGCAGTGGCTGGAAACGGTGCAGCCCGCGGTCGTTTCGTAAACGTTTTCGAAACCGTATTCGGAAACGACGGCTTTCGCCGCTTCCACGAGTTCGGGATCCGCAACGCTGTGCGTGATGAAAATCACCGATTTATCGGGGTGGCAGTATTTTTCGAGAGTGCCTCTGCAATATTTAGTAACGCAGTCCGCCATTTTGCCGCGGAACTTCTCGGTGTTTTTCATATTTCCGTCGATAACCTCGATTTCGGGTCTGATGCGGAGGAGGTTTGCGCCGAGAAGGGCAAGTCCCGAGCATCTGCCGCCCTTATAGAGGTAATCGAGTCTTTCGATGATAAAGCTTGCCTGAACCTTGGGTATGCGTTTTTTAACCATTTCTACTATTTCTTCGGGCGAAGAGATCGTTTCGGTGAGTTTCTTCGCGTAAATAGCTTCGAGCGAAATACCCGTGGAAAGCGTTCTGCTGTCGATAACGTAAACGTTTTTGAAATTCTTCGCGGCGTTCACGGCGTTGTTGTACGCGCTCGACATATCAGAGGATATATCGAAGTGAATTATCGCGTCGTAATCTTTAAGAATGTTTCCGAAAAACTCCTTGAACGCTTCTTCGTTTACGGCGTTGGTTTTGGGAAGAGTTTTGTTGTTGTCGGCATACTCGAAAATTTCGAGCGGATCTACTTCTCCGTCGTAGAAAAATCTGTCGCCCATATTAACTCCGAACGGAATTACTTTAAAGTCGTATTTTTCTATGAGTTCTTTGGAAAGATCGCACGCGCTGTCAAGAGTGATTGCAATTTTTTTCATATAATTCTCCGAATAGATTGGATTTATTTGGGCAGACAAAAAGACTTCCCGAACATTATTATATATTATCGTCGGATTTTTTTCAAACAAAATAAGTGAAAATCGCGTTATTTTTTGTTCTCGGGCGAAAAAAACCGAAAAAAAACGAAATAAATCGTTAAAAAACGTATTTTGCGGAAAAAGATTTGCTTTAAAAAACGGGTTGTGTTAGAATTGACGCATTATGAAGAAGAATTACAATCTCACTCTCGTAGCCTGTTATATAGGTTACGTTATACAGGCTGTCGTAAACAATCTGTCGCCGCTTTTGTTCGCGAGATTTTCCGTGCAGTTTCGGATAGCCGAATGGCAACTTACGCTTATCGTGTTTCTCAATTTCGCAATACAGATTCTGGTCGACAGTTCGTCGGCGATCATCGCGACGAAACTCGGTTACAGATTAAGCACGATCATCGCGCAGAGTTGTTCCGCATTGGGGCTTATTTTTCTCGGCGTTCTGCCGTTTTGCATGCCGCCATATGCGGGAATTCTGATCGCGACGTTTTTTATGGCGATCGGCGGCGGGTTCGTGGAAGTCGTTTTAAGCCCGCTTATCGAGGCGTTGCCCCTCAAAAACAAATCGGGCGCGATGTGTTTTCTCCATTCGTTCTATTGTTGGGGGCATATCTTCGTCGTGCTTGCGGCAACGCTGTTTTTCAACCTGTTTTCTATCGACAACTGGATGTTTTTGCCGATAATTTTAGCCGTTTTGCCTGTCGTGAACAGTATTTTGTTTGCAAAATGCCCGATAGAAACTCTTGACGGCGACGACGATCCTATGACTTATAAACAAATCTTTGCCATGAAAGGATTTGTTATATTTATGGTTCTTATGGTCGCTTCGGGCGCGGCGGAGCAGGCAATAGCTCAGTGGGCTTCTTATTTTGCCGAAGTAAGCCTTAACGTGAGCAAAACGACGGGCGATCTTTTGGGAACGTGTCTGTTCGCGTTCGGTATGGCTGTTTCGAGAACGATTTACGGTATGCTCGGCGACAAAATGAATTTAAAAGGTTTTATAACGGGTAGCAGCGTTCTTCTGACGGCTTCTTATCTCGTCGCGTCGCTGGCAAACGCGCCGTATCTTTCGCTTGCGGGGATAGCTTTCGGCGGATTGTTTGTAGGTATTATGTGGCCCGGGGTGTACGCCTTGGCAGGCAGAAATTACCGCGGCGGCGGAACGAAAATGTTCGGAATTTTAGCTTTGGCGGGCGACGTCGGCTGTACGATAGGTCCCACTCTTTCGGGCGCGGTTTCTTCCGATATCAAAACGGGACTGCTTGTTTCGACTGTTTATCCCGTGATGATCTGCGTCTTTACGCTTATGCTCGTATTCTCTTCGAAAAAGTCCGATCAAAACGAAAAAACCACGCTATAAGTCGATTATTCGGCATATAACGTGATTTTGAAAGGTTTTTGTTTGCGTATAAACGGCATTGTTTCGGTATGGCGATAACGCAACTCTTTTTATTGGGTTTTTTTAGCGGCGGGCTACAATTTTTAACGACATTATACCAAAGCGGGCGATTGATAATCGCCCCTACGGTTTTTATACCGTTATCTCGAAAAGGCGAACGTTGTTCGCCCGTTTTTTTTGCCCGCTTTTTAAATATTTCATCGCGCGGCTTTGCGCTTTTTGGAAATCTTTCTCGCAAGACGGGCTTTGTCTTTCTGAATTGCCGTCATCTGCGGGGAAGCGGGTTTTATCTGCGGTCTCGACATTATAAAATATCTCAGTTCGTCCAGACAGTGATCGTCGGTCTTTTTCGGAACGTCGCCGTCGCCCCAGCGGTAGCATTTCAGCTCGCGGATAAGATTGACGCAGCTCCGAAAAATAAAAATGCGTTTGTTTTTGAAATATTCCTTGACGCGGGCTATTCCCGAAAATAAATCCTTGTTTACGTTGGGGTTGGCGATTATCCCGTAATCGTAAAACAACTCGGTAACGCTTTTTAAGGCGGCGAGCGTTTTCTGATTTGCTGCCGAGTCTATAAGCGCGCGTATTCTTCCGTCGGAAGTCTTTCTCCAACCGATCTCGTCGCATATTTCTTTGATTTTTCGGCTGTGATATTCAACGTCTTTTCCCGCCTCGAAATGTTCGGCGATAACGTACACGTTGTCGTCGTAGTCCACGCAGTACCAGTGCGCGGAAAGCGGATTGTTAAGCCCCGGGTCTATGGAAATGTTACATTGCCAGTCGAACGGAACGTCGAAAGGGTCGATAACGTGAACGTTTTCGTCGAATTCGGGATAAACGAGTCCCGAGGAAGCCGAAAACCTGCCGAAACGGCGCGAGTCGAGTTCCTCGGCGGACATAGAAGAGGTGAGTTCGCCGATTTCGTCGGGCGAGAGGTAAGGATTGTCCGCCCACTCCGAAAATTCGTACCACACCTCTTTCGATCCGCCGGCGTTGAGATAGATCTCGTCGTAAATGAAAGTGAGACCTTTAAGAGGGGTCATCGTTCCGAAAATATCGCCGCATTTATCGAGAACGCGCATTTTGCATTCGCGGTAAATTTCTTCGGGCGGCTCTTCGTCGAACCACACGAAATCGAGGGAGCTTCCCTGAAATTTTTCTCTTCCCTGATCGCAACTTTTAAATCCTATCGTGGAAATTCCGCCGAACACGTTTTTAATTTTTATCTGATCTATTATTCCGTTTTCGGGGCTGTCCTTCCGCCCCGAACTCATTATTATTTCCGAAATCCATTCTTTCGGGAGGTATTTCATGATTTTGCTTTGCGCAACGTCTCTTTGCACCTCGCGGGAAAGGGAAACCACCCAGCCGAACACGTCTTTTTTGTTTTTGCGGTAAGGGTGGATGCCGCGCGCCATATAAATGGCTTCCACGGCTCCGCATTCGGTTTTTCCGCTTCTGTTTCCGCCGAAAACCCAGCGGTTGCGCTTAGGACACTTGTGAAAAGCCAGTTGTTTAAGGTGTATTTTTTTGCCCGTGTTGTATTTGTTTATCGCAAGATTTTTTCTTCTCGACTGTTCGTTTTCCAGAATTCTGATTTTTCCGATTATTTCTTTTTCCGTCATAAACGACAAAATCTCCTTTTTTTTCCGAAGAATTTTCTTTTTTTTCAAAAAATAAAACGGTATAATTTTTTTACTATGAAAAAAAGTATACTCGTGCTTGTCGCAATGTTTATATTATCGATTTTCCCCGTTTGCGAAGCGACGTCGCATTACGGCGTTGCCGCGGCGGGCGGGGCGAGGTATTCTCGCATTATGAGCGAGGACGTCGTGCTGTATATGGATTCGTCGCTCGCCGTTCCCTGGTTTACTCTGCCTTACAGTTATTATGTAAAGGTCATATCGATAAACGGTTCGAGCGCGAAAGTGGAATATCGGGGAGATAACCCGAGCAAGCCCTCGGCAAAAGGTTACATAGGAACGGACGAACTTAATATCGTCGAAGAAGAGCCGCCCGTTTTGTACCCGTCTTTAACGCTTACCGTAAATCAGACCTGCATGCTTTATAAGGACAGCGATTTTACCTTTTCCGAAACGCTTACGCAAAACAGCACCGTGGATTTTTACGGAACGCTTGTAAGACCGAACGGCGAAAAGTACGTTTACGGACTCGCCACGACGAATTCGGGCGATAAGTATCTTGGTTACGCGCCCGTGTCCGCAGTGTTTTCGTTTACCGTCCCCGTACTTAAAATAGAAGAGGAGTCGACGGAAGAAAGCGTCGCGGAGACGACTTCCGAAAAAGAAGACGAACCCGTTTCCGCGGCTTTGGGCAGCGGCGTTCAGCTTGCGGTGATAATAGGAGTGTCGGCGGTCGCCATTTCTATCGTGTATCTTCTGTTCCGCCCGTCGGGTAAGGGCAGGGCGAAGGACGAAGCCATATCCGACAGCCGTTTCGACGACGACTGAACGCTTTTGTCTCAGGCATAAAAGTCAAGCTTTTTTTACGGGTCTCAGGCTTATTCCCGAAGTATTTTTCAAAACTCCGAAGTTCGCCGCGCTCACCGAATGCGATTTTTCTATTGCGATCGCTTCGCTTAAAAAATGGAATTTTTGCGCGTATTCTCTTATTTTTTCGGTCGTGACGTCGAGCGAGTCGAGCGATTTTTTGAATTTGCCCACGGCTAAGGCGAGTTTTCTGTAATAATTTCTGTTTTTTTCGTCCGTGACCCCTTTTTTATCTTCGTCGAAGCCGTATTTTTCGGCGAGAACTCGTTTGTATTCGGGTTTTATCATGCGAAGAGCTTCGTAAACGTCGAGCCTTAAAACAAGAAGTTGTTTTTTGCGTTCGGTAAGCTCGATAAGCTTTTCCGCCTGCATTTCCGCGGGAAGTCTGCATGAAAAACTTCCGAGGGCTTTAAGCATAAATCTCCTGTCCATACTTTCTATAATTCCGCTCATTTCGTCAAGGCTTCTGAGCAATGCCTTTTGTTCGATAAACATACGTCGACCTCCTTTTTTTGTCTCGATTATATTCACGTCGGTTTCGTTTTCAAGACCTTTGTGAACGTTTTTAAAGCAAAAAATTTTTTGAAATCAATCCTTTGTTTTTCCTCCGTCGGTCGGCAGAGCCGAACAACCGAACGACGAATGCGAACATATGTTCGCATTGTATAATATAATTTTAAATATGACAAATGCCTGTCCTAATTTCTTTCCGAATGACGGCGAAAAAAGTCGAAACGTGTCGAGAGGAAAAATATTCCGTGAAGTTGACGTTCGGTTTCGTCGCGGTAAAATTTCGCAAAAAAAACTTGTCAAAGCCTTGTCTTTTTTCGCGGGTATATGATATAATCTAAGAAGATTATAATTATCGCTTAAAATAAGTAGGTAAACAAATGAGGAAACCGGCTGTCGCCATATTGATTTTAATATCCCTTTTCGCCCTTTTGCTCCCGATAAAATTCCCGGGGGCGGTTGCGGCTGCGGAAAATTCCGCCGACATAAGTCGGACGGGGCTTAAAACCGATATCTTTCTGCCGACGAGCTATTTGCAGTATTACAAGCTCGACAATCCTTACGCTATCTGCCGCTACGACGAAAACGGCGAAACGTTCGTCGCGATATCTCACGCGGGGGCGATAGTCGTTTACAGGTGTTCGGGGAGCGGCGGAAGCGAGCAGTTCCGTTCCGTTCCGATAAGCGGCTCGCCGTCGATAGGCGTTTCGTCGATAGCCAAGTACAAGAACTTTCTGATTTTCACGCAGTGGTCGAATATCTGCTATATCGACGTTTCGGATTTCGACGCCGTGTCTTCCCGCCCGCAGGTCAAAACGGGCAACGCGTGCAGCAACAGCTTTTCCGTTTCGGGCGACGAGATCGCCGTTACGACAACCGAAGGCATAACGTATTACGATCTTTCGGTGACGGAGGGCGGCGAACTCGAATTTATGCGGAAGACGGACAGAAAATACAATTACGAAACAAATAACCCCTCGGCGGTTCTTCTTACGGACGACGGGCGCACATATTTTTATTCGGCGGACGCGAAAGCCATAAGGGAATACCTTCCCGAAAGCGGCAAGGAAAGAACGATAGTTCCGAACGCCGAAAACGTCAAGTCTATCGCGAAAAACGCCGAGACGGGCGACGAGATTTATTATTCTTCGAGCGAAGGATTGTTTTCGGCGGATCCCGTTTCATGCACGTCCGAACTTATCTGTCCCGTTGCGACGGACGGGGAGAGAGACCTCGGAAAACTCTGGAACCCGAAAGGTATCTGCGTGGTGGACGGAAAACTCTGGGTTGTGGACGCGGACAATACCGATAAGGAAAATTCGATAAACGCCGTTCAGGAATTCGATCTTAACGCGGCGGATTTCACCGATTTTGCGATAACGACCAATTCGAAAGCCGTCAACCGTCTTACGGAAGAGGCGAGCGACATCGCGATCTGCGGAGATAAGATTTACGCGCTCGACGGCGACAGAATAGTGGTGATAAACGGTGCGGACAAAGCTCCCGAAGAGCGTTCGTATAACAGAATAAACATAAGCGCGGGCGCGGACGGGTTTGCCGTTTACGGCGATTATCTCGCTTATTCTTCTTTCAACGCTTCGACCTCGACTTCGAAAATCACGATCGCGAAAATCGTTCGGGGCGAGGACGAAAACGATCCGATACTCCGAACCGAAATCCTTTACGAGTCTGCCGAAAAGCTTTCGGGCGTAAGAATTCGCGACGTTGCGGGTATGGACGACGTGTTCTATTTCTCGGGCGGACAGCTCAATAACCCCGTTTTGTACTCGTTTAACGCCGAAAATCCCTCCGCGGGACTCGAAACGATCAGAAAATTCGATAATATCGACGGGCTTCCGACGCATATTTCCGTCGACCCGTTCAACACCGTTTACTTCTCGGTCAAAAGACCGGGCGGCGGCGGATATACCGTTTATAAATACGAAAACGGCTCGGCGACGATACTCGCGTCCGTCGTTTCGGGCAGAGAACTTCTTTCGATGCAGACCGACCTCGACGGAAAGATATATCTTCTTTTCGAGGACAATCTCGTCGAATGTTACGACGGCGGCGAAAAATTGTTTTCCGAAACCATAAAGACTTCGGATAACTTAGGCAAAATAAATCCCGCCGCGGCAATGGCGGCAAGTTGCGATTCGAGATGCGCGTATTTCATTTTCGAGGGACTTATTCTTCGTTCTTCGGCTGATACGGATATGGAGATCGCCACGCCTTACACCATAAACATTCCCGCAGGTTTTTCGCTCGGTTATTCGGAAAACGAAACTTACGGCAAACTCCGCGAGGGCGCGAAACTTTTCGAAGTTTCTTCCGGTTCTTTGTCGGGCGAGTATTTCGAGTTCGAAAAATTTGCGACCGAGAGCGGCGACGACGATTACGCCGTTAAAGATCTCGGCGGAAAATATTATCTCGTTTTAAAAGAAAAGCGGGTCGCGATAGTCCGTAAATCCGATTTTCTTTCAAACGGCAGGTTTGCCGTCGCGCCGCTCGCTTTAAAGGCTTACGCCGTAACCGATTTCGAAATTTACGGTTTGCCTATTTTAAACAAGGCTTTCGCGACGGGTAAAAAGGCAAAGAAATACGACGAGATCGAAATCACGGGCGAAATAAAATTCAACGGAGACGAATATTACGTCGTTAAGACGGAAAATTCCGAAGGTCTTATCCCGAAAACTTTCTTAAAAGAAGCAATTCTGACGGAAGCTTCTTATGTAACGATCGAAAACGCTTATGTTTACGCGAAAGGCGGCGCGGACGTTTACGACGAGGATTTAACGACGACTACCGACAAAATAACGTCTTACGTCAAGGTCGTGGTGTTGTCGGTTTCTGGGGATTACGCGAAAATTTCTTACGACGGAAAAATCGGTTATGTAAGAACCGAGTTCATCGTTAAGGACAGCAAGAACAATGCGGTCAAGGCTCTCGCGATAATCATCCTCGCGTTTTCGCTTTTCGTAACGATGACGTATTTCGAAAAACGTTATCTTCTCAAAACCGAATAACCGGATATAGCGAATAACCCCAATATTTTTTAAAATGAATTTTTTGTCTCGCGGCGATCGGGCTTTCCCGATCGCCGCGATTTTTCGTCTTCGTAAGTACGGCAAAACGATTTTTCGCGCTTTTCCCCGACCTTTTTGAAGCCCTGCGTACTTTGCCGATATCGGAAAGTAAAATCGCAAAATAAAACCCCTGAAAATCGCTGTTTCACGCTTGTTTATCGACTAACCGCTTATCCACATTTTGTGAACAATAATTTTTTCTAATACAATATATTGTGGTTTTTTTTCAATCAAATGCAAATTTGTTGCAACTGCAACATATAAACCGCGCTCGGTTGTGCTATACTTTGAAAGCTATCGTTCGGGCGCGTTTCGAAGTTTATACCGAGGGCGTCCGAACAACCGTAAAACGAAGATTATAAGAAATATACAGCAATATAAAAGTGAGAGGCAGGAGAAATGAAAATCATTAAAAGAAGCGGCGTCGAAGCGGTATTCGACAAAGAGAAGATAATCGCCGCGGTAACCAAAGCCAACGAATCGGTCTCGCAGGGGAAAAGACTTACCAAAAAGCAGATCGAACTTATCGGCGACAACGTAACGGCGATAGCCACCAAGAGAAAGAGGGCTTTGAGCGTCGAAGAAATCCAGGATATTGTCGAAAACGAGATCATGGATCTCAAAGCGTTCGACGTTGCGAGAAAGTATATAACTTATCGTTACACCCGTCAGCTCGTAAGAAAGTCCAACACGACCGACGAGCAGATTTTAAGTCTTATCGAATGCAACAACGAAGAGGTTAAGCAGGAGAATTCCAACAAAAACCCGACCGTGAACAGCGTTCAGAGGGACTATATGGCGGGCGAAGTGAGCAAGGATATCACGAAGAGAATTCTTCTCCCGAAAGAGATAGTCGACGCGCACGAAGCGGGCATAATCCATTTCCACGACGCCGATTATTTTGCTCAGCATATGCATAACTGCGACCTTGTCAACCTCGAAGACATGCTTCAAAACGGCACGGTAATAAGCGGCACGCTCATAGAAAAGCCGCACAGCTTTTCCACGGCTTGCAATATCGCCACGCAGATAATAGCGCAGGTTGCCTCCAATCAGTACGGCGGGCAATCCATTTCGCTTACCCATCTCGCGCCGTTCGTCGACATAAGCAGACAGAAAATAAGAAAACAGGTTATCGACGAACTCGACGAACTCGGAATAACCGATGAAAACAAAATTACCGAATTTACCGAAAAAAGGCTTCGCGACGAGGTTGCGAGAGGTATTCAGACCATTCAGTATCAGGTCGTGACCCTTCTCACTACGAACGGTCAGGCTCCCTTCATAACCGTGTTCATGTACCTTAACGAGGCGAGAAACGAACGCGAAAAAGCCGATCTCGCAATGATTATCGAGGAAACGCTTTTGCAGAGAATGAAAGGCGTAAAGAACGAATCGGGCGTGTATATCACTCCCGCTTTCCCCAAGCTTATTTACGTTCTCGAACCCGATAACATCGCCGAAAACACGAAATACTGGTATCTTACCGTTCTTGCGGCTAAATGCACCGCGAAACGTATGGTTCCCGACTATATTTCCGAGAAGAAAATGCTCGAATATAAAATCGACAAAAACGGAGAAGGACATTGCTACACCTGCATGGGTTGCAGAAGTTTCCTGACTCCTTACGTCGACGAAAACGGCAAGCCTAAGTATTACGGCAGATTTAACCAGGGCGTAGTAACGATAAACCTTGTCGACGTGGCTTTGTCTTCGGGCGGAGACGAGAAGAAATTCTGGGAGATTTTCGATCAGAGACTCGAACTTTGTTACAGGGCTTTGATGTGCCGTCATATGAGACTGAGAGGCACTCTTTCGGACGCCGCGCCCATTTTGTGGCAGTACGGCGCGCTTGCAAGACTCAAAAAAGGCGAGACGATAGATAAACTCCTTTTCGGCGGTTATTCCACGATTTCGCTCGGCTATGCTGGGCTTTACGAATGCGTCAAGTATATGACGGGCAAGTCTCACACCGACGCGGAAGCGAAACCGTTCGCGCTTAAAGTCATGCAGTATATGAACGACAAGTGCAAGGGCTGGAAAGAGAAAGAAAATATCGATTTTTCGCTTTACGGCACCCCGCTCGAAAGCACGACGTACAAATTCGCCAAGTGCTTGCAGAAGAGATTCGGCGTTATCCCGGGCGTTACGGACAAGAGCTATATAACCAACAGTTATCACGTTCACGTTTCCGAAAAGATAGACGCGTTCACCAAGCTCAAATTCGAAAGCGAGTTCCAGCAGTTGTCTCCGGGCGGCGCGATAAGCTACGTCGAAGTTCCCAACATGCAGAACAACATCGAAGCCGTGCTTGCGCTTATGAAGTATATTTACGAGAACATTATGTACGCCGAGCTTAACACCAAGAGCGATTATTGCCAGGTCTGCGGCTACGACGGAGAAATTCAGATAGTTACCGACGACGACGGAAAACTCGTCTGGGAATGCCCCAACTGCCATAACAGAGATCAGTCCAAAATGAACGTCGCAAGGCGTACCTGCGGATATATCGGAACTCAGTTCTGGAACCAGGGCAGAACGCAGGAAATAAAGGAAAGGGTTCTGCACCTTTAAGAGGTTTGCGGCTGCTTCCCGTTCGGGTTTGCGGCTGCTTCCTTATTTCGGAAACATTATTGTATTATGAATTACGGCGAAATTAAATTTTACGATATCGCAAACGGAATTGGCGTGAGAACGTCCCTTTTCGTTTCGGGTTGCAGAAACAGATGCGAGGATTGCTTTAACCGCGAAACGTGGTCGTTCGATTTCGGAAAGCCATACACGAAGGAAACCGAAAACGCGATAATCGAAAGCCTTAAACCCGATTATATCGCGGGTCTGAGCGTTCTCGGCGGCGAGCCTTTCGAGCAGGAAAATCAACCCGAGGTGTTGAACCTTATAAAAAGAGTGAAAAAAGAGCTTCCGGGTAAAACCGTATGGATTTATTCGGGGTTCACTTTCGAGGAGATTTTAAGCGGATCGAGAGCTTCGGGAAAGACCGCGGAGGAGATTTTAAGCCTCGCGGACGTGCTTGTGGACGGCAGGTTCGACAAGACGAAAAAGAACGTTTCTTTGAAGTTCAGAGGAAGCGAAAATCAGCGGATAATCGACTTAGAGGGCAGCTTATCGCAAAAAAGAGTAGTTATAAAGGAGCTTTGAAAAATGGTGATCAAGGTTAAAAAACTGAACCCCGAGGCGGTTATTCCCACGCTCGGAAGCAAGTCGGCGGCGGGCGCGGATCTTTACTCGGCCGAGAAGGAAGACGTGGTTATAATGCCCGGCGAAACGAAGTTTATCGGCACGGGTCTCGCGGTCGAAATCCCCGAGGGGTACGTCGGACTCGTTTACGCGAGAAGCGGTCTCGCCTGCAAGAGAGGTCTTGCCCCCGCAAATAAAGTCGGCGTTATAGACAGCGATTACAGAGGCGAAGTCAAGGTTGCTTTGCATAATCACGGAAGCGAAGCGCAGAAAGTGGAAAAAGGCGAAAGAATAGCGCAAATGGTCGTCGCGCCCTATCTTTCCGCGGTTTACGAGGAGGCGGAAGAGCTTTCGGACACCGAAAGGGGCGAAGGCGGTTTCGGCTCCACGGGCAGAAAATAAATCGAAATCTGGCAAAAAATAAACTTAAATCAGGCTCAGCGGGCGGAAAATTTCGGGCATAAATCCGATATTTTCCGCTTTTTTTGAGCTTTTGCAAGTTTTTTATCAAAATAAAACGAAAAACCGCTCGCAATATATTGACAAAATATAATTAAAAGTATAAAATATAAACGTTATAACTAAAAATTCCATTATATGGGAGAATTTACTATGAAGAACAAAAAGTTTTCGGGCTTATTCGCTTTGATTTTAAGCGTATGCCTTGCCCTCACGACGTTTTCTTTCCTCGGCGCAAAAGCCGACGGGGAAGCGACTTACGATGCCGAAAAGTCCGTTCTTGCGGCTATGGAATACGGAGTAGAAGAACTTTACACGGGCGCAACGGCTGTCAAATCCGTTAAGAAAGACGGCGCGGACGCGGTAAACGGCGTAACGATCGATAAAGAAAACGATAAAGACGCGCTTGCAGATTATTGGTACGGAAAAACCACCGAGAAAGACGGTAAAACCGAATTCGAGGCGGAAGGAAACATTGTTTTCAACTATGTAGGCGAAGGCGTTTGCTACGACGTAACGCTTGCCGTTCCCGATAAAGAAGGCAACGAAACCGAAAAACTCGTTAAAGTCAACGTCCTTGCAAAAGCGGACAAGGCTCCCGAGTACAATGCGGATACCCTTAAAAATCTCGACCTTGTGAGAAACGCGTTTGCTTCCGCAACGGTCGGCGACGATAAAAAACTTACTATTCCGAGCGAAATATGGACTCTTCTCGGAGACAGCTCCAACTATCCCGAGGGAAAAGTTACCGCTAAGATTTACCACAGAAGTCCGAGATCGGTCTGGTCTTCTTCCGCGGCTACTTCCGGAACGAAAAGCTCTTCTTCGTTGAAAGTTACTCTTTCGGACGCGGGCGTAAACTATTTCTACGTTCTTTTCTCCGTTAAAACGGTAGACCTTTTCGATACTTCCGTCAATAAGGAACTCGCAATGGAAAAGGATTCCGAATGGGAAGAACGCACGGACGGTTTCTATTCGGTAGACGGCGAAACGGCTGTTCTCGAAATCCCGATTTTCACTTACAACTATAAACCGGAATCCGCAGTTAAGATAACCGCTAAATCTTCCGTTACCACGGGTAAGGTCGGTATGTCGAACAGCTCGCTTTCCTTCACTTACGAAAACGCTTACAAAGCTCAGTGCGTTCTTATGTACGCTCCTTTGGACTCCGAAAACTGGAAGAACGCCGAAGATTTTACCGATAAAGATAAGGTTGCGGAATATGACGCGGACGCTTTGAAGAGCTATACTTCGGGCGCTACGATCACTTTCACTCCGCTTGTCAAAGGCAGATTTAAAGTCGTATGCAGCGCAATGGGCGTAGACTCCGCGGAACTCGAAGTTAAAGAAAGCCAGATCATTAAAGTTTCTTCCGAAATGCGTGTTCTCAAACCCGAAAACACCGCGTTCAGAGATTTCTTCAAGAACAACACTATGGCTGTTATCTTCCTCGGAATTGCAGTTCTTTGCCTTATCGCGATAATCGTTATCGCTTGCTGGAAGCCGAAGGACGGTAAGTCCGCCGCTAAGGTTGAAGACGCAAAGGCTAAGAAAAAGGTCGAAAAGGCAGAGGAAACGGCTCCTGTCGAAGAGGCTCCCGTTGAAGAAGCTCCTGTCGATACGGCAGAGGAAACTCCCGTAGAAGAAGCTCCTGCCGAAGAAGCGGAAGAAGCTCCCGCAGAAGAGGCTGCTCCCGAAGCGGCAGAGGAAGCTCCCGTTGAGGAAACTCCTGCCGAAGAAGTGAAAGAAGCTCCCGCAGAGGAAGCTGCTCCCGTCGAAGAGGTAGCTCCCGAAACAACCGAAGCTCCCGTTGAGGAAGCTCCTGCTGCTCCTGCCGACGAAGCTCCCAAAGCCGAGTAAAATTCAAAATAAATAATTACGGACTGTTGCCTGTCTTATGTCGGCAACAGTCCGTTTTTTTATAATAATTCTTTTGTTTTCTCTTATTGCGACGTAAAAAGGCTGCATTCCTTTCCTTTCGGAGCGGTTTGCAGCCTTTCTGTGTTTTATATTCGAATATTTTCTTAATCGTCGTATGGCGTGTTTTTAAAGCCTTTCTTATTAAGTTTATCTACGAATTTATCGAGCTTTTTTCTCGATATTTTTTGAAACGTCGACGTATTGCCGAATAATTTTACCGCCGTGGGACTGACAAAATAATAAAAGCGTATAAACGCTCTTCCGAGGATCGATTTCGCAAGAACCTCGTCGCGGTATCTTCTCAGCGTCCAGACGGCAGGGCAGTTATAAGACCCGTAAACGCAGGTCGCGACGTAACAGCCTTTCTTTTTCCGCGCATTTATCTGATTGATAAAATACGCGTTATTTTCGTCTATGATCTTATTATAATAAGGTTTAACGTCGTCGGGCGCGAATTGCGCGGCTCGTCCGCCGTATTTCTGCGTCGCTTCCGAGACGTACTGCATCATATCGCCCTGAATCGCAACGTAGCCTTTGTCTCTGAGATAAGTATTTAAAGTCGCGATTTCGCATAAATACAATCCCCAAAGAACCCGGTAGTCGTTTGGTTTAAGATTTAAAGCTTCCTTGTATTTTTTCCTCGCAAGGTCATAATCTTTGTCGAAATCTACGGCTTGTTCCGCGGCAAGAAGAAGTGCGTCGAAAGTGGCTATCCCGTCAACGACGCATCTTTTCACGGCTTGTTGAATAATAATTTCGTTTCCGCAATATCTGCAAACGGCTTTTTCCTTAGAAGCGTCTAAGGACATGGTGCCGCCGCAACAAGGGCATTTCCCGTTTTCCAATGACATAATTTTACCTCTTTTTTTAACATTGCTTAGCCACAGGTGATTACGTTCAAACGCAATCGCTTGTGGCTAACCGATCGAGATTTGAACCTCATTAAGGCTTAACCGAGTTAAAATTCCGCTCGGCTACGCTTGTCGGTCTCTCCCCCCGACGTGCGTAAGCGCGAAATTGCTTTTTTTATAGACTTTATATGGGGGAAAATCAGTCTTCTTTTTTGTAAATTATCATCATTGCGTAGTCATAGAAGCCTTCCGCTCCGAACATACGTTTGATGCAACCGGGTTCGACATAAATGGGGATCTGAGTTATTGCGACGAATTCCCATCCGCCTACGGCTTCTTTTTTAACGATTTCCGCAACGGGATTTATAACCGTGTTGAGTTTCTGCTTCGGTTTTCCGATAATTCTGTCAAGAGCAATGGTTTTATACTGTATCATAGCAAGCCTCCTTAAAAGTAAAAAAGATAATATGTAAACGTTTGAGAGAGAAACGGAACACATTTTAAATAATCCGCAATATAAGAAGTAAAGATTTTCTTATATTGTTTCGGAAATTAAACAAATGATTACGGATACTCGGATAATTACGGATAGTCCACTCCGCCGTTTGGGTAGTGACAGCGAAAAACCCGTTTTATCCCTTTAAAAAAGCCTCGCCAAAATCCGTATTTTTTTATGGCGAGAAGCATATAGTTCGAGCAGGACGGCTCGAATCTGCAAGCCGTCCGAAGTTTTTCGGGGGCGAATTTCTGATAAGCAAGAACAAAAAGAATAACGAAATGCTTTATGAAAATCAAAAAAATCACAACGCAAAAGGACGCAAACGCCCAGACGGGGATTACGTCGTTAAAAACGATAAAAAGCGCGATCGCGCATGCGTTTAATATCAGCGGGAGAATAAGTCCCGTAAAAATTCGGGAGAAAGGTATTTTCGGTCTGTCTATATGCGCGGGTTCTCTGTTTGCCGCCGTCCCGATAATATGCGACACGGCAAGCGCTTTCGCAATCTCTTCGGAGTCGCCGTAAAAGACCGTGTATTTTATCTCTTCCGTTGCGCCGTTTTCCGCGTCGTTACGCGGGGAAATCGGTACGTTTTCGTCTTTCATTTATAAAAATCCGCCCTTAAAAACGTCTCATAAAAATATGAACGTTTTTATATACAAAACTTAATGAAAATTGTATCATAGATTTATAAAATCGTCAAGTATAATGAAAATAAACGGCGATAATTTTTTTATATCGTTTATAATCGTTACAAGAAAAGACGATTGCAAACCTGCAATCGTCTCAAAATCGTGCGTCCGTGACCGAAATGATTTTATGTCAAAAAGGGTTTTACCGTTAAAACATAATTCCCGATTTATTGCTTACGTCGGCGCCGATCATGATACAATTATCGTAAAAACGAAAAGAGATCTTTTCTTTTCTGAACGATAAGCCGTACAAATTTCCGCTTTCCGTGAGGCTATATCCGCGGTCGTCCATTGCGGTTCTGATTTCGTCTTCCGTTGATTTCACGGTAAGTCCGAACACGTTTACGGCGGGATCGGTGATTGTTATTCTCGTGATATGTTTGGCTTTGTCGGAGTAGTCGGGATAAGAAGTGACCGTGTAAATAACGCACTCTTCGGGATCGGTTTGTTCGCCGTTTTCGTTTATCGTCGGAGCGTAAGCCGAACCGTAATATTCCCGTCCGCCCATAATTCCGTAACGTTCCGCACAATTCGAAAAGTCCAGCTCGTCGGCGTTATCGCAAATCCAGAATTCAAGATTGGTATCGGGCTTTTCAACGCCTTTTTCGCCGCACCCGAAAAGCGCAAATAAAAGTATGACGGCTAAAAATGCCGCAATATATTTTCTCATTAAACGTTCCTCCTTTTCGAAAACCGAAATTCGTTTTCGTCGACATATTTTATTATATCGTATATTATATCACGCTTTTATTATATCACACTTTCCCGATTTGTCAATACCGTATTTCAACCCGATGAAGTCGGATTTTGTCCGAAAGATATCGTTCTCCGAAAAACAAAATTACACCGTCTGTCAAGACGGATTTAATTGAAAAAGCGTCCATATGGACGCTTTTTCTTGGTGTGCCTGACAGGGATCGTCTCCGCGAAAGCGGAGTAAGCGGAGAGAGACGAAGTCACGCGGAGCGCTACGTTA
>CAKQMB010000007.1 GCA_934254825.1 uncultured Clostridia bacterium | reverse complement strand
GTAAAAGAAATAAAACTTTTTAAAGATAAAATTGAAATATACTTAAATTATTCCAATAATAAAAGACCTGACGACGATAGCCGAAAGGTCTTTATTTTTTACAGAAAAAACGAGAAAGTTTATATTGACAAACACCTATATAACTGCCCGCCTGAAAAAATCAGGTATAAATTAGAGTTTTATATCTGAAAAAGCAACAAAAAAGACCGTGTTAAACCTGATTTTCCGGTTCAACTCGGTCCGACTTGGTGCTGCTGATCGGATTTGAACCGATACGGATTTAACTCCGAGGGATTTTAAGTCCCTTGCGTCTGCCTGTTTCGCCACAGCAGCATATTTAAATCGTTATACCGATAGATTATATCATTTAATCTTATTCTTGTCAACAAAAAATAATTCCTTAAATCGGATTTAACGGCGTATTTTTTATCCCGCAAAAACTTTGCAACGTAAAAACCGCCGTTAATCGACTTATAGCCCGACTTTTACGCTTTAATCCTATATAAAAACAAAATTTAAACCGCCCGCGGCTAAAAAAAGCCGCGGGCGGTAACGATTAAAATTAAATCATTAAAGCCTGTATAAATTACTTCGTGCCGAAAATTCTGTCGCCCGCGTCGCCAAGTCCGGGAAGAATATATCCGTTCTCGTTAAGGCATCTGTCAAGCGTGGAAACGTAAATTTCGACGTCGGGGTGAACCTCGTGAACTTTCTCTACGCCCTCGGGCGCGCCGATGATCGCAAGGAATTTGATATGCTTGCAACCGCGCTTTTTCAAAAGAGCGATCGCGTCGCACGCGCTTCCGCCCGTTGCAAGCATCGGGTCTACGAGCATTACGACTTTTTCGTCGATCCCGACGGGAAGTTTGCAGTAGTATTCCTGCGGTTCGAGCGTTTCTTCGTTACGATACATTCCGATATGACCGACCTTTGCCGCGGGGAAAAGGGAAAGAATTCCGTCCACCATACCGAGACCCGCTCTCAAAATGGGAACTACGGCAATGGAATTTTCCTTTACGATAGTCTGCTCGACCGTTTCGAGCGGCGTTTCGACCATAACTTTCTGAGTGGGGACTTCTTTGAAAGCCTCGAAAGCCATAAGCGTTGCGATTTCGCCTATAACCTCTCTGAACTGTTTCGTGGAAGTGTTCTTATCTCTTATGATCGCCAGTTTGTGGCGAATAAGCGGATGATCCAAAATGTGTACGTTTTTGTATTCCTTCATAATATTTCCTCTCTTTTTCGGGTCGTTAAGCCGCAGATTTCCGCCACGAACCCGTTTAATTCCTTTTATTATATTCGTTGCCTTTTCCTCGGATTTGTGGTAAACTATTCTCAACCCATCAAAACACCGAAGAGGATAAGACAATGAAAAAAATACTTGTAAGCGCGTGCCTTTACGGCAATGTGTGCCGTTATAAAGGCGATAGTTGTTATAACGAAAAGATTGCCGGGCTCGGCAAAGACAACGTTTTAATTCCCGTTTGCCCCGAACAGCTCGGCGGACTTCCCACTCCCCGTCATCCCGCCGAAAGAGTCGGCGACAAGATAATCTCCGACGTCGGAACGGACGTTACCGAAGAATATACGAGGGGCGCGAAAATAGCCGTGCATATAGCGAAAGAAAACAACGTCGATTACTGCGTGCTTAAAGCAAACAGCCCGTCCTGCGGGAAAGGCGTTATTTACGACGGCACTTTCTCGGGCGGCAAAAAAGCGGGAAACGGACTTACCGCCGAAATGCTTCTGGCGGAAGGCTTTACCGTTTTCACCGAAGACGAAATCTGAGCGTTTCGCTCCCCATTTCGCCTCGTTTACTGCGAAGTTTTCGTTCGGCGCGAATTATTTCGTGCCGAAAATTCTGTCGCCTGCGTCGCCGAAAGCGGTAACGATATAACCGTGTTCGTTCAAAGGCGCGTCTGCATAATGCGCGACGTATATCTGTACGTCCGGATGAGCGGTCGCGACTTTTTTGATGCCCTCGGGAGCGGCTATAAGCGACAAAAGCTTAATCTTTTTATATCCTCTTTCCTTAATGAAATCGATAGCGGCTTTCGCGGATCCGCCCGTTGCGAGCGCGGGATCAACGACGATGCACGTTCCGTCGATACAATCTTTGGGGAGTTTGCAGTAATATTCGTGCGGTTCGAGCGTTTCCTCGTCGCGATACAAGCCGATATGACCGATTTTAGCGGTCGGGAAAAGCGCGGTGAGACCGTCGACCATTCCGAGACCCGCTCTCAAAATAGGAACGATCGCGATAGGCTCGGTTATAACGGGCGACATAAACTTGGAAAGCGGAGCCTGAATTTCGACGTTCTGCGTGGGAATGTCCCTGAACGCCTCGTAACCCATAAGCATTGCGATTTCCGAAACGATTTCGCGGAATTCCTTGGTGTTTGTCGTAACGTCGCAAAGGTGCGTTATTTTGTGCGCTATAAGCGGGTGATTCATAAGGGTGACGTTTTTCATATATTCCTGCATAATACTACCTCTGAATTATTTTTTTAATTATACCACTTTACCCGTGATTTTTCAAGGGTTTAAGCTAAAATTTTCTTTTATTTGCCATTTCTTCGAAAACGCCCGTCTGCGTCGGGCGAAAAAACCGCCGCGGGGGAACTTTGTTCGCCCGCGGCGGAAGTTTTTTTGTTTTTTAGTCCGTAACTACCGAGTCGGGCTTTTCTTCTTCAACGTCAGTCTCGTTATCTTTGCCGCTGTGAGTGATATAGTTTACGATTATACCCACTGCCATAGCGAGAGCGAGAGCGGTGATCTGAATAAGAGGTTCGCCGGTAAGGCTGTTCGTTCCGAAGTTAAGTACAACTCCGCCGATACCGATAACGAGTATCGCCGCAACGGGGTAAAGGTTTCTGTGATCTCCGAGGTCAACGTCTTTAAGCATTTGAAGACCGCTTACCGAGATGAAACCGTACATTGCGATGCACGCGCCGCCCATTACGCATTTGGGAACCATGTTGATAAGAGCTACGAACGGAGATACGAACGAGACAAGCATGCACATTACAGCCGTCGTCAATATCGTGTAAGTGGAAGCGTTTTTAGAAAGAGCTACGCAGCTTATCGATTCGCCGTAAGTAGTGTTCGCACAGCCGCCGAAGAACGCGCCGACAGCCGATCCGATACCGTCGCCGAGGAGTGTATTATGAAGACCGGGATCTTCGAGAAGTTCTTTTTCGACGATACTCGAAAGGTTTTCGTGATCGGAGATATGCTGAGCAAGCTCTACAACCGCGATGGGAACGAAGAGAACGGCAAGGTTTCCGATCGCCGCGCCGTCAAGTTCGGCGGTAGCGCCCTGCTTTATAGCTTCGATAAACGTAAATTTCGGATAATCGAAGAAGCTGCGGAACGTTAAGGGAGAGAAGCACTCTTTGATAGGAGTGAAGTCGACGATCTGCATTGCTTCATAGCCGGTTGCAAGACCGATGCAGGTAAGAATAATCGCGAATACGAGACCCGCGCCGATACCTACGATAAACGGGATAAGTCTTATACTTTTTCCGCCCTTAACCGAAGCAAGAACGATTGCGACGAAAGTTACGAGACCTACAAGGATAAACCACAGATTATAATTGCTGACCATGTTGTTGCCGATGACCGTGCCTGTCATATCGGTGATAAAACCGGTCTGAGTCTGTCCGCCGTTGGACATCATCCAGTTTGCCGCCGTTCCGGAAAGGGAAAGACCGATGATCGCGAGAACGGGTCCGATGATTACATGAGGAAGAAGCTTTTTGATCCAGCCCGATCCTACAAGTTTAATGATAAGAGCGATAACCGCGTAAACAAGTCCCGCGAACGTTACGCCGATTATAAGTCCCCAATAGCCGTAATTCTGTCTCGCAACCGCGCAAAGCGCGCCGAGGAAAGTGAACGAAGACCCGAGGAATACGGGGCTTTTAAATCTTGTGAAAAGAAGGTACACGATCGTTCCTGCGCCTGCGCCGAAAAGAGCGGCTGCGGGATCGCATTTAAGTCCTGCGCCCGATACGAGAATGGGGACGAGCAACGTTGCCGCCATAATCGCTATCATCTGCTGGAACGCGAACACCAAGTTCTTGCCGAACGAAGGTCTGTCTTTGATGCCATAAATGAGTTTCATAACATTTCTCCTTTTTGAAAAATCCTTTCTGAAAAATCTTTCGGGCATTTCAGACTATCGTTTGGCTTAAAAAAAACGCCTTACCGGCACGGCAAGGCGTTATAAACGCATAGTAATAAAATCACCGATCTTGCCGATATCTCTGTATCGCCTTTAAAGATTCATCGTGAACATTCTATCATTGCAAAAAATATTTGTCAACTGTTTTTCAAAAAAATTTCAGACAATTTTTTTCAGTTTTTATTCTGCTCCTCGAAAAGCTTGTTATATTCGGCAAAAACGCCGTCGATAATGCGTTCGTCGGTAACGACGTCCAGTCTCGAATCCTCTTCGCCCTCGTCGGTAACCGAGAAAACGAGCGCTTCGTCCTCTCCCATACCCTCGAAAAGCTCCACGGGTTGCATAATAACGTAAATATTGCCCTCGAACTCCACGTCCGCGATTTCGGTGAAATCAACCTCTTCGCCTTCGGGCGTGCAAAGAGTTACGACATTTTCCTCTTCTTCTTCGTTTAAGATATCTTTTTCGTTATCGTTCATATTTTTTACTCCTTTTTTATATTTGAAACGCCCTGGATTGCGTTCGAACGCAATCACCTGTGGCTAGCCGAGCGAGATTTGCTTAATATATATAATTATGTCCGCAAAGGCGGTTTAACCAAATCAATCCCCGACAGTTTGGCAATAACCGTTCTTTTCGGGGAAGACGGTTATTTTTCTTTATTATGTTTCGATTATAACATAAACGGCTGATTTCCGCAATCGGAAATCAGCCGTATTATTATATATTGATAAAATTTCTTTTTAAAAAGCGTTCGCATCCCGCAATCAACGACGTTCGATTTTGGTCTGTCCGCCCATGAACGGAACGAGTACGTCGGGAATACGGATAGAACCGTCGGGGAGTTGCATCTGTTCGATAAGCGCGGGGAAAACTCTGGAAGTAGCCAAACCCGAGCCGTTGAGCGTGTGAACGAATCTCGTTTTGCCCGTTTCCTTATCTCTGAATCTCGTGTTGTTTCTTCTCGCCTGATAATCGTTGGCGTTGGAAACGGACGAAACCTCTTTGTAAATTCCCATAGACGGAATCCACACTTCGATATCGTAAGTTCTCGCCATAGAAGCCGAGCAGTCGCCAGCGGCGAGTTTGGAAAGTCTGAAATGAAGACCCAAGCCTTCCATAAGCGCGCAAGCCTTGTTTACAAGCTCCTCGAAAGCTTCTTTGGACTTGTCGGGGTGAGCGTACTGAACCATTTCGACCTTGTTGAACTGATGACCTCTTATCATTCCGCGTTCTTCGGCTCTGTAAGTACCAGCTTCTTTACGATAGCAGGGCGTGTAAGCGAAGAATTTCATCGGGAGCTTGTCCTCGTCGATAATTTCGCCCGAATACATGTTGACAAGCGCGGTTTCCGCGGTGGGAAGCATAAATTTAGCCTTTTTCTTCTCGCCGTCCTCGCTGTCGACCCAGTAAACTTCGTCGGTGAACTTGGGGAACTGTCCCGCGCCGAATCCGCAGTTATATCCGAGCATATGCGGGGGGAGAATCATTTCGTAACCGTCTTTAAGGTGAGTCGCCACGAAGTAATTGAGAAGCGCCCATTCGAGTCTTGCGCCGTCCCCTCTGTAAATCCAGTAACCGTTACCGGAGAGCTTAACCCCTCTTTCGTAATCGATTATTCCGAGGTTGGTGCAAAGATCGACGTGATTTTTCGGTTTGAAATCGAATTCGGGTTTCTCGCCGAAAACTTTTATAACCTTGTTGTTTTCCTTTTCGCCGGGGAGAAGGTCGTCGTCGGGCATATTGGGGAGTTTCGCGATGAAATCGGTGATCTCCTGCTGGTAAGCGTTGATTTTCGCGTCGCCCTCGGCGATTTCGTCGCCGATTTTTCTCATGCGCGCGAAGATTTCTTCAACGGGTTTGCCTTCTTTTTTATATTTCGGAATTTCCGCCGAAACCTTATTTCTCTCGGCTTTTAAAGCTTCGATTTCGCTCATAAGCTTTTTTCTGTCCGCGTCGAGCTTCAAAATCTCGGCAAAATCGACTATGCAACCTTTTTTCGCAAGTCTTTCCTTAACGAGTTCGGGGTTTTCGGTGATAAGTTTTATATCGAGCATTTTTGTTACCTCTTTTAGTTCTTCGATTATTATATACCATTTTCCTTATTAACGCAAGTTTTTGAAAAAGTTTTTTCTTCCGAAAACAAAAATCCCTACTTATCGTTATTCTTTATCGGGCAAAGCCTAAAAACCTCTTCGAGAAGAAAGATAAAAATAATCGTAAATTTTGTTATAAAAAAGGGCGATCGACGATCGCCCCTATGATATTTTATTGTTCTTGTAACGGTTTTCGCAACAATCGGCGTTCTGCAAAGCTTGTCAGCCTTGTCAATCTTGTCTGACGTAACGAACGTATTCCGTTTCGTTCAAAGCCGACCGATCAAGCATCGCTTCGTAAACGCAATCTCTTAAATACTTCTGATTTTCCTTTACCGAATTACCTTCTTTTGGGAAAAACGGACCGTCCACATACACCGTAACCTTAGGCTTACGGGATAATTTACGTTTTTTGAAAACTCGCGTGAAACAAAAAACGGGTCTGCCGTCTTTTGCGGGGTACTTGAACGAAACGTCCTTGAACGGGCGGATGCCCGTGTAATAAGGCCATATATGCGCCTCGGGATAAATCATTATCACCTTTTTGCGCTCGGAATATTCCGTCATTGCCGTCGTGAACTTTTTCATCCCTTGAAGATTTGTGGCTATCGGAATTCCGCCGAGCATTTCCACGAGCGACGATACCACGGGAACAGACACCGCGTCCGGACTTACGATTATATTCGCTTTTTTGGGGAAAGTAACGCGCGCGGGGGTGAAAGCGTCCGCCGCGATCATCGTGTGATTGCCGTAAATATAATACCCCTTTTTCTTAAAACCTCTTAAAACGCGCCTGTTTTTTATCCGTTCGCCGTGCAGGAGTTTGTTATACAACGTGACTATCGGGAAAGCGATGACGTAATACAAAACGAACGCACCCGCTTTCCAGAGCGGATTTTTCTTTATATAAACGTAATTTTCGGGAAGAGCTTTGGTTTTGATGTTGTTCCCGGCGAAATCGTCGTTAAGCTCGTCCTTGTAATAAATCACCCTGTTGTTCATTTTTCTTTTTCTCGATTGCGGAAAGCAGCATTTCTTCCATTTTTTTCATACACTCAACCTGATCAAAACTGCCGATAATCGACTTATAGCGCGATTTATACTCGTTAATGAGTTCGGGGTGTTCGTACCAGAATTCGATTTTTTCCTTTAAGCTTTCGGGAGAATTGAGCTTGAACAGGTTATTGCCGTCCAGAGCGAAAGCTTTTGTCGCGCTTCGCGGCGAGTCGTTTATAACGGGAACAAGTCCGCTGACGATAGCTTCCAGGCAGGCAATGGCTTCTATTTCGATAGTCGCGGTGTGAACGTAAAGATCCGCGCCGTGAAGAACGGGCAGAAGCTCGTCCCGCGAGAAGAATTTGAAATCGGCGTCCACCCCGAGTTTTTCCGAAAGCTTTTTAAGCTTGTTTTCGTAAGGACCCGCGCCCGCGAAAATCACCTTGATTTTATCTTTATACTTGCTCCCCGCAACGGCTTTTATAAGCAGATGCTGAGCCTTTTCCTTGCTGTATCTGCCCGTGCAGATAATCGTGTATTTATCGCTTATGCGCTTCGGTTGAATATCCTTGAAAAACTGCGCGTTCACACCGTTGGAAATAACCACGGAGTTTGTTTTGTGCGTTTCTTTTTCGAACGTGTCGCGGATAAAAGACGTGGGATAATGAATAATATCGCAGTATTTATAAACGTGTTTATAAAAATTCTTGTAAACGAGAGTATTCGCAAATCCGACGTTCATCAAAAAGACGTGCGCCGTTATATTTTCCGCCTGACAATGGAAGCTCGCCGTAATCGGCTTGTTGAGTTCCTTTGCGATTTTTATCGCCATTCTCGAAAGGGCGAACGGAATAAGCAGGTGGACGACGTCCGACCCTTCTATCGCCTTTCTTATTACGTCTTCATCCGCCTTGGCGAGCGTAACGCCGTTCATTTCTACGATTTTGTTGCACAATTTTCCCAAATTGAGCGTGGGCGTGACATAATAATTTTCTCTGTTGCTCTTATCCTTGTCGCAACAAACAACCCTCACTTCATGCCCCTGAGACCTTAAATAATCGATAAGGTTGTTGGCGGCGAGGGTAGTTCCGTTGTTCTTTTCGCCTAAAACGTCGCAAACTATGCAAGCTACCATTTCCGTCCTCCGTTTTTCGTGCGGCAAAAAATCGAAAATCCCGCACATTACTACGATAAGAGTATAAATGACGCGGAAATTTTTATCAAGCGTTTTTGCAAACTATCGGCTTCAAGCGGTCTATAATTATCGGAGACGGTGTTCTTTTGTACACAGAATACTCAAAAAAGCCGCTCTCCGAAACGGAGAACGGCTTTGCATAAGTCGATTATCGACTGTTTTTTGTTTCAATTTGCCCTTACACCGCTCTCTTGGCTGATTTTACCGAGGACGGCATGCCGGACAAGAATAATAACGAGATATAGCGGAGTTTACGCCGAGGTTTCGGACGGCTGTTTTTCCCCGCGAAAAGGAAAGTTACGCGTTTATCATCCAAACCAGTACAATTCCCCGTCGGTACATTCTACCGTAAGTCTTATTCCCGCGTAGTCCTTTTTGATATCTTCCCACTGCTGTATAGTTCCTTTGTAAACAATAACCAGATTATTGCAAGCCGCAAAAGCAAGTCCGTGAATCGTTTTAACGCTTGTCGGAATTTCCACGCTCAAAAGCTCATTGCACGCAGCGAAAGTCATCTCCCCGATTTCGGTTACGCCGTCCGGAATTACAAGGTTTGTTATTCCGCTTCCCCAAAAAGCTCGGTCACCTATTTTTTTAACGCTTCCGTCGGCGGGAATTACGCTCGTTTTGCAACCGACGACCAAAGTTTTTGTCGTTTTATCGATAAGGCAGTTGCTTTCGACGGCATATTTTTTGTTTGCAGAGCCAACCTTGATCTCTTCAAGTTTCGGGCAATCCGCAAACGCCCTTGTTCCGATTTCGGTTACGGACGACGGAAGGCTTATTTTAATCAGTTCCGCGCATTCGCCGAAAGCTTTTCGCCTATCTCTTTAACGCCCTCCGAAACGATAACGCTCGTAAGCGCGCGATTTTCGAAAGCGTTCGGCGCAATGGATTTAACGGAAGAGGGGATAACCAGATCGCCTTCGATCTTTTTTCCGTCGACAATCAGAACGGGTACGTCGTAAAACGCGGCTAAACCCGTAATTTCGCAATAAGAAACGATAGTTCCCGTGTAAACGATCTGTTCGAGACCCTCGAACGAATTGCCGATCGTTTTAACACTGCTCGGAATAGTAACCGACGTCAGATTAGGGCATTCCGAGAACGCATAATCGCCTATTTCCGCAACCCCTTTCGGAATACTTATAAGGCTTAAATTCTCGCATTTCGCGAACGCGTAATTGCCGATAACCTTTATCGCGTCGGGCAGTACGATCTCTTCGATTTCCGTACGGCAATCCAACGAGTGATCGCCGATTATCGTAACGCTTCCGTCGGAAGGAATATCAAACCCCTCCACGCCGCGGACAAGCGTTTTCGTCGCCTTTTCGATAAGGCAACCGTTTACGAACGAATAATATTTATTTTCGGCGTTCACCGTTATGTTTTTCAGCGCGCCGCAACCCGCGAAAGCCATAGTGGAGATATATTCGACGTTTTTACCGATGGTAAGAGATTCGAGATTGACGCAGTTTTCAAAAGCTCTGTCTTCGATACGCTTCACCGCGCCATCGATTTTGCACTCTTCGAACCTACAACCCAGAAACGCGCCTTCTTCGACAGTATCCATCAAACCGCCGTAATAATAAACCGATCCGACGCCGCTGTCTGCAAACGCGTACTTTCCTACCCTTTTAACGTTTTTCGGAATAGTCAGATCCCCGAACCCCGATACGCCTGAAAACAAACCGTCTTTTATTTCCGTAACCGTTTCGGGGATATAGAGCGGTTCGCCGCCGCTGAACCACCCATCGGGTTCTTCTGTCGCATTAAGGAATAAATAAACGCGAATATAACGCCCATTTACGGGATCATCCTTTCCGCCGACCCATTCGAGATCGAACCAGGTTTGTATGTCTTTCAAGTTTATTTGCAGATCGTTGTTTCCGAAAGCCGACGCATAAACGCGTTTTAAACCTGCGGGAAAAGATACATATTTCAGTCGTCTGCTTGGCGCAGCTCTTTCGCCGACGATTTCCACACTGTCTCCGAGTTTCAGAAATTTAAGAAAATCACATTCATAGAACGTTTCTTCTTTGATTTCTTTCACGCCGTTGCCGACAACAACGCTTTCCAGCATAGAACACTTATAAAACGCGGAGTAACCTAAATTTTCCACGCTGTCGGGGATTGTAACGCTTTGCAACCTCGTACCGTAAAACGCCACGTCGCCGATTTTCTTAACGCCTTTTCCGAACTCGATTTCAGTCAGGTTTTCACAAGTGTAGAACGTAAAGTCTCCGATATATTTTACCGAATCGGGGATTTCCGCCCGCGAAATATAAGTGTTGTATTCGAACAATCTGTCCGCGATTCCTCGTACGCCGTCTTTTATCGTAAGTTCAGCAGTCGGTCTGTAATCGAAGTTTAACCCGACAAGCCAGTTGTCTACATAAACGAGTCCGTTTTCGACAACGCTCAATTCGTCGGGACAACCATCAAAAGCCCGCATTCCGATATTTTCAACGCTGTCCGGGATAGATATTTCGGTAAGCAATGAACCCGCAAACGCATACGCGCCTATTCTTTTCACGCTATCGGGAAGTTCGGCTTTCGTTACCGCGCAACCCGCAAAAGACTTTTCGCCTATATATTTAACGCCCGCGGGAACGGTTATCTTAACAAGCCCCGCGCATTCGAAAAACGCCTCGTCCGCTATTCCGCGAGTACCTTCTTTGAAAGTTGCGACGTTTATTTCCTTATCGGCGGGAGCAATCGCCCAGCCGTCGACGTATTTTATTCCGTTTTCGACCGAAATAGCATTATCGCATCCGTCGAACGCGCCGGCGAGAACCCTTATTACGGAGTCGGGAATAACGACCTTTTTAACTTCCGAAGCTCTTTTTTCGGCGAATTTGCCCGGATGGGACATACTGTAATGGTACATTCCGATATATATAACGGGTCTTCCCTCATGTTCGCTCGGAATAATTATTTCGTCGGGAATTTCTTTTGTGTAATCGGGATTTATATACGCCGACCAGCCGACGCCCGTGTTGCCGAAACAAAGCAACGGCGATTCTTTGATTTCGGACTCGCTCTCGCTTTCGCTTATGCTTTCACTCTCGCTCTCATTGTCGCTTTCGCTTTGCGAACCGTCGCTTTCGTCGCCCGTTTCGCCGCCTGTTTCGCCGCCTGTCTCGCCGCCCGCAGTGTCTTTCCCCGTCTCGACGGACTGCAAGCTGTCGGACTGACGAGACTCCGACTGCGGAGGATTACTGTCTCCGCCGGGTCCGCCCGGATCGCACGCCGAAAACGCAAACATAAGACAGATCGCAAAAACGACCGCAAAAAGCCATAACCACCCTTTTTTATCTTTCATTTTTACTCCTTTTTTTTCGTTCGGGACATTTTCCGAACTTTAATTTTATGTAATTATTTTATCACGCCCATTAGGCGTATGTCAAGTTGTTGTTCGGAGTGTGAAAAATTTTTCTTTCGGGGCGGATTGTTTTTTATTTTCTTTCGTATGCCGGACAAGAATAATACGAACCTTGCCGAAATGCCGCAATTCCCGTTTTTATTCTTGTCTGATATTGCTTTGGGCGGACTTTTAAATCGCACACGAAAACTTGTTGTTTTTCTTGCTTTTGTGTGGTTTTGTTATAAACTTGCCGTTATCACCGAAATTTTGCAAAAACAGACTTTTGGGGCGTTTTTCGGGCGAAAAACAAGCAAAAACGCCGTTTTACCGCTTTAAGTTGTGTAAACCGAGAAAAATTTTCGGACAAAAAACAACAAAAAACAAAAAAACCATTGACAAGCCGAGGGTATTATATTATAATGTAATCGGTGGGCGAAGACTTGTTTTCGTCTTCGCGAAAAATAAGGCGGACAAAAATCGTCCGCGCGGGAGAAAATCATGGCGGATTTTTACGTTAAAAAAATTGAAAAGTCACCGAGAATAGACAAACTCAAAAAGGATCTTTTCCTTCTTCCTCCGCAGATAGAAGCGGACAGAGCCGTACTTTTAACGGAGTCTTACAAAGCGACGGAAGGCGAGCCGATCGTTATGAGAAGAGCCAAAGCTTTCGAGCATATTCTCGACAATATCCCGATAATCATCAGGGAAGACGAGCTTATCGTCGGTTCGGCAACGCTCCGCCCGAGAAGCTGTCAGGTTTTCCCCGAATATTCTTTCGAATGGCTGGAAGCGGAGTTCGACACCGTCGCGACCCGTACCGCCGACCCGTTCTATATTTCGGAAGAGACCAAGAAAACCCTTCACGAAGTTTATAAGTACTGGAAGGGAAAAACCACGAGCGACCTCGCGACGTCCTATATGTCGAAAGAAACGCTCGTTGCGATGAAGCATAATATGTTCACCCCCGGCAACTATTTCTATAACGGAATAGGTCACGTTACGGTGGACTACGGTAAAGTAATAACTTACGGATATACCGAATACATAAAAGAAATCGAGGACGAACTTTCCTCGATGAAAGTTTCGGACGGAAATTACTGCAAAAAGCACGCGCTTTTGGAGGCAATGCTCATCTCTTTGAGAGCCGTTATCCGTTACGCGAAGAGATATTCCCGCTTAGCAAAAGAAATGGCGGACAAGGAGACAAACGCGAAAAGGCGCGAAGAACTTCTTAAAATCTCCGAAAACTGCGACAGAGTTCCCGAGTACGGCGCGAGAAACTTTTACGAAGCCTGCCAGAGTTTCTGGTTCGTTCAGATGCTTTTGCAGACCGAATCGAGCGGACACTCCATTTCCCCGGGAAGATTCGACCAGTATATGTACCCCCTCTACAAAAAGTCGCTCGACGGCGGCATGACGAGGGAACAGGCTCAGGAATATATCGATTGTATCTGGGTCAAGCTCAACGACCTCAACAAATGCAGAGACGCGGTTTCCGCCGAAGGCTTTGCGGGTTACAGTCTTTTCCAGAACCTTATCGCGGGCGGACAGAACTCTTTCGGCGAGGACGTCACCAACGACCTTTCGTTTATGACGATAACCGCGACCGAACATGTATTTTTGCCGCAACCGTCCTTCTCCGTAAGAGTATGGAACGGTTCGCCGCACGCGTTTCTGATAAGAGCCGCCGAGCTTACCCGCACGGGCATAGGCTTCCCGGCTTACTATAACGACGAAGTTATTATCCCCGCGCTTATGTCGAGAGGTCTTACCTTGGAGGACGCGAGAGATTACAACATTATCGGTTGCGTGGAACCGCAGAAGAGCGGCAAAACGGACGGCTGGCACGACGCGGCGTTCTTCAATATGTGCCGCCCGCTCGAAATGGTATTCAAAAACGGCGTGGAGGACGGCGAAAAAGTAGGCGTAGAAACGGGCGACGTTTCCGAAATGGAGACTTTCGAGGAATTTTACGACGCATACAAAGCTCAGTCCGACTATATGGTATCGCTTCTCGTGAACGCCGACAACGCGATCGACGTAGCTCACGCCGAAAGATGCCCCCTTCCCTTCCTTTCCTGCATGATAGAAGACTGCGTGAAGAAGGGCAAGAGCGTTCAGGAAGGCGGCGCGGTTTATAACTTCACGGGTCCGCAGGGCTTCGGCATAGCGAATATGGCGGACTCCATGTGGGCGGTTAAAACGCTTGTTTTCGACGAGGGAAAATATTCGCTCGCGTTCATAAAAGAAGCTCTCGAACACAATTACGGCAAGGATCTCGACGAGAGAACCGCCGAAAAACTTACCGTTACGGTTTGCCAAAAACTTGCCGCAGAGGGCAAAAAACTTTCGGAAGCGGATATAGCTTCGGTGTTTAACGCCGTTAAGAAAAACCCCTGCTCCGAAGAAGACAAAGCCAAATACGACAAGCTCCTTAAAGATATAGAAGCTCTTCCGAAATACGGCAACGACGTTAAGGAAGTGGACGAATTCGCCCGCAAAATAGCTTATATTTACACAAAAGAGCTTGAAAAATACTCTAATCCGCGCGGCGGAAAATTCCAGGCGGGACTTTACCCCGTTTCGGCAAACGTTCCGCTCGGCGCGCAGACGGGCGCAACCCCCGACGGCAGACTTGCCTACACCCCCGTGGCGGACGGCGTTTCGCCTGCGGCGGGAAGAGACAGTCACGGACCTACCGCGGCTTGCAACTCCGTTTCCACGCTCGATCATTTCATCGCTTCGAACGGCACGCTTTACAATATGAAATTCCACCCGACCGCACTTGCCGGCGTGAACGGGCTTGAAAACTTCGTCGCGCTCGTTCAGGGATATTTCGACAGAAAGGGCAGTCATATGCAGTTCAACGTCGTAAGCCGCGAGACCCTTCGCGACGCGCAGAAACACCCCGAAAATTACACGGGACTCGTCGTAAGGGTTGCCGGTTACTCCGCGCTCTTCACAACTCTTTCCCGCTCCTTGCAGGAAGACATTATCAACCGTACCGAACAAGGGAGTTTCTGATAAATCATGGACGAACTCGACGTTAAAGGCAGAATATTCGATATTCAGCGTTATTCCATTCACGACGGCGGAGGAATAAGGACTATCGTCTTTTTAAAAGGCTGTCCGCTCCGTTGCAAGTGGTGTTGCAACCCCGAGGGGCAGCATTACGAAATCGAGAGAATGACGCTCGGCGGCAAGGAAAAAATCGTAGGGCAGGACGTTACCGTCGGCGAGATTATCGATATCATCGAAAGAGACAGAATATATTACAGGCGTTCGGGCGGGGGACTTACCCTTTCGGGCGGAGAGTCCTTAACTCAACCCGATTTCGCCGTCGCGCTTTTGAAAGCGGCTAAGGAAAGAGGCATAAACACGGCTATGGAGTCGACGGGCTTCGCCGATTTTTCGGTCATTTCCCGTTATCTTCCCTATCTCGACCTTTACCTTATGGATATCAAGCACATAAACAGCGCGAAACACAAGGAATTTACCTCTCAACCCAACGAGAGAATTCTCGAAAACGCCGTTAAAATCACCAACGCGGGAACGCGACTTATCGTGAGAACGCCCGTTATCCCCACGTTCAACGCGACGAAAGAGGAGATAGGCGAGATCGCGAAATTCGCAAGCTCGCTTAAAGGCGTTACGGAAATGCACATTCTTCCCTATCACAGGATAGGAACGGACAAATATAAAGGACTCGGCAGAGATTACTCCTTGACGGGGATAGAACCGCCGTCGAAAGAGCTTATGAACGAGCTTTTGGCGGTTGTGGAGTCTTACGGACTTAAAGGACAAATAGGCGGCTGAAATGGACGATATTCGCTTCGGGAAAGGCGGCGACGGAAAGTCGACCCTTGCCTCACAATTTAAAATTTCCAAATCCGACCCGAGATTTTCGGCGATCGGAGCTTTGGAGGAACTTTCCGCGGAAGCGTATCTTTGCATTACGGCGGAGGGCGGCGAGGATTTTGCCGACGAGATAAAGGAAGTTCTTTTCGTAATCGAGAAAATTTCCAAAGGCGTCGCAACCCCGAGAAGCGCGGAATTTTTCGTTACGGATAACGAGATTATACGACTTAACGAACTTATAGCCGCACTTTCGCGTTTTGATGAAGCTTCCGACAAACCTCTTAACGAGCTTTCCGCGAAGTTCAACAAAGTTAAAGCGACCGCAAGAAAAGCCGAAAGAGAACTCGTCGCGGCAGACCTTAAATACGGCTCGCCGAAAGGCGCGATCGGTTATCTCAACGTTCTTTCCAAGCTTTTCGCATCAGAAGTCAAAAAGGCAAATTCTCTTGACGGAAAGAGATTTTCGGGTGATAAAACGGACAATTCGTCGTCAGTTTTAACGACCGACTCGCGGACGGAAAAAATAATAGAAAGCGTGGTGAAAAGAATGACAGGCTCGGCTATAACGCTGGAAGAAGCCAAGGTTTTGACCGAAAAAATAGAAAAAGAAGCCGAAAAACGGGGCAAAAAAGCCGTAATCGCCGTTTGCAACGAGCAAGGCAATCCCGTTTCCGTTCACGTTATGGACGGGGCGTTCTTAGTCAGCTTCAACGTGGCGGTCAAAAAGGCTTACACTGCCGCCGCGCTCAAAATGAGTACCATGGAGCTTTCGTCGCTCGTTAAACCGGGCGAAACTTTTTACGGACTTCAAAACGACGAAAAGCTTATGATCATCGGCGGAGGCGTTCCCCTCAAACGTAACGGAAAAGTCGTGGGGGGCTTAGGCATAAGCGGCGGAACCGGCGAAGAAGACCATTCTCTTTGCGAATACGCGTTGTCGGTTTTCGACCGTTGACCCGCAAAATATACCGTTAATCGACTTATAGCCCGACTTTTCGGGCTTACAAACAGAAATAAAACAATAAGCGAAAGAAATAAATCTTTCGCATAGCCACAGATAATTGGGTTAGAACTCGATCTTGCCTTGTGTTTTTAACTAATAACATCGTTACGTTCGCGTGTTGTACACAGAGTATTAACGCGCTCACGCGCCTTGCCTTAGTCTGAAAACGCAAGGCAAGACTTGTCTACAATCAAAACGTCGCTGTTTACGATGAATTTTGGCGAAGGCGAACGCAGACGTACTCACCGTACTTCAAGCGAGAATTTGCCAAAAGGCGCGGAAATAACGGCGTTTTGGCGAGTTTTAACACAATTACCTGTGGCTAATTTTTATAAATTATTATCAATCGTTTACAATTTGGTATTGACAGCGTATAATAATTATGATATAATCAAGCCGAAAAGAATAAATGCCCGCGAAAAAACGCTAAATATTTCTTTGCGGACAAAAGGAGAATAAATATGAAAAGAATAGTTTCTTTGCTGTTATGCCTTGCGCTCACGTTATCGCTCGCATTGTTTACGTCCTGTAACGAAAGTTCGAGCGGCAGCGACTCGGGCAACACCGAAAATTGTCAGCACACGGAAACGGAACTCGAAGTTATATTACCCGTTACCTGTACGACAGACGGAAAACAGGTTAACAAATGCAAAAAATGCGGCAAACAAGTAGGCGAGATCGTAACGATCCCCAAACTCGGACACGAGTTTTCGGCAGGTTTCTGCGTTCACACGGGTTGTCAGACGAAAGACCCCTCGAACAACAGATTTTACGCAAACACGCTCGTTTCGATTCTTGACACTACATATTACAACTTCACAAACGTCGGAAACATAACCGTTACCCACGGCGAAGACATTTACACGCTCAGCGACGTGAACATTCTCGGCGGAAAGAGCGAAGGCGCGCTTAACGAAAACGACAATCAGCCGCTTGCAAAAGATCTTTTATCGATAAAGATCAAAGGCGAAGGCAACCTTGTCGTCAACGAAAACCTGACGATAAGCCCCGTCGATATGAACGTTCGCTTAGTAAACAGCGACAGCGAGCTTAAACTTATCGTTATTTCGAACGACGAAGAACAGGTTTACGCAAGAGTCGACAATGCGGTTATCGTCCGCACGATCGAGTATATCAAAGAAGCTCTTGCTTACGCCGCGGGAACTCTGCCCGATACGGAAGTAAGCGGCAGCGGAACTGGCGCAAATTACGAAGAACTCATAAACAGCTTTATCGCGAGCATCAGAACCGCGGACGGCAACGACCAGACGGTTTCTCAGATTAACACCGCTTTACATAACGTGATCGTTTCGATCGCGGATATAAACAAGGTCGGAGAAGGTTATGAAATCGTTTTAAGCCAGGAAAAAATCAAGGCTTTCAACCACACCGTCGGATCCACGTCGGTAGAAAGTTTCGTAAACAATATGTTCGGAGATAAATCCTTCGACAATATCGCTACGCTGATCAGAATGGCGGCAAGCGCGGGTCAGACGGGAACCGAAAGCGGTACGATTCCCTCTTTCGACGCGGAAGCCGTTATCAAGGACTGCTCGAAACTCAGCCTTTACGACATTATAAACAAATACAGCGACAACGAAACTCCCACCGATTACGAAGCGGAAATCAATGAAATCGTAGACGCGTTCAACGGTCTCACGATCTCCTATATTCTCGACGGTCAGGGAAACCTTCTCAAAGGAAAGGTCAAAGCCGACAAATTTACGCCTATCGAAGACAGCTCGATCACAATCGGCGGATCGACAAGTATTATCCCGGGATTTAAGATCGACGGCGAATTCGAGATCGAATATAAGCGCGAACGCATTACGGGCGACGAATATAAGGATTTCGACGACGTTATCAAAACTCCCGATATTGACGGCGACGTAAAAGCGGGCGATTACAAAGGATTTGTTTATAACGAATACAGCTCCTGCCAAAAGATAACTTACACTGTCGACGCAAACGGAAATATCGTCGGCGCGACGTCTTATTTCAAGATCGTGAAGAACTATGAAACGGGCGAAGCCGATTATTACAAAGTCGTTTGCAACGATCCCGTTATGATCGAAAGACAGCTCGACGAAAACGGCAATCTCGTTTACACGCTCACGAATATTCTCACCGAAAAGGATTACTCCGTAGATCTCGGCATCGAAGTTTACGTTACCGACGAAAATTGGGAAAACGCAACGCTTGCGGACGCGGAAACCGCAGAGTCTATCACGGGCGATATAAACGAAATCGAATTTACTCTCGTTGAGAAAATCGTTCCCGAAAATCCCGAAAACCCCGAGAACCCGGAAAATCCGGAGAACCCCGAAGCTTAATCGGGCTTTCAACCAAACAATTTAAAATGCGCCGAGGCGAAAATCGCCTCGGCGCATAATTTTTTTCTTTAAAGTTTTATTTGTTTTTAAAAACGGCGTTCAGTATCTTTCCGACAATCCACAATCCGATAACGGCAATAGTCGCATAAAACCCGAAAACCGAACCCGAGGCAAATTTTAAACCTACGGTTTTCGAAATCTCGCCGACGGGGATATTCAAAGCCGACGAAACGAAATTATGCGTCGTGAAAAGCCTGAACGCTATCGTAGGCAAAATAACGAGGTTGAAACCCGTTTCCCAACCGAGCAGAGTCGCGACTTTTATCTTCGTATTTAATTTACCGAAAATTATGTTCACGACAAGTTTTACGAGAAGGTAAACCCATACAAGCGCGTTTAAGAGAATCATTACGGCAATCACTCTCATTGCGATAAGGGCAACGCCTTTGTATTCGTCGGGAACGATCGATTTGAACTTGGTTTTAAGCATCGCCTTGATTTCCGCGTAAACGTCCTCGTCCCCGGCGGGTTTATCGGTCGGATTTGTTGCGGTTCCGGACTCGGTTTCGAACCCCGTTTCGGACTCCGTTTCTCCGACGGACTCGGCAGACCCGACGGACCCGACGGGGTCGGTAACGGCGCCGAAAAAGCTTATGCCGCCGTTTTTCGCAAACGCGCCGTTTAAAACGACTTCGCCCGAACGCTCGTTATCGTCTTCCGGAGCCGTATACGGAGCGTCTTCGCCGCCGAGAACCTCTTTTAAGGAATCGAGAAGTATTTTATCGAAAATCCCGCTTAAATCCACGGTATTATTCATTCCCTCGGCGAGCATTTCGTCCGTGATCTCGACGTTTCCGATATCTTCCACGTCTATTTCGCCGCTTCCCACCATCGAAAGCGCGACCAGCACTTTGGAAATTTCCTTTTTCATTTCCTCGACGTTCTCGTCCGTGTTTTTAAAAATTTCGGGGTACTGTTTACCCAAATCGCTTTCGCTTATCGTATCGTAAACGTCTTTAACGATCTCCGTAATGCTGTCCGCGGCTTCTTCAACGGTCTTGCCTTGGGTCAGAACGTCGTAAACGTTTTCGATTTTTTTATCGAGTTCTTCGTCCGAAATTCCCGCTTCGGCAAGAATTTCGTCCGCGCTTTTGTCTTTGAAAATTTCGCCTGCCTGCTCGCTGCTGTTCTTTATGTCCGAAACAGCCTGCTTGACCATAACTTTGGTTGCGCCTTTCGTCGCGCTCTTTTTAACTTTTTCGACTTCGGCTTGAAATTCTTCTCCGAACGCCTCGTCCACCATACTGTCGATAAGGTCGTCCACGGGTTGCCCGTTCTTCTCGAAAAGAGAATTCAGGAAATTTTCGTTGGTGAATTTGAGCGAAACGGGGACTTTGACGTTATCTTTTACCATTTCTTCGAGAGCTTGTCTGAAAATCTCTTCGCCGCTCATAGAACCGTCCGTCTCGTCGGTTTTAACGCTTTCGTCGGTTTTTCCGCTTTCGGAAGAACTTCCGCTCGAAACGACGCCCGAAATTTTATCGGCAAGTTCTTCGTTGAAGTACACCGTCGCCTTAAACTCCCATACGGGACCTGTCGCAATCCCCGTAAGAGCCATAACGCAGGCGGCGATCATCAGTACGCTGATGACGTATTTTATAATTTTTTCCGCTAATCTCATAATTTTTCCTTTTGTAAAATATATTCTCCTTTTGCTTTATGATATGTATTTTTATATTTGTATTTTTCTTATCAGCCGTCATTAAAACAGCTTTAATTTATAAAAAAGCAAAAGCCCCTCATCGGTCGCTTCGCGACAGTTTCCCCCCCGAACATCTCTGTTCTACGAAAAATTTTCCCGAAATTGGGAAGCCTTTTAAAAAATATATCGCCCACACAATTCGGTAAATGTCTTTTTGCGGGCGATCGGTGATCGCCTTTACGTTCATGCGGACATTTTTTGCGGGCGATCGGATCACCCCTACCGCCGACAAACAACGTGATTTTCGGCAGAAATTCAATGCCCGCCCTTACGTTCCGACATTTTTCTTATTGTTTAAAATTATATCGCTTTTATACGATTTTGTCAATTAAACCTCACGGATATTTCGCCGTAAGAAAGCTTTTCGCCGTTTTCTAAAATCAGATTTCCGTCGTCCGAAATATCTTTTGCGACTGCTTTATAGGATTTTTCACCGCTTATAACCGTTATTTCTTTACCCAAAACCATATTATAAGACTTATATTCTTCTATGGTGTATTTCCCGTACAGATTTTCGACAAGTCGTTTCGCAAATTCCGCCGCGTCGACCGCGCCGATAAGAGATTTCAGATTTACCGCGATATCTTTAAGCTCTTCGGGCAGATCGTTATTAACGTTCACTCCTATCCCCGTTATCGATTTTTTGACGTTTTCGCCCTCGAACGAGTTTTTTATGAGTATTCCGCATATTTTTTTACCGTTCACATAAACGTCGTTTGCCCATTTGATTTTCGGGGAAACGCCGTAACTTTCGAGAGTCTTTACGACCGCCATGCACGAAGCGATCATTATCGAAAACGCGTTGTCCGTTTTGCAGGGGTAAAGCCTTACGAGCGAAAGATAAACGCCCCCTTCACGCGAGGAAAAACTCCTGCCTTTCGTGCCTTTTCCGCCCGTCTGCCTTTTAGCTATAATCGCGGTGTCTTCGGCAAAATCGTGGGTTTCGGCATATTCGTTCGTTGAAAAAATCTCGTCAAAAATTATCGTCTTCATCTTTTATTATCTTATCCGCGGCTTCCTTTGCCGTTTCGTAATCGAACCCCTTGGAAAGGAGATATTTATAGCATTTTACCGCGTTTTCTCTCGTTTTTTCCTTGTTTTTGAGATACTTTTCGGCTATTTTTACAGCGGCTTCGGTTTCCGTTTCGCCGTCGATATCGTTTAACGCTTCGCTCATATCTTCTTCCGAAACGCCCTTTCTTTTAAGTTCGAGAGAAATAAGCCTTTTGCCTTTGTTTTTGCTTGCCGAACGGGCGTAGTCTTTGGCGTAATTTTGGTCGTTTACGAACTTATAGGCAGACATTTTGTCTAAAACGGCTTCGATCGTCTTTTCAAGATAGCCTTTGCTTTCGAGATAGTCCGATACCTGTTTTTTCGTTTTTTGCGAGCGGGAAATAAAGTTCAAAGCCTTATCCAAAGCGCGCATTGTTTCGGACTCCGCCTGAATTTCGTCCAGATCCTCGGGCGAAACGCTCGCGCCGATTTTGAGCCTGTGGCGCATAACCGTTTCGAGTTCGAGTCCGCAATAAAAGGAATTATCGAGATAAATGTTGCATCTCGTCGGGTTTTTAACCTGAGGTTTTATATCAGTAATCGTTTTCATAATTTTCGATATCAATACACGACGAATTCTTCGCCCGTTTTCTCCGCTTCCGCTTTTCCGTTTGTGAGATCGGTAATTTTGGCGATAAAATCGTCGTTTTCGTTCGGTACGGCGATTTTAACGTTTACCGTATCGGCAAAATCGGTCGAAATCACCGAGCATTTTATTTTTGTTATGAATTTAAGAAAATGAGTGTACAAATCGTACGACATTTTAACCGAATACACGGCGGAAAGTATGTTTTCGGTTTCGCCCGCCTTATCGAGAACCTCTTTCGCTCCCGAGGAATAAGCTCTCACTAAGCCTCCCGCGCCGAGCTTAATCCCGCCGAAATATCTCGTTACAACGACTATCGTATCGAGAAGTTTTTTGTTTTTTATAACTTCTAAAATCGGCTGACCCGCCGTGCCCTGCGGCTCGCCGTCGTCCGAAAAACGAGCGATTTTCCCGCGCTCGGTAACGTAAGCGTAACAGTTATGCGTGGCGAACGGATGAGCCTTTCTTTTTTCTTCCAGAAAAGCCCTTGCTTCCTCTTCGGTCTCGCATTTTTTGGCGTAAGAAATAAATCTCGAACGCTCGATGATAACCTCGTTTTCGGTTTCGTTTTTTACGCAAAAATAGCTGTTAATCGACATATAGCCACCTTTTTTAAGATTGATATTTTTTCGGTTTTGTTATTTTTAGCCGCAGGCGATCGCGTTTAAACCTTATAAAGAAAAAAGCCGCCGCAAGTTTTTGTTTACTTGCGACAGCTTTCGCTTAAACCCGTTCGGCTCAATTATCAGTCTTTGTCTCCGTCTTTTAAGCTGTTGCCGAGGAAAGTTCCGAAACCGCTTGTTTTGGGTCTCGGCTGACGGGGAGCGGAGTCTCTTCTTCCGCCGTTAAAACCGCCTCTCTTGCCGTTGAAACCTCTTCCGCCGCGATCGTCTCTGCCGCCTTTACGGAATCTGTTGTTACGGTCGTCTCTGCCGTATCTGCCGTTATTTCCGTTCTGATTACCCGAAAATCTTCTTTCGCTCAACCCTTTATCGTCGGGATCGGAGAGATTGTTGGGGATAATCGAAACGTAACGATTGGGTTCTTTGCCTTCGGAAAGAGTTTTAACGTCCGCGCTGTCCGCAAGAGCAGAGTGCAGAATTCTTCTCTCATACGGATTCATGGGTTCGAGATTTATCTTTCTGCCCATTCTTACGGCTTTCGCCTCTAATTTATGAGCGAGCGAAACAAGCGTTTCTTCTCTCTTCGCTCTGTAACTTTCGCAGTCTACGACGACTCTTCTGTAATCGTCTCTGCCGGTGTTGGCAACTGCGCCCGCAAGATTTTGAAGAGCGTCCAGAACCTCGCCTCTGTAACCGATTATCGCCGAGGAATTGTCGGTTATAATATCGATGCTGACCTTTTCGTCCTCTTCGGTAAGATTGCTTTTCGCGTTGACGTTCATAAGGTCCAAAAGACCGTTAAGGAACTCCACGGCTCTTTCGCCGTCCGTCTTTTTTGCGGTTATCTCGACTTTCGCCTTTTTAGCGGCAATACCCAAAAAACCTTTCGTAGGTTCTTCCAAAACCTTGATTTCCGCCTTACTCTCTTCAAGGTTCATTTCTTTCAAACCGTTTTCGATAGCTTCCTGAACGGTTTTTCCTGTAAATTCCATTTTTTTACTCCTTATTTTTAAACGCTTTTCGTCTTTAAGCGGGATAACCAAGACGCCCGTTATCTCATTTTTCCGTATTTATGGTTTTCGATCTTTTCCTTTTCGGCTTGTTCTATCTTTTTCCTGAACGCTTTTTCAACGCAGAAATTGATCAAAAGAGTGGAACCAGTGGATAAAAGCGAGTTCGTAACCATATAAATCGAGAACGCAGCCGAGTAAATGAACGAGAACACGCCGAACATGATCGGCATCATCCAGGTCATCATTTTCTGCGTGGAAGCGGCTGTCGACGCGTCTCCTTCGACGGACGAAAGCTGCATCTGCGTTTTCTGAGTTTTGTTCATTATTATCGTCGAACCCGCCATCGCGAGAATGGAAAGAGCAACGAGGATAAACCAACCGTTACCGTTCTTGAAACCCGTTTCTTTGTATTTCGAAAGATCGTGCGTAAGCTCGTCGTAATCGGCTTCGTTTATGTTCATTTTGATTTTCTGATTCAAAGCTTCCGAAGTTTTCGGAATAGCGGTCGTCCACGAACAGTCCGCAGCCCAGATGTTTTTAACCCACGGGAAGATAACCGAGCGAGCCTTGTTTTCCTTGCTTTCGTACCAGTCCGCGGCGGCTTTTCTCGCGTCCGTCTTGACGTTTTCGCTTTCGGTTTTCTCAATGATTTTGAAAACTTCCGCCGTAACTTTTCCGTTTACTTCCGCCTCGTATGCGGCTTTCGCGTCCTTAAATCCGTCTTTCGAAATAAGTTTATCGAAATCCGTGGTATAGCCGTTTTCTTCGGTATACGAAACGCAGTCGGAATATTTATTTCTGAGCGTTTCGCACTTTTCCCAGAAAATATTTATATCCTTGACGGTGATAACGCCTTCGGTGATTTCTTCCAAAGCGCCCGCGGCAAAAAGCTCGTCTTTAAGTCCGCCGTCGATCGCTTCTTTTATAAGGACTTTTTTGACTTCGTCCTGTAAAATATACTTAAATTCGGGGTATTCCGAATTTATAGTCCCGTCTTCGTTGATTATTTTCTTAACGTCTTCGCCGTAAACTCCGATAAGGCTCGAAGCTTTGGAAATATCGATGGTATAATCGTTATTTTCGCCTATAAAACAATCCTTTATGTCTTTTGCCGCGAACACTTTATCGTAATCGATATAGTATTTTCCGTCCTCGCCTTTCATTATAAACGAGTTTTCGTCTTCCGCGGAAGAAGCGAGCGAAGCGTTATACGCGTCCGCCATTCCGGCGAAAATATCTCTTTCGCTGACCTGCGAATACGAGTTGAAAGCTCCGATTACTATAAAGAAGAATACGAGCGTGATAATCGTCGGCAAACACGCCGAAAAAGCAGAGTAGCCGTTCTTTTTGTAAAGAGCCATCATTTTCTGCTGATAAAGCTCTTTATTTTTAGCGTACTGCTTCTGCAATTTCTCCAAATCGTCTTTCATAGCTTCCATTTTGAGCGCGTTTTTCTTCATAGAAGCACGCGACCAGATATCGGGAGCTAAGGTTATAAGTTTTAATATAACCGTGAACAGAATAATTCCGAGTCCTACGTCTCCGGCAAAGCCGATTATAGCGGAAATTATGTTACATATCCACTCGTATCTGACGGAAATATTCGCTATTTCGCCGATAGAGGGAATAACGCTCGTAACGGCGCCAAGTAAATTATTTAAAAACATTCGACTCCTTGCATTATCTTAAAAAACCCGTTTTTTTACCCTTAAAATCTATAAATCGGATAAAAATCCGCTATAATCAAATCGGACTTTGTTTATAAATAGAATTTTCGGGCATTAAAACGACGGTTTTTCAGTAAAGCCATTTTAATTTGTTTCTGTTGTCCGGAACAGGGTCGAATCCTCCCTTATTGAAGGAATTGCATCTTAAAATCCGCCACAAAGTAAGCCCTATCCCTACGATAAAATTATGTTTTTCGAAGGCTTCGATAGCGTAAACGCTGCAAGTCGGGGTGAAAATACAGCCCGAATTCAGTCCGGGCGAGATAAATTTCTTGTAGATTTTAAGAATTCTGATAATTATCGTATTGATAATTCTCATTTTCAAAGGTTTTCCTTCTTTTTAAGATAATTCATTTCCGAAAGGAACGTTTCAAAGGAATAATTATCCCGGATTTTAGGCATTATTACTATGCGGTAATTTTTTTTCAGATCTTTAAAACACTCTCTCGCGCTGGCGCGGAGCAGTCTTTTTATTCTGTTTCTTTTAACCGCGTTTCCGTGCTTTTTGCTTACGGAATAGCCTATTTTAAAATCGTTCGACGGAAAATACAGCATTGTAAGCGACCTCCCGAACGCTTTTTTCCCTTTGGAAAAGAGTTTGTCGAAGTCGCTTTTTCTTTTCAATCTGTATATCAATCCCGTTTATCAGTAAGAAAGCTTCTTACGTCCTTTGTTTCTTCTTCTTTTAAGTACGTTTCTTCCGGACTTGGTTGCCATTCTTTTTCTGAAACCGTGAACCTTATTTCTCGTTCTCTTTTTGGGTTGGTAAGTTCTTTTCATAGTTTTGCTCCTTTTAACGGGCGGGCTTTTCCGCCCCTTCTTTTTCTTTAATGTTTTTAATTTTTTCGGACGATTTGTTTTTCGTCTCTTTTTTCTTTGCGGGCGACCGGTAATCAAATCGCCTTTTTTTTCGGGCGAACGATGTTCCCCCTTACGTCTGACTTTTTCTCAAACGTGTTTTCTCGGGCGAATAATGTCCGCCCCTACGTTTGATTTTTCTTAAACGTATTTTTTAGGGTTAACGAAAACCGCCCCTACAATCAAATTTATCCCGTTTTCCCGGTTATAAATTTAGGTATGCCTTAGCATTATAATGTTTTTTGCCTGTTTTGTCAAATATTTATGTATTTAATTTCAAGAATTTATTCTTATCGGCAAAATAAGATACAAATATTCTTCTCCCGAATAGGGGCGGATTATACAAGGCGAAATGGAACTGTTCATATTTATGTTCACAAACTCGTCTCCCGCGGCTTTCAAAGCGTCGCAAAGATACTTGGAGTTGAACGCGATATTAACGTCCTTTCCGTCGAGATTTATAATGACGTTCTCGTTTACGTTTCCGCTTTCGGAATTGGATAAAACGTTAATGTTGTTATCCTTTATATCGAGCTTGATAAGGTTCTTGTTTTCTTTCGCAACGACCGAAGCTCTCTCCAAAGAATTTAAAAACGCGAGTCTGTTTACTCTTACCGTCGTTAAAAATTCCTTCGGGATAATCTGTTCGTAGTTTATGAATTCGCCCTCCAAAAGTCTCGTAACGAAAACCGTTCCGTCGACTTCTATCATAAGGCTCTTTTCTTCGGAAACAAAAGTGATTTCTTCCTCGTCCTTATCGAGAAGACGCGAAATTTCGGCAACAGCTCTTGCGGGAACGACTATTCTGAAATCGGACGAAGAGTTTTTAAGCTTCTTTCTCGCGACCGCAAGTCTGAATCCGTCCAGCGCAACGCAGGTTAAAACGTTATCTTTGACAGAGAACAACTCGCCTTTCAAAATAGGTCTGCTTTCGTCGGTAGAACAGGAAAACACCGTTTTGTTTATTATATCTTTGAAATCTTTCTGCAAAAGCGAGAAAGCTTTTTCTCTCAGATCTTTCTTTATGTTGGGGAATTCGTCCGCATTCAATGTGGATAAATAAACTTCGGAAGATCCGTATATTATTTTAAGCTTACGATCGTCTCCTATCATAAGCTCGACCTGGTCTTCTCCTTCGAGTTTTTTCGTGAACTCCGCAAAGAGTTTGCCGGGTATAACGGAAACTCCCTCTTCTATGGTATCCGATCTTATCGTCTTTTCGATAGCAATTTCCATATCCGTGGCGGCTAACGTCAGTTCGTCTCCCTTAACCGTCATTTTAATTCCTTCCAGAACAGGGTTCGTTGTCTTTAAGCTGATCGCTTTGGACACTTTCATTACCGCGCTCGACAAATCGTTTCCGTTTACTAATACTTTCATAGAGAATTTCCTTGTGTTTTTATTTTCATCCGTTCGCCCGTGATCCTTTGCGGCGGGCTTCGTTGATTGTTTAATATTATTTTTTATTAGTTTAAAAGAAGTAATAATAGGCTGCCGTGGATTTGTGGAAATCTTTTACTTTTAACCCAAAATCCCCCGTTTTATCTTGATTTTTAAAACCTCGACAGCGGTTGATAACAGTGAGCATAACCCGAAAAACGATGTTGAAAAAGAGTTGACAAACATTTTCTTCGGTGGATAAAATTTTTCCGCGGTCGATATTTTTTTTGCCGACCTATATTACAACATAAGTATATTATATATAATATCAAAAAAAAAATCAACCGATTAGTGAACGATTTAAAGCAAAATTTCAAAGAAAAATTTTAATTTTCAAACGTAAAAAAGTTATCTACATTTTATGTGTACACAAGTGGATAACTTGATAAGGTTGTCAACAATTTTAACGATTTAAGTTGACAACTCCGCCCGATTGATTGTAAAATGGGGATATGATCGATATTTTGAAAAAACAAGGTTTTTCTTTAACGGAAGAAACCGAAAAAAAATTGGAATTATTCAAAGATATTTTAAAAGAGTACAACGGAAAGTTTAATTTAACTTCCATAACGGACGACGAGGGTATTTACGAAAAACATTTTGCCGACAGTTTAAAGGGCGAAGAGTTTTTCCCCGCGGGAGCGAGCGTTATGGAAATAGGTTCGGGGGGAGGATTTCCGTCCGTACCGTTGAAGATCGTAAGACCCGACCTTAAATTTACTTTAACGGAAGCAACCGAGAAAAAGTGTTCGTATCTTAAAATCGCAGGAGAAAAACTCGGATTCGATAATTTTAATGTTATCAACGGGCGAGCCGAAGAACTCGGAAGAGACGAAAGTTACAGGGAGAAATTCGATATAGTAACGGCAAGAGCCGTGGCGCGGCTTAACGTTTTGTCGGAATACTGTCTTCCGTTCGTTAAAACGGGCGGATATTTTGTAGCTTATAAAGGAGACGCGGAAGAAGAGATAAAAGAAGCGTTATCCGCGGTTGAAATTCTCGGCGGAAAAATCGAAAACGTAAAAAAATTCGTTTTATCCGAAAAATCCGGGATAAGAAATATCGTAGTTGTAAAAAAGGTAAAAAACACTCCTTTCGAATATCCGAGAAAGAACGGAGCTATAAAAAAAAGTCCTTTATAAAAGAAAACGTAAATATAAAAAACCGCCGATAATCGACTTATACGGCGGTTTTTCAATGTTGATGTGATTTTAAAGTTACAGATTTAAGCTTTCGGGTTTTAAAAGAAAATCGAAAATATTTATAAATAAAATACCTTCGTCGTTATAATAAGTCGGAGAAAGGTCTCCCGTTATAACGATTTTTTTAAACGAGTCGTTTATTTTCGTAAACGGACGTATTTCCTGGTTTTTCTTTTCTTCGCTCGGAAGGGAATATGCCGACTGAATATAATATCGTTTCGATCCGAGGTTACATACGAAATCTACTTCGAGTTGTTTTCTGACGCCTTGTTCTTTTGTGTTGACGACGCCTATATCTACCGAAAAACCGCGAAGTCTCAATTCGTTGTAAATTATGTTTTCCATAGAATGAGGTTGTTCGAACTGTCTGAAATTTATTCTTGCGTTTCTGAGTCCCAGATCCGAAAAATAATATTTAAGAGGAGTATCTATATACGATTTTCCTTTGATATCGTATCTCGTTGCGGGTTCGACCAGAAAACAATCGGTAAAATAATCGAGATATTTTTTTATTGTTAAAGAAGTAATGTTTGATTTTTTTACCGTTTTAAAAGTATTTTTAAGTTTTTCGGGATTAGTAAGCGAACCTATCGATGAAGATAATATATTTAACAAGTCTTCGAGGTCTGTTTTATTTCGTACTTTATGACGTGTTTCAATATCTCTTATATAAATTTCATCGAAAAGGCGTTTTAACATTAAAGTTTTATTTTCGTTTCCTTCTCTTAAAACAACCATGGGAATTCCACCGTAAAGCATATATTCCGTCAGTCCGTCGTATTTATCCCCTTTATAAACGGACATAAATTCCGAAAAACTCAGCGGTTGCATATGGATTTCATCTCCGCGCCCCGCAAATTCGGTTATTATGTCTTTCGATAAAAATTTTGCGTTGCTTCCAGTAACGTAAACGTCCGTGTTGTTCATATAAAGAAAACTGTTTAAAACAGCTTCGAAACAATCCATTAACTGAACTTCGTCGAGAAGAATATAGTAAACCTCTTTATCGGTCATTCTGCTTTTAATGTAAGAAATAAATTTATCGGGATCTGCTTTTCTTTTTTCTTTTTCGAGCGTTATAACGTTTTCTCCTAAAAGATTCAAGTCGAGATTTGAGTCGAAAGCAAATCTGATTATATGGTTTTCGTCCACGCCCTCGTTTATCAAGTGATTATAAAACAAGGTATTCAGCAAATAAGATTTGCCGCAACGGCGAATTCCGGTGATTACTTTTATAAGTCCGTTGTGTTTTCTTTCTATGAGTTGATTTAAATATAAATCGCGTTTTATTTCAGTCATAATAATTCTCTTAGAATAGATTTTTGTCCTTTGGGACATTTTTCTATTCTATTATACCAAAAAAAATAAAAAAATCAATATTTATAATAAAAAAAATCATAAACAAATTCATTGCTTATGATTTTTGGAATTATTCGGTTTTATTTTAAAATTCGAAGTAACGAACCTGCAAGCCGTTTTTTAAAGCTTTGTTTATAGTGTAGTACGTTCCGCCCTGCTTTCGCCCGTCGAAAAAAGCGAAAAGAAGCGAGCTGTTTGAAACGAGATAATCGTCTCTTATCAGCATGCAGTTTTTAAAATAAGTGTTTTCTTCCGCTGCCGTGTAATCGGCTTTTTTCAGGCATTCGTCGTACAAAGTTTTGTCTTCCTCCGAAAAACGCTTGCTTTGATCCGAACAGGGGATAACCGCGCAGATTTTTATGTCTTTTCCGCTTTCTTTTAACGATAAAAGGTTTTTAAAGCATAAAAGATCGAATCCGACAGCCATACCAGTCAGAAACGTATCGTAGCCGTCGTCGATAATTTTTTCGAGGTCTTTTCTTAAAATATTCTCGTCAAAACCGGACGGAAGCACTCTGTGTCCCGTTACGGCGCAGGTTTTGTTTATTATAAATGGAGGAAGATTGCTTTTTATCATTAAATTACCCTTGCCGAACGGAATTTTTAATTTGTTTCGGAAATAAACGTTTTATTTCGAAAGTTCTTTTATGGCGCGCTTGTATATTTTGTATTGAAGTTTAAGGTTTTCCGTCGTCACGAATTCGTTCGGCTGGTGAATGTGGCAATCTTCGCCTTTTTCGGGACCGAACGCCGCGCCGTACTTCAACGCTCTCGCGTAAGTACCTCCGCCGATAGCGAGCGGCTTTTCGTTTTCGCCCGTTTCTTCGTTGTAGATTTTCAAGAGAGTTGTTACCAAAAACCCGTTTTTATCGTTGAAAAGAGGTTTCTGATGAGAAAGAACTTCTACGGGAGCTATTACTTTCAAAGCCTCGATAAGCTTGTCTCCGTCTAAAAGAGACGGGTAACGGAAATCCACCGAAACGCTGATTTTTCCGTTTTCGAGGGAAATGATATCGGGACTCATCGTAAGATTTCCAGTTTCGTCTTTAAGGTCTTTAAGTCCGAGTTTATCCTCGAAAAGATAAGTTCTTATTCTGCCGTCGATAACGCCGACTTTTTCGAGATAAGAAACCATTTTTTTAATGGCGTTCACGCCTTTATCGGGTGTCGAACCGTGAGCCGAAACACCCCTCGAAACAAGCTTTCCGTTCTCATTCGTAACTTCGCATTGCTTCATAAAATCGGGGTTTAAAGGTGCTATTGCCTCACATTTGTCGCAAACAACGTTAATTCTCTCGCCGCCCGAAAGCTCTTTGAGTTCGGCGGATAAACTGTCGAAAGTAAACTTTGCGTGAAGAATTCCTTTCTCGGCGTAAATAACCGGGAAATCGCCGTCGGGCGAAAAACCGTAATCGGGGAAACGGGAAACTTTTTTGAAATGTTCGATACATTTCCAGCCCGTTTCTTCGTTACAACCTAAAATAAGTCGTATCTTTTTATTCGGAACGTAGCCTTCGTCTTTAAGTTCTTTCATACAGTAAAGACAGACCATCGCGGGACCTTTGTCGTCCGTCGTACCTCTTCCGTAAATTTTTCCGTCCTTCTCGGTAGCCTCGAACGGGGGGTACTTCCAGGCGGATAAATCCCCTGCGGGAACAACGTCGAGATGGGCGAGAACGGCTATTTCGTCTTCTTCGGTTTTACCCTCGCCGAAATCTACTTCGCCGATATAGTTGTCGTAGTTTATTGTTTTAAACCCGAAACTTTTTGCAAGAGAGAGAAAAAACTCCAAAGCTTTGTAAACGCCTTCGCCGAAAGGCTTGTCTCCGACGGCTTCTTCCTGAACGGACGGGAAAGACACGAGCTTTTTCAGGTCGTTTTTCATATTTTCGAAATTATCCATACAATACCTCGTTTATATAAGTTTATACAGGCGGTTTTGCCCGCCGCGAATTTGTTTTTTTAAAAAATTCGAAAAGTTGCTTAAATTCATTATACACTTTTTTTTATTTATGGTAAAATAAAAATACGAAATTTTTTAAAATCGGAAAAATTTTTTAGCGAAACCTTAAAAATCCGCGGGGTTTGATTTGATCGACTGCGGGCAAAAGGTTTTGTTTCAAGGAGAATTATGGAAAAAGTCAGAACGAGATTTGCGCCGAGTCCTACGGGATTTATGCACCTGGGGGGACTCAGAACCGCCCTTTACGCTTATCTTTACGCCAAACATAACGGCGGCGATTTTATTTTGAGAATAGAAGACACCGATCAGCAGCGTTACGTCGAAGGGGCGGTCGAGCTTATTTACAGCTCTCTTATCGAATCGGGACTTATTTACGACGAAGGACCGGACGTCGGCGGGGATTACGGACCGTACGTTCAGAGCGAAAGAAAGGAAATTTATAAAAAATACGCCGAAAAACTTATAGAACTCGGCGGCGCGTACTATTGTTTCTGCTCCAAAGAAAGACTGGAATCTTTGACCGACGAGAACGGCAACAGAAAGTACGACAAGCATTGTCTCGGTCTTTCCAAAGAAGAAGTTCAGAGAAGACTTGCCGCGGGCGAGCCTTACGTTATCCGTCAGAACATACCTTCCGAAGGCGTCAGCGAATACGAAGATATGGTTTACGGAACGATCAGGGTCGACTACGCCGATCTCGAAGACAATATTCTTATAAAGAGCGACGGTATGCCGACTTATAACTTCGCGAACGTTATAGACGATCACCTTATGGGTATCACGCACGTTATAAGAGGAACGGAATACCTTTCTTCCACGCCGAAATACAACCTTATGTACGACGCGTTCGGTTGGGAAAGACCGAAATACATTCACCTTCCCACGATAATGAAGGACGCGACGAGAAAACTCTCCAAACGTTACGGAGACGCGAACTTCGACGATTTCGTAAAGAAAGGATATTTAAAAGAAGCTATCATAAACTACGTCGCGCTACTCGGCTGGTCGCCCAAGAGCAACGTGGAAAAAATGACTCTTCCCGAAATGGTCGAAATGTTCTCTCTCGACGGAATTTCCAAATCGCCCTCTATCTTCGACGAAATGAAACTTCGTTGGCTCAACGGCGAATATATAAGAGAACTTTCCGAAGAAGATTTCTACGCTCACGCGCTCCCCTATCTCGAAAAATCCGCGGTGAACGGAAAATTCGATCTTAAAAAGATCGCGAAGCTCCTTCACGGCAGAGTCGAGGTTTTAGGAGATATCCCCGAAAAAATCGACTGGATCGTTTCTCTTCCCGATTACGATCTCGCGCTTTTCGAAAACAAGAAGAACAAAACCGATAAAGAGGTCGCGAAAAATCTTCTTCCCGAAATCAGAAACTGGCTTTCGGATATAAACGATTTTTCGAACGACGTTCTCTTCTCGTCGCTCAGCGAAAAGGCGAAAGAAAAGGGCGTCAAGAGCGGATCGGTGTTCTGGGTTATGAGAATTGCCATAACGGGTATGGCGGTAACTCCCGGCGGAGCGACCGAAATAGCCGAGCTTTTAGGTAAAGAAGAAACGCTTGCGAGAATAGAAAAGTCGATAGAAAAATTAGCTTAAAAAGACAAAACATACCGCATGCCTTAACGCAGATCAAAATAAAAAAGTCGGTCTATAAGCCGATTAACGAATAAAACCCGCCGCGGAACTTTCTGTTCCGCGGCGGGTTTTTATATCGTAATTCAAATTACATAAACGTTGCCGTTTTGATAGAGTAAACGAGGAAACCCGTGTTTAAAATCATCGGCTGAGCGATCATAACGGGAATATGTCTCGCGGAGTTCGATTCCGAAGCGCCCTCGTAACTTTGAGCATAGTAGGCGCGCATAAAATTCTGACCGGTGGAACCCGAAGTCGAGAAATCCATTCTCACCACGTTGAACGAATAGTCGTGACGGGGCGAAGTTCCGAGCTGAACGTTTTTAAGAAGCGGCGAAGTTACGAGATATTCGAGCGAAGCGGAGTTCTTGCTGTCGGTTGCGGTTCTCGTGTAAATCGATCCCGTAACGCTTTGAAGTTCTCCCGAAAGAGCTTCGATCGCTCTGAACGAATAGCTCATATTCGCTTCGTGTTTGAAGTTTCTGAACAAAAGCAGGATAAGATTGTTGTCGATATAAGCTTTTTTGTTGTATTTGCTTATCGAAATATCCTTTTTCGCACGTTCCGTGAATTGTTCGGGGCTTTGATCGCCTTCGAGAATTTCTATTTTTACGGTCGCGTCGTTGCCTTCGTAGGTCGTAGTCGAACGGTAATGCGTTTGTCTGAACTCGTAAGAATTTCCCGAAGAATAAGGAACGGTGTTTAAAACCGTTTTAACCGATTTTATCGGCGCGAAACCTTTGTTGTAATCGCCGAAAGTCGTTTCGGTTTCGGTAACGTCGGCAACGTCTTTCACCGTGTCGCCCGTTTCGTATTGTCCGTAAACGGAAAGGGTCGTTTTATAAACGTAAGTTCCGTCCTCGTTGGCGGTCAGAACCGTTTTATAGGACGAAGCGACGGTTTTTCCGTTTTCGTCCGTAACGCTTACGGTTTTGAAAGAAAGATTGTCGTTTTTGCGGGCGTTGTTCCAGAGTTTGTTGGAACCGTCGTCCGATTCGACGATATATTCGAGTGTTTCGGTTTTGCCGACGGGTGTTTCGTTCGTCGTGTCTTTGTTCCAGTACGAACCGACGTAAGCGGTTTCCGACGCCGATCCCGAACAGCCCGCAAAGGCTAAAACGGAAAGAGTGAGCGAAATCGCCGCGAGAATTTTCTTTTTCATTATATATCTCCGAAAGAGCTTTTTAAGTATTTTAACATAAAACAGGCAAAAAGAAAACAAAAAACGTAATAAAAACAAATTTTCACAATATACTTATGGAGTTTTTTTGCGGCGTGTGATATAATTTGCTTGTAAATTTCTCTGCAAACGACAGTAAAGGGGTAAATAAATGATTTTACACGGGAGAAAAACTTATTATTCCTGTATAGACGCCGCGGCGGATTTTGCCGCGGAAAACGGCGTTTTTCCGAGCGTTGGGCTTGTTATTTTCTGCGAGGACAAGCTTACCCTTTCCGTGGAAAAAGCGATCGCCGAAAAACTCGGGGGAACGTTCAACGCCGAGGTTTTGACTTTCGGCAGATACGTTTCTTCGAAATCTCTTTCGAAAAACGCGCTTACCAAAGAAAGTTCGGCTATCGTGGTCAAAAAAATCCTCGGAAATCTCAAAGGCGAACTCAAAGCTTTATCCAAGCTCACCTCTTCCCCGTCGTTCGCGTTCGAAACGAGCGAGCTTATCGCTCAATTAAAATCCGCCAAGGTAACGCCGCGGGAGATTACCGAAGCCTTAGACGGTTGCAGGGAAAACGTACGGGCGAAGATTTCGGACGTCGCGCTCGTTTACGCCGAATACGAGAAATTTTTAAAGCAAAGAGGACTTTCCGATCAGAGCGGCGCGCTCGACGAAATGCCGTCGCTTCTTAAAAACGATAAAGAAATCAGAAATTCGAAAGTCGTTATCGTCGGCTATTCGTCTCTCACGAAGCAGATTTGCGAAATAATAAAAACCCTTTCCGGAACGGCTTTGTCCGTGGACGTTTTCGCCGTTTACGGCAAAAACGAAAATCTTTACTGCAACGAGTTTTTTGGTTTTATAAAAAGGCTTGACAAAACCGTTACAAAAGAGGACGAAAAGGAAGAAACGAGCAAAGAACAACAAGCCGTTTTAGACGGGCTTTTCGATCATCATCGCTTTGCAAAAGTCGGTCTATATAGCGATAAAACGCACATTTTCGAAGCAAAGACCATTGACGACGAAGTCGATTTCATAGCGAAGAGAATAACCTATTTCGTGACGGCGAAAGGAATGAGATATTCCGATTTCTGCTTAGCCGCGGGAGATATGTCGAAGTATTCTTTGAGAATAAAAAGAACGTTTAAAGATTACGGCATCCCCTATTTTTCCGACGAAAAACGTCAGCTTTCCTCGCACCCCCTTTCAAGACTTATAATCGGCGTTCTGAAAGCCGCCGCGAGAGGTGCGGACATGAAAGAGATACGCGGGATAATTTCTAACCCGTTGTTTATTTCCGACAAGGGAATTTCGGACTCTTTTATCCGCGAACTTATCGGGAAAACGGTCACGGGAAAACTCTTTCTCGATACGACTTTCCCCGTTTCGGACGACCTTTTCATAAGCGCGAAACGAGACGTTCTCGCAACGACTCTCGGCAAAATAAAAAGAAAAGGAAGAGCCGACGAATACGTTAAAATCCTGCTCGATTTTATCGAAAACGCGTATGTCGACGACAACGTGAAGATCACGGAAGAAAAACTTCTCGCGATAAACGCAAACGAAGAAAGCGCGTTTTTGACTTCCGCCGTAGATAAAGTTATCGACACCATGAAAAGAGCGGGCGAAGTTCTCGGAAGCGACGAGGTCGGGGTTTCGGAGTTTTCCAAGCTCCTCGAAGCAGGTTTCGACGCCTGCGAAGTAGGCATTATTCCGCAGTTTTCCGATTGCGTTTACGTCGCCGAACTTAAAGATTGCAGATATAAGCGGTTCCGCTATCTTTTCGCGGCGGGACTGAGCGGAGACGTGCCGTTTGTAAAAAGCGACACCGCCCTTCTTCTCGACAGCGATATCGCCGATCTCGAAAAACTTTCGGTCGCGATAGAACCTAAAATCAGCGTGGTGAACAAGCGCGAAAAGGAAGCCGCGGGTCTTGCCTTCGCCTCTTTTTCGGACGGGCTTTTTATGTCTTACAGCCTGCTTTCTCCGTCGGGAAACCAGACGGTCAAAAGCGACGTTATAGATTTTATGGAAAGGATTTTCTGCGATAAGGACGGAAAACCGTTAAAACCGTTCAACATAAACTCGTTTTATAACAAGAAAGAGGACGAGACGGGCGAAACGAAAGATATCTACGATTCGGTCGGATACCTTCGGCTCCGCCCCGCGTTTTTCTCGCTCATAAAAGAGTCATCGGACTTCAAAAACGGGGCTATAAGTTCGTTAACTGCCGCTTCCTCGTTTTTAGCCGCCTTAAAAACTTACGAAAACGGAGACAAACTTCCTTATGCGAAAAAGCTTCTTCAAAGGGTGGATAAACAGATCGCGGTGAGAAAGAAACTGCCGGTCGAAAATTATTTCGCGCTCGGCAGGGTTTCGGCGAGCAAGATAGAATGTTACTATTCCTGCCCGTATAAATGTTTCATCAAGCATTGTCTCGGAGCGGCGGACAAAATAACGGATAAAGTCCGTTCGCTCGATTTCGGTAACGTGCTTCACGATATCGCCGAAAATTTCGTAAAGCGTATGGATGAAGCCGATACCGACGAAAAAGCCGAAATTCTTGCCGACGAAGTTATTTCCGCCGCTCTCTCCGATCCCGAAATCGTGAAATTCGCGCATCGCGGAGACTTTGCGTTCGCCTTGAAACTCACCGAAAAGGAAGGCAAAAAACTTTGCCTTAATATTTACGAAGAGTTTAAACAATCGGGTTTCCGCCCCGTCGGCGAGGAAGTCTGGTTTTCGGATTGGTCGGAATACAAATCTCTGCCCCTCGTCACGAAAAAAGGCGAACGTTATAAACTTTACGGTAAAGCGGACAGGGTCGACAAGTATAAAAACTACGTTCGCATAATCGATTACAAAACGGGTAACGTCGGCGAAAAAGTCAAGGACGAAAAGTTTTACACGGGGCAGAATATTCAGCTTTACCTTTATATGAACGCTTTCGTCAAAGCGATGGAAGAGCCTGCGGGCGCGTATTACTATTCGGTGAACGACTCTTTCAAAAAGCCCGACGAAGACCGCACCGTTATGGCGGGAAAAACGCTTTGCACCGACGAAATTATTTCCGCAACCGATAAAAATATCGAAAAAAACGGCAAAAGCGAGCTTATAAACGTTAAAACGGACAAACGGAGCGGAAAGCTCACGGGAAGTTTATGCGACGGCGTGGAATTGCAAGGCTATATGAAATATGCGTTAAAGCTTGCCGAAAACGCCGTTTCGGATATTACGGACGGGGTCATGGTGGCTTCGCCGTATAAAGACGCGTGCGCGTACTGCGAGTACGGTTCGATCTGCGGTTACGACGAAGACGCGGGCTTTAAGGAGAGAAAAGTGACGGACGTTAAGTCCGAAACGATCGTCGAAGCCGCATATTCCGACGAAAAGACCGACGGCGCTCCGCAAAAAGAAACGACAAACGAAGAAAGGATAAACGACAAGACAGGGGGTGAACGCAATGGAAAATAAAGATAAATTCACGCCCGACCAAAGGTATGCCGTGAACGAAACGGAAGGAAATATGCTCGTTTCCGCTTCCGCGGGGAGCGGAAAAACCTTCGTTATGATCGAACGGCTCATAAAACTCGTTCTGGACGGAAAAGCGAGGGTTTCGGAAATTCTCGCCGTAACGTTCACCGAAGCCGCCGCGGCGGAAATGAAACAAAAACTCGTTTCCGCGCTCAGAAAAAGACTGATAACGGGCGGAGACAACTCGAAAATCCGCGCCGCGCTCGAAGAAGTGCCTACGGCGAGCATTTCGACGATCCACAAATTCTGCGCCGACATTCTGCGCGCGTATTTTTACGAAATCGGTCTCGACCCGACGTTTAAAGTCGCAGACGAGTCCGCCGCGGACGAAATAAGAAACGCCGCCGCGGAAAACGTGTTCCGCGAGCTTTACGAAAGCGGCGACGAGGACTTTTTATATCTCGTTCGTATTTTCAGATCGGGCAGAAGCGACGGCGAACTGAAAAATACCGTGAAAAGGCTTACGGAGTTCGCTCTTTCCGAAAAAGACCCCGAAGCCTTTATCGAAAGATGCGGGAAAGAGCCGACAGAAGAAGAATTTAAAGAGATAGAAAACGAAATAGCCGAGGGGCTTAAAGAAAGGGCTTCGGCTTTGAAGATTTCGTTTGCGGAAACCAAAAAAACGCTCGAAGCGTGCGAGGTTAAAAAACTCGACGAGTATTTCGACGGCGTTTTGTTCAAGATTTCGGGAATGATCTCGGCAAAAACTCTTACCGAACTCGTTTCGGCGAGTCTCGAACCGATATGCCGCGCGCCGTCCGTGCCGAAAGACGCGGAAGCCGAAAAAAAATACTTCGACGAACTGAAAAAGAAGCTCGCGAAGCTGTGCGCCGACTGCTCGTCCTTATTCCCCGACGGGGAAGAAAGCGCGAAAAACGCGTTTTTATCGACAAAACGCACGGTTGCGGCGTTGTCACGGCTCACGCTTTTATATAAAAAGGAATACGACGAACTGAAAAGCGAGGAGTCGCTCGCGGACTTTTCCGACCTCGAACATTTAACGTATAAACTTCTTTCCACGGCTCCTGACGCCTTGAAATCGGTGCGGAACAAGTATAAATATGCTTTTTGCGACGAATATCAGGACGTAAACGGCGTTCAGGAGGCTATTTTAAATCTCGTCGCGCCAGACAATCTGTTTATGGTCGGCGACGTAAAACAGTGTATTTACGCTTTCCGAGGTTGCAATCCCGATATTTTCGCCGAGAAATTCGCGAGGTTTACCGGCGGCGAAGGCAAAGCCGTGTGGCTTTCCGAAAATTTCCGTTCGGCGGAAGGCGTGCTTGCGGCGGTGAATAAAGTGTTTTCGGTCACGATGACGGAGAAAAATTCGGGTACGGATTACGCGAAACATCCGATGATTTTCGGCAAACTTTATCCCGAAAAAACGGGCGAAACTTATATGCACGTCATTACGGGCGAAAACGAGAAAAAAGAGCCGCCCGTCGGCGTTTACGACCTCGTTAAAGACGCAACCGCCCCCGAAAAACCCGATAGTTTTTACGAAGGACTGCTCGTCGGCGAGCTTATCGAAAAGGAACTCGAACAGAAAGTTTTCGATGTGAAAACGGGCGAATATCGGGACGTGGAGCCTAAGGATATAGTCGTTCTGCTCAGAAATTCCAAAGGGTTTGCCACCGACGTTATAAAAACGCTTTCGAGGCTCAATATTCCCGTTACGTCGGTCGCGAAAGACCCGATAACCGAATACCCCGAAATCAAGCTTTTGACCGACGTTTTGAAACTTATCGATTTTTATGCCGACGACGCGCCGCTTATCGCGACTTTGAAAAGTTCGATCGGCGGTCTCGACGAGGAAGAACTTGCGGTCATAAGAGCCGAAACCCCCGTTTCCGCGGGGAAAAGCGGCGGTTCGCGCTTGCCGACCTTCCTCGATTGCGTCGAATATTATATAAATAACGGCAAAGACGAGGAAATCAGGCTCAAACTCACCCGTTTCGACGAGTATTTCAAGAAAATCCGTCTGCTTGCCGAGTTCGAGGGGGCGGGCGAACTTCTTGCGGGCATTATAAGAGACTGCTCGCTCGATCTCGAAATTTTAACGGGTCGGCTCGGCGAATTAAGGCTCGAAAGAGTCAACAGATTTATTGCCGAAGCCGAAAAAGACGGAAAGAAACTCAGCGTGAGAGAGTTTTTGAATAAGCTCGAAAACGCGGGGAACGATCTTGCCGTTTCTAAGGCGGGCGGAAGCAATTCCGTTTCGGTTATGAGTATGCACGCTTCGAAAGGTCTCGAATTCCCCGTCGTTATCATTGCGGGGCTCGGGCGGCAGTTCAACGCCATGGACGAGCGCGAAAATCTTCTCCTTTCGAGAAAGCGTTGTCTTGCGCCGTTTGCTTTCGACGAGGAAACAATGACAAAAACGGACACTCTCAAACGCGCCGTTATCAAAGCCGAAAAACGTCGGGACGGAGCGCGGGAGGAACTCAGACTTTTATACGTCGCCATGACGAGGGCGCAGTCCAGGCTTCACCTCGTGTCGTCGGTCGATTTGCCGAAAGAGAGGAACGAGTCCACGGCTTCGCTCGCGAGAAAATTCGTCGATTTCTTTTCGGAAACGGATATGCCCGTGATTTTCCACGACAAGGAAGAAATCGCTCGGAATATGCGCGCCGAAAAACCCGAAAAAATTCTCGTCGGAGAGGAAAGGGAGTCGCTCGTAAAACGTATTCTTCAAGGTCTCGAATTTGCTTATCCTTACGAGTCCGAAACCGTTCTTCCCGTCAAAAACAGCGTTACGAAGCTTACGGAAGAAGCGGGTTCGGCGGTCGGCGGCGAAAATTTGTTCAAAGCCGAAAAGCTTTCTTTAAGCGAAGTTTACGAGGGGAACGGAAAGGTCGTTTTCACCGTTTCGGACGATACGGACGCGGAAAGAAACGAGGTCGGAACGGCTTATCATAAGTTTTTGCAAAACCGAGACTTTAATGAAAAAAGTGCCGATAACGAACTTATACGGCAACTTTCGCAAGGTGATCTTTCCGAAAAGGAAGCCAAACTTCTCGATAAAAACGTTTTGCAAAGGGTTATAAACTGCAAGCTGTTCGGCGAAATAGACGGCTACGAAATTTACAGAGAACAGCCGTTTATGGCAAACTATTCCGCAAAAGAAGTCGGTTACAAGTCCTCGGGCGAAATACTGGTTCAGGGCGTTATCGACCTTCTCGCGATTAAAGACGGCGAAGCGATCATCGTGGATTACAAAGCTTCTATGAAAAACGCCGAACACGTCGCGGAAACGTATCGCGCGCAGCTTATTTTATATAAAAAAGCTGTCGAAAGAATACTCAGACTCAAAGTCAAAAAAGCGGTGATTTTAAATCTTTTCACGCTTGAAACGATAGAAATTTTATAAATTATTTTCGGCGGCAGGCGGTTGGGAAACGTCGCAACCGCCTGCCGCCGAAACAAGGAGCATATATATGGAAAAATACGCTTGGAGAGCAAAACTTAAAAAGGGAAAAAGAGAGGAATATATCAGACGTCACGATGAAATATGGCAGGAAATGAAAGCCGTTTTGTTTGCCGCGGGAATTAAAAACTACTCTATCTGGCTTGACGGCGACGATATTTTCGGTTATTACGAATGCGAAAAGGGGGTAAATTTTGCCGCGAAAGTCCAATCGGAAAGCGAGATCGTAAAAAAGTGGAACGAATATATGAAAGACGTCATGGATATGCCGCTCGACAAAGAAACGGGCGCGCAGCCGCACCTCGTCCGCGTTTTCGATTTCAACTGATTTAACTTCTGTTTTTCTTTAAAATCGTTGCAAATACAACAAAATATTGTAGAAATAATCCTTGTATCAAAGGAAACTTAGGGGCGAACATTGATCGCCCGCATTTTATGTAAACGGTAAATTGTTATAGAACGGCTTCCCCGTTTAACATTTTTTTCAGGTAAAACATATTAAAACCGATGAGGAAGTTCTCAAACAAAATATATAAAATTCGTTGACAATCGAATAACATCGGAGTATACTGAAATTACAAAATCGGTATGGATTTTTCTGAGATAGAAACTCATTTTTCGCCATACACCTTAAATCGGGTGTGCGGCGTTTTTTTATGCAAAAAAGATAAGAAGACGTCGCCCTCATACTCTTACGATAAAAAAGAAAAACGGAGAATAAAAATGAAGAAAAAACCTAAAATTTCAAGCGAGATAACCTATTTTGTCGCAATAATTCTGCTTGCTTTCGCCGTTGCGATGCTCACCGCCGCAGATTTCGGAATTTCGATGATCGTCGCCCCCGCGTATTTATTGAGTTTAAAAACGGGCGTTCTTACTTTCGGTCAGGCAGAATACGTCATTCAGGCGGGATTATTTATCGTTTTGTGCGTGGTATTGCGTAAATTCAAGGTTGCGTATCTGTTTTCCTTTATAACTTGCCTTTTTTACGGTTTCGTACTCGATTTGTGGCGAAAAATCCCCTGTTTCGACCCGTCCGTAACCCCGCCGGGGAGCTTCGATTTGTGGCTCAGAATAGTAATGTTTGTGTGCGGCGTAATTTTAACTTCTTTTTCCATCGCGTTGTTTTTCAAAACCTATCTATATCCTCAGGTGTACGACTTTTTCGTGAAAGCCGTTTCGGTGAGATATTCGATAAAACTGTCGATTTTAAAAACAATCGTCGATCTTTCGTGCCTTACGGCAAGCGTGATTATGACTTTCGCGTTTTTCGGTAAAATCGAAGGAATAGGCTGGGGAACGCTCGTTATGGCTCTTATCAACGGAACGATAATAGGCTTTTTCTCGAAGCTTTTGGATAATCTTTTCGATTTTCAGCCGACCTTCCCGAAATTCGCCGGGCTTTTCGTTTTAGAGCAAAATAAGAAACCCGATTCGATTAAGGAAGCGGCTCAATAAAAAATTCTCCTGTTGGGGAAAGAGGGTAATGAAAGGCTTCTCCAAGCAGCCCTGCTTTTTTCAAGGCGTTATACTTTTTCGGGGAAAGCCGGCGCGTAGCGACTGATGATGGGTAAGTAAAAGTCTTTGCGTAAGTCGAAATTTTCCTTGCCTTCTCCCCTTGGAGAAGGTGGCGGCGAAGCCGACGGAAGAGGACAAATCTGTCCGTTTATGTGTGGAGACATATAGTATATAAAATAAAAAAAGACTATCCTTATTTTTTCAAACTTAGAATAGTCTTTTTGTTATTCTTTTAAAAAATCGCCCGATAATCGACTTATAGGCGGTTTTTTGCTTTTTATTATCAAAATTTTCAACTGTTTTGTATCTTCAAAAGAGCTTTTGCCAGATCGCTTATCAGTTTTTTATCTTTATCGCTTAATTTTGAAAGCGTAATTGCAAGGTGAATTGCGCTTAACCTGAATTAAATTTATCTGTTTAAAATTTAAGTGGTTTGAATGTTTGTTTGTAAATTGATTTTATAATGATTGACAGCTTTTTGCAAATGATTTATAATACGATAGAAAGGAGATAAGATTATGAAAAGAAGTATTTTTGTATTGATTGTGTTGATTATTATTACTTCTCTTGTCGGGAGTGCGTGTGTTCCGAGCAAACCGGACGACAATTCTCAAAATGACGGAAGTCACTATTCCGTTGCTTCTGACAATAACGATAATTCGCCTGAAAGCGATACGGAAGATAGCGAAAGCGTAAATGCTTCGGAAAGCTTAAAAGAAAGCGAAAACGAAAGCGAGTCGGAAAGCGAAAATGAAAGCGATAGCTCACCTGAAAGCACGTCCGAAAGCGAAATAGATGAAGATATAGAGCCTACGGACGCAAAGTGGTTTAAATTTACCTTACTCGATGATGGCAGTGGTTATTCCGTTGCAAAATGTGACGACTATGACGTAGAAACATATCCGACGGAAATAGTTATACCCGCAACATACAATAACAAACCTGTGACAATTATCAGAGCTTCCGCTTTTTATGGATGTAGAAGCATAACAAGCATAATAATACCCGACAACGTAACAAGTATCGGAAATTGGGCTTTTGAAGGGTGTAGAAGCCTGATAAACATAACAATACCCGACAGCGTAATAAGTACCGAAGAATATGCAATCAATAGTGAAAGGGATTTCCGAAAAACACAACAAAAAACACCAAATAACATAGAAAACAGCCTTCAAATGATAGCTTAAAGTCGGATATTCGTAAAAGAACATCCGACTTTTTAATTTAATATAAAAAACATAGGAGAGAACAAGGATAAATGTTCTCTCTTTTTTTATGCCGTTTCGAGGGGTGATTTCCTATTTACGGTGAGAAAAATTATAATAATAACAGTAAATCGAAAGGAGTTTTCAATGAAATACAAAGAATGGTTGGACGTATGGTTTGCGAACTACATAGAGCCTTCGTCTAAAACGAAAACGTGCGAAAGATATTCGGAAATTATCGAAAAGCACTTGAAGGTAAAGTTGGGCGAGTACGAGCTTGAAGAACTGTCGCCCATCGTCATACAGAAGTATATTACCGAACTTATGCAGTCGGGTAATCTGACAACCGGAAAGGGGTTAGCGGCTAATTCCGTAAACGGGATTATTACGGTTATTCAGAACTCTCTGAAACTTGCGTATACGCTCGGAGAGCTGAAAGAGTACACGACAGACAAAATCAGACGACCGAAAACGAAAGAGAAAGAAGTATCCTGTTTTTCGCTTGCCGAACAGAAGAAGATAGAGCAGGCGGCGTTATCGAGTAAGAAACGGAAATTTATCGGGATCGTGATTTGTCTTTATTCGGGTTTGCGTATCGGAGAATTGCTTGCGCTTACTTGGTCGGATATTGATTTCACGAAAGGAACGCTTGCGGTGAACAAAACTTGCCACGACGGACGAGATGAAAAAGGGAATCTTTGCCGGATTACAGACTTGCCGAAAACAACTTCTTCCAAAAGAATGATTCCGCTTCCGAAGCAGTTGATTCCCGTTTTGAAAGAGTATAAAAGGAAAAGCATTTCGGAATATGTTGTGGAATCGGAAAAGGGAGAGCCGCCTACGGTGCGATCTTATCAGAGAACTTTTGAACTTTTGCAAAAGCGTTTGCATATCGAGCGTAAAGGTTTTCATTCACTTCGGCATACGTTTGCTACACGCGCTTTGGAATGCGGAATGGACGTGAAAACATTGGCGGAGATATTGGGGCATAAAAACGCTACGGTAACGCTGAACAGATACGCCCATTCGCTTATGGAACACAAGCAGGATATGATGAATAAACTCGGCAAAATTTTCAACTAAAAAAGCCGTCTGTTAAAGCAATAGACGGCTCAAATATTATGTTTATTATACCATAAAACGGTAGTAAAGTCAATGTACCTTGCTTTTGTACGGTCAGAAAAATAATAAAATTCGTAAATACTCTCGATAGGTGTCCGAAGGCTATGGATTTGTTCACCTATTGCTTTAATAGGCGAACAAAATTCTGCAAGATAATTCACCTATCGGGAGGCATTGAATTGGATATTTTTCGAGTTTCATTTATAGGTCATAGAGTACGGCAAAGCAAATACCGCAGGAAAACACAAATTCGGAGGTGCTGTATGAAGTGGCAACGACGGCTTAATATATGGCTTACGATAGCCCTTACGACGGCATTTATTTTGCTCGGCGTGTTCGTGTTCCCACTCTCATATTGTCGCTACAAAGAGGCTTTAATCGACTTATACGGCAGTTTTAAGTATTATTTCTGCGTATTATTCGGTTTTGAAACGGAAGGACTTCCGAGCGTGACGGACTACTCAAAAATAATCGACAGCGTAACTATTTTGCCGTCCGACGTAGAGGGTTTCAAAAGCAATGCGGCGACATATTTTAGAACGCTCGTAAGCAAAGAAAACTTCCTATCTTGGCTTGGTGCAACGGGACAAAAAGCAAGCGTTCTGGCAAAGGTTTTGACCATACTTCTGCCATGCGTTTTATTGCTGATTATAGCCGTAAAACGGCTGTATGCAATAGGCAATAACAACTACGACGTAGACACCCTTCCTTTGCGTGCGTTCAAGAAAATATCCGCCGTAACCTATCAACCGACAAAGCGGTTTGTTTGCGGTTATATAGAGTTTTTACGCGAACACTCGTGGATGTGGATTTCGTGGCTCGTTATGTGGGCGTTTCATTTAAATCTCGCAAGTATTGTAATAGCGTTTTTCGCATATTATTTCTACTTTGCCGTGTCTTTCGATTTCGTAGGAATATACACGCAAATCGTAAAACTCGTTCGGGATTTGCAACCGTTCTTTCGGTTCTGCTCATGGTGGGGATTTATCATTATCGCCTACGTTTTATTCGAGCGTTGGCGTAAGAAATTCGCCCTTAACAAACTACGCAAATACGAAGCGAAGAATTGCGGCTTTATAAACGAACTGCCTATCGTTTCAATGACGTGCGGAAGTATGGGTAAACGGAAAACGACCATGATTACGGATATGGCGTTAAGTCAGGAAGCAATGTTTAGGCAAAAGGCTTTCGATATCTTACAGAAAGCGGATATGAAGTTTCCGTACTTTCCGTGGATATGTTTTGAGCAAGAACTCGTCGCCTGTATGGAACACGGCACGGTGTATAACCTTGCGACGGCAAAAGAATTTGTAACGAAAAAACGCATACGTTACGAAAAACACGGTAACGACAACTTGCAATTATTCGGATATGACAGTCGAAAATACGGTCTTACATACGACGACACACTGAAAACGAGCGAACTATTCGACGTCCTCTCTACCTATGCGCAGGCGTTTTTCATATACGTTCTCGAAACAAGCCTTATCGTTGCAAATTATTCGGTAAGAACGGACAACCGCTTGCTGTCGGACGGTAATTTTCCGTTGTGGGCGTTGGACTTCTTCTCGGACGGAAAGCGGCGTAGCCGACATTCGCATATTCTGGATTTCGACGTGTTACGGCTTGGCAAAAAGGTTTTGGAAAACAATCCGAAAGCCGGCAGTTTTGAATTCGGGGTTGTAGCGGTTACGGAAATAGGCAAAGAACGCGGAAACAACCTCGAACTCAAAGAAGTCAAGAAAAAGAACGATGAAACCAATCAGAAGAACGACCTTTTCAATTCGTGGCTTAAAATGTGCCGACACTCTGCAACGGTAGATAATTTTCCGTTTATAAAAGTCTTTACCGACGAACAACGCCCGGAAAGTTGGGGCGCGGACGCAAGAGATCTCTGCGACATCGTGAATATCGTTTCCGCCGGGGATACGAAACTTGCCTTGCCGTTTTATACTATCGAGGATATGCTGTCCGAAATGGCGTTTAATCGCTTTATAGCCCTATATTATGATTTTCGTTACCGTCGGGGCGACAATACTTTGCTCGTGTATCTTCTGAAGTCGGTTACGGCTTGGATATGGAAACGTAACGCTCGGATTTACAACCGTTACGGTTATTCTATCGTAAAAATCGAAAAGGAACGCGGAACGATGGACGGCAAGGCGGAAAACAAGCGGTATTTTTTGATGAACTACAAGATATACCGCAACCGTTTTACTACCGACTGTTTTTCGGACTATTTCAACGATTTGGCAAGCAAAACGGACGTCGGACTTGCGGATTATCTCGAATACGCGACCGAAAAAGCAAGCGTTGACGAACTGAAAGCGCAAAACAGTTATTTCATAAACGGTCTTTACCGCAACGAGGAGGTGTGATATGCCATACGGAGAAACAAAAGTCTATTTCGACGGCAGTCATTATATTGCAATTCCCCACACCGAACGACCGTATAGGCGACGACCGAAAAAAGCCGAAGAAGAAATAACCGTTACGCAAGACGAAAACGGCGAAAAAATAATCCCCGCGGAAGAAACAGCGGAAAGTCCGTCCGAAGAAATTACGGTTGAAAATTCCGAAATCGAAGCGCAAGAAACGACGGAAACGCCAAACGAAAACAAACCGCCGTCAAAGCCCGTAAAAACGGTTACAATGACGAAAAAGCAACTCTTTGATAAGTTTTACACCGACAGCCTGAAACTGCCGAAAACGGCAAGGAAACGCTTCATAACGGAAGGTATGCGACCGTTCTTCAAAGACGAAGAATCGACGGACAAATACGTTACGTTGAATATGGAGCGAAAGTATAGAAATCTCGTTTCAAGGCGAATCCGAATGATACGCAAAGCCAACTTACAGAACTTCAACTATTTCGTCACGATAACGTATAACGACGCTATTCATACGGAAGAATCGTTCAGAAAGAAACTGCGCGTTATGCTGGGACATTTGTGCAACCGCAAGGGTTGGAAATACATCGGCGTATGGGAACGCAGTCCGAAAAAGCAACGCCTACACTTCCACGGCATATTTTATATCCCCGACGGAACGATGCCGGGACGTATGGACGAAGTGGAAAGTTACAGTTTTTCGGAACGTAAAAGGCAGATAACGTATCAGAACGACTATTTTAACACGCATTTCGGTCGAAACGACTTTCGACAGATAGATACTCGCTCGCATATAGGCGAAGCCATTGCGTACATACTCAAATATATCGAAAAGAGCGGCGAAAAGATTGTGTATAGTCGCGGGCTGCCTCAATATTTTATCTCGGACATTATGGACGACGATATTGCCGGGCCTATCGGACTCGAAGATCAAAAATTACTGCTCTTTGACGATTTCGTATGTTGGGACGAAGGTTGCTATATGGGTGCGGTAAGCCCGGAAGTAATAGCACAAATGCGCAAAAGCAATTAAACGGAAATCCGCGCCTGAAAATACGGACTAAAAACGGAAAATTGCCGTAACCGAATAATAGCGGTGATTCGCCAAGCGGGTTAGCGGCGAACACCGCTTTCGGTACGCTTTCGTTTTCCGTTATTTTGGTCGGTTCGGTTAAGATTTTGGCGTGTGCTTGTCTGCGCCGCGAAGCGGCGCTCTCGTATCAAGACTGTGACACATTTTTATGGACACTCTTTTAGTTTTAGATAATAAGCCTCCGAATATATCGCCTTTTCGGCAGATATGGGTGGCACAAAGAAAATCGGAAGTAAACGGGAAAAATTGTTACTTAAAATTTGTATATATCAGCAAAGTCAAAGTTGAGCGATTTCAACCTTGGCTTTATTTTTTATGCTATAAAGAATTAAGCCCGACATCAACGCAACAATTTGTTCCGTGTTCGTTGACTTCCGAGTGAGCCTACTGCAAATAAACGTAATGCTCATTTTTCTTTGTGCTTTGTTTTGGTTTGCCGAAAAGGCGAATTCATTCGGAGGTAAAGAAAAAATGAAAGAGTTTCAAAAAGGTATTTTAGATAACGACAGGGTTATCACAGAGAACAATGTGCAGAAAATGGGCGAAGTGATTGCCTTGTGTGCTATTAAAACGGTAATAGTCCGTGGCGGCAAAGATTTACATAATCTCTACAAAGGTTTGTTACGCGACGTCAACCGCAGTAAAGATGATATGAGCCATTATTCCGACGGATATGAAGTGGCACAAGAGACAATGCTGTTCCTTTGCCAACATATGGGCAAAAGACTCGACGATGTTTACGTTACAAAAACCGGTAGAAAAATTACTATTAAACAAGGGTGTTTCAGCGTCGCCGACAGATACTTGGCTAAAAACTTTGTAAGTCCTATGCTCAACACAATCAGCCTTAACGAGCAGATTACAACTGAACCCGAAATAATACTTGATGACGAACAAAAGAACGATTATACCGCTTTTGACAGGCTTATATCCAAAATGAAATTAACCGCCGTAGAACATGAAACGCTGTCTATCCTAATGGCAGGATTTACAATGCTACAAATAGGCAAAATACTAAATGTCAACCGCACAACAATTTGGCGTAGACAAAACAGTATTCGTAAAAAATATATGGCTGCCTTGCAATAACAGGTAGCTATAACATAAAAAATCGAAGATTGCTTTACGTTTGAAAGTTTTACTCGTACTTAATACTACAATACTACTTAAAGTTACACTATGATTATTAAAGTATGTTTTGTTCACCAATTACAATAGTATGTTTACTTAAAAATCCCCTTTATAAATTATTGATGACTGTCGTCTATATTTGCTTGATTTTCTTTATTATGGCGATATTCTTTTAATGAAACTACAATTTTTTCATGGCAGTCAGTAACATTATCTATGTCCCTAATAACGAATTTTCTGTTTTTACATTCTATAATTAGGCTTCCCATATCAAAAAACATTGCCTCATATGTTTTTAATACGTTTAATTTGTAGTCAATATAATCGATATTATTAAAAGGTATGATTTTCCAAGCAAAAAATCGCCATACGGCAACGCGTCGGAAATTACAAAATGGGGCATAAAAAAATCCTATTAAACGACAGTTTTACTTTAAGAAAATTATAATTTTATATATATACGCGCCGTATATGCTAATAGTACAGTATTTATGAAATAAGATTTTAGCTATTATTGACGTATTATACCTTGTTTTGTATAAAAAAGAACACCCCCGTAGGGATGCTCTTTCAGTTGATTTTTTATTCGTTCGGGGCAATAGTAACTACCTTTTTGCCTTCAACTTCAATCGTAATCATATTATGGCATTTGCTACATTTTGATACAACATTTTTTGCGCCTTCTGCTTGCATTATAGTCGTACCGCAAGCGGGGCAACTAACATACAACCGCTTTGGAATCGGCTTTCTTTTTTCTTCTTGTGTTTCCATTATCATTTAACCTTCCATAGCTATAAATGCCTCAATTTCATTATTTTTATAGATTATTATACTGTTCGTCGGTTACGGGTTCTAACCACTCGTTGGACGTATTCACGCCATTACATTCAACGGCGATATGAGAGAACCAACTGTCTTTCGCCGAGCCGTGCCAATGTTTGACGTTAGCGGGAATATATACGACGTCGCCGGCAGAAAGTTTACGCGCGGGCTGTCCCCATTCCTGATACCAACCGTTTCCGTCCGTGCATAAAAGAATTTGTCCGCCGCCTTGCTCGGCTTTATGGATATGCCAATTATTTCGGCATTTCGGCTCAAACGTAACGTTCGCCATAAACACCGTTTGTTTCGGATCGGTAAGCGGCTTTAAGTACGAATTGCCGATAAAGTATTTTGCATACGCCGTGTTCGGCTCGCCCAAGCCGAATATGCCGCCGTAAACTCCGTCGTCAGAATAAACTTCTTTTGCCATACGAAAGGCTGCCCAAGCGTTGGGCCAGCCTGCGTAAAACGCAACGTGTGTAAGAATTTCTGCCATTTCCGATTTAGTTACGCCGTTTTTCTTTGCCGTTTGCAAATGATAGGAAAAGGAACTGTCGATAAGTCCTTTCGACGTCAACACCGTTATCGTCAATATGGAACGCATTTTGAGCGAAAGACCGTCGCTTGACCATACTTCTCCGAAAAGAACGTCGTCGTTCAATTCCGCAAATTTCGGCGCGAATTCTCCGAGAGAATCGCGTCCCGCCGTTTGTTTGATTTTCATAAACATTCTCCTTTATTTAATTTCTGATAAATGTTTTGTCTTTTTCGGATATGCTGTCATCCGAAACGTATTTTTCGACTTTCATGTGCAAATCGTATTTTTCGCGCAGTGCGGCGATTTGTCCCATTAAAGGCAAACCGTGATGCACGTCGAGTGCGGCTTGATCTTGCCAACTGTCTATTAAAAGCACCGTTTCATTGTCATCCATAGGCAGAAAATAATCATAACTCAAATTACCTTTTTCACTACGGATAGATTGCACCAATCCCGACGAAATCATTTCTTTTGCAAACTTAACGGCATTTCCGTTTTTACCGCTGTAATAAATGTTTACCGTTATTGCCATAACACTCCTAAATAACCTTGTATAATCAACTTTCTTTTTGCCGTTTTGCTTTTCTTTTTTTCGCTATTAAAAGCAATGCTTTGTTTGAGTAGTAGCCTATCGCGCCGAACAGACATATTACGCAAGAGTAGTCAAACAAAAATTTTGCTACGGGTTCGCCGTATTGCAAGAATTTGAAATGCGTCGTAAGAAACATTTCTTCCCACATAGCTCTTTGAACGAATACGACAATTCCGTAAACGGCAAGTCCCAAAAGCGCCGCTCTCAAAATCCACTTGAACACTATACCGACTTTGTTAGGCAACTTAATTCTTTTTGCCAACCCTATGAACAGCGAGAAGTGCAATCCCAAGTGCAACGACATAAAGATAAACGTCCACATCGTCGCAAACAGGTGTAGTTGTCTGCCCGTCATCATTCTGCCGTGTATATTCAGCGGGGCGAATACTTTTGACGAAATAATCATTGCGCTTGCGATATTGCAAGCCATTAAGCCCCACAAAATTATATTGACTGCGAGCTTATATATCCGCGTAGCGGTGTACTTGCCTTTGAAAAGATTTTTGTACCAACGCCAATTCAAACCGTTGTGTAAAAGAAACAGTACGAATACGCTTATTCCGAGCCATTCGTGCGTTTCTTCGCCGAACAGGTGGTAGCCCATTATAAGCAAAAACAAAACGGTCATGGCAACGTCTGTCGAAATTTTAATTGCAAGTAACGCTTTTTTCATTGTATTACTCCGTTACGGGTAAGCCAAGCCGTTACGTCCGACGAAAGAGAACTGCCGCCCGAATAATGAACGGATAAGCCTTCCGTCATAGGCGATGCGGGGGCGAGCTTTGCAATCGCCGTAAGACTTTGCCCGAATCTGCCGCCGCCGTGCGAACAGAACGGCATAATCGTTTTGCCCGATAAATCGTATTCTTCCAAGAAAGACGCTATCGGCATAGGAATGGACGCCCACCAATTCGGATAACCCAAAATAATCGTGTCATATTCTTCGATATTGTCAACCTTGTTTTTAATTTCGGGGCGGGCTTGTGCCTTTTGGTCGCGTTGCGCTTGATCGAGCACGGTATTGTAGTCCGTCGAATACGGGTGAACGAGTTCGATTTCAAAGAGATAGCCGCCCGTCTGACGCTGTATTTCCCTTGCTACTCCGCGCGTGTTTCCGCCCCAAGAGAAGAAGGCAATGAGTATTTTTCCGCCCGTAGTAGCGTGAAGTCCGCCGCCCGTTACGACGTTGCCGACAACTGCGCTGCCGTTTCTTACAAGGCGAAGTCCTACCGCAAAACTAACGCTCATAGGTGCAAGCGACGCTCTGTAAGCGCTTCTCGTATGTTTGCCGAAGTCGTTCCAACCGCCGCCGCGATTTACGCGAAGCGTTCCCGTGCCTATTCCCGTCGGATCGGTTTGTTCGTCCGAAGAATATGCGCCGTAGTAGTCCCAACACCATTCGCCCACGTTGCCGTGCATATTGTATAAGCCCCATTTATTGGGCGAAAAACTGTTTACGGCAACCGTAGTTTGGCGGTATTGTCCCGGCTTCGTTTCGAGATTGCCTTGATCGAAGTAGTTATCTTCAATACCGTAGGGATAGTGTCCGTAAAAATTGCAAGTGTCCGCGCCCGGCACTTTCTCGGTATTGAACGGCGTATAAGTTCCCGCGCGGCAAGCGTATTCCCATTCGGCTTCGGTGGGCAATCTGTACCCGTCGGCTTCTCTGTTCCAAGTAACGGTTTCGCCGTCCACCGTATAAACGGGCGTAAGATTTTCCGCTTCGCTTCTTGCGTTACAGTAGGCAATCGCGTCGTACCAAGACAGGTTTTCTACGGGTAGGTTGTCGCCCTTGAAATTGCTCGGATTGTTTTCCATAACCGCCGTGTATTCCGCTTGCGATACTTCGTAGGGGCTGATATAAAAATCGCTTACGGTTACGGTGTGCCGTGTTTCGTCGTCGCCGCGCCATTCTTCGCTGTCGGGGCTTCCCATAGAGAAAGTACCGCCGTTGATTTTAACCATACCTTGCGCGTTCGTAATAGGCGGTTCGCTTCCGTCGCCGTTTCCGCCGATCCATTCTTCGGGGGCGTTCGTGGAACAAGCCGTCATACCCAAAACGAGCATTGCCGTAACTATTATCAATCCGATTATTTTTCTGACTGTTTTCACGGGATTACTCCTTGTTATTTATGATAGCCGAGCTGCGTTACCCAATTTTCCACGCGCTCTCTCGCAGAGTTTCCCGCGCTGAAATTCGATATGCAAAGACCGCTCGTAAAATCGGCGTCTATCGCAGAACGTAAATTGCCGTCGCTTATTCCGCTGCCGCCCGAAGTTGCGAACGTAACGATTTTCACGTCCGAATAGTCGTTGGCTTCAAGGAACGAATAGATTATCATAGGCGCGTCGTACCACCACACGGGATAGCCGACAAAGATAACGTCATAGTTTGCAATTTGTTCCGCCGTGATGTTCTCGAACAGTTCGGGACGCGCGTTATCGCTTTTTTCCTGTTGCGCCACGTCTAAAACGTCGTTATAGTTCGTCGTATAAGGCGTTTTGGGCTGAATACGGAATAATTCTCCGTCCGTAAATTCGGCTATGTATTCCGCCATTGTTTTTGTGTTGTTGGACGCCGACCACGAAAAATACGTTACCAAAACATTGCTTTCGCCCGTAAGCTCGTCGTTGGGTTTGTTTGTCTGATCGCCGCCGCCGTTACCGTCCGTGCAGGCGGCAAACGAAAGAGCCATTATAACGCCTAAAAGTGCGACTAATATAAATCTGAACTTTTTCATAATAATATCCTCCGTTTGATTTTAATAATTTAATCCGTCAATCCAAGACGTTACGGTTTCGTATGACGCCGAGCCTGAAAATCTTTGACCGTCAAGCCAATTCGCACCCGTCGTCAGTCTTTCAAGTTCGGTTGCGCTCGAACCCATACCGCTCGATGCAGAAGTACAGAAAGGGATAATTGTTATGCCGTTAAAATCGTAACTTTCCATAAACGTGTATAGAATTCTCGGCGCTATGCCGTGCCAAATGGGATAGCCGATAAAGATTACGTCATACTCCGCTATATTTTCCACGCTACCGTTGATTTCGGGACGGCATGTCGGATCGCGCTGTTCCAAATCGGCTCTGCCGTTAGTGTAGTATTTTAAGTCGTCTTCCGTATAAGGATCGGCGGCAAGAATTTCGTACATATCGGCGTTGAGATAGGTGTGGATATGGTTCGCTATTCTTTCTGTGTTGTTAGTTGCCGAGAAATACGCTATAAGAATTTTTTGTTCGTCGGGCGTTTCCGTTCCCGTTGCGGAATAAACTACCGTAACGTCGCGGTTGCCGTAGTTCCACATTGTAGAACTTTTCTCAATGGCGTTCCACTCCGATTCCGTACCGGCATAATTGATTTTCGTTATCGCGCTGTCGGCAACAAAATAATTCCCGATATTTTCTACCGATTTCGGAATATTGAGTTCGGTAATCATGTTTGCTCTGCGGAACGCCGCTTGCGCTATAACTTTTATGCCGTCGGGAACGGTATTGTTGTTTGCGCCGCGAATAAGAGTATTCGTCGCACGTTCGATTAAATGTCCGTTTTCGCTGCGATACGTCGTATTTTCGCTTGCAACCGTTATGCTTTCAAGCGAGCCGCAGTTGTTGAACGCGCTGTCGCCGATACTTTCCACGCCTTGCGGAATATAAATGCTTTTAAGCGAGCCGTTGCCCGAAAATGCGTTGCGTCCGATGGTAGTGAGCTTGCTGTTTTCGCCGATAACTACCGTTGCGAGTTCGGAACGCGAATAAAATGCGTTTAATTCAATCGAAGTAACCGTATCGGGAATGGAAACGTAAGTTATGTCGCTCGTGTGATTGCTGTACGAAAACGCTCTTTCGCCGATGCCTGTTACGGGTAAGCCGTTGTATTCGGCGGGGATGATAATTCTTTCTTCCTGACCGCTTGCGCCCGTAACCGTGTAGCCGTTGCCGTTTCTCTCGAAAGTAAGACTTTCGGTAGGTGTTTCTTCTACTGTGTTAGATTCCCATTTTGCATAAAGCGTAACGTCGGAAGTAACTCTGTCGGTTGAAAAATCCCACAATGCGGCGTTTTCTTCCGCCGTTTTATACCAACCGATAAAGGAATACGTTTCCCTTGTCGGAACTTCGGGCGCACGGGCTGGATTGCCTTCGCGTATGCGTTGACTTTCCACGTTACTGCCACCCATGCTGTCGAACGTTACAGTGTAATACGTTCCCGTATCGGTATTTCCGTTGTTGCCGCCGTTATTTCCGCCGCTATTGCCCGTTTCGTTATTGCAACCTGCGAACGCAAACAGACAGCAAAGTATCATTGCAATAAAAACATATATAGAACGAAATTTTTTCATTTTTTTCACCTTATCCGTTTGTATTTTTCAAAAGATTTTTCACGCATGAAAACGTGATTTCGTATAAAGACATAAAAACGTAATTTGCCTTTGCCGTTTCCATAGCCTTGCGTTGTTTGTCCGTAACGAATGTATATGGATAAATTCCGAACATAAAAGGAAAGAAAACGTATAGAAAGCCCTGTACGTCGTTTACGCCCATAGCGGGAAAAAACTTTTCCAAGCATAAGCCGACGAGCCTTAACGAATTGCCGTATGCGACTTTGAACTGAGCAAGATTTTCCATACGGCTGTTTTCTTCCATATCGTAGTGGTTCATAGACATAATTTTCAAAAGCACGCTGCGTTTTTCGAGCGAACGGGCGAGCTTATCCGCAAAATCTTCTACGGACAGCTTTTCGTTATTCTCCAAAACGTCCGTAAGATCCGCGTTCCATAAGTCGTATTCCCGTTCGATAAGAGCAAGGAAAATTTCTTCTTTCGTTTGAAAATAGTTGTAAATGGAAGTTCGGGTAAAGGAAGTCGCGTTTCCGATGTCTTTAATAGTTAAATCCTTAAAGCTCGTTGTTTCGTAAAGTTTGGCGCAAGCGTTGATAATTTCGTCGCGCCTTGCGTTAGATTGTTCTGCGGTTACTTTCGGCATAGTGTGATCCTCGCTTTATATTGATTTTGCCCATCTTGCGGCAGAGCCCGAAGAAAGCAGTTTTCCGTCATGCCAATTTGCCGCAGGACAGATTGTTTTTAATCTTTTAACGGCTCGTTCTATTCCGCTGCCGCCCGAAGTTGCAAAAGGAATTACCGTTTTGCCCGAAAAGGACTGACTTTCGAGAAAAGTATCGACGATACGCGGTTCGACGTACCACCAAATCGGAAAGCCTATCAGAATGTTGTCGTATTCGGCAACGTCTTTGTTTTCCGCCATAGCAGGGCGGCAGGCGTCGTTTCCCATTTCCGCCGAACTGCGGCTCTTTTTGTTCATCCAATTCAAATCCGCCGCCGTATAAATCTCGGTAGGTTTGATTTCAAACAAATCCGCATTGAGTTCCGCCGCAAGAATTTCGGCGACGGCTGCGGTTGTTCCTTCTGCGGAAAAATACGTTACAAGTGTTTTGCCTTTCATTTTTTCTCTCCTTTTTTCAGTCCATAGGGTGTTCCCAAGAACCGCGCGTATCCACGCCTATTGCGTTCGCCACGTCTTCGATAATCTTCATTTCTTTTTCGTTAAGCGCTATTTCCGCCGTCTTTACCGCGTCGTCAACCTGTTCGGGTTTGGTTACGCCGATAATAGGCAGAGTGCCTTTTGCTATCGCCCAAGCAATGGCGATCTGCGCCGCCGTTGCGTTGCGGGTTGCGCCGATTTCTTTCATAACGCCCGTCAATTTTTCGATTTCGGGAAGTAAGGGGTTATACGTTTCGCCGCGCGCACTGTTTGCGGGTAAGGGGTGTTTCGTATCGTATTTGCCCGAAAGCGCGCCCTGTTCGAGTACCATATAGGCGAAGAACGTAATACCGTGTTCCTTACAATAGTCTAAAATTCCGCCTTTTTCGGACGAACGGTATAAAAGGCTGTAATGGTTTTGTACCGCCGAGATATGCACGCCTTCTGCGGAAAGAATTTCTTCCGCACGTTTGATTTCGGCAAGATTGTGATTTGAAACGCCTACGCGCTTTACTTTGCCGCTCTTTACAAGGGGGATAAGATAAGGCGTAAAGCGTTCCACGTCGGCGGGATTGTGAATCCAATAAATGTCGATATAGTCCGTGTCGAACCTTTCAAGACTTGCGTCCAACATTTCTTCGACGGGATTTGCGCCCGAATTTGCAATCTGCGGCGTAAACTTCGTGGATATAATCACGTTCTCGCGCGGATATTCTTTGGTAAACGCGCCGAGTACGTTTTCGGAATCGCCCATACCGTAAACGGTTGCGCTGTCCCATAGATTAAAACCGTGCTTCATAGCCGCGTCGAATACGGGGCGAAGTTCTTTCACGCCCAAGTGATTGCCGAAAATTTGGTCGCCGCCGGTGCTTCCCACGCCCCAAGACCAAGTTCCGAATGCGATTTTAGGATATTTCTTTTCCATAATAATGTTCTCCTTATTGATTATTTCAAATTTTTACCAAGCTCGTAGGCTTGCCGAATATAAAATGAATTTTTCGTCATTGACGGCGTTCCGCAACCGCCGCCTAATATCATACCTTTATCTTCAAAATCGAGATAGCGGACGAGAGTTTTGTAATGTGCTTGCAGAGCTTCAAACGTCCAATCGGCGCTGTTCCAAGCAACCGCAAAAAGTGCGGACTTCATACGTTTTTTCGTCAGACTGCCGTTAAACGCACAAAAGCGGTCTATGAGTATTTTAAGTTGCGCGCTCATTCCGTAATAATATAACGGCGTGGCGAATACAACCATATCTGCGCTTAATAGTTTTTGACGGATAACGGAAACGTCGTCCTTTTGAACGCAGGGACCTTCGTAACCGCAATGTACGCAACCGAAACAGGGATGAATGTTCGCGTGCGCAACGTCTATCGTTTCAACCGAATGTCCCGCATTTTCCGCGCCTTCCTTAAAACTTTGCGAGAGTAGATGCGTAGAGCCGTTTTTGTTCGGGCTTCCTTGCAAAACAATAATCCTCATTGCCGCGCTCCCGTCAGTTGCTCTTTTTGAAAGACAGGCATTTGCCGAGCATATCGCCCGTTTTCAAATACGAATAGGTGGGAAATTCAAACAGCACGGGTTTTAAGGTGTTGTAATCGACTTTGCCTTGTTCGTTAAGGTGTTTTTCTTCGACGTAAGTCGCGTCGATTGTGCAGATAAAACTTTCAAAGCCTTTCGTGTTATACACGTCCTCTACGGTACATTCAACCGTAAGCGGCGATTTGGCGATAATCGGCGTTCCGTGTTCACCTTTTTCCCAATCGAACAAATTAGACTTATCCGCCTTGTTTCCGCTTACAAAACCCGTTTCGTCCGCTTCGGGCAGCATTTCTTCATCGACAAGGTTGACGGAAAGTTTGCCCGTCTTTTTGATACAACCGTTAATGAAGTGCGGCGCGGCAAGACTTATTAGCAACCTGTCGTGTCCGATAATACCCATGTGGGCGACGAGCGTCCAAGTGGGCTTTTCGCCGTTCATTGCCCCGATAACCGCTACGGGCATAGGGTACAGCGCAAGCAAAGGTCCTACGTTCTTTTTCATAATAACTTCTCCTTGCAATTTGTCAGTCCGACGGCGGCGAGTATCGTATCAAGCAATACTGACACCGTGTCAGTAATTGTATTATATTCCAAAACTGACACTGTGTCAACTATTTTTCGCAAATTTCTTAAAAAAATTTTTTTTGTCTTTCGACGGGGGTGTGTATCGGAAACATTTTAATAGCGTAAAAATCACTAATAATAAAAACGACCTTTCTTGTTCTAACAAAAATTCTAATAAACGTGCAGGAATTCGTGCATTTTATCGTTATTGCTTATTGTTGACTTTTGATTATCATTATGCTATAATTCAAGCATATTCAAGTAAAAAAGAGCCAAAATAGCGTTCTAACACGCTATTTTAGCCCATTTTTAAGGATAAATATGTATAAATAAAAGAAGATAAGGTGCGCCAAAAATAAGTAATTTTAACTCCCTACGGAACCAAAGGTTGGGGATTCGAACTCCTCATGGTGCACCACGAATAGCGTAAATTGAACCGATAAGGTTTAGTTTACGCTATTTTTTTGCCTACACCCCAACATTTTAACTTTGCATATTTTTGTTTGTCGCTACATTATGCCTTTCGAGGCGTGGGCAATTAAGACTTGCGGAATGGATACGTTACAGATGAAAAGCACGTTTTGAACGATTTCTTCGCGCTTATACGAGGTAAATCCCTGCAAGGCGGAAAGGACTACGCCGACTAACGCTTCGGTGTAAAACGAAGATAGAAACTTCATAAAGTTTTCGTCCGCTTTTATACCGAGTTGTTTTGCTCCGTTTTCAATCGTATTCGTAAAAATTTCGATAATATCGGTATACAAAAAGCGTTTGATTTCCGAATATCCGACGGAATCGTAAGCGCAATTGATAAAATACTTGTTTTCCGTAATGTAATCGAGAACGAAATTTATCGCTTCTTCGGCGTTTACAAGCAAATCGAAATTTTTAAGTACCGCAACCGCCTCTTGCTCGAACGTCCATTTCAGCAGTGCGTAAATGTCCTCAAAATGATAGTAAAATGTCTTTCGGTTGATGTCGCACTCTTCGATAAGTTCGCTTACGGTAATTTTCGTAAACGATTTTTTAGACATTTTTTCTTTCAATGCCTCGGCAAGAGCCTGTTTTGTTCTGAGCGTCGATTCCTCCTGTTTCATAAAAATCTCCTTTTGCCTTTCGATTACGCGTATAGTATACCATAAATCGGGCTAATTTTCAATCGGTTTTGCCTTTTTACTGTGATTTTTCGTTAAAAACGACCGTCAAATGTGGTCGATTTGTCCGTTTTTACCCAAAACCGATATGTTTGACCGTTGCTATTTTTTTGCCGCGGTGCTACAATCGAGGCACAAATAAAAGCACGGGAGGCTTAAAAAATGAGACAATTTGACAGAATCAGGGCTCACAAGCCCGAAGGCATCGAAAACAAAAAAGCGCATATCGTCGGAGGCGGTATCGCGGGACTTGCCAACGCCGTATTTTTGATCGACGACGGCTACATGGATGGTAAAAACGTAACCATATACGAACAACTTTCCGACGTCGGCGGAAGTATGGACGGCGCAAAGAACAAACGCGGTTATACCAGCCGCGGCGAAAGAGAACTGGAACCGAACATGGAATGCTTGTGGTATCTCTGCTCGAAAATTCCTTCGCTTACCGAACCGGGGCGTACCGTTCTGGAAGAAACCGTCGAGGCGAACCGCGAATACAAAATTTATTCCAATCGCCGCGTTCTTTGTAAACAAGGACAGAATTACGAACGCATTTCCGACTTCAGAATGTCGCCCGAACTTTCCAAAAAAATGATAGAAATGATGACCGTTCCCGAAGAAGAAGTGGAAAACGTTTCTATCGAAGAATTTTTCGGTGATACGGCAGAAGAACTTTATAAAAGCAGCATGTGGATTTGCTTCCACTCCATGCTTGCGTTCAAACACTATCACAGCCTTATCGAAATGAAGCGTTATATGGTTCGTTTCATTCACCATTTGCCCGGTATCGAACATCTTCGCGGACAAATCGAACTTAAATGGAATCAATACGACGCGCTCGTAAAGCCTATTAAAGTATGGCTGAAAGACAAAGGCGTAAATTTCGTTACGGGTTGCACGGTATACGACCTCGATATGGACAAAAACGCAAACGTTGTTACTGGATTGGAAGCCAAAGTCAACGGAGAGAAAAAGCATTTCGATGTAGAAAACGGCGATATCGTGGTAGTAACGCTCGGTTCGATGACGCAGAACAGCGCAATGGGCGATAACGAAACGATTGCGATTACAAATCGCGATCAGGATAACAGAGGCTCGTTCACTCTTTGGGAAAACCTCGCTAAAAAGGACGAGAAATTCGGTCATCCCGAAAAGTTTATATCTAATATTGACAAAACCAAATGGATGAGCGTGTTCCCGACGACAAAAGGCTATCCCGAATTTCATAAACGCATGCGCGAACTTCTCGATTCTCGTCCGGGAGGATCTTCGGGCGCGGTAACCATTCTCGATTCCAACTGGGAAATTTCTTTTGTTCTTTACGGCAAATATTTCCCCGATCAGGCGGAAGACGAAGATATATTCTGGTTCGACGGCTTGTACGGAGAAAACCCCGGCAATTATATCAAAAAGCCTATGGCGGAATGTACGGGCGACGAAATCATGACGGAATTTTTGTATCACCTCGGAATGCTCGATATCAAAGACGAAGTTCTGTCGCACACCTACGTTTCCACTTGCATGATGCCGTATATTACGTCGCAATTCATGCCGAGAGCAATCAAAGATCGTCCGCTCGTTCGTCCCGAAGGTTGCACTAATCTTGCTCTTATCGGTCAGTATGTCGAACTTCCCGGCGACGTTGTATTCACCGTAGAAACTTCGATCAGAACGGCGATGATGGCGGCGTACAGCCTGCTTAATCTCGACAGAGCGGTTGCGCCCTTGTATACGCCGCATTACGATATCAGAATTATCGCCATGTGCTTAAAGAAGATGCTCGGCACGGACGAAGTGAAAAAGTCCGATCTGCCGCCTATCAACCCGTTGAAACTCAATAAAGATATCGAAAAATTGCTCGAAGCGTTCAATTCGATACCCGAAGTGAAAGACGACGACATCATTTATTAAAACGAAAATGAGTAAAAAATTATGAAAATCTATGATTTGAAGTACAATGCAAAAGCCCCAGAGGGCATCGAAAACAGAAAAGCCTATATCATAGGCGGAGGCATTGCGGGACTTTCCGCGGCGGTATATCTTGTGGACGACATTCATATGCCGGGACAAAACATTATGATACTCGAAGCGGCAAAAGAAACGGGCGGAAGTATGGACGGCTGCGGCGACGCAAAAACCGGTTACCTCTGCCGCGGCGAAAGAGAACTCGAACCGCAGATGGAATGTCTTTGGAACATCTGCTCGAAAGTTCCCTCCCTCCGTCACGAAGGCAGAACCGTTCTTGACGACGTTTGGGACTACAACTACGAACACCCGCTCCACAACGAGTATCGCCTTGTCGTAAAAGGCAAAGTGATCGACTGCCACGACTTTTCGATGGACGAAGAATGCACAAAAGCGATGATGAAAGTGTTGTTCTGCGACGAAAAGGAACTCGAAGGCAAAACCATTGCAGACGTTTTCCCCGAAAGTTTCTTTCACGGCAATTTGTGGAACACCTTCCACAACATGCTCGCATTCAAGCAGTATCACAGCGCGATCGAAGCGAAGAGATATTTCCGCAGATTTACCCATTTTATGCCCGAAAGCGATTACGAACACGGTATTCTGCACACTGACCTCAACGAGTACGACGCTATCATTCTGCCCATTATCAAATGGTTGGAATCCAAGGGCGTAAAAATCGTAAACGGCGCGGAAGTCACCGAAATTCTTATGACTGACGACAATAACGTAGTTACGGGGCTTAAAGCGATTTACAAGGGTGAGGAAACCGTTGTTCCCGTTCGCGAAAACGATATGGTATTCTTCACTAACGGCTCGATGACTCAGAACTCCGCGTTCGGTGACAATAAGACGGTCGCTCCCACCAACAGAGATACGAAAAACCGCGGCGTGTTCACCGTTTGGGAAAAACTTGCCGAAAGAGACGCCAAATTCGGCAACCCCGAGGTCTTTATCTCGGATATAGACAAGACGAAATGGATGTCCTTCTTCCCGACGATTACCGATTGCCCGGAGTTTTACGAGCGTATAGAAAAAGCCTCTGGCAGACCGATAGGCACGAACGGTATTATCACGTTCCCCGAATCGAACTGGGATATTTCGTATATCGCATACCACGCCCCGTATTTCCCGAATCAGCCCGAAAACGTTCAGGTCGGCTGGGGTTACGGACTTTGGGGCGAGAGAGTCGGCAATTATATCAAAAAGCCGATGTGCGATTGCACGGGCGAAGAAATCATGCTCGAACTTTTATATCATCTCGATATGCTCGATCTTGCCGATAAACTTTTGTCGCACTCTTACATTTCCACTTGCATGATGCCGTATATCACGTCGCAATTCATGCCGCGCCATATTCCGGACAGACCGAAAGTCGTTCCAGACGGCTGCAAAAACTTAGCGTTTATCGGACAGTACGTCGAAACGCCCGAAGACGCGGTGTTTACGGTTGAAACTTCTTGCAGAACGGGTATGTATGCGGCATACGCTCTTTCGGGCGTGGAGAAAAAATCTCTCGAAGTTGCGCCGACGTTCTACGACGTGAGATACATTATCGCACAACTTAAAAAAGTTCAACATATAAACGGCGATATTACGGCGAAAGACTTGCCGAAAATCAATCCTTTGAAACTGAAAGAAACCGAAAAGACGGTGCTTTCGCTCATCAACGGCATTGAAAAATACCCGAGTCTTTATCCCGGTAAAAATCCCCCGCCTTACAAGAAATAATATTTCGTAAAGCAAAGTGCGTCGCATAGAGTATTCTTTGCGGCGTACTTTTTACTTGAAATAGAAATTTTAATTTATTATTCCAACCGAATTTATGCGTTGGCGGATATTCAAGGAGAAATGCATGGAACAGAAAAAAGAAAATTATTTATATAAAATATCGCTTGCAACGCAAATCGGCAAAAAAAACGGAAAATTATTTTTATCGGTAATTCAAAATAAAATCGACGGTTTTTTAGAGGTTTTAGGACGCAAACAACCGTTTTGCGGTGAAAAAACAGCAAGCGGTTGCGTGCTTAAAGGTCAACTGAAAACGCTCGTTTCTGTTTTCGATTACACGGCAACGGGCTTTTTTGACGACAAGAGCATAACTCTCGACATTATCTACAAGCACGGCGTTTTTCATCTCACCGGCAACTGTGAAGATTATTCGGTAGAGAATTGAAAATAACACAAATGGCTCTTTGACGGGTGCTTGACCTTATAACAAGTGCGACGCTTCGCGTCGCAGGTCAAGCACCCGCCAAACAACTCGCTTAAACTCGGTAAAAAGACTAAACTCAAAGCCGAGCGGATCGGGGCGTTCGCCGCTAAACCGCTTTGCGAATCGCCCCGTAATCTCCGCACGGCGGCATATTTGAGTTAGAAAGTCTTTTTAATACCGACGTTTTATCGCTCCGTATTGTTTCGGGCGGCGTATTTTTTGCGCCGTCTTTTTTTATTGCCCTACGCTATTATTTCCATGCGAGTATGGCAAAAGTCCGACATTGTACTAAAAGTTTTTGGTTATATCCGAAAGTGTCCGATAAAGTCTGTTACATTTTGTTTTCGTATTTTGTATAGTTGTCGCGCAAGAAGAGTGCGACTTTTTTTGTTACTCTAAAACCATTTTACAGTCCCTATGCAGTTCCTTTTGCGTCTAACAAAAACCATTGAAAATAGCAAAAATACCCTGAAACTACCTTTCAAGCCATTTCCATTTTTTATGTGAGTTGATGTAGCATTGAATCAGAGAAAAAATCGGTAAAAAAATTTTCAAACCGGAAAAAAACCTTCCTATTTGAGTCTTAAAATACCGATTGTATTTTGAAAGAAGCGGTTACCGGTGCAAAAATTTTTACGTTTCTTTCAAAAACATTTTCAAAGTCGCAAAAAACTTGCGAGTTTGAAGTTTACACTCAACAAAAAATACATTACAAGGAGCAGAAACTATGAACAACTTACAAAACGCAAAAATTTATAATGACGGCAGTCATTTTATCGCAATTCCGCAAGGAGCGTATCCGAGCGGAAAAGGCTGTAAAAGACGAGTTGTTAAACCAATGCAACAACTAACGCTAACGAACGAATCTCCGCCCGAAACCCCAAAGGAACGCTTTGAAAAGGCATATAAAGAAAGCCAGTCTTTACCAAAGCGAGAACGCAAAGCACACATCAGGGAATCTTTGGCGGCAGATTTCCTGAACAAGGACGAGTTAAACGCTTTTGTCGCAAAACACTATGAGCGAATGAAAACCAACGCCATAAAGCGACGATCTCGGTTGATGCGGAAACTATATTTGCAAACGTGGGATTATTTCGTAACGTTTACCTATTCGGACGAACTTTTAGACGAAGAAACTTTCCGTACAAAACTAACGAACACCCTTAAACACCTTGTCGCTCGTAACGGGTGGAAGTACGTCGGCGTATGGGAACGCGGCAAGGACAATAACCGACTACATTTCCACGGAATATTCCATATTCCCGACGGCAAGATGATAGGTGCGTTGGAAAAAGTGCAAGATTACGACACCCGACATCATCGTATGCAAACTACTTACCAAAATACTCATTTTCTTAAACAGTTCGGACGTAACGACTTCGAGGACATCGGCACGCAATACGAACTAACGCAAGCGGTAAAGTACATAACCAAGTATATGGAAAAGTCCGGCGAGCGATTAGTTTACGGCGGCAAGTTGCCGACTTACTTTCGCTCGGACATTTTGGAAGAAGATATTGCCGCGCCATACGGAAACGATGACAGAAAAGCATTGTTATTCGATAGTTTTACCTGTATAAACGAGGGTGAAATCATCGGCAAAGCAACAAAAGAAAACATAGCGAAGTTGCCGCATTGCAACTAAATAATATGTCTTTCGCTACGGGAGCGTAAACGAAAACGTCTTTTTCGTCAAGGGTAAAGTGCATTGCTTTTCGCAACCCTTGACGAAGAAGAAAGCAGACAAAAATGTAAGCAAAATCTTAATACGTTTACGTTTTTTTCGTTCCCGCCGAAAGACAAAAAATAAATTCAAGGAGATAAAAAATATGGAAAACAACATAAAAAAGGTGTTTTTAGTAGGCAACGAAGATTGCGAACACAGTTATTTCTTTGCTCCGTCTATCGGCAGAAAAAGAAATATAGGAGGCAAAATCTATTATATCAAAAGATATTTTAACGGTGACAGAGATTTCGAAATGTCTATGAAAAAATTCGCAACCAACAACTACTACAAGCAAGAGAGGTAAACACCAATGAAACAGAAAAAGTATATAGCGGGACTGTATTTCAGACTTTCCCAAGAGGACGAACGCCAAGGCGAATCGGCTTCAATCGACAACCAAAGAACAATTTTGCGCAAGTATGCGGAAGAACGCGGCTTTGAAATTCACGACGAATATATAGACGACGGCATTTCGGGTACGACGTTCGACCGTCCGCAAGTGCAACGACTTTTGGATGATGCAAAAACCGGAGTTATAAACACAATAATTGTCAAAGACCTTTCTCGTTTCGGAAGAAACTACATAGAAGTCGGTCAATATATAGACTATGTTTTCCCGGCATTCGGTATAAGATTTATTGCTATTCAGGATAACGTCGATACTGAAAATCGTGACAGTGGCACAATGGAAATGATGCCGATAATGAACGTTTTTAACGAATGGCATGCTGCAAATACGAGCAAAAAAATTCGCGCTGTGAGACGCGCCTTTGCCAAAGAAGGCATTTACATCGGAAAGAAAGCGGCTTACGGATATAAAATGGGTACGGACAAAAAGCATACGCCGATTATAGACGAAGAAACCGCGCCGATTGTCAGAAGAATATTTGAAATGTATGCATCCGGAATAAGTCCGAGGAAAATATGCGAAGTGCTTAACGGCGAAGAAATACCGACACCTGCAATCTATGCCAGTGCCAAATTGGGGCAAAAGCCAAAGCAAAAAGTAATGGGATTTTGGACTCCCGTTACGGTACGTGAAATGCTAAATAAAATGATATACCTCGGTCATTTGCCGCAATTATGCTGGACTTCCGTTTCGTACAAAAACCATAAGCGATACAGAACGGACCAAAGCGAGTGGCAAATAGTCTACAATAACCACGAGCCTATTATTTCGCAAGAGTTGTGGGACAAAGTTCAGGAACGCAAAAAATCCGTAGCACAAGGCAAGAAAACAAAAATAGGCTTCACGCATCCGCTTTCGGGATTTCTGTTTTGTGCCGATTGCGGCGGTAAAATGAAACTGTCCACGACTCTAAGACGTAATGGCAAAAGATTTTTGAGTTTTGATTGCGGTTACCACGTGCGATACGGAAAGGCTTATTGCTTTTCGCATTACATTGCAGCAAGTATACTTGAAGAAATAGTTCTTGACGACATACGCACTATGGCTCAAAGGATTGTGCTTGACGAAAAGTCTATCCGTGAAGAATATCTTAGGCGGAATGCCGAACTTGCCGATGCGGCTATAAAGAAAGCCAAGAAAGAACTGCAAACAAAGCAAAAACGTACCGAAGAACTGACAAGGCTTATTAAGACCGCATACGAAGATAAAGTTAAAGGCAAGATTCCCGAAGATATTTGTATCGGCTTTATCGAGGATTATTCGGCGGAGCAAAAAACGATTGCCGCGGAGATTGAAGCGCTTGAAAAGCAACTGTCCGAAACGGAAACTTCAAGGCATACTGCAGACGATTTTATCCGTGATATAAAGAAGTATTTGAACGCCCCGGAATTAACTCGTGAAATGTGCTACGAACTGATTGATAGAATTATTATCGGCGGCTCGCAAAGCGTAACGGGAAAAGAACGCGAAATAGAGATTGTTTACAAAATAGACATTTCTTCCGTTATGCGACACAGACTTGGAAAATAGCCTAATTTAGTGCAAAAACGCCATAAAATAACGAAAAAGTGTATGTTTCAATGCGATTCATACACTTTTTTAATGCAAAAACGCCTATATTATGTACGTCCATAAAATTGTGTCGCAACAAGCACACGCCAGGGTTGCAAAATACAAGTTGAGAGATAAAAATAAATCTATGGTTTCTCTCGATATTGTGTAAATTCTAAAATCTTGACGGCAGAGCGAATGCGCTTGAAAAAAAGCGTAAAATATGCTATAATATGACTAAAGTCTTTTCCCGAAAATCAAAAGGAGCGTAAACGATGGGCATAACCGAATCGAAAAAGAATAATATTTTGTCCTTAGTGGTTGCGGGGGTGTTGTTCGTCGTTGCGTGCGTGTTGCAACAGACGGACGATCTCGTGTCTGATTGGAATGTAAGCAAATTTATGGTGCTTGCGGCTCAATGTATCTTTTTCGGGATACTTACTTATTGGACGGTGTCGGTTGTGAGCAGAGTTTCGGACAAAGGCATTAAATACGGGCTTGCAACGACGATTATCCTTATGAGTTCGGTCATGCTGCTGAAACTCATTAAATATAACGTTCTGTTTGGCGCAACGGCGGAAAGATACGTCTGGTATGCTTACTACATACCGCAATGTCTTGCGCCTGTAGTGTTGTTGCTTACAGTTCTTAAAACGGCGAGAAAAAGCGAAAAGCCGTTGTCCGCTCGTTGGAATCTGTTGTTCCTGCCTGCGGTTTTGCTTATACTTTTAGTTTTTACAAACGACGTTCACGAGCAAGTGTTTTCTTTTGCGGATGGCTTGCAAAACGCCAACAAAGTATATAAGTGGGAGTGGGGTTACTACGTCATTCTCGGCTGGATAGCGGGGTTATATCTCACAAACGGCATATTGCTTTTTATAAAATGTCGCATATCTCACTGCCGCAAAAAAGCGTGGATTCCGCTTGCGTTGTTTGTTGTTTGCCTTACCTGCTGTATTCTGCGCGAAGTATTCAATCCGCTGTTTATCAAAATGCCCGAAACGGTGGTGTTCAGCGTGGTTATCGTGTGTGAAAGCCTGATTCGCATAGGTTTTATTCCGTCCAACACCGACCATGCTAAATTCTTTGACGTGGCGGACGTATCGGCAATAATTGCGGACAAAAACTACAATGTTGAATTGTCCTCCGAAAACGCACCCGAAATCGCGCTCGAACAGGCAAAAAAAGCCGTTCAAAGCGGCGAAATCGCATTGTCGAGAGATACGATACTGAAAGCCAAAGCCATCACGGGCGGCGAAGTGTTCTGGACGGAAGACTTGTCGGTTGTCAACAAAATCAACGACCGCCTTGCCGAAATCAACTCGGCGCTTGCGGAAGAAATCGACCTTGTTACCGCCGAAAACCGGCTGAAAGAACAACGCTCCAAAATTGAAGAACAAAACAATTTATACAAAGGCATTTTCGGCATTGCAAAACCGCATCTTAAAAAAATCGGCAAGCGTTTTGCAAAGGCAACGACCGACGAAGAAAAGGATGACGCATTGCGCCTTTCCGTCGTTTACGGAGTGTTCCTGAAACGACGCGCCAACCTTGCGATGACGGAAACTGACGGCAAGATAATGCTGTCCGAACTTGTGTATTCATTAAGAGAGTCCGCCGACGCGTTGACTTTTTACGGCGTATATTCGTCGGTGTTCGCAGTCGGTGACGGAGAGTTCCCCGCAGAGCAAATCGAGTTTATATACGAATTTTTCGAGGACTGCATAGAGTGCGCTTTGCCGGATCTTACGGCTTGCCTTGTCCGACTTTCCGAAAAAAACGGCGAATTGTCCTGCCGTATCGCATTGGACAACGTAAAAAACGCCATACCGGAAGGCTGGCGCAATAAAGAATGCGAAAGATTGGGCGCAACTCTCAAGGCGGAAGAAAGCGACGAAACGCTTTACGCAACGCTTACGTTCTTAGACAAGGGGGTGCAGAAATGACTCCGCTTGTTTACGCAAACGAAACCGTCTTTTGCTTTACGATGATTGCCTATTTGCTTGCGGCAATCGTCGGCATAGTGTGCTTTGCCATGAGCGTTTCGTACAAACTGAAACCGCAATACGTTTTGCCGGAAATTATCGTGTCTGCGACGGCGGTTTTGCTGTTCTGTTATTTGTCGGACGCCGTCCGAATCCGTTATTTCGGCGCAAATCCGAGCGACTTTTCGGGTTCTCCTTGTTTTATGCCTTTGTGGAGCGTAATTCTGATTGCCGCGATACTGATTGCGCTCGTCGTTTTGTGGCTTGTGCTGGTGGTAAAAAAGAGATTGTCGAGCCTTACGGCGATGTCGGTAAAGGAAGCGATTGCGGAACTTCCCGTCGGCTTGTGTTTTTACGACGAAACGGGCAGAATTCTTCTACTCAACGAACAGGTTGCAAACGACTGCAAGGAATTGACGGGCGAGCCGCTTTACGACGGCAACGCGTTTTGGTCGAGTGTTTCCGAAGGCAAGGTTATAGGCGACATTACGGTCACGCAAAGCGAAGGTTCGGTGATTGTCGAACGCGCGGACGGACGGGTAACGCTGTGCAAGCGTATCGTTCACGATATAAACGGCAAAACGGTGTACGAACTTTGCGGCACGGACGTAAGCCGCGAGTTTGCGCTCAAAAAAGAAATCGAGCAAAAGAACGAAAATTTGCGCAAGATGAATTTGCGCCTTAGAAAGTACGGCGAAATCGTAGCCGAAGTGACGAGAGAAAAAGAAGTTCTCGGCGCAAGAATCAAAGTGCATAGCAATTTGGGTTCGCTCATTTTGCGCACGAAAAAGGCACTCACGCAAGGCGAGTATGACCGCGCCTCGCTTATATCCGAATGGAACGATATTCTGTCGCTCATCTTTGCTCCCGACGACGAACAGGACAAGTTTGCCGAGGCGGACAAAACGGCGGCGAGCGTGGGAGTGCGCATTTTTTACGACGGCAAACGCCCGAAAAAATGCACGCAAGCCGAAAAGATTTTCGCTAACGCCGTGTTCGAGTGCGTAACCAACACCGCAAGACACGCAGACGGTACGGAATTGTACGTAACTATGACGGAAAGCGATACGGAATATGCCGTAACGCTTACAAACAACGGCAAACAGCCCGAACAAGAGATAAAAGAAGGCGGCGGACTTTCTTCGCTTCGCAGGGTAGCGGAAAATGCGGGCGGACAAATGACAATCACAAGCGTGCCGAAGTTTTCGCTTACGATAACCGTACCAAAGGAGGAGCAAGAAAATGAGCGATAAAATAAACGTGATGGTCGTGGAAGATCAGACAATGCCGCGGCAACTGTTTGAAACGATCGTAAAGTCCGACGAAAAACTGAGTCTTGCCGTATCCATCGACAATGCCGAGATAGCCGACATCTGTTGCGCGCGGCACGGCGTGGATCTGGTGCTTATGGACGTAGTTACCAAAAACGGCGCAAGCGGACTTGTCGCCGCCGAAAAGATAAAAGCGGCAAACAGAAAGGTAAAAATTATTATCGTAACGAGTATGCCGGAATATTCTTTCGTCGAGCGTGCAAAAAAGATAGGCATAGAGGGCTTTTGGTACAAGGATTTCAGCAAAGAGCCGATACTGTCGCTCATTAACAAGGTGCTTGACGGAGAAATCGTCTACCCCGACGACAAGCCGAAAGTTTCGTTAGGGCTTGCGGACAGCGAAGAGTTTACCGAGCGCGAATTTGAAGTGTTGAGGGAAGTTACGGGCGGATTTACCAATGCGGAGATTGCCGAAAAATTCGGCATATCCGAAAAACGCGTGCGCAATCTCGTTGCGGGTATGCTCGACAAAACGGGCTTTCGCAGCCGCACCGAACTTGCGGTAAGGGCAAGAGAAGCGGGTATTGTAATTCTGGAACGCCAAGAGGACGAGATTTAGGGCGATACACAATTATATAATGATAAAAGGATCGACTGCCAAAGTAGCGGTCGATTTTTTTTGTTTTCACAAAAATTTTTTGAAATTTTAGAAAAAAGTTGCCGTAGGCGTGTCAAATGACACTCCCCGAAAGAAAACCGATATGATAAAATAGGTGTAGAATCAGCAAAAGTATATGTTTACACGCAAAAAGGAGAATCGAAAAATGAAAAGAGTTGCCGTTGCAATTCAAAACACGCTCGTTTCGGAAGCCGTTTTAAGCGCGCTGAAAAAACGAGGAATGTTTGCCGAAAAATCGCTGTCGGGCGAGCCGCAAAAGGTTGCGGATATGTGCGAAACGCTGTTTGCCGATACTCTTGTTATGGACGTAACGCGTTTCGGGGACGGCACGTTCGACAACAGAGTGAAAACCGTAACCGCAGTGAAAAAGAGCAATCCCAAAATAACAATCTGCATTGTTTGCGACAATGTGTCGGATAGCGAATTGTCCGTCAAAGTGGCAAACGCCAAAGAAACGGGGCTTATCGACGCGTTTTTCTATCAATCCGTGCCGTCCGATTACATTGCGGACGTTATAAGCACAATGTAACAAATTTTATCTCAAAAGGAGACAAAAACTATGACGAAACGTAAATCTTTATTTGCAACATTTGCTTTTGTTTTGGCGCTTTCGCTTGCACTTATTTTCGGCGTTACGCTTTCGGGCGGTGGGCTTACGGTATATGCGGAGGATTCAACATCATCTGATAGCGAGATTCAAACATATGATGTGTATTCGAGTTGGGGAACGATACAGGCAGACGGACAGTCTTCTACGTTCAACGGTCGGGCAATGGCAAATCTTAAGGTCAGAGCGGGTACGCTTGTCACAATCATTGCGGAAGAGAGAAGCAATGCCGTATTTGCAAAATGGAAGGTCTCCACGGTTGCCAAAGTTACGCTTGCAGACGCAAACAGCGCAACTACAACGTTCGTTATGCCGGAAGGAGATGTTTGGCTTGATTGCGAATTCAAACTCATCCGCACAGTTACAATTGAAAACGGAACTCTCGAAGGCGGAGAAACAAGCGGAAAATACACAGAGGGTGACACCGTCAAAATAATCGCACAAGCCACACTCGGAGGAAAGGAGTTTGTGAAATGGGTTGTCACATTAGGTGAAGTTACGCTTGCAGATGAAAACAGCACAACAACGACGTTCTTTATGCCTGCCGGGGATGTTAAAATAATGGCGTTTTACAAAAGCGAACATAATCTTAGTTTGGTCGAAGAAAAACCGGCAACTTGCACCAAAGACGGGACAAGACAGTATTACGTTTGCAAAGACGAAGGATGCGGTCGCAAGTTTACGGACGAAACGGAATCGGAAGAAATCACCGACGATAGTGTTCTTGTCATTCCCAAAGCGCACAAGTTCAGCGAGTGGGTTGAAGAAGTTCCCGCAACCGATGAAGCAACAGGCACAAAAGCACATAAGACATGTGAATTTTGCGGTAAAAACTTTGACAAAGACGGCAATGAAATTGAAGATTTGACCTTGTACAAGACATATAGTGTCCTTTTACGTTTTGGAACGCTGCAAGCCGACGGAAAGACTTCTACGGGTACAGGCAGCGGTTACGCACATCTTGACGTCAGAGCGGGAACTGTTGTTACGATCATTGCACCGGAGAAAAGCGACGCCGAATTCGTAAAATGGACTGTCTCGGGGAACGTGGATATTGCGTTTAAGGATGAAAATAGTGCAATGACAACGTTTGTTATGCCAAAACAACAAGTTTGGCTCGAATGCGAATACAAAGCCATAGTTGCGCCTACTCCAAAACACAACGTTACAATCGAAAATGGAACAAATTCCGGCGGTGAAGAAATCGAAGTAGGACAGACCGTAACAATCACGGCAGGCAAAGCTCCCGAAGGAAAAGAGTTTGACAAGTGGGTTGTCGTGTCCGGTGAAGTTACGTTGAAAAACGCAAACAGTGAGTCTACGACGTTTGTTATGCCAAACGGCGCGGTGGAAATCAAAGCCACATATAAGGACAAAACGCCGAGTGGCGGCGGAGAAACTCCCGGCACGGACGATCCGAGCGGTGAATTGACGCCGACCGAAACCAAAGGGCTTAACGGCGGAGCGATTGCGGGTATCGTTGTAGGTAGCGTTGCCGTAGCCGGTATCGGCGGATTTGCGATTTTCTGGTTTGTGGTTAAGAAAAAATCTTTTGCCGACCTGATTGCCGCAATCAAAGGACTGTTCAAAAAGAAATAAATTGCGCCAAAAGCGAAGACTACTATCCAAGACGTTTTTGCTAACCGAAAAAAAGGAAATCGTTTCACAATGTGTGTGGGGTGATATTTGGCACTTCCTAAGCCATGTAAGTATATGGTACACTAATAATATAGCAAGAACTTATCTCAAAAAGGAGAACTTTTTATGACGAAACGTAAATCTTTATTTGCCACATTTGCTTTTGTTTTGGTGCTTTCGCTTGCACTTATTTTCGGCATTACGCTTTCGGGCGGAACGCTTACGGCGCAAGCGGCAAGTGCACCATCGGCTGTTAATGTTAATGGAAAAACACTATATAGTGGATATTATTTGGAAAGTAACGATTCCACTACTTATTCTACTGGTGCGACAACAGAACCTGCTACTTATGTTGCGTGGTATGATGGTAGCACACTAACATTAAATGGTTATAATGGTAGTGAAATTTCCACCGGTGGAGTTGGAGATAAAACTGTCGATTTTACTATTAAATTAAAGGACGAAAACACTATTACATCGTCAGATAGAGGAATTTTTGCCAGTGGTTGCGAAAATCTTATAATTGATGCAGATAATGGAGCAATCCTTAATATAAATGTTTCATCAACCGAAAACGAAGTTTATGGCATAAGTGTCGGACAAGGCGCCACAGCCACAACCGGAACTGTTACAATAAAAGGTAAATCAACGGTAAATATTAAAACTGAAACAAGTGTTGATCATGCATATGGTATTTATACAAAAAAAGGCTTTAATATTGTTGGAAGTGCGAACCTTAGTATAAAAAATACATCTTCTCATTCAACAAGTGATAGGAGTTATAGTATTGTATCTTTTAATAATCAACCAGTGTTTAACACAGATGGTGTTGTAACATTAGATAACTCAGAATGTGCGAACAGAAATTATTGCATAGGCGCTTACGGAATCGATATGGAGAAAGGAACGCTTATTTGCAGATATAAACCGGAAACAATTTATTCTTATGCCTGTTCCCAAACTATCTCAACCGCGCCCGAAGGCTGTGTTTTAAGAGAAAATCCTTATGGACTTGGCGAAACTGTTATTACATATGGTGTAGGACACACTGTAACAGTAGAAAACGGTTTAGATTATTATGAGAAGAAATCCAATCAATACGTTGCAGGCGAAACAGTAAAAGTCAAAACGACGATAGCCGATTTGCCTTTCAAGGGATGGGAAGGCACAGGAGTCACTTTTGCAGATGCTACACAAAAAGAAACTTCTTTTGTTATGGTTAATGAAGATGTAACAATCAAGGCTGTTTACGATGTGTTTGCTAAACAACCCGTGTTTAAAACAACCGCGGAAAAAAAAGGCTCGCTCTCGGTGCAGTTGAACAAGCAAATTTCGGACGGTCGCTCGATAGTGTTAATAAACTCAAGCGATGAAGAAAATTCGACACTCTACTTTTCGCAGGACGCAGTATCCGAAAATTATACATATAAGTGCTCAGACATTTGGGAATCATCTGTTCCTGCCGGAACTTATAAAATTAGAGTTAACTATAATGGTTATTATTTCTACAGTGATACTTTTGAAGTAAATTATCCTTTTGCAAATGTTTCCGACGCTAAAGTAGAAGGAAAAAGAGGAAGAGAGATTACTCCTGTAAGTTTTGATGTTACGTTAACTTATGCAACCTTCAAAGCAATCCCTGAGGGTACAGACGTTTCGAGTTGGTTTGAGTATATACCAAAAGGACTTGTTGCAAAAATAAATGCAGTTTCGGAAGGCGCAACGAGCGCAACCATAACCATAAGCGGAACGCCTACTGAGATTGCTAATCGTGCCATTTATCTAAATATTCCGAAAGAATATTTGGCTACCGGAAACGATATTGTAATCACTACAAAATATAATAGCGGTGCAAGCTTCAACATTGTTAATGCGGTAAGTTATAATATTACTGTAAAAGACGGAGTATCTCGCGTTGACGGGACATTTCAATCGTCTGCACAAGAAGGCACAATCGTTACTATTAAGGCAAATGATAAAGCAGGCTATGTATTTGACAAATGGGTTGTTGTTTCGGGTGGTGTTTCTCTTACCGATGAAAACAATAAAGAAACAACATTTGTAATGCCCGAAAGCAACGTTGAAATCAAAGCAACGTATAAAGAAATAGTTTACTCAGTAGAAGTATTCGTAACCGCGCCTGTTAAAGATAACGCTGCAGATACGACAACTATGACCGTAAATAGCATCGGCTATTCTGCTACAAGTGTAGAATGGTACAAAGGCGAAGGCGTTGTGTCATCTATGCTTATGGGTGCAACGGACAAATTTATTGCCGGTGGAAGTTATACGGTTGTCGTAACGGTTACGGTAAAATCAGGTTATGTATTTGCAGGTGATAGTACACTTGGAAAATCAATAAACGGTCAAGCGGCAACACTTAATTCAGGTTCGGGCACAGATACAATTACAATTAAAACAACTTTCACTGTCCCGGTTGATCCTATTCCGGAACATAGCGTAACGGTTGAAAACGGAACACTCGAAGGCGGAGCAACGACAGGCAATTTCGCAGAAGGCTCTTCCGTGACGGTCAGTGCAAATGCTCCTGCATCGGATATGATGTTTGATAAATGGACTGTTTCGGGTATTACGCTTTCAAGTGATCAACGTTCATCTCAAACGCTTACGTTTACAATGGGAACGAATGACGTTACGCTTACCGCAACGTACAAGGCGATTCCAAAATATACGGTAACGGTTGAAAACGGGAAACTTGCAGGCGGTGCTACAAGCGGCAGTTTCAAAGCCGGCGAAAGCGTAACGATTACAGCCGACGCAAAAGAAGGCTTTACGTTTGATAAGTGGACTGCAACAGGCATTACGCTTACAACTGAACAACTTTCATCTGCTACTATCACGATTACGGTAGGAACAAAAAATATTACTCTTACCGCAACGTACGAAGAAGTGATTGTGCCTGCTCCGAAACATAACGTGACAATAGAAAACGGTAGCGCAAGCGGCGATAAGTTTGAAAAGGATCAAACCGTTACAATAACGGCGAACACCGCACCGGAAGGTATGGTGTTTGACAAGTGGGTGGTCGTGTCCGGCAGTGTTACGCTTGCGGATGCAAACAACGCAACGACAACGTTTGTCATGCAGAGCGGTGACGTCGAGATCAAGGCAACGTACAAAGCGGTCGGCGGTGGCGAAGATAATCCCGGTGGCGAAATCACCCCTACGCCCGATAAAAAGGGCGGACTTTCCGGCGGAGCAATTGCTGGTATTGTTGTGGGTAGCGTTGCTGTAGTCGGTATCGGCGGCTTTGCGATTTTCTGGTTTGCAATCAAGAAAAAATCCTTTGCCGAACTGATTGCCGCAATCAAAGGACTGTTCAAAAAGAAATAATCAAGGTTTCGCACCGCAAAAGCGGTTTGAGATAAAAACATAATGTAAAAGGAGTTTACAGATATGAAAAAGAAAATAGTAGTTGTGCTTTCTCTTGTGCTTTGCCTGATGCTCAGCATTTCTCTTGCGGCTTGCAACAAAAACAAGCACGAAGCAAAATCTGAGTGGAAGTTCGACAACGCTCAACACTGGCACGAATGCGCCACCAAAGGTCACGACGACAAACTTGACGTAGCGGCTCACACTTGGGACGAAGGTAAAATTACCACCGATCCTACAGAAACGACAAAAGGGGTAAAAACCTTCACTTGCACGGTTTGTAATTACCAAAAGACCACACCGATAGACGAGGTAGCGCACAAACACACCTATGCAACGGAGTGGAGCAAAGACGAAACAAATCACTGGCACGCGGCAACCTGCGCGCACACCGACGAAAAGAGCGGCTTGCAAGCGCACAACTTTGGTGAATGGACGACCAAAACCCCTGCGGGCTACCATGTAAACGAAGTCCAACAAAGAAAGTGTTCCGTTTGCGAATACACGGAAGAGCGTACAAACGACGACACTGCAACTCATGACCCCGATAATTTCAAGCACGATGAAACTAATCACTGGTTTGAGTGTGAAAATTGCGATGAAAAGGTAGAAATCGAAGCACATACCTATGGCGTTTGGAGTCAAAAAACCGCTGCCGCAAATGACCAAAACAAGGAATATTCCAGAAAATGCACCGAATGCGAATACGAAGACGTTCTTACTTTCGACAACACCAAAACCAACGGAACGTATTGTGTTGCAATCACAGAAGTAGTTAAATCTAACGGCAAAAAATATGCAGATGTCCAAGTCCTTAGAGGCACTATCAATAAGGGCGATAATCTTGTAATTGACGGACTTGACGGAACGTTCACAATTGAAGGAATGAAGGATTCGAATGGTAAAAACATTGCGTCCGCAAGTTTTGGACAAAGTGTTTCTATTGAAATAGGTACGGAAGACGGCGATTTGGAGTTAGTAGATAATCGCAGCGTGGGCGGTCACTTGGCATACGAACCCAACACGGCAAACGCACGTACCACGTTTACCGCACAGATTACAATCGATTTGTCCAACTTCAGCGGAGTTTTGAATATCGGTAGAAGTTTGCACTTGGATTTGTACAACATTGACACCGGATTGATAACGTGCAACCTTGTTCTTCCCGAGGGAGTAAACGTTGTCGAAGACGGAAAATCCTACGTTGTTACCATAACCCTTCCCGATAGCAGAGTGTTGTGGGCAGGTATGGAATTTGCCTACAAGGTGTACGATTCCGCATCTTCTTCTTACATAACCGTTGCAACGGGCATCATTTTAAGCGTGGCAGCCTGAACGATAACGCTTAATATTTAATCAAAAAACATAATGCGGCGGACAAAATTTTTGTCCGTCCGCATTGCCCGTTAAATAGGAAAATAACCTCTAAAAAGGAGAAAACATATTATGAAAAAAGCTTTGACGATTTTGCTTACGCTCGCGCTTGTCGCGGTATTTGCGTTTGCACTTGTCGCTTGCAATGATAAGGGAAACAACAACGGCGGCAATAACGGCGGTAATGCCACACCTGCCGAATATACGATTACGTTTGACAGCAAGGGCGGCAGCGAGGTCGCGCCTATAAAAGCAGAAGCCGGAGCGCAAATTCAAGCGCCTGCAAATCCGACAAGAAACAGTTTTGAGTTTTTGGGTTGGTTTGAAAGTTCCGACAGTGGCAATACGCTTGCGGAGAATGCGTTTGTCATTGCATACATGCCTGCAAAAAACGTCACGTTGTACGCCAAGTGGGCGGCTGTGACTGAGGTCGGCAACAAGTATGCCGTGAAAGACTATAAAACGGACGTTATATTTGAGTTTGACGATCCTACAAAAGTTCCCGAATACATAGAAGAGTCGCAAAAGGCTTATTCTACGATGTGGGTTTTGTTTAAGGAAAATAATGCGGTTGAGATCTATTTGCATGCCGGAATGCCTAAGGACGATACACACTTCTATGCGATAAATTCCGAAAATGCCGTTGAATTTTTTGAAACCGCCGAGGATGCGGAAAACTTGACCAACAAATCGACGAGCGACTATTTGGGCTGGAATTACACGTTCGATTCAAGCAAAAAAACTTTGAATGTATCCGTCAGATTCGAAGAAGATAAAATGACGTTGACAATGGTGCTCTCTGTTGTCAAATGATGTTCATATAAAAAGAGGAATTTGTTATGAAAAAGAAATTATGTATGTTGCTTGCGCTTGTAATGACGTTTGTGTTGTGTTTAGCCCTCGCGGCTTGTAACAACGACAAAACGCAAAACAAACTCGAAAGCGGAAACATCGTTGCCGAGGGCAATTTTGCCGAAGGCGTAACGCTTTCGACAAATAAACTCGAAGCAACCGATGACAATTACGCTATGGCAATATCAAAAATTGCCGATAAAGACTACGATAAGGAAAAAGTTGCCGTGTTCGACATTTCGCTTGTCAAGGACAACGCAAAAATTCAGCCGAACGGCAAAGTTAAAATCACTATGCCCGCGCCGTTCACAACCGAAAACGGCTACGTCACCTACCATATCAAGGGCGAAACAGTCGAAGAACTCGAAACGTTTTTAGCGGACGGCAAAATATCCTTTGAAACCACAAGTTTTTCCTATTTCGTGGTTGCGGGAACGACGGGCGGCAGTGTAATAGGTCCGGGCGGACTTACCCCCAACGATCCGACCAAAAACTTCTTTGCTTACGCCGATAAGTTCGAGCAAGGCGCGCTTACCGCTAACGGAACCGAAGTGCCTCGCGGAGGATATTCTGTAACGCTCAAAGAGGGCAACGCCGTGGAACTTATTGCAAGCACAAACGACGGATACAAAATGCTCGGTTGGTATAAAAACGAGAAAGCGTCCGGCAGCGACGAAAAGTACGACGAAATGAGCAACCCCGCAACTTTCACCTATACGGGTACGGAAAAAATGTTCGTATACGCGCGTTTTGGCGTTGTAGAGTACACAATCACGGTCAATCTTAACGGCGGCGACTTCAAAACAGGCGAAAGTATCCCCGCAACCTACAATATAGAAAGCAAAACCATAGTTTTGCCCACGCCTGAAAAAGGCACTGAGGAATTTTCGGGCTGGACGGACGCGGACGGCAACCCCGTAACCGAAATTGCCAAGGGCAGCACGGGCGATATCTCTCTTACCGCGCAGTGGAAAAGCCTCACCACCAAGGTCAGCACGATCAAGAACCGTTCGCATTCACTGTATTATAATTATACAACCTACAAAGACGAAGAAAAAGTTGAAGTTCTGGAAGGCAAGGATATGGTCATCGGGATTGAAGATATCCCGTTTGGCGCGGGGCGCGTCCGCGGTTTCCCGCTGTTCCAGAAAGCGGATGCGTATTATCAGGATATGATATACGCGATGGGCAACCTCGGCAACTCCAATTATGAGGCTGTCATAGAACTTGTGGTGGCAGAAAGTGACAGAAATGTTACGGTGGGCAGAATCCACACGGTTTATATGGGGCCTCTCGTCAAGATTAACGGGTTGTTGGGCAAATGGTCCATTATGCACATCGAGTATGAAGGAGAGATGGAAGAAACCGACTGCAAATTCAGCTCTGCCTGGTTTGACCTCCTGCCGAATGTGGAAGGGTATACGGACGCGAAAGGAAAGTGGATCTATCAGGGCGGCCCGCTGGAGGTTTACACCGACGCCAGAAGAGTCCCGAGAGTGGGGGCGGTGGCAAGTGACAGGATGACGCTTGACGCTTACAACGGGTATGAGCGTGGAGGAAGATACGACAAATTTGAATTTGCATTTGAACGTGATTGCCCGAAGAAGGATGGCGAATACAAATTCGACAAGTATATGACCCCGTACTACATCGCCAAGAGCAAGACAGAGGATCGCAGATACGATATGATTGTCAGCGGCGATGTTGAGGTTTATATTGCCAACAAGGAAACTTGCCGGATGGAAGAGCTGGTGATATCGAAGAAAAATGAAAAGCATCTGGTAACGATCACTTCGCCTATGGATACTAACGAATCGTGGGATACCCAGCTGCTGATCATCGTCAAACCGGGCGGAAAAGTCATAGTGTATAACGGGATCAGCCCTGAGGACAGTGCCTCGTATGCGGCAGCCGATACAGCGCTAACGAACGCCGTAACGTTTGCGTGTCCGAGCCAAAGCAAGAAAGAACGCTTTATGTGTGAGTGATCGGATATACCGTCCGTCAAACAAACTCGGAGCCGTTCGTTTTTCGGACGGCTTCGATGGTATATCGACTTTTGCCGAATTGTCTACTCATAGGAGAATTTATGAAAGCAATAAAAGGACTTATTATTACGCTTATCGTCATTGTTGCGCTTGCGGGCGTTACGGTTATCGGCGGATATATTTACGTTCGTTCCACCTACGGAATCGATTTGTTCAGAACGGCGGGGCAACTGAAAACGTTGTCGCAAACACCCGACGAATCCGCGCTTTGCCCCAATGCGTTTTCAGCAAGCGATATGGCAGACGTAAAAAGCAATATGGATGAAAAAGCGAGCGGGCTGATTTCATACGAAGAGGGCAAAGGCTATGAAGGATACTCGGTAGATTTTTCCGACGTGTCGTCGATTACGCCGTTTACGGGAAGTATCGGTTTTTCGCCAAAACAAGCAGGTGCGCTCGCGCAGACGATTTTCTACGGGCAAACCGGCGGTAAAGTGAAAATCGGCGAAAAGGAACTGCCCGTAAAACTCGTTCAGACCGACTTTTTGAATATAGCCGAAAACGGTAGTGCGGATTTCAACGTGGTGGCAAAAGTCAGTCTTACGCCGTTTAAGGAAGATATGAACGGTTTTCCGTTCTCCCTTTTCAAAAAGTACGTGCCGGATGAATTGTATGTTTCGTCTACCGTGAGAGTGAACAAAACCGACGATAAAATGGGCTATAACGTTACCAACGTCGGTCTTAAAATCAACAATCTTTCGGCAGAAGATACGGACGACTTGTTCCACACACTTGACGCCGTGCTGAAAATCGGCAGTGCGGAAAATCTCAATATGCAAATCGGCACAACTGCGGTAAATGCGCTTATCGGCAATGCCGAAAACATCGGTTTTGCGTATTCTATGCAAGCCCTCGGCAAAACCGCTTTCGAGTTCGCCGTCATCAACGAACAAACCTGTTTTGTTATTTATTGATTTTGAAAGATGAACTAATTTTATTTGCATAACATCAGCATTTTTAAGCCGAGAGAATTTTCTCCCGGCTTTTCGTTTGGGTTAAGTTGACTACGATTTGTAGTCGGGTTCATGCACATTCAAGACTGCGGCACGTTTAATTGCCAAAGTTGCAAAATCTTTTCGAGTTTTAAGGTTAAAACAATATAGTTTACAGTCCTGTCAAGCCATTGATTTTTACGGTGAAAAATGGTATAATCAAAATACCGAAATCACAATATACCGAGGTGTTAATTATGGAATATAGATGCAAAGTAACCGTGTTGGACAAAAAACTTTTTCCTGAACTTCAAGCGCAATACTGCGCCATTCCCGATAGCGGTAAATGTCCCTGTTTCAATGTCGGAGACGAATTCGTATTTTACAGAAACAACGAAAGAGACGATTATTGGCATTGCGGCGAAGGAACGCTCGTAAAACTCGGAAAGCCTGACGAGGACTGTTTACAATCTCCCGGAACGGCTCATTGCGGAACAAAGGGCGTTCCGTTTTGTTCGGAAGCGTGGGACGCTATAAGTCGTTACATTTACACGGCACTTCAAGGTGGAAGCATTATGCACGGTTGGATGAACGACGATAAAGTTATGATAACCTGTTGTAATGACGGAACAAGACCTGTGATTTTCAAAATCGAGCGTATCGATTGTGAATAACAAAAGGGTGTGTTCGGCATAAAAAAAAGGAGCGTTGAAACTCCCTTTCATAGCCGTTTTATTCAGTTGTTAGGCGTATAAAATTTGCCGTTTACTTCGACTTTGCCGTTTACCATCGTCGGCTTGCCCGTTGTATAGGCGCGAAGAATGATTTTATCCGGCTCGACTTCGGTTTCTTTTGCGATATTGCCGTCAAAAAACGTTTCGTCGTTGCCGACTGCCAAGACCTTAAAGCCTTTCTGAACCATATACGCCGAGAACTGCCAGAGTTTCTCGAACTTGCCGTATGAATCCATAATTACGGAAATATTTTTTTCGGGGTGATATGCTGTGATGCGATAGTAGTTGTTCATAGTTTTAATCTCCTTTGCGTTAAGCCGCCGCTAATTGTTTCATTTTTCTGTTTGCGTAAGGCAGCCATTTCTTTTGGACGAAGTTTATAACTTCTTCCGCAGGTTTGCTGTCGTGGTCGCCGTAACACTGTAAAATGCGTTTTTGTGCCGGCGAATACTCAATCGTAACGAACGGAACGTCGGGTTGTTCTTTGGTGCGGATAAAGAATATAAGTGATTCTTCTCTCGCAAATTTTTGGTCGTAACCCATACGTCCTACGCAATGGTGAAGCAGTTCGCCTTCGTAAATGAGATCCGACGGCTTTTGTGCGATAATCGCTATATAGACGGACTTTTTATCGTATTCCAGCCCCAAATACTTGCTTGCAACGGCGGCGAATTTATCGTAAAGGGCTTTGCGTTCCTGCTCGTCTTTCAAGGCTTTTGCTGTGTTGTATTCGTCTATGCGTATATCGTGCCAACGCTTGAAATCGTGGGGATAGCGGTTTTTATTCTCCGACATATCCAATCCGAGATAATTGCAGGCGCGCAAGTAATCCCGATACGAATACGGGTTCGAGTTCTGACTTCGGATATACAGCACGAACTTTTCAAGGTCGTTTTTGAAGAAAGTCCGCAACTCTTTCAGCTTGGCTTCTTTGGATAACTGCATACGGTATTTTTTATACGCTTGCAAATCGGCAACGGACTTATTCGTTTTGAACGCACGAAGAATAACGTCAACGTAGTAGCCGTTTTGCATTATTTCGGCGCGATTTTTCATAAGCCATTTGCAAAAGCGTTTGTTCTTGCCGATTTCTTTCAGGATTTGCGTAGAAAAGGCATAGTTTGACAGTCCCGCTTTCATCAGGTATTCGATTTGCGGATAGTACTTGTAATAGCGTAGGTATTTCAAGGTGTCAACGCCTCGATAAAGATTTACGGCGGAATACTTATATTCGGGAAATTTATCTAAATATTCGCGGTTTACGATAGGTGCAAACGGATCAAAGTATTTATCGTCTGCGCAGCCCCAAGCGGTGCTTTCGTACCAACGCTCGGATTTTTGCAAGCCTTGTTCGTACCAACCGACCTGATAGCCGGCAATGTAGTAAAATACCATATCTTTGACGAAACATTTATCGGAGTTTAAGCCGTGAACGGCGACTTGCTTATACAGCCACTGTTTGTAATGGTTTCTAACGGCAACGGTAACTTTTACGAGTTCGCCGTCGTTCTTGGTAAGATACGAATAAAAGCGAGTATGACCGGGCGCGCAAGTCATATTTTCCTTATCGTAACGCCTGATGCGCTCGACTATGTATTTCGGAATGGGTTTTATTTTTTCTGCTTTCATTTGTTTTACCTCACAATAAACGTATCGCCTAAAACGGCTTTGAGTTTTGCAATAATTTCGTTGTCAACGGTAGGCTGTTCGGGTTCGTAAATTTCTTGCGGTTCTTCGACGTCGCCGTCAAACTTTCGCATATCGTCTTCGGTCAAATCGTCGCAGAGAATTTCGCCAGTATCTTCGTCTATAAGTCGATTATCCGCATAATTCACGCGCTGAATGAATTGCGTATCATAGGGATTTTCGATTATATATAGGTCGTGCCGTTTAACGATTTTAGCGAAATAATTTTCGGCTGCGTGGTAAGGGAAACCGATCATCGGGATACGACTTTCTAAACCAACGTCACGGCTTGTAATGGTTAACCCGATTTCGTTACCGAGCATAACCGCATTATTCCCGAAAACCTCGTAAAAGTCGCCTAAACGAAGTGCTACAATTGCCGTCGGACGTTCGCTCTGGTAAAGCATATAATCCCGGTAAGTCTGATTGCCTTTCGGTTGTTCTTTGACGGCGGCAGGCTTTACTTGTTGCGATTCTTCTTCGGCAACGATTCGCATTGCATCTTGCATTTCTTCTTCCGTCGGCATATCCGAATCGTCGTCTTTCGTATCGCTTTCGGCGGTTGAAGTGTCGTTTACGGTATCTTTAACATCCGTTTCGTCGAGTCTGTCAAAGATTGAGAATTGCAAGTTCTGCGGCTTCGGTTTAGTGGTAGAAGTCGGCGTATAGGTCGATTTTTGCGTAGTTTTCGCTTTTGCCACAACGGTTTTATATTCTTCGCCGTCAATCGTATAAAGCGTTCCTTCGATGCTTTCTTCCTCAAAATAATGGATTGCCCAACCGTAAACGGTGGAATCTTCAACGCAAGCGCAATTTGCTCCTTGTGCCGCAAGTTTTCTCGCTTCGTCGCAAGCGTATTTCATAAAGCCCGATAACGTCTTTTTGTTGATAAGCGGTTTACCGTCTTTTTCAAACGGCGTGCCGTTGTTTATTTTGTCCGCCAACGTTTCGCTTGCATTATTTTCAAGGTGATGCAATATGAGTTCTTCTTGCTTATTAGCGGCAATTAAATTTATTTTCATAGGTATCACTCTCCTTAAAATGGTAAATCGTTCAACAGTTCGGCGGCAGTGCCTTCCAAATCGGAAAGCGTTGTATAGTTGTTAAAACCGCCACGGTAATCCGTTTCATTTTCAGCCGTGCGAATAAGTATGTGGTCATACCACTCGTTGGAAAAATATCTGACGTCGGATATGGATATGTAAACGCATTTGTTCTCCGCGCTTTTAATAAACGCCGAAAAGCAATAATGATTTTTACCGACGTTTACAAGTCGCCAATGATTATTTTTACAAACCGCACGAAGATAGTTGATATATTTTGTTTGGAACGATTTGTAATCGTCGCCGGTGTAACAACCCGACGAAAACTCATAGTTTACGTATTTTTCTAAATCTTTGATATTAGCCATTGTTTTGCTCCTTAAAATAATTTGATGATTTTAACGTGTTTTCCGATTAAGCCGTTGTCTTGGCGGAATTTTTTGATTGCACTACGAAGCGAGTACCCGACATAGCGGTTTTTCTTTTGTGTGTAACCGTCATCGTAATCGAGGGTAATAATACCCGTATCGCTGTAAGTATAAAATATAAATCTCATTCTTCTATTCTCCTGTAAACGTCATCTGCGTAGTAAGTACAGTTGAACCAATTAAAAAGAGCGTGACATTTCACGCCCTTATAGTCCACAATGTAATCGTTGTCACCGACTTCTTCGAGTACGGTTATTTCTGCCATTTCGCCGTTAAGCGAATGAATATGTGCCATTGCTTTATACATTTTGTTCTTCTCCTTATAATTGATCATAGAATTTTTCGAGTATATCGTATCGAGATAAATTTTTAATTTTATCCCAGTTTTCAGCCATAAAGTCGGCTAACGTACCAAGCGGGGTTTGGTTGGAATCTTTCAAATAGCATTCACTTACAAGAAAAACGAAATCTTTTAGTTCGTCAGGGTGTGTTTTATCAAAGTCATTATTGATAGCAACACTGAAAATAAATGCTTCATAACCGTGTTCGAAATGGTAGGTTTTGTTTTCGTATTCAATAGTAATTTTCATAGTTTTCACCTCACGCAACACGTTTAATTCCACCGCCGAACGAGCGGATGCCGATCGTCCCGAATTCAGAACAAAAGTCATCGTCAACGTTCCAGACGTAAGCAAAAGCGTAGTACGTATTGCCTTGCGAATAAAGCATTTCGTCCCATTCTTCTTCGTAGTCGGATATGTAGAGAAAGTCGTAACACTCTCCGAATTCCGTGTATTCGTGGGTAACGGCATATACAAGGCAGTTGTGTTTTTCTTCAAACGCCTTTATTTTCTCTATAAGTTCAGGCTCTTGCCAAGCCCAAAATCCGCCGAAGTTTTCATAGAAACAAACGGTATTGTCTTGCTCAAAACCTTTAATGTAAGGTTTGTAGATGTCCAACTTCTTCATAAGTTCGATTGCTTTTGCTTTTTTGTTTTCGATAGTGATATTCATAGTAAAATCTCCTTTATTGAATTTCGATTAAGCCTTCGCTGTATTCTTGCAAGTATTCTTCGCCGCAGTATCTTCCGTAGCGTTCGAGGTCGATAAAATCTAAAATGTGGTCGGGTATGTTGTAACCACAGCAGTCAAGCATTTCTTTGCCGTAATCTTCCCAGTCGTAACCACGCCATAAATCTATATCGTCGTTCCAACGATGTCCGCGAGATTTAACTCTTTCAACAAAATCGTCAAAACAACGCACTTCGAGAAAAGCGCAAAAAACCTCGTATTTTTCGTCGTCAGTCAGAATGTCGGATGCGTTCAAAGTATTGAATAATTCCTCTGGGTTGACGTAATCCCAATTTACAGAACTGTCGTCAATACCTTCAATGTCTTGTATGAACAATTCTTCGTCGATACCGTCGAGATCAAAGCCTTCTTTTTTGAGTTCTTCCACGATTTCGTCCCAATCGGAATAGTCCGAAAGGTCAAGCCATTTCGAGCCTAACGCTCTTTCATTGCATTCGTTGTAAGAACCCCAAGATCCGATTACGATATTGATATTACCATTCATTTTGGTTACCTCCTTCGATAGCGATTTTTTCTTCAATCATATCTTGTACTTCTTCAAGCAATTCTTGTAAGTCGATAATAGGTTTTTTCATTTCACATCACCTCAAATTCTTCTATGTAAATTTTGTTGTAGTCACAGCCGTACTCGAAATATTCGTTGCCGTTGTTGTCTGTATACAGGTCATAGGTAGTAATGGTAATACGTCCGCGGTTGGTAATAGCAAGTTGAACTTCCTTTTCGGTCGCGTAAACGATATTGAAAGTAATAAACGATTCACCGTCAAAATATTGATATTCAGCCATGGTTTTATCTCCTTATACCGCTTTGTACCAAACCGAATATTCGACTTCGATATCCCGTCCGTTGTATTCGTAATACATTGTCACGTAACCGCTGTATTCGTTTTCTTTACCGAGAATTTTGTGGCAGTGCTTTCCGACGTCATCGAACGCTCTCGTATAACGTTTGCCGTCTTGCGAAGTGCATTTGCAGAACAACGTGCCTTCGTCGTTAAGAAATCCGAGACCGGAAATCTTATAGTCCGAGTTACCTCTGACTTTTCTTATGGAATAAACTACTTTTTTCATTTGGATTTACCTCCATTTTTTATTTTCTGCCTTTCGGCAGGGGCAAAGGAGCATAAGTCGAAACGCACTCAAAATGAAAATACAGTTGCAGTGGAGGAAATCAACCGCCAAAGGATTTGAGCGAAAAATACTATCGTAAAATGAAACAGAGCCAAACTCTTTATCGAGTCTGACTCTGTTCTTCAATATTAAAATTTTAAGTAGTATTTTTCCGTGCAGTTGATTTCATCGCTGACTTATGCTACAACCGCCACCACGAAAGGCAATAAAAAATGAATGCGAATATTGTTTATGTGGTAATTGAGTAGGGTGTTCTAACGAGGTTAAGTAAAGGTGCTTTTTTCAATGGTAATTTGACAAATATAACGATACCCGACAGTGTAACAAGTATCGGAGATTATGCTTTTTCCGGATGTCGATGGCTAACAAGAGTGGAAATATCAAATGGGGTAGGAAGCATTGGAGATGGCGTGTTTAGTAATTGTGATAGCTTAGCAGATGTGATTTTTAAAGGAACAATGGAGCAATGGGGATCTATTACAAAAGGAATAGATTGGTTAGGATTTACAAAAGTAACGAAAATAAAATGTTCCGACGGGGAGTTTAAAATTTAACTTTAAGTTGTTGAATTTATAAAAAAAAGTAAAGAGTCCGCGGGGTGTCGTTATGATACCCCGCGGACTTTATTTTAATCGATTTACAATCAATAAACGAAATACAAGACCTTGTATTTGCCGTCGTTGACCATCTTGGTTACGGCGCGCTTTAATTTGCCGCGCGTTTCCTCAGGCATCGCGCCCGTTTTTCTGTTGATTTCGTCCAAAACAAGCTCGCCGAGCGGGCGACCGAAAACTTTGGCTTCTGAAACCTTGCCCTCTTCCGTCTCCGCGGAAATGAAGTCCATAAAGTCTTCGCATTGCTTTTTCGTTCCCGAAAGAGGATTGACCGAGGCTTTGACCCCCACTTTCACAACGTGCAGACTTTCCGTTTCGGCGGTGACCTTAACCGAATACCCCGACCCGTGTTTAACGAGAACGGGTTCGCCGATTTTAACGTCCTTTTCGGAAGGTAGAACTATGCCGTAACCCTTCGCGTCGGCGGCTTCGAGACCCGAACGAATTCTGTCGTACTCCCATTTTGCCTTGGAAAGATCGCGGACAAAACTCATAAGTTTATATTCGCCGTCTATGGTTTCGCCGCAGGTTTCGCTGATAACGTCGTAAAACAAACTTTTGTCGGTGTTTACGGTTACGGTGACTTTGCCCTCGCCCGCGTCCGCCTTTATGCCTGCGGGAAGAATTTTATCGACGCTTGCGAGCGACTCTTCGAGCTTATGGCAGTCCTTCATTTTAACCATTGTGGCGGAAGCCTCTTTCACGGCGGAAATAATTTCGCTTATCGCCCTGTTTTCTATCGGCAAAGCGCAAAGCCAGTCGGGCAGATTTATGTCCGCCGACCTTACGGGGAATTCCGACAAAACCTTTTCGAAAACGTTGGCAAAACCGTCTTCGTTGCAGGTTAAAACGTCGAGACAAACAACCGAAACGCCGTATTTTTCTTCGAGAGAGGCTCGAAGCGCAAGCGTGTTTTTGTCCTGCGGAGTTTTGGTGTTTAAAACGATAACGAACGGCTTGTTGATGGCTTTAAGCTTTTCGACGGTAAGCTCCTCGGCTTTTTCGTAATTTTCTCTCGGGATATCGGTTACGCTCCCGTCCGTCGTGACGACGACCCCTATCGTCGAATGTTCGGAAATAACCTTATCCGTGCCGATTTCCGCGGCTTTTTCGAACGGAACGGGTTCGTCCTGCCAAGGGGTCTGAACCATTCTCGGTTCGCCGTTTTCTTCGTGACCGATAGCTCCGTCGACCATAAATCCCACGCAGTCGATAAGCCGCATTTTAGCGGTGGTTTTTCCGCCGAAAGTCACTTTCACGGCTTCGCCGGGAATAAATTTCGGTTCGGTCGTGGTGACTGTTTTCCCCGCACCCGACTGCGGAAGCTCGTCGGTGGCTATTTTCTTTTTATTTTTGCCGACGATGTTCGGCGTTATCATAAGCTCGGCAAATCTTTTCACGAACGTGGATTTGCCGACCCTTACCGGTCCAACCACGCCGACGTAAATATCTCCGCCCGTCCTTTTGCTTATATCGCTGTAAATATCGTATTTTTCCATAAAAACTCCTTGATTTTCAGTGGCTACAATATATTACTATTATCGGTCGTGTCGAAATATGCTTTTAATCCGAGATTTTACTTCGCGGGCGATTTATGTTTTTTTTGCGACCCGCAAACCGAATAACCCGTAAACCGAATAAACGGCGGGTTAAAATATATAATAAGTCGTAATTCGCGATAAAAAAGTGTGCCGAACGCCGATAATTCGCGATAAAAATGTGGGAAACCGCTCCGCTATTCGCGATAAAAATGTGGGAAACCGCTCCGCTATTCGCGATAAAAATGTGGGAAATCACCCTGCAATTCGCGATAAAAATGTGGAAAATCGCCCCTGCAATTTTTTGTTGCGTTTGCAACGGTTTTACTGCCGATAATAATCAAATATTTTTTGACTTCTCCATAAAACATAAAAAAGACTATCCTTTGGTTTTATAAGCTTCAAGATAGTCTGTTTTGCTATTCTTTTCAAAAAAATACCCGATAATCGACTTATAGCGCGACTTTTGAGAGTTGTTTAAAAGTTTGTCGCAATAAAATCGGTTGTCGGGTTGTTTTATTGTTGTTTGTCGAGTTTTTGTAAAACTTCCTGAAAATAATCGGGAAGCGGGGCTTCGAAAGTCATTCTTTCGCCGCTGACGGGGTGGGTGAGTTCAAGCCTGTAAGCGTGCAGAAGCTGCCCGTTTAATTTAAATTTCTGATTTTTGTATCCGTAAACGGGATCTCCGACGATAGGATGCCCCATATATTTCGTATGTACTCTTATTTGGTGAGTTCTGCCCGTTTCGAGCGAAAATTCCATATAAGTGTAATCTTTGTAGCGTTTAAGCACCTTATAATGCGTAATCGCCCTTCTGCCGTCCTCTTTTACCGCCATCATCGTGCGGTTTTTATCGCTCCTGCCGATAAACGTGTCGATAACGCCGTCGTTTTCCTTAACGACGCCTTCGACAAGCGCGCGGTAAATTCTGCGGCACGTTTTGTTTTTTATCTGCTCGGATAAAGAGAGGTGCGCTTCGTCGTTTTTGGCAACGACCAGAAGCCCCGAGGTGTCTTTATCTATCCTGTGAACGATCCCCGGGCGGATAACTCCGTTTATTCCGCTTAAAGAATCAAGATGATACAAAAGCGCGTTTACGAGCGTAGAGTCGTGAACTCCGTTGCCCGCGTGGACGGTTAACCCCTGCGGCTTGTTGATAACCGCGATATCCTTGTCCTGATAAACGATATCGAGCGGAATGTTTTCCGCCTCCAAGTCGAGTTTTACGGGGTCGGAAATGATCGCTACGATCTCGTCTCCCGCCCTTAAAACCTTGCCCGCTTTTTCGTGTTTACCGTTGACGGTGACTTTTTGCTCGTCCGTCATTTTTTTTACCGCGGATCTCGTTTTGCCGAGTTTTTCGGACAAAAAAACGTCTAAACGCTCGGGTTTTTCCGCAGTGAAAATTTTAGTTTCCATTTGTCTTGCCGAGGTTGTCGGGGTTTTTGTTCGTTGTCAGAACGTTGTTTTCCGCGTTTTCGCTTTCCGTCGGCTCGTTTTCTTTGTCGGCGAAAATCTGCTTTGCTTCGGCGATTTTTTTCTTGCCTTCCTCTTCTTCGGCTTCGAGTTTTGCGCGGCGTTTTTTAGAACAGAACAGCGCGTCTTTGCCGATAAACAGAATGTAGATTATAAGCATAATCGCCCCGACGACGAGCGCGATGTCCGCAACGTTGAAGATATACGGGAAATATTCCTTTCCGTTGATCTCTATGATCACATGGATCATATCTCTGACGTAGCCGCCGTTCGTGAAAAGACGGTCGATAAAATTGCCGAGCGCGCCCGAAATTATAAGCGCGAGCGTCGTGTTGAGCCATTTGCCTCTGTTTTTGGAAAGGCACATATAAACGATTATTCCCGCAAGGATTATAACCGTCGCGATAATGAAAACAATTCTTCCGTTGGACAAAAAGCTGAAAATGCCCATCATTCCGTTGTTGTTTTCGCAATATTCTATTTCGAGGAACCCGTCTATTATTTTTGTAACGAGTACTTTACCGCTCCCGAGCGTTCCCGGTTCGATGCCCGAAGCCGCCGCGACGGCGATTTTCGAAACCTGATCGAGAACGAGAACGAGTATCGCTATAACTGCGTACCACATAATTTTCTCCTTTTAACGTTTTTTCGGTCGCATGCGATCGCCGATCGGCTTAATCGCCTGCGGACGGATATTTTAAACGCTTTCGCCGCGCCTGATTTTGTCGAGCATGTCCGATTTCAAAGCGTAAAGCTCGTCGGAAAGGTCGACTTTGTAAACGTGCGGCTGATCGAGACGTTTGTATTCGTCCCAGAACGACTCCATTTCCGTTGCCGCGTAAGCCCTGATTTCTTTGAGCGCGGGCATTTTGTAAACGAGTTTGCCGCCACTTATTATCTGCACGGGCAGTTCTCTCGCGACATAGTCGGTAAACGTAATCTTTTTCCACCTTTCGATCGGGTGGTAAAGGGTTAAAGGCTTGGTGAAATCGATTTTTTCGCCGCGAAGCGCGATAAGATCGGCTTCCGCCTTGCCCGTCGTTTTATCGTAAATCCTGTAAAACGTTTTAAACCCTGGATTGGTGATTTTCTCGGAATTGTCCGAAACTTTGATTTTCGGAATGATTTTTCCGTCTTCTTCAACCGCGGAAAGCTTGTAAACCCCGCCGAGCGACGGCATATCCTCGCTCGTTATGAGTTTTGTTCCTATGCCCCAGCTGTTGATTTTCGCGCCTTGAAGTTTAAGGCTCTGAACGAGTTTTTCGTCCAGGTCTCCCGAAGCGCAGATGATGGTATCGGGATAACCCGCGTCGTCGAGCATTTTTCTCGCCTGCTTTGTAAGGTACGCGAGGTCGCCCGAGTCTATTCTTATTCCGAGCGGCTTTTTGCCTTTCGCTTTAAGCTCGTCGAAAACTTTTATTGCGTTCGGAACGCCGCTTTTTAAAGTATCGTAAGTGTCGACGAGAAGAAGGGTCGCGTCGGGATAAATGTCGGCGTAAGCTCTGAACGCTTCGAGTTCGCTCGGGAAATTCATGACCCAGCTGTGCGCGTGCGTACCCGAAACGGGGACGGAAAACATTTTGCCCGCCAAGACGTTCGAGGTGGAGTTGCACCCGCCGATAATCGCCGCTCTCGCGCCGTAAATGCCCGCGTCGGGTCCTTGCGCTCTTCGAAGACCGAATTCCATAACGTTGTCGCCTTTTGCCGCGCCGCAAACCTTTGCGGATTTTGTGGCGATAAGCGTCTGGTGATTTATTATGTTTAAAACCGCCGTTTCGATAAGCTGAGCTTCGATAACCGGGGCTTTGACCGTGAAAATAGGTTCGCCGGGGAAGACCATTGTGCCTTCGGGAACGGAATAAACGTCGCCCGAGAATTTAAGATCTTTAAGATAATTCAGAAAGCCTTCGTCGAAAAGATTAAGGCTTTTAAGGTACGCTATTTCGTCCTCGCCGAAGTTAAGCCCCAGAACGTAATCCACGGCTTGTTCGAGTCCTGCCGCGAGCGAATAGGTTATAAGCTCCTTTCTGCGGAAAAACACGTCGAAAACGGCTACTTCGTCAGCCTTTCCTTTAAGGTAATATCCGTTCATCATCGTAAGCTCGTAAAGGTCGGTGAGAAGGGTCAGATTTCTTTTTTCCATATGTCTACCATCCGTATAATTCAATGTAAATCGGTTCGCGTTTTTAATAAAATGCCCGATACCGATCGTAGGGGCGATACAAACGTCCGCCCGTCGTTTATTTGTTTAAATTAAAATTTCGATATCGATTGTAGGGGCGATACAATCGTTCGCCCGCCTTAAATATCGCTGTAAAATTTACCCGTCCGAAATTAAAATCAATCTTTTTTGTCCGAAACGTCCTCGGAGGGGTGTTTGAACGTGATTTCGGGAGCGGCTTCTTCTTTTGCCTTTTCCTCGGCGTCCTTTTCGGCTTTCAGCTCGTAAAAAGACTTAAAGCCCTCTTCTTCGTTCGTGGGTTGAACGATAAGGCTTTTCGCTTTTAAAAGCATAAGAACGGCAAAACCTATCGCAAGAAGCGCGATGTCGATAAACATAATCGCGTACCAGACAAGCTCTAACGCGACGAATAAAAGCGTTACGCCGATAACGAACAGAATATATCCCGTCGCCGTTTCGTAGCCGCCTTTAACGACAAGTCCGTAAACGAAAAACACTATTCCGAGTCCTGCCGAAAGTATCATAAATCCGAGCAGAAATTCGTTTACGTCGACCGCGCCCGTGAACGCGAGAATAAATCCGACCGCGGAAAGAATTATCATCGCGATCGCCGCTATGATTCCCCAGACGAGGAAGTTTGTTTTTCTTTGTTTGTTGCTCATTGTTGTTCTCCTTTTTCGTCGATTTTATTCGCCGTATCGTTTGTTTCGTTTATTTCGGTTGTTTCGGTTATTCCGGACGCTTTGTTTTCGTCCGCGCCCGCTTCCGCGGAAATCGGTTTTTCGGGTTGTTCTCCGTTCGGCGTTTCCGCTTTGACTGTTGCCGCCGCTTTTCGTTTCGCCGTTAAATTCTCGATAAATTTAATTCTTATTTTTCCGTCGCGGCGGAGCGTGTCGAGAATTAAAAGCAATCCGCCGATAACGAGAAGTATCGAAATTATCGTCATCGCGGGGATATTGGTGTCTTTTCCGAAAAACGGAAGGTTATAATCGGACGATCTCAGCGGTTCGAGAAGACCTCTTATGATACCGTAACCGACGAAATATCCGCCCGTAATGTAACCGTAAGAATGACTGCGCATTTTCCAGAACGTGATATAAAGCCCTAAAAACAGCAGGAAATTGAGCGTTCCCTCGTAAAAGAACAACGCCTGATACCAGCCGTAATGCCCTTCCGTTCCGATCTGAACGCCGAACGGGAAAAACTGCCACGCGGGATCGGTTATCGGTTGCCCGTAAACTTCCTGGTTAAAGAAATTTCCCCACCTGCCCATCATCTGTCCGAGCGGAACGACGCACGCGGCGAGGTCGAATACTTTCAGAACCTGTATTTTGCGGATTTTGCAAACGACGAAAATCGCGAGCGCGCCCGCGGCAAGTCCTCCGTAAATGGCAAGTCCGCCGTTTCGTATGTCGATAATCGCAAGGAAGGGGTTTTCGGCGTTTATAAACGTTTTAATGTCGAAAATGACGTACCAGAGCCTTGCCCCGACTATACAGCTCGGAACGACGGCTATCATCAGATCGAGAATAAGATCGGGATTTTCGCCTTTGCGCTTGAACATGGGCGCGGCGATAAGACAGCACATGATCATTCCCGTAACGATACAGATAGCGTAGAAATATATCGAAAAACTGCCTATCTGTATATGGTTGGTATGAAATTTACCGTTGAATAAAAATCCGTCGGTGTTAAGCAGATTGTTAAGCATTTTATATCCTTTTTAATTTCCGTGTACGCAATGCGCGTATGCGTACGCGCTATGCGTATATATATAATTATACGCATATTATTATAATACAAAACTCGTAATCTTGCAACCTCTTATAAGCTTTTTCTTCAAAACATAACAAAAAGCGGCTTTTCGAGCCGCTTTTATAGTGATTTCCGTTATTTTTCAAGAAGTCCCAAAGCGTAAACGGCTTCGTAAACGCCGTCTATGTCGGACTTCGTGACGTAATACGCCAGGTCTTTCACCGCTTGCGGCGCGTGCGCCATGGCAACGCCGTACTTCACGGCTTTAAACATCGCAAGGTCGTTTTCGCTGTCCCCGAAACAATAGGTGTTTTCGGGCTTTATCCCGAGATTTTCGCAGATTATCCTGACCATAAGATCCTTGCCGTGACCTTTGTTCATACATTCGATATAATGGTCGAGATCGACGACGAAAAACTCCTTCGAAAGATAATCGACGACTTTTTTGTCGATCGGGTAAAATCCCCCGCCCTCTTTATCGAATTTGATCGTGGAAAACTTCGACAACGGGTAATTCCCGACGTCCCGAAGGAACTCCATATCGTCCTTTTCTTCGCCGAGATATTGCGGAAGCGTTCCGCGGTACTTGTAAAACCCTTTAACGCCCTCGAAAACCGTTTGCCGCAGGTATTTTTCGGGCATATTAAGTAAATAATCTATTTGTTTTTCGGTAAAATCTCTGTGGTATATCTCTTTCCCGAAAATTTCCGCCTCGCACCCGCCGAAACAGAGCGCGTCGAACGGAATGTCTTTTATAAGGTTAAAATCGGTGTTTCCGCGGCTTCTTCCCGAATCGTAAACGAGGATATAGCCCGCGTCGTGCAGTTTTTTAAGCGTTTTGAGCGTTTTGTCTCCGAATTTCCCGAACCATAACGTTCCGTCGAAATCGAAAAACAACGCCTTTTTATCATTAAAATCGTTCATACGGCTATATATTATCCGTAAAATGCCGACTTGTCAATCGTTTTCGGGTTTATTTTCGACGGCGGACAATTTGTTTAAAAGGTTATATAATGCCACCGCCAAAACTTTCACAAAATCTTAACAGAAAAGGTATTGACAAATGAAAACAACGGTGGTATACTGTTGGCAGTCAAAGGGTTAGAGCGCTAACAGATAAAAGAGTTGAGTGCTAAAACTCCGAGGCGAAAATAATTATCGATTACATAAAAAAGGAGATAAATATTATGAAAAATTATTTGGTAAGAAGAAATAACGAAAACAACAATCTGGACTTTTTCGACGACGCGTTCAACAGCTTTTTCAAACCTATGTTTTACGACGAAAAGCTCGATTCGATGAAAACGGATATCAAGGAAAACGAGAATTCTTACGTTATGGAAGTCGAAGTTCCCGGGTTCGATAAAAAGGACGTAAACATTTCGCTTAAAGACGGATATCTTACGATCACCGCCGAGAAAAAGGAAACCGAAGAGGATAAAAAGCACAATTATCTCAGAAGAGAACGTTCCACGTCTCTTTCGAGAAGTTATTACGTCGGCGACGTTGCGAAAGAATCGGTCAAAGCTAAATACGAAAACGGTATTTTGATGATCGAAATTCCTAAGGAAGAACCTAAGAAAGAAATCACTCACAACATCGAAATTCAGTAATATTTCAAACGAACGCCCCGCTTTAAGAGCCGAAAGACCCTTAAAGCGGGGCGTTTTTATTTTTGCGAAATTATATGTCGGCGGAAATTTTTTCGGACGAGGATTGTTCGGGAACCGTTTGCTCCGGCGAAGTGAATTTCGTTTTCCTGAAAGAAACGAAGAAGTACGCCATTTCGGCGATAGCCGTTATCACCCAGGAAACGGGGTAAAGCAAAAACAACGACGTTATCGTTTTATAATGCGCGAAAACGGTGTAAATCCATACTATTCTGAACACGCACGAGCCGATTATAACGATTATCGTCGGTATCAGACTTTTTCCTATCCCGCGGGAAGCCGCGATGGTGTTATCCATAAACGCCGAAAGGCAGAATGCAAATCCGACGATTTTCAGCTTTTCCATACCCGCCGCGATAACGTCGGGATCGCTGTCGAAAAGTCTCAGGAAAATATCGCCTTTGAAAAAGCAGAACGCGCCCATCGCAAGCCCGAACGCGAAAGCGTAAAGCATCGAGATATAATAGCTTTTCAAAACCCTGTCCTTTTTCCCCGCGCCGTAATTCTGCCCCATAAACGTGGAGCAAGCCGTGTAAAACGCCGCCATAACGTTGTAAATTATGGTGTCGGCGTACTGCGCGGTGTTGATTCCCGTAACTTCCTTATAGGGAAACTCGTTGATACCCGTCTGAATAAAAATGTTCGCGATCGCGAAAATACAGTTCTGAATACCCGCGGGAACGCCGAGAATAAGCACTTCGCCCGCCTTTTTGCCGCTTAAAGAGAACGTTTTGAAATTCAGCCTGTGAACGTCTTTTATGCGGACAAGTCTTATAATAACGGCTATCGCCGAAATATACTGCGTTATAACGCTCGCAAGTCCCACGCCTTCTACGTCGAGACCGCAGACGAGAACGAAAAACAGATTGAGTCCGACGTTCATAAACCCCGAAACGGTGAGGTATATAAGCGGTCTTTTGGTGTCTCCCGCCGCGCTTAAAACGCCGTTGCCGTAATTGAAAATCGCGAGCGCGGGCATGCCGAACGAGTAGATTTTGAAATAAAGAACGGCTTTGTCGATAAGTTCGTCTTTGGTTTTCAGAAGTTCGAGAAGAGGGCGGGCGAGGAAAAAGCATACGACGAAAATGACTACGCCCGTTATAACGCTTATAACAAGCGACGTGTCGACTGTTTTTTTAACGTCGTCGGATTTGTTTGCGCCGAGATACTGCGCCGTTTTAACGTTTATGCCCGCGCCGAGACCTATCATAAACCCCGTGAAAAGGGTTAAAAGGGTACTCGTCGAGCTTACCGCGCCGACCGGTATCGTCGAATTCGCCACGCCTTTTCCGACGATTATTACGTCCGAAATATTGAAAAGCACCTGCAAAATCTGCGAGGCGATAAGCGGCAGACTGAACAGTATTATGCCTTTGAACAGCGAGCCTTCGGTGAAACTCGGTTTGGCTTTTATATGTCTGAGATTTTTTTCCGTCATAAACTCTTTTGATTTTTCCCGTGTTAAATTATTTTCTCTGTTTCGAACGTTTTTCCGCTAAGATAACTCAGCGGACTTCCCTTATCGAAGAAAAGCTGTGTTTTATATGCCGTAAGTACCTGTGATTTTTCTTTAAACTTGTCGTTAATCGACTTATAGCCGTACTTTCCGTCTCCGATTATCGGATGACCGACGTGAGAAAGGTGCGCCCTTATCTGATGGGTTTTGCCCGTGACAAGCTCGATTTCGAGTATCGAAAAGCCGTCCCCTTCGCTTAACACCCTGTATTTCGTGATTATTTTTTCCGCGCCGCTTTTCGGCTCGTCGAAAATTTTAACTTCCGCCTTTTCGGCGTTTTTTATAAGATACGCGGTGAGCGTTCCCTCTTTTTCGCCGAACGTTCCCGCCGCTTTCGTTATATAGTATTTTTTGAACGTCCTGTCCTTAAAGCCCTTTAAAAGTTCTTTTTCGGCGGTATCGTTAAGCGCGAAAATCATAATCCCGTCGGTGTTTCTGTCCAGCCTGTGGATAAATCTCGCGTTTTCGTGTTTCTTTTTTATAAGCTCGTAAAAATCTTCCGAGGTGATACCCTTTGGTTTTACAAGAACGAGAACGTTTTCGTCTTCGTAAACAATATTTTCGGCTCGTTCGTCCTTTATTTCGGCGTAAACGCTTATTTCGTCGTTCGTCCGTATCTGCTCGTCCTTGCCCGTCCGTCTGCCGTTTATTTTAACGTCCTTTTTGCGGATAAGCTTCATAACGAGAGAATAAGACGCCGCGCCGTTGAAATGATCGAGTATTTCTTCGGACAATTTGCCGTTTCGCCTTGCTTTGAAGGTTATTAAATTCATATAAACATTCCCGTGAAAAAATATACTGCGTATGCGGCGGCAAAAGCGAGCGCGAGCTGATATAAAGCGGCAAAAATCGCATATTTTGCGCCGATCGTTTTTCTCATTGCCGAAAGGGCGGTTAAACACGGCGTGTAAAGATAACAAAACGCCGTTAAAAAAAGCCCCTGACCGACGGAGAGGTTAAGTCCCTCGGGAAACAACAGCGAAAGAGAAGAAACAACGCTTTCTTTCGCGAAAATTCCCGTGAGAAGCGCGGACGGCATACGCCAGTCGAACCCCGCTTTTTCAAAAGCGAAAGAAAGGGCGTTCCCCAAAACCGCAAGAATGGATTTGTCCGCTTCGCCTTGCGTTAAAAGTTTCAGGCTCGGCGAAACGCTCACGGCAAGCCACATTGCGAGCGTGACCGTAAATACTACCGTGGATAACTTTATTATAAACTCTTTGATTGTTTTTAGCAAGGATTTTGAGAGGGTTGATATTTTCGGGAAGGTAAGCGGCGCGATTTCCTCGATGAGCGGCTTCGCTTTCCCTTTGACCGCCGTTTTCGATAAGATCAGCGAGTGAACGAGCGGGAGAGAGAGCGACAGAAGATAAACCGCCGCGATAACCAAAAACGCATACTGTTTAAACGCCGCTTTCGCAACGAAAAAATATAGCGGCGTTTTTGCCGAACAGGTCACAAAAGGCATAGACAAAACCGCCCGAAGCTTTACTTTTTCGTCGTCTATCCCTTTTGATAAGGAAGCCGAAATCGCCGTGCAGCCGAATCCGCAGAAAAGAGAATAAACGCTTCTGCCCGAAAGCGAAAACTTTCTTAATCCCCCGTCCGTCACCGCCGATATGCGGGAAAGATATCCCGACTGATCCAGAAAGTCCATGCAAAACGACAAAACCGCGATTTGCGGAATGAATTCCGCTACGGAAGAAAGTCCGCCGATTATCCCTTCGGAGATAAGCCGAGCCAAAAACATGTTTCTTTCATACAGCGTTTCATATATGTATTTGCCGATAAAATCGTTCAATAATCGACTTATAGCCCCGCTTATTGCCGAAACGGGCGAATTTTCGCCGAAAGACAGCCAGAAACAGAACAGCATAACGCCGATAAAAATCGGTAAAGCCGTAAATCTGCCCGTAATAATGTTTTCGAGCCGCTTGCCTTTCTTTTTGGGCGGTATATAGCCAAAATCGCAATCCGTTACCTGCTTAACGGATTGATTTTCAAATATTTTTTCCTTTAATTTATCGACGTTCGCTTTATTCACGGCTTCGCCGAGAATAACTTCCGCGCCGAGACTTTCGGCGAGTTTTTTCTCGTCGAGTGAGCCGCCCCGCTTCAAAAAGTCCCCGTATAAGTTGATAAAAGCGATAATCGGCACGTTAAGCGAGCGCAATTCTTTGATAAGCCTTATCCCTCTTCCGAGCTTGGACGCGTCCGTGACGACCACGATTTTGCCGTAATCCCGCTTTTTTATGATTTCCGCCGCGGCGTTTTCCTCGGCGGCGTGATTTTTGAGCGAGTATATCCCCGGAACGTCGATAACCTCGGCTTCTTCGCCGTTAAACCGCGCGACAGCCGAAGCGCTTTCCACCGTTACACCGTGCCAGTTCCCGACTTTTTCGTTTCTGCCCGTTAAGGCGTTGAAAAGAGTTGTTTTGCCCGCGTTGGGGTTGCCGATAAGAACGATTTTTCCCATGTTGTCTTTCATAATCCGCCCCCGCCGACAACCGCCGCCGTCCTCGTCACGAAAATTTTTTCGGCGATTTCTCTGCCGACGGCAATCGAAGCCCCCTCGGCGTTGACCACGAAAACGCTTTTGCCGAATATCTTTTCCGTAAAAATCTTTTCGCCGACGAAAACCCCGAGTTTATCGAGCTTTTTTGCTTCCTCGCCCGCGAGTTTTATATCGGAAATTACGAGCGTTTCGTTTTCTTTGCAATCCGTAAGACGATAAATCATAATATATGTTATTACTCGTCCGCCCCGAAAATGAAAAAACGCTTCAAAACGGTTGACATAGGAAAAAAATGCGCCTATAATTTAAGAAAAAATTAAAAACCGACCGCCGGGGTGCTTGAAAAGGCTGAAACGCAAAAAAATTAACCAGCGAAACGCTTTTTCGGGCTGAGATTATACCCGTTGAACCTGACAAGGTAATGCTTGTATGGAAAACGTTATTTATGCCTCGACGCGTGTTTTTTTAGCGGCGGGGTTTTTATTTTTTTGAAGGAGTAAAAAATGAAGGACTTATTGACTCTCGACAAGGGTACTTTGAAAACGGTCATAACCGCCGTTCAGGAGTTTTCCCTTTGGCTCACCGTCTTTTTGGCGGCAGCCTTGCTGATAGCTTTCGCGATCGTTTATTTTAAGAAAAAAGACTCTCTCGAAAGCTTCAAAAAAGTGTTTACGGGTATCGTGATCGGCTATTCCGTAACGCTCATCGCCGTGATTTTGTATTTGCAGATCGCGAGAATGCAGGTTAAAGGCGAACTCGACGCAAACTTTTTCCTTTTCGTCGGATTTTTCTTCGCTCTTCTCTTAGTCGCGCTTGTCGGGCTTGCGCTCAACAAATACGCGCCCGCGGCTTATAAGTATTTCAAGTACATAGCCTTAGCGGCGGTACTTATTTACGCGGCGGTTTTGTTTGCGGTCGTTCCCACCGTCGGCGACGACTATAAACCGCAGAATAGCGTTGCTTACTACATATTCTCGTTCGCGCTCATCGCGGCGATAATCGCGCTCGGATTTGTTTTCGGCAAAAACGAGGGAACGGCTTCCGAAACCAAAAGCCTTGCCTATGCGGGCGTTTGCATCGCGCTTTCCTTCGCGCTTTCTTACGTTAAATTCTTCTCGCTTCCCATGGGCGGGTCGGTAACGCTTGCAAGTATGCTTCCCCTTATGCTTTACGCATATATTTTCGGTTCGAAAAAGGGTATTTTCGCGGGCGTTGTCTACGGCGTTTTGCAGTTCATTCAAAGTCCGCAGGTGTATCAGCCGATGCAGGTTCTTCTCGATTATCCGATAGCTTTCTCCGCGATCGGTCTTGCGGGAATTGCCAAAAACTTCAAGTTTTTAAAGGGAAATATGATCGCCGAACTCGTCGTCGGCATGACGATAGCCGTGCTTTTCCGCTACGCGGCGCACGTTATAAGCGGTTACTATGTTTTCTACACCTGGTCTACGATGGACAACGCTTTTGTTTACAGCCTTGCCTATAACTCGTTCACTCTTGTGGATCTCGCGATCGATATCGTTGCGGGCGTTCTGCTTTTGTCGTCCAAGAGTATGCGCAGGTACGTCGCTTCGGTAAATCCGAAGCCTTTATCCGACGTCGACTCCGCCAACGCTTAAAATTTAAGCCAAAACCTCAAAATAAAAAATTTCGCCGAAAGCGTACTTTTCTTATTTTTGAAACATTTAAAAATTTAAAGGAAATTTCGCTTTCGAGCGGACAAAAGAAACAATCGGATTCCCGCAAGGAGTCTGATTTTTCTTTTATCGGGTTTTGCGCCTGATTTCGGCGTATGAGAAAATATCTCGACATTTATTATGCGGACAGAGCTTTTTGAAAACTGTCATCGGGTATTGATTTTTTTCGTTGTTTATAGTATAATGAATATGTGATATAGGAGATGAAAAATGAAAAAGATTAAAAAATCATTGACAATTTTATTGACGCTGATTTTGATTTTCGGCGCGTGTTTGTTTCTTACGGGTTGCGATTTCGAGCCGTATTCTTTGGATACATGGTATTTGGAGTCTTATTCGGATGAAAACGGAGAAAAACATGATGTCGGCTACGATACTGTCAAGCAAGAAATTCTCTATTCCGATGATATAACAATACGATATTTTGAAGACGGCACGTTCGTTTTTAAGGAATTTAATAAAGAATATACCGGGACGTATACTTATAAAAACGATAAAAAAGAAACGATCGTATCGCTTACCTTTTCGGACGGTATGAAAGGTAACGGTACTTGCGCAAAGTATATGTTTGACGGAGTTTGGTATGAGGGAACGCTGCAAGCGTTCGGGAAAGAATATTCCTTTACGGAAAAATGGAGAGAAGAAAGTTTAAGCGAAAGACCCGATTTTCCGTATATGCATGTAGGGGAAAACATTATAGAAATGTTAAAGAGGGGAGACTCGGAGAGTTATAGCCTGTCTGATACGTTATATAAGGGACAAATAGAACTTCGGGACGAAGAATACTTTTTTATACCGTATAATTCGAAAGACGGAGAGAAAAATTTATCGCAAGCGCAAGAACTGTTTACTTATGAAGTTGCGGAAGACGGTTCGGTGCAACGCGGCGACAACGTATTGCGTGAAGGCAAATGCTTTATAAATTACAAAGAGTATAGAGTTCGGTCGGATTCGGAAAACGTCGAAATAAGGTATGATTATGCCGTTTGGTATTATCGGGACTTTTGGGAGGAGATTTTTCCGCATTCGGATTTAAAGTCGGAAGATATTTTATACGTCAGAGCCGATAGATTGGATAGGAGTTCGGGTTCATACGCAACATATATCTGGAAGCAAGGCAGTAAAGAATTGGAAGATTTTTATGAGCTTTTTTCCGCGCAATATGTATTGCCGAAAACAGAGCCCGGCGGAACGGAACAAGAATTCTCCGACTGGATAACATATCAGATAAAAACGGCGGAACAGACGTATAAAATTGTTTTTAATTTCGTTCATGGTCAGGATTGTGCGGTTAATTGCTTTGTTGACGGGAAATATTATCAAGATCTTTCACACAGCAGATTGTCGCTTATTCCGAAAGGGGAATTTTATCGCTCTTTTAAAAAAGAACTTGAAGGCGCAAAATTTTTTATAGAAGGAAACTATGTAAAAACATATGACGGTTTATTGGATAACGTGCTTTTTACAAACGACTATGATTTTAAAGGCGAAAAAACGTCGGAATATGTATTAAATTTTGGCGAACACGTCTTAATTCTGCTGGATAATAGACATTTTATATGGCGGTGGACTAACATTGATATCTGTTGCAAAATTGTCGGCGACGTCGATTTTTCTGAGATCTTTGAAGAATACCCGAAAGCATAATAAAGGTTGATAGAAAAGAAACCGATATAAAATTTACATAAAAAGACAAAACCATTTCAAAAAAGTAGTCAGGTGTACACGTTTTGTACACCTGACTATTGATTTTACGGAAAGATCGGTAATCCGTCGAATTTTTTTGTTAAAAACAGTTGACAAACGGAAACGAGAGTATTATAATCTCACCGTAATTCCTACTAAATCGGTAGGAATTAAAATCCAAAAAAAGGGAATAATAGAAAAGATAATGAAATTATCTTCGAAAACACACTACGGAGTGCAGATTTTAACGATTATCGGAACGCAAAACCGAACTTTTTCGGCAAAGGAGCTGGAAAAATATACGGGCGTTTCGAGCAAGTACCTCGAAAAAGTGCTTAAAATTCTTCTCTCCGTCGGCGCGCTTACGGCTACGCGTGGGGCAAACGGCGGGTATTCGCTCGCAAAAGCTCCCGAAGAAATCAAAATGGGAGAAGTCGTGAGGGCGCTCGAAGAGGACAATATGGAAATAATCGGCTGCGTTTCGAAAACGGGTTGTTGTTGCCCGTCGAGCGCGCTGTGGAAAAAACTTTTCGAAGGGATAAACGAAATTCTGGACGGCGTAACGCTCAGAGACATTATAGAAGGTGACCTGAAATGAAAGAAATTTATTTCGACCACGCGGCGACGACGAAGCTCGACGAACGCGTACTTAAAAAAATGTTGCCGTATTTCACCGAATATTACGGCAACGCGAACAGTCAGCACGGCATAGGCAGAGAGGCTCAGAAAGCCGTTGACGAAGCGCGTGACGAGATCGCGACGCTCATCGGTGCGAAACCGAGCGAAATTTACTTCACTTCCGGCGGAACGGAAGCCGATAACTGGGTTCTTCGCGGCGTGTGCAGGGCTTTGGCGAGTAAAGGCAAGCACGTTATCACCACGAAAATCGAACACGCGGCAATGCTTACGACGGCGAAAGAGCTTGAAAAAGACGGCTTCGAATTTACTTTTGTCGGCGTGGATAAAGAGGGTTTCGTCGATCTCGAAGAGCTTAAAAAAGCCATTCGCCCCGACACGATTTTAATTTCGTGCATGTACGCGAACAACGAAGTGGGAACGATCGAGCCGATAAAGGAAATCGTCGAAATCGCCCATTCTCACGGGATTTTGTGCCATACCGACGCCGTTCAGGCTATGGGCGCGATGAGAATAAACGTCAAAGATTTAGGCGTTGATATGATGAGCTTTTCGGCGCATAAATTCAACGGTCCGAAAGGCATGGGCGCGCTTTATATAAAGACGGGCGTTACCGTCGGCAGGCTTATTTCCGGCGGACATCAGGAAAGGACGAGGCGCGGAGGAACGACCAACGTTCCCGGCGTTGTCGGCTTTGCCGAAGCTTTAAGGCTCACTTACGAAACTCTGGACGAGGACGTTAAATACGTCGCTTCGTTAAGAGACAGATTTATAAAAAGAGTTACGGAAGAAATTCCGTACGTTAAACTCAACGGACCGAAAGACGGAACGAAAAGACTTCCGAACAACGCCGATTTCTCGTTCGAATATATCGAGGGCGAATCGATTTTGTTCTCGCTTGATTTAGCGGGAATAGCCGTTTCGTCGGGGTCGGCTTGCTCGTCGGGGTCGCTCGAACCGTCGCACGTTCTGCTTGCGCTCGGCGTTCCCGAGGAACTTGCGCACGGCTCGATAAGATTTACTTTCGGCAAAGAAAACACCGTCGAAGAAGTGGATTACACCGTTGAAAAACTCAAAGAGATTGTGGACAGACTCAGAAAAATGTCGCCGCTGTTCAAACTCGACGGCACAGTAAAGGAGGTTTGATTATGTATAACGAAAAGGTAATGGAAGCGTTTCAGAATCCGCAGAACGTAGGCGAAATCGAAGATTACAGCGGTCTCGGCAAGGTCGGCAACGCCGCTTGCGGGGATATAATGCAGATAACTTTGAAAATCGAGAACGATATCATCGTGGACGCGAAATTCAAAACGTTCGGTTGCGCGGCGGCAATAGCCACAAGCTCCACCGCAACGCAGATGGTTATCGGTATGACGGTTGACGAAGCTTTGAAGCTCACCAATAAAGCCGTAGTGGAAAAACTCGAAGGACTTCCGCCGCAGAAATTGCATTGTTCCGTTCTTGCGGAAGAAGCCATAAAGGCGGCTATCGAGGATTACAGAAATCGTCAGAAAGGCATAACCGAACAGAAAAAGACGGAATATGTTTAATATCTTATAAATTTAAAGCCCGCGGGTCTTGTTTTCGCAAGACCCGCGGGCTGATTTTTTATATAAAAGTTATTATTCTTGTCCGGCATATTTTACAGTAACGCCAAAGCCTTCGCCTTTTGATATTGTTTGAAATTGCCGCATAACTTAAAAGGGGGCGAAGGTGGCAACGAAGTTGACGAGGGCAAGCGGTATTTCTTTTTTTAATTCAAAATCCTTACCTCTTATTAGTCGTTACGCGTCGGTTTTCCGATTAAACTTTAAGTTTTGAAGCTTCTTTTTTATCGTGAGCGGCGGGTTGATTTGTCCTCTTGGGAGAGGTGGGAAATTTCTTATTTTTTTTATTGAGATTAGCTCGTTGTCCACACTTCTTCCGTTGATACGGAGTGTAAGGCGTTCTTGTTCTGATGAACGCAGAGGCAAGTCTTGCCTTTGTCGGAACGGGTTATTTCAATAAAACCGATCCGAGATATTCGTAAGTTTTGGGACTGCCCGCGATTATACCGCTCGGACGGTCGAACGGAAGGGGCGCGCCCGTCCAGTCGCAAAGACTTCCGCCCGCCTCTTCGAGAATGAGCGACGCGGCGGCGTAATCCCACGGCTTGATTTCCTTTTCGAAGTAACCGTTTATTCTTCCCGCGGCGATAAAGCAGATCGCGAGCGCGGAAGAACAGATGCGGCGAAGATCCAGGCAGTGCATAAACACTTCCTTACCTATGCGGAACGCTTCGTCCGCTTCGTGTTTTCTGGTCGATCCCGCGCCGAACTCGACGAGACTGTCATGCGGCTCGCGGTCGACGACGGACAGGCGTTTGCCGTTTAAATACGCGCCTTCTCCGCGTATCGCGGTGAAAAGTTCGTCGGTGTATGGATTGTAAACAACGCCGAAAACCGATTTTCCGCCGTCGCAGAGTCCGAGCGAGATACTGCTCATACGGTAATCGAAAACGAGGTTCGTCGTACCGTCGACGGGGTCTAAAATCCAGCGGCGCGGCGCGAGTTTCCCGGGTTCTTCTTCCTCGCTCATAAACCCGATCTCGGGCGCGATTTCATGCAGTTTTTCCTTAATATATTCGCTTATCGACAGATCGACGCCGGTCACGAAATCGGCTTCGCCTTTCATTCTGATTTCGTGGCTGAGATCGTCGCGCAGAACAAACTTTTTCGCGCTCCTGACGATTTCTATGATTTTTGTATAATCCATTCTGTTCTCCTTGCGGGTCTAATCCTCGTCCTCGAAATATTTGAGAACGTATTTGTCGCGGGCTTCGCGCGTTTTGAAAATGCTGATATTGCATTCCTTGCCGTCGCGATCCTCGGTCATTGCGTCCTGCGAAGTGCCGTGAATAAAGCATTCGCCGTCCTCGCCGGTGATCGCGAAACGGTGTATTCCGTCACGCGTGCCGGGTTTTATAATTCGCTCGCCTTTGCTGTCCACGTCGGTTTTTCGCGCCGAATAAATGCCGCGGAGCGTTTTTTCGACGGGATCAAGCACATAATCGCCGCTCCATTCGGTGAATTTGGTCTCGTTGACGGAAATTTCGCCGTCCGCGATTTTTCCTTTATAATTCCAGCCTTTTATGCGCAGATTGTAGCCGTCGTCGCCTCTCGTTATACTCAGTTCGCCAACTCTGAGATAGCCGGGTTGCGTGTTGCAAAGGTGGCAGTGATAGTAGGTGCCGAGAGGAAGTATTTCTTCGATTTCGGACTTCGAAACGTCGCGTATCCAACCTGCGACGTTGTCGTCGTTACTGCGCGCCGTATTCAGAAATCTTCCGATCACGTTGGAAAGTCTTTCGGGACTGTCGGCGGACGTTGCCATTTCGCTGCTGATAGAATGCGCGAACCGTAGCTGAGCGCGGGTATCTTCTGCGCTCTGTATCGGGCAAAGCTCGCATACCTTCTCGTCCGTCATGTCGTCCTTGTAATCGTTTGTGAGTTTTCTGAGCGGTGCGAGTTTGACGATCAGCATCTTTTTGTTGTTCTTTTTTGCGTATTCGAATTCTTTCTCGGTCCAGCTTTTGCCGTCCCGCTTATCGCGGCTGCCGTAGCGCGTGCCGAGCAGCAAAATAAACACGTCGCTGTCGTCGATAAGTTCGCAGATATCTTTGAATCCGTCGGTCGAAGCGACTACGAAATGCTCCATCGTTACGGGGAAAAAGTCTGCGTCGAGCAGTTTTCCGATCGCAACCGCGCGTTCTTCTTTAAGTTCCGAATAGTTGGACGACAAAAATGCCGTGTACAGCTTCTTTCTCATTAGTTTTTATCCCCTTTAAATTTTTAAGCCGCCCGCAAAATTTTTCGATTTACGTTTGCCTGCGACCTTACGATCTTTATTTTATTATATTATATCTTAAAGGAAAAATCAAGCGCAAATACGAAAATATATGCGCGCGCGGCAAATCTTCCCGAAACAAGCGAAAAGTTTTTTTATCGGCTTTCCGCGGATAAAAAAAAGACCGCCTTTCCGACTTTTCCGATCGGAGTTGCGGTCTTTCGGTATTTTAAATTATTCGGTTATCACACCGAGTCCGCAAAAACGGCGGAAGGAATGAAATTCGAATTGAATTCGAGATCGAGATCGAACGTGTCGGCGTTTTCGTACGCCGCAAGCCGACATATCGAAACTTCGTAAGCGGTGAGCGTTTTGCTTTCCGTTTCCGAAAATTTCTTGACGTACTCTCTGCTTTGAATTCTTCCCGAAACGGCGATTTTCTCCCCGACGGTTAAGTTTTTCACAAAGCGGGCGTTTCTTCCCCAGGCAATGCAGGGAATGTAATCGGACTTGTTGTAAGCCCTGTTGACGGCGATAAGAACGTCTGCGATTTCTCTCGAAAACGGCGTCGTTCTGTAAACGGGCGGCTTGCAGATATATCCCGAAAGCACCACGTTGTTCGGGTTTCTCGCGCCCTCGCCGCTAACTATTTCGCGAACGAAAACGGTGAGCATGAGCTTGCTTTTTCCGTCCACGAGCTTGTTATAGCTCCGAAATTGCCCCACGGCGCAAAGCGAAGACCCGACCGAAAGATTATGGCTTTCTATAAGCCGTTCGGAAATGGTTACGGGAAGAATATCCGCCTGACCCGAAAGTCTTTTGACGTTTACTTCCATTTCGTAAAATCCTTCGCCGTAAACCTCGTGCGAAAACTTGGCTTCCGTCACGATGACGCCGTTTATAAATACTTTGTTGTTCTGTTTTTCTTCAATGTTCATTGCTGTTCTCCGAGCTTTTTTATTTGTGTTCCATCGGGAGTAATTTCAAAGTCATCGGTATAAATAAGTTCGCTTATAGGTCGATAAACGAACCCTTTTTGTTGCGTTGCCGAGAAAATGAGCGGGAGCGATTCGAGGGTGTGCAGACCGTTGTTGTGCATTAAAATTATCGAACCGCTTTTCGTTTTTTTCGTTACTCTCATAGCGATCTGTTCTGCGGAAAGGTTTTTCCAGTCCAGCGAGTCGACGTTCCACTGAATGGTATAAAGCCCTAATTTTTCCGCGGTCGAAATCACTTTGTCGTCGTAATCCCCGAACGGCGGACGGAAAAGCGTAACTTTTTTGCCCGTAACGCTTTCTATCGCGTTTACCGAGCTTTTAAGCTCTTCTTCGATCTCCGCTTCGGAAAGCTTCGACATGTTCGGATGCGTTTTGGAGTGCGTTCCGATCTCGTGTCCGCGTTCTACGATTTTTTTAAGATATTCCGGGTATTTTTCCGCCCAGAACTGCACCACGAAAAAGGTGCATTTGACGTTATAAAAATCGAGCGCGTCGAGAATTTTGTCGGTGTAATCCACGCCCCAGGCGCAATCGAAAGAAATCGAAATGCAGTTGTCGTCCCTTTCGACCCCGTAAATCGGGAGTTTTCTCTTTTTTGTCCCCGAGGTGTAAACGACGTAGTCTCCGCTGCAAAACAGGCACAGCGAACAGATGATTATCGCCGAAATCCCCGCTATGAGAGACAAAACATACTTCTTCTTTTCTTTCATTCAACGCTCCTTTATTATAACATCGCGTTCCTCGGGTAATTCGTCTTTTATTGTCGAAATAGAGGAACTTTTATTCTATTTTTATGCCGTTTTTCGCGGCGATATGCAAAGCGTAAACAAAGCAGGTTTTCGCCGTATGATATTTTCACAAAAAATAATGAAAAATGTGCGTTAAAACAGTTGACAACGCTTGTCGATTTTGTATATAATGCCTCCGTTGCGTTTACTTTTGCTAAACTTAAAGTTTAAATTTGCTAACCTCATTAAACTCCGCGTTTAAATTTGCTAACCTTCGTAAACTTTTTGTTTAGTATGTCTGACAACATATTATTTATATAAAAGTAAGACGAGGAAAGCGAAATGGAAATAGGAAACAAGATAAAACAGCTCCGATTGCAATGCGATCTCACGCAGGAAGAGCTTGCCAACAGATGCGAACTGACGAAAGGTTATATAAGCCAGCTCGAAAACGAGCTTACAAGCCCGTCGATCGCCACGCTTATGGACATTTTGTCTGCGCTCGGCACAAATCTTAAAGATTTTTTCAGCGAAGAACCGGAAGAAAAGATCGTGTTCAAGGAGCAGGAGTTTATAGAAAAGGAAACGGCGCAGTACACGCTCAACTGGCTCGTTCCGAACTCGCAGAAAAACGAAATGGAACCCGTGCTTGTCGATCTTATGCCTAAAAAGAGTACCGAACCCGACGTCCCGCACGAGGGCGAGGAATTCGGTTACGTTCTTTCGGGAAGCGTGATCGTTCATCTCGGGAACAAGAAATACAAGGTGAATAAAGGCGAAAGCTTTTACTATTCGGCATTAAAAGAACATTATATCGAAAACAACACCGACAGAGTGGCGAAATTCATATGGGTCGCAACCCCGCCCACTTTTTGACGGATAACGGAGAAAAAACAATGGAAAAAGAAGAAAAAATCATCGAACTTATCGGCGTTGAAAAGATTTTCGACGGCGAGCAGGCAGTAGAGAATATGAATCTCTACGTCAGAAAAGGCGAATTCGTTACGCTTTTGGGTCCTTCGGGTTGCGGAAAGTCCACGACGCTCCGCATGATCGCGGGTTTCGAAATGCCGACGAGCGGTAAGATCCTTTTAAACGGCAAGGACATAACCGACGTTCCGCCCTACGAAAGACCGATAAACACGGTTTTCCAGCGTTACGCCCTTTTCCCGCACCTTAACGTTTACGACAACATAGCGTTCGGTCTTAAACTCAAAAGATTTAAAAACACTTACGAGACCCCGAACGGCAAGACGGTTACGAAAGTTCAGAAGCTTTCCAAAGAGGAAATCGACGCAAAAGTTTCGAGAGTTTTGAAGCTCGTCGACCTCGAAGAATTCGAAAAAAGAGACGTAACCACTCTTTCGGGCGGTCAGCAGCAGAGAATAGCGATCGCGAGAGCAATCGTAAACGAACCCGAAATTCTTCTTCTGGACGAGCCTCTCGGCGCGCTCGACCTTAAAATGAGAAAGGACATGCAGCTCGAACTTAAAGAGATGCACCGTAAGCTCGGCATAACCTTCATTTACGTTACTCACGATCAGGAAGAAGCTCTTACGATGAGCGATACGATCGTCGTTATGAAGGACGGCAACATTCAGCAGATCGGAACGCCCAAGGATATTTACAACGAACCGAAAAACGCTTTCGTTGCCGACTTTATCGGCGAAAGCAATATTTTCTCGGGTACGATGGTCGGCAAAATGAAAGTCCGCTTCATAAACAAGGTGTTCGACTGCGTGGACGATTTCCCGATCAACGAAAAGGTGGACGTAGTCGTCCGTCCCGAGGACGTTTTCCTTGTCGACGAGGGCAAAGGTCAGGTCGACGGAGTTATCGTTTCGTCCATTTTCAAGGGCGTTCATTACGAAATGACTTTCGTCGTCGGCAAAACCGAGATCGTTATTCAGGACACTATGGAAAGAAAGGTCGGCGAGAGATGCTCGGTCATCATTAAGCCCGACGATATCCACATAATGGCGAAAGAATTCGATTGCAACCGTTACGACGGCTATATCACCAAGAGAAACACCGTTTGCTTTGCGGACGGCGAGTTCGAGTGCGACGTAACTCAGCTTTACGAAGGCTCGCGTCTCGACGAAGAGGGTTATCTCATTACCGCCGACGGCGAGAAGATCGACCTTACCGACGTTGACGTGTCCGTCGAAGTGGGACTTAAAGATATCGAAATCATCGATAACGACGAGGACGGCGACGCTTGCGGAACCATTATTCAGATAGTTTACAAGGGCGACCACTATCAGGTCATAATCAGAACGGACGACGAGGAAGAGGATTTCGTTGTCGACACCGAGTACACCTGGAACGAAAACGACAGAGTTTCCGTCAAGATCCCGAAAGATAAGATCAAACTCAAAATCAAGGCGGTGAACAAGTAAAATGAAGGCTTTGAAATTTTCGAGAAAGCAACTCGGAATACCTTACGCCGTTTTTATCGGTCTGTTTGTGGTTCTGCCGCTTCTTCTCATCGTTTTGTACGCATTCACCGTGGAAAGGGGCGACCTCACGACGAACGATATAACGAAATTTTCCTTCTCGCTTGAAAATTTCGTTTACTTCTTCGGAAGCTCGGCGAATATCCGCGCGATTTACGTCAGTTTCGGACTCGCGATAATAACGACGGTCATCTGTCTTCTTATCGCTTATCCCGTAGCTTATATTCTCGCCCGTTCGAGAATGAAATGGAAAAACGTCGTTCTTATGCTTTTTATCCTCCCGATGTGGATAAACTTCGTTTTAAGAACGGCGGCAATGAAAGAATTGCTGTTTAAAATCGGTATGTATAAATCGAGCAAGCTCAGTATGGTAAACACCGTTATCGGTATGGTTTACGACTATCTGCCGTTTACGATTCTTCCGCTTTACACGGTGCTTATAAAGCTCGATAAAAACATTCTCGAAGCTTCCGCCGACCTCGGCGCGACGAGTGCGGAGACCTTTTTCAAGGTCGTAATCCCCATGTCCGCCCCGGGGATCGTTTCGGCGATAACCATGGTGCTTTTACCCACGACTACGAGTTACGTCGTTTCCGACACGCTCGGCAACGGTAACGTAACCATTATCGGCAAACTCATCGAAGACCAGTTCTCGACTATGTTCGACTGGCACGCGGGTTCCGCGATAGCGATGATCTTGCTTGTGCTTATATTTATAACAATGTTTATCACGCGTAAATTTTCGGACGAAGAAGTCAACACGAGAGGAGGCGGATTATGGTAAAAAAGATTTTGAAAATTGCATATATCGCCCTGGCTCTCGCGTTTATTTACGCGCCGATAATTCTGCTCACGGTTTATTCGTTCAACCTTTCGCCCTCTATCGGTATCTGGTCGAAGGAGTGGGGTTTCGGGCTTTACAAACAGCTTTTCAATGATAAATCGATTATGCAGACGGTCTTAAACACCGTTGTGCTTGCTCTTCTTGCGTCCGTCTGTTCCACGATTTTGGGAACGATCGGCGCGATCGGTACGTTTTATTCCAAAAAGAGAGTTAAGGGAGCTTTGAACGCGCTCACGCAGATCCCCGTTATCAACGCGGAAATCGTAACCGCCATTTCGATCGCGCTCGTCTGCACGATGTTCGCTTTCGGAAGAACTTACGCTTCGCTTTTGATAGGGCATATCGTGCTTTGCTTCCCGTTCGTGTATCTTTCGGTGCTTCCCAAACTCAAACAGCTCGACGGAAATCTGTACGAAGCCGCGCTCGATCTCGGCGCAAGCCCGACGAAAGCTTTGTTCAAAGTCATTCTCCCCGAAATTCTCCCCGGAATTTTCAGCGGGTTTATGCTTGCCGTAACTCTTTCGCTCGACGATTATATCATAACGACCTTCACCCGCCCGCCGACGTTCGACACTATCTCGACTTACGTTTTCGACGCTTACGCAAAAGGCGGAAAAGGCTCGTCCGTACCCGCGCTCAGAGCGCTTTCCACGCTTATCTTCGTGCTTATGGTTCTGATCCTCGTCGTTCAGAACGTAGCCGCTTCAAGGAGGGCTAAAAAGAATGAAAATGCGCGTTAATCGACTTATAGCTTCGCTTTTTGCTGTTGTTCTTTGCTTTTCGTTGTTTGTTCCGCGCGGGCTGAATGCCAAAGCCGCGGGAGAAAACGACGGAAAAGATACGGGCGTTTTGGAGCTTAACGTTTACAATGCCGAAGAATACATTTCGGAGTACGACGAAGACTGGGAGACTTTCGATATCATCGAAAAGTTCGAGGAAGTCGCGACGGAACGCTTCGGAAGAAAGGTAAAAGTCAATTATTCCACTTTCGGTACGCTCGAAAATATGTATAACGAGTTGCAGCTCACCAAAAAGAAAGGCAAAGACGGCAGTTATACTTACGCTTACGATCTCGTTTGTCCGTCCGATTATATGATTCAGAGAATGATAAACGAGAATATGCTCGAAACGTTCGACGTATCCGAGGACGAAAACGGCGATATCGTTTACGATAAGGTCGATAATTACAACGAATACGCTTCGGGTTTCATAAAAGACCTTTTCAATTCCAAAGAAGAGAAAAATATGGTTTCGGGCGTCACGAAAAAGTGGGCGGAATACGCCGTCTGCTATATGTGGGGAACGATGGGTTTCATTTATAACCCCGTCAAGCTCGCCGAAACCAACGACAGCATCGATATAAACGGACTTCTGGACGAAGAGGGCGAGATCTCTCTTTCGGGCGAGGAACTCGAAAATTACGTCCACGCGAATACATGGAGCCTTCCGTGGGAAGCTTACTATAAAAACCTCGGAACGATCAAGGACAGTATCAGAGATACTTACGCCTTAGCCGTCGGGAAAGTTTACGGCGAAAAGCTTTTAAGGCTCAAAGAACTCTGGCAAAACGGCGAACTTTCTCACGAGGAATATCAGGCTGTTCTTATCAAGGTTTTCAACAACGTAAATACGCCGTTTTCGGAAGAATTCGCGGAGTTGGGACTTTCTTCGGACAAGCTTGCGCTCGTAAGGGGAATTTTCCCCGACGACGACGAAAAAACGGTCGATAAGGTCAGCGAAAGCCTTAAAGTGCTTAAACACAACGTTTACGGCTTCGAGGTCGACAGCGGAAAGAAAGATATGGCTGCGGGCAAGATCGCGATAAACTTCGCCTGGTCGGGCGACGCGGCTTACACGCTCGATACCGCCGACGAATACGAGGGCGCGAAACTTTACTATGCCGTTCCCGAAGAAGGAAGCAATATCTGGTTCGACGCGTGGGTTATGCCCAAAGGCGCGAACAAAGAGCTTGCGCAGTTCTTCGTGGATTTCATTTCCGATCCGGAATGCGCCATTTCGAATATGGATTATATCGGTTACGTCAGTCCGATTTCGGGCGACGACGTGTTCGAAAGAATGCTCGATACTTACGAGCTTACCGTAGACCCGCAGGAAGCGGAAGAAAACGGACTTACTTACGCGATTGATTATTCCTATTATTTCGATAACATTTCGGACGAATACAAAACGGAAGACGGAAAAGTCATCGTATACAGCTCGACGGATAATATCGGCAGACAGCTCACTACTCAATATCCCGAAAAATCGACCGTCGACAGGTGTGCGATTATGACGACTTTGTCCCGCGGCGAGCTTAAAGATATCAACAAAATGTGGAGCGACGTTAAAGTCGGAGATATTTCGACGGCGATGCTCATCACGATTCCCGTTATCATAGGCGTCGTACTGCTTGGTTTGGCGGTGTATTCGATTTTGAAAAAACGCGGAATTACGTTCAATCGTAAACGTAAGGTTTACGGTAAACTTATAAAGAGCGAAAGAATTCGCTGACGAAAAGTTTACTGATTATATTGTTAAAATTCGCAATATTTTATAGGTATGGGGCAGCCCGCAAGCCGAAATTCGGCTTGCGGGCTGCCTTAAATTATCCTACGATATATTTGCGATATATTTCCGATATGTTATCGATAAGTCTCCGGTCGGCATATTCCGGCAGAAGTCCGGTGGGTTTGTTCCGGCGAAAGCCCGGTCGAAAGTTTTCTCGAAAGTTTTGTTGAAAGCCCTGTCGACAAAAAATATTGTCGGAATTCAAAAACCGCCGAGAAAAATTTGACTTCTTCGATAAAATATAGTACAATTCGAATTACGATATATTTTCGGTATATTTCGGATTGCGATGAATTCGAATTTAAAAAATGCTTCCGTAGTTAAATGGATATAACAAACCCCTCCTAAGGCTGGACCTTATCCACAGAAACACACTACATATTGCGTTTTCTGAAGCAGATTACGACAATATATTGCGATTGATGGTTGCCAGATGCGTGATTGGTATTAAAATCGGTATTATTTTTCGCATTTACTAACTTTTACATCGCACACTAAATTTCATATTTGTCCGTGTACCTCAGTAGGATAGAGGGTTCGCCTCCTAAGCGTGCATTTAAGTCATCTAAAACCACAATATATAGTGGTATAACGGATGTAAAATCACAACGGGTTGTGGTTACGGCGCTATCAAACAATATCAGGTATTGTTTTGGGTATTGTTTCGGCATTAAAAGTAATTTGCAATAAGTTTCAAAACGTGCTATAATTCATCATATCTGCCTGTAGCTCAGCAGGACAGAGCACCGCCCTCCTAAGGCGGGTGTCGGACGTTCGAATCGTCTCAGGCAGGCCAGATTTCAGTCACTTCTTTCGGGGAGTGACTGATTTTTTTATGCCTAAACAGTTCATATATTTCTTCCACATTTTGCTCTCACGACGGTTTATCTTTTTGAGATGCGGCAAAAGTTGGTTGTAGTTGACAATCCATTTGTTGTGGTATTTGTACTTAAACACCGTCGTGTCATTTTGCAAGAACTCTCTTATTTCGTCGGGGTGAATAAAGCGGTCGCCGCTCTTTCTGTTGTTGTTCCATTCTCGCGCGCAATCCTTAATACAACGCAACTTCGGTATATCGTATTCGTGTTCCTGCAAATTGTAAGGATTCACTTTTTCCATAAAATCCTTTGGGTCAATAAGTATTATATTCTGTGTAAGAGTGTTTTTAATTCCGTTTTGCAAAGCAATTCGACGAACGTTGTTTCTTCGTATAATTGTTCCGTCGTCTTCTTGCTTAAACATTCTGTATATGTCGCCCGAAGTTAGATATTTCATTTTTTGTTCTCCTTTTTGCCGTTTACGAATAACAGCAATTCGTCCATATTGATAACCCAAGCATTGCCGTATTTTAAGGGTGTTATTGCCCCGTCTTTCATTAGGTCAATCAACATATGATAGGTTAAACACGAGTCGGGATCGGTGCGTTTCACTTCTTCCAACACGTCGGAAATTCGTCTTAATCGTGGTAAATACATTTTTAATTCCTCCTAAAAAAACTAAGCGAGCCACTTAGTCGGTGAGCAAATTACTCAACGCATTCGTGACTCGCTCTTGTGTATCGGGTATAAAGTGGCTGTAAACTTCAAGCGTTATCGTAGAGTCACTATGCCCGAGATACTTGCTTACGGTCTGAATTGGCACGTTCTGTGCCAAAAGGATACTGCAATATGTGTGTCTGAGACCGTGCGGCGATACCTTTTTCAGCCCGTTTCTTTTTTCAAACTTGGCAAGCCATTGTCCTACACAGGCTACGCCTTCGGGTTCTCGATATATGTTGACTGCAAAGTAGTATTCGTCTAATTTTGAGTCAAATTCATCATCCGCAAGTCTGAACCAGTCCATATATTTTCTTAAGTCGTCTATCAGTTCTTGCGGAAGAGGTATATCTCTTTTAGATGTTCGGGATTTAGGTTCTTTCTCGTATACGCCAAAACCTTGTGTGGCAAGTCGATTCCGTCTTATATGTACAACCTTTTTGTCTAAATCGATGTCCGACCATCTAAGACCGTGCAATTCGGCTGTTCGCACTCCCGTCAACACCATAAACTTCAACGGAACACGCCGATATATCATATCTTCGGGCAGTTCGTCGAGAAGTCTTATAAATTGCTTGACTTCGGCAATCGAAAAAACTTCTTTTTCTTCGACGGGCTTTATCGAGATATTAGCGTTCCCCGTTTTTGTTCCGATTTTTGTCTTGCACACAGGATTTTTTGCAATCCAGTCGTATCTGACGGCTTCGTTGAAAAGCGTTCGTAGTATTCTTCTATGTCCTTTTATGGTCTCGGCAGAATATTCCTTGACCTTGTAAACTTGCTCGAAATACTCATCGAATTTCAAATGACAATACGAACAAATAGCTTTTGCCGTCTTGATTTTGATCGAACTGCCAAGGCTTTTTAATCTATATAAACTGTTCGCATTTATTATTTCTTCCCGTATAAGTTCTCGTCCGCTAACGCTGTCCGGCAGCAGTTTTTTCAGTGTCGCAAAATCTGTTGGGACTTTCTCGCCTGAACAGAACGAGTTCAAAAATAGTTGAATATGGCGAACGGATATTTGCGAAATCGGTTTATCTATAAGATTATATTCGCCTAAAAACTGTGTGAACAATCTTTCCGTATTGCAAATATGACTGTAATAGCCTTTGGACAGCGTTTTAAGGACGGATGCTTTCCATTCTTTTACAAGCTGCGTAAAGGTTAGAACACCGTCGGTTGCGGCACCTTCGAGAGATGACGTCTTCCCGGTCAACTTGATGCTTTCTTCAAATTCGATTTCCGCTTTTACAACGTACTTTTTGAATTTTGCTTCCGAAAGCCCGTCAACGTTATGAATGGTTTTTACATACAACTTCGATTTCCCGGTTGCGGGATCTAACCCATACGCTTGAATTTTTGCCTGTAAGACTCCTTTTTTGTTTGTTGTGATTTTTGAGTATGCCAATTTATGCCTCCTTGTTTTCTGTTTTGATTGCGATATAATCCAAGAGGCTTTGCATATCCACAAGAACCTTGTTGCCGGCAGTCAGACACTTGACTTTACCTTGTTTACACCAAGTTCGGATAGTGTGAACGGTAATGGCAGTTTCAGCGTCTTCGGCTTTGATTATATCGAATGCTTTTCTGATGCTTCTTAACATTTGCCTTGAACCTCCTTTTTGATTATTGAAGTCAATCGGGAGATGTTTTGCGTATCTCTCGCTAACTTCTGAATCAACTCTACCACAGCGATTTCAAAAAAGGAAATGGCTTAAAATCTACTTTCAAGGCATTTTTTCCACTTTCAATGGATAACCATACTTCGGGCGAGAAGTTGGAAATGGTATGAAAGGGTGTCGGAATGGATCGTGAAGCATCACCACCTTGCATTTTCATTTTGTCTTTCGACGAGGGACGAGAATAATCACCGAAGCAGACTTGTCAAGGAAAAAGCGAAGCGACGAGCAAAAAATAGCATAGTAAAAATTCTCGTTTTTCTTTTTATATATGACAGCTTGTTGTCGTCATTTGTATATTACAATGTTCTCGCCTTTCAAATCGGTCTATTTTTTGCGAGCCTTGACAAGGCAATGCAGGCGATTAGGCTACGTACCCGAAAGACAAAAGGAATTTGCGGATAATGACAAAATGAAACGGCAAAAATGGTTGTTTTTAACAATAAAAAATATTTTTGTTTTCCCCCTGTTTTGCTCTTGACTTTCACTTCGGTTTTGGTTATAATAAAAACACCTAAACGGAAAAGGATTTCCATATAGACAAAAACGGAGGCGAATATGCGTAGTAAGAACGAAGATACCTTAAAGGCTATACTTAACTTCATTAACGATTGGTATTTTCAAAACAACGATTATCCCACACTCATGCAGATCGGTGAAGAACTGCATATAGGGACGACCACCGCCCACCGTTATGTAGCCGAACTTGTCAATCGTGGCGAGATTTCAAAAAATAATCGCTATGGCAGCTTGCAGACAAAAGAAATTTCAAAGGCGACAGCAAAAGCAAGCCGCTTACCGATTGTAGGTGAAGTTGCCTGCGGAACTCCTATTCTGGCGGAAGAAAATATCGAATGTTACGTTACGTTTTCTCGTGAACTCTTGGGTAGCGGAAACTTCTTTATTCTTCGCGCAAAGGGTGACAGTATGATAAATGCCGGTATCGATGACGGAGATTTAGTTGTTATTCGTCAGCAAGATACGGCCGTTGAAGGTCAAATCGTTGTTGCTCTTATCGACAACGAAGCGACGTTAAAGAGATATTATATTGATAAGAGAAGAAAGAAAATCCGTTTACATCCCGAAAACGACGACCTGAAAGATATGTATTTCGATTCCGTTCAAATTCAAGGCGTCGCCGTTAAAATTCTTAAAGATATTCACTAATGTTTTGCAAATTTGCGTAGTGGCAAAATAAGAAAGCCCCGTCTTATCCGTTACTATTCATATTTAGGCACAAAAGATAACTTTCCTACGATACGGGATTTCCCGCCCCTGTCAATGTAGTGAGTTAAATACATCTCTTTGTGTGTCATGGGAGAAGGAGGTTGAATTTTGGAGACGAGTTCTAACCCTGTTCCTTTCGTATGTCCTTGTTGTCATAAAAAGACAACCGGATATCAACGAAAAGACGGCGCAATCCTTGTTGAGTGTCATCGTTGCAAAGCGAAGATTTTCAGCAAGCAGCACAACAAAGAAATCTTGATAAAAATCAAGATTGACTAACAATTTAATAACGTGCGTACATAATGCAAACTTCGGTCGTTCTGAAACAGCGAAAGTAGGTAAATCCGATTTCAATACTTTATGTATAAGTGTTCGTAACTTATCTGTTTAGGTAAAACACAAGGCTTAAAAGTGTCTTGGCGGACAGCGAATCTCAAATCAGAGGTTCCTGTTTGTCAAGGCACTTTTTTTTATTTCTCAAAAAAATTTAGAAAACTTTTTTAACTGTAGCAAAACCTGCGACAGTTGACTGCGAAAATAGAGCCGTCGAAGGCAAAGGAGGTGAGAAACTTGAGAGCAACGGAACGTCGTCAGGCATTATTGGAACTGCTATGCGAACGTCGGCACGACACAATGGAAAATCTTGCGTTTGAGTTCGGCGTATCAAGACACACGATTATGCGCGACGTTCTCGAACTCTCGGTTTCTTACCCCATCTACACCGTATCGGGTCGACACGACAGCGGAGTCTTTGTCCAAGATGACTACTATCTCGGGAAGCAATATCTGTCAAACGAACAGCAAGAATTGCTGACGGCAATGCTCGTAAATTGCGATGCAAATCAAAAGAAAACCATGCTCGCAATTATTAAGAAGTTCGGCAGAAAAAACAAAAATTAGGAGGTGTTAAAAATGCTTACCACAGTTCAAGTCCGAAACGACTTAAGAGAAATCCGGTATTACTATGGAATGAAAGAATTGTTTGACAGGAGTTCAAAAACGGTGAAACCGCTTGCCGTCATTCAAAAAGTCGAAAGATACAACACGGCAATGCAAAGCGCTCCCGCAAGGCTTTTTATCCTTTATGTGTCGCTATATGTTGAAAACAACACTCAGACGGTACTTGCCGAAGAGTGGCAACTTACGCCAGACTACATGAAGGAACTCAACAACAAACTGATTGCCTATTTGCAATCGGCGTTGAAATAAAAAATTACTGCGCTATCAAGGTTACGGGCAAAGGAGTAAAAATATGTCGAAAAACAATATCGTAAAACCCATCGGTGAAATTGAATTTCTTCACAACGCCGACAACGTTTACCGCACCCCGGACTATATCGTAAAACAGAGAATTTCTCTTTGTGCCAACAAGCACGGCGATGTTCATTCTGTCAGTGAAGATACCTATTATTTCAGGACTTCCGAGCGCGATATAGATTACGAATACGTCTTTCAATCGAGAGAGTATCTTGACGGAAAACGCATTAAGACACGCACTCATCTAAGAACCTATATCGATTGATTAAGTGACAGAAAAGCGCGTTTAATCGACCTATACAGGCACTTTAAGTGTTTGTTTAGGTAATTATCCCCGTCCGAAGCGAGAGTAAAATCTCGTCGGAAATATAAAACGCAAGCCCATTTCGGATAATTAAAACCGACTGTTTTATGCGGACTTTCGAAAGATAAAGGTGGCCGCCTTCCGTAATAAAAGTCGCACGAAACGGAGTGTTTCAAAAGAAGAAAATCGGCTTGCAAAACTACAACTTAATATTAAAATTTTTGCTTAGCTAACGGCAACACGGGCACACAAAAAACAATCAAAATTTAATGCTGCACTATCGGCTGAACGGGTAAAGGAGTTAAAAACATTATGGCAAACAGAAACAACGAACGCAGATGGAGCGTTCCTTCCAAAAGAGCGAAGGGTTACGCCTCCGAACGCAAAAACAAAGTTCATGAACACGGACCGAAAGAAGGTAAAGAACTGACCGATTATGAAGCAGGTCTTCGCTCTGGGTATCTTCAGGCACAGTCCGATCACGCAGGACTTTTCAAGTACAAAAAGGCTCTCGGTGAAGGAAAATCCAAAGCCGAAGCAAAGAAAATCTCCCGTACTATCGGGAAGAAAAACTAAGGAGGTAAAAGAAAATGGCTAATAAAATCATGGTCGAAAGAGAAACTTTTGAAAAGAACGACAAAACCTATTTTTCCTACTTCATTAAAGGAGTAGTTCGCGGAACAGATATCCGTATTCAGGTTGTGCCGCCCAATGTAGACACCGATAAAAACGGCTACAAAGTCCTTGACGTCGTATTCGGTGAAGCAATGGAAGCGGAACTTGTCGTTGTCCCGTTCGAGATGAAAGACGAACGAGGCAAGGCTATCAAGGGAAATTCTTATATGGTTCGTTCGTATGATCCGGACGGCACCGTGTATGAATGTCCTATCAAGCCGGCAAAGACTTCGGACAAGACGTTCCTCAATATGCTTTTGAGATAAGCATAACCCTTTGTAGAGAACTACGGTTTGCTTTTCGGTAAGCCGTAGTTTTTTACACCCAAAAATCTAAAATTTCGGAGGTAAAAATCAATATGTATAACGAAAAAACAAACAAAATCAAGTGGATTGCGGTTTTTACGGCAATCGTTCTTCTCTTTGCAGGCGTTATTTCTTCGCTTGTAATTGCAATCGGAAATAAGCCCGTCGAGGCAAAACCTGATAGTCAGACGGAAGCCAACGTAACCGCTACGAACGATAACCCTATGGTCTTGCTTTCTATGGGGCAAGCAACCGTTCAGGCAGTTCCCGAAAAGACTACCGATGATGACACAACCGAATCTACGGCATACGTTTCTCAAACGGTAACGGCAACGATTACCCCGGCAACGGTCGTAGATAAATACGTTACTTGGTCTATCGCTTGGGCATCCGACGCACCGCTTAAAAGCAGCAATATTTCGGACTATATCAAGATTACGGATGAGTCGCAAGGAAATCTTACCGCAACCGTCAACTGCTACAAGGCATTCAAAGGCAGTAAGGCTGTTCTTACCTGCACAACCCGTCAGGGCTACAAAACGGCTACTATCGACGTCGTATACGAAGGCGTTCCGTCGAGTATGACGATCAACAGTCCTTCCGGCGTAACGAAATACAATCTCGGCAAGGACTCCGTAGATCAACTCTATGCCGGCAAGACTTATTCGCTCAATCTCGCATTGGATAACATTTTCCACAATGTAGGCAGTAACTTTAACGATTTTGACGTTACCGTAAAAGGCGTCGGAACGGTTCAGTGGGCAGATTACGTTGTCAACCCTCGCGGCACAGGCTTTAATATCGATTACAGCAACATTCCTACCATGACGCTCGATTCGATGAAAGACAAACTTGTGTCGGCAACCGTAGAAAACGGCGTTCTGAAAATCGAAGCCAAAGATTCGTATTTCAACTATTACGATAAGTTTACCGCCAATTCATCTTACGGTGAACCTTACGGAACGTATGCGAAACACTATTATGCAAGCGTGAAAGACGCCGACGGGAACAATCCTTATTTCCTTATCACGGTAAAGCATAAAACGCTTGGTTTCTCTGCGGAATATAAGTTCTTTATCGGTGAAGAAGTCAGCAAGGTTACCACTAACAAAACAACTCTTACGTTTTAATCCGGAGGTGAAATATGTATAACGAAAAAACAAACAAAATCAAATGGATAGCCGTGTTTACGGCATTGATTCTTCTCTTCGCGGGCGTAATTTCTTCGCTCGTGATAGCAATCGGCAATAAGCAGCCTATTGAAGCAAAAGTCGCAGAGAACACGAAAGCGGAAATCGAGCCAACGGAAAACTCCGTTTCGGACGAAAATATTGCTCCCGTGGCTTTGAAAATGAGTAAATCGTTTACGACTTATGCGGCAAACGGACAGCAAACCGTATCGAAAGTCATTACGGCAACCGTTATGCCCGTGGACGCGCCAGACAAGTCCGTCGATTGGAAAATCGAATGGTGTACGCCTATCGAAGGTAAGGATATAAGCGAATACTTAACTCTTACGCCCGAAAGCGACGGAGCGTTGTCCGCAACGATTACCGCGTTGAAAGGCTTTGAAGGCGCAAGCGCATACGTTACGGCAACAACCAGAGTCGGCGGTTTTTCGGCAACGTGTACCATTATCTACGACGGTAAGCCCGAATCCCTTTCTTTCATTCATAACGGAAAAGA